>NZ_WBWA01000019.1 GCF_008932295.1 Brucella tritici | reverse complement strand
ATTCTGCGGATCTTCGTCGTTCACCGCTATTCCTTTGCCGTTATCGCGCATATTTTGTGGCGTTCGGCGTGTTGTCGTCAAGCTAGGAGGGCGCGTGGATCAAAGCCTTCGAACGTGATCTGGTCGATGGTCGTGTTCCTCTCGTCATCGAGCTGAAGGGTATCGAAGGCAAAGATGACGGTCTGGTTGCCGCTGTCGCCATAGAACTGGCGTCCTATAAGGGCGAAGCTGCGATCATGTCTTTCGACCACCATCTGATCCGCCGGTTTTCGACGGACGCTCCAGGAATTCCCGGGGGGCTTACCGCTGAAGGCACGCGCGTGGAAGATTTCGAGAGGCATTTTTCCATGCTGGCGCATGGCATCTCCTTCGTCTCCTACAATGTGCATCACCTGCCGAACCCGTTCGTCAACTTCGTTCGGGACAAGTTGCAAATGCCGGTAATCAGCTGGACGGTGCGGGATCGCGAAATGCAGAAGCATAGCGATCTCAATGTCGACCAGATCACGTTCGAAGGCTTTGATCCACGCGCCCTCCTAGCTTGACGACAACACGCCGAACGCCACAAAATATGCGCGATAACGGCAAAGGAATAGCGGTGAACGACGAAGATCCGCAGAATGAGCAAAGTTTTGTTCTCCGTGTCGTTGAGAATATCAGCGAATTCACGGCAGATGAATGGAACAGTCTTGTCGGGACCTCCCGGCAGGACGCGCATTATAATCCCTTCATTACCCGCAATTTCCTGCTTGCTCTGGAAGAATCAGGCTCGGTTTCGCAGAAGGCGGGCTGGATTCCGCGCCATTTGCGCCTTGAAGATGATCAAGGTCGCCTCATCGGGGCGGTGCCGAACTATCTCAAGGGACATAGTCAGGGAGAATATGTCTTTGACCATGGGTGGGCTGACGCTTTCGAACGCGCCGGTGGACGATACTATCCAAAATTTCAGGCCGCAGTGCCTTTCACACCAGCCACCGGTCCGCGTCTCCTCAATCATATCGCCTATGAAAGTGAAACCGTTCGACTGGCGCTGGCCGGCGGATTGCGGGAGCTGGCTGATCAGTCCGGCGTCTCGTCTGCTCATGTCACCTTTGCGCTGCCCGATGAGATCAACGCCCTGGAGCGTGCAGGATTTCTTCATCGCACAGATCAGCAGTTTCACTTTAAAAACAACGGCTTTAAAAGCTACGATGATTTTCTGAATGAACTGGTATCGCGGAAACGAAAAGCGTTGAAAAAAGAGCGGCGCGAAGCCCTGTCGGATGGCATCGAAATCGATTGGCTAACCGGTAGCGATCTCACAGAAGCCGTCTGGGATGATTTCTTCGCGTTTTATATGGATACCGGCAGCCGCAAATGGGGACGGCCCTATTTGAACAGGCAGTTCTATTCACTGATCGGCGAAAGCATGGCGGAAGACATTCTGCTCGTCATGGCCAAACGTAATGGACATTACATTGCCGGTGCGATCAACTTCATTGGTGGCGATACACTTTTCGGCCGCCATTGGGGCTGCATCGAAGATCACCCATACCTGCATTTCGAGGTTTGCTATCATCAGGCAATCGATTTTGCGATTGATCGACAGCTCAGCGTCGTGGAAGCCGGAGCACAGGGCGAGCATAAAATCGCCCGTGGCTATGTGCCGGTTACGACTCATTCGGCACATTACATCGTCCATGAAGGCTTTCGAAACGCTGTGCGCGACTATCTCGATCATGAACGTCGCGAAGTCGAACAAATTCAAAATGCTTTGGAAGAGCATTCGCCATTCAGGGGTAGTTGAGCTCATCCCCTTGCCTGGCGGGATTTGATGCGATCTGATCTCGTCAAACATTTCGCATTGGAGAGAATCGCATGTCCGCCACCTATGACGACAACAATATCTTTGCTAAAATCCTGCGCGGCGAAATCCCGTCCACCCGTGTTTACGAAACCGACGACGTCATTGCCTTTATGGATGTAATGCCGCAAGGCACGGGCCACACGCTGGTTGTGCCAAAAGCACCGTCCCGCAATCTGCTTGATGCCAAGCCGGAAACTCTCGCGAGCGTCGTTCAAGTCGTGCAGAGAATCGCACAGGCCGTGAAGAAGGCATTCAATGCCGATGGCGTAACAGTCATGCAGTTCAACGAACCGGCATCTGGTCAGACCGTCTATCACCTGCATTTCCATGTGATCCCGCGCTTTGAAGGTGTGGCGCTCAAGCCCCATACCGGACAGATGGAAGACGCAGCCGTTCTTTCTGCAAACGCTGAAAAGATTCGTGCAGCACTCTGATATGACTCACTCTTTCAAAGTGTAAGCAGGCCGATTACCAGCAGGATTTCCGCAACCAGCACACCGACAAGCAGTCGCTTGCCGGTAATGAGAAAGGCGGCAAATCCTGCAGCGGCGGAACCCGCGCGGAGCCAGAGGGGCGAGTTGGCCAATTCTCCATTGGGATAGAGAATGAGCTGCGCGATAACACCTGCAACCAGCGCGGTCGCGACGCAGCGCACGAGAACAAGCGCCTCAGAATCCTCCCGTACGCGCCCGCCAACCAGCACGCCCATCACGCGGAACAGATAGGTTGGAAGCGCGCCAGCCAGCAGGATAAACAAAAACGGCCACCACCAGGTCGAAAAACTGTCCCAGTTCATTTGGCGACTCCTACTGATATGCGGTGCATCAGATGAAAGCCGAAGGCTATCAGCCCACCGAGAACACCCGTAATCAACAGGTCATAGCCCGGTGTCACATGATGAAATATGGGAAACAGAACGATCCCGGAAATCATTGCGACCTGCCCTGCCCGTTCTCTCGCCGAACGCCAGAGCGACGTCAGAAAATACATCGGCGTCAGCATGAAAAGTGCAGCGAAAACGATAGGCGGAAAAGACGTCGATAACGAATAGACGATAGCCACGACAATTGCATTGGTTCCCACCAGAACCATACCGATCCCAGCAAAATAACTGGTTCGCATATCACGCGGGATTTTGCGCAGCTCTTCCATGGCCATCACCCAAGCGGTGACGGCAACGAAATGACAAAGGGCCATCAATGTCAGCTTCCGCGTTTTAGGTCCCTGCAACTCGGGAAGCAGTGCGACCACCATCGGCATCAAACGCACGGACGAAAGTCCCACGGCGAGAGCCGCAGCAGGTAAAGCCACACCTGCGCTGATCGCGCCAATCAGAACAACCTTTGCCGGAAGCGCCCATATAGTCAGCGTCATAAAGACGGCTTGAACAACGGTGAGGCCGCTTTCAATTGCCAGCCCCGCAAAACCGATAAACGAACTCATCAATAATAGAGCTGGAATGCTGCAAATGCGCGTGCAGCCGCGCAAGAACCATCGCAGATGACGATGATCTTCTGAACTTTGCTCGGGATGATAGGAATGAATCGGTGGCATAGAGCCACGTTAGAGCAAGCATCGACGCAGTTGCACCCGGTTTCTGCCGCTCAGATCGGAAAACCTCAGTTTTCGTTCACGCTCGTCTCGTGCTCAAAACAAAACGGCCCTCAGAGAGGGCCGTTTCGATTGCTTGTTACTTCTTACGTGGCACTTTCGGCACCGAAGATTTAACTGCCGAAGCCTTCGACGAGGATTTCGGCGCTAGCTCGTCCTTGCCCGCCAGCACTTTTTCCTTCTCTGCCTTCTTCGGAACAGCCTTCTTGCGTTGTAGCTGCTTCTTTTCAGCAGGGATATCCTTCTTCGGACTTACCGGCTTATCAGCCACGCTTTCCAGCGACAAATCGGTCTTTCCGTCCGGTTTCGTCACGACATCCACACGGACCGTTCCACCATGCTTGAGTTTTCCGAACAGCACTTCATCAGCCAACGGCTTCTTGATGTGTTCCTGGATAACCCGCGCAAGCGGACGTGCGCCCATGCGTTCATCGTAACCCTTGTCAGCCAGCCAGGCGATCGCGCCTTCGGTCAGTTCGAAAGTCACGCCACGCTCGGCAAGCTGTGCCTCAAGCTGAAGCACGAACTTCTGCACGACCTGATGAATGACCGGAACCGGCAACGGACCGAACGGAATGATCGCATCCAGTCGGTTACGGAACTCAGGCGTGAACAAGCGGTTGATCGCTTCCATGTCATCGCCTTCGCGTCGCGTGGAACCGAAGCCGATTGCTGCCTTCGCCATATCCGACGCACCGGCATTGGTGGTCATGATCAGGATCACATTGCGGAAGTCGATCTTCTTGCCGTTGTGATCGGTCAGCGAGCCATGATCCATCACCTGCAACAGGATGTTGAACAGATCCGGATGGGCTTTCTCGATTTCATCGAGCAGCAGCACGCAATGCGGATGCTGATCAACGCCATCGGTCAGGAGACCACCCTGATCGAAGCCGACATAGCCGGGAGGCGCACCGATAAGCCGTGAGACGGTGTGACGTTCCATATATTCCGACATGTCGAAACGCAGGAGTTCCACACCAAGCGAACTTGCCAGTTGCTTGGCGACTTCCGTCTTGCCGACGCCGGTCGGGCCCGAGAACAGATAGGAGCCGATCGGCTTGTCCGGTTCGCGCAATCCCGCACGGGCGAGCTTGATCGAGGCCGACAACGCTTCAATCGCCAGATCCTGACCGTAAACGACACGCTTCAATTCAGCATCCAGATGCGACAGAACCTGTTCGTCATCCTTCGATACCGACTTCGGCGGGATGCGGGCCATCGTCGCGATTGTCGCTTCGATTTCCTTCACGCCGATGGTCTTCTTGCGCTTGTTTTCAGGCAACAGCATCTGGCTGGCGCCTGTTTCGTCGATCACATCGATTGCCTTGTCTGGCAATTTGCGATCCGAAATATAACGCGCAGACAATTCCACCGCCGTCTTGATAGCATCGACCGTGTACTTGACCTTATGGAAATCCTCGAAATAGGGTTTCAGCCCCTTCATGATTTCAATCGCATCCGGGATCGATGGCTCGTTGACATCGATCTTCTGGAAACGGCGCACCAAGGCACGGTCCTTCTCGAAGAACTGACGATATTCCTTATAGGTCGTCGATCCGATGCAGCGGATCGCGCCAGATGAAAGCGCCGGCTTCAACAGGTTCGATGCGTCCATGGCACCGCCCGAAGTGGCGCCAGCGCCGATGACCGTATGAATCTCATCGATGAACAGAACCGCGCCCGGATACTCTTCGAGTTCCTTGACGACCTGCTTCAGACGTTCTTCGAAGTCACCGCGATAGCGCGTGCCAGCCAGAAGCGTACCCATATCGAGCGAGAAGATCGTCGCGTCGGCAAGTGCTTCCGGCACCTGCCCTTCAACGATCCGCTTGGCAAGACCTTCGGCAATCGCAGTCTTGCCGACGCCTGGATCACCCACATAAAGCGGATTGTTCTTTGAACGGCGGCAGAGCACCTGAATGGTACGGTTGATTTCGCTATCACGCCCGATCAGCGGATCAATGCGCCCGGCCTTCGCCTTTTCATTCAGATTGACGCAATAAGCGGAAAGCGCATCCTGCTTCTTCTTGGCGCTTTCTTCCTGTTCCGTACTGGTGCGTTCTTCGCTGGCACTTTCCGCGCCGCGCGGGGGACGGGTTTCGTTGCTCTGCGGCCGTTTTGAGATACCGTGCGAGATATAGTTCACGGCATCGTAACGGGTCATCTGCTGCTCCTGGAGGAAATAGGCAGCATGGCTTTCCCGTTCCGCGAAAATAGCAACGAGCACATTGGCACCGGTTACTTCCTCGCGGTTCGAGGACTGCACATGGATGACCGCGCGCTGAATAACGCGCTGGAAAGCGGCAGTTGGCTTCGAATCTTCGTCATAACCTGTGACGAGATTATCAAGTTCGCGATCAATATAATCAGTAACGATACGTTTGAGATGCTCAAGGTCGACGCTGCAGGCACGCATCACTGCGCCCGCATCCTGATCGTCGATCAAGGCAAGCAAAAGATGTTCGAGCGTCGCATATTCGTGATGCCGCTCGTTTGCTATTGTGAGGGCTTGATGCAGGGCCCTTTCAAGGCTTGGGGAGAACGATGGCATATGACCTCACTTTTTCTCCATCACGCATTGCAGCGGATGCTGGTTTTGGCGGGCGAAATCCATGACCTGACTGACTTTGGTTTCGGCGACTTCGTATGTAAATACGCCGCACTCGCCGACCCCATGATTGTGAACATGCAGCATGATGCGCGTGGCATCATCCTGGTTCTTCTGGAAAAACCGCTGCAGGACATGAACGACGAACTCCATGGGTGTGTAGTCGTCGTTGAGGAGCAGGACACGATAGAGACTGGGCTTCTTTGTTTTCGGCTGTGTACGCGTAACCACAACGGTGCCGTTTTCCGGACCATTTCCGCCGTCGGTCTTGCTTTGCATGACTATATCGAGATGCCTCATGAAACCTATTACCCGGATGCCCATCTGCCTGACCCAACTTGCCCTATTATGTAGGTCGTCATGTGGTGATTTTAAGCCCTTCATTGGCACTTGCAACCGGGACTTATTGCAATAACGCGGCTTGACACAGTTATATGGCATCGTCCGAACGATAGGCCTTGGCCAAACAGCCCTATGTAAATAGCTGGATTGATCGTGAACCCACAAATATAGGCTCAAATAATTGACCACAAAAAAGCAGACCCTATAGCAAGGGGGGAACATATTGCCGTTTAGCGAATGCGAAAAAAATACTAAATTCCTCACATACCTAAAAATTAATTCATGTATTTTGGATAAGATAAGATCAGATATTTTTAAAACGCATCCGTTTCAAAGAGCTGCCCTTCTCTCCTTCCTAGTCAGGACAGCAGCAAAACTAAACTCGCGCAAGCGAGTTTTTTTGTTATCGGAAACAGTTTCCGCCCTCGTGAAGCAGGAGCAGCCTCCTGAAAACACATATGCGTGAGTGAGCGATGTTTTTCGGGCATCGATTAGCCACTGACGCGACAACCGTCTCGATTTTTTTCCGAAATTTATGAACAACGCGGTTACCATAAACGGATTGGTAACGCTGATGGCAGTAGGATCACCGAATTAGACGCTGTGTGCCTTTTGTGCCGCAGTTCAAAAAATCCGGGATACAGGTAGGTCATCATCGTGCGTACCGCATTTAGTAAAGTCGCATATGCCTTGAAAAGAGCGGCGCAAGCCACCCTTCTTCTTGCAGTTGTAACGGGGTGCTCAACAGCTTCGACAACGATACCGGCAATAGCGGCGAGCGATAGATATGCAGCTATCGTAATCGATGCGAATACCGGCAAAACGCTTTTCGCTTCAAATGCGGATGCCCAGCGTTATCCCGCGTCTCTCACGAAAATGATGACCCTGTACATGCTGTTCGAGGCAATGCAGGCCGGTCGCATGAACAAGGACACGCGTATTCCCGTGTCCGCCTATGCAGCCGCACGTCCACCCACGAAAATCGGATTCCGTTCGGGACAAAGCATTCGTGCTGAAGATGCAGCGCTGGCCATGATCACGAAATCGGCCAACGACGTAGCAACTGCTGTCGGCGAATATCTTGGAGGCTCTGAAGAACGATTTGCCCAGATGATGACCGCGAAAGCGCGTCGTCTTGGCATGCGTAACACAACCTTCCGTAACGCATCGGGCCTGCCGAACATGGCACAGCATACGACTGCACGCGACATGGCGATTCTCAGCATCGCGCTCCGTCAGCATTTCCCGAATGAATTCTCCTATTTCTCGCGTCGCAGCTTCGTTTTCCGCGGCCAGACCATCAATGGCCACAACCGTTTGCTCGGCCGCGTTGAAGGCGTGGATGGCATCAAGACCGGCTACACCAATGCATCGGGCTACAATCTGGCCTCCTCTGTCAGCCTGGATGGTCGTAGACTGGTAGCTGTCGTGATGGGTGGAAATACCGGTGCAAGCCGTGACGCTCACATGGCTCAGCTCATTCGCAAATATCTTCCCATGGCAACGCGTAGCCGCAACGCTGCGCCGCTCGTCGCAATGCGCAACGATGCACCGCAGGTGGTTGCTTCACTCGATCTTCCCAAGGCCCGGAATGCCCCTGTACCAGTAACGCGTCAGGCCGCTGCCGTGGAAGATGTCATCAACAATGAAAGCGGCGAAGGCGACAGCGACCAGCCACAGGTTCTGGCACTTGCAGCTCCAACTGCGCGTCCGGCAGCACTGGCCGCTCAAGCGGCTGTTCGTCCAACGCCGAAGGCCGCGGTCCCATCTGCGCAGCCGCAGGATGTCGATCCCGTTACCACTGCCTCGGCCCCCGCTGCCGGTGGTTGGGCTATCCAGATCGGCTCCCTGCCGAGCGAAGGTCAGGCACGTGACATGCTGGCCAAGGCTTCGGCGACGGCAGGTGGTACATTGCGCGCCGCATCGCCTTATACCGAGACGTTCAGCAAGGGTAGTGCAACTTTCTACCGCGCACGTTTCGTCGGCTTCTCCTCCAAGCAGGCCGCGTGGGATGCATGCGCCTCGCTGAAGAAGAAAAACTTCGGCTGCTATGCAGTCGCGAACTAATCGATTGCGAGGGGCCTTGCCCCCTCGTTGCCAGCTTCAAACCCGAATTTGTAGTGCGTAGAGGGTTTCGAGATGTCAAATATGAGAGAAACTTTCGGCCAGCCGCCGTTCAAAACAGCCGACTGGACACAGGATGAAGGTAAGACTTCGGCGTTCGGCGCACTGTTCTCGGTGCAAGGCCTCAAGCAGGCTGCCCTGCGAATTGCCGATGTGCGTCGCGGTACCGGCTTTCAGACCAAAGATCTGGTCGGGCTGCTTGTCTGCCATGCGGCACGTAACAGACGACTGATTCAACCACGGGCGTCCATGCGGATGACCTTGCCGGTGAATTTCGACCGGGTTTCAGTCCGCCTGACGATAGAAAACTGATTAATCACAGATGGAATGAAAAAGGACCTGCCGATAAACCGGCAGGTCCTTTTTCATGAATAGGTCGCCTTTAGAGCAATCCCAGAACCGCCAACTCCTGCCGCAGTTCTGCAGGCAAGGCAGCCCTGCCCGCTTTGCCGGCGGCTTCATCACGCGGGACTTCATTTTCTGCCAGATAGCGCCATCCCTGAAAAGCGCGGCGCGGCTGCCACTCAGTCGGGATGACCTTGGGCTCGAGAACAAGGTGGCAGCGATTAATGCCCTGCTCGTCCGTGAACGGACGCACGTCAAGCAATCGCTGGCGACATTGGACATTGCCCTTGATAACCCAGTAGAGCGAGCCACCTTCCAGCAGTTCGTCGATCCGCTTGGGTACCATTCTCGTCGTATGAAACTGTTCCGGCACCAAACCGGCTGCACGCTGTTCCGCAAGACGGAAATCGATCCAAGCCGCGAGATCTTCGATACTGTCGCAGCCGACGCAAAGTTTGACGAGATTGAGAGCCATAGAGGTGATTTAGCCAAGACGAATGCGCGCTTCAAGCCTGAAGCATCGCATTCTATCGAGAATTGCGAATCAACAGGCGACAACGTTCACGGCAAGGCCGCCCTGACTGGTTTCCTTGTAACGTTCGCTCATATCGTGACCGGTCTGGCGCATCGTCTCGATACAGGCGTCGAGCGGCACAAAATGCTTGCCGTCGCCCTTTACAGCAAGGGAGGCTGCGGTCACGGCCTTCACCGCACCAAGCGCGTTGCGTTCTATGCACGGTACCTGCACAAGCCCGGCAACCGGATCGCAGGTCATGCCCAGATGGTGTTCGAGTGCAATTTCAGCAGCATTTTCAATTTGTTCAGGCGATCCACCAAGCACAGCGGCAAGACCCGCTGCCGCCATCGCCGATGCTGACCCTACTTCGCCCTGACAACCAACTTCCGCACCAGAAATCGATGCATTGTGCTTGATAACACCGCCAATCGCAGCCGAAGTCAGGAGAAAATCGCGGATGCCTTTATCATCAGCATCGTCATGAAAATGCAGGTAATAGCGCAGAACTGCTGGTACGACGCCTGCGGCGCCATTTGTCGGTGCAGTCACTACCCGACCGCCGGACGCGTTTTCCTCATTGACCGCCATCGCGTAAACCGACAGCCAGTCATTTGCCAGAAGCGGATTACTGCGGTTGTTGCGCCAGTCGTCCTGCAGCTTGTCGTGAAGCTGCCGCGCACGCCGGCGGACATTCAAACCGCCAGGCATGACACCATCCCGGCTCAGTCCACGCTCGATACAGCCGCGCATGGCTCCCCAAATACGGTCGAGACCATTATCCAGATCGCCACGAGCCATATGCTTTTCTTCATTGGCTCGTTTCATTTCAGCAATCGACAGCCCGCTGTCATGGGCCATCTCAAGCATCTCAGCGGCGCTACGGAACGGAAACGGCACATCAGCCTTGTCGTCCTGCTTCGCACCGCTGCGCTGCACACGGCTCAGTTCTTCTTCCGTCACGACAAAACCGCCACCAATGGAAAAATAAGCGCGACGCAACAGGAGATTGTCATCAGCGTCGTATGCAGAGAAAGCCATGCCGTTGGCATGTCCCGGCAGAGGCGTCTTCCGATCCAGAACGAGATCGACCTTTGGATCAAAATGATAGGCCGGATGCCCTTCGGGTTTCACCTTCTTCTCGGCGAACACCTTCTCAACCTCTACGTCCATAATGTCGGGATCAATCGTATCCGGCAGATGACCACAAAGTCCCAGAATGACGGCTCGATCTGTTGCGTGCCCGACGCCGGTATAGGCCAGAGAGCCGTGCAGACTTGCTTTCAACCGATGGATTTTCGAATGCGCAGGCCGTGGCCAGTTTCCGCCGATTACCTCGTTGAGAAACATGCGCGCAGCCGTCATTGGGCCCATCGTATGCGAACTGGAAGGCCCAATGCCAATCTTGTAAAGATCGAAAACCGACAGAAACATTCCACACCTTCTACAGCCATCATGTGGCTGATTGATTCCTGATCGCAGCGTCGCTTGCGATTTACCTGATCGTCCATTTTAGACAAAAATCGGCAAAAAGTCGCTAACGCGAAAACCGCGTATCTCTATCAGATAGTGTAGGAAAGGATCAACGCAAACGGAATGCCGAAATGCGGCATCAAATTTCCGGAATACGTAACGCCGCCTGACTTCTAGACGGAGAACAGATAGGCCATGAGAATGACAGCAGCGAGACCAATGACTGCCCAGAGCGTGACGCCCCAGCAGGATTTTTGAACGGTTTCGTCCATGGAGATTTTGGCAACCTTGTTGTGCAACGCTTTTACACAGCGTCCTTCACAACGCTGTTACCAATCATATAGCTTCGTGATCAACGGAACGCAACGATGAAAAACGGCTGAATTACGGCAGCAGGTTTCCAGCACCGCATATACGATTCAAAAATTCTTTTTCTATCAATCAGTTACCAACAGATAACCTTAACGAAAGCTTTAAAGTGGCGGCAGAATTGCGGCATCAGGGTTGAGGCAGAAGCATATCTGTCTTGCCCGCCATCCAGTAAGCGGCAAGCCCTACCCACTCGCGCATGGCCACGCTGAAGCGCGAAAGCGCTTCATTCGGGGATTCGAGATAGAGTGCGAAGCGCTCGCTGGCGCGCGTCTTGTAGTCTACCGGCCAGGCGACAACGTCGAAATCCGCCTTGCGAAAACAACCAACGGATCGCGGCATATGATATGCGGAAGTCACCAGAAGCCACGTTTCGCCGGGCTTGGGCTGGGCCAGTTCCTTTGAGAAAATCGCATTCTCAACCGTGTTCCGGGACTTGTTTTCATAGATGTAGCGTTCACCGGAAAAGCCGAGATCTATCAGCATCTGTCGGGTGCTATCCGCCTCTTTTGCAGATTCTTCGAAAAAGGCGCCGTCTCCTCCGGAAACAATGACCTTGGCGTCCGGATATAGTCTCGCTAACCGCATTGCCTCGAAAATGCGATCAGCCGCACTATTCAACTCGAAACCTTTGCGCCCGGCATTAATGTCGCCGTTCATATAGCCGCCAAGGACGACGATCCCGTCCACGTGTTGTGGCATGTCATCGGGCTTCGCAAAACGATCTTCCAGTGGGGCAAGCAGAACGGAACCCAGTGTCGTGAAAGCGGCAAGAAATAAAATGACAATCGACAGCCCCAGCGCGCCCAGCCCGAACCGCCGGAAGCCGCGCCACATGGCCAGAAAGGCAATCAGAACAAGAACGAGGATTATCGTAACAGGTTGAAAGAACAGCCAGAAAATCTTCGAAAGACTATAAAACAACCAAACCCTCCAATATCAGGCCCTTTGCGTGCGCCAATGCCAGCACGAATCCGTGTGCGCCTGCATACTATAGTGTTGCAAAAGGCTGTGTTAGAGATCTGCCGGGAATCGAAAAACACCTGAGCATTTTCGAGCCAAAAGTGCGAAGCGGTTTTGCGTAGGATAATGCGATAAAACAAATATTTAGAGCGGCTCCAACCACCCTGTTTTAACTGGACCGCTCTAGACATTGCAATCCAGCCGGAAGGAACCATGTCTAACATAGCGCTTCAAGATACCGTAACTTCGTCCCGTATTCGCCTCGGGCGCATCGATATTGCACGCGGGATCGCGCTGATCGCCATGGCGATCTATCACTTTGGCTGGGATCTTGAGTTTTTTGGCTATATGGCGCCTGCCACGACCGCTCACGGCGGATGGAAACTTTTCGCCCGCTGTATTGCATCGAGCTTTCTGTTTCTGGTCGGTTTCAGCCTTGTTCTGGCGCATGGCAACGGAATTCGCTGGAAGCCTATGACGAAACGCCTGGTGCAGATCGCTGTTGCCGCAGCCGCGATTTCAGCCGTCACATGGTACATGTCGCCGGACAGTTTTATCTTCTTCGGCATCCTTCACCAGATCGCTCTGGCAAGTGTGCTCGGCCTTCTGTTCCTGCGTTTGCCTGCCATTGCAACATTGATCGTTGCCGCGTTGGTCATCAGCGCCCCGCTTTATGCACGCGCTGATATTTTCAATAATCCTGCACTGAGTTGGGTCGGACTTTCGACCGTGACGCCACGCTCTAATGACTACGTACCGCTGTTTCCGTGGTTCGGAGCGGTTCTCGTCGGTATAGCTGCCGCTCGCATGTTTCAGCGTTTCGGCTGGCTCCAGCTATTGGCTGGCGGGATCAAACCTCTGTTTCTTGAAAAGCCGCTAACATTCATCGGCAGGCATAGCCTGGCGTTCTATCTCATTCATCAGCCAGTGCTGATCGGACTGGTTTATGTATTCTCGCAACTGATGCCTCCCGCGCAGCCGACACCGCGTGAAGCCTTCACGCAATCCTGCGTGGCTGCATGCCTGCAAAACGGTAGCGAACAGCTATGCCAGCAGTTCTGCGGCTGCGTTGTGACGGAACTGGACAAGGCGAAACTGTTCGATGATGTCTTCAGCGGCAAGATCGATCAAGAAAACAACAGCACGGTTCAGGATATCGCACAAATGTGCTCTCCGGTGCCCGACACCCAATAAAACTGATCAGGTATTGACGCCCAGTTCGGCAAGACGCTCGATGCAGGATTCCTCAATCTGATCAAGTTCGCCCAGCGTTTCCTAAATATCACGACGCTTCTGCCGAAGATCAGCACGTTTTTCCTCGACGCGCTTCATAAGCAGCTTCAGCTGCCCGGTTTCGCCGGGCGGTTCGCGATACATCTGAATGATCTCGTGAATTTCGGCAATGGAAAAGCCGAGCCGCTTGCCACGTAAAATCTGCTTCAGGAGATGACGATCAGCGGGACGAAACAGTCGCGTGCGACCGCGCCTCACGGGAGCAATCAAGCCTTCATCTTCATAGAAGCGCAAAGTACGGGTTGAAATACCGAACTCGCGCGTCAGCTCCGTGATCGTATAATATTCGCGCACCACAACATTCCTGCCTTATATCAAGCGGACCAGGCTCTAAACCAAATCGGATTTAGAGCGTAAGTTGTGCTCCTGCATTTACGTAAAAGTCAACATTAAACCGATGCAAACTAAAATACCGCTAGCTACAATTTGGTCTGAAACCGGAATGATCAATTCAACTTATCAACGCGAACGTTCAACGCGTTCATGAGGCGCGTCGTCTGGAAAATGCCGCGATTCCTTTGATTTCCAGTTGATTGCGACTTGCCATCATATTGCCGCTCATGCGTTATGAACTTGCGAAAACCAGTTACAAACGGCGATTCATGCGGCGCTCTATAAAATTTACTTTGATCGGACTTGTCGTCATCGCGGTGATCGGCGCGGCTCCTTTTGCCGTCGAACCAATCGTGGTGAAGATTGGCGAGGGCTCGATTCGTCAGCTCGCCAGAGACGGCAATTTCTGCCAGACAGAGCAATGCGACGAAGGCATGAATTATGCGCTTGGTTTTCTCGAAACCAATTATGGCCTGTCGCCTCATGACGTTAAATGGTGTATGGGCGTCGACGTCATTTCCCATTATGAGTTGCCATTCGGTAACGCATTGAAAAAATCAATAACCGATCGAATGTACCAACGTTGTGGCGACCCGAAGCAGGATGAGCCACCCGGCGATCATACGGATGAATAAAGGCGCTCCTTATGAAGCGATTTTTGCGCATTGGCGCCTGGATGATACTTCTGGCCATCCTCGCAGTGACAATCAGTCCAATAAAATTCCGCCCCGTAACAGGTGAGCCCGTCGATCTTGAACGGTTTGCGGCTTTCTTTCTGGTCGGCGCCTTATTTGCCCTCGCCTACCCTCGCCACTGGATGGGCGTTCTTTTGCTGACCGTCGGCTGCGCTGCACTTTTTGAACTGATGCAGCGCCTCGCGCCCGGACGTCATGGCGAGTTCATCGACTTTGTGTTCAAAGCTGCCGGAGCCATAGTCGGCATTGCGGTCGGTTACGGCCTCAGCCTTATCCGGCCTTTTCGGCAGGAAAGCTGATCAGGCTGCTGGAATAGCCTGCAGCCTGTCCCGTGCCGATTCACGCATGAACTCCAGATGGATCGAGCGCAGCAATGCAGCCAGATCGTCATTGGCGGCAGCAAACCGGCTGCCCCCTGCGGCGTCGCACATCAAAGCCGACATTTCAGCGGCGCCCATCCGCATCCGTCCGGCAGCAACCGCCCGCCAGGCTTCGATTGCGACAATCAGGGGCGCATGCGTCGCATCACTCAACCCCGCAGAGCGAAGTAGTGCGGCAAGTGCCGCCGGACGACCGCCGGAAATAATCGCACAAATCCGTGCGTCATCGAGATCGGAAAGCGCAGCCAACAAGCTCGCGAAGAAATCTATACGGCCTCCGGCAACGGCACGGATAACAAAACTGGTCGTGATTTCACCGCGCAGACGCAGATGCTCGACGAGCGCAGGAAGTTCCTCCTGCGAACAAGTTTCCGCCAGTTGCATGGATGCGCGAGCCGTCGCATCACCCACAACCTTATCGGCGCGGCGTTCACCCAGAAGCAATTTCACCAGCGGAAGAGATTGCAAAACCTCCCCGACTTTCACAGCCAGAAGATGACGGCATTCCGCAGGAAGACGCGGATGGGCCAGCAAAGCTTCGCGCACGAGGGCATCATGACCACAGCGTTCGCTTATGCGCCGGAATGAAACCGGAGCGATACGGGCACAGCTGTTAAACAGCATTTCAGCAACTGCCTCGTTATTTCCAACTTCGGCGATTGCCGCCGCGACTGCAAATGAAACATGCGGGCGCGCAGCAACCAAAACCTGCATCGAGGGCGCACCGTAGGCCACACGATCAATCAGATCTGCGTCGCTGAGGAGCGTCGAGCGTGCAAGGATATAACCCGCAACCTCGGGCTGGTCGGCGGCAAGCGCTGTCACAATATGCAGGGGCGAGTGCACACTGGCCGAAAGTACATCTGCCATAGCCATACGCACTTTCGGCGAAGGATCATCAAGCAGAAGCGTCAAAGCCGCTTCAGCCTGCGCACGAACATTGTCTGGCTGAAGCTGGTCAACACACTGTCGGGCCAACCGAGCAGCACGGACAATACGCGCGGCTACCGGCTCGCAACTACCAACAAGTGCATCTTTTTCGATATACATTCTGGCCCCGCTCCAGATCGTTCTTGTATTCGAAAAGATTAAATTAAAATGGTTTACGAGCGGTTTACCATGTTTGTTAACCGCATTGTCGCAGCATGGAACCTAACGCGTTTTCACTCGTTTTATCGTCATCAATTCAACGGAGACTTCAAATGGCCGACGAAAAGATCACGAACGACATCCAGCAGGCTCTCGAAAAGCAAATCGCCGATATGCGCAATGAACTGAAGCGCCTTTCAAAGTCACTGGCGTCACATTCTGGCGAGCTGAGAGAACGCGCGGAAGACGCCATGGATGATGCGTCCGGTCGTTTCCGTCATGCCGCGCAAGCCGTGCGTGAACGCGGACAAGTGGTTGCCGAGACGGTTCGAGAAAATCCGGGCACAGCCACGACACTTTTCGGAACTGCTGGAATTATCGGCATTCTCATCGGCGTTGCCATCGGATGTGCCATTTCTGATCGCCGCTGAACAGCAAGAACAGTTTGATCCTTATGCCCGCGCTCCTTGCGCGGGCTTTTGTTTGCACTCTTTACGGGATCGTTGTGGTCTGCTAGCTCCCCCGTCATTGGCAATTTGCCACCGGTCGCAGCCTACCCGGTAAAAACAAGGACAAGCGCAATCATGCGCGACAAGACTGCGACGTGGCTTGAAACAAAGGCACGCAAATGTCTGAAAAGACAATATATTCCGATCTAAAGCAGCTCGGCTCAAGCGCTTCGATACCGCAATCTCCGGAGGAAGCCATCCTGGAACGGGTGGCAAATCCGCAAGCTGGAACGCCTTATTGTGTTCGCTTCACCGCGCCTGAATTCACCTCGCTCTGCCCAATGACAGGCCAGCCTGATTTCGCGCATCTAGTGATCGACTATGTTCCAGGGCAATGGCTGGTGGAAAGCAAATCCCTGAAACTGTTTCTTTTCTCCTTCCGCAATCACGGCGCGTTCCACGAAGACTGCACCGTGACCATCGGTAAGCGCCTCGTGGAGCTTCTGGAGCCGGAATGGCTCAGGATCGGCGGCTATTGGTATCCACGTGGCGGTATTCCCATCGACGTATTCTTCCAAACCGGAGCGGCTCCGCAGAACGTCTGGATACCGGAACAAGTCGTGCCCAACTATCGTGGTAGAGGCTAGTTGATCGGTGCCGCAGTTGCGGCTGCAGATTGCGATCCCTATTATACGAACAGACCACATGGCCCCTGAAAGGACCCCCATGAAAAACTTCGCCATTCTTATTTCTCTGGCTGTTCTTGCTGGATGTGGGGGAGCAGGCAAGGCCGCCATGGACACAGGCAAGAGCTTTGACCGATTCGCCTGCATGTCGCGCAATTTCAAGGGCGAACCACCCTGCCCGCAGCCGGAAGGCACAAACCAGCCAGTACAATAGAGAGCGTCGATCTGATTGGATCAGATCGACGCTCTAATCATTTGTTTTTGCGCGCATCTTTTCCGAAAACCGTTTCACACTTTTCGGGATGCGCTCTAAAACCAGAGGAGGCCTGTCATGACTATCGAGCCCAAGGACGTTCTCGATTTCTGGTTTTCACCCAAGATGCGGGAAAACTGGTTCAGCAAAAGCGACGAGATCGACGCGGAAATTCGTGAGAAATTTCTGGCAGCTTATGATGATGCTCGCGCCGACAAGCTGGAACACTGGAAACAGCAGCCGGAAAGCGCACTTGCGCTTACCATTCTGTTCGACCAGTTTCCGCGCAACATGTTCCGTGGTTCACCACGTTCTTTCGAAAGCGACGGATTAGCCCGTGATGTGGCGGCACAGGCGCTCGATCATGATTTCGACCGGAAACTGTCACCAGAACAACGCCAGTTCTTCTATCTGCCGTTCATGCATAGCGAATATCTGAGCGACCAGAAGCGTTGCGTCGATCTCTACGAAAGGCTCGGCGACGAGTTCTCGCTCGGCTTTGCCCGTCAGCATCACGATATCATCGAACGCTTTGGACGCTTTCCCCATCGCAATAAGGTGCTTGGCCGCGATACAACCCATGAGGAAGCCGAGTTCCTCAAGGAACATGCCGGCTTCTGACATTCAGAGCAAACGATAAGGCAATATTCCTCGGCGGTCGTGATCGACCGCCAATCTGCTTTTTAGCGGTGGAACGGCCCGCTGCACGCATTCAGCACGCTCGCAAATACGGCAGGAAACACCGATCGGATCGAAGGCAGAGCGGACAGCGATATCGAGCCCGTCCGCATAAACGAAATCCTGCGCATAGGCCACCTCGCAGCCAAGGGCGATAGCGTAGCGCCGCTGGGGTGCGTTGAAGCCGCCCTCGCTCTTGGTCAGTTCTGTCGCAATGCAAAGATAACGCGCGCCATCCGGTGTTTCGGCCAGTTGGCGGATGATCCGACCCGGTGTCTCAAACGCCTGATGCACATTCCACAGCGGGCACGCAGCACCATAGCGTGCAAACTGCAACTTGGCGGCACTGTGTCGTTTCGTGATATTTCCGGCCCGGTCTATGCGCGCAAAGAACACCGGCACGCCCCGATGGCCGGAACGCTGCAAGGTGCTGAGCCGATGTGCGACCTGCTCCAGACTTGCCCCAAAACGCGACGCCAACAGTTCCAGGTCATGGCGCAGCTCTTTCGCTGCCGAGAGGAATATCTGATAGGGCAGCATCAGCGCCCCGGCAAAATAGTTGCGCAAGCCGATCTTGCAAATTTCAACAGCCTCGGCAGAGCGAAAATCCGCTCGTCTGGCAATCGTGCTCACCAGTTCTTCCATTTCCAGTTCAGCGATCTGGAACGCGATCTGGAAATTGCGGGTTGAAGTGGGAGAATAGGGGTTGAGATAAAGCACACGTGCTGCAGGATCGAACCGACGCAGGACCGCTTCTTCCGGCCCGGCCCGCGCAATATGCACCCGGTGGCGTTCCTCCATATATTGCGGCAAGGCCACGCCAATGTCCCGGCCCGGAATATTTAGCTCCGTAGCAAGCTTTTCTGCCGCAATATCAATCTCATGTACGTAATTGTCGATAAAATGGAAAAAGTCGCGAACTTCCTCATAAGGCGCAGGCTCGGCAGTGGAAGGAGCGCGACCGAGCTGATTATCCAGACTTGCGAGCTGCTCGCTGTTACGACGATAGGCCTGGTGGCACGCTATCAGCGCATGCGCCAGCCCCGGCGCATTTTGCGTAATAAGCTTCAGTTCCTGTAAGTTCGGCTTGTAATTGTCAAAAACGGGATCGGCGAGCGCTTCAGAAACTGCTGAAAGCAACCGATCATCATCCCCCAGCGAAATAGCGCCTATATCGATCTGGTAGTTTTCGGCCAACGCTAACAGGACCGCAGCAGAAACAGGCCGCTGGTTGTTTTCAATCTGATTGAGGTAACTCGTTGAAATACCGAGGCGTTCAGCAAAGCCCGACTGGGTTGCCTTATGTTGCTCGCGTATTTCTCGTATCTTTCTGCCGATATAAAGTTTTCTCGGTGCCATATTTGCAAATTCGCATTTCGCTATTTGCAAATTTATATCCTACACAATCGCACCTTTTCAAGCTTTTCCGGAAGGCCTTCGGATTTTAAGCATGAGGGAGAAAAAGACTATCTTTTCAGTTTCATAACTCGCCTTTCAAAGGCCGCCCAAAAGTGGGGACTTTATGCAGGAACTTCTGGAACAGCTCGAATCCCGTCGCGCCGAAGCTCGCCTTGGCGGCGGTCAGCGCCGCATCGACGCCCAGCATGGCAAAGGCAAGCTCACGGCCCGTGAAAGGATCGAAGTGCTTCTCGACGAAGGATCGTTTGAGGAGTTCGACATGTATGTCACCCATCGCTGCACTGACTTCGGCATGGAAAAGCAGAAGGTTGCCGGCGACGGCGTGGTGACGGGCTGGGGCACGATCAACGGTCGGCAGGTCTATGTGTTCAGCCAGGATTTTACAGTTCTGGGCGGCTCATTGTCCGAAACCCATGCGCAGAAAATCTGCAAAATCATGGATATGGCCATGAAGAACGGCGCGCCGGTCATCGGGCTCAACGATTCCGGTGGCGCCCGCATTCAGGAAGGCGTTGCGTCGCTCGCGGGTTATGCCGACGTATTCAAGCGCAACGTGGACGCATCCGGCGTGGTGCCGCAGATTTCCGTCATCATGGGCCCCTGCGCTGGCGGCGCGGTCTATTCGCCTGCCATGACCGACTTCATCTTCATGGTGCGTGACAGTTCCTATATGTTCGTGACAGGCCCCGACGTGGTGAAAACCGTGACCAACGAAATTGTCACGGCGGAGGAACTGGGCGGCGCCTCAACCCACACCAGAAAATCATCCGTCGCCGATGGCGCTTATGAAAACGATATCGAAGCGCTGGAACAGGTCCGCATTCTGTTCGACTTCCTGCCGCTCAACAATCGCGAAAAGCCACCCGTACGTCCGGTATTCGACGATCCGGCACGGCTCGAAATGCGGCTCGACACATTGATTCCGGATAGCGCTACCAAGCCCTACGACATGAAGGAGCTTATCCACGCGCTGGCCGACGAAAGCGATTTCTTCGAAATTCAGGAATCTTTTGCAAAGAACATCATTACCGGCTTCATTCGCATGGACGGTCAAACCATCGGCGTCGTCGCAAACCAGCCCATGGTGCTTGCCGGTTGTCTTGATATCGATTCATCGCGCAAGGCAGCCCGGTTCGTTCGCTTTTGCGATGCCTTCAATATCCCGATCCTCACTCTTGTAGACGTTCCGGGCTTCCTGCCGGGCACGGCACAGGAATATGGCGGCGTCATCAAGCACGGCGCAAAGCTGCTCTTCGCCTATTCGCAAGCCACCGTCCCCATGGTCACGCTCATCACGCGCAAGGCCTATGGCGGTGCCTATGACGTGATGGCCTCGAAACATATCGGTGCTGACATCAACTATGCTTGGCCGACGGCGGAAATCGCGGTCATGGGCGCCAAGGGTGCAACGGAAATCCTCTATCGCTCTGAACTGGGCGATGTCGAGAAAATCGCCGCGCGCACGAAGGAATATGAGGAGCGTTTTGCCAATCCGTTCGTGGCTGCTGAACGCGGTTTCATCGACGAAGTCATCATGCCACATTCCTCGCGTCGCCGCATTGCCCGCGCTTTTGCCAGCCTGCGCAATAAGCAGCAAAGCACGCCGTGGAAGAAGCACGACACCATTCCGCTTTAGTTTCGCATGATCTTATCCGAAAACCGGTTCCCACTTTTCGAGATCATGCCGTGGCAATGATCCGGTTCATTTGAGTAAAAGCACATGATCAAGAAAATTCTCATTGCCAATCGCGGCGAAATCGCATGCCGGGTCATCAAGACGGCGAAGAAAATGGGCATCGCAACGGTAGCGGTCTATTCCGATGCCGACCGCAATGCCCTGCATGTCAAAATGGCCGACGAAGCGGTCCACATCGGACCAGCGCCCTCCAATCAGTCCTATATCGTCATCGACAAGATTCTTGCGGCGATCAAGGAAACCGGCGCGGATGCCGTGCATCCGGGCTATGGCTTTCTGTCGGAAAATCCGCGTTTCGCTGAAGCACTGAAGGCCGCCAACGTCACCTTCATCGGGCCGCCGGTGAACGCAATTGACGCCATGGGCGACAAGATTACCTCGAAGAAGCTTGCCTCCGAAGCCGGTGTTTCCACTGTGCCCGGTCATATGGGCTTGATCGAGGACGCCGACGAAGCAGTTCGCATTTCCACATCCATCGGCTATCCTGTGATGATCAAGGCTTCTGCTGGCGGCGGCGGTAAAGGCATGCGCATCGCATGGAACGACGACGAAGCTCGCGAAGGTTTCCAGCTATCGCGCAACGAGGCAAAGTCCTCTTTCGGCGACGACCGCATCTTCATCGAAAAATTCGTCACCCAGCCGCGCCATATCGAAATTCAGGTTCTGGGCGACCAGCACGGCAACGTTGTCTATCTCGGCGAACGCGAATGCTCGATCCAGCGCCGTAACCAGAAGGTCATTGAAGAAGCACCTTCGCCATTCCTTGATGAAGCGACCCGCAAGGCCATGGGCGAGCAGGCCGTAGCTCTTGCAAAGGCCGTCGGCTATTTTTCAGCCGGCACGGTGGAATTCATCGTTGATGGCGCGCGTCAATTCTACTTCCTTGAAATGAATACGCGTTTGCAGGTCGAGCATCCAGTGACGGAACTCATCACCGGCATCGACCTTGTGGAAGAAATGATCCGCGTTGCATCCGGTGAAAAGCTCCGTTTCGGCCAGAGCGACGTGAAGCTGAACGGTTGGGCAATGGAAAGCCGCCTCTACGCGGAAGACCCATATCGTAACTTCCTGCCTTCTATCGGCAGGCTGACCCGTTATCGTCCGCCAGCCGAAGGTCGCAATTCTGATGGTACAATCGTGCGCAACGACACTGGTGTGTTCGAAGGCGGCGAAATTTCGATGTATTACGATCCGATGATCGCAAAGCTCTGTACCTGGGGGCCTGACCGCGCCACCGCCATCGACGCGATGGGAGATGCTCTGGACGCATTCGAGGTTGAAGGGATCGGCCATAACCTGCCCTTCCTGTCGGCTGTGATGGATCATTCGCGTTTCCGCGAGGGCGCCCTCACCACCGCATTCATCGCCGAGGAATATCCGGACGGCTTTGCCGGAGTATCGGTTTCCGAAGATGATGCGCGGGTGCTTGCAGCAGTTGCAGCCCAGATCAATCTGGCAATCGAGCAGCGCAACATGCAGATTACAGGGCGGATTTCCAGCGAACAGCAATCTGTGGCAACCGACTGGGTAGTGACACTTGGCGGATTCACTTTGCCGGTTCGTATCGCAGAAGGCGAAGGTGGAACGACGATCAATTTCATGGATGGCGGCAGCTTGCCAGTTGCGAGCGACTGGCATCCGGGCAGCCATCTGGGCTCGTTTACCGTTGGCGGCAAGCCCATCGCTATCAAGGTTTCGCGCTCGGGCACTGGCTGGCGTTTGCGCTGGCGGGGGATGGATGTGGTCGCCCATGTGCGCAAGCCGCGTATCGCAGAACTCGCGCAACTTATGCCGGTAAAGCTGCCTCCAGATACATCGAAGATGCTGCTCTGCCCGATGCCGGGCGTCATCACATCGATCCTTGTCAAGGATGGTGAAACTGTCGAGGCTGGTCAGCCGCTGGCCACCGTGGAAGCCATGAAGATGGAAAACGTGCTGCGAGCGGAACGCCGTGCTACCGTAAAGCGCATTACGGCGGAAGCAGGTGCAAGTCTCGCCGTGGATGAACTGATTATGGAATTTGAGTGAGGTCGATATGAACGAGCGCCCCACCACCCGAGCAGACTGGGAAACCTTGGCCGAGAAGGAGCTGAAACAGCCGGTCGACAACCTGATCTGGCATACGCCGGAAGGCATTGACGTCAAGCCGCTCTACACGGAAGACGATCTGCAGGGCGTGGGCCATCTTGGCACCCTGCCCGGTTTCGAGCCCTTTCTGCGCGGTCCCCGCGCGACCATGTATGCGGGTCGTCCATGGACGATCCGACAATATGCGGGATTTTCGACGGCCGAAGAATCGAATGCCTTCTACCGCAAGGCTCTCGCCGCCGGTCAGCAGGGTGTTTCGGTTGCTTTCGATCTTGCCACGCATCGCGGTTATGACAGTGACCATCCGCGTGTTGAAGGCGATGTGGGCAAGGCCGGTGTTGCCATCGATTCCGTCGAGGATATGAAGATACTTTTCGACGGCATTCCGCTGGAAAAGATTTCCGTTTCCATGACCATGAACGGCGCGGTGATCCCGATCCTCGCCAACTTCATCGTAGCTGGCGAGGAACAGGGCGTACCGCGCGCGCAGCTTTCCGGCACGATCCAGAACGACATCCTCAAGGAGTTCATGGTCCGCAATACCTATATCTATCCGCCGGAGCCATCCATGCGGATCATTGCGGATATCATCGCCTATACCGCAGCCGAAATGCCGAAGTTCAACTCGATTTCGATTTCCGGCTACCATATGCAGGAAGCGGGCGCGACGCTGGTTCAGGAACTGGCCTTCACTCTTGCGGATGGGCGCGAATATGTACGCGCTGCCTTGAACAAGGGCCTGAATGTCGATGAATTTGCGGGGCGCCTGTCATTCTTCTTCGCCATCGGCATGAATTTCTTCATGGAGATCGCCAAGCTGCGCGCTGCGCGGCTGCTCTGGTCGCGCATCATGAAGGAATTCGCCCCCAAGAAGCCCGGCTCGCTGATGCTGCGCACGCATTGCCAGACTTCAGGTGTCTCTTTGCAAGAGCAGGACCCTTACAACAATATCGTCCGCACCGCATTTGAAGCCATGTCCGCGGCTCTTGGCGGCACGCAATCGCTGCACACCAATTCCTTCGATGAAGCCATTGCTTTGCCAACGGAATTTTCGGCTCGCATCGCCCGCAACACACAGCTCATCCTCCAGAACGAAACCGGCGTCACCAAAGTGGTCGACCCACTGGCGGGGTCCTATTACATCGAAAACCTCACCAACGAGCTAGCCGAAAAGGCATGGGCGTTGATCGAGGAAGTCGAGAAACTCGGCGGCATGACAAAAGCTGTCGAAAGCGGCCTTCCGAAGCGGCTCATCGAAGAAGCAGCCACCAAACGGCAGGCAGCGGTTGACAAGGGCGAAGAAGTCATTGTCGGTGTCAACAAGTTCCGCCTCGAACAGGAAGACGAAATCGACATTCTCGAAATCGACAATAGTGCCGTTCGCCAGTCACAGATTGCACGTCTCAACCGCATCAAGGAAACGCGCAACAAGGCAAAAGTCGAAGCGGCACTGGCGGAATTGGAAAAGATCGCCAGGACCGGTGAAGGCAACCTTCTTGCCGCTGCAGTTGAAGCCTCCCGCGCCCGCGCCAGCGTCGGTGAAATTTCCGACGCCATGCGCCGCGCATTCGGCGATCATGCTGCTGTTCCGAAGGTCGTCAAGAAGGTTTACGGCGCAGCCTACAAGGACGAGCCTGAATATCAGACGCTGGTTGACCGGCTCGGTGATTTCAAGAAGCAGATCGGTGAAACGCCGAAAGTGATGGTGGCAAAGCTTGGCCAGGACGGGCACGATCGCGGAGCCAAGATCATTGCTTCAGCATTTGGTGATATTGGCTTCGACGTATTGGCTGGACCGCTGTTCCAGACTCCGGATGAAGCCGCCAATATGGCGATCAAGTCCAAGGTACACGTCCTCGGGGTCTCGTCGCTGGCAGCCGGTCACAAGACACTATTGCCCCAGCTTGTGGACACGCTCCGCAAGAAGGGCGCCGAGAACATCATCGTGGTCTGCGGTGGCGTCGTTCCTCGTCAGGATTATCAGTATCTGTTCGATCATGGAGTGGCAGCGGTCTTCGGACCAGGTTCGAATGTGCTCGACTGTGCCCGCGCCGTATTGGATCTGATGGAAGGCAAACGTCGTAATCTGTAGTATTTTCAGATGGATATGCCCTTTATAGGACTCATTTCCTGAACAACGTCAGAAGCCGGGTGAATAGCCCGGCTTCTTGCTCAAAACCGTCGTTCAGTTTTTCGGCCCGGCGAAGCCGGCAATCGTCGAGCCCGTAACGGATACTGGATCACTGGCTGGAAACGTATCCTCCAACCCTTCGTCGAGCTGGCGTTCAAGTTCTGCCCGATCGCCGGCACGGCGTGCGCTTGGGCGCGTCAGCAGGCTTTCAGGCTGAATGCCGCATTCCATACATGCAACGCCCAGCGCTTCGCCGAGCTTGATCGCAGCGCGGCGTAACACTTCATCGCGCGTCAGTTCCGCTTCCGTCTCGTTCTCAACCTTGACGGTGATCTTTTCGTCACCCTCGGTGACGAACTCCACCATGTAGAGCTTGAATCCCCCGACAGAACTGATGCGGGTTTCGACAATTTCCATCGCTTAACCTCCGCGTTTTCTATGCAGATCAAACGTCGACCGGCGCCTGAAAGTTCCGCATGTCTATGCAATTACGGAACCCCACGCCTCCATCAAACGTTTCCCGCCTGTCGTTGGGAGGTTGCGGTGTCACAGTTTTTTACAAAGCTTAGCGAAAAAGCTGCCGAACTTGCAGGTCATTATCTGGCATTCGTGATGGCAACCTTGTTCATCCTCTTATGGGGTATCAGCGGACCTTTATTCAGTTTCTCCGACACGTGGCAACTGGTGGTGAATACATCGACTACCATCGTCACCTTCCTGATGGTGTTTCTGATCCAGAACGCACAGAATCGCGAAGCGAGCGCGACACAGGCAAAACTCGATGAAATTCTGAACATCGTCTCAACAACCAAGAGCGAGACGATTGGTGCGGAACATCTGCCGCTCGACAAATTGAAGGCGATTTTGAAGCACCTTGAAGCACAAAGCGAAACAACCTCGACCAACAATCCGGAATAGGGAGGCCATCTTCCCGGATTGCCACTCAGGCCTATATCTCTACGGGAGAAATTTCATCGTTAGCAGAAAGGATGTCCCATGGCCGTCACCAAGAAGCAGGAAGCCCGTGCTCTCAATGCCGACGAAAAAGAGTTGGTGGAAAAATCACACCACCCCTTTTTGCAGAACGTTCCCGACGAGGAGCTTTCCCATCTGGCGAAACTGATCCGCGAACGCCGCAAGAAGGCGAAAGATCAGGCTCACCAGCGCAGACGCGAAATGCGCGGAAAGGGAGCCGCTCGCGGCGCGTCTCCGTCCAAGGCGGACGAAGGTTCGCATCTGAAAGTTTCCGTTCTGGCTATGGCGGTGCGTCGCATCAACACCGAAGTTGAACGTAGACGCCGCATGTCGGCAAGCGCCGAGCTGATCGCCAATGCCCGAAAAGCGCTTGCGACCAAAGAAGCCAACGAAAAGAAGGGCAAGGATTTCAACACGCGCCATGCGCTGAACGGCATGCGCAACATCCCGAACGAAAAATATGACAGCCTTGTCCGTCCGGCGGAACGTGGACGGCTCCGGAAGGCCGCCAGCGTCGCTCAGGCAAAGAAGGATACTCGTCAGAAGGAAGCGGGTTAGAGCGTGTCTCCCAAAAATGAAAACCGGTTTTGGGAGCACGACATGCGTGGAAAAGAATGATTACAGCATTTCCAACGCCGTCTTTCGGGACGGCCGTGCGAAAGCTTGATCGAGACGTTTCAATTGGTCCTCGGAAAGCCGCAACTCTGCGGCTTTTCTATTGTCTCGCACATGATGCAGGTTGGATGATTTTGGAATTGCTATGACATTGCCGTCCCGTATCGTCCAGGCGAGCGCGACGGAAACCGCTGTCCCTCCGGTCTCGCTTGCAATTTCTGCCAGTACGGGACTGCCCAGCAAGCGACCTTGCTCAATAGGCGAATAAGCCATCAGCGGAGTTTTGCGCTCGGCACACCATGGCATCAGGTCGAATTCCGGGCCGCGTCGCGTCAGATTATAAAGTATCTGGTTCGTGGCAACGGCCTTGCCGCCTGTCATACCGACCAGTTCTTTCATATCATCCGTATCGAAATTGCTGACGCCCCAGCCGCCGATTTTTCCGGCATGCTGCAGTTCTTCAAATGCCGCGATAGTCTCTTCAACCGGATATCGCCCACGCCAGTGCAGCAGATACAGATCTATATGATCAGTGCGAAGGCGCTCCAGACTTCTCGCAGGCCTCGATTGTTCCCTTCCGTGACGCATTGAACGGCAATACCTTGCTGACGATAAACACGTCGTCACGACGGCCCGTGATGACTTCACCGACAACATCTTCCGCCTCACCGTCAGCGTACATTTCTGCGGTATCGATCAGCGTCATCCCGAGATCGATACCGCTTCTCAGTGCTTCGATTTCATAGCGGCGTTGCGTGCTGTCCTCACCCATATACCAGGTGCCCTGCCCGAGCGCTGGAACCGTCTGGCCCGAAGGCAGGGTGATCTGTGGTATGGTTCCGGTCATTGCATCTTCCCCTATGAAACGATCATCGACATGATCGCTACATAACTGGAAAATTCAAGGCTTTAAGAACGTGGGCTCAAGCAAAATGCAGACCGAAGCCCTGCATAAGCCTGCGGATTGCATAGTCCGGATTCTGGGATGTTACGACCGCCAGATCGTTGTGATGATGCAGTTCTTCAGCGGGACGGCGTGGTTTCAGCAGAGAGACAGTACGCCGGGCGATCGCTTCCGCAGGGTCGAGCCAGTCAACCGGCCATGGCGCCAGACGGCGAAATACATTCGCAAGGAACGGATAGTGCGTGCAGGCCAGAACGACAATGTCGGTGCGGCTGCCATCCTGCTCAATAAAGCACGGGGCAATCTGGTCCACAACCAGCGCCTCATCGATCTTCTCGCCACGAATATGCGCTTCCGCTACCGCCGCAAGCTGATCGGCACCGACGAGACGAACATGGCACTGGGACGCGAAAGATTGAATGAGATCACGCGTATAAGCACGCCTGACAGTACCGGGGGTCGCCAGCACGGAAACAAGCCCGGACGATGTTCTTTCGGCAGCGGGCTTGATTGCCGGCACCGTGCCGACAAACGGCACCGAAGGATAGGCTTGCCGTAAGTCATCCAGCACCAGCGTGGAAGCCGTATTGCAGGCAATGACCGCGATTTCGGGATCATAGGCGGCGATGAGCTTGCCGAACAGTTCGACAATCCGCTCCCTCAACGCATCCTCTTCCCATCCGCCATAGGGGAACCCGGCATTGTCGGCAACGTAGACGAAGCGTCGATCCGGCATAAGCACCCGCGCTTCGCGCAAAACCGTCAACCCTCCGATACCGCTGTCGAAAACCAGAATGGGTCTTTCGGCGTCGGGGGAAAGCATGGCGGAAAAGCTCACTGCGGGTGCGTTTTTCATTCGTCCTTGTCCTTCATTGCCGGAGCTTCGCTCGCAGGCTTGCGCGCACGTCCTTCCGGGGCACCCGAGCCACGCGGCTTCTTCGGTGTGAACACGTCAAGAGACGTAACAACACCGCGTAACAGTTTCAGCTCTGCGGATGCGAAGCCGGCGCGCGTCAGCACAGCCCGCAGATTGTTGACCATGATTTCCTTGCGGGCTTCCGGGCGGAAATACCCTCTGACATCAAGGGCTTCTTCGAGATGATTGAAGAGTCCCTGCAACTCCTGCTTCGGTGCCATCTCAAGCTCTGGTCCACGGAACACGGTTTCCGTTTCCGTCTCAAGACCCGACTTCATCCATTCATAAGACATCAGCAAAACGGCTTGGGCGATATTCAGCGATGCGAAGGCCGGGTTGACCGGAAACGTCACCAGTTCGTCCGCCAGCCCGACTTCCTCATTACTGAGACCGAAGCGTTCGCGACCAAACATGATGCCGGTCTTCTCGCCAGTCCTGAAACGACGGCGCAATTCGCCACCTGCTTCCACAGCGCTGCGAACCTGTTTGAAGCCATCGCGTTCGCGTGCCGTCGTCGCATAGACGAAATTGAGATCGGCAATAGCCGACGGCAGGTCGTCATAGACCACCGCATTGTCGATCACATGGTCGGCCTTGCTGGCTGCTGCCCTCGCCTTTTCGCTTGGAAACTCCTCGCGCGGATTAACGAGACGCAGTTCAGCCAGACCAAAATTCGCCATGGCGCGCGCCACCATGCCGATATTCTCCGGCAATTGCGGCTCCACCAGCACAATTGCCGGTCCTTCCGCGATAAAGGGGCGCTGTTTATCTGTTCCTGCCATGATCTCTTCCGCATTCGCTATCGTATCGTGGCGTTTCCCTTACATAATTGATGCAGAATCGCAAAGATTCCCCTTACGTGTTTTACGGAAAAGCCTGTGTAGTAGCCCGATAACACCTATTTGCTGCCCACTCGTGCCAGACTGTTGCCACCAGATACACGTTCAAGGGAGGAAACAATGTCCGGTAAGAAGATACTCATGCTTTGCGGCGACTTTGGTGAAGACTATGAAACTATGGTCCCGTTCCAGACACTTTTGACGGTTGGCCACACGGTTCATGCGGTCTGCCCCGGCAAGAAGGCTGGCGATCATATCGCGACAGCCATTCACGACTTCGAGGGCCATCAGACCTATACGGAAAAGCCGGGTCATAACTTCACGCTGAACGCGACCTTCGCCGAGGTGAAACCGGAGAGCTATGACGCACTTGTCATTCCCGGTGGCCGGGCACCGGAATATCTGCGCCTCGATGACAAGGTTATCGCTGTGGTGAAGCACTTCTTCGAAGCAAACAAGCCTGTTGCCGCAGTCTGCCACGGCGCGCAATTGCTGGCCGCAGCACGCGTTCTGGAAGGTCGAACTTGCTCTGCCTATCCAGCCTGCCGTCCAGAAGTTGAGCTTGCCGGTGGCACCTATGCCGATATTCCGGTCGATCAGGCGGTTACGGATGGCAATCTGGTCACGTCGCCCGCATGGCCCGCCCATCCTGCATGGCTGTCACAGTTCCTTACTGTGCTGGGCACCAGGATCACGCACGCTTGAGCCGACTTGATCTTGCCTGCAACCATCATCCGGTTGCAGGCAGCTTCATATTGCGCAAAACTATCCGGAGAGCTTCATCCGGGAGAAAATCATGTGCAGATTGTTCATCGGTGCCAATCCAGAACTCTGGCAGAGCGTGACGCGCTCTCTGCGCATTGATGGCGTTGTCACCAGCGTCCGACTTGAAAACTTCTTCTGGTGGACACTGGAGGATGTTGCTTCCCGAGACAGTCTCAGCGTGAGCCGCCTTATCGGAAAACTCTACGGTGAATCTCGCGAGGAAGGCCACGACCTCGACAATTTTGCCTCGTTCCTGCGCGTCTGCTGTGGGCGCTATCTCTCGCTGCAACTGAGCGGCCTCGTGCCGACCGACAAGGCAGCCGCCATTTCCGCGCTCGACGCCGATGCCATTTTGGCACGCGAACAGGACAATTACCGCCTGCAGCAGGAGAGCTGGAAGAAGCCGCGCAATGGCGAGACGGCAACGCATCGCGCTGCCTGACCCAAATCAGTCTCCTTCCCAATTTTTTGACTGCCAATTTCACCTATAGGCCAAAGAATAAGCCTCTTACGCTTTGCCTTATTCGCCGTGAGTGCTATACGGGCGCGACGTATTGAAAAAGAGGCTTCATCCATGGCAAAAATCAAGGTTGCGAACCCAGTCGTTGAACTCGACGGCGACGAGATGACCCGCATTATCTGGCAGTTCATCAAGGACAAGCTGATCCATCCCTATCTCGACGTCGATCTGAAATATTACGATCTGTCGGTTGAAAACCGCGATGCGACCAATGACCAGGTCACCATCGATGCAGCCAACGCTATCAAGGAATATGGCGTCGGCGTAAAGTGCGCGACCATCACCCCTGACGAAGCGCGCGTTGAAGAGTTCAAACTCAAGAAGATGTGGAAGTCGCCTAACGGCACCATCCGCAACATTCTCGGCGGCGTGATCTTCCGCGAGCCTATCATCTGCAAAAACGTTCCGCGTCTCGTGCCGGGCTGGACCCAGCCGATCATCGTTGGCCGTCATGCTTTCGGCGACCAGTACCGCGCGACCGATTTCAAGTTCCCCGGCAAGGGCACGCTTTCGATCAAGTTCGTCGGTGAAGACGGCGAAACCATCGAACACGAAGTCTATCAGGCTCCGTCGGCTGGCGTGGCAATGGCCATGTACAATCTCGACGAATCGATCCGCGAATTTGCACGCGCTTCGTTGAATTACGGCTTACAGCGCAACTACCCGGTCTATCTCTCGACCAAGAACACCATCCTGAAGGCCTATGACGGTCGCTTCAAGGACATCTTCGAAGAAGTCTACCAGACCGAATTCGCAGACAAGTTCAAGGCTGCAAAGATCTGGTACGAACACCGCCTCATCGACGACATGGTGGCTTCGGCTCTCAAGTGGTCCGGCGGTTATGTATGGGCTTGCAAGAACTACGACGGCGACGTGCAGTCGGACATCGTGGCTCAGGGCTTCGGCTCTCTCGGCCTGATGACCTCGGTTCTGATGACGCCGGATGGCAAGACGGTTGAAGCTGAAGCCGCACACGGCACCGTGACCCGTCACTACCGCCAGCATCAGAAGGGCGAGGAAACCTCGACCAACTCGATCGCTTCGATCTTCGCCTGGACCCGCGGTCTGGCGCATCGCGCCAAGCTCGACGACAATGCCGAGCTGAAGCGCTTTGCTGACACGCTGGAAAAGGTCTGCGTGGACACCGTCGAAAGCGGCTTCATGACCAAGGATCTGGCCCTGCTCATCGGTCCGGATCAGCCTTGGCTTTCGACCACCGGCTTCCTCGACAAGATCGACGAGAACCTCCAGAAGGCCATGGCCGTCTGATAAAATCTTCGACTTTTATTGTCGACATGGAAAACCCGGCAGCACCGCTGCCGGGTTTTTTCATTTCCTTTTCAAGGGAAAAAGCGCATCCTGCCACCGCTTACAGGGAGGATGAAATGGCTGAGTTGAAGCTCTATACCAACCCGATGTCGCGCGGACGTATTGCGCGCTGGATGCTGGAAGAGATCGGCAAACCCTATGATGTGGAAATTCTGGATTTCGGCCCTCCGATGAAGGGACCTGACTACTGCACAATCAATCCGATGGGCAAAGTTCCCGCCCTGCGCCATGGCGATGCGGTGGTGACGGAAGTAGCCGCAATCTGCGCTTATCTCGCAATGACGTTTCCGGAAGCTGGCCTGGCGCCGCACCCCAATGAGCGCGCGGATTTCTTCCGTTGGCTGTTCTTTACGTCAGGTCCCGTGGAAGCCGCCTTGTCCAACCATGCGCTTGGCTTTGAAATCCCCACAGACAAGCAGGGAATGGTCGGCTACGGCAATTACGATACAGTGGTCAACACATTGGAGAAAGCGGTTTCGCGCCATCCATACATCACTGGTGACCGCTTCACGGCAGCTGATGTTTATGTCGGCTCGCACATCGGCTGGGGCCTGCGCTTCGGCACGTTGCCGGCCAGAGGAGCGTTCGTCGCCTATTGGGACCGACTAAAAGATCGTCCCGCCATGAAGCGCGCCACGGAACTGGACGAGGCAGCGGCCGCAGCCACACAGCATTAACAACATAATGCTGGCTGTTCAGGTCACGTAATCTGGCCAGCCAGCTCAAACGTGCGTGAGAATGCTTGCGCACCTTTTGGCGAGAACGCGATGACACGCCCCGCCTCGCGGCGTGCCCAGCCCTTTGAAATGAAATGGTTCAACAGCGCTGCACCGAGCGCTCCGCCCAGATGGTTGCGACGTTCACTCCAGTCGAGGCAGTGACGACAGACCGGGCGCTTGCCCTGCTCCAGAGTGGTCACATCAACGCCAAGGCAACTGAAAAACGACTTGCCCTTTTCTGTCAGCACCGGCTCATTGTCATCAACAATCAGCCCAAGCCGATGCGAGGCATCGAGCATTTCCACGCCGCGCTCACCGGCCAGATGGTCATAGCAGATGCGTGCCTTGCGCAGCGCCTGATCTTTCGGGCCGGTCCGCACCCGCACAGCGCCAGTGCGTTGCGCGAGGCCCATAAGCCCCTCGAGGACCTGCGCCACATCTGTTCCAGAAAGCCGGAAATAGCGGTGCCGCCCCTGCTTCTCCGCAACCAGCAAATTGGCCGCATCGAGCTTTGCAAGATGTCCGCTGGCGGTTTGCAGCGTCACACCTGCGGCTGATGCAAGTTCACTGACAGTCAGCGCGCGTCCATCCATCAGTGCCGTGAGCATGTTTGCACGAGCCGGATCACCGAGGAGTGCTGCAACGGAAGCTATGATCGGACCATCTTTCATACTTCGATGCTAACCGAACTATGAAGGCATTTCAATTGTTACATTGTCAGCATCGAAGACATGCATTTCAAGGAGACACGCATGATTACCTGTTTCATCCGCTATCAGATCGACCCGTTCAAAGCGGATGCCTTTGCAGAATATGCGCGCAATTGGGGAAAGGCCATCCCGCGCTGCGGCGCTGATCTCATCGGCTATTTCGGGCCGCATGAAGGTTCTTCAACCACGGCCTACGGCGTCTATTCAATCGAAAGTCTTGCCGCGTATGAAGCATATCGCGCACGGCTCGCCGCAGATCCGCTGGGACGCGAGAATTATGAATTTGCACGCCGCGAACAATTCATCCGATCCGAGGACCGCATCTTCCTTAAACTCCAATCCGCACCGCATGGGGAGTTCATCAAGCCATGATTGCCGTCATATTCGAAGTCTGGCCTGCCGATGGCGACAGACGCGAACAGTATCTCGATATTGCCGCAGGCCTGCGCGAAGATCTTTCCAGGATTGACGGTTTCCTGTCGATCGAACGTTTTCAGAGCCTGACCGATCCCGACAAATTGCTTTCGCTCTCGTTTTGGCGCGACGAAGATGCTGTACGCGAATGGCGCAACCTGCCGTCTCATCGGGTAGCGCAGGGCCAGGGACGCAATGGCGTTTTTGAAAACTACCGTTTACGTGTAGCAAGCGTCATGCGCGACTACGGCCTGGATGAGCGAAGCGAGGCGCCAGACGATAGCCGCACGGTTCATGCGGCCTAATTCCGTCAACAAAAAAGGCCGGGATAACCCGGCCTTTTATTGCATTAGATAATGAGTGCCTTGACCGCTGCAATCGCAGCATCAGCCTTATCGCCATCCGGCCCGCCAGCCTGCGCCATGTCCGGGCGGCCGCCGCCGCCCGCACCACCGAGGGCCGCAGAAGCAGCACGAACCAGATCGACCGCGCTGAAGCGGCCAACCAGATCTTCTGTCACCGCAGCCACCGCGCTGGCCTTGCTATCTTCGCCGACACCAATGAACAGCACCACACCGGAACCGACCTGCTTCTTGCCTTCGTCGGCAAGCGGCTTGAGATCACGTGGAGAAACGCCAGTCACGATCTTGCCGAGGAAGTTGACGCCATTCACGGCTTCAACGGCGCTGCCGCCGTCTACCGAACCGCCGCCAAGCGCAAGCTTCTTGCGGGCATCGGCAAGTTCACGTTCCAGCTTCTTGCGTTCATCAAGCAGTGCGTTGACACGTTCCAGCGCTTCGGACGGTGTCGTCTTCAGGGCACCGGCGATGGCCTTTACGCGTTCGTCCTGCTCTTCGAGGTAAAGACGTGCCGCCTCCCCCGTCAGCGCTTCCATACGCCGAACGCCAGCGGCAACCGCGCCTTCCGAAACGATGCGGACGAGGCCGATGTCTCCGGTCTGGCGCACATGCGTGCCGCCGCAAAGCTCGACTGAATAGGCCTTGCCTTCCTTCGAACCATGCTTGGCGGTGCCCATGGAAACGACGCGCACTTCATCTCCATATTTCTCACCGAACAGCGCCATGGCACCCTCGGCAATCGCATCGTCAACAGCCATCAGACGGGTGCTGACGGGAGCATTCTGCAGAATGATTTCATTGGCGAGACTTTCCACCTGCGTCAGCTCTTCAGCCGAAATCGGCTTCGGATGCGAAAAATCGAAACGCAGACGATCCGGTGCAACGAGCGAGCCCTTCTGTGCGACATGGCTACCAAGCGTTTCACGCAGTGCCTCATGCAGAAGGTGTGTCGCCGAATGGTTGGAGCGGATGCGCGTGCGGCGCACCGAATCCACTTTCAGTTCGACAGCATCGCCGGTCTTCGCCGTCCCCTTGGTGACTTCGCCGATGTGAACGAAGACGCCTTCGCCTTTCTTCTGCGTATCCTTTATTGCAATAGCAAAACCTTCACCAGAGATCGTGCCGGTGTCGCCCTGCTGGCCACCGGATTCTCCGTAGAACGGGGTCTGGTTGACGACGACCGCTACGGTCTCGCCTTCGGAAGCCGACTGTACTTCCGCACCGTCGCGCACCAAAGCAGTGATAACGCCTTCGGCAGTCTCGGTCTCGTATCCAAGGAATTCAGTCGCTCCGACCTTATCCTTGATACCGAACCAGATCGTTTCGGTTGCAGCTTCGCCGGAACCGGCCCAATTGGCACGGGCCTCGGCCTTCTGGCGCTCCATGGCGGCACTGAAGCCATCCGTATCGACGGCAATGCCGCGCTGACGAAGAGCATCCTGCGTCAGATCGAGCGGGAAGCCATAGGTGTCGTAAAGCTTGAAAGCGGTTTCGCCGTCGAGACGATCACCTTCAACAAGGTTTTCCGTCGCATCCGACAGAAGACCAAGACCGCGATCCAGCGTCTTGCGGAAACGGGTTTCCTCGAGCTTGAGCGTTTCGGAGATCAGCGCATCAGCGCGGATCAGTTCCGGATAAGCCTGTCCCATTTCGCGGATCAGAGCTGGCAACAGACGCCACATCAATGGCTCTTTCGCACCCAAAAGCTGGGCATGACGCATTGCGCGGCGCATGATGCGACGCAGCACATAGCCGCGGCCTTCGTTGGACGGCAGGACACCGTCGGCGATCAGGAAGCTCGATGCGCGCAGATGGTCAGCAATGACGCGGTGGCTGGCGCGGAACTCACCTTCAGCCTTCACGCCGGTTGCTTCTTCGGAAGCGCGGATCAGTGCCTTGAAGAGATCGATATCGTAATTGTCATGCACGCCCTGCAGGACCGCGGCCACGCGCTCCAGCCCCATGCCCGTGTCGATGGATGGACGCGGCAGGTCAATGCGCTGTTCGGGCGTGATCTGCTCGAACTGCATAAAAACGAGGTTCCAGATTTCGATAAAACGGTCACCATCTTCGTCAGCCGATCCGGGAGGTCCACCCCAGATATGATCGCCGTGATCAAAGAAGATTTCAGAGCACGGACCGCAGGGGCCGGTATCGCCCATTGCCCAGAAATTATCGCTGGTAGCAATGCGGATAATGCGGTCATCGGAAAGACCGGCGATCTTCTTCCAGTAATTCGCGGCATCATCGTCCGTATGGTAAACTGTGACGAGCAGCTTGTCCTTCGGAAGACCGAATTCCTTCGTGATCAGGTTCCAGGCGAAGCTGATGGCATCTTCCTTGAAATAGTCGCCAAACGAGAAATTGCCGAGCATTTCAAAGAAAGTGTGGTGACGGGCGGTATAGCCGACATTGTCCAGATCGTTGTGCTTGCCACCGGCGCGAACGCATTTCTGTGAGGTCGTCGCACGATTATAGGAACGATGCTCAAGACCTGTAAAAACATTCTTGAACTGCACCATGCCCGCATTGGTGAACATCAGCGTCGGATCGTTACGCGGAACGAGCGGGCTCGATGAAACGACCTCATGCCCGTTTTTGCGGAAATAATCGAGGAATGTGGACCTAATCTCGTTGACGCCAGCCATAAGTCACCCTTGGGCTTTTTTGCCCTGCACGGATACAGCTTTGCAGAAAGCTGCATCAATTATCCTGTTCAAACTCCCACAGCCGCCAACCGTCGTCGAAAGCCCGAGGCTCTCCCGCACTGCTAGGACGTGAAGTGGAGTTTTCGGTTGACCGCTTTTAACGGTGCCTTGCTTTTCTGTCCAGATAAGTACGCTGCGCCATAAAAGCAATTTCTGCCGAATGACGATAAATGCGGGCGGAAAATCAGCCCTGCCCGCCCTGCAAAAACATCTCGTCGCAAAAACAAAAGCCCCGTGCAATTGCACAGGGCTTCGCTAATTCATTCGATGCTATCTATCTTACATTTCAGCAGCGTCGCCTGCGTCGTCTTCCGGTCCGCCATCTTCGAGGAACTGTTCGGCAATCAGACCAGCATTCTGACGAAGCGTGGTCTCGATCTCGCGGGCTACTTCAGGGTTGTCCTTGAGATATTGCTTGGCATTTTCACGGCCCTGCCCCAGTCGCTGGGAATTATACGAGAACCATGCACCGGACTTCTCGACGACACCGGCTTTCACGCCAAGGTCAACCAACTCACCGGTCTTGGAAACGCCAGCGCCATACATGATGTCGAATTCGACCTGCTTGAACGGAGGCGCAAGCTTGTTCTTGACGACCTTCACGCGGGTCTGGTTGCCAACAACTTCGTCACGTTCCTTGATCGAACCGATACGGCGAATATCGAGACGAACCGAAGCATAGAACTTAAGGGCGTTACCGCCGGTCGTTGTTTCCGGCGAACCGAACATCACGCCGATCTTCATACGAATCTGGTTGATGAAGATCACCATGCAATTCGAACGCGAGATCGATGCGGTCAGCTTGCGCAGCGCCTGGCTCATGAGACGAGCCTGAAGGCCCGGCAAGGAGTCCCCCATTTCGCCTTCGATTTCTGCACGCGGTGTCAAGGCGGCGACGGAGTCAACGACGAGAACGTCGATAGCGCCCGAACGCACAAGCGTGTCAGTGATTTCAAGTGCCTGTTCGCCCGTATCCGGCTGCGAAATCAGCAGATTTTCCAGATCTACACCCAGCTTACGTGCATAGACAGGATCAAGCGCATGTTCCGCATCGACGAACGCACAGATACCACCCTTCTTCTGTGCTTCCGCGATTGTATGCAGCGCGAGTGTCGTCTTACCGGAACTTTCCGGTCCATAAATCTCAACAATACGTCCTTTGGGCAAGCCGCCGACACCCAGCGCGATGTCCAGAGAAAGCGAGCCGGTCGGAACGGTTTCGATCTCGATAACCGGGGCATTTTTCCCCAGGCGCATGATCGAGCCCTTACCGAACGCCCTTTCGATTTGCGACAGCGCCGCATCGAGAGCCTTAGTCTTGTCCACTGAATTTTCCTCAACAAGTCGCAATGAATTCTGAGACATCTTACACCATCCTCTTGTCTCGCTAGAAGCCCGGCAGGCTCGTTGCCACTATCTATTTGTATCTGTTTTGTTCTCATTTGGCAATGATGTTAACCTATTGAATATAAACGATTCCGTATTTTTGTTCTATAATCGTTCTCTAACATCAGCGAATACGAAAATAATCGAACTATCCACGAATTAACTTATTTCAAACCAAACTGCCCTCGTGCCGATTCGGAAAGACAAAGAAAAACGCAGCCCTTCTTTCGAAGAACTGCGTTTTTTGAAGCCTATTAACCCGGAAAGGGAATCAGCTTGCGGCGCGAAGCGGCGAGATCTGGATTTCCACGCGACGGTTCTGTGCACGGCCTTCCGGTGTTGCGTTAGTGGCAACTGGCTGGCTCGCACCATAGCCGATAACGGCGAAGCGACGCGGATCAATACCTTGCGAACCCAGATAGCTTGCGACTGAAGCGGCACGGCGCTGCGAAAGAGCCTGATTGTGGCTGACGCTGCCGGTCGAATCGGTATGGCCATAAACGTCCACAAGCGTCTGGTTGAACTTGCGCAGCACAATCGCGACCGAATTAAGCGTCGGATAGAACTGGCTCTTCACCTGATCCTGATCGGTATCGAAAGTGATGCTGGACGGCATATTCAGGATGATCTGGTCGCCGTTACGGGTCACGGAAACACCGGTGCCCTGCAACTGTGCGCGGAGCTCATTTTCCTGACGATCCATGTAATTGCCAATTGCACCACCGCCGAGTGCACCGATACCGGCACCGATCAGAACGGCATTGCGCTGCGCGCGGCTGGAACCGCCGACCATCAGGCCACCGAGGGCGCCCACAGCCGCGCCAATCGCAGCACCGCCCGCAGTGTTCGACATCTTCTGTTCCCCGGTATAGGGGTCGGTGGTGCAGCCTGCCAGAAATGTGGCGGCGAAAAGGGCAATACCGATCTTCTTCAGCATGAAATGGTCATCCTCAATTAGCGAATCCGCTCGCATGATAGTAGCGATTAAGGCCGGATGGTGTCTCAAATGCGAGACTGAATCCGGTCTGTTGCTTTTTAGCCGATGCCTCCGCAACTGCGCAACTGCGTGGCGTAACGATTGGCCATGGATTGGGCCCGTTTTGCGCCGTTGAGCGCCGTAGCATTCCCGCGCCAGGCACCACGTGCATAACCGCCATGGCCCGAATAGTAAGCGAGATAAAGACTGTAGGCATCGGCGCGATTGATGCCGTTCTTCAGATAGCTTTGATAGTGATACCAGCCAATGAAATGGATAGCGTCCGCAAAATTGGTGCGCGATGCCGTCCACCGACCCGTTTCCCGCTTGTAACGATCCCAGGTGCCATTCAGCGCCTGCGAATAACCATAGGCGCTGGAGGCCCGCTTCCACGGGATAATCCAGAGAATCTTGGTACGTGGCGGGCGTGCATAGGGCTGGAAGCCGGATTCGGTATAGATTGTGGCCATCAGAACCGGAACCGGCACACCAAACTCGCGCGAAACCCGCGTGGCAGCCGTCTGCCAGTTATTGAACCAACCGTCGCGTTGATCGAAGACCGCACACACATTGTTGACCTGCCGTGGGGCGGTCGCGCAGCCTCCTAGGATCACGAGCGCGACGAGAAACAAAACGCGCATCATGGAAAACCTCGTCTCTTTGCAAAGATTGATAAAATGTAAAGATTAAGAAGACCTTTCCAACAATGGGTCACGTGTTCCCGATGCCTTCAAACCCGCGTGAAGCAGCAAAGCAAAAGCCGCTGCCAATATGACAGCGGCCCGAACTGTGCCTAAACTGTGCCTAAACTGTGGATGAATGTGGATAACTATGGGGATAGTGGGTTTTCAAAGGTCGAAATTTTCTGAGAACCCATGCTTGGAGCGTTTCCGCTGAAACAGAACCGCTTCAAACTTCAACGGCGTCCCTGTCGTTCCTGTCGCAAACGCGCCCAGTATTCGAGGCGCTTGCGGATATCCCGTTCAAAACCCCGCTCCGGCGGATCGTAGAACTTCTGCCTGCCCATGCTTTCCGGAAAATAATCCTGTCCTGAAAACGCGTCTGGCTGATCATGGTCATAGGCATAGCCATCCCCATACCCCTCATTCTTCATGAGTTTGGTCGGCGCGTTGAGAATATGCTTCGGCGGCAGCAGGGAACCGTTTTCCTTGGCCGCGCGCATCGACGCTTTATAAGCTACATAGACAGCGTTCGATTTCGGAGCCGTCGCAAGATAGACACAGGCTTGCGCCAGCGCCAGCTCACCTTCCGGAGAACCGAGATAGTCGTAGGCATCCTTGGCAGCGTTGCAGATGACCAGTGCCTGCGGGTCAGCTAAGCCGATATCTTCAACGGCCATGCGCACAAGCCGCCGCCCGAGATATAACGGGTCTTCACCTGCATCAAACATACGGGAAAGATAATAAAGCGCCGCGTCGGGGTCCGATCCCCGCACCGACTTATGCAGCGCCGAGATCAGATTATAATGTCCATCCTGCCCCTTGTCATAAACCGGGGCGCGGCGTTGCACGACATCCTGCAGCTTTTCAGCGGTAAACACTTCATCGGGACGCGCCGCGCGCCATACTTCCTCGGCAAGCGTCAGCGCCGCGCGTCCATCGCCATCTGCCATGCGAACAAGGCTTGCCCGTGCTTCCTCGTCCAGTGGCAGGGGACGTTCTTCCTGCTCTTCGGCACGGGTCAGAAGCGTTGCAATGCTCTCGCCGTCATGAGGATGGAAAGTCAGCACTCTCGCCCGGGACAAAAGAGCGGCATTGAGCTCGAAAGACGGGTTTTCCGTCGTGGCGCCGATCAGGATAACGGTGCCATCTTCCATGACCGGGAGAAACGAATCCTGCTGTGCACGATTGAAGCGATGAATTTCGTCTACGAAAAGCAGTGTCTGGCGTCCCGACATGCGTCGCGCGCGGGCCGTTTCAAAGACCTTCTTGAGATCGGCAACGCCGGAGAAAATCGCCGAAATCTGCTCAAACGCCAGATCGGTCTCCCCGGCAAGCAGGCGCGCAACGGTCGTCTTGCCGGTACCGGGAGGCCCCCAGAAGATCATGGAGCCGAGCGAACCGGACGCAATCATGCGTGTCAGCACACCTTCGGGCCCGGTCAGATGTTCCTGACCGGTTACTTCCGACAGATGCTTCGGACGCAGGCGATCAGCAAGCGGCCGGTTGCGGTCCGCGTTCGGGTCTGCCGCTGCTGAGAAAAGGTCGCTCATTTCATTCGCTCTATCAAAAGACTAATGCCGCCTCAGGCATAATGCGACCCGAAGCGGCATGCAACTTTTGGCGATATACTGACCAATAGTTTTAACGCACAAACTGACGCAACAGCGTTCCGTTGCGTTCCACCTCAAGCCGCCAGCCGAGACCACGTCCCCCACCCAGAACCGCGGTCATATCCTCCACGGAGCGTATGGGATTCCCGTTGATGCTGCGAACAATGTCGCCGGGGCGCAATCCGAGCCGTGCCGCCGGCGAACCGGAATAGACGTCCACGACGACCACGCCGTGGCTATCACTCTTGAGACGCAGTTTTGTAGCCGTGGACGGCGTCAGCACAAGGACGGCCGCACCGGCGAAGGGATTATCACCCTTAATTACCTGTGGTGCAGTTTCCTTGACTTCAGGCGCTTTAGAGAGCTTCACCGGGATGGTCTGGTTCTTTCCATCCCTCATGATTTCGACCGACACAGTGTTTCCGATGCCAGCAGTCGAAAGGCGATAACCAAGCACATCCTGATTATCGACGCGAACGCCCTGAATGGACAGGACCACATCGCCGATCTTCAGTCCCGCCGATTCCGCAGGGCCACCTTTTGCAACTGCTGTAATCAAAGCCCCATAAGGCTTTTCCATTCCAAGCCCTTCGGCAAGATCGGAGGTCACGCCCTGGAACGTCGCACCGATATAGGGGCGTTCGAAACTTTTGCTGCCATTCTGCGCAGCTTCTATAACGGCGCGAACCATATTGGACGGAATAGCAAAGCCAATACCCACCGAGCCGCCAGAGCGCGAATAGATTGCAGTATTGATACCAATCAGGCGTCCGCGCATATCGATCAATGCGCCACCCGAATTACCCGGATTGATGGCAGCATCTGTCTGGATGAAGAAATCGAAATCGGAAATGCCAACCTGTGTTCGGGATTGCGCCGATACGATACCGCTCGTCACAGTCTGCCCGACGCCGAACGGATTGCCGATCGCCAGCACCAGATCACCGACTTCGACTTCGTCGGAGTTACCCAGACCCAACACCGGAAACTTGTCCTTGGCTTCGATTTTCAGCACAGCGAGGTCCGTGGTTTCATCTCGCAGAAGCAGCTTGCTTTCAAACTCCCGCCCGTCTGACAAGGCGACCTTGATTTCGTCAGCGTCCTTGATGACGTGATTGTTCGTCACGACAATACCAGAACTATCGACGATCACGCCGGAACCGAGCGATTGCTGTATGCGCGGCTTGCTTTCCCCGAACTGCCGCCCAAAAAACTGCTCGAAGAACGGATCGCCCGCAAATGGCGACTGTGCCCGGGCCTGCACCTGCCGCGCCGCATAGACATTGACAACGGCCGGCGTCGTCTCTTTCACAAGAGGAGCGAAGGAAAGTTGCATATCACCGCGGCTGAGCGGCACTTCCTTGGGGGGCGTTGCGGGCGCATCCTGCGCCATAGCGGACGGCACTACCAGTCCGACTGACGCCACTACAAGACCCAATATACCTAAACGTCGCCAATTCATGCACATACTCCGCGCTTATCAAGCTTACTGCCGCTTTCGGGAAAGCATGCAAGACTCGGTCTTGAATGTAGTCAACTGAGGGCAAGGATAAAGGGCCACATTGTGACCTTGGACAGCAAACCGGCAATTTTTCGTGAAACGCCTGCGCCCGAACGACCGGAAACACGGCCTGCGTAAAGAAAAAGGGCCGCACAAGGCGGCCCTTTTCAATAGTCAGAAACAGTGCAGATTATGCTGCGTCTGCTTCCGCAGCCTGTTCGGCTTCGACGCGGGCGCGGTCAGCCTTGCCCTTTGCATCGACATCGCGTTCCACGAATTCAACAACTGCCAGCGGCGCGTTGTCGCCAGCGCGGAAGCCAGCCTTCATGATGCGGATATAGCCGCCGTTGCGGGTTGCATAGCGAGCAGCCAGCGTATCGAACAGCTTTGCGACGAGCTTGACATCGCGAATAGCCGAGATAGCCTGACGGCGAGCATGCAGATCGCCGCGCTTGCCAAGCGTGACAAGCTTTTCAACGATCGGGCGAATTTCCTTAGCCTTAGGAAGCGTCGTCACAATCTGCTCGTGTTCGATAAGCGAAGCAGCCATGTTGGCGAACATCGCCTTGCGGTGCGAGGCAGTGCGGTTCAGCTTACGGTATCCGTTACCGTGACGCATGAGCCTTCTCCTTAATTAGTTCTAGCCGGATTGCCGGTCTTAATATTGGTCTTCGTAGCGCTTTGCGAGATCTTCGATATTTTCCGGCGGCCAGGACGGGATTTCCATACCGAGATGGAGACCCATCGATGCCAGAACTTCCTTGATCTCGTTGAGCGACTTGCGGCCGAAATTCGGAGTCCGCAGCATCTCGGCTTCCGTCTTCTGGATCAGATCGCCGATGTAGACGATGTTGTCGTTCTTCAGGCAGTTTGCCGAACGGACGGACAGTTCGAGTTCGTCCACCTTCTTGAGCAGAGCCGGGTTGAAAGCCAGTTCCGCAACCTGTTCCTGCGGAGCTTCCTTCTGAGGCTCTTCGAAGTTGACGAAGATCGCCAGCTGGTCCTGGAGAATACGAGCAGCATATGCCACTGCGTCTTCACCGCTGACCGAGCCGTTTGTCTCGATGTTCAGCGTCAGCTTGTCATAATCGAGAACCTGACCTTCACGGGTGTTCTCGATCTTGTACGACACCTTGCGAACCGGAGAGTAGAGGCTGTCAACCGGGATAAGCCCGATCGGAGCATCTTCTGCGCGGTTGCGGTCGGCAGGCACATAGCCCTTGCCGGTGTTGACGGTGAATTCCATGCGGATTTCAGCGCCTTCATCCAGCGTGCAGATGACGTGATCCGGGTTGAGGATCTCGACATCGCCGACAGTCTGAATGTCGCCAGCCGTAACAACGCCTGGGCCTTCCTTGCGGACGACCATGCGCTTCGGGCCCTCGCCTTCCATACGGATGGCGATTTCCTTGACGTTCAGAACGATATCCGTAACGTCTTCGCGGACGCCCGGGATCGAAGAGAATTCATGCAGAACGCCATCAATCTGAATGGCGGTCACGGCAGCGCCGCGAAGCGACGACAGAAGTACGCGACGCAAAGCATTGCCGAGCGTCAGACCAAAGCCGCGTTCCAGCGGTTCAGCAACGACGGTTGCATGCGTGCGGGAGCCGTTGGTGATGAATTCCACCTTGTTCGGCTTGATGAGTTCCTGCCAGTTCTTCTGGATCATGTAAGTATCCCTCTATCAATCGTCGCTACCATCCTATCGTAGCGATCAAGTGTAGAAACCGCAGAGGAGCCCCGAACTTGAAAAGCCCGAGGCTCGTACGGCATGTGAGCGAGGATTAGACCCGGCGCTTCTTGCGCGGACGGCAACCGTTGTGCGGGATCGGCGTAACATCGCGGATCGACGTGATCACAAAGCCGGCAGCCTGAAGGGCGCGCAGCGCAGATTCACGGCCAGAGCCCGGTCCGCAAACCTCGACTTCGAGGGAGCGCATGCCGTGTTCCTGTGCCTTCTTGGCGCAATCTTCAGCAGCGATCTGAGCGGCGAACGGGGTCGACTTACGCGAACCCTTGAAACCCTGAGCACCGGCAGACGACCAGGCAATCGCATTGCCCTGAGCATCCGTGATGGTGATCATGGTGTTGTTGAACGTCGAATTTACGTGGGCAACGCCCGACGAGATGTTTTTACGCTCGCGACGGCGAACGCGCGTGGCTTCCTTGGCCATGACAGTCCTTTCAATCGATCTCTACACCGCCGTAATTCCAGCGGCTACACCGGTCCTCAAGAAAGGACCAGCATCAAACCCAACCGGCGCACCGGAAAGGTCCGACGGAACATATGTCCCGTCGAAATTACTTCTTCTTGCCTGCGATTGCCTTCGCCGGACCCTTACGGGTGCGTGCGTTGGTGTGCGTGCGCTGGCCGCGAACCGGCAGCGAACGACGATGACGCAGACCGCGGTAGCAGCCCAGGTCCATCAGGCGCTTGATGTTCATCGAAACTTCACGACGCAGGTCACCTTCAACCTGGTAGTCAGCATCGATTGCTTCGCGGATCTGAAGGACTTCAGCATCCGACAGCTGGTTAACGCGACGATCGTCAGCAATGCCGACCTTCGTTACGATTTCCCGAGCAAATTTCGGTCCGATCCCGTGGATGTACTGAAGCGCAATAACAACGCGCTTGTTCGTCGGGATGTTGACGCCAGCGATACGTGCCACGTCTGTTCTCCTTGAGTTATAAAAATTTCCATCTGGCAGATGCGATCAACCAGACAGCATTAAACGACCGGTACCGGTCTCTTTCGATTTCCGCCGATACCCGCCATTCAAAACCAGTTGAAGTGGCGCAGTCTTTGACGGAATCGCCCGAAAAAGTCAACTATTAACTGTCCGTAAAGCCATCAAACCGGCCTGACAGACAACTAAGCTGACTTCTGGAAGCAATAAACGGGCAGAAAACGCTTCACGCTTTCCCTGCCCGTAATGGAATGAGGCTTCTGCAAGCCTCTTCTATTTTCATGCCGGAACCAGAATCCTCTCGATTTCGGCAGTAACCTCTTCAACCGGCGCCATACCGTTGATGACGCGCAGCTCACCTGTCCCGGCATAATAGCTCGAAAGCGGCGAAGTCTTTTCGCGGTATTCGACGAGACGCTTGCGGAAAGCTTCTGGATTGTCGTCCGAACGGACCTGACCACCCTTGGCAATCGTTTCAGCTACGCGGCTCTCCATCCGCTTGACCAGAGCATTCTCGTCAACCTTCAGCTCAATGACTGCATCAAGCTTGAGGCCCTTCCCCGCCAGCATGGCTCCCAGAGCCTGAGCCTGAGGAACCGTGCGCGGATAACCGTCGAGGATGAAACCGTTCGCGCAATCAGGAGCATCAATGCGCTCCGATACGATCTGGTTCACGATCTCGTCGGAAACCAGTTGCCCGGCATCCATCACGGCCTTGGCGCGCTTCCCGATCTCGCTCTGCTGGGCGACTGCTGCACGCAGCATGTCGCCGGTCGAAAGCTGAGGAATTCCATGCTTCTTGGTAAGAAGTCCAGCCTGCGTCCCCTTACCTGCTCCGGGCGGCCCAAGAAGTATCAGTCTCATTTATTGCGTTTCCCACCTCTGAGTTTGGACTTCTTGATCAGCCCTTCATACTGATGAGCGATCAGATGCCCCTGAATTTGCGCAACCGTATCGAGCGTCACGCTCACAACGATCAGCAACGAAGTGCCACCAAGATAGAACGGCACACCGGTTGCGGAAATCAGGAATTCCGGCAGGAGACAGACAAGCACGATATAGATGGCGCCGACAACAGTGATGCGTGTCAGCACATAGTCTATGTATTCGGCGGTACGCTCACCCGGACGAATGCCCGGAATAAAGCCGGAATGCTTCTTGAGCTGGTCAGCGGTGTCCTTGGGATTGAACACAATGGCCGTGTAGAAGAAGCAGAAGAATGCCATCAATGCAGCATAGAACAGCATGTAAAGCGGCTGACCATGACCAAGTGCATTGAGAATGGTGGTTGCCCAGGCAGGCATTTCCGTCGTGTTGGCGAAGCCTGCGACAGTCGCAGGCAAAAGCAGCAGCGACGAGGCAAAAATCGGAGGAATGACGCCTGCGGTATTAAGCTTCAGTGGCAGATGTGACGTATCGCCCTGGAACATGCGGTTGCCGACCTGACGCTTCGGATACTGGATCAGAAGGCGACGCTGTGCACGTTCAACGAAAACGATGACCGCAATCAGCACGACGGCAAGAATGATAACGCCCAGAATAAGGCCTGTCGACAGCGCGCCGGTACGACCAAGTTCCAGCGTACCGGAAATAGCGTGCGGAAGGTTAGCCACGATACCGGAGAAGATGATCAGCGAGATACCGTTGCCGATACCGCGCGCTGTGATCTGCTCGCCGAGCCACATCAGGAACATCGTGCCACCGACAAGGGTGATCACCGACGAAACGATGAAGAACGGTCCCGGATTGGTGACAATTCCGTTACCGGACTGCAAACCGACCGAAATCGCGTAGGCCTGCACAAGCGCCAGGAGCACCGTGCCGTAACGCGTGTACTGATTGATGATCTTGCGACCCGCCTCGCCTTCCTTCTTCAGCGCTTCAAGCGACGGCACAACGGACGTCATGAGCTGCACGATAATGGAGGCAGAGATATAAGGCATGATGCCGAGCGCGAAAATGGCCATACGACCAACAGCGCCGCCAGCGAACATGTTGAAAAGTCCGAGCACACCCTGGCTATGCTGCTGGAAAGCCTGCGCAAGCGCGTCAGGATTGATGCCGGGAAGCGGAATATAGGTGCCGAACCGGTATACGAGCAAAGCACCCAGCGTGAACCAGATGCGCTTCTTGAGTTCTTCTGCCTTCGAGAAAGCCGAAAAATTGAGATTGGAAACTAGCTGTTCAGCAGCCGATGCCATTAAATTTCTCCGGTGAAAAGTCTCCGGTCCTCCGCCCCCGTCAGCGCAATCTATAGCGGTCGCGCCTCGAGACTAAAAAGACCCTACCCAGATATGCGCATTGGCATAAATGTGCAAGCGGCGGCACTAAGGCCGCCGCTTTTTATTTTTGTATCGAAGCCTTATTCGGCAGCGGCTTCAGGAAGCTTGATGCTACCGCCAGCCTTTTCGATCTTTTCGACCGCAGCCTTGGAAGCACCGGCTACCTCGAAAGCAACCTTTGCCTTCAGTTCGCCGTCCGAAAGGATGCGAACGCCGTCCTTGGCACGACGAATCACGCCAGCAGCCTTCAGCGAATCGAGGTTCACAACAGCCTTGGCGTCGAGCTTGCCTGCATCGATAGCGGCCTGAATACGGCCAAGCGATACAACGTTGAAGCTCTTTGCGAAGATGTTGGTGAAGCCGCGCTTCGGCAGACGGCGGTAGATTGGCATCTGGCCGCCTTCAAAGCCATTGATCGCGACCCCCGAACGGGACTTCTGACCCTTGACACCACGACCACCGGTCTTGCCGGTGCCCGAACCGATACCACGGCCAACGCGCTTGCGCGCCTTGACAGAACCTGGCTTGTCACGCAGATCGTTGAGTTTCATATCTCTATCTCCCTGCGCTATCACGCCTCGTCCACAACTCGAACGAGGTGTGGAAGCTTGGCGATCATGCCACGAACTGCCGGAGTATCTTCCAGCGTGCTGCGGCGGTGCATTTTATTAAGACCCAGACCGATCAGCGTTGCGCGCTGCTCGGCTGGACGACGGATTGGGCTTCCGATCTGCTCGACCGTAACCGTCTTGCCCTTCTTCTCAGCCATCACTCAAATCCCTTGTCTATGGCGTATCCGGTGGCCTGAGCGGCCCCGGACGAACACAAACTATCGGCTATTCTTCCGAACCGACCACATCATGGCGGCGAGCCTGAAGGGTCGAGTACTTGATGCCGCGCTGTGCAGCGATGTCCTTCGGATGCATCTGATGCTTCAGAGCATCGAACGTCGCACGAACCATGTTGTAAGGGTTCGACGAACCGAGCGACTTGGCGACAACGTCCTGAACGCCGAGCGTTTCGAACACTGCACGCATCGGACCACCGGCAATGATACCCTTACCAGCAGGGGCTGCACGAAGCAGAACCTTGCCAGCGCCGTGACGGCCTTCAACATCGTGATGCAGCGTACGGCCCGAACGCAGCGGTACGAAGATCATGTCGCGCTTGGCAGCTTCCGTAGCCTTACGGATAGCTTCCGGCACTTCACGAGCCTTGCCATGACCGAAGCCTACGCGGCCCTTCTGGTCGCCAACAACGACGAGCGCAGCAAAACCGAAGCGACGGCCGCCCTTGACGACCTTGGCAACACGGTTGATGTGAACGAGCTTATCGACGAATTCGCTGTCGCGCTCCTCACGGCCGCGATCTTCGCGGTTACGTTCTCTCTGTGCCATATCCTGATTTCCTTTTTCTTTTCCGGAAGCACAAAATGCTATTAGAAGCTCAGTCCGCCTTCGCGGGCAGCTTCGGCGAGAGCCTTCACGCGGCCGTGGTAAATGAATGCACCACGGTCGAACACTACTTCGCTGACGCCTGCTTTAACGGCACGCTCGGCAACCAGCTTGCCAACTGCAGCTGCTGCTGCGGAGTCGGCGCCGGTCTTGAGCTTGCCCTTCAGGTCGCCATCCAGGGTCGAAGCAGCTGCGATGGTAACACCGCGAACGTCGTCGATAACCTGAACGTAGATGTTCTTGGAAGAGCGGTGCACGCTGAGACGCGGACGGCCGTTTGCAACAGCCTTGACCTGACGGCGTACACGAGCAGCGCGACGCTGCAAAGTTTCTTTTGGCGATGCCATGACGCGCTTCCCTTACTTCTTCTTGCCTTCTTTGCGGACGATCTTCTCGCCAGCATACTTGACGCCCTTGCCCTTGTAAGGCTCGGGGCCGCGATATTCGCGGATCTCAGCCGCGACCTGACCGACCTGCTGCTTGTCGATACCGGTGACGACGATTTCCGTCGGCTTCGGAACGGCAACAGTAATGCCGGCAGGCACGTCGTAGACCACTTCGTGGCTGAAGCCGAGCGAAAGCTGCAGGTTCTTGCCCTGCATGGCAGCGCGGTAACCGACGCCGCTGATTTCGAGCTTCTTTTCGAAGCCGTCCTTCACGCCAACAAAAATGTTGGAGATCATTGTGCGGGACATGCCCCACTTCGAACGAGCTTCCTTCGACTGGTCGCGCGGATCGACGCTGACAGCGCCGTCTTCCATCTTGACCAGAACTTCATCGTGCACGACGAAGGAGAGTTCACCCTTCGCGCCCTTGGCCTTGACGATCTGCCCATCAACACTGGCGGTCACGCCTGCCGGGACCGGCACGGGTTTTTTACCGATACGAGACATTTTAATACCTGTCTTTTATCTGTTCGCTGTCAACCGCATCAGAAGATGCGGCAGAGCAGCTCACCACCAACGTTTTGTTCACGGGCTTCATGATCCGCCATCACGCCCTTCGGCGTGGAGAGGATCGAGATGCCGAGGCCGTTCGCGACCTGCGGGATCGACTTGACCGATACGTAAACGCGACGGCCAGGCTTCGATACGCGGCTGATCTCACGGATAACCGGAACACCTTCGTAGTACTTCAGTTCGATTTCGATCTCGGCCTTGCCGTTCACGAATTCACTCTGCGTGTATCCGCGGATGTAGCCTTCGGACTGAAGGACATCAAGAACGCGAGCGCGCAGCTTGGAAGCCGGGGTCGTAACCTTCGTCTTCTTGCGGCCTACTGCGTTACGAATACGGGTCAGCATGTCGCCGATAGGATCTGACACAGACATATGCTACTCCTTACCAGCTCGACTTGACGATGCCCGGAATCTGACCGAGCGAACCCAACTGACGGAGCGCAATACGCGACATCTTCAGTTTACGGTAATAACCACGCGGACGGCCCGAAACTTCGCAACGATTGCGAATACGAACCTTCGATGAATTGCGCGGCAGTTCGGCAAGCCGGATAGTGGCGCGGAAGCGCTCCTCCAGCGGAAGGCCCTGATCCATTACGATCGCCTTCAGACGTGCACGCTTATCAGCATGACGCTTAACCAACTTTTCGCGGCGCTTGTTTTTTTCGACTGCGCTAGTCTTGGCCATATTAATATACCTCGCTACGCTTGCCGTTACTGCCGGAAGGGGAAGTTGAATGCACGCAGAAGAGCGCGCGCTTCATCATCCGTCTTGGCGGTCGTGCAAACGATGATGTCCATGCCCCAGATCTGATCAACCTTATCGTAGTTGATTTCCGGAAACACGATGTGCTCCTTGATGCCCATGGCATAGTTGCCACGTCCGTCAAAGCTCTTCGGGTTCAGGCCGCGGAAGTCGCGAACGCGAGGAAGAGCGATCGTGATAAAACGATCAAGGAATTCGTACATGCGATCCTGGCGAAGGGTAACCTTCGTGCCGATCGGCATGCCTTCACGCAACTTGAACGTTGCGATCGAGTTACGGGCGCGGGTGATAACAGCCTTTTGACCGGCAATCAAGCCAAGGTCTTCAGCAGCTACAGCCGGCTTCTTGGAGTCGCCAGTGGCTTCGCCAACGCCCATGTTGAGGACAACCTTCGTGATGCGCGGAATCTGCATCTCGTTGTCGTATTTGAATTCTTCAAGCAGAGCCTTACGAATGTTCTCATTGTAAAGCTTCTTGAAGCGGGGAAGTGCCTTAGCTTCAGCCATCGATCAGCGCTCCAGAACGTTTTGCGACACGAACCTTCTTGCCGTCCTCGACGCGGAAACCGACGCGGGTCGGCTTGCCGTCCTTGGGGTCAGCAATTGCCAGGTTGGACAGGTGGATCGGCGCTTCCTTGGAGATAATGCCGGCTTCCTGGGTCTGGGTCTGGCGCTGATGACGCTTCACAATGTTGATACCGCGAACAAGCGCCTGCTCGTCCTTTGGCATAACCTTGAGAACTTCGCCTTTACGGCCCTTGTCCTTACCGGACAGCACGACAACGCTGTCGCCTTTGCGAATCTTCTGCATCGTCTTGCTTCCTTACAGAACTTCCGGGGCCAGCGAGATGATCTTCATGTGGTTCTTTGCGCGAAGTTCGCGCGGAACCGGTCCGAAGATACGCGTGCCGATCGGCTCTTTCTTGTTATCGATGAGAACGGCTGCATTGTTATCGAAACGAATAACGCTGCCGTCCGGACGACGGATGTCCTTGGCGGTGCGTACAACAACCGCCTTCATCACGTCACCCTTTTTGACGCGGCCGCGCGGAATAGCTTCCTTGATCGACACCACAATGATATCGCCAACGGAAGCGTAACGCCGCTTCGAGCCGCCCAGCACCTTGATGCACATGACACGACGTGCGCCGGAGTTATCCGCCACGTCGAGGTTTGTTTGCATCTGAATCATGACTGGCCGCCTTCTTTCCTCTCAGCTGGTTAAGGGCTCCTGCCCTACCTAAGCTGCGTGTTTATAATTTAGCCTGCTGCTTCGTTCGTCAGAACGACCCAGCGTTTGTCCTTCGAGATTGGAGCCGATTCCTGAATGGAAACGAGATCACCAACCTTGAACTGGTTGTTTTCGTCATGCGCCTTGTACTTCTTAGACTGACGCACGGTCTTCTGGAGGAGCGGATGCGAATAGCGGCGCTCAACCTTGACCACAACAGTCTTGTCATTCTTGTCGCTGACGACAACGCCCTGCAGAACGCGTTTAGGCATTATATTTTTCCTTATGCCTTGCTTGCGGCCGCCTTCTGGCGGGCAATAGTCTTAATACGCGCGATGTCGCGGCGAACCTGCTTCACGCGCGCGGTTTTTTCGAGCTGGCCGGTGGCCTTCTGAAAGCGCAGGTTGAACTGCTCTTTCTTCAGGGTGCCCAGCTCGTCATTCAGTTGATCGAGGCTCTTCGCCCGAACGTCTGCGGCTTTCATAGTTGCCTCTCTCTTATTCAGCAATGCGCTGGATAAAGCGCGTCTTGATCGGCAACTTTGCTGCGCCGAGTCTGAGGGCTTCGCGTGCCACATCTTCGGGTACGCCGTCAAGCTCAAACATCACGCGACCTGGTGCCACACGGCATGCCCAGTAGTCAACCGAACCCTTACCTTTACCCATACGGACTTCGGTAGGCTTCGACGTAACTGGCAGGTCAGGGAAGATGCGGATCCACACGCGACCGGCACGCTTCATGTGACGGGTGATCGCGCGGCGGGCCGCTTCGATCTGACGTGCAGTGACGCGTTCCGGCTCAACGGCCTTCAAACCGAATGCACCGAAATTCAGATCCGTGCCGCCTTTCGAGTTGCCGTGAATACGGCCCTTGAACTGCTTGCGGAACTTGGTGCGCTTAGGCTGCATCATTGTTCTCTACTCCAAATTTCTCGCCCGCGGCCCGCTTTTTAAGCGTTTTCGCGGCGGCGGTTCGACGAGGAACCCTGATTGTCACCCTCGACCGCACGACGCTCGGAAGCCATCGGATCGTGTTCAAGGATCTCGCCCTTGAAGACCCAAACCTTCACGCCGCAGATACCATAAGCGGTCTTCGCTTCTGCCGTGCCGTAGTCGATATCGGCGCGAAGCGTATGAAGCGGAACGCGACCTTCACGGTACCATTCCATGCGAGCGATTTCCGCGCCACCCAGACGACCCGAGCAGTTGATACGGATACCTTCGGCTCCAAGACGCATTGCCGACTGAACAGCACGCTTCATGGCGCGACGGAATGCCACACGGCGTTCGAGCTGCTGAGCGATCGACTGAGCGATCAGCGTAGCGTCGATTTCCGGCTTGCGAACTTCAACGATGTTGAGCGACGTATCGGCATTGGTCATCTCGGAAAGCTTCTTGCGGAGCTTTTCGATGTCTGCACCCTTCTTGCCGATGATGATGCCCGGACGAGCCGAATGGATCGTCACACGGCACTTCTTGTGCGGACGCTCGATCACGATCTTGGAGATCGCAGCCTGCTTCAGTTCCTCGGTGAGGAATTCGCGGATCTTGACATCTTCATGCAGCAGTTTGCCGTACTCACCGGTATTCGCGTACCAACGCGAATCCCAGGTGCGGTTGATGCCGAGACGAAGACCGATCGGATTAATCTTCTGACCCATTATGCGGCCTCCCCTTTTTCCGCGACTTCGCGGACAACAATGGTGAGATGCGAAAACGGCTTCTCGATGCGGCTTGCGCGGCCACGACCACGGACGTGGAAGCGCTTCATGACGATCGACTTGCCAACATAGGCTTCGGCGACGATCAGAGAATCGACGTCGAGGTCATGGTTGTTTTCTGCGTTCGCAATTGCGGACTGGAGCGTCTTCTTAACCGTATCGGCGATCCGCTTGCGCGAGAACGTCAGATCGGCAAGTGCCGCATTCACCTTCTTGCCGCGAATCATGCTCGCAACAAGGTTCAGCTTCTGCGGGCTGACGCGCAGCGTACGGGCAACAGCTTGCGCTTCGTTGTCCTTGAGCTGACGGGGAGCTTTAGCCTTGCCCATCGTTACTTCCTCTTCGACTTCTTGTCCGCGCCGTGACCGTAATAGGTACGCGTAGGCGCGAATTCACCGAACTTGTGTCCGACCATTTCTTCCGAAACCGACACCGGCACATGCTTGTTGCCGTTGTAGACGCCGAAAGTCAGACCGACAAACTGCGGCAGGATGGTGGAGCGGCGGCTCCACATCTTGATAACTTCATTACGACCGCCTTCGCGTACCTTCTCAGCCTTCTTGAGAAGATAGCCGTCGACAAACGGACCTTTCCAAACTGAACGAGCCACTTTAGACTACCTCTCTTACTTCTTGCGCTGATGGCGCGAACGCATGATGAACTTGTCGGTCGACTTGTTCGAGCGCGTCTTCTTGCCCTTCGTAGGCTTGCCCCACGGAGTAACAGGGTGACGACCACCCGAAGTACGACCTTCACCACCACCATGCGGGTGATCGACCGGGTTCATTGCAACGCCGCGAACGTGCGGGCGCTTGCCACGCCATACCGAACGACCAGCCTTGCCGTCGTTGATATTGCCGTGGTCCGGGTTGGATACTGCACCGACCGAAGCGAAGCAGGCACCTGGAACCAGACGCTGTTCACCAGAGTTGAGGCGCAGAATGGCCATGCCCTGATCGCGACCGACGAGCTGAGCGTAGGTGCCAGCCGAACGAGCGATCTGACCGCCCTTACCCGGCTTCAGCTCGACGTTGTGAATGATCGTGCCAACCGGCATGGAAGCGAGCGGCATTGCGTTGCCCGGCTTCACATCGACGGCATTGCCCGCGACAACCTTGTCGCCAACAGCAAGACGCTGCGGTGCCAGGATATATGCCAGTTCGCCGTCTTCGTAACGGATCAGCGCGATGAACGCGGTGCGGTTCGGATCGTATTCCAGACGCTCGACGGTGCCGACGACGTCAAGCTTGCGACGCTTGAAGTCGATGAAACGGTACGAACGCTTGTGACCGCCGCCCTGAAAGCGAACAGTGATACGACCGGTGTTGTTGCGGCCACCCTTCTTGGACAGACCTTCGGTCAGGGACTTGACCGGCTTGCCCTTGTAGAGTTCCGAACGGTCCACGATGACCAGCTGACGCTGGCCTGGCGTGATCGGATTAAAATGCTTGAGTGCCATTGTCTCTTACTCCATGGCCTCTCAGAGACCGGTCGAAACGTCGATGCTCTGGCCTTCGGCCAAAGTAACGATCGCTTTCTTGACGTCGCTCTGGCGCCCGATAAGGCCGCGGAACCGCTTGACCTTACCCTTGCGCACTGCAGTGTTGACTGCGGTAACCTTGACGCCGAACAGCGCTTCGACTGCAGCCTTGATTTCCGGCTTCGTTGCCTTGCGGGCTACGTTGAAGACAACCTGGTTGTGTTCGGAAACCATGGTGGACTTCTCGGTGATAACCGGGCTGACGATCACGTCGTAATGGCGAAGATCAGTCATTTGAAACGCTCCTCAAGGGCTTCGACAGCCGCCTTGGAAAGAACGAGCTTGCCGCGGCGAAGAATGTCGTAAACATTGATCCCCTGCACCGGCAGAACGTCGATGTTCGGGATGTTCGAAGCCGCGCGCTGGAAGTTCACGTCGATCTCTGCACCGCCGATGACGAGTGCATTTTCAAGACCGAGCTTGGCGAACTGCGAAACAAGCTGCTTCGTCTTGGCTTCCGTTGCAGCCAGATCATCGATGATGATCAGGTCAGATGCCTTTGCCTTTGCAGACAGGGCATGACGCAGGCCAAGAGCGCGAACCTTCTTCGGCAGATCGTGATCGTGCGAACGGACAACCGGTCCGTGAGCCTGACCACCGCCGCGGAACTGTGGAGCGCGAGCGGAATGGTGACGAGCGCGGCCCGTACCCTTCTGCTTGTACATCTTGGCGCCGGTGCGGCTTACGTCGCCACGGCCCTGAGCCTTATGGGAGCCCTGCTGGCGGCGAGCCAGCTGCCAGCGCACAACGCGCTGAAGAATGTCGTCACGCGGGTCGAGGCCGAAGATTTCTTCGTTCAGCTTGACCTTGCCGGCATCCTTGCCTTCAAGAGTGGTAATCGTGAGATCCATTATTCGGCTCCCTCAGTCGCGACTGCTTCAGCCTTCGCGGCACCTGCACGCAGAGCGGCCGGCTTCGGCGCGTTCTCAGGCAGCGAGACCTTTACCGCGTCGCGCACGATGATCCAGGCGCCCTTGGAGCCCGGAACCGCACCGCGAACCAGAATGAGGCCGCGATCGCTGTCCGTCGAGACAACTTCAATATTCTGCGTGGTTACGCGGGTCTGGCCCATGTGACCAGCCATCTTCTTGCCCTTGAACACCTTACCCGGGTCCTGACGCTGACCGGTCGAGCCGTGAGCGCGGTGGGTAATGGAGTTACCATGGGAAGCGCGATGACCGGCGAAGTTATGACGCTTCATAACACCAGCAAAGCCCTTACCAATCGAAGTACCCGTCACATCGACCTTCTGGCCGGCGACGAAGTGTTCGGCGGTGATTTCAGCGCCGACTTCGAGGAGGTTGTCCGGCGAAACGCGGAATTCCGCGACCTTCGCCTTCGGCTCGACCTCGGCCTTCGCGAAATGACCGCGCATAGCCTTGGACGTGTTCTTTACCTTGGCAAGTCCAACGCCAAGCTGAACAGCCGTGTAACCGTTCTTTTCAACTGTACGCTGAGCTACCACGTGGCAATTCTCCATGCGGAGAACCGTCACCGGCACATGCTCGCCGGCGTCGTTATAGACGCGGGTCATGCCCAGCTTCTGTGCAATAACACCTGAACGCATCGGGTTCGTTCCTTCCGTCCTCAAGCCGATTAAAGCTTGATCTCGACATCGACACCGGCGGAAAGATCGAGCTTCATCAGCGCGTCCACCGTCTGCGGGGTCGGGTCAACGATATCGAGAAGACGCTTGTGCGTGCGCATCTCGAACTGCTCGCGGCTCTTCTTGTCGATGTGCGGCGACCGGTTAACTGTGAACTTTTCGATCCGCGTTGGAAGCGGGATCGGTCCGCGCACATTTGCACCGGTACGCTTGGCAGTCGACACGATTTCCCGCGTCGAAGCGTCAAGGATCCGATGATCAAACGCCTTAAGGCGAATGCGGATGTTTTGACCGTTCATTTCATCTGTTCCTTGTTACGCGGGAACGCTCGCTCCAAAGCGAGCGTTCCTGCACAAACCTTCATTACTCGATGATCGAGGAGACGATGCCTGCACCGACGGTGCGGCCGCCTTCACGGATAGCGAAGCGGAGCTTCTCTTCCATTGCGATCGGCACGATCAGGGTGACGTCCATAGCAACGTTGTCGCCAGGCATAACCATTTCCGTACCTTCCGGCAGCGTGACAACACCGGTCACGTCCGTCGTGCGGAAGTAGAACTGCGGACGGTAGTTCGTGAAGAACGGCGTATGACGGCCACCTTCGTCCTTGGTCAGAATGTAAGCTTCTGCCTTGAACTTGGTGTGCGGCTTCACAGAACCCGGCTTGCAGAGAACCTGGCCGCGTTCAACGTCTTCACGGCCAACGCCGCGGATCAGAGCGCCGATATTGTCGCCAGCCTGGCCCTGGTCGAGCAGCTTGCGGAACATTTCAACGCCGGTAACCGTCGTCTTCGTCGTCGCCTTGATGCCGACGATTTCAACTTCTTCACCAACCTTGACGATACCGCGCTCAACGCGACCCGTCACAACCGTACCACGGCCCGAGATCGAGAAAACGTCTTCGATCGGCATCAGGAACGGCTGGTCAATCGGACGTTCCGGGGTCGGAATGTAGTCGTCAACAGCGGCCATCAGAGCGCGAACAGCGTCTTCGCCCAGTTCCTTCGACGAATCTTCCAGAGCAGCAAGAGCCGAGCCCTTGACGATCGGGGTTTCATCGCCCGGGAAGTCGTACTTCGACAGAAGTTCGCGCACTTCCAGTTCAACCAGTTCGAGCAGTTCTGCGTCGTCAACCTGGTCGCACTTGTTCAGGAACACAACGATTGCCGGAACGCCAACCTGACGGGCGAGCAGGATGTGCTCACGGGTCTGCGGCATCGGGCCGTCAGCAGCCGAAACAACCAGGATCGCGCCGTCCATCTGCGCAGCACCGGTGATCATGTTCTTCACATAGTCGGCGTGACCAGGGCAGTCGACGTGTGCATAGTGCCGGTTTGCGGTTTCGTACTCGACGTGCGACGTCGAAATCGTGATACCGCGCGCCTTTTCTTCAGGCGCTGCGTCGATCTGGTCATAGGCCTTGAAGTCACCGAAGTATTTCGTGATCGCAGCCGTCAGAGACGTCTTGCCATGGTCAACGTGACCAATCGTGCCGATATTAACGTGGGGCTTCGTACGTTCAAACTTACTCTTTGCCATTTGAGCTCTCCGTAAATTTAGCCTGCTCAGGCATTCTTTTAATTGGGAGCGTGACCCTTAGGTCACGCAAACTTCTTCTGGATTTCCTGTGCGACCGCCGTCGGAACCGGCTCATAATGGTCGAACTGCATCGTGTACTGTGCACGGCCCTGGGACATCGAACGCAGGCTGTTCACGTAGCCAAACATGTTGGCGAGCGGAACGTTTGCATTGACGACCGTGGCGATGCCGCGGGCTTCGGTGCCGGAAATCTGACCGCGACGCGAGTTCAGATCGCCGATAACGTCACCAACGTAATCTTCCGGCGTAACAACCTCGACCTTCATGATCGGCTCGAGGAGCTGTGCGCCAGCCTTCTGCGCACCTTCACGGAACGCTGCACGGGACGCGATTTCGAAGGCGAGAACAGACGAATCAACGTCATGGTATGCGCCGTCGATCAGGGTGGCCTTCACGCCGAGCATCGGGAAGCCAGCCAGCGGGCCTGCACCCATGACGCTTTCGATACCCTTCTGAACACCCGGAATGTATTCCTTCGGAACCGAGCCGCCGACGATCTTCGATTCGAAGATGAAATCGTCGCCATCATGCGGTTCGAAGATGATCTTCACGCGAGCGAACTGACCCGAACCACCCGACTGCTTCTTGTGGGTGTAATCGATTTCAGCCTGACGGGTGATCGATTCACGGTAAGCAACCTGCGGCGCACCGACGTTGGCTTCAACCTTGAATTCGCGCTTCATGCGATCGACGAGAATGTCGAGGTGAAGTTCGCCCATGCCGGCGATGATGGTCTGACCGGATTCTTCGTCCGACTTAACGCGGAAGGAAGGATCTTCGGCAGCCAGACGATTGAGCGCGATGCCCATCTTTTCCTGGTCGGCCTTGGTCTTCGGCTCGATCGCGATCTCGATAACCGGATCCGGGAATTCCATGCGTTCAAGGATAACCGGCTTCAGCGGATCGCAGAGCGTATCGCCAGTGGTGGTTTCCTTGAGGCCAGCCAGAGCAACGATGTCGCCTGCAAAAGCTTCTTCGATGTCTTCACGGCTGTTGGAGTGCATCTGCAGCATACGGCCGATACGCTCACGCTTGCCCTTAACAGTGTTTTCGAGCGAAATGCCCTTGGTCAGCTTACCCGAGTAAATACGAGCGAAGGTCAGCGAACCAACGAACGGATCGTTCATGATCTTGAATGCAAGCATCGAGAGCGGCGCTTCATCCGAAGATTCACGGGTGGTTTCGGTTTCCGTCTTGACGTCGATGCCCTTGATCGCAGGAACATCGGTCGGAGCCGGAAGGAATTCCACAACAGCGTCGAGAAGCGGCTGAATGCCACGGTTCTTGAACGCAGTACCGCAAAGAACCGGATGGAACTTGACGTCGATGGTACCCTTACGGATCAAAGCACGCAGCTCTGCATTCGTAGGCATGGTACCTTCAAGGTAAGCTTCCATGGCAGCTTCGTCGATTTCCACGGCCAGCTCAATGAGCTTTTCGCGGTACTCTTCAGCCTGATCCTTGAGGTGCTCAGGAACTTCACCAACGGTCGCAGATGCGCCGATCGTGCCATCCCAGGTCAGAGCCTTCATTTCGATCAGGTCGATGACGCCTTCGAACTCGTTTTCAGCGCCGATCGGCAGCTGAACCGGAAGTGCTACGGCGCCAAGACGCGAACCGACCATTTCTACGCAACGGTAGAAATCGGCACCGATCTTGTCCATCTTGTTGACGAAGACCATACGCGGGACGTGGTACTTTTCAGCCTGACGCCACACGGTTTCGGTCTGTGGCTCAACGCCAGCGTTGGCGTCGAGCAGTGCAATTGCGCCGTCGAGAACGCGGAGCGAACGTTCAACTTCAATCGTGAAGTCGACGTGGCCCGGCGTGTCGATGATGTTGAAGCGGCGCTTCTTGCCATCCTGACCCTGCCAGAACGTGGTCGTGGCAGCGGACGTGATGGTGATACCGCGTTCCTGCTCCTGCTCCATCCAGTCCATGGTCGACGCACCATCGTGGGTTTCGCCGATCTTATGGTTCTTACCGGTATAGAACAGAATGCGCTCGGTCATCGTCGTCTTGCCGGCGTCGATGTGAGCCATGATACCGAAATTGCGGTAGTCTTCGATTTTGTATTCGCGGGCCATGATAGTCGCTCTTTGAATAGGTTTCGACGATTACCAGCGGTAATGCGAGAAGGCGCGGTTGGCTTCAGCCATGCGGTGCGTGTCTTCACGCTTCTTCACAGCAGAACCACGGTTGTTAGCAGCGTCAAGCAGCTCACCGGAAAGACGATCAATCATCGTCGTCTCGTTACGGCCACGAGCAGCATTGATGAGCCAACGGATGGCAAGTGCCTGGCGGCGTTCTGGACGCACATCAACCGGAACCTGATAGGTTGCACCACCAACGCGGCGCGAACGGACTTCGATGTGCGGAGCTACGTTGTCGAGCGCCTGATGGAACAGCGCGACCGGCTCGGACTTTGCCTTGGCTTCGATTGAATCGAGCGCACCGTAAACGATGCTTTCAGCAACCGACTTCTTGCCATGAAGCATGACTGCATTCATGAACTTCGTGATAACGAGATCGCCGAACTTTGGATCCGGATTGATCTCACGCTTCTCAGCCTTATGGCGTCTGGACATTTCGTCTTTTCTTTCAATTACATCGGGCTCAGCTCACCTTACGGCAGCCGGTATCCCCGGAAAATCTTACTTCGGACGCTTTGCACCGTACTTCGAACGGCGCTGCTTGCGGTTCTTGACACCCTGGGTATCGAGAACGCCACGGATGATGTGGTAACGCACACCCGGCAAGTCCTTTACACGACCGCCGCGGATCATGACGACGGAGTGCTCCTGCAGGTTATGCCCTTCACCAGGGATATAACCGATGACTTCGAAGCCGTTCGTCAGACGAACCTTGGCAACCTTACGGAGAGCCGAGTTCGGCTTCTTCGGGGTCGTCGTATAAACGCGGGTGCAAACGCCGCGCTTCTGAGGGTTTGCCTGCAGTGCAGGAACCTTATTGCGCTTTACCGGCGCAGTGCGCGGCTTGCGGATAAGCTGGTTTACGGTTGGCATACAACCTTCCTCTATAAAAAATCTCGTATCCACGCCCATACGGGCCGTTTCACCGCCATGCTGATGCACAAATTCGGGACAAGTCACGACAACCGGTGACCACCCCGAACAAAAGCAGAGGAAGCTGACGCTTCATGCGAACGGCAAGTTGCATTTCGATCGTAAAACGAACCCTGTTTGAGATGAACTTCAGGGCGCGTCGCCCCGAAAAAGCTTGTCTCACATCGGCTCAGATGGGCTGCTGATACGTCTTTAGCGACGTTTCGTCAAGGGCAGCGGATCAAGTTTCTTCAATGGAAGACCCTAAACCGGCGTTTTGGCTTCGTCCGGACAGGTTGTTGCGCCGCATTTGACGTCTATTCGCTAATATTTCGCGATCAAAACCGTCATTTTCCTATGCAAGCATGGCGCAGCCACTCAGGTCAGGCTATTGAAGCACATCTGAGTCGAAACGCAACAGAATATTAAGGGTTTCTCAATGTCTTCCACATCCCCAGCAGCCGGCGACGATTCGCCGATCGTTCATCTCGTCATCGCTGACGTCTGGAACGAAGGCGAAGAATCTCCGGTTGAAGTGCACCTGCTTCTCAAATCGGACGAGAATGAAGATCTGGTCCAGACGGTCCTCAGCATTCTTGCTGAAGAAGGCTATCATGAAGCCGAGCTTCTCGAGATGGGCACACTGACCGAAGAGCCGGAAGAAGAACCGCACAAGAGCGCCTGGGCCACCGCGCTCACCGGCGAAGTCGCGCTGATCGAATTCGACGGCGACGACGAAGAAGAAGAATAAGCATCAGAAAAATGCCGGTTCCGACCGGCATTTTTTTACGGCGCAAGGTCGCTTTGCACCTTTGCAATGACCGCTTTGAAAACAAAAAGGCCGCCTCGAAAGGCGGCCTTTTTCAGTTTCGTATCTGTCGATCTTACTCGGCAGCACTGTTGGTCATGTCGACCAGCATCGCATTGGCTTCGGTAGAACCCGAAGACTTGCGGCGCTCGTCGATGATCAGCTCGTCGCGTGCGGTTGCGATGCGACGAATCTGGTTGGTCATGCCGCCAGTACCGGCCGGAATGAGACGACCGACGATGACGTTTTCCTTGAGACCCTGCAGCGTGTCCATCTTGCCGGCAACCGCAGCTTCGGTAAGCACACGGGTCGTTTCCTGGAACGACGCAGCCGAGATGAACGAAGGCGTCTGCAGCGAAGCCTTGGTGATACCGAGCAGGACAGGATTGCCGGAGCCCGGCTTCTTGCCTTCTTCGATAAGGCGCTCGTTGATCTCTTCCAGCTCGATGCGGTCGACGTGGTCGCCCGGAATGTAGCCGGTATCGCCGGATTCTGTGATTTCCACCTTCTGCAGCATCTGACGGACAATCACTTCGATGTGCTTGTCGTTGATCAAAACGCCCTGCAAACGATAGACTTCCTGGATTTCATTCACGAGGTACGAAGCCAGAGCTTCGACGCCCTTGATCGCCAGAATGTCATGCGGTGCCGGGTTGCCGTCGAGGATGTACTCACCCTTTTCGATGACGTCACCGTCCTGAAGATGGAACGGCTTGCCCTTCGGAATGAGGTACTCGACCGGCTCGATCGTGTCGTCGTTCGGCTCGATGATGATGCGACGCTTGTTCTTGTAGTCGCGACCGAAACGAACGGTACCATCGATCTCGGCGATGACGGCATGGTCCTTCGGACGACGTGCTTCGAACAGTTCGGCCACGCGCGGCAGACCACCGGTGATGTCCTTGGTCTTGGCGCTTTCCATCGGCAGACGGGCGATAACGTCACCAGCCTTAACATGCGCGCCCGGCTCGACCGAAAGGATCGATTCCACGGAGAGCATGAAGCGGGCATCGCCACCCTTCGACAGCTTCAGAATCTTGCCAGCCTTGTCCTTGATGACCATGGCAGGCTTGAGATCCGAACCGCGAGGGGTCGAACGCCAGTCGATAACGACGCGCTTGGTGATACCGGTCGACTCGTCGGCCGATTCCGAAACCGAGAGACCATCGACGAGATCTTCGAACTCAACGTAGCCTTCAACTTCGGTCATGATCGGACGGGTGTACGGATCCCACTCGGCAATACGCTGGCCGCGCTTGACCGCATCGCCCTCGTCCACGAACAGACGCGAACCGTAGGTCACGCGATGGACCGCACGTTCCTTGCCCGTAGCGTCGAGGATCAGGACAGCCATGTTACGGCCCATCACCACGAGGTTGCCATCGGAGTTGCGAACCACATTGCGGTTGCGCAGCTTGACAGTGCCTTCATACGAAGCTTCGAGATACGAGCTGTCAACAACCTGTGCAGTACCGCCAAGGTGGAAGGTACGCATGGTGAGCTGAGTGCCCGGCTCGCCGATCGACTGAGCAGCGATAACGCCGACAGCTTCGCCCTGGTTGACCGGAGTACCGCGTGCAAGGTCGCGACCATAGCACTTGGCGCAAACGCCGTTGCGGGTTTCGCAGGTCAGGGCCGAGCGGATGCGGATCGACTGGATAGCAGCCTTCTCGATGATCTCGACGTCCTTTTCCTCGATCATGCGGCCAGCCTCGACGATGACTTCGCCGGTGGTCGGATGCAGGATCGGATCGAGAGCCGTACGGCCCAGAACGCGCTGGCCGATCGAAGCCACGATCTGGCCGGCGTCGACGATCGGCTGCATGGTGAGACCGATTTCGGCGCCGCAATCGACTTCCGAAATGATCGCATCCTGTGCAACGTCAACGAGACGACGGGTCAGGTAGCCCGAGTTGGCCGTCTTCAAGGCGGTATCTGCCAGACCCTTACGGGCACCGTGGGTCGAGTTGAAGTACTCGTTAACGGTCAGGCCTTCCTTGAAGTTCGAGATGATCGGGGTTTCGATGATTTCGCCCGACGGCTTGGCCATGAGGCCGCGCATGCCGCCAAGCTGACGCATCTGGTTGACCGAACCACGGGCACCCGAATGCGACATCATGTAGACCGAGTTCATCTGCTTCTGGCGACCGGTCACCGGATCGAATTCGACGGCCTTCAGGCGCGCCATCATCTCTTCGGTGATCTTGTCGGTAGCCTTGCCCCAGGCGTCGACGACCTTGTTGTACTTTTCGCCCTGAGTGATCAGGCCGTCATTGTACTGCTGTTCGTATTCGGTCGTAAGCGCTTCGGTGTCGGCAACGATCTTCGCCTTCGTGTCCGGAATGACCATGTCATCCTTGCCGAAGGAGATGCCTGCACGGCAGGCATGCGCGAAGCCGAGCTGCATGATGCGATCGCAGAAGATAACCGTCTCTTTCTGACCGCAATGGCGGTAGACGTGGTCGATCATCTTGGAGATGTTCTTCTTGGTCATCTCCTGATTGCAGATGTCGAACGGCACATTGACGTTCTTCGGCAGCAGCTCACCGGTAATCATGCGGCCAGGCGTCGTGTCGTAGATTTTCGACACAGGCTTGCCTTCGGCATCGACCGTCTTGAAACGGCCCTTGATCTTGGTGTGCAGCGTGACGACCTTGTTCTCAAGCGCGTGCTGCAGCTCGCCCATATCGGCGAACATCATGCCCTCGCCCGGCTCCTTGTCTGCCACGATGGACAGATAATAGAGGCCGAGAACCATGTCCTGCGAAGGAACGATGATCGGTGCGCCGTTGGCCGGGTGCAGGATGTTGTTGGTCGACATCATCAGCACGCGTGCTTCAAGCTGGGCTTCAAGCGACAGCGGAACGTGAACAGCCATCTGGTCACCGTCGAAGTCGGCGTTGAATGCCGTACAAACGAGCGGATGAAGCTGGATTGCCTTGCCTTCAATCAGAGTGGGTTCGAAGGCCTGGATGCCAAGACGGTGCAGCGTAGGCGCGCGGTTCAGAAGAACCGGATGCTCACGGATCACTTCGTCAAGGATATCCCAGACTTCCGGACGTTCCTTTTCAACCAGCTTCTTCGCCTGCTTGACGGTCGAGGAGTAACCCTTGGCGTCAAGACGTGCGTAGATGAAAGGCTTGAACAGTTCGAGCGCCATCTTCTTCGGCAGGCCGCACTGGTGCAGCTTGAGTTCCGGACCGGTCACGATGACCGAACGACCGGAATAGTCGACGCGCTTGCCGAGCAGGTTCTGACGGAAGCGGCCCTGCTTACCCTTGAGCATGTCGGACAGCGATTTCAGCGGACGCTTGTTGGCGCCGGTGATGACGCGGCCACGACGGCCGTTGTCGAACAGCGCGTCAACAGCTTCCTGCAGCATGCGCTTTTCGTTACGGATGATGATGCCAGGCGCGCGCAGTTCGATCAGGCGCTTCAGACGGTTGTTACGGTTGATGACGCGGCGGTACAGATCGTTCAGATCCGACGTCGCGAAACGACCGCCGTCCAGCGGCACGAGCGGACGCAGATCCGGCGGAATGACCGGAACGATCTTCATGATCATCCATTCCGGGCGGTTTCCCGACTCCAGGAAGTTTTCGACGATCTTCAGACGCTTCATCAGCTTCTTCTGCTTCAGGTCCGAGGTGGTCTCGGCCAGATCAACGCGCAGATCGGCGGCAATCTTTTCGAGTTCCATCGAAGCCAGAAGCTCGTAGATAGCTTCGGCACCAATAAGAGCTGTGAACTGATCTTCGCCGAACTCGTCGACGGCGATCATATATTCCTCTTCCGAAAGAAGCTGATGCTCCTTCAGCGAGGTCAGGCCCGGCTCGGTAACAATGTAGTTCTCGAAGTACAGGACGCGCTCGATATCCTTGAGCGTCATGTCCAGGAGCGTGCCGATACGGCTCGGCAGCGACTTCAGGAACCAGATGTGGGCAACCGGAGCTGCGAGTTCGATGTGGCCCATGCGCTCGCGACGAACGCGCGAGAGCGTGACTTCCACGCCGCACTTTTCGCAGATGATGCCCTTGTACTTCATACGCTTGTACTTGCCGCACAAGCATTCATAGTCCTTGATCGGGCCAAAGATGCGCGCGCAGAAGAGACCATCGCGTTCAGGCTTGAACGTGCGGTAGTTGATCGTCTCCGGCTTCTTGATCTCGCCGTATGACCAGGACAGAATCTTCTCAGGGCTGGCAATCGAGATTCTGATGGAATCGAACGTCTGTGCCGGAGCCTGAGGATTGAAAAGATTCATGACCTCTTGGTTCATGCCGTTCTCCTTGAGGGCGATCCGTCGCCCTGTGTCGTCGATGACAAGCTGAAAATCCTTGCCATCCTGAAAAGAAATCGCGGTACTACGCAGTTATGAACTGGCTTGCCGTAGTTTCGTCTCCGGCGCAGGACCGTGTCCCGCATATTCTGGAAACGATTATACAGGCGCGCCGCGGCAATACCGTGGCGCGCCCTTGAGCTTTATTCCGCTGCGTCAGGCAGGGCCTGCTGCTGTTCGTCACGCGTATCGTCCAGCTCGACATTGAGGCCGAGCGAACGCATTTCCTTGACGAGAACGTTGAAGCTCTCCGGAATGCCTGCTTCGAACGTGTCGTCGCCGCGTACGATCGCTTCGTAGACCTTGGTACGGCCTGCAACGTCGTCCGACTTGACGGTAAGCATTTCCTGCAGCGTGTAAGCCGCACCGTATGCTTCCAGAGCCCAGACCTCCATTTCGCCGAAGCGCTGGCCACCGAACTGGGCCTTGCCGCCCAGAGGCTGCTGCGTAACGAGCGAGTAAGGTCCGATCGAACGAGCGTGGATCTTGTCGTCGACCAGGTGGTGGAGCTTCAACATATAGATGTAGCCCATGGTCACCTGACGGTCGAACGGCTCACCCGTACGGCCATCGTAAAGCGTCGACTGACCAGACGTTGCAAGACCCGCATCCGTCAGCATCGCGTTGATGTCGGCTTCCACCGCACCGTCGAAGACCGGCGTTGCGATCGACACGCCGCGCTTCACCTGGTTGGCCAGCATGAGGACGGAATCGTCGTCATAAGACCGGACCGGTTCATTGCGGTCGTTGTCCGGATAGATGTGCTCCAGCGTTTCGCGCAGCGGCTCAATATTGGCCGTCTTGCGGTAAACGTCGATGAGCTCACCGATCTTCTTGCCCATGCCAGCGCATGCCCAGCCGAGGTGGGTTTCCAGAATCTGGCCCACATTCATACGGCTCGGAACGCCAAGCGGGTTCAACACGATGTCGGCATGCGTACCGTCTTCGAGGAACGGCATGTCCTCGACTGGCAGAATGCGGGAAACCACACCCTTGTTGCCGTGACGGCCAGCCATCTTGTCGCCTGGCTGGATCTTGCGCTTCACAGCGACAAAGACCTTGACCATCTTCATGACGCCTGGAGGCATCTCGTCGCCGCGCTGTACCTTTTCGACCTTGTCCATGAAGCGTGCTTCGAGCAGCTTCTTGGAGTCGTCGTACTGGCTGCGAAGCGCTTCGAGCTCGCCCTGGAGCTTCTCGTCGTCGACAGCAAACTGCCACCACTGCGACCGCGGATATTCGGTCATCAGCTCACGGGTGATCGTCGAGCCCTTCTTGAAGCCCTTCGGACCCGCTGCAGCAACCTTGCCATCGATCATGTCGGCAAGACGGCCATAGACGTTGCGATCCAGGATAGCCTGTTCGTCGTCACGGTCCTTGGCGAGACGCTCAATTTCCTCGCGCTCGATAGCCATGGCGCGTTCGTCCTTTTCAACGCCGTGGCGGTTGAAAACGCGAACTTCAACAATGGTACCGTAGGTTCCGGGCGGCATACGCATGGAGGTGTCACGGACGTCCGATGCCTTTTCACCGAAGATGGCGCGCAGAAGCTTTTCTTCCGGCGTCATCGGGCTTTCGCCCTTCGGCGTGATCTTGCCGACAAGAATGTCGCCAGGATGCACTTCAGCACCGATGTACACGATACCGGCTTCGTCGAGGTTCTTCAGCGCTTCTTCCGAAACGTTCGGAATGTCGCGGGTGATTTCCTCAGGTCCAAGCTTGGTGTCGCGGGCAGCAACTTCGAATTCTTCGATGTGGATCGAAGTGAACACGTCGTCCGAAACGATCTTCTCGGAAAGAAGGATCGAATCTTCGTAGTTGTAACCGTTCCACGGCATGAACGCGACGAGCACGTTGCGGCCAAGAGCCAGATCGCCCAGATCCGTCGACGGACCGTCAGCGATGATGTCACCCTTCTGGATGGGATCGCCAACGCGCACAAGCGGACGCTGATTGATGCAGGTGTTCTGGTTCGAACGCTGGAACTTCATCAGGCGATAGATATCGACGCCCGACTTGGACGGATCGAGATCTTCGGTCGCACGGATAACGATACGCGTTGCGTCAACCTGATCGACCACACCGCCACGGCGCGCTGCAATTGCAGCACCGGAGTCACGTGCAACGACCGCTTCCATACCCGTACCGACGAACGGCGCTTCAGCGCGAACGAGCGGCACAGCCTGACGCTGCATGTTCGAGCCCATGAGAGCGCGGTTGGCGTCGTCGTTTTCCAGGAACGGGATGAGAGCCGCAGCAACCGAAACGAGCTGCTTCGGCGACACGTCCATCAGATCCACATTTTCACGCGGAGCCATCATCACTTCGCCTGCATGACGGCAGATGACGAATTCGTCAACGAAACCGCCCCGCTCGTCAAGCTCGACGTTAGCCTGCGCAACAGAGTGCTTGGCTTCTTCCATGGCCGACAGATAGACAACGTCGTTCGTTACCTTGCCGTCGATCACCTTACGATACGGGCTTTCGATGAAGCCGTACTTGTTGACGCGGGCAAAAGTTGCAAGCGAGTTGATCAGACCGATATTCGGGCCTTCCGGCGTTTCAATCGGGCAGATACGGCCATAGTGGGTCGGATGCACGTCGCGGACTTCGAAGCCAGCGCGCTCGCGGGTCAAACCGCCCGGTCCAAGAGCCGAGAGACGGCGCTTGTGGGTGATTTCCGAAAGCGGGTTGGTCTGATCCATGAACTGCGACAGCTGCGAGGAACCGAAGAACTCGCGCACGGCTGCAGCAGCCGGCTTCGCGTTGATCAGATCCTGCGGCATGACCGTGTCGATTTCGATCGAGGACATACGTTCCTTGATCGCACGCTCCATACGAAGCAGACCGACGCGATACTGATTTTCCATCAGTTCGCCGACCGAACGCACACGGCGGTTGCCGAGATTGTCGATGTCGTCGATTTCGCCGCGACCGTCGCGCAGTTCCACCAGCATCTTGACCACGGCCAGGATGTCTTCCTTGCGCAGAACGCGCACGGTGTCTTCCGCGTCGAGATCCAGACGCATGTTCATCTTGACGCGACCAACGGCCGAAAGGTCGTAGCGCTCGGCGTCGAAGAACAGCGAGTTGAACATCGCTTCGGCGGAATCCATCGTAGGCGGTTCGCCCGGACGCATGACGCGATAGATGTCGAACAGCGCTTCCTGACGGCTTTCGTTCTTGTCGACAGCCAGCGTGTTACGGATGTAGCCGCCGATGTTGATATGATCGATGTCGAGGACGTTGATTTCCGTCTCGCCGGTGTCGATCAGGGTCTTGAGGACCTTCTCGTCGATTTCGTCACCGGCTTCGAGATAGATCTCGCCGGTTGCGTAATTGACGACATCTTCCGCAAGATATGAGCCGAACAGATCGTCTTCCGTCGCCTTGATGGCCTTGAGGCCCTTTTCAGCAAGCTGCTTGGCCGAACGGGCGGTCAGCTTCTTGCCAGCTTCAAGAACGACTTCGCCAGTGTCCGCATCGATGAGATCGGAGATGATCTTCATGCCCTTGAAGCGGTCTGCCGAATACGGAATGCGCCAGTTGTCGCCATCACGCGAATAGGTGACAGTCTTGTAGAACGTCGAGAGAATTTCTTCGCCGTCCATCCCGAGCGCCATCAGCAGCGTCGTTGCTGGCAGCTTGCGGCGACGATCGATACGTGCGTAGACGATGTCCTTGGAATCGAATTCGATATCGAGCCATGAACCGCGATAAGGGATGACGCGAGCTGCGAACAGGAGCTTGCCCGAGGAATGGGTCTTGCCCTTGTCGTGGTCGAAGAAGACGCCCGGCGAACGGTGCATCTGCGAAACGATTACGCGCTCGGTGCCATTGACGATGAAGGTGCCGTTGTCGGTCATGAGCGGCATATCGCCCATGTAGACATCCTGTTCCTTGATGTCCTTGATCGACTTCGCGCCGGTATCTTCGTCAATATCGAACACGATAAGACGCAGCGTCACCTTGAGTGGCGCCGAATACGTCAGATCGCGCTGACGGCATTCGTCAACGTCGAATTTTGGTGCGTCGAATTCGTAGCGAACGAATTCGAGCATTGAAGCGCCGGAGAAATCCTGAATTGGGAAAACAGACTTGAAAACCGCCTGCAAACCCTCGTCAGAACGCCCACCGGATGGTTCTTCAACCATAAGGAACTGGTCGTAAGATGCCTTCTGAACCTCGATAAGGTTCGGCATCTCGGCGACCTCTGGGATCTTGCCGAAAAATTTGCGTACGCGCTTGCGACCATTGAATGAATGGGTCTGAGCCATCGTCGCTCCTCGTTCTATAGCCTTGCGGCTTGCTCACGCCTTGCGGCCTTTATCATGCGCCGCCCTTCGGCGGTCCTTCGAGCACATGGTCCTTCAGATCGGCCCCTTCAGATCGGATGGATCGAAAAGGATCATGTGCAAACTTTCCAGAGCTGCCTTCCGCATCGTTACCGACACGCGGCGCTCTTAACGGGCTAAAACCCGTTTCCTGAAAGCCGTTCCGGCACTCAGGAAAAGGGTTCCAGTTATCCGACCCACCAGGAAAGTCCGGCGGGAACTGGCGGATGGAAAACCATCCGCCAGAATAGTCCGAACTTACTTGAGTTCGACCTTGGCGCCAGCAGCTTCGAGCTGTGCCTTGATCTTCTCAGCTTCGTCCTTAGAAGCGGCTTCCTTGACAGCCTTAGGAGCGCCTTCGACGAGGTCCTTGGCTTCCTTGAGGCCGAGACCGGTGATTGCGCGCACTTCCTTGATCACGTTGATCTTGTTAGCGCCGCCGTCAACGAGAACGACGTCGAATTCGGTCTTTTCTTCAGCAGCAGCAGCAGGAGCAGCGCCACCAGCAGCAGCAACTGCAACAGGAGCAGCAGCCGAAACGCCCCACTTCTCTTCGAGAAGCTTCGAAAGCTCTGCAGCTTCGAGAACGGTCAGTGCCGACAGGTCGTCAACGATCTTTGCGAGATCAGCCATTTTGGTATTTCCTTAGTTTCAAGGTTTGAACAATTGACAGCGAAAAACGGCCTTACGCCGCCTCGTTCTTCCGGGCGTGCGCGCCAATAACGCGAGCGATCTGGCCCGCCGGTGCGCTGGTAAGTACTGCGAGACGCTGAGCCGGGGTCTGGATCATTCCAACCAGCTTTGCGCGCAGTTCGTCGAGCGATGGGAGCGAAGCAAGCGACTTGACGCCATCGGCGTTAAGCGTCGTTGCACCCATTGCACCACCGAGGATAACGAGCTTGTCGTTAGCCTTGGCGAATTCGACGGCTACTTTCGGAGCAGCAATCGGGTCGTTTGCGTAAGCAACAACCGTCTGACCTGTAAACAGATCAGAAATGCCTTCCGATTCCGTGCCCTGAAGAGCGATCTTGGCAAGGCGGTTTTTCGCGACTTTAACGGACCCACCTGCATCGCGCATCTTCGAGCGAAGATCGCTCATCTGCGCAACGGTGAGACCGGTATAGTGGGCCACGACGACCGAACCGGACTCTTTAAAAGCGCCGTTCAGCCACGAGACAAATTCGCGTTTTTCCGCTCTATCCACTGTCTCTCTCCAGTAGGCAGGACCACATGGCCCTGCCGGGTTGCCTTTGCCGGACGAACTTCACAGTCAGCCCGACGTTCGAGGATCCTGTCCCCTTCAGCTATCCTGGAAGCCAGGCATCACTCAAAGGCAACTACGGTTCAAACCTTGCATGCGTATTCACGCGAAACAGGGTTATTCCACGTCTCATGCAGGCCATATGTTTAAGGATTACCACCCGAAGATGATGATCCGCCTGCAATCTCGGACAGGATAACCGGACTTTCGTCCGGCTATCCGGATCTTGCGATCCGGAATTCTTGCCATTCGCCCCGCATTGCAGGACCGGCTGGCAGCCACGCCTCCCCTCTCGGAAAGGCTTGGGCTCCGGCGAACCGGAGCCCTGAAAACTTAGGCGACGACCTTGACGGTTGCCGGGTCGACCTTGACGCCAACGCCCATGGTCGAGGAAAGCGATACGCGCTTGACGTATTCACCCTTGGCAGCCGACGGCTTTGCCTTGATGACGGCGTCAGCGAAAGCCTTGATGTTTTCTTCGAGCTTGGCATTGTCGAAGGAAACCTTGCCGATACCGGCATGGATGATACCAGCCTTCTCGACGCGGAACTCGACTGCGCCGCCCTTGGAAGCAGCAACAGCAGCTGCAACGTCGGTGGTGACGGTGCCAACCTTCGGGTTCGGCATCATGCCACGCGGGCCGAGAACCTTACCGAGACGACCGACGAGCGGCATCATGTCCGGGGTAGCAATGCAGCGATCGAATTCGATCTTGCCGCCATTGACGATTTCGAACAGTTCTTCCGCACCGACGATGTCGGCGCCAGCCTTCTTGGCTTCTTCAGCCTTGTCGCCGCGAGCGAAAACAGCAACGCGAACCGTACGGCCCGTGCCGTTCGGCAGGTTGACAACGCCGCGAACCATCTGGTCAGCGTGGCGCGGATCAACGCCGAGATTCATCGCGATTTCGATGGTTTCATCGAACTTGGCGACAGCACGTTCCTTGACGAGGCCGATAGCAGCCGACAGATCGTACAGCTTGTTGCGATCGACGCCTTCACGGATCTTGTTAATGCGCTTGGAAATCTTCGCCATCGTCTCAGCCCACCACTTCCAGGCCCATCGAACGGGCAGAACCTTCGATCATGCGCATCGCTGCTTCAATATCAGCGGCGTTCAGATCCTTCATCTTCGCTTCAGCGATCGTGCGAACCTTGTCGCGGGAGATCGTGCCGGCGCTCGCCTTGCCCGGGGTCTTCGAACCGGACTTGAGGTTAGCAGCCTTCTTGAGGAAGTAGGTTACCGGAGGCGTCTTCATCACAAAAGTGAAAGACTTGTCCTGGTAATAGGTGATCACGACTGGAATCGGCGAACCCTTTTCCATTTCCTGCGAGGCAGCGTTAAACGCCTTGCAGAATTCCATGATGTTGATGCCGCGCTGACCCAGGGCCGGACCGATCGGGGGCGACGGATTGGCCGCACCTGCCGCTACCTGGAGCTTAAGCTGGCCTGCAATTTTCTTAGCCATTGCTTTCTGCCTTTATAACTTGCCGGATAATCCGGCTTTCTCGATTAATGCCGGATAATCCGGCTCTCGACTGACGCCAGTTCGACTGGCGGGCAGTTCGGTGGTTCGGAGATCGACGACCGGCTAAGCCGCCTTCCCTTCCACCACTTCACCCCACCCGAAATTCGGTCGGGATGAATGCCCTTTCGGGCAAAACGATCAGAGCTTGTCGACCTGACCGTATTCCAGATCCACAGGCGTTGCGCGCCCGAAGATGGAAACCTCAACCTTGAGACGCGCGCGCTCTTCGTCGACTTCCTGAACGATACCGTTGAACGAAGCGAACGGACCATCGGAAACGCGGACGTTTTCGCCAATCTCGAAGGATACCGAAGTCTTTGGACGCTCGACGCCATCCTGAACCTGGTTCAGAATCTGGTCGACTTCCTTCTGGGAAACAGGAACAGGCTTGGAATCACCAAGGAAACCAGTGACTTTCGGGGTATTCTTGATAAGCGAGAAGACGGCATCCGTGAGGGTTGCACGAACCAGCACGTAACCCGGGAAGAACTTGCGCTCTGCGTCAACCTTGCGGCCGCGGCGCACTTCAACGATCTTCTCGGTCGGCACAACGATCTGCTCGATCAGCTCGGACAGACCCTTCTGCTTCGCCTTGGCTTCAATATCCTCGGCGACCTTCTTTTCGAAATTGGAATAGGCGTGAACGATGTACCAGCGCGCCGTCATCTAAAAACTCCCCAATCCTAACTTATCGACCAAGGCCGAGAATAAATTCTACGCCATAGGCCATAAGCTGGTCGGCAAGAAAAAAGAACACGGCAGCCAGAAACGCCATGATCACCACCATAATGGTGGAGATGACCGTTTCACGCCGTGTAGGCCAGGTTACCTTCGCCGTTTCGGCGCGGACCTGCTGAAAAAAGGTGATCGGATTCGTCTTGGATGCCATCTGCCGCTCTGTCATTGATCCGGCGCTCCCCTCAAACCCTGCCCCGCCGAAACGAATCAGAAGCCTGAAGTCACGCGTATACGGCACGCAAAGCTGAAAATTCAGCCCCACGCGCCGCGTGTCTGTTGACGCTACATAGAATCGATTCCCGGAAAAAACAAGCCCAAAGGTTAAAAGAATACCATACAGGCTTATCGGAAATCCGATCCTTGCGAATATCACTCGGCGCACCATCCAATCGTGCGGCGGCAATCCTCCCCTGCCCGGCCAACAAATCCTGCAGGGAATTATCGTTTTCAACGGCGTCGCCCTGCCGAAGCCTGCGCCACCATCGAAAAGGTAAGGCGGCATAGATTACCGCCTAACTTACAATATAGAAAACGGGCGCCCATAGTCAAGCCATGAGCACCCGTTATGAAATGGCAGGGGCAGCAGGGTTCGAACCCGCGACCTACGGTTTTGGAGACCGTCGCTCTACCAACTGAGCTATACCCCTATGCGGCATTGCAATGCCTGATCGGCAGAATGCCAGACTGGCGGCGTAACCGCCAGTCAAATTGATTACTCGATGATCGAGGAGACGATGCCTGCACCGACGGTGCGGCCGCCTTCACGGATAGCGAAGCGGAGCTTCTCTTCCATTGCGATCGGCACGATCAGGGTGACGTCCATAGCAACGTTGTCGCCAGGCATAACCATTTCCGTGCCTTCCGGCAGCGTGACAACACCGGTCACGTCCGTCGTGCGGAAGTAGAACTGCGGACGGTAGTTCGTGAAGAACGGCGTATGACGGCCACCTTCGTCCTTGGTCAGAATGTAAGCTTCTGCCTTGAACTTGGTGTGCGGCTTCACAGAACCCGGCTTGCAGAGAACCTGGCCGCGTTCAACGTCTTCACGGCCAACGCCGCGGATCAGAGCGCCGATATTGTCGCCAGCCTGGCCCTGGTCGAGCAGCTTGCGGAACATTTCAACGCCGGTAACCGTCGTCTTCGTCGTCGCCTTGATGCCGACGATTTCAACTTCTTCACCAACCTTGACGATACCGCGCTCAACGCGACCCGTCACAACCGTACCACGGCCCGAGATCGAGAAAACGTCTTCGATCGGCATCAGGAACGGCTGGTCGATCGGACGTTCCGGGGTCGGAATGTAGTCGTCAACAGCGGCCATCAGAGCGCGAACAGCGTCTTCGCCCAGTTCCTTCGACGAATCTTCCAGAGCAGCAAGAGCCGAGCCCTTGACGATCGGGGTTTCATCGCCCGGGAAGTCGTACTTCGACAGAAGTTCGCGCACTTCCAGTTCAACCAGTTCGAGCAGTTCTGCATCGTCAACCTGGTCGCACTTGTTCAGGAACACAACGATTGCCGGAACGCCAACCTGACGGGCGAGCAGGATGTGCTCACGGGTCTGCGGCATCGGGCCGTCAGCAGCCGAAACAACCAGGATCGCGCCGTCCATCTGCGCAGCACCGGTGATCATGTTCTTCACATAGTCGGCGTGACCAGGGCAGTCGACGTGTGCATAGTGCCGGTTTGCGGTTTCGTACTCGACGTGCGACGTCGAAATCGTGATACCGCGCGCCTTTTCTTCAGGCGCTGCGTCGATCTGGTCATAGGCCTTGAAGTCACCGAAGTATTTCGTGATCGCAGCCGTCAGAGACGTCTTGCCATGGTCAACGTGACCAATCGTGCCGATATTAACGTGGGGCTTCGTACGTTCGAATTTGCTCTTTGCCATCGCCGTTGTTCTCTTTGTTCTAGAACCGCTCAAGCGCCAGCACAAAAGCCTTTTGGCTTCCGGGCCAGCATTTATGCCAAAACGGAACGGCGAACCGCCCGTCGATGATTCCTTACACGCCAAACCGCTCTGAAAAACTTGGAGCGGGTAGCGGGAATCGAACCCGCGTATTCAGCTTGGAAGGCTGCTGCTCTACCATTGAGCTATACCCGCGCACTCTTAACTCTGATCCGACAGTGGTGGAGGGAGTTGGATTTGAACCAACGTAGGCATAGCCAACGGATTTACAGTCCGTCCCCTTTAACCACTCGGGCATCCCTCCAGATATCACTATCAGCAGAGTCGAGCGACTAGGCATTTCCGCGGGGCTTCTGGCTGACTGTTGGGCCAGCCGTCGATCCGCGAGGGGCCTTATGACGATAAGCTTATCCCCTGTCAACAGGGTAAAAGCGAAAAGAATGCATGTCCGTCCACAACGTCGTGGAAAGTTCCTCTTCCACGCTCCCGTTTCATAGGCTCAAACGCCCGCATTTCTCAGGATTTTCCAGCCATCAGAGATTATTTGGCAATCAGAACAGCCTGATAGCAATCACAGGTGAAGTCGCTATCTTCCGCTCACCTAAAGAGTTATAAGCACGCCATGACCGATCAAAACTCGCCCCGCACACCAAAAGATTCTCATTATGCGCGCCTGCGCCGCCAGCATCGCGACCAGAAGGCCGTGACCGAAGGCAAATCACCGCGCAAACCGCAGCGTCCTTCCATTTCAGCAAGCGCCGTGACCGAGGGAACCGTCCGGCTTTATGGCCTGCATACGGTCCGCGCAGCCGTGGAAAACCCGGAACGCAAAATATTGCGCATGCGCGCGACGCGAAACGGATTCGCCCGGCTCGAGATCGGAGAGGCCGAATCTCTCCCCTTCCCCGTCGAAATCGTCGATCCGCGCGACATCGACAAGGAAACCGGTTCCGAAGCCGTCCATCAGGGCGTCATGATCGAAGCCGAGCCGCTGCGCGCGCGTAAACTGTCCGAACTGAAGGACAGCCCGCTGCTTCTCGTCCTCGATCAGGTGACCGATCCGCACAATGTCGGCGCCATCATGCGTTCAGCCGTAGCCTTCGGGGCTGGCGCGCTGATTACGACAAGCCGTCACAGCCCGCAGGAAACCGGCGTTCTGGCGAAAGCCGCCTCCGGTGCCCTCGAAATGATCTCGCATATTGAAGTGCGCAATCTGGCCGAAGCGATTGAAGAGCTGCACAGCCTCGGGTTCCAGACCATCGGTCTTGATTCGGAAGGGCCGCTGGAAATGGAAGCCACCTTGTCCGGCGGACGAATCGCTCTCGTACTTGGTGCGGAGGGCAAAGGCCTGCGTCAAAAGACGCGCGAAACAGTCACCGCGCTTGCCCGCCTCGACATGCCGGGCGAAATCAAGTCGCTCAACGTATCGAATGCGGCTGCAATCTCGCTTTACGCTGCCGAGCGATATCTCCGCGCACGTTGATTCGACTGCAAAAAACCTCTCCCGGTTGGCTTCCCATCCGGGAGAATGGAAAAATCGTTTCGAAGCCTGAATCCAAAAACGGCGCGAGCACCGGAACGCAGATAAATTACCATTTGCAGCCACACAGGGCGACTTTTGGAACAGGCTCTCAGGCGGTAGCGATATAGGTGCGGATATCTTCCGCCTCGCGCTCGACGTCTTCGATGCGCCGCTTCACGACGTCACCGATTGAAATGATTCCCACGAGCTTGCCACCTTCTTCCACCGGCATATGGCGGAATCGGCTTCGCGTCATGATCTCCATCACCTGATTGATCGTATGATGTTCGCGGCAGACCTGCACTTTTGCCGTCATGACTTCGGCCACCGGCATGCTCATGGCCTTGGTTTCTTGTGCCGCAACGGCGCGCACAACATCGCGTTCAGACAGGATACCCTTGATTCGACCGGCCTCGTCGCACACCACCAGCGCGCCGATCTTGTGTTTGTTCAACATGGCGACGGCGTGGGATAGCGTATCGGCAGGTGCGATAACCAGCACATCCCTGCCCTTTGTTTCGAGAATCGATCTTACGGTCATGCCAAAGTCCCTCCAAGATTTAGCACTCGCTGCTTCCGGCGTTCAAACGCCATATGAAGCAGAACGCAGCTCCTCCCACCACGTTCCATGATGGTGCGCTTCGAACGTCAGATTAGCAAGTGGCATCAAATGGGGAGAAGGCTTTGTCAAAGCCAAAAGAGTGCAGAACTTATCGCCTCAGCACGGCATCATAGCTGCGTGGGCGGTCCAGCAGTGAAATACCGAAGAACCCGGCAATGAAGCCGCCTATATGCGCTTCCCAGGCAATGCTGGAAAGGTCCGCCTCGCCAGTCGAATAAAGGCCGGTAATGATGTTGATCAGGAACCAGACACCCACAAAAGTCAGGACAGGCTTCAGCGTCAGGGTCAGTCCAACCGGAAGAACAGGGCCAGCGAATTCCGATCTGCGTCCATGGCCGATGCGGCGGAAGCCATAACGCGCCGCTGCACCCATCATTCCCGAAATCGCACCCGATGCCCCCACTAGTGGCGAAACGCTGTCCGGATAGATCGCATAATGGGTCAACCCGGCAATCACCGAGGTGAATATCCAGAAAACGATCATTCGCCCCGTACCGATACGGCCCGCGAGCGGGGAACCGAAAGCTGCGAGCCAGATCATGTTGACGGCAATATGGGCAAAGCCGCCATGCATGAAGGAATAGCTGATGAGCGTGAAAAGTGCTGCGGGATCGGTAAAACCATCCGCCAGTGAGAAACGTGCCGGGATGAGCGCGAAGTTCAGCATGAACTCATAGTTCTGCTGCTCGCTGATGAGGTAGTTCTGATAAATATAGACTGCAGCGCACAGGCCGATCAGAGCGAGAACAACGCCCGGAATATTGAATATCGGCTCACTACCGCCCGACCGGCGGTTACTGCCGTTCATTTCCGGCTGGGGTACGCTCATGAACTGCTGCTTTCTATTTTATGCGAAGCACCGCAATCGGACCGAAGGAGCCTTTTGCGTCTGGTCGATGCATGTTGATAGGGCAGAATTTGTTAAAAATAAAGGCCGACGGAGGTTCCCGGCCGGCCTTGACGCGAACAGAAATCTTTCGCGAAATTAAATCTGGAGCTCAGAAAAACGCCAACCAAGTCAAAGGCTTCGTCTGAAGCCTTATCAAAGCGCGTCTTTCAGTGCCATGCAACCATTACTTATTATTAACCTTAACAGACGAGCCCGGTGGATGAAGAAAGGGTTAAACTGGCATCCTCGTCGTTAATACTATTTTAATGCGTTCAACAGCGGAGGCAGCCTCCGCGTGCAACGGACAAATCAACGGCGCATGATGAAACACCGCAGTACGATCGCGATTTTCAGCGAATGGCAGCGCTTGGCCCGCACGGAAAACGGTTTCTTTCGTGCGCCAATGCGCGAACAGATCGAGCCGCGCAAGCTCGGGCGCCACCTGTCCGACCTCTTCTTCCTTGAGGCTGAAAAGGACGGCGACCTGTCGTTTCGTCTGGCGGGAACACGCATCTGCACCCTTTTCGGTCGGGAACTGAAAAACACACGGTTTCTCTCGCTCTGGTCCGAGCGGGACCGGGCAGCCCTTGGCGAACTGACGGAAAATGTGAGTAGCCTCGAAGTCCCTGCCCTCGTTTCGCATGTGGGAATCAGCATGTCCGGACGAAGCCTCGGTCTGGAAATGTTTCTCGCCCCGCTGGAAGCGTCGAATGGGCAGATCAGCCTTCTCGGCAGCATAGCTGTGCTTGATTCCGTCACATGGGTCGGAGCCGATCCAATCGTCCTCGGCCATCTGAATTCTATCGAACCGGTGGCTCCCGATCTGATTCTGGCAAATGACGTTCGAAAATCGGCTGCCATCACAGTAAATGCGCCCCGAGGAGGGCGAGAGTGGACGAATGTTCGCCCGACGCAGCCACATGCCGTTCCGAAATTGCGCATTATCAAGGGCGGCAAAGCCTGACGCAGGGGTGAAATCGCGATTTCTCTTTATCGACGGCTACTGTATTGTGACAGGTAGTGAGAGTGCCAAAATTCGAGATGGATCGGCTTTGATGAACAGATTTGCTGCGGCATCTTCTGCGAGCAACGTGCGGCAGGAAAATTTCAACGCCGTGAATGTCGATCTCAACGGTCGCTACATGCTGGAAAATCGCAGCGAATTTCCTTGTATCATCAAGCGCATGTCGCCTGGAACTGCACTCATGAGCGGCATTGCAACGCCGCGCAACGGCGAACGCATCATCGCCTATATCGACCATGTGGGACGGATCGAAGGAATTGCCAACGAGATTACATCCGAAGGCTTCCACATTCTCCTGTCGACCTCCGAACAGAAGAAAGACAAGCTTTCCGCACAGTTGACCTGGCTTGCCAACAAGCACGAACTTTCCTTGCCCGAAGATCGCCGTCACGAACGCGTCGTGCCGCGCAAGGCCCAGCACAACATTACATTTACCGACGGCGCACAAAGACTGTGCCGCATTGCCGACCTTTCGCTTTCCGGTGCTGCCATCGAAAGCGAGTTCAAGCCCGCGATCAAGAGCGGCGTCATGCTAGGACCGATCCGGGGAACCGTCGTCCGTCATTTCCAGGGCGGCTTCGCAATCGAATTCGCTACCATCCAGACCAGCACAACACTGGACAATCTTTTCGGTTGAAAGCATCCGCCCAAAAGATGAATGCGCGTCAAGGTTACGGAATGGCAAACCGCGAAATGCCCGCAATCACGAAAAAGCCGCAAAAACGGCCCGATTTGCCCTGAATTTGTCTGTTCGTTGACAAAAAGTTTCAGCGTTATTTGCAGTTTTAATCGAATTTGACTCGCATTTTCGCGCGCAAATTTGCGTGCCTTCAAATTGTCTAAGTCATCTTGGTCTCCAACAGGGAGACAAAAGAATGACAAAACAAACCATCATCGCAGCCATCCTGATGCTGCTCGGAATCGGACTGGCAGAGGCAGCAAGCCCCGCCTCCAATTCACCGTGGATGACGACCGGAGAACGCACTTCGCAGCCCATTGGCCATTACGAATTCTGCGAGCGCTACAAGTCCGAATGCAACATCACCAGCCGCAACAGCAATATGCTGAAGCTGACACCGGAAATCTGGAAACAGATCATTACGGTGAATGCGAGCGTCAACGACAAGATCGCGCCGATGACCGATATGGAAGCCTGGGGCCGCGAGGAATATTGGGAATACCCGACAACAGTGGGTGACTGCGACGACTACATGCTTTTGAAGCGTCGCGAACTGATGGCGCTCGGCATCCCGGCAAATACGCTGCTTTTCACAGTGGTTCGCCAGCCAAACGGTGAAGGCCATGCGGTTCTGACCGTTCGCACCGACCGCGGCGACTTCATCCTCGACAATCTCGATACCCGCGTCCTCGCCTGGAACAAGACCGACTATAGCTATCTGAAGCGCCAGTCGACCACGAACACCGGAAGCTGGGTTTCGATCAAGAGTGACCGCGAACTCCTGGTCGGCAGCATCAAGAACTGATCAGACGATAAAACGAACAAGGACGGGCCGTCAGTCTCCCTCTGGCCCCGTCCTTTTTCTTTTCAGGCCGGCTCCAGCCCGCGCATGAAAGACCGGGCCTTCTCGACGTAATGTTCTGCGGAAAGTCTGAGTTTTTCGACCGCAGCATCGTCCAGTTCCCGGAGAATTCGCGCAGGAGAGCCGACCACCAGCGAATTGTCCGGTATTTCCTTGCCCTCGGTTACAAGCGCCCCTGCCCCGATCAGACAATTCTTTCCGATCTTCGCGCCGTTGAGAACGATGGCGCCCATGCCGATCAATGTGTTGTCACCGACGGTGCAACCATGAAGAATGGCCCGATGCCCGATGGTGCAGCCTGCACCGACTGTCAGCGGAAAGCCGATATCCGTATGCATGATGGTGTGTTCCTGAACATTGGTGTCGTCCCCAATGGTGATCGGCTCATTATCGCCGCGCAAAACAGCACCGAACCAGAAACCGGCATTCTCGCCGACAACGATCTTGCCGATCAGGGTCGCATCGGGTGCGATCCAGTTGCTGCTGCGGTCCGCGAATAGCGGCTTGTGCCCGTTATATGCATAGATCGGCATGTTCTTCCTCCATCAGCAAACTCGATATTGAATCGCTAAGCCGTTTCAAGCCGTCATACAAGCACGACTTCACGCTCTGTTAACCATAAAAGACCGATATTCTTTTGCAATATCATCGCCATGAAACCCAGATGGAAACAGCACCAGATTACACCGCCTCGAAAATGGGAAGTCGCCTCTTCGGCTGGCTGCTGTTGGCGGTTATCGTCCTGATTCTGCTTTCGGTTGCCGTGAATGTTGGCGGACGTCTGCTTGGTCCGCTGATTGCGCGAGGCGGACACTCCGACAGCACGCACGCTTATGAAATCATCATTGGCAACAACGTCCTGTCGATTCCAGCCAATATGATCCGCTTTTCAAACCAGCGACGAGATGGTGTGACCGGGCGTCTCGATCTTTATGCCCGCTGGCCGGGCCTTACCGGCTACACGGAACGCGACCGCGCCATCTTCAACCTCCTCACTCCAAAACGGCATCTCATTTTCATGTCCATCGAGCAGCGAACCATGTCGCGCGATATGAGCGGGCGTTATCTGCCGATCTATGCCGAACTGATTGACCCGAACGGAGAAGCAGTGCCCGGAAACCTGACAGTGCACCGCTTTCTCGAAAACAGCGGTTACAAGGGCGAGGAACTCGCCCTGTCAGATCCGAGCAGCGGCAAGCCGGAATTCGTTGCGCGATGCCTTGCGGATAGTGCTGCGGAAAGCTTCAATTCATGCGAGCGCGATGTCCAGTTCGGGCGCGACCTGCAGATACTCTATCGCTTCCCTCGCTCCATGCTGGCCGAATGGAAGTCACTGGACAGCGCAATTATTGATTTTGCGAACGCACATCTTCTGGGAAACGATACGAAACAGATCGACTGATTCTAAGCATGTTGCCCAAAAGTGGGAACCGGTTTTGGGCAACATGCTTGAAAACAAAAGCTTAAAGCGTGCCTTTCAAGTTTGATAAAGCGCGACGCGCTTTATTGCCCAACCAGATGCTGAAACTTGGAGCGACCGTCTTCAGCGAACTTGATCTTGCCAAGCGGAACTCCACTCAAAAGATGTTCCTCCGTGGCAGCCAGCACGATTTCCAGCTTTAATATTTCTGCCGATCCGAGAAGCTTCCAGCATCCGTTTCCTGCAAGAAGAGAAAAATCACGGTCCATGACATAGGCTGCGGCAGCATAAGCGCCGTCACATTTCCCAATGCTTTGCGGTTCATCAAGTATCTCAATCACCGAGCGCGAACCATCGTCCTGTTCGGTTTCGATAGTTCCCAGAACTTCTGCGCGCGCAGCTAAAGACAGGGCCATCAGGAGCATGGCTAATGAAAAACCGAATTTCATGGAGATATCCAGGACTCAGGGATAGTCGTGTCAGGATAACAAAACGCCCTCTCCATCGGAAAGGGCGTCAGAGGGCATTCCTGCCCGGCATCAGCGTCGCACACGACGCGATTACCGCGACCTATCAAAGATCAACGTCGAGAATGGCCATCGAGAAATTGTAGGAGAGTTCGCCTTCATCCTCGTCCTTATAGACCAGGCCGAGGAATTCGTCGTTGAGGTAAAGCTCGGCGGAGTCATTCTTGCGAGGACGCGCTTTCACCTGCAGGCCGGGATTGTTGAAGGTCCGTTTGAAATAGGCGTCCAGTTTTTTGAGTTCTTCGGGTTTCAACCGGCTTCTCCTGATATTGAATTGAGCCGGTTTATTGCATCCGGCCATTTCCTATGTAAACCCCCGGCAAAGCCGTGCTCAAGGGTTGTCGGCAGCTAATAGCTTCTTTTGACAGAATATAGGCCGCATACTGGAAAAAACCAGCAAGCGGCCCGTTCAGCCTGCAACAATACGATGTATCGCCTAAATCCCCTCGCCCAGCATCTGGTCCATGACTCGGGAAGGCTCGGCGCAACCCGTATCGCCCATGATCCGGGCCGGCACACCGGCTACCGTGACATTGTTCGGGACAGGCTTCAGAACCACTGAGCCAGCAGCAATTTTCGAGCAATGACCGACTTCGATATTGCCAAGAATTTTCGCGCCAGCACCGATCAGCACGCCGTGACGGATTTTCGGATGGCGGTCGCCGCTCGATTTGCCCGTGCCGCCGAGTGTGACACCGTGAAGAATCGAAACATTGTCTTCGATCAAGGCCGTTTCGCCGACCACAAGTCCGGTCGCATGATCGAGGAACAGACCGCTGCCAAGCCGTGCGGCCGGATGAATATCGGTCTGGAAAATCGATGACGAACGGCTCTGCAGATAATAGGCAAAATCCTTGCGGCCTTCATGGTAAAGCCAATGCGCCAGACGATGGGTCTGGATCGCATGGAAACCTTTCAGATAAAGGATAGGGTCCATGAAGCGGCTATAGGCTGGATCACGATCATAAACCGCCTGAATATCGACGCGCACAATCTGCGACCACTCAGGATTGGCATCCAGCATCGCGTCGAAGGTCTGGCGCAGAATATCGGCGCTCAGATCGGCATGGCCAAGACGTTCGGCGATACGATGCATGACCGCATCTTCCAGGCTCGGCTGGTTGAGGATCGTGGCATAAAGGAACGTACCCAATACGGGATCGTTCTTGGCGGCTTCCTCCGCTTCGGCACGGATGGAATGCCAGATAGGATCGACCTGACCCAGACCGGGGGTCGCTTTCGCTGATGTGCGAACGGACATATGCATACTCCAGTTTTGCACCGCGCGAGGAGGAGACGACAGCCGAACTTTCGCTCAGTCCCCACGCCGCAATACGAGTTCGGCGCGCAGCATAACTTAAAATGGTTTGCCTTGACACAGCCGAATTTGACGCGCCCCGTCGGCGCGCTCTTTGTCCAAGATCAAATTCCCGTCAGAGCGGATTTTCTTTCAAAAACTGCAACACCGCCTGCTTGTAGACTTTGTCACCAACGGCCAGCATATGGTCGCGGTCCGGAATATCGACGGCCTGTCCATTTGGCAGAAGATCGGCCAGTTCCTGCGCGCTGCCTGCAATATCATCGGTTGTGCCGACGGCCACGAGAACGGGTTGCATGATGCGTGCAATCGCGGCAGCGGGAACCAACTCCTTGGAGGTAATCACGCAGGCGGCAAGGGCGATACGGTCACTCTTCGTCTGGTCGGCAAATTTCCGAAACATCTGCCCACGCGGATGGTTGATCGTGGTCGGATCTTCTGCAAGCAGCGCCTCGCCAATAGGCTCCCAGTCGCCAGCGCCCGTCACCATGCCGATGCCAAGACCGCCAAAAACAGCGCTATGAACGCGCTCGGCGTGTTCAATCGCCAGAAATGCGGTAATGCGCGCGCCCATGGAATAGCCCATGACATGCGCTTGCTCGATCCCGAGATGATCAAGAAGTGCTGCCGCGTCCGCCGCCATTTTGGTCGGCGTATATTCGTCCGCGTCATGGGGCTTTGCAGAAAGCCCGTGACCGCGATTATCGATGGCGATGACGCGATATCCGGCTTCGGTCAGCGTGCGGAACCATCCGGGCGAAACCCAGTTGACGATACTTGAAGACGCAAAGCCGTGAATGAGCAGGATCGGATCGCCTTCTCCGTCCTGACGGTACGCCAGACGCAAGCCATCATGTTCGAAATATTCGATATCGAGGGCACTCACCTGATTATTCCTCTTGATTGTCTTGTCTCGATATCAAGGCTTGCACGCACCGCAGATCACGCGATGGATAGCCTTGTCACCGAGCTTTATGCCGGTTCGTTTCACCGTACCGGCCAGAAGTTCCACGACATACGCTGCCGGAACCTCAGATGAAATAATATTTTCGGAGAATGGCACCGCATTTTCGTGAATGGCCGATACGCGTCCCTTGTCATCAAGGAAAACCATATCAAGAGGCGACGGTGTATTCTGCATCCACATCATGACGCGGCGCATCTCTCCGAACACGAAGATCATCGCCCGATCTTTGGGAAAATCCGTGCGCCACATCAGTCCGCGCACACGCGCATCGTCGCTTTCAGCCACTTCCAGCGCAAAATTTACCTTGTTGCCATTGGCGGTGACGAATGTCAGCGGTTCCTTGTCGACCGGCAGCCGCATCGGCTGTGTTTCATCCGCCTGAGCGGCGAATGCGAAGAAAACAAACGCTAAAGCAAGAAAAATGCGACCCATACCCTGCCCACTCAGATAAACAAACTGGCTTGTAAATAAACAGGCTTGGAACCTATCAACGGGACAGACTGACGACAAGACCACGCAGGCCGCACAAAGCGGCCTTCACCTGCTTGTTACAAAGAATGAGAAATTTGGCGCGCTTTTAGAGCGCATCCCCAAAAGTGTGAAACGGTTTCCGGATGAGATGCGCGTCAAAACAAACAGTGAGAGCGCTCCAGAGCCGTTCCGGTTAAAGCGGAACATTGGAACCGCTCTATCCATTTGTTTTTACGTATGTCTTTATCCCGTCATAGTGGGGATCAGAAATCAGTCCAGTGAACTGATTTCCCCGCGGAGGCGGTTCCCACTTTCGGGAGACATGCTCTAGGGCCAAAACCCAATCAGACTCTTGATCATACTGGCACTCCGTGATTCACTCGCTTCTGCAGCGGGAGTTTTGGACCATGGCAGGAGAATTCTGGCTTGATGACCAGCAGTGGGCAATGATTGCGCCAT
>NZ_WBWA01000018.1 GCF_008932295.1 Brucella tritici | reverse complement strand
CACCTTCTGCCGCCTCAAGGACTGGAGGCGTGTCGCGACACGATATGACAAGCTCATGATTAACTTCGCAGCAACCTGCTACATCGCCGCCATCGTCACATGGTGGATCAATTGAGTCTGGACCCTAATGGTTTGTCTTGACGTCTATCTTGTTCCGCACACCGTGTCACATTTTCCGTGATGTGTTCCAGGCCACCAATGCGACAGGCATAAAGCAACGTGATTTTGCCTCGAACTTTATGGTCTTATGCAAAAGCGAAGCGATCACATGCTCCTGATCAGTTTATACAGAGGGTTGCCAAAAAACCATAATTGCTCAACAAGGGTTGGAACTAGGCGCTCAATGTCGGAATTGGAACATAGCTTGAAACGCATCAAAATTGGTTTGGTTTGTCTCTTCCTGGCAGGCATTTCATCGGCGCATGCTCTTGAAGTCAGTTCACCTGCCGTTTTGAAGCCATCGCCGGAGCAAGTTGAAGCCGCTCATCTGACGGCAGAGTTTCTTACGCGTTTTCATTACCGGCCCATCGTGCTGGATGATGCGTTGTCGGTCCGGATTATGAACCGGTTTATCGACTCGCTGGACCCGGATCGGCTCATCTTTCTGCAGGCGGATGTCGACAAGTTCTTGACGGGCAGCAAGGAAATCGATGACGCTATCGAACGTCAGGATTTGACCATCCCGTTTACCATCTTCAATACTTACCAGATGCGCATCATTGAGCGCATGACGTTTGCGCGCAGCCTGCTCAAGCAGGGCTTCGATTTCAGCAAGCAGGAAGATTTCGCGATCGTGCGCGACAAGGCCCCCTGGCCGCGATCGACTGAGGAAAGCGATGACCTGTGGCGCAAGCGCGTCAAGAACGATTGGCTGCGCCTGAAGCTGGCCGGCAAAGATGATGCGACTATTCGCAAGACGCTCGATAAACGCTACGAAAATTCCATTGAGCGCACGTTTAAATATAACAGCGACGATGCCTTCCAGTCATTCATGGCTGCCTACACGACATCGGTCGATCCTCATACCGATTATTTCGGCGCAAAGGCCTCAGCCGAATTTGATATCTCAATGAAGCTGTCTCTGGTCGGCATAGGTGCCGTTCTTCAGGAAAGGGATGATTATACGACCATTCGCGAACTGGTTGCGGGTGGCCCGGCGCAGTCATCAGGTAAGCTCGCCGTGGGTGATCGTATCGTTGGCGTTGGGCAGGGCACAGAAGGCCCGATCAAGGAAGTGATCGGCATGCGTCTTGATGAGGTGGTGCAGATGATCCGCGGGGACAAGGGATCAACTGTGCGGCTCGATATTCTGCCGGTTGATGCTGGCCCGGATGGCAAGCACCACGTCATCACTCTGGTTCGTGACAAGATCAGTCTCGATAAGCAGGCCGCGCAGAAGAAGGTTCTTTCAGTGAAGGAGGGAGACGCTTCGCGTAAGATCGGAGTGATCACTCTGCCAGCGTTCTATGAAGATATCGAAGCGCGACGCAAAGGCGACAAGAATTACAGGAGTGCAAGCCGCGATGTTGCAAAGCTCATTGCAGAGCTGAAGCAGGACAAGGTCGATGGCATTTTGATCGATCTCCGCAACAACGGTGGCGGCTCACTCAGTGAGGCGATTGATCTGACTGGCCTGTTTGTTGGAAAAGGGCCTGTGGTCCAGCAGCGCAATGCAAGCGGTGAAGTCAAGGTTGAAAGCGACAGTTTTCCTACGCCCGCGTGGAAGGGGCCGCTGGGCGTGTTGATCAATCGCGGGTCCGCTTCGGCTTCCGAAATTTTTGCTGCGGCGATACAGGATTATGGACGTGGCGTGGTCATCGGCGAAACGAGTTTCGGCAAGGGAACCGTACAGACCGTTGTTGATCTCGACGAAGTGGCCAAAAATCCTAAACCGGAATATGGCGAGCTTAAATTCACAGTCGCCCAGTTCTTTCGGATTGACGGTGGGACAACGCAATTGCGCGGCGTGACGCCTGATATCAGCCTGCCGGGGCTTTTCGATCTCAAACTTGTCGGTGAATCAAGCTTCGACAATGCCTTGCCCTGGTCACAGGTCAAGGCAGCAAAATACAAGTTTTCGGACGCCATAAAGACGTTGTTGCCAAAGCTGCAAAGCCTGCACGATGAGCGCGTGCAGAAAAGCCCGGAATTCCAGGACTTTGTGCAAGATGTGGCAACGCTGAAGGCGCAGCGCGAGAAGACAGTCATCTCCCTCAATGAAACAGAACGTCGCAACGAGATGGCCGTTCAGGAAAAGCGGACCAAGGCGCGCGGAAAAGTCAATGATGGCATCGATACGCAGATTGATGACGGCCTGCAATCGAACGAGCGAAGCTTGAGTGCTGATCTCGCCATTGAGAAAAACCGGAAGAGCGCGACAGACGTTCTACAAAATGAGGCAGCCGCTATTGTGAACGATTTGGTTGATTTACAAAACAATGCACCTAAACGTGCAGCCAACTAGTTGAAAGCAGGGCGGAAGCCCTGCTTTTTTATGTCGGTTGAGATCGTATGTCGAAAAGCTCGAAACGGCGTTCAAAAAGTGCGTAAAAACAAAAAGATACTGCATAAAAAAGCCGGGTCTGCCCCCTGTCAAAGCCGACAAAGTTGGGGTGGCTCTGCTTCGGGAAATGAGTAAACCTCGTTACATCCGTCAAATTACGCCATTAAATTTCATCTATTTTGTACCTGAGCGTCGGCCATTTCTCGTATTTTCTCGTAATGTTGCAGCGCTTTCGGTCCGAGCTTCACCGCAATGGCATCGATCGTCAAATTGAGGACCACATTGATTGCCGCCGTGGAATCCCAGTAGGTTCTGACGGCGGAATGCGCCTCGAAAACATAATCGGTATTGGGAAATGCCCAATGGCTGAACTTGCTGGTAACGATGACCAGCGGCATTCACATGTCCTTGATCCTCTAAGCCAACTTGATGCTCCATCTCAAAGCTCGGTGGTGGCGAGACTATAGGTGATCTGCTCCCCTGAAATGTCCTCGCAATTTGGTTGGTCTGTTCTCCGGAGAAGGAGACGGAACATGAAACGATCCCGCTTCAGCGAAGAACAGATCATCGGAAAATATTGAAGGAGCATCAGGCTTGGATGTCGACCGTTGAGTTGTGCAGAAGGCACAGCGTCAGTGATGCGACGTTTTGCAAATGACGCTCGAATTATGGCGGCATCGACGTGTCCGACGCCAAGCGCCTGAAGTCTCTTGAGGACGAGAATGCCAAATTGAGACGTCTTTTGGCTGACGCGATGCTGGACGTATCGGCTCTGAAGGAGATGCTTGGAAAAAACTCCTAATGCTCGGGCCAAGGAGAAATGTCGGAGCTGGGCTAAGTTACCGACATATTTTCCAGTGGTTAAATTCTCCTAACGATCACGGCAACAAAAAAGCGGGGTCAATTCACGCAGCAAAACAACACAATTCTCGGAGACGGTATATTGACATGAAATTAAAAATCCAATAGCACAATGAACAAACGTTTGTTCAATCAAAGTCGAGATGGCCCAGTGTCAAGCAACAACATAGCCGTACGTTTCAATGAAGCTGAATTGAGTGGGTTGAAGCAGTTGGCCGTATCGCCAACTCTCAATGATGAGTTCGTTGCGCAACTGCACGAGCTCGTGGGTAAGGACAATGTCCTGACGGATCAGGAGACTAGGCTTTCTTACGGCCGTGACAGCCTGCCATACGCCAAGTTCTGCTACCGCTCCGGAAGATTGCCGGGCACATTGCCTGTTGCTGTGGTACGTCCTGCGAGCGCGGAAGATATTTCCGAGGTCATGAAATTTTCCCGTGCCAATGGCATCCGTGTCATTCCTGTCGGAACGAGTTCAGGTGTACTGGGCGGGACCATCCCACTATGTAATGAGCTGGTAATCGATCTGACCCGCCTCGATAAAATTCTGCATATTGATGAGATCAATCACCTCGTTACGGTGCAGGCAGGAATGAATGGCTGGGCATTTGAGGAAGCTTTAAATGCAGTTGGTTGGACAGCAGGGCACTATCCGCAATCGATCAAGATTTCGACGGTCGGTGGCTGGGCCGCCTGTCGCGGTGGCGGGCAGGCGAGCAGCCGTTATGGCAAGATCGAGGATATTGTAGTCGGTCTGAAAGTTGTCTTACCGGATGGGCAGATGATGGCCATCACTCCAGAAGCGAGACGCGCCGTCGGTCCGTCGGTTAAGGATATCTTCATTGGCAGCGAAGGTGTGTTGGGGGTTATCACCGAGCTGACATTGCGCATCTGGCGTAAGCCAGAAGTAGTCGAGAACCTCGTCATTGCCTACGCCGATGTCGAAAAGGCTGTCAGTGCAGCGCGCCGCATCATGCAGGCCGAACTCCGTCCGGCGATTGTTCGCATCTATGATGATGCGGAAACAGCCAGCCGGACAGAGGGTCAGGATGAGTTCAAAAGCCGCCCCGTGATGACGTTCCTTTCGTTTTCGGGGCATCGCGAACTCGTCGCCGCCGAGAAGAAGATTGCCCTCGATATCGTCCACTCGGAGGGTGGCAAGATCGCGCCGCTCGACGCCTTCAATGACTGGCTGGAATCGCGTTACGTTTCGCTGTCGCAGCGTTGGACCGATCAGGGGTATTTCATGGACACGGTAGAGGTGGTGCTGCCTTACGACCGGCTTAATGATGCCTACACCAAGATGAAAGCGGCCGTTAAGGCAATCAATGAGGACGTCCATTTTGGCTCGCATTGGTCGCACGTCTATCCTGATGGTGCTTGCCAGTATATGACCTTCCGCTTGCCGCCGATGGACGACGAGGTAGCTTTGCCACAGCACGCGGCGATATGGGATGTGCTACAGCAGCTCGCGCTAGACAATGGCGGTTCGATTTCTCATCACCACGGTGTTGGCGTCTTCCGGGGCAAGTGGATGAAGAATGAACTCGGTGTAGGGCTAGATCTGGTTCAGGCAATTAAAGATTACCTGGACCCAGAAAACCTGGTCAACCCAGGCAAGCTGGGGCTGCGGTCGGCTGCAGATGCAGTTAGCATTAACGGCTGAACGGGCAAGGCGGTAAGGGAATGCAATTGCTGCTCGGCATAGATCTTGGCGCAGGTTCGCTAAAAGTAAGCCTCATTACTCTTGACGGTCAATGCAAAGGGGAGGGAGCTCATGCGGTCCCTACTCACGCCCCTCTGGCAGGCTGGAGTGAGCAGGATCCTCAGGATTGGTGGATTGCACTCCAGAAGTCTGTGGCACAGGCCGTGAGCAAGGCGGATGTGTCGGCGGATCAGATTGTTGCGATTTCCTTTTCTGCCGGCGCTCATTCGGCGGTTCTTGCCGACGCGGCGGGTAATCCGCTGCGTCGTGCAATCATGTGGAACGACCAACGTACTGGTGATCAGTGCCAAAAGCTCATCCAGCGGGCGGATAAGCTGATCCGGCGGAAGTCGAAGAACAAGGTTACGCCCACTTGGACGTTACCGCACTTGATGTGGCTGAACGAGTATGAGCCCGATCTCGTGCGTAAGGTTGAGCGGGTGTATCTGGCCAAGGACTGGCTGCGTTCAAAACTGACAGGAGACTGGTGTACCGATATCACTGACGCCTACGGTACATTGATGGTGGATGATGTGACGAAGTCCTGGTCGGGTGAAATCTGCCAGCTGATCGACTGGCGTTTGGAGACTTTGCCTACAATCGTGAAATCCACCGACATTGTGGGCACTGTTGTCGGCCGGGCGGCAGCCGAGACCGGATTGCGCGAAGGCACGCCCGTGATATGCGGTATGTCGGACACGGCTGCGGAAGACATCGGGGCAGGAATGCTGGATTACGGTATCGGTGTGGTGAAACTTGCCACGGCGGCCACAATGAGTTGTATGCGCAATGAGCCAAACCCGACACAGTCTCTGGTTTCCTATCCCTATTACCCCGAACATATGTGGTTTCAGATTGCCGGAACCAATTCCTGTGCTTCCGCTCACGCCTGGCTACGTAAAACGGCCTTTGCCGGCTCGGATGGTGGTGGCAAGAGCTATGACGAGATGGAGGCTTTGGCGCGAAATATTCCTGCAGGTTCTGATGGGTTGTTCTTTCATCCCTATCTTAACGGCGAACGTGCGCCTTATTTCGATCCAAAACTGCGTGCCAGCTATGTCGGAATGTCGTTCCAGCACGGGCCGGGGCATCTGATCCGCGCGCTTTATGAGGGGGTTGCATGCTCGTTGCGTGATTGCCGCCGACAGTTTGTCGCCAGTGGCATTCGGTTTGATATGTTGCGGGCGACGGGTGGCGGAGCACGCAGTCCACTCTGGCGACAGATTCTCGCCAATGTCCTGGATACGCGTGTCGAATTGACTGAAAACGCCGATGCTAGCTTTGGAATTGCATTGGTGGCCGGACTGGGCGCTGGTCTGATCCAAAATTCCAATGAGCTCGCACGTAAGGTGCGTGTTGTTGCCGTACATGAACCAGAAGCGGCTTCCGTTCGGTTTTATGACGGCTATTTCGACGACTATTTGCGTATTCAGCAAGCGTTGCAGTCGATTAATCACGACATTGTGGAGCGGTATCAGAGTCCATCAGCAAATTGAATTTGACAGATCGAACTTCATGCTGTTTCTGGAGCAAACGTTTGTTCATGCAATTATGGGAGGAAGCCTTGGTTCAAGAATCGACAAGCCACACGGGCGATACGCACAATCAGCGCTCGGCATTCTGGATGCCATTCACACCTAACCGAGCGACCTTGAAGGATCCAATGCAATTGGTTGGTGCCGAGGGTGCTTATTACATCGGTCAGGATGGGCGCCGGAAGTTTGATGGCGTGTCTGGCCTCTGGTGCTGCAATGCCGGTCACAATCGGGTGGAGATGCGAGAAGCGATTGTCGATCAGTTGGATCAGCTGGATTTTGCGCCAAGTTTTCTGTTCGGTCATCCGGCAGCCTTCTCCTTGGCAGAGCGTCTGGCACAAAGTGCGCCGGGTGACCTCAACCACGTATTCTTCACCAACTCTGGATCGGAAGCGACCGATACGGCACTTAAGATTGCTCTAGCCTATCAAATAGCACGCGGAGAACCGCGCCGCACGATGCTGGTCGGGCGTGAAAGGGCGTTTCACGGGGTAGGTTTTGGGGGGATTTCGGTGGGCGGAATGGTTGCCAACCGTAAAACTTTTCCGAATCTGTTGCTGCGCACTGCGCATATCCGTCATACCCATCAACCCGAACTGAATCGGTTTGTGGCTGGAGAGCCGGAACATGGCGCAGATCTGGCGGACGATCTGTTGCGTGTAATCGAACTGCATGGTGGTGAAACCGTTGCGGCGGTGATCGTCGAGCCAATGTCGGGTTCGACCGGCATCCTGCCGCCGCCGAAAGGCTATTTGCAGCGTCTCCGTCAGATCTGTGATCAATATGGCATTCTACTGATATTCGATGAGGTTATCACCGCGTTTGGTAGATTGGGACATGCCTTTGCCGCCGAGCGGTTCGATGTGCAACCAGACATGATCTGTTTTGCCAAAGGCGTCAGTTCCGGTGTGGTTCCGCTTGGCGGGGTTATGATCCGTGAGGGTATCTATGACGCTTTCATGCAAGGTCCCGAATACCTCATCGAATTGTTTCATGGGTACACCTATTCCGGTCACCCAATGGCAATGGCTGCGGCACATGCGGCTCAGGATATGTATGAAAAGGGTGGCCTCTATAGCCGCGCGCAACAACTCGAGCCGTTTTTTGCACAGCAACTGATGTCGCTACGGGATCATCCGATGGTCAAGGACATTCGTTGTATTGGCCTCGCCGGTGCAATTGATCTGCAGCCTATCGACGGTGCGCCGACAACAAGGGCGCGGTCACTTTTCTCCAATGCCTATCACCAGAGCGATCTCGTCATCCGCTATACCGGCGATACGCTGGTTTTCGCGCCGACGCTGATTTCCACAGAAGATGAAATTGCCGACATGTTTGACAAGATCGGTCGGTTGCTGAAGGCGCAGGAATGATGAATTCCAGTACAGTCAATGTGCGAGGCTTGCCAGACTTCGTCACTCTGCAGGGAGTGACGAAGTCTTATGACGGCATCTCCAACGTTGTCGACAAGCTTGACTTGGAGGTTGGAAGTACAGAATTTCTGACTTTGCTTGGCCCTTCCGGGTCGGGCAAGACAACCATTCTGACCATGCTGGCTGGGTTCGAGATGCCGTCGGCCGGTATCATCAGAATGGGTAGCAACACCATCACCAACTTACCTTCGCATCGGCGCGATATTGGTGTTGTCTTCCAGAACTATGCGTTGTTCCCACATATGACCGTTGCCGAGAATGTTGCCTTTCCGCTCGAAATGCGAAAACTGGCCCGTGCCGAGCGTGACCGCCGGGTCTGTGATGTTCTGACAATGGTGGGCCTCGAGCAGCATATGGAGCGTAAGCCTGCCCAGCTGTCTGGAGGACAGCAGCAACGCGTTGCGCTGGCAAGAGCCATTGTGTTTCAACCCAAATTGATCCTGATGGATGAACCGCTCGGTGCGCTTGACAACGAACTGCGCAAAAGGATGCAAATCGAAATTCGCAGCTTGCAGCAAAAGCTGGGTGTAGCAGTGGTGTTTGTCACCCATGACCAGTCGGAAGCTTTAACCATGTCCGACCGGGTCGCGGTGTTCAATGCCGGTAAAATACAGCAGATCGATACGCCGGAAAATATTTATGGCAATCCTGCCAATCCGTTCGTGGCCGGCTTCATTGGTGAAACCAGCTGGATGAACGGACAGGTGCTTGATGTATCGGACTTGGGCGTGCGGCTTGCCACCAGCCTCGGAACGGTGGTGGCTCGCAATCCGCGCGATTTGCGGCCCGGCGACCAGGCAATATTTGCCGTGCGGCCCGAAGACATGCAGCTCAATGAAATTACATCTGTCGAGAATACCGCAGACGTCACGATCACCAACATCACCTACTTGGGTGATGCTCTGCTGCTGACTTGCGTTGGGCGTTCCGACGAAGTCCTGACCGCCAAAATCCACAAGCGGGCGGTTCATCAGTTTCTTAATACCGGCTCGACTTGCACGCTGCGCTGGCGGGCCGACGATACACTTGCATTCAGAAAATAGAAAACGAGAATCTTCGGAGGGTAATATGAACAAAAGAACGGCATTTTTCGCGACCATCGGTCTTATCGCTTCGGTTGTCGTAGCACAGGCAGAGCAGATAACCGTTACGTCCTGGGGAGGAACCTATCAAGATGGGCAACGTAAAACCTATTTTGAACCCTTTGCGGACAAGACAGGCATCAAGGTTATCGAGGAAACCTATTCAGGAGAACTGGCAAAAATAAAGGCGCAGGTCGACACGAATAATGTGACCTGGGACGTAGTAGATGTTGATTCCAACATGATTGTCACTGGTTGCGATGACGGTCTGTTTGAAGTGCTCGACTATGGCAAGATCGCCGACAAATCAAAATTCGTCGATGGGGCGGCAACCGATTGTGCGGTGGGAACCATTGTGGTTTCGACTGTCGGTGCGTTCGATACAACCGTTCTCAAAGAAGCACCGAAAACTGTTGCAGACTTTTTTGATGTCGAGAAAATTCCTGGCAAGCGTGGCATGTGGAAACGCCCCTACGTCAATCTCGAATGGGCGCTGATTGCTGACGGTGTTCCAGCTAAGGAGGTTTATAAGATTCTGTCGACGCCTGAAGGTATAAATCGCGCTTTTGCAAAGCTTGAAACACTGAAGGGGAATGTTGTGTGGTGGGAAAGCGGTGCGCAGCCGGCCCAGCTTCTTGCAGACAAGGAAGTGGTCATGACGACAGCCTGGAGCGGGCGCATCCAGACTGCAATCAGCACGGAAAAGAAACCATTTGAAATCATGTGGGATGCACAGGCACTTGATTTCAACTTCTGGGCTATTCCGCGTGGTACCAAGAATATCGATGATGCCTATAAGTTCATTGCTTTTGCTTCTGATGCTGCCGTGATGGCCAAACAGTCGGAGTTTTCCGCCTATGGGCCAGCCAACAACGATGCTGTGGCGTTGATCCCGGCAGAAAGAGCGCAGACCTTGCCAACCAATCCGAGCCACATGCAAAATCCCTTGGTCTATGACGCCAAATTCTGGGCCGAAAATGGCGAAGCACTGACAAAACGCTTCAACAACTGGCTTGCGCAATAGCGGCAGCCATCATCGTTGTTTAGTTTAATGAACCAGAGTGTTTTCAACACGTTGCAGGCGCTCTGGTCGCAGATGGTTTGGATGGAGCGGCCATGGCGATCAAAAATATAAAACGGCGTCGGGCTTTGTTGCTGGTATTGCCATTGCTGGTCTTCCTGACCGTGTTTTTTATCGCGCCGCTCATATACACCCTGTCACGCGCAGTGAGTGAACCGGAATTGCGTGCACTTATGCCCCAGCTGAGTGCTTCACTGGATCGATGGGAAGATGTTGGCAATCCGCCCGAAGAGGTCATTGAGGCATTCATCACTGATATAGCGGCTGCGCAAAAGCAGCGTCGTCTTGGCGTGCTCGTTAAGCGCGTTGCGTCCATGGATTCGTCGATGCGTGCGCCGCTGACAAATGCCGCAAGAAAAGCCGCGGCCGATGCTTCGTTCAATGCAACTCAACTAATGGCGCTAGATCCGGTATGGCAACTGCCGGCGACCTGGGGGCTGGTGCGCAAGGTGGTCAGTCCGATCACGGACCGTTATCTGCTGGCAACCATTGATCTCGAACGCGATAATCAAGGGAATATTCAGTCAGCTCCAGCGGAAGAGGCCATATTTCTCGATACCATTGTTCGTACTTTCGCAATAAGCTTTCTGGTGACCGCACTTTGCTTCATGCTGGCTTATCCGCTCGCTTATTTCATGGTGCATCAGTCCGCAACAGTGCAAGCTATCATGCTGATCTTTGTCATGCTGCCGTTTTGGACATCAATTCTGGTGCGCACAGCCGCCTGGCTGATCCTGCTGCAAACCCACGGCGTCATCAATGATACACTCGTCAGTCTGGGCGTGTTGTCGCAACCAGTTCAGCTGGTCTACAATCGGGTTGGCACAATCCTGGCGATGATTCACATCCAGTTGCCATTCACCTTGTTGCCCATCTACAGTGTGATGAAGTCGATTTCTCCCGTGTACGCCCGCGCTGCGCAATCGCTGGGCGCACCGCCTTTGGCATCGTTCCGACGGATTTATTTTCCCATGACCATGCCGGGTGTCGCTGCTGGTTGCCTGCTCACATTCATATTGTGTCTGGGCTATTACATCACACCTGCATTGCTTGGCGGACCTTCGGACCAATTGCTCAGCTACTATGTGGCTTATTATCTCAATCAGGAAGTCAACTGGAGCATGGCGGCGGCAGTTAGCACCATCCTGCTGGCCATAACGTTGGTCGTCTATGTGATCTACAATCGCTATGTCGAGTTGCTGCGTCAGGTGGAGGGCTAAATGAACGGAGTTTTCAAACCTAGCTGGCTACTGCTTGGACTGTTCTCATGGTTGGTGCTGCTATTTCTGATCGCGCCGATCATCGCCATTGTGCCACTGTCATTCAATTCTGAGCCCTACATGTCCTATCCAATGGCAGGGTTCTCGTTACGGTGGTACGAGGCTGTGCTCACCTCATCGCAGTGGACAGCAGCTCTGAAATCCAGCCTGATTGTCGGAACGGCAACCACTGTGATAGCCACGACCCTAGGCACTATGGCAGCCTTTGGACTGGTACGGAAAGGTATGCCGAAGGCTCAGATGGTGATGGGTATCCTGCTGATGCCGCTGGCCATTCCGGTGGTTACTGTTGCTCTTGCCCTTTATCTAGTCTTTTCGCGCATCGGGCTTACCAACAGCTATCTCGGGCTGATCATCGCTCATACAGTATTGGCGACCCCCTTTGTGCTGGTCACGGTCACCTCCGCATTAGCCAATTTCGATTTTGCCCTGCTTCGAGCAGGAGCTTCGCTTGGTGCAGGGCCATTGACAGTATTTCGTCGGATTACCTTGCCGATCATCTTGCCTGGCGTGCTGACCGGTGCCTTGTTTGCATTTATCACGTCATGGGACGAGGTGGTGGTGGCGCTGTTCATTGCCGGACCAGAACAGCGCACTCTGCCGCGCCAGATGTTTGCGGGCTTGCGTGAACAGCTCGATCCGTCCATTCTTGTCGTCGCATCCTTGCTGATTGCAATATCAATTTGCCTCGCTCTGTTTGGTTTCCTTATCAGGCTGCGCGGGAAGAAACTTTCGCGACGGTGACAATGACGGGCGAACCACAAAAACGCAGCAGATCTGTGAAACTTATTGACGTCGCACGCAGGGCCGGTGTTGACGTTTCGACGGTATCGCGCGTCATTCGCGGCGATGATAGCCAGCGAGTGCGCGAAGATACCCGCCAGCGTATCAATGAAGCGGTGACGGCGCTTGGCTATAAAGCCAATGCCATGGCACGGGGTTTGCGTACGGCTCGCAGCCAGACGCTTGGTCTGGTTCTGCCACGTCTCGACAATCCGGTATTTGCCGACATGTTTGAAGGGGTGGAGGCAGCGGCTCGCGCCAGAGGCTATTCGGTGCTGATTTCGCATCGATTCAATGAAAAGAGTGGTAATGCTTTCCTTCACCTGACCGAGGCAAACAGGGTCGATGGTTTGTTGGTGATAAGCTATGATTCCGATGACAAGCTACTTGAGGGGCTTGCCAGCGTTCGTGTTCCTGTTGTGATGCTTAATCGTCGTGGTCTGAAAGGTATTGGCTACGTCGCGCACGATTCCCATGCAGCAGCCTACATGGCTACCCAGCATCTTTTGCAATTGGGGCATCGGCATATCGGTCACCTTGGCGGTAATCTCAAGGGTTATAACGGCAGCAATCGTTTGAAAGGCTATCAGGCTGCGCTGGCGGATTATGGCGTAGCATTTGATCCGTCGTTGGTGCTGGAAATCGGCTATGACGCCGAAGTTGCAGTCGAAGCAACCCGGCAGCTGGTCCGGCAGGCTTCCGTAAAGCCAACGGCGATTTTTGCCGCAACCTTGATGACGGGGGCAGGCGCTATGCGTGCCTTGCATGAGGACGGCTATCAGCTTCCTGATGACATGTCGATTGTCACGCTCAGCGACGGCCCGCTGGCCAAACTCTTACATCCGCAGATGACAACGGTGGTGCTTGAAAGCCATCAGATGGGGATGGATGGCACCAATCTGTTGATAGACACACTGGAGTTTGGCGCGGCTGGACAACGACCGGATGGAAAAACTTTGCAGCCGAGTGGGCTGGCACTGCGCGGCTCAACTAAAAAACTGAACAATTGACCTGGCTTTTCAAAGGATAGCAGCGAATGATGAGATTTCGTGCGGCGGTTATGGAACGTTCCGGAGTCCAACGACCCTATGATCAAACCAGACCGCTGGTAATTCGGGAAGTGGAGCTCTCTGATCCAAAGCCGGACGAAGTTCTGGTTCGTATTGCTGCGGCAGGTCTGTGCCATTCCGACCTTTCGGTCATAAATGGGGACAGGCCGCGCCAGACGCCGATGGTGTTGGGGCACGAGGCCGCTGGCATTGTAGAGAGTGTAGGGCGCGCAGTTTACGATCTCCAGCCCGGCGATCATATTGTGTGTTTCTTTGCACCCAATTGCGGTCATTGCGCTCCCTGTTCGGAAGGTCGCCCGGCCTTGTGCGAACCCGGTGCTGTGGCCAATGGCAAGGGCGAATTGCTGGCCGGGGGCTTGCGCCTGTCCTGTGAGGCTGTTGATGTCTATCATCATTGTGGCGTTTCAGCCTATGCCGAATACGCTATTCTGTCGCGTTATTCGATGGTCAAGATTGACAAGGACATTCCGCTGTCGATCGCTGCATTGCTGGGCTGCGCAGTCCTGACCGGCGCTGGTTCGATCTTCAACAGTGGCGCGGTCCGGCCGGGCTGCACGGTGGCGATTGCGGGGCTCGGCGGTGTCGGATTGTCGGCTGTGATGGGAGCGGTTGCGGCAGGGGCAAGTGAAATCATTGCCCTGGATGTAAATGATGACAAGCTTGAACATGCACGGCAACTCGGTGCGACCAAGACTTTCAACGTTATGGATGAAAATGTCGTTGATACCGTGAAATCCTATAGTCGGGGCGGCGTCGACGCAGCTTTTGAATATGCTGGCTCTGCCAAGGCTCTCGCCATGTGTTATGCGCTAACTAGACGCGGTGGTCAGGTGCTCACTGCCGGCTTGCCCAATCCAAAGGACATGCTTTCCATTCCAGCGGTCAGTCTGGTTGCGGAAGAAAAGACAATACGTGGCAGTTATCTGGGGTCGGGCGTACCCTCTCGCGACATTCCGATGTTCCTTGATCTCTATAAGCGTGGGAAATTACCTGTCGACAAGCTGCTGACCCACCGCTTGAAACTGGACGACGTCAATGAAGGCTTTGAACGCCTGGCGGCAGGTAACGCTATTCGCCAGGTCATTGAGTTTATCTGATTGGCGACAGAAAGGCACGCGAGGTTCCTGCTTTTTCTGTTCCAGAAAAGTTGATATCGAATGTCATTGTGAAGCAAGCAATCGGGAAATATGGAGGAGCTGACGAGCTTCAACGTGTGACAGAAGTACAATTCTGCCATATGTTAAGAGCTTTCTATGCTCCCTTTAGTATTTTGCGCAGTTCAAATCGTGTCAGGCTTATACATGAGCCTGGTTTCTACAATTATATGCCTTACTTTTTGAAGCGCCCTGTGCTGTCATTTTATCTGACGTCACATCGCGGCCAGTGAATCGAGAAAGACCGTCTCTGTTCCTGTTTTTCCGGATTTGAAGAAGAAGATGATCTGGTCATTGCCCTCGCTTCGACAGAAACCGGTTCCAATCCCGTTATCAGGGAGGGCGCGTAGTCGCTGCAAGCCAAGGCGCTTGATGACACCACCTGATGTTTCACCGCCAACCACGATAAGCTTGTCGACGCCGAGTTCGGAAATTGCTGCAGCAAGCTCAGATATAAGCTTTTCACCCTTTTCGCTTGCGCCGCGAACGCCCAGCTCTGTCTGGATTTCTTTGACACGAGTATCACTGACCGCCGTTGAAATGAGGTAAGGCTGTTTGCCGTGATGATCTTTTGCCCATTCCATTGCTTTTGACACCATGGCGTCGATATCGCCATCTTTTGTAAGGTCCAGAGTCAAAACCGGGTGCTGTTTGGCAAAAACCGCAATCTGTCCATCCGCAATGGGACCAACTGTTCCCACCAGAACCGCGGCAGTTCCGTGGCTTGGTAATGGTGGTGCAACGGTGATGGCTGGCTTGGGCGCAAAGCGATCAATTCCAAGCTGAATGAGAACAGCGTCGGAGCTGACCATTGTTGGCTGTGCCCGTGCCAGTTCGGCGGCTATCCTGACGTCACCGTCATCGCTCGCATCGACAACGCAATAGCATTTGCCTGCATTTGCGAGCTCATCAAGATGTGCTTGTGCTGCGTCTTTGCCTTTAAGCAGTACGGAGTGGGGCAAAAGCCCGATCGGCTCGTTCGTCTGTTTTCCGATGAAACGCACCATGTCGGGATCGCTCATTGGAGTGGCCGGGTCATAACGCTTCACGGATTCAGAGATGAGGCGGCTTCGATAGAAGAGATAGCCTTGATGAACCGTGGCGTTGAACTTGGGAAAGCCGGGGCAGAATAGAAGACTGCTGGGGTTATAGCGTGCGCGCAACAGATCGGCGGCAGGCCCGACGTTGCCCTGTTCTGTTGAATCGAAACTGGCACAAACTTTGTAAATGACCTGATCGCAACCGATTGCATCAAATGCATCAGCTGCGCGTGTGATCTGTCGTTTTGCTTCATCCGGCTCAGCAAGACGCGTTCTGCCGGCCCATATGACGACAGCTTCGCCTGCACATTCGCGGATCGCTTCGATATCTGTCACGACAGCGGTTCTAATGCCTGCTGTTTCATAATAAGCAGCGACCATCAACGCGCCTGTCATATCGTCGGCGATGATCCCAAGAGTGCCGTTATTTCCCATTTTTATCCTCGTATCATGCCATGCGTAATTGCGCGTCGCAGATAATGAAATTTAATTCCAATTAGGTATCATTTTGATAGACCACGTCAATTGCCGGGATTATGAAGTTAGGCATCATCACAAACTCTTGGCTGCCAACAACGGGGAACAGACGATGCCAACCGATTATGATCAGAGCCTTACAGCACGTCGCGCCATCGTGGATGCGATGCGTCATATGGAACAGAAGGGCTTCAATCACGGCAGCAGCGGTAATATCAGTATTCGGGAAGGTGAACACATCTGGGTTACGCCGACTGGCGCTACATCGCTTATGAAGCCCGAAGACATGAGCCTGGTTTCGGTTGAAGGTGAGCACCTGGGGGGCAGGGTTCCTTCCAGCGAATGGCGCATCCATACGGAAATCATGCGTAATCATCCCGAAGCAGGTGCTGTGATCCACTCGCATGCGGATAGCTGTGTTGCATTGTCGTGTCTGCGTAAGCCATTGCCCGCTTTCCATTATATGATTGCTTCATTTGGCGGGAACGAGGTTCCCTGTGCTGATTACCGCGTATTTGGTTCTGATGCTTTGGCCTATGAAATCGTGCGCGCTATGGGCAACCATCGCGCCTGTCTGATGGCAAGCCATGGTATGGTGGTGTGGGGCCGGGATATGACCCACGCAACATTGTTGGCAGAGAAACTTGAAACGCTGGCACGCCAGTACATATTGGCATGCCAGATTGGCGATCCGGTTCTTCTGAGCGAAGCTGAACTGGATGAAGTTCGCGCGCGTTATGGATATTACGGCAGCAAACCGATGCCGCGCTGATCGCCGATAAGAACAGGCCCGAATGAAAATTCGGGCCTGATTTGCATTATGGATCAGGCGCGGGAAGGTCCCGTTTCCTGAAACCGGTCCAGCACATTGCGGGTAATGGTGGTGGTATAGGCGCAGTTGCGCTTGAGGCCCATTACCCATTCACAAAGCCCGGCAGTTACCACTTCACCGTCACCTTGCTTCATGGAAACGAGCATACCCGCACCATGTGCCAGGCGTTTGCGCGCCGCTTCATAACCATCAGGCGCCATTTCGCAGATGCCCTGCAGATCGCTATCGCGAACATAGTAACGATGTCCCTGACCGTCGAGTTCATATTCGTAGATCGATGCTGGCGTCATGGCGAGAATTTCGATCTTTTCGGTCGGCACACCGTGCTCTTCAACGGCATAGGGGAAGCCGTTCTTGAATGAGTAATTGAGCCCGTCGACCTCATAACCGAAGATCTGGGCTTCGTGACCAAAGATATCTGCATAGCGCAGATGCGTGCCTTCGAAGATCCAATGCTCTGGTTGGTAGACGGTGAGCCCGCGAGAGCCACGGGGAGAGAAACCACCCCAGCTGCCATACATTCCGTTTTCACCGTTAACACCGACAGTCGAAGCCCCCGGCCAGTTAACCGCACCACTTGCCCAGTTCGCAGTGCATAGGTGTTTCTGATCGGTTTGCATAATGGGGTCTTGCGTAGGCGCTTTGGTTTTCCAGCAAACCTGTGTCTGACCATCGTTCTCAAGACGGATCTGCCAGAGGAAGTTGCCGCCAAAACGTGCGAGATGCCCGCCGCGAGCGACGAAATCCTCGACGGTTTTGCGCATGTCCCATGACCAATATTCATCATGGCCAACAGTGACCAGACAATTGTAATCATCAAGGATGCTGGGATTATAGTGGAGATCGGTCTGGGTTATATAGTCGATCTGATAGCCCGCTGCTTCAGCCCAGGTTACGAAATAGCGCTCATACTGGGCGTAGCCCGCAGACGAATAATATTGCGAGAACCCCATCGTATAGCCCCACTCCTTGGATGGGTATCGGGTCGCATCGCCCATGTCCTGCCAGACCGGGTTACAAACGCGCGCAGCCCCCTGCGGCAGCCAGATCATGCCTTTCGACCATGGACGACGCAGGCTCAAGATCGGCGAGCCTTCATTCTTATTTGGACCCCATGTTCCGAAATAGTGGTTCGCGCCGCCCCAGTCATTGTAAGCCATCCAGGTGCCAGTTGCGAACATGAGGAGAATGCGGCCCGAACGGGTCTTCTTCGTCGGGCGGACCACAACGAAATGATGTTGAACGAAGCGCTCGCCATCGGGGCGCATACATGTCGAGACAACGCGATAGAAGCCCGAGCGCGCATCGTCGGGAATTTTCCAGCTATAAAGAACTGGCCAGTCGCAGCCGTCCATATAGGCCGTTTCTGATGTTTTGGTGAAGCTGCCTGGAAGGTCGAAAGCCTCATCCATCATCTGAGGTTCGTGGCCGTCCCGATATATCTGGATCGACCACGTTTTGGCTGTGGTGGAACCATGAAACTCGACCGTTTCACCGGGGTCGTAAGACATCTTCTCCGTGTAGACGAAAACTTCGGGCAGAGCAGGGTCTTCACGTGGAAACTGATAGCGATAGTCTGAAAGAAAGTGCTCGTCCGCAAAGCCTTTGCGAACCGCCCATGGCTTGATCGCATGCGGCCCCATTTCGGGAAAATTGAACTTGTCGCGGGACATTGTGAGCTTCCTCCTTGAATCAAAAATTCTGATTGCTGTTCAATGCTGAACGATCGGCATCGCAGGGGTTGTCTTGTTCGTATTGCTGAAGGCGCTTCAAAAGGGCAGCGCCTCCTTCGATGAGGTCGAGTTGGACGGCGAGGCGTAACGCATAGCTGTCGCGGTTGCTGAGCGCCGTTAAAATTTTCTCGTGCTGGTGGCGTCCGGGATAGCTCGGTTTTGCCGTTGGATAGAGCTCTGAAACAAGTGGGCCGACCCTGATCCAGAGACTTTCAAGCACATCTATCAGATGTGCCATCTGGCTTTGTTTGTAGAGCGTGAAATGGAAATCCGAATTTATCTGCAGGGCCGCGCGCCAATCTTCCATGCGCTCGGCTTCGGTCAGATGCTGATGAATGGTTTCCAGTCTGGTGATGGTTTCATCGGATATGTTTGTCAGCGCATGTTCGGCTGCGAGAGGCTCCAGAACGAGCCTCATCGCGCGGATTTCATTGTACTCAGCCAGCGTTAAACGTCGTACACGAATATAAAAGCGCGGTTTGATTTCAATCGCGCCTTCGCGTGACAACTGCATGAGCGCTTCGCGAACAGGTGTCTCCGATGTGCCCAGATCTTGAGCCAGTTGACGAACCTTGAATCGCTGATGCGGTTTGAACTGTGCCCGCAGCAGCCCTGATTTGAGCTGCTGGTACACAATGTCTGAAAGGTTATCCCTTTCGTCGCCCGGCTGTTCACTCACGCTTTTTCCTTACCGGGTGGAGATTGCCTTGAAAGCGTCTTCCGTCCGGGAAAGAGCGTCGTCGATCACCGCATCCGTGTGTGCGCAGGAGATGAACATGTTGTGCTTGTGGTGCAGGTAAACGCCGCGGTTCAGCGCTTCGCGACAGAAACGTGCGCCAAGCTGTGCATCCATATCGCCGACAAATTGCACCAGCGGCATTGCGGCAGGTCCGGTTTGCAGCAGCTCAAAACCATGTGCGCGTGCCTGAGCATCAAGGCCGGTGCGCAGGCGTTCGCCCGCATGTTTCATGCGTGCAGGTCCATCAATACGCTTCAGTTCCTTGATGGTGGCAACCGCAGCGGCCATGGATGCACCGGCATACCAAAAGGAACCAGTCATGTAAGCTTGTCCTGCAGATTCACGGAAACGGTTGGTTCCGGTGACTGCTGCAAGCGAATAACCATTGGCGATTGCCTTGGAATAAGCAGCAAGGTCCGGCTCAACGCCGGTTCCGCGCCAGCTTCCACCCAGATCAAGGCGGAAGCCGCCACGCACATCATCAAGAATGAGCGCCGCACCCGCCGCATCGCAAAGGGCGCGTGCCGTCTTGGCGAATTCTGTGGAGGGAAGTTCCTGTGGGATGGCAAGGTCGTGCTTGAAGGCGGAGACAATGATCGCAGCCAGATCGTCACCGGCCTGTTTTGCGGCGGCAGTGAGGCTTTCAACGTCGTTGTAAACATAGTGGACGAGGTGAGCACGATCTTCGGCCGTTACGCCGACCAGTGATGGCGTACACCATGGCACAGCGCCGTGATAGGCGCCCTTTGCGACGAGCACCTTGCGGCGTTTGGTTGCGCCACGTGCGATTGTTACGCAGCTGGTCGTGGCGTCGGTGCCGTTCTTCTGCAGCAATGCCCAGTCGGCATGGGGGACTGTTTCAACGAGCAGCTCTGCAAGTTCAACAGCGTGCGCTGTTGGACCATTGAGGCAATCGCCTGCCTCTATCTGGCTGAGTGCAGCCGCGTCCACCTGCGCATGGCGGTGACCCAGAATGATGGGACCCCAAGCACACATGAAATCAATATAGCTGTTGCCGTTGACATCCGTAACATGCGCGCCTTCGCCTGATGCGAAATACTGCGGATATCCCTCTGGAAGCGACGCTGCGCGCTGATGTCCCCACATGCCGTTAGGGATCACACGTTCTGCGCGTGCACGAAGCTCTGCGTCTGGATTGTGTTCGCTCAGGGTTTGGGCCGAAGTGGAATGCGCAGGCATTGATAGTCTCCCATTTGACGACGCTTTTACGTTCATCACCTCAAATTATGATATATCAAAAATGATCCGTGTAGCGATGATATGTCAAGGGTGATTCCAATAACTGAGATAAATATTGCCGCAGCGAGGGGTTTTGGCGTCACTGGTGAGAGAATTCGGGCATTCTGCAGCATGATCGGAGGGAGATACTAGGCAGAACAGTGCGGAAAATCGGGTTCTGTTATTTTGATCGATAAATTTGATATATCATTATAGACATGAATGCGAAATGCGGGTTAAGCTCTGCCAACAACAAAAACGTCAGGGGAAAGCATGGCTAGCCAGAAGAGCACGCCCGATTCCGGGCTGGGTATTAGCATTCAGGGAGTGACTAAAAATTATGGGAGCCACACAGCGGTAGACGGTCTAGATATGGAGATCGCGCCGGGTGAGTTCCTTGCCCTGCTGGGACCATCGGGTTCCGGCAAATCAACTATCCTGATGATGCTGGCCGGGTTCGAGCGCCCCGACAAAGGGCGTATTCTGTTTGGAAGCAACGATTATACCCGCGTACCCCCGCATAAACGCAATATCGGCATGGTGTTTCAGCATTACACGCTGTTTCCCAATATGACGGTGCTCGATAATGTGGCTTTCCCACTTAAAACAAGGGGGGTGCCAAAAGAAGAACGGCATCGTATTGCCCGCGAGGCACTTGTACGCGTGCGACTTGCCGATTTCGCCAATCGCAGCCCGAAGCAATTGTCGGGTGGGCAGCAGCAGCGTGTTGCGCTGGCTCGCGCTATTGTCTATTCGCCGCGCGTTCTTCTGATGGATGAGCCTTTGTCGGCGCTGGACAAAAATCTGCGTGAAGAAATGCAGATCGAGATCAAGCGCCTTCATGCCGAACTGGGCATGACCATCGTATTCGTCACCCATGATCAGAGTGAAGCGCTGACGATGGCGGATCGCGTTGCTATCCTGCAAGGCGGGCATATCCAACAAATTGCTAGCGCGCGTGAACTCTACAACCGTCCCGCCAATCTGTTTTCCGCAAGCTTTGTCGGTGAAATGAACCTCATCCCGATCGTGTGGGATGGGGCCAAGGCGCAAGCCGCTGACGGCACCGTGGTTTCGATACCCTCTGAAAATGTCATGGGAGCCAAATCCGGCAATGCGTTGATGGCAGTTCGTCCGGAACGCTTAATTCCTGCGGAGCAGGGATTGGAAATCACCGTTCGTGATGTGATCTATGCCGGTCCGGACACCGCTATTCTAGGGGTAATGGCCGACGGAACAGAACTGCGCGCAAGACTGGCGAGTGCAGCGGTTCCTGACATTGGCGCAGGACAAAAGCTGCGATTGGGCTTTGCTTCCGAAGCAAGCCTCGTCTATTCCCGTGCGAGCTGAGCCGATGTTGAAAATGTTCTTTGAGCCAGACGGGCGCAAGCTATCGAAAGGCGGAATGCTTCTTCTGCTTTTGCCATTCTTCTCGTTGCTATTGCTGTTCTTTATCTATCCGTTGGTCAGTCTGCTCGCTTTATCCGTGACAGAGCCATCGGTCTCGTTGGACAATTATCAGCGGGTTTTCTCAAATCCGGTTTATCTCAATGTGCTGGGACGCACTGTTTTGATTGCCGCGTTGGTCAGCGTGATCGCGCTGCTGATGGCTTATCCCATTGCATGGTTGATGGCGCATTCGAGCGGACCAAAACTAATATTTATAACCGCCTGTATCCTGTTGCCGTTCTGGTCGTCTGTGCTGGTGCGAACCGCTGCCTGGGCAGTGCTTTTGCAGCGTAATGGATTGGTCAATCAAGGTTTGCTTCAACTTGGCCTCATAGATCAGCCGCTGAAGCTGCTTTATACCCAAACCGCAGTTCTCATTGCTATGACGCATGTTCTCCTGCCGTTTGTGGTTCTGCCAATCTATGGCGCTATTCGCAACGTGCCGCGGGATTATGCGAGAGCTGCCGCCATCCTCGGCGCTGGCCCCATACGAACCTTTTTCGAGGTCATTTTTCCGCTCACCCTGCCGGGAGTTATGGGCGGGATGATCCTAACCTTTCTCACCGCACTTGGCTATTTCATCACGCCTTCGCTGCTTGGTTCGCCGAAAGAAATGATGATTGCGACGCTGATCTCCCAGCAGCTGCGTGAAACACTGGATTGGCCATTCGCAGCAGCACTGGTGGGGATTCTTACACTTCTGGTGATGGCTGTTTCGCTGGTCTTCGGTCGTGTGTTCAAGTTCAACCGGATGATGGGAGGCAATGCATGAACAGCCGCAATTTGCTCCTCAATGCCTATGTCTATCTGGTGCTGTGTTTTCTCGTTGTGCCGATCCTTATCATTCTGCCAATGGCGTTTAGTGAGACGGATTACATCACCTTTCCGCCACGCGGGTTTACGTGGCAGTGGTTTGGTGCCTTCTTTCAATCTGCACAATGGATGAGCGCAACGGCATTCAGCGCGAAAATTGCATTTTTCACGGCGATTTCGAGTGCAATTATTGGGTTATGTGCAAGCTATGCGATTGTGCGCGGCAAGGGTGCTCTCGCGACCATTTTCCAGACTTTGCTCATTGGCCCCATCGTTGTGCCGCATATCGCCTTGGCGATTGCGCTCTATCTGATGTTTCAAAGTGTCGGACTGACAGAGACAACGGCCGGTTACGTTTTTGCGCACACAATTATAGCATTGCCTTTCAGCGTGTTTACGATTGTAGCAGCGCTCTCGCAGGTCGATCCCGCTTTGGAAGATGCGGCAATGTGTTGTGGCGCCAATCGCTTTTTGGCTTTTCGCGCCGTGACCTTGCCGCTGATATGGCCGAATGTTTTATCGGGCGCGTTGTTTGCCTTCGTCATATCGTTTGATGAACCGGTAATTTCGTTCTTTCTCGCAGGTGTGCGCGACAAGACCCTGCCGCGCATGATGTTCGATGATATCGAGCAGAATCTGACACCGATTATCCCAGCGATTGCCGTGATGCTCACGCTGCTTTCCATCATCGTTCTGGTGGGGGCCGCAGGGCTGCGCGCGCTTGCTACGCGTTCACAGCAGGCTGTGTCTGAAGAATAAGAAAACCATAGAAGTGAGGGAAACATGTTCAAGAAAACTACCAGATTGCTGATGTGCGCCGGGTTGCTGCTTGCAGCCGGATCGATAGTGGCCAAAGCTGACAGCGTTGTTTATGCGACGACTGGCGGACAGATGCGCCAGACGCTCGAGAAAGAGTTCTACGGGCCTTTCAAGGAAGAAAGCGGCACGGATGTCGTGCCGTTTGATATTGAGGTGCCGGATCAATGGGCGCGTGTCGAAGCCATGAAGCGCGCCAACAAATTTGAGTTTGATATTGTTACGGCAACGGGTCCCGATCTGGTCGACAAAGCTGATCTTCTTTTGACGATGGATTGCTCGAAACTACCGAATGTCGAAGCGAAAGGCGTCGAAGGCTCCTGCAAGGAAAAGGGTGTTGCAAGAACGACGGGCGGCATGCTGCTGGCCTATGACACATCCGTTTACAAGGACAAGGTGCCTCAGACATGGGCCGACTTCTGGGATGTGAACACGTTTCCCGGCCCGCGCGGATTGCCGGACACCGGTGATCGTGACTGGTGGTTGCCGGCTATCGCACTGATCGCTGATGGCGTGCCACGCGACAAGATTTTCCCGATGGATCTGGACCGGGCCTATAAAAAGCTCGACGAGATCAAGCCGCATATCAGCGTGTGGTGGAAGACTGGCAATCAGGTGGCACAGATCATGCGCGATCAGGAAGTCGCCATGACGATGTCCTATTCCGGCAGAGCATTGAGCGCCATGAATGATGGCGCACCATTCAATGTAAGCTGGAACGATGCAGTGATGGATACAGGCTATTTCGCTATCCTGAAAGATGCCCCTAATCCGGAAGGCGCGCTGAAGTTTATCAATTACTTCTACGGTCATGCAGAAGGCCATCCTGCCTTCATCAAGACAGCAAACTACGCGACCCATTCAAAAGAAGGTGTGGCTTTGCTGCCTGAAGCTGAGCAGAAGAACTACGCAACGTCGCCGGATAACTACAAGCTGCTGCTTGTCCCGGATTTCAAATGGATTGGTGAAAACCGCAACATGCTTCGTGAGCGCTGGCAGAACTGGCTTGCTGAATAAGCAAAGTCCCAATGCAATGTCAGGCCGGCGCCCGAGTGGCGTCGGCTTTTTGTTTGGATCAATCTGTATAGGCTGACGATTTCAGATGTCTGACAAGAGCTGCTCCGCCTTCGATCAGGTCCATGCGGATGGCCATGCGCAGAGCGTAAGAGTCTCGATCACGCAAGGCTGCCAGAACCTGTTCGTGCTGGTGAGGTCCGGCATAAGAAGGCACAGCGTTGGGATAGAGTTCCGACAGGATTGGACCAATACGCATCCAGAATGCTTCAAGCACATCAATCAGATGTTTCATGCCTGAACGACGATAGATGATGAAATGGAAATCGAAGTTTGTCTGCAATGCTTCAGGCCAGTCGCCGCATTTTTCTGCAGCGATCAGCCTATTATGCAGGTCTTCAAGCTGGAGAATGTCGTCTTCGGTGATATGCGGCAATGCGCGCTCCGCCGCCATAGGTTCAAGTTCCAGACGCATCGCACGAATCTCTTCGTATTCATCGGCTGAAAGCTTTCGCACGCGGATGTAATAGCGCGGCTTGATCTCGATGGCGCCTTCGCGCGAAAGCTGAATCAGAGCTTCACGGACAGGGGTCTCAGATGTTCCTAACGAGCGCGCAAGATCGCGGACCTTGAGCCGCTGCAGCGGAAGAAGTTGCGCCTGCATTAGCTGCGATTTGAGCGTATTGTAAACAGTGTTGGACAACACCTCACCAGATTCCGCCTGAGCTTCTTCCGCGATAGCTTCATCGGTTTCAGTCAAGCTGTTGTCCGGTTCGTTTACAACATTCATCAATAGGCTCCAATTGCCGGACGTATCCTTGTCGAGCGGTCGAATATATCAATTCATCACCACGACTCAAATGCCCATATGTTTGCATGCCAGAACCATCTGTGCATCAAGCATCGGGACACCATTGATGATCCTGCATCCTTTAGCTTGCGCCAATTCCAGCCAGCGCGTCATTGGCGGATTGACGATGATGTCGGATATTATGGTGTCGGACGAGACTCCTGTCAGATCAAGCGGAAGCTCGTCTTGCTCGGCCATGCCAAGCGAAGTCGTATTGACGATGAGATCGAAATGGGAGCTATGATCCGGTCCGCTTTGAAATGAGCAGTCTGGATAGGCCGACTGTATATCCGTGGCGAGTGCTGCAGCTTTTGCAGTATCGCGATTGGCGATCTACAAGGAACGCGCGCCCGCCTTTGCCAGCCCAAAGCCCACAGCACGCCCGGCGCCGCCTGCTCCCAGCATCAAAACAGACATGCCTTTAGGTTCGATACCATTGCTGCGCAATCCTTCGATAAAGCCGGGGCCATCCAAATTGTCACCAACAAGGCGACCACTTTCCTCCCGGCGCACGAAATTGACGGCACCAATTTCTTGCGCTGCGTCTGTCACAGCATCGAGAAGTGGAATGATTGCGATCTTGTGTGGGATAGTCACACCAAAGCCGCTTACATTGCCCATTTTGCGAATGGATTGCGTGACTTGTGCAAGATCTTCAGGATGAACGTGCAAGGGAACCGCCGCTGCGTTCTTCCCTGTCTTATCGAAGTGGGTATTGAAGACGTGGCTTGCCCGCACATGACCGATTGGATGTGCCAGAACGAAAAGAATTTTGCTCTTGCCGGTAACTTCCATGGGTTAAGCCCTCGTCATTTCGCGTGCGATGATGATCCGCTGAATTTGTGACGTGCCTTCATAAAGACGGAACAGGCGCACATCGCGATAGAAATGCTCGACAGCATAGTCCTGCATATAGCCGGAGCCACCATGTATCTGCACGGCGTGATCGGCGACGCGTCCCACCATTTCAGAACAATAGAGTTTGCAGCTTGCTGCCTTGCGAATGATTGCGGGGTCCCGATCATCGAAAGCACGCGCTGAATCGAGTACCATGCATCGTGCGGCATAGGCTTCGGTGCTCATATCCGCCAGCATTGCCTGTATCATCTGGTGTTCTGCAATGGGCTTGCCGAATTGAACACGGGCTTTGGCAAAGCCGACGGCTTCATCAATCAATCGCTCTGCCATGCCTGTGCAGACGGAGGATATATGCAGCCGACCACGGTTGAGAACTTTCATTGCTGTCTTGAAGCCACGGCCTTCCAGACCACCAATGATGTTTTCCGCAGGGACACGAACATTCTCAAGATAGACATCACAGGTCTGCGTGCCGCGTTGTCCCATCTTATGGTCCGCCTTACCAACGGTGAGGCCGGGTGAATTGCGGTCAACCAGAAATGCTGTGACGCCGGAAGGTCCGGCTTCGCCTGTTCGTGCCATGAGCGTGAATACGCCAGCAATCGGCGCATTGGTTATGAAGCGTTTTACGCCATTGAGAATGTAAGCATCGCCGTCTTTTACAGCCGTGGTTTTGACCGCACCTGCATCGGACCCCACATCGGGTTCTGTCAGGGCGAAGGAGCCAATGATTTCTCCGCTGGCAAGTCTTGGCAACCAATAGGTTTTCTGGGCGTCGGTGCCGTCAGCGATAATCCCCTGCGACCCGATACCGTTGTTTGTGCCGATGACAGAACGAAATGCCGGAGAGGTGTAGCCGAGCTCAAAACCGACGAGGACTTCTTCCTCCATTGTCAGCCCAAGTCCATCATATTGTTCAGGAATTGAGAGGCCGAACAGGCCCATGGCACGCATGTCGTCTATGACATCGGTGGGGATGCTGTTTGTTTCTTCCACCTGTCTTTCGACGGGCATCAACCGCTCTCTGACAAAGCGTCTGATCGTTTCTAACAGTGATTGAAAGGTCTCCGGGTCGCGGATCATGAAGTGCCCCTTCGCGGGTGATTTCAACAAAGATGAAACACGTCGCGTTTTGCAGAAATATCCTATTGCTAAGGGAATGTTTCATAGATTAAAGTTCGAGACAATATAAAATGAAATTAAATTCCATTTGTGGTTTTGCCATGATTGGAATGGGTTCAGGGGAAGTTGGGGAGAGGATGACCGAGCTTACCGATGTGGTGATCGAAAGCCGTCAGGCGGCAGGTGTGGCCTTACTGGAAATCAATCGTCCAGAAGCACTCAATGCATTGAATATGGATATCCGCCAGAAACTGTCAGAAGCAGTTGATCGGCTTGCAAGTGATGCGGAAACGCGGGTTATCGTCATTGCAGGCAAAGGTGGAAATTTCGCCGCTGGTTCAGATGTTAAAGTGTTCGCACAGACTGGTGCTGGAGAAATTCTCGCCCAGCGGCTTCATCGTTACTGGGAGAGCCTCGCTCGTTGCCCCAAGCCTGTGATCGCTGCCGTGGAAGGCTATGCGTTGGGCGGTGGTTGTGAGCTTGCAATGCACGCCGATATTATCGTTGCATCAAAAACAGCAAATTTCGGTCAGCCGGAAATCAAGCTCGGATTGATGCCTGGCGCAGGAGGTACGCAACGGCTTTTACGCGCGATAGGCAAATATAAGACCATGCTGCTTGCTCTGACAGGAGAAATGATCTCGGCGGTGGACGCGGAAAGATACGGTCTCGTCAGCCGATTGACCGACGAAGGGCAGGCGTTGGAAGAAGCGCTAAAGCTCGCCGGAAAAATTGCCCTGATGCCACCGCTTGCAGCGGAACAAATCAAAGAGGCTGTCACTCACGGCGAAGATGCACCTCTTGAAACGGCTCTGAGATTGGAGCGTAAAGCGTTCCAGCTTCTCTTCGACACGGAAGATAAGCGGGAAGGCATTGACGCCTTCCTGTCCAAACGCAAGCCTCAGTTCAAGGGGCGCTAGTATGGCTGCGATGTCGGAGCAATATAGTCTTATCAATAGAGTTGGTATCGTTGGTGCCGGGATTATGGGGATCGGCATAGCCGAAACCATGGCTGCGGCTGGCCTGACTGTTCATATATTCGACCAATTTCCCGGAAAAGCCGAGGCTTCAAAACAGGAGCTTGCAAAGCGCCTGGATAGCCGGGTTTTGCGCGGGAAACTGGACTCAGATACGGCTGCAGGTGTTCTTGATCGGATCACGCCTGTTGATGCTCTTGGCGATTTGGATGTGGCCGACCTTGTCATAGAAGCTGTGCTTGAAGACATTGGTGTGAAGCGGGAGTTGGTCGCCGCTCTCGAAAAATGCCTCCCGTCTGAAGCAATCATCGCGACAAATACATCGTCTTTGTCGGTAACTGCAATTGCCGGAAAAGCTCAACGTCCACAGCGTATAGCTGGATTTCACTTTTTCAATCCCGTTCCGCTAATGCGGGTTGTGGAAGTGATCAAAGCTGCACTGACTGATGACAGGGTTCTTGATGTTCTAAAAGAGTTAGCTGTGCGGATTGGTCATCGACCTGTGATGGCTTCCGACACACCTGGTTTCATTGTCAACCACGCTGGTCGTGCTTATGGCACGGAAGCGCTTGCGATGATCCGGGAAAATATCGCCGATTTCACTACGATTGATGCAATTCTGCGGGATGCTGCCGGGTTCCGCATGGGGCCTTTCGAGCTTCTTGATCTGACGGGACTTGATGTGTCGCATCCCGTCATGGAAGCGATCTACGGGCAGTATTATCACGAACCCCGTTATCGTCCGTCGGTTATCACACGGCAGCGCCTTGATGCAGGTCTGCTTGGACGCAAAAGCGGCCGCGGCTTTTATGATTATTCAGACGATGCCACCACAGCTGTAGCAAGCGATGGCGCGCGGAGCCTGCCCAAATCGGTGACGATTATCGGCGATACACCTGACAAGGCGCTGCATAAGCTCGCGAAGCAGGCAGGCGTTCCAGTCATCAATGATGTAAGCGCGAGCGCGCTGGTTCTGATCGGCTTGATCGGTGATGATCTAACCTCGGCAATTGTGCGGGAAGGTCTGAACTCTGCCAACACCATTGGCTTTGATCCGCTATTTGGCATCGACAGACACCGAACGCTGGTCGCTTCACCGGGAGCAACTGACCTTACGCGGCAACAGGCTCTCGCTTTGGCGCAGTCCGATGGAGTCAAAGCATCGCTGGTTGGAGATACATGCGGAACTGTTTGCCAGCGTGTTCTGGCAATGATTGTGAATATCGCAGCCGATATCGTTCATCAAAACATAGCATCAGTCGATGACCTCGATGCTGCCGTGCGTTTGGGACTCGGCTATCCATATGGCCCGCTTGAATGGGGCGACCGGATCGGAGCCGATATCGTCGTCCATATTCTGGATCGCATGTTTGGGAGAACTGGCGATCCGCGATATCGCGCCAGCCTTTGGCTGCGCCGCAGGGCAGAACTGAAACTGCCATTGGCAGAATGCAATTAGGGAACCTTTATCATGGCCGAGAAAATTGAACTGAAACCTTCTGCGCCCTGGTATCGGCTCAATGTGACGGAAGATGACTGGCGCGCTGCAAAAGCCGGTGATCTGCTGAAATGGTATAGCCAGATGAAGCTCATCCGGCGCTTTGAGGAAAAAATACTCGACTTTGAGAAAGCGGGGCTGGTTCATGGTCCGGCTCATGCCAGTATCGGGCAGGAAGCTGCAGCAGTGGGCGCCATGTCGATGCTCGGTTCCAATGACCAGATCAATGGTACACATCGTGCGCATCACCAGGTGCTGACGAAGCTGATCAATGCACAGACGCCATCGGATTTCGACATTCTTCAATCCGATTTTACCGACGACATGAATGATGCCGTGTATCGTTTGATGGCAGAGATTATGGGGCTTAACCCCGGCTATTGCGGTGGTCGTGGCGGCTCCATGCATATGCGCGATGCCGCATCCGGCATTGCAGGCACAAGTGCCATCGTTGGGGGCAACATTCCTCATGCCGTCGGCTATGCGCTTGCCGATAAACTGCTTGGTAGAAAGGGTATATCGGTCGCATTCTTTGGCGATGGTGCTTCCTTACAGGGAGCTACCTATGAAGCGATGAACATCGCTGCACTCTATCGTTTGCCGGTGATTTTCTACGTCGAAAACAATCTCTACGCGGTATCGACACACATTCAGGATGCCACGCGCGAAACACGCATTGCGTCGCGCGGTCCAATGCTGGGCTTCCCTGGCATTGAGTGTGACGGAATGGATGTTGTCGCTGTTCATCAGGCAATGCGTGATGCCTGTCAGATCATTGAAGAAGAAGGCGGCCCGGTCGTTATTGAAGCGGAATGCTATCGCTACCTTCATCAAAGCGGGAGTAAGGCCGGGAGCGATTTCGGCTATCGTACAGGCGAAGAAGAAGAAGAGTGGAAGCGCCGTGATCCAATCGCGCAGGCAGAGCGGCGCTTGAAGGAGCTTGGCATTGCCAGCGATGCAGAGCTTGCCGAGATCGACGTGAAAGTCAGTGCTGCAGTGCAGGCTGCAGGATCTCGCCTGACCGAAACAGCACCCGGTAGCAATGTGCTGCGGATACCTAATGCTCTATGGCCTTCAGCAGAAAGCGTCGATGAAGGCATACTTGGCGACGGGCAGGAGTTCTCTGATGCTCGCTTTAGCGAGATTGAGGACTATTCCGCCGACGAGCTTGTGAAGGTGCGTTTTGCGGCGGCTGCGTCCGATGTTCTTGGTCGGGCAATGGAGAAGGACCCGACAATCATCGTCATGGGTGAGGATGTTCACCGTTTTGCCGGTGGCGTCAGCGGGTTCACCAAGAACGCACTTGAGCTGTTTCCGGGAAGAGTGCTCGCCATGCCGATTGCGGAAAATGGTTTTACGGGCGTTGCGCTGGGAGCGGCCTTGCGGGGACTGCGCCCGGTTGTGGAAATCATGTTCGGTGACTTCTGCTTTGTTGCGGCTGATCAGATTGCCAATGGTATTTCCAAAGTCCGTCATATGTTCGGCGATGGTTTTCCCGTGCCGATCGTGTTGCGCGTTCGCGTGTCGCCGCACACTGGCTACGGCTCACAGCATTCGGGTGATCCATCGGCATTGTTTGCCATGTTTCCGGGATGGCGTGTCGTATCTCCTACCAATGCCTTTGACTATGTCGGGTTGATGAACAGCGCGCTCAAGTCAAATGACCCTGTGGCCATTATCGAGCATGTTGAGTTTTATCAGCGTGAAAGCCTCGTGCCCAAGGAAGACCGTGATTATTGTATTCCTCTCGGGAAGGCCCGCATCGTGAGATCAGGCTCGGCATGTACGGTGCTTGCAACATCTGTGATGGTACAGGCCTCGGTTAAAGCCGCGGAAGAATCCGGCATAGATGCCGAGATTATCGACATGCGCAGCCTCGATATGACGGGCATTGATTGGGAGCTTATCGGCCAGTCTATAGCCAAGACCAACCGTGTAGTGATTGCCGAGCAGGTCGCGAGCGGGCTTTCGCTCGGACGGCATTGGGCTGCTGAAATTCAGCGGCGTTTCTTCAACGATCTTGACCATGAAATTCTCCATGTGACCGGCAGTTTGTCGTCGCCTGTGGTTTCACTGGTCTTGAATAAGGCGGCTCTCGGGTCGTCGGAAAAGGTTCGGGCGGCGCTGGAAAAAATCACGCGTAATGCCTGATGAGTTTGAACATAAGAAGAGAAAAACGAGGAACGAAATGAAAAATGGGAAAACAGGGCTGAACCGCCTTTTGATGACGAATTTCAAAAGCCTGATGATGGCTGCGACGTTGCTGACTGCGGTTCCCGCAGCCTATGCGCAAAATGCAGATTCTCTTGTGATCGCACGCAACATGGACATCAACTCGCTCGATCCGCATCGCACCTTCTGCGACACCTGCCAGATTTATGACTCGGCAGTTTATGAAGGCCTCTTGTCGCTCGACAAAGATAACAAGGTCGTGCCGGTGCTCGCCGAGAGCTATACTGCAAATGGCGATCAGACCGAATTTACCTTCAAGATAAATCCGAAAGCTGTGTTCTCGGATGGCTCAAAGGTTGAAGCCAAGGACGTTAAGTGGTCCTGGGAGCGCCTCAAGAATGTGAAGGCAAGCCCTTCATTTCTGGCAGATACGATTGCTTCCATCGATACGCCTGATGAGGCAACGGTGGTCGTAAAGACCAAGGCGCCAAATTCGGAGTTCTTCAATGTTGTGGCTTCGCCATATTTCGGCATCGTCAATAGTGAGGTTGCTACGTCTGAAGCCAAGGCCGTAAATGGCGAAGATGCTGCAGAAAAGGACAATGCTGAAGCCTGGTTTCTCGCCAATTCAGCTGGCAGTGGTCCATTCGTTCTGGCTGCTTACGAGCCCAATTCCGAACTTCGTCTGAAACGGAATGAAAAATATTGGGGCCAGGCTCCGAAAGTAGGGGAAGTCGTCATCCGTCAGGTGAAGGATGCGGTTGCACAGGCGCAGATGCTTGAAAATGGCTCTGCAGATATTGCCATGCAGATCGATCCGGAAACTGCCAAGACCATCCGTAATCCCGACGTGAAGATCGATTCCATTCACTCCTATAACTTCATCTATATTGCACTTTCACCAGGTGCAAAATCCAACGAAGTGCCGCTGACACCTGAAGTACGCGAGGCAATTTCCACGGCAATCGATCGTGAAACCCTGCTCGATTTCATGCTGGGCGACAAAGGCCAACTGATTGGTGCCGCCATTCCGATTGGCTTCCCGGGTGGCTCTGATCACAAGATACCTGAATACAACCCCGACAAGGCAAAGGAACTGCTTGCAAAGGCAGGGCATCCAGATGGCTTCAAGCTTGAGGCGACTTATCCAAATCTCAACGTCTACGGCGTCGACTTCACGCAGATGATGCAGAAGATCCAGCAGGATCTGTCCAAGGTAAACATCAAGGTTGAACTGCAGCCTGTTTCTTTTGCAACGTGGCGTGAGAAGGTGAATGGTGACGGCACGCCGCTGACTGTCGTCTATTATGCACCTGACTTCTATGGCACATCGCAATATGTCGATGCATTCGGTCTGGCAAAGGGCAGCCTCTGGGCCAAGCGCGCCGGTGAAGCGCGTGACCCGTCATTCGTGATCGGCGATATTCAGCAGGTTATGGCCGATGCTCTTAAAGCGCCTGCCGATCAGGCTGATAAAGTCTGGTTCCAGGCTGGTGAGAAAATGGCCGCTGCCAATGTCATCATTCCGATGCTGAGCCCGGACGTCATTCTGGCATATAATAGCAAGGTGAACGGCGTGCGCTATTCGGCTTGCTGCAACCTGCCATTGGCTGAGATTTCAGTCGCCAAATAAGCTATCGCAGATGAAACAAAAAAGGCCGGAGAGAAATCTCCGGCCTTTTTTATTGCCATGATGTTTTAGTTGCGAACAGAGTTTGCAAGCTCTTGCAGGATACGGAGCGACAGGCCGCATTTTTCCAAATGAGGCATGTGTCCACAGGCGTCAAAAGCGTGGAGCGCTACATTGTCTGGTAGGTTGCGACTATGTTTGAAAGGCAGGATGCGATCCTGTTTTCCAAAGACAACTCGAACCGGTATTTCGAGCGATGCAAGGTCGTTCGTGATTGATATGGTTTGTGTTCCATCGGCAAAGAACTGTTTTGCAAAAGCGCTCATCGCGTCATTCAGCGGCTGGTTCTGTCGCTGTTGCACCACGGCTGAAATGAAGGCGTCTGAAATTGCGTCCCTTGCATGAACAAGTTCATGCAGCCAAGGTATGACGCTTTCTTTGGATTTGGCTTTAACGAAGTTCTCGACAAAGCCATTATTGATTTCCGGCCCCAGACCCGCTGGTGAAAACAATCCCAGCGCACGGATATCGATATTCCCTCGGACTGCCAGTCGGGCGCTCACTGCCGCGCCAAAAGAATGCCCGACAACAATCGTTTGCGAGAGGTTGAGCCGTTGGATTGTCTTTTCTACGCGTTCTGCAATTGCGTCGATGTCGTCAACAACGTGAAGCGGTGAGGCACCATGCGATGGCAGATCAATCGCCAGCAAGGGTTGCTGCCATTGGGTGCCGGCAAACAAGCCACGCCAGTTATTATGATCCGAGGCAAAGCCATGCAGAAGGACAATCGGCGTTCCTTCTCCTTTGCGCAGCCATACCGCGTTCAGCTCAGTACCATTGATAGTTTGGGACGAGCTGCTTGCTGCGGGCTGTTGCGTTTCGATGGCCGCAACAACATCTTTCTTCTGTATGCGCCCGCTCGGCCCGCTACCGTTGATCTGCGAAAGATCAATTCCAGCGTTTCCGGCCAGACGTTTTGCAAGTGGCGTTGCTACAGTCCTGCCGGCTTGTGTGGTGTGTGAACGGATATCCAACGCCGGTGTTTCCGAAGACTTTGTGGCTTGGGGTAACGAAACGGCAGCGGGTTCCGATGCGGGTTTTGAAGTGACCGAGGAAATGGCTTCGCCTTCAAGAAAAAGGCTTGCCACACTCTGGCCGACGTCGATTTCATCTGATGTCGAAGGCTTTAGAATTTTAAGTATTCCACTGTGAGGCGCATCCACCTCAACAACGGTTTTATCGTTGTCTATTTCAAAAAGGAGCTGTCCTTGGCTGACTGTATCACCGTCTTTCACATGCCAACGAGAGATTGTGCCGGAATTCGTTTCCAGACTGACTTTTGGATAGAGAATGTCGGTTGCCATGAGATTTCCTGCAACAATCTGCGACGTCGCGTTATGGATGACTATGATAAGGAAGGTGAGGGCGCTTCTATCTTGCCGATCAGACGCTCTTGCAACTCGATTGCCAGTTGCTTGAGCGCTGGTCCGATTTCGCCATAGCAGACGCCGCGTGGTGCAATATCGGTGATGCCGCCACAGGTAATTGCAACAAGCTGGGTGCCATCTGTTGGGCGAAATGGAACGCCAACAGCGTTAATGTAACTGTACCAGTCACCGCATGAAACAACGAAGCCGTCTCTTGCAAAGTCCTCAAGCGCGTGGCTGGTCAGGCGGCGAATTTTTTCCGCATGATCTGGCTCTGCTGCAAGCATCTGTTCAAGCAGGGCTTCGCGCTGGGTTTCTTCCATCCCCGCGTAGTAGGAAAGCCCCATGGCTGTTCGCCAGAGGGGCAATCTCGAGCCAACATTGAGACGCAGAGAAACCGGGTTTTCCGAACGCGCATTGGCGATATAGACCATTTCGCGTTGCTCACGCAGTCCCATTGCAACAGCAACGCCGGTCTTCTCTGCGAGCTTTCTCATAAGCGGCATCGCCATATAGACAACGGCGTTTGCGCTAAGGCCCGAATAGCCGAGAGCAATCGTTGCAGGGCCGATACTGTAACGCCCAAGATTCTCGTCGTAGTTGAGGTAGCCCAGATTGACCAGGGTGAGTGTCAGCCGCGACACGGTAGCTTTCGGCAAGCCTGTGCGATCAATAAGCTCCTGATTTCCTAAAGAAATATCATTCGGGGTGAAGCTTCGCAGAATCTCAAGCCCCCTTACCAGGGCGCTGGAAACCTGAGCGCTGTCTTTATCGAGGTCCAATGAGCTGGGCTTCGTTCTTTTCTTCACGTTGTCTCCTGAGCGTGCTCGGTTTCAGTTCAAAGGAATATCGCAACAGAAAATGAAATTTAATTCCAATTATATTGACGGCGTCAAATTTGCTTGTCAATACTATGTGCAAGTACGCACCAAAAACCGCGCCAGATTTCCAGAATGGGAACCGTGCATGTCAAATTATCTCTTCAAGCGCCTCATTGCGATGCCATTTTTAGTTCTGGGCATCGTGACCATGGCCTTTGCGCTCACAACAATCACAAAGGGCGACCCGCTTACATCTATTGTTGCCGAGCAGCAGATGAACAATCCGGAAGTTGTGGCGGCGGCAAAAGCAAAATGGGGGCTCGATCGCAGTCTTCCAGAACGCTATGTCATCTATCTCAAGAACCTGCTGACGGGCGACATGGGCACATCGTTTGTCACGAAACGCCCGGTCAGCACAGACCTGATGTCTCGGTTGCCAGCCACGATGGAGCTGGTTTTGTCGGCAATGATTCTAGGCTCTGTTGTCGGTATTCTGCTCGGTATTCTGGCGGCTTATTATCGTGACAGCGCCATCGATCACGTGGCGCGGCTTTTTGCGCTGCTGGGATCATCTTTGCCCGTCTTCTGGCTGGGGCTTGCCGTTCTCTTCGTCTTTTCAGTGCAGTTTGAGTTGCTACCCGGACCTGGGCGGTTGGACCCACGCATGGCGCCGCCGGCCGCAGTTACGGGTTTCATGACAATCGACAGTCTGCTCGCGGGAGATCTCACGGCTTTCAAAAATGCTCTCGCTCATCTGATTCTTCCGGCAACGGTGCTTGGCTGGACCGTCGCGGGTACGATTTCGCGTCTCGTACGCGCCAATATGCTCGATGTGATCGGGCGTGAATTTATCCTCACCGCACGCGCCAAAGGTGCTGGCGAACTCCGGGTGGTGTTCCGCCACGCGCTGCGCAATATTCTTGTGCCGGTTCTGACGGTCATCAGCTATTCGTTTGCTTATCTCATCACGGGCGCCGTGCTGACCGAAACAATTTTCGCCTGGCCTGGCATGGGATCTTATGCGGTTGAGGCCGCGCGATCACTGGATTTTCCAGCAATCATTGGTGTAACCATCGTCGGCGGTGTGATGTTCCTGATAACGAACCTGCTCACCGATGTTGCCTATGTTCTCGCCAATCCGCGCGTGCGTTTGGGTTAGGGGAAAGCAGATGGTTTCAGTAGTAAACACCCCATCGCGTCAGCTTAGAATAAGAATACCCCGCTGGTTCACCCTACCGGTCGCAATCGGGATTATAGTCGTAGCGTTTTGGATCATTGCGACATTCTTTGCGCCTCACATGACGCCCTACGATCCGCTCGATATGGTTGGACGACGCTTGCAGGCGCCAAGCTGGTCGCATTGGCTTGGCACGGATGCTCTCGGAAGAGACGTTCTGACACGTACGCTCTACGGTGCAAAACATTCACTGCCAATTGCCCTCGTAGTGGTGGCGAGCGCGGTTATCATTGGTGCTCTGGCCGGTGCTATCTCAGGCTATAAGGGCGGCTTGATTGGCTCGGCGATCATGCGGCTCGTCGATATTACGCTGTCATTTCCTCCGATGCTTCTCGCAATGGCTGTTGCTGCATCACTCGGCCCCGGACTCGAAAATGCTGCGATAGCCATGGTCATTGTTTGGTGGCCTGTCTATGCGCGCCTCATGCGGGCGCAGGTGCTGGAAGTGCGCGAGCGGGAGCATGTGGAGGCGGCAATAGCATCTGGCGCCAGCGGCTCCCGTGTTCTCTTCAAGCACATTCTGCCGCTCTGCTGGACCCCCATATTGATCAGCGCGACGATGGATCTGGGGCAGGTCATTTTGCTTGCCGCATCGCTCAGCTTTATCGGCCTTGGTGCAACACCACCCACGCCGGAATGGGGCTCCATGATCGCCGAAGGCGCAGTCTACTTCTACAACTGGTGGATAGCCATGGGTCCCGGCCTTGCAATCCTGACGATCGTTCTTGGTTTCAATTTCATCGGCGATGGTCTTCGCGACTATTTCGACCCGCGTTCGAAGTGATTGGAGAACAACATGACAAATCCAAATGAGAACGCCAGTCTCTTCCGAGTTGAAAACCTGCGTGTCGGCTTTGGCCGCGATGGTGTGGTGCTTGACGCGGTCAGAGGTATCAATCTCGAACTCAAGCGGCGCGAAGTTCTGGGTATCGTTGGCGAGTCTGGTTCCGGCAAGTCTATCGGGATGCTGGCCTCAATCGGCCTGACGCCACCCAATGCCAAGGTTTCAGGTTCGGTTACATTTCAGGGCGAAGAACTGGTTGGTAAATCGCGGCGTGAGATGCGGAGCCTTCGCGGCTCGAAAATTGCGATGATCTTTCAGGACCCGCTGTCTTCTCTCAATCCGGTGATGAAGGTTGGCGATCAGCTGATAGAAGCCTTGCAGCTTCATCAAAAAAAGCTCAATCGGAAAGCCGCTATGGCGCGGGCGATTGAGTTGCTGGAGCTAGTCTCCATTCCGCAACCTGATCAGCGTGTGAGACAATACCCCCATGAGTTTTCAGGTGGGATGCGGCAACGGGTGATGATCGCCATGGCTGTCGCTAATGATCCGGACCTATTGATTGCGGACGAACCTACCACGGCACTTGATGTCACGGTTCAGGCGCAGATCATGGCAGTGTTGCGGGACTTGCAGAATAAACTTGGTCTGGGACTTATCCTCATCACGCATGATCTTGGTGTCCTTGCGGGCCATGCTGACCGTGTTGCCGTTGTCTATGCCGGTGAAGTGGTCGAGGAAGCGGATGTCTATGAACTTTTCGACAATCCTCGTCATCCATATACGCGCGGGCTGATCGCTTCGATCCCGACACTGAATGATAGCGGCGGCAAACTCTATTCCATTGATGGTGCGCCGCCTGTTCTGGGTGCTTTTCCCAAAGGATGTGCGTTTCATCCGCGATGCACACATGCACAGGAAATCTGCAAGACGTCGGCTCCCACATATCAGCAATTCGGACGCCACATATCGGCGTGCCACTTTGCCGACAGTCTGCCTGCATATCAACGAAAGGCCGACATACCGGTCAGTAACGAGGCCGCGCTATGAACCAGAGTTTTTCATCGCAAACAGCTCCATCCTCCGTGTCGGATGCCGCTCTTTCGGTCCGCAATCTTCGCAAATCATTTCCGATCAAAGGCGGCACGATCTTTCAACGTGATGTGGCTGAGGTTAAGGCGGTCGATGATATTTCGTTTGATCTGGCCAAGGGTGAGACGCTTGGTCTGGTCGGTGAATCCGGCTGCGGAAAATCCACACTCGGGCGTTGCCTGCTCAGGCTGATCGAGCCGACGAGCGGAGAGGTTCTGTTTCAGGGACAGAACGTGGCGCAGTTCTCGCCGAAAGAAATGCGGGCTGCACGCAAGCACCTGCAATTCGTGTTTCAGGACCCGTTTGCTTCACTTCATCCGCGTATGCGCATCGAAGAAAGCATCGCCGAGCCGCTTCGTATCAGTGATCTCTCGCAACAGCAGCGTAAAGAGCGTGTTCAGGAAATGCTGCGGCTGGTGCGGCTTAACCCGGAGCACGGCAAGCGTTATCCACATGAGTTGTCAGGCGGCCAGCGGCAACGTGTCGTGATCGCGCGCGCCTTGGCGCTTAATCCGCAGGTTATGGTGCTCGATGAGCCTGTCTCGGCGCTCGACGTTTCGGTGCAGGCTGGGGTGCTGAATCTCTTGCAGGAAATTCAGGCGGAGTTCGGCACGTCCTACATCTTCATTGCTCATGATCTGTCTGTCGTGCGGCATATCTCGCACACGGTTGCAGTGATGTATCTTGGGCGGATCGTTGAGAAGGCTCCGGCTGGAGAACTCTATAATCGACCGCTGCACCCTTACACGCAGGCTTTGATGTCGGCGGTTCCGCTTGCCGATCCGGTCATTGAGCGGAAGCGGCAGCAAATTCTGCTCAAGGGTGATGTACCGAGCCCGATCAATCCTCCATCCGGTTGCCCGTTCAGAACCCGCTGCTTCAGGGCGGAAGCGATCTGCGCGGAAGTCAGGCCGGAATTGCAGCTTCAGGGAGACGGACACGCGGTCGCGTGTCACTTCCCGCAGGAATGGCGATCACCTCAGTAATTCCCGTGACTAACTTTGACTATCAGGTGCCGCTTATCGCGGATGTTTGAGAAGGACGTGACCTTGAAAATAATGAACGAACTTGAGGTTCCTGTTATGGGCGATAACAACTCTGCCCTTCCGCTGGCTGGAATAAAGGTTCTTGATCTTTCGCGCGTTCTTGCCGGTCCCTGGACCACGATGAGCCTTGCTGATCTTGGAGCCGAGGTCTGGAAAATCGAGAATATTCAAGGCGGTGATGACACGCGCGCGTGGTCGGTTCCCAATTATAAAGGGGCAAGCACCTATTTTCTCTGTGCCAACCGGGGCAAGAAAAGCCTGGCGCTCGATCTGAAGTCGCCAGAAGGTCTCAACATAATTTACGAACTGGCCAAGCAGGCGGATGTTGTGGTCGAGAACTTTCGTGCCGGAACTGTCGAACGTCTGAAAATTGATTACGCGACTTTGAAGGCGCTCAATCCCGGGCTCATCTATTGCTCAATATCCGGTTATGGCCAAACCGGCCCGGAAGCACGCCGCCCCGGCTATGACTTCGTGGTTCAGGCTGAAAGCGGCCTGATGTCGATCACCGGACAAACCGATGGCGAGCCGATGCGCATCGGCGTTGCTATGACCGATATCGTGGCGGGTATGGTTGGAACGCAATCCATTCTGGCAGCGCTTTATCAGCGCAAGACCACAGGTCTCGGACAGTTTGTCGATATTTCTCTTTTTGAATGCGCGCTCAATACGCTTATCAATATTGGTAGTGCCCATCTGAATGGCGGGCATATTCCCAAACGTTTTGGTAATGCCCATCCGACTGTGGTGCCCTATCAGATTTTCGAGTGTTCCGATGGTGCCTTTGCCCTCGCTGTCGGTAACGACCGCCAGTTTGCAATCCTCTGCGAAAAGATCATTGGCCTGCCAGAACTTGCAGCGGACGATCGTTTCAAGACGGCAAGCGGGCGAGCGCTTAATCGTTCCGAACTGATACCGCCGATGGCTGAGCGTTTCCGCACCCAAACGCGCGAATATTGGATGGCTGAATGTCTGAAGATGGGCGTTCCTGCTGGGCAGGTGAAAACTGTTCCAGAAGCTTTTGAAAGTCCCAATGTTGTGGCACGGAATGTGGTGCAAACATTGGAAAGCCCACATCTGGGGCCGGTCTCTCTTGTGCGCCCTGCACAAGGATTGGAGGCACAGAAACATGCTTCCTATAAGGCGCCGCCAATGTTGGGTGAAGATAGTACCTCCATTCTGGAGGACGTTCTTCAATTCGATAAAGCCAGACTGGCAGAGTTGATTGATGCCGGTGTCATCCATCAATATCAGGCAACAGTTTGAGGAAAGAGTGATGACGAACACTCAAGTGGAATATTCCAATATCAAGCTGTTCATTGATGGAACATGGCGCGATGGTAGTTCTGGTGAAACGGTTGACGTCCTGAACCCGGCGACCAACGATGTTATCGGACATATTGCTAAAGCCACGACAGCAGATCTTGATGACGCTTTGGCTGCAGCCGAGCGCGGCTTTGAGATTTGGCGCAAGGTATCGGCCTTTGATCGTTATAAGATGCTGCGCAAGGCTGCAGACATTTTTCGGGCTCGCGGCGAGGGCGTTGCGCGCTTGCTGACGATTGAGCAGGGCAAGCCTCTGGCGGAAGCGCGTGCCGAGGCTGCTGCGGCCAGTGACCTGATCGACTGGTTTGCAGAAGAAGCCCGGCGTAGCTATGGGCGTATCGTTCCGCCACGTTTTGCAAATGTGATGCAATGGGAAGTCAAAGAGCCGGTTGGCCCAGTGGCTGCGTTTACTCCTTGGAACTTTCCAATCAACCAGTCGGTTCGCAAAATATCTGCGGCTCTGGCGGCTGGCTGTTCCATCATTTTGAAAGCTGCTGAAGATACGCCGGCAGCCCCAGCCGAACTGGTGCGCGCCTTTGCTGATGCTGGTTTGCCTGGTGGTGTTATCAATCTCGTTTATGGCGATCCGGCAGAGATTTCGTCTTACCTCATCCCTCATTCGGTAATTAAGAAAGTGTCGTTCACGGGTTCGACACAGGTGGGGAAACAGCTTGCAGCGCTGAGCGGCTTGCATATGAAGCGGGCTACGATGGAGCTTGGCGGACATGCGCCTGTTGTCATCATGGCTGACGCCGACGTGGAGCGGGCAATCAAAGTGGCAGCTGCGGCCAAGTTCAGAAATGCAGGACAGATTTGCATCGCACCCACTCGGTTTTTGATTGAAGAACCGGTCTACGATCAGGTTATCGAAGGTCTTTCAACTTATGCCCGTTCATTGAAAGTCGGAGACGGTCTGGATGCCGATACGACAATGGGGCCGTTGGTCAATGCACGCCGGGTCAACGCCATGGAGCGATTGATTGGTGATGCAAAGGAACATAAGGCTACAGTGGTTACGGGCGGCGAACGCATTGGCAATCGCGGCAATTTCTTTGAGCCAACGATCCTTGCAGATGTGCCGCGTGATGCGGCAATCATGAACGAAGAGCCGTTTGGTCCGGTGGCACTTCTCAATAGCTTTCAGTCACTTGACGAAGCTTTGGTAGAAGCCAATAGGCTCAATTATGGTCTTGCGGCTTATGCCTTTACTGGATCATCGGCCAATGCTGCGAAAATCTCTTCTTCCGTTCGCAGCGGAATGATCACTATCAATCATTACGGGCTGGCACTGCCGGAAGTACCTTTCGGTGGCATCAACGATTCCGGCTATGGCACCGAAGGCGGAGCCGACGCGCTGGATGCCTACCAGAATACGAAATTCGTTTCGCATTTGCAGGCATAGGCCCGGCATCGGCAACCCATCATCATTTCTGAAATACAAGACCGTTTTTGAGTGAAGCCTTTACCTGTATTGGTAAGCTTCGCTTTTCAAATGGCCAAGTAATTGAACGGGCCTATACGCGTGGCCCTGACGGTAAGTTAATTGCCTTCGACACGAAAGTGCCGGTTGGTGCAATGCTCGGAACATCTGAAAACCAAGAGCGGGTATTGGGCGGTAACAGGAAGGGGGTTGCAAAGAGCAACGCCTATTTCGCGGAATTGCTTGAGGCTAGTCTGCCGAACAAGACTAAGACGAAAAAACGACAGCGCTATGTCAAGGTGTCTAAAGAGGAGACCCGTGCAGATCTTGCGAAGGCTTATGCCAATACGCCGACTCTGCCACCGATACAGCGATGTCCACCAGGATTTCCGTGAGCCATTTCTCGTTCGGTGTTTTCGCACGGAAATCGCGGTTGATCTGGTTCTCGGGCGCAGAACTGATTTCTCCCAGGTACGAGCCAAAACGCCGTCGCCGTGGTCTGGCCACGATCAAACGCTCTTGTTTCATCAATCGCGGCACAACCTTTTCCGATATTGTTACACTCTGCCTGGCAAGCAACGCCTGCAGTCTGCGATAGCCGTAGCAGCGATGGTTGCTTTCGAATATTTCCGTCAGGTTACGACGGATGGTGACGTACTTGTCTTCCAAGTTCACTCGGGTACGGTGGTAGAAGTACGCGCTTCGCGCAATCCTCAACTGCAAAAGCAGTTCTGACAATCGATAGGTATCTTTGAGGGCGTCAACCAGCTGTGTCTTCTCCCGATTACTCAGGGGTTGCAGATCGACGCCCAGGCCTTTTTTAGCAATTCATTGGCCTTCTTCAGCAGATCGTGTTCGAGTTACAATTGGCGGACATCGCGCTGGAGGGCTTCAAGCTGTCGCTCGAATTCTTCACGCTCGGGCGCTGGCGTAGAGGTTTTGCGGCGTTTCATGGATGCGGCAGCCTCATGACCGAGTAACTCATTCTTCCAAGCGTACAACGTCGGCCAGCATACGCCTAGCCGCTCGGCCACTTGCTGGGCGCTTTCCTCTCCACTGCAAAGAGCAGTGACCGCGACTTGCTTCAACGCCTCGGGATAGGTCGGACGCCAGGAGCGACCGGCCATCGAAGTCCTGGTCTCTGGAAACGCTTCTCGAACCCATGCTGTCAAAGTTCCACGACCTGGATAGCCCAACGCCCTCATCGTCGCAGAGATACAGCGATCGTGAGTGCGGTAGTGTTCAAGCGCCGCCTGCTTCTGGGCTTCAGAAAACTTCGGTGCGCGAGCCACACAACCAACACGCAGGTCTTGATGCTGCTGGTATTCGCGATACCAGTTTCTCAGCACATTCTTTGTGGGGTAACCCAATTGGCGGATCGTCGCCTTAACCCGCTTGCCGAGCAGGATATACAACTCGACGGCGCGAATTCTATCTGCATGGGAATACATGAACTACCTCCTGGGGGGCCAAGTTTTAGGTCACATACTCATAAAATAGTTTTCGGTTTGAATGGTTTGTGATTCACTGTCTCCATCGATTTGGAGGCAGTGATGGCGCGTTTTGATTTAACAGATTTCGAATGGTCCGTGATTGAACCGCTTCTTCCGACCAAAGTGCGTGGTAAGGCCCGCGTTGACGATCGGCGTGTTTTGAACGGTATATTCTGGCGTCTGAGAACAGGTGCACCCTGGGCAGACATTCCAGCCCGATACGGTCCTTATACGACCTGTGTAAATCGCTTCAACAGATGGCGTTATGCCGGGCACTGGGCGCACATTCTCAACGCGATATCAGAAGCTTACGACGGCGATATCCAGATGATCGACTCCTCGTCAATCCGCGTCCATCAACATGCGGCCAACGGCCAAAAAAAGACGAGCGATCCGGTTGCATGGGTCGTTCGCGCGGTGGGATGACCACAAAAATTCATGCGCTTGTCGATGCTGATGGTCGCCCAATTCGACTGAAACTGACTGCCGGACAAGCACATGACGGACGTTCGGCAGCCGATATGTTTGAGACGCTCGGGTCTGGGCAAATACTATTGGCAGATCGCGCTTACGACAGCGACAGCTTGCGCCAAAGCCTCAAAGAACGAGGAGCATGGGGCTGTATCCGCCCCATGCCAAACCGTGTGAATATCCCCGCCTTCAGTCCATGGCTCTATAAACAACGTAATGCTGTCGAAAGGTTCTTCAACAAACTCAAACACTTCCGGGCCATCGCAACCCGATACGACAAACGCGACGACAATTTCCTCGCATCTATCCAGCTTGCTTCAATTCGTATTTGGCTTCGATCTTATGAGTCGGTCACCTAGTCCGCATCCCCTTATCTGCCTAACCGGCTCAGTTCCGCGTGGAAACCAACAGGCAATTCACTCGAAGTAAGTTGGAATGCGCCGCAGAAGCGTTCGTCCCCGAACGGAAATAGAAATTGAAACGAACGAACGGGTTCTTTGGCCCCGTTAACATCGCGGGCTGTCAAGGTGATTGCCCTATCCATTACTTCTAAAAGGGTTTGGATGTTCAAATGTCCCTCCGAAAACTCAGGCGCCGCTTCGCTGAGGATGCGGGATTTGCCACCACTGAAAACAGTACGCAGAAGCTTTAGTATATCGAAATAAATAACAATAATCGATATATTTTGATAAATATTCACGATAATAGTTTATGTGGAGAAATTAATCGGGATTACAGGATTTCAATGGAATGTTTTTATAGAGAATTATTTAAATATACTATTAAGAATAATCGTATACTTCTGAAATTTAACGTAGTAAAGTCCACTGATAGCCATAGCCGCCAAAGGCTATAGCGTCTTGGATAGAGAAAAACCGCCGACTGTCATCCAGTCGGCGGCTTCTTTTTTCAAAACCCACGAGATTTTTAAAATCGATTATTTGTAAGCGGAAACCACGATCTCAATCAGCGTGTCGCCGCCCAGATCGGCAACGCCAACGGTTGCTCGGGTTGGCAGCAACGAAGGATCGATCCATTCCTTCCAGACCTTATCCATTTCAGGCTTTTTGTTGAGATCCGTTACGAAGATGGTGGCTGCCAGAAGCTTGGTCTTGTCCGTGCCTGCCTGCGCCAGATAGCTGTCGAGCTTGGCGAGGATTTCGCGGGTCTGCCCGGCCATATCCAGGCTTTCGTCATCACAGGTGGTTCCGCCGACATAGACAATGCCATTGTGCTCGACGACGCGATGCATGATCGGCGTCTGAATGAAACGCTCAGCCATAGTTTAATCCTTTCAGATGGTTGGGGAATTTTCCGGTTGCTCGCCGGTAACGGCGAAGACAGCATCGGGGGTTTGAGGGAGTGCTGCGATTTCGCTGAGCGGCACCGGTTTCACCGGCGCACGCAGACGATAGAAGCCGACTGTTTCCGGCGCGCGGTTTTGCACCTCGGCCAGAATTTCCGTGACTGTGGAACTGCACAAGCGCCCCTGACAAGGCCCCATGCCACAGCGGAACATGGTTTTCAGCTGGTTCGGGCCGGCGATGTTACAGGCTGCCGCGTCGCGGATTGCGCCTGCGGTCACTTCTTCGCAACGGCAGACAATCGTGTCTCTGTCCGCCGGTGCGCGAAATGCCTGTGCAGGCAGGTAGAGTGCATCGATAAAGGCGCGCCCGCGTTCGACGCGTCGCGCCTGCGCCTGCAGCTTTGCGATTTTTGACGCCAACGATGTTGCCAGTGCCGGAAAGATATCCTGACAGGCCGCGAGCGCAGCGATACGCCCGCTCTGCTCGGCAACCAACGCACCGCCGATGCCGCTGCCGTCACCAGCAATATAGATGGACGGAACAGACGAACGACCGTTGTCGTCGAGTTGTGGTTGGAAACATTTCTGGCTGTCGTTCCACACGAGCGTGCAGCCCGAAGCATTGGCGAGATTGTTGTTGGGGATCACACCCTGATGCAGGAACACGCTATCGACAGCAAGCCTGTGAGTCTTGCCTTTGGCCGAAAAGCAGATCGCTTCGGCTTCGTCTTTTTCTTCAATGGCTATTTCGGTGACATCGGAATAAACCGGCACCGACTTGCGCACCTTCAAAAGCAGGGAAAGCCCCTTCAAGGCATAGGGCGAGAAAAGGAATGAAAGCAGGTTCGGTGCAGCTTTCGCGTAATTTGCGCCGGGCGTCGTATCGAGCAGAGCAGCAACCTTGCCGCCCGCCTGCAACAGCTGCGCGGCGAACATGTAGAGGAGCGGACCGGTTCCTGCCAGAACCACACGTCCGTTGGGCAGGAGGCCGGAAGTCTTCAGTGCAATCTGTGCCGCGCCAACGGTCATTACACCCGGCAACGTCCAACCCCTGACAGGCATCGGGCGCTCCATCGCGCCGGTCGCGAAGATCACACGGCGTGCGGAGACAATCCCGCTCTTGCCGCCCACTGACACGCGCAGCGCCACGCTGTTGCTGTCGCCGCCGTCCTGAGGTTCCACACTCCAGACGAGAGCCTGTGGCACATAGGTGGCATTGCTGACGATAAATGCTTGCAGGACTTCTTTGCCCCGCCAGTAGTCGGTGCCGAGAAACGGTCTGCGGGCAGTCGTATTGTGTTCAATGCCACGGTAAATCTGGCCGCCGGCGGCGGGGTTCTCGTCGAACAGGACCACTTTGGCGCCAGCGTTACTGGCCTCTGCCGCTGCCGACATGCCTGCCGGTCCCGCGCCGATAATGGCAAGGTCGTAAAACGCGTCGAGCGCATGAATATCGGAAATTCTCTTGAGCATGGTGGTCATGGTTCCACCCGACGTGCGCCGGTCTGCGAAGAAATGACCATTCCATCGACCACGGGCGTCATGCAGGCTTGGCGGTTCTGAACACCATCAATGGCAACCAGACACTCAAAACAGATACCCATCAGGCAGTAGGGCGCTCGCGGCTGATTACCAACGACGCTATCTCTGAGCCGGTTGATACCCTCTCCAAGCAGCGCTGCGGCGACAGTTACATTGGCAGGCACCGTTAAGGTGCGCGCATCGAATGTGATCGTCACGGTTTCCTCTGGTGTCTCAGTTTTCAGGAACATTTTAGGAGACATGAAACCTCCGGCCGGAGAACGCATCACCAGCAAGTTGTTTGACATCGGCTGCTATTTCCTGCGCCACGATCAGGGCGTGGTTGGCTGCAAGCGTGACGCCGGAATGGCACATGACGACATACGCGCCCTTATGGCTTTCGGATTGTTCGTAGACAGGCAGGCCATCCGGTGTCTTGACCCGAAATCCGGCCCAACTGCGAATGACATTGACGTCGGCCAGATGGGGGAACGTCCGAACGGCTCTGTTGGCCAGAACTGCACTGATGTCCTGATTGGTGGCGATCCGATCCGTATGGGTTTCCTGACTGTCGCCGATCATCACACCGCCTTCATCCGCCTGCCGCAGCGTCGCCGCTGTATAAGGGAAGAAAGGCGCGCATTTCTCCGTTACAAGAATTTGACCTTTGCTGCGCACGACCGGCGCATCGAGACCGACACTCTTTGCAAGCTCTGCATTGCCGTTGCCCGCAGCCAGAATGACGCGTTCGGTGAAGACTTCACCCCATGTGCCACTCAGGAGAAAGCCGCCGTTTTGCGGGGTGATGGACGAGACTTCACAATGCGGTTCGTAGGCAGCGCCGAGTTTGATCATGCCCGTATGCAAGGCGCGAAACAGGCGCAGTGAATTCACGTCGCCGTCCATTGGCGAATAGATTGAACCGATCACATCCCGGCCGATGGAGGGGACCATTTTGGCCGTTCCCTGATGGTCGAGCACAACATGTTCCGGGGCGTCATTGCCAAGCTCGCGCGCCACGGTATCGACGTCTTCGGCAAACATTTGAAGCTCGCGCTCGTCGAGGCAGAAGGTAAAGGCACCGGTCTGTTTCAACGCCACATCAAGCCCGGTCACATCCCGCAACTCGTCTGCGAAAGCGGGCCACAGGCGCGCAGATTGCATTGTCCAGCGGGCATAGTGTGGTGCGCCTACGCCTTTGCCCTGTACCCAGATGAGCGCGAAATTGGCACGGGATGCGCGCAGGGACAGGTCTTCCCCATCGAGAAGCATTGGACGCAGACCAGATCGGGCGAGACCCCAGGCGATGGCAGAGCCAACCAGTCCCGCTCCGATAATGATTATGTTTTGGTCCGGCAATCTGCGCATTCGTAAATTCAATCTGTTGTCACAGCGTCGTCAGGGTTGGGCCTGACGAGAGTCAGGCCCGATTGTGTAGGCTCAGTTTTGCGGGCTTACGTCCACCTTGAACCACTTCTCGGAAAGCTTCTTCACCGTGCCGTCGGCAATCGCGGCCTGAATAGCAGTATCGAAGCGACCCTTCAGGGCGGTATCTTCCTTGCGCAGACCGACGCCGATCATGCCGAAGACCTTGCCCGAAAACAGCGGACCAGCCAGCTTTGCGCCCTTCATGTCGTCCTTTTCCAGTGCAGCCGCAAGAACTGTGGCATTGGCGACAACCGCATCCACACGACCGCTGGTCAGGTCGAAATTGTGTTCTTCGGCGGTCTTGTACTCACGCACATCCGCGCCATCCTTGAAATATTGTTCCATGAAGGCGGAAGCGGTTGTGGAACCCTGAACGCCGACGGTCTTGCCGTTGATTTTCTTGGCGATTTCCTCGAGCACCGGCTTGGCCGCATCGGAATCGACATTCAGCGGCTTGCCGCTTTCCGGCAGATCGGCGAGGTCGCTGTCATCCATGACTGCGAAGGAGTTGATGGCTGCCGCATAAGGCGACGAAAACGCAATCACTTCCTCACGCTTCGGCGTGATGCTCATACCCGCCATGATGGCATCATACTTGCCAGCGGTCAGCGATGGAATGATGCCGTCCCAGTTCTGAGCGGTGATTTCGCATTTCGCTTTCAGGCGCTCGCAAAGGTCTTTGGCGAGATCAATCTCGAAGCCTTCCAGCACACCGTTCGGGCCGGAGAAATTCCACGGCGCATAAGCACCTTCGGTCGCGATGCGCACAACATCTTCGGCATGCGCGGTCGGGGCAACGGCGAGAACGCCGAGGATGGAAAGGACGAATTTCAGTTTCATATGTTCACCTCTGTTAGAGAACCGATTGATCGGTTCACGCGTTTTGTTTGGAAATGAATTGCCGGAACCGTTCGCTTTTGGGGTTGCCAAAAACCTCGTCGGGCGTGCCCTCTTCTTCAATCACGCCCTGACGCAGAAACACCACACGGCTGGAAACATCGCGGGCGAAGCCCATCTCGTGGGTCACGACCAGCATGGTGCGCCCCTCTGCCGCCAGATCGCGCATGACCTTCAACACCTCGGCCACCAGTTCGGGGTCGAGCGCGGAGGTTGGTTCATCGAACAGCATGATCTTTGGACGCATCGCTAACGCGCGGGCAATTGCGGCGCGTTGCTGTTGGCCACCAGAAAGATGCGCGGGATAGAAGTTGCGCTTATCGGCAATGCCGACCCGCTCCAGCAGTGCTTCAGCCTCGGCAATACACTCCGACCGGTTTCGCTTCTGCACATGGACAGGCGCTTCGATCAAATTTTCGAGGATAGTCAGGTGCGACCACAGATTGAACGACTGAAACACCATCGTCGCCTGACCGCGCAGCCGCTGAACCTGTTTCGCATCGGCTGGACGAGGCGCACGTCCCGGCTGTTGGTCGAGCTTATACGCCTCTCCATGAATAGCCACGCTGCCCGCATCCGGCACTTCCAGCATATTGATGCAGCGCAGCAGTGTGGATTTGCCGGATCCTGATGCCCCCAGAATGGAGATGACTTCACCCTGATGTGCCTGCAAGGAAACTGAATGCAGAACCTTGTGCGCGCCGTAGCATTTTTCGAGGTTCTTGATCTCGACCGCAGGCGCTTCGAAACGTTGCATTATGAGTTTCCTCCGGCGGCATGCACGATGACAGGCTGACGCTGGGCCGCCGAAAGGCGGTATTCCAGCAGTTTGAAGATTCTGGTGACGACGAAATTCAAGAGGAGATAGATCGCGCCTGCGCAGATGAAGACTTCGACCGGCCGATAGGTGGCAGAAATCAGCTTGGCCGCCAGCCCTGTCACTTCCATCATTGTGATGGTTGATGCCAACGCCGTGGACTTCACCATCAAGATGACTTCGTTCGAATAGGCGGGCAGCATCTGCCGCAGAGCCTGCGGGGCCAGAATGCGACGGACGAGTGTAAAGCCGCTCATGCCATAAGCGCGCGCCGCTTCGATTTGCCCGGTCGCGACCGACAGAACGCCGCCACGTATGATTTCGGCGCTATAGGCAGCTGTATTGAGCGCCAGAGCCAGCACCGCGCACCAATAGGGTTCGCGTAGAAACGGCCAGAGAAAACTCCGGCGTAGTTCGGGAAACTGGCTGAGACCGTAATAGATGATGTAGAGTTGCACGAGCAGCGGGGTGCCGCGCAGCACAAAGATATAACCTCGCGCAATGAGGTCCAGTATCAGATTGCCCGACAGACGCATCGTAGCCAGGATGGTGGCCAGCACGGCACCGCTGATAACCGATAGCGCCATCAGTTGCAGCGTCAGCGGAATACCCCGGCATAGCTGAACGAAACTGTCGAACATGAACGGCAGGTCGAGAAAGCTCATACCGCCCTCCGGATACCGCGCATGGCGCGCTTTTCGGCGTTCTTGAATAGCAAGCCCGATATGAATGTGATGACGAGATAAAGCAGCCCCGCGGTCAGAAAGAAGGTGAACGGCTTGCGGGTCGATCCAGCGCCGATTTGCGCCTGACGCATCAGCTCAACCAGTCCGACGACCGAAATCAGTGCAGACTCTTTCAAGACAAGCTGCCAGACATTGCCGATGCCCGGAATGGCGAAGCGTGCCGCCTGCGGAACCATGATGCGGCGAAACAGCAGACGCGGTGGCATGCCATAGGCTTTGGCAGCCTCGATCTCGCCTTTGGGGAGTGCAAGCACTGCGCCGCGATAGACTTCAGCCTGATAAGCGCCCGATACCACGCCAATGGCCAGTGCACCGGTGATGAAGATTGGCGCGCTGACGAAGCCTTGCCCGCCGAACAACGCGCCGATCTGGCTCAACACAGCGCTGCTGCCGAAATAGAACAGGTAAATGACCAGAAGATCGGGGATGCCGCGAAGCACTGTCGAATAGCCGTCAGCCGCAACTCTGAGAATGCGCTGTGATGAAAATGACGCGGCAGCGGCAATCATACCGAACACCGCACCTGCCGCAAAGCCGCAAAAGGCTACCGCGAGTGTCATGCCGGTGGCCCGGAGCATATCGTAGCCCCAGCCGTCTTCGGCAAAACCCATCAAATCCAGATATGCGCTGACCGCACCCAACTGCCTAGTTCCCTTTTTATGTCCGGTGCTTTCACCGCGCCGATACGTTTATGGGAGTGGTTTGACAGCGGGGCTCAATACAGTCAAATTCGAAATGAAGCCTCAAGCATAACCAAATATTATGGTGAAACATGAACCTGCGTCAGGTCGAAGCGTTCCGAACCGTCATGCTGACCGGAAAAATGACGGCTGCGGCGGAACTGATGTCGATCACTCAACCCGCCGTGAGCCGCCTGATCCGCGACTTTGAAATCGACACGAAACTCAAGCTCTTCAACCGTCGCGGAAACCAGTTGGTCCCAACGCAGGCGGCCATGACGCTGTTGCAGGAGGTAGAGCGGGCCTATGTCGGGCTCAATCGCATCCGGAGTTTCGCCGACGAGATCAGCCGTCAGAATGCGGGCATGCTGCGGATTGCGGCCATGCCTGCGCTTGCAAACGGGATCATGCCGCGCTTCCTTGCGCGTTTTCTCAAGGAGCGGCCCAATATCCACGCCTCTCTCAACGGTATTCCTTCGGCGATGGTTGTTGAGGCCGTCGCATCTGGTCAGGTCGATCTCGGATTTGCCGATGGTCCGCTCGACCGGCCCGGTTTCAATATCGAGACCCGGGCGATACCGGCGGTTGTCGCTGTCCCGCTGGGGCATCGTCTCGCGGACTATCCTGTGGTTTCACCGGATGATCTCGCCGATGAACGTATGATCACGCTGGAGCCGGGGTCGCTGTTTGCCATGCGCGTCGAGGTTGCGCTTGCGCGCATTCCACGGTCGGCCACCATTGAGACACGCTTGTCGCATACGGCACTGACGCTTGTGGCCGAAGGTGTGGGCATAACGATCATCGATCCGTCGTCGGCAACGGAATTTCGCGGACGCGGCGTGGCGATCCGGCCTTTCGCGAGCTTCGTCGATGCTGGGTTTCTGGTCATTCGCCGCAGTAACGGCCCCGACAACAGCCTGGCGCAGCGCTTCATAGACGAGTTCTGGGCCTATCATGAAACGCTGCTTGCACAGCCATGAAGATAGGGGCTTTGGGGGGCTCAATCCTGGTAGATGCGCTCCTCAAGGGGCGTTGATGCAATGATAGATTTCAGTCCGGCCAGCATGGCCTTTTCCGCCTTGTTGAGGTTGGCTTCAGGATTGTGGATCAGGAAAACATCGATGGCAGGCGGGTTGTCGTAAGGCGGCAAACGCCAGAGAAGGCCGTCATCGATCTCGCGTCGCGCGACATGCAATGGAAGTGGGCCGATGCCGAGCCCTGTGATGATCATCCGGCGGACTTCTTCGAGGCTTGACGAGGTGCCGACTACATCCGGTGAAAGTCGCGCCTCACTGCGCAACAGGGCTACGGGTCGCAGCGCGTCGGCAATATGATCGGTCTGGAACGAAACCGATGGTTCTCCCTTCAGATCGGCAAGGGTCAGTCCAGACTGGCCGAACATCCGGTGCCGAGGCCCGCAGAAAAACCCGAAGAACTCGCGATAGACCATGGTGTAGTCGAGCGCGGGGTCGCGATTGCTCACCAGACCAAGGCCGAAGGAAGCGCGCTTCTCGCGCACAAGCCGCGCGACTTCTGTACTGGCGGATACGTTGATCGTCAGTGTCGCATTGGGATGCTGTTCATGAAACAGCGCGAGCGCTTGATCGAAGATCGGCGATATGATGTGGCTGGCGACAGAGATGGTGACATGGCCAGTCACGTTGTCACCGACGCCGCGCACCAGTTGCGGTAGCTGTGAAATCGCGCCAAACACCTCGATACTTTGTTCGTAGAGCAGTTTGCCGACGTCCGTCAGCTCAAAATGGGTTGCGTCGCGCTCCACCAGTCGCTGGCCGATGCGGTCTTCCAATCGGCGCAACGCATTGCTTACACTCGGCTGTTTGAGGTTGAGGCGCTCTGCTGCGCGGGTGATGCTTTTGACCTCCGCAATTACCACAAAACTGCGCAGAAGATTCCAGTCCAAATCCCAGACAAGGCGTTCAGGGCGATGTAACGACATGGCATCATCCATTCATCAAATCTATGCAATCTATTCCTATTATCTATTTGCGAAATGCATCCATAAAAGCAATCATGAATATTGGAAGGCATCAAAAAGCCTCAAGAAAAACAAACAAAGGGAAGTCGGGAACAGCATGTTTAACAAATTCACGGGTTTCATTGCCGCGGCCGCGATTGCAGCCACCGCAGTCTTTGCGGTTGCACCTGCACAGGCGGATGATCTTGAAAAAATCAAGGCCGCGGGCGAGCTGAAGATCGCCATGAGCGGCCAGTACCCGCCGTTCAATTTCGTCAATGAGAAGAACGAAGTCGTGGGCTTCGACGCTTCCATCGGTTCGGCGATTGCCGAGCGCATGCAGCTCAAGCCACAGCTTATCACCACCGCATGGGACGGTATCGTCGCCGGTCTTCGAGCTGGCAAGTTCGACACGGTGGTTGGCTCCATGACGATCACGCCGGAACGCGAAAAGGCCGTGGATTTTGTTGGGCCGTATTATCATGCAGGTCGTGCGGTTTTCGTGAAGGAGGACTCTGCTGTTCAAAAGCTCGACGATCTCAAGGGCAAGACGCTGGGCGTAACGCTTGGTGAAACCCATGAGAAGTGGGCCCGTGAACAGGGTGGCTGGACCATTCGCACCTATAAGGGCCTGCCGGAACTGATGCTCGAACTGAATTCGGGTCGTGTCGACGCTATTGTTGTCGATAATATCCCGGTCATGGTGGCGATCAAGGAAACAGGACAGAAGGTCCGCAGGCTCGATACGCCCGATATCGAAGGCGGCAGCGTTGCCATTGGCATTGCCATCCGCAAGAACAATCCGGAGCTGAAGGCAGCCATGCAGAAGGCGCTAGACGAGATCATGGCCGACGGCACCTACGAGAAGATCTCGATGCAATGGGTTGGCAGCGATATCCGCTGATGCGTCATCCCGGCCCGGCATATGTCCGGGCCGGTTGAGAACCGATTGACCGGAGTTTTCCGATGGATTTTGCGTTGATGCAGCGCGTCCTCCCGTTCTTTCTGGAGGCGGCATGGGTAACTGTGCAAATTTCCGCGCTGGCCCTGATCTTGGGTCTTGTGGTGGCTGCAATACTCGTGGCGGGCCGCCTGTCCCGCTCACCCATTCTGCGAGGACTGGCGGCGGCCTATGTCAGCGTTTTTCGCGGCACGCCCTGCCTTGTACAGCTCTTCATTCTCTATTTCGGCGGCCCGCAGATCGGCATCAATCTGGAACCGTTTGCCGCTGGTGTCATCGGGCTGGGACTGAATATCGGCGCATACATGTCGGAATCGATCCGTGGTGCGATCCTGAGCGTTGATCGCGGGCAGAGCGAAGCGGCGCGCTCCATCGGCTTCGGGCGCGGCCAGACCATGCGGTTCGTCGTGCTGCCGCAGGCGGCTCGCCTGATGATCCGTCCGCTTGGCGTCAACGCTATTGCCCTTTTGAAAGGTTCAGCGCTGGTCTCCACTATTTCGGTGGTTGAGCTGACCTATACGGCGCAGCGTTTTATCGGTTCGACCTACAAGCCGTTCGAGATTTTCGGCGTTGCTGCCGTTCTCTACATGATCATCATCTATATCGTGGCGCGCGGGGTCGATCTTCTCGACAAGCGCTTCGCGGCGCAGTGAGGGAGGACTGGATGCAAGCCCTCGATTTCAGCATCGTCACTCCCTATACGGATCTGCTCCTGACTGGCCTTTGGTGGACGCTGGTTCTGACCGTTTCGTCGGCACTCTTGAGCTTCGTACTCGGGATCGTATTTGCGCTGGTTGTCCTTTATGCGCCAGCCATTCTGGCCTATCCGGTGCGCTTCTTCATGTGGCTGTTCATGGGGACGCCGCTTCTGCTGCAACTGTTCCTGATTTATTTCGGGCTGGTACAGATCGGCATCAATATCCCCGCGCTTGGCGCTGGCATTATCGGTCTTAGCCTGCACTTCGCGGTCTATAATGCCGATATCATCCGGGCAGGTATCGTGGCGGTCGATCCCGGCCAGATGGAAGGCGCCCGTTCCATCGGTTTCAGCCATGGTCAGGCCTTGCGCTACATCGTCATCCCGCAGGCGATCCGCAACACGATCCCGCCGATCGGCAACAATATGATTGTTCTTCTGAAGGATACGTCGCTGGTTTCGATCATCGGCATTGCGGAACTGGTGCACAGCGCCCAGCTCGCCATCAGCGAAACCTTCAGCCCGTTCGAATTCTATATCACCGTCGCGGCCATCTATTACGTGGTCAATCTCGTCCTTGAGGCCGGGTTGCGGCGCATTGAAAGAAAAGTGGAGGTCACGCGATGAGCAGCTCCCAATCTGCAAAACCGATGGTCGAAGTGAAGGATGCCCGCAAAGCCTATGGCGCGCTGGAAGTGTTGAAAGGCATCGACCTTTCCGTGGCGCGCGGCCAGATCGTGGCAATCATAGGCCCCAGCGGTTCCGGCAAAAGCACGCTTCTGCGTTCGATCAATCATCTGGAAACACTGAATGGCGGTGAAGTCTGGCTTGACGGCGTGCAGGTCAATCAACCTCTCACCGGGCAGGCTTTCGAGAAGCACATCAATGCCGTGCGCCAGCAGATGGGCATGGTGTTCCAGCACTTCAACCTGTTTCCGCATCTGACGGTGCTGGAAAACATCACGCTCGGCCCGATCAAGCTCAAGGGCATGGGCAAGGACGCGGCACGCACGCTGGCGCTGGAGCTTCTGTCGAAGGTGGGGCTTGCCGACAAGATCGACGTCTACCCCTCGCGCCTGTCGGGCGGCCAGAAGCAGCGCGTGGCCATTGCGCGTGCGCTTGCCATGCAGCCGAAGGTGATGCTGTTCGACGAGGCGACTTCGGCGCTCGATCCCGAGCTGGTGGATGAAGTGAATGCCGTCATGAAGCAGCTTGCCGCCGAACATATGACGATGCTGATCGTTACGCACGAGATGCGTTTTGCGGGCGAAGTGGCTGACCGCATCCTGTTCATGGATGGCGGCGTGGTGGTCGAAGAGGGACCGCCGGATCAGATTTTGAGCAATCCGGTGCAGGAGCGTACGCGCTCCTTCCTCAAGAAATATCTGGCTGCGTGAGGTATCGGAATGAACGAGAGAAACGTCAATGAGTTTGCCGATTTTGGGGAGTTTCCCGATTTCGGGCTGACCCCGGCGCAGCGGCGTGAAGCCGTCCTTGGCCATTATTACGAATATCCCGGCATGGATGGTCCGCGCGGCGAAATCTGGTGCTACACCGATGCCTATTCCTATCTGCCGGGCGCGACTATCCATCTACAGGTGAGCGCAACCGCCTCGCGTTTCGATATCGAAATCGTGCGGGATGGAGCGGTGGAAACGCCGGTCTTCTCCAAACGCGGGATTGACTGCAAATGGCAGGAAACGCCAGCGCAATGTTCGGTTGCCGGTTGCAGCTGGGAGACGACATTCGCCTTCAAGACGGATGAGAACTGGCCTTCCGGCGCTTATCGCATCACGCTGAAGGCGCATGGCAATGACGGACAGCCGATCCATTGCCATCACCTTTTCATCCTGCGCCCAGCGGCGGGTCGCAAGCCGGGCCGCATCCTGCAGGTCGCTGCCACCGGCACATGGACGGCCTATAATACATGGGGCGGCTCCAACCATTATCAGGGCATCACCGGGCCGAATGGCGATCAATATGCGACGACGGTGAGCATCGAGCGTCCTTTCTGCCGTGGCTTTGTTGTCCTGCCATCCGATGCGCCGCGCGTGCCGCTGGAAATTGTGACGCCGCCTGCCGCGCCGCCGCGCTATCCGCATATGGAATGGGCCTATGCCAACGGCTATTCCAAGAAATATACTTCTTCCGGCTGGGCAAGTTATGACAGCCTGTTCTTCCGCTGGGCCGAGCGGGAGGGCTATGCGGTCGATCTCGCCAGCCAGCATGAGCTGCATTTTTCGCCGGAAATCCTCGACGGTTATGATTGCGTGGCCTTTGTCGGTCACGACGAATACTGGACATGGGAAATGCGCGATGCCGTCGATCATTATGTCGATGGCGGCGGCCGTGCGGCCCGTTTTGCGGGCAACTTCATGTGGCAGACGCGGCTTGAGGATGATGGCAAGCGCCAGACTTGCTACAAATATCGCGCCCGCGCCGAAGACCCGGTCTATCGCTCCGCCGATCCACGACGCACCAGCGGTTGCTGGGAAGCGACGGAAGCCGGACGGCCTGCTGCCGAAACCTTCGGCCTCAATGCGCTGCGCGGGCTTTATGTCGGCTGGGGTGGTTGCGCTCCACGTGGCGTGCGCGGTTTTCCGGTCTATCGCCCGGAACATTGGGCCTTTGCGGGAACCGGCATCTATTACGGTGATCTCCTGGGCGCTGACGGTCACGCCTTCGGCTATGAGGTCGACGGGCTCGACTATGTGATCCGGGGCGGTCTGCCTGAACCGGAGGAGGGCAGCGGCGCACCCGATGGATTGCAGATACTGGCGCTTGGCATGTCGTCTCTCAAGGAAGAGAGCGCGGATATTCCAGCCGACGACCAGTTCCTTTCCGATGCCGATGCCAAATTTGTGGCCGATACGCTGATCGGCGACAATGGCGATGCAGCCGTCGAACGCATCAAGCGCGGCTGCGGTATGATCGTCAATTTTCCACGCGGCAAGGGCGAGGTTTTCCACGCCGGAAGCTGCGAGTGGGTCGCGGCTCTCAAACGCGGCGACCGCATGGTCGAGCGTGTGACCGCCAATGTTCTCAACCAATATCTCAAGCGCTGACAGAGTAACGCCATGCTCAACACAAATGCACAGAACGAACGCCCGGCATCGCACCTTTTTTACCAGTCGCGCCTGCGCAGGCCGCTGGTGGATCGCGCCGAAGGCATCTATATCTGGGATCAGGACGGACGCCGTGTTATCGACGGGTCAAGTGGCGCGATGGTGGTCAATATCGGCCATGGCAATCGCAATGTGCTCAATGCCATGAAAGAGCAGATGGACCGCGTGACCTTCGCCTATCGCCTGCACTTTGAAAACGAACCAGCGGAAGATCTGGCGCGCATGGCCGCCGAGCGTATGCCGGAAGGTCTGGACAAGATATTCTTTGTTTCCGGTGGTTCGGAAGCGGTGGAATCTTGCATCAAGCTCGCCCGCCAGTGGGCGGTCGCGACCGGGCAGAGCAAGCGCTGGAAAGTGATTTCGCGCTTTCCGTCCTATCATGGCGGTACGCTTGGCGCGCTGGCTGTCACTGGCTACGCGGCTCTGAGCGAGCCCTTCGCGCCCATCATGCGCGAAATGCCGAAAGTCTCGGCACCGACCGCCTATCTCGACCGGGACAATCTTACGATGGAACAGCGCGGCCAGAAATATGCCGACATGCTGGAGGAAAAGATTCAGGAAGAAGGTCCTGAAAGCGTGCTCGCCTTCATCATGGAGCCGATCGGCGGAGCGTCGACCGGTGCGCTGGTCGCGCCCGACAGCTATTATCCGCGTATCCGCGAAATCTGCGACCGTTATGGCATCCTGCTCATCCACGACGAGGTGATGAGCGGCGCCGGACGCACCGGCAAGTTTCTGGGCGGTGACCATTGGAACTGCAAGCCCGATCTCATCGCGCTTTCGAAGGGGTTCGCCTCGGGTTATTGCCCGCTTGGCGCAATGGCGGCGCCCGGACGCATCGTGCAGCCGGTTCTGGATGCTGGCGGTTTCCTGCATGGCTTCACCTATGCCGGCAATCCACTGGCCTGTGCGGCGGGCAAGGCCGTATTGCAGGAGATCGATCGTCTCGATCTGGTCGGTAACGCCGCTCGCATGGGCGATGCATTGAAGGGCGAACTGGAAGGGCTTGCGAAACGCTTCCCCTTCATCGGCGATGTGCGCGGCAAAGGCTTGCTGCTGGCGGCCGAATTCGTGTCCGATCCAGAAACCATGAAGCCGCTACCGAAGGAACTGAATGCCCATCAGCGCATGGTCGATCTCGCCTATGAGCGCGGACTGATCATCTATTCGCGCCGCACGCGCGGCGGTGTTGAAGGCGATCACTTTCTCGTCTGTCCGCCGATGATCGTGAGCCGCGAACAGGTTGGCGAGATCACCGCGATCCTCGGCGATACGCTGGAGGTTCTGGCGCGTGAACTCAAGCTGCCCGTGAACGCATAAGGAAACCGGATCATGACCGACAAGAAGAAGATGCGTCGCAAGGTGATCATCACCTGCGCAGTGACAGGCTCCGTCCATACACCCTCCATGTCACCGCATCTGCCGGTGACGCCGGACGAGATTGCAAGCGAAGCCATCGCTGCGGCGGAAGCGGGCGCATCCATCCTGCATCTTCATGCCCGCGATCCGCGTGACGGCAGGCCGTCCGCCGATCCGGACCTGTTCATGCAGTTCCTGCCGCGCATCAAGCAATCGACGGCAGCGGTGGTGAATATTTCCACTGGCGGTTCGTCGCTGATGAGGCTGGAAGACCGGCTGGCCGCGCCGCTCAAGGCGCAACCGGAAATGTGCTCGCTCAATATGGGCTCGATGAATTTCGCGCTGTTTCCAGCCCTCGACAAGCCACGCGAGTGGAAGCACGCATGGGAACCAGAACTGTTGGAGGCAACGCGTCATTCCATCTTCAAGAACACCTTCGCGGATATGGAAGGCATTCTGACCAGCCTGGGACAAGGCTGCGGCACGCGTTTCGAGTTCGAATGCTATGATGTGGGGCATCTCTATTCACTGGCCCATTTCCGTGATCGTGGACTGGTGACTGGTCATCTGTTCATCCAGTTCGTCTTCGGCATTTTGGGCGGCATTGGTGCAGACCCGGACAACCTCATGCATATGAAGCGCATTGCAGACAAGCTGTTCGGCGACGACTATTCCTTCTCGGTTCTGGCGGCAGGGCGACACCAGATTCCGATGATCACAATGGCGGCGGCCATGGGCGGCAATGTGCGTGTCGGTCTGGAAGACAGCCTCTATGACGGGCGGGGAAAACTGGCCAAGAGCAATGCCGATCAGGTGCGGCGCATTCGTAGCATCCTTGACGGCTTGTCGCTGGAAGTTGCCACACCCGACGAGGCGCGCGATTATCTGGGCCTTAAGGGTGGAGATAGGGTGGCGTTCTGATGCCGAAGATCGTGTTGGACAACAAGGCATGCGTCGTGGTGCGGCTCGGAGAGCTTGCCGATGCCGAACAGATTCACGCAGCAATCTGCACGATGGGGGCGGGACTTGGCGCTACAGACAAAATCTCCAGCACGGTTGAGGATTTCCGTCGTTACGGTTTCGGCCCTCATGCGGCTTTTACCAGCCTGATCGCTGAGGTGGACGATACGTTTGCCGGGTTGGCTCTGTTCTTTCCGATCTTCTCGACATGGTACGGCAAACCCGGTGTCTACGTGCAGGACCTCTATGTCGATGAAGCCTTTCGCGGCAAGGGGATAGGCGAGGTGCTTTTGCGCCATGTCGCCTCCTGGTCGATGGCGCGGGGCGGCGTCTATCTGCGGCTGGCCGTGGACCGGGACAATGTCGCAGCGCAAAGATTTTATGACCGGTTGGGTATCGGCTGGATCGAAGCTGACCGCGATCATGGTGCTTATGGCGATGATTTCGCCCGCTTGGCACGTATCAATCAAATCAGGGAGCAGTCATGAAAGCCTTTTACGCTGTCGAGCAAAAGCGTCACGACCCGAAAGCCTTTCTTTCCAGCGGTGCGCCGCAGCCTAACCCCGAACAGCCTGAGCGTGCCGAGCGCCTGCTCGCGGGCGCGAAGGCAGCAGGCTGTGAGATTATCCGTCCGCAAAATCATGGCCTTGGCCCGATTGCAGCCGTGCATACGCCGGAATATCTGGAATTCCTCCAGCACATCTATGCCCGCTGGCGGCGTATTGATGAGGCTTCGGAAGAAGTGATCCCGAACATTCATCCGCTGGCGCGTGACGGCCGTTATCCGGCATCCGCCGTGGGACAGGTCGGCTATCACATGGCCGATACGGCTTGCCCGATTGCTGAACATACGTGGGAAAGCGTGTGCTGGAGCGCGTGGAGCGCGGTCGATGCCGCCGATGCGGTGCTTGCAGGCGAGGTCGCGGCATATGCGCTCTGTCGTCCTCCGGGGCATCATGCATTTGCCGATGTGGCGGGCGGCTTCTGCTTCGTCAACAATTCGGCGGTTGCAGCCCAGCGCCTGCGCTCGAAAGCCGAGCGCGTGGCGATCCTCGACGTGGATCTTCATCACGGCAACGGGACGCAAGGCATATTCTATGCCCGCCCCGACGTGCTGACCGTCTCGATCCATGCTGATCCGGTGCGCTTCTATCCCTTTTTCTGGGGGCATGCCGATGAACGCGGCGAGGGCGCGGGACTGGGCTACAATCTCAACCTACCGCTGCTGCGCAAATCCGGCGATGCCGAATTCCTTGCGTCACTTGATACGGCCTTCCGCCGTATTGAAGCCTTCGCACCGGATGCGCTGGTGATAGCGCTTGGCCTCGATCCTTTCGAGGGCGACCCGTTCGGCGGATTGTCGGTCACCACTGGTGGTTTCGGACGCATTGCCGAAGCAATTGCGAAGCTTCGCCTGCCAACTGTCATCGTGCAGGAAGGCGGATATCTGTGCGATGCGCTGGGCGATAACCTGACGACGTTCCTCGGCGGCTATCAATCGGTGGCGCGATGAGTGGTCTTGTTACTTTTGTTGGTGTCGCGCATCCGTGGATGTGTGATGTCATGGGGCACATGAATGTCCGGCACTATGCCGGGATGTTCGATGATGCGAGCTTTCAGCTCCTGGGTCACATTGCCGGGAAAATCCCGGATGAGAGTTTCGGTTGGGCGGACGTGCACTCGACAACCGAATACAAGCAGGAAGTACCGGCCGGAGACCTGCTGACGATCCGCTCACAGGTGTTGAAGGTTGGGCGTTCATCAATCACCTTTCGTCAGATCATGGCTGGTTCGCTCGATGGAGAACTGCGTGCCATCAATGAGACAACGTCTGTCTGTTTTGACAAGATTGCTCGGCACTCACTCGAACTTGAGCCAACAATGCGAAAGCGAGCGGAAAAGCTCATGTAGGGCCACAATCTGATCGGGTAGCAGCAGGACTGATCTGCTGCCGAATGGCAGCTAACTCCGTTTATAACGCATAAGCGAACGGTCAGCGTCCGGCCCCATAACAGACGTTTAGCCTAAATCCGTTGTTAAGCAATTCAGACAGATAGCATGCGTAATTTTAGGATCGCAGGTTCTTATCTTTCAAGGCGAGTAGATGAAATCGGTCGCTGGCTTTCTGATGAAGTCCGTGGTCTGAGAACCAATCCTCGCTTTGAAGAAATGGAAGTAAACCTGATACAAGCACAAGCGCTGACTGAAAACTCTACTTCACACACTCTCTTGCAAAAACGCGGTATGCGCCAAACTGACAAGTAGTCAGCATCCATTAGCGAAAGCCGGAGGGCAAGCCCATGCCGGATTTGATGTCGTGGGCGAAACGGGGGCAAAGATCAGGTTCGCTGTCGAGCATGTCTTTGCCACGCAGAAGAACAAGATGAAGCTCTGCATCAGGACGATCGGCACCAACAAAGCGACGGTGAATATGGCATCGCCAATATCGCTTACAACATGCTCCGATACGTCTTTCATGAGTTCAAAGCATCAAGCTACCGCTGCAGCCTCCCGTTTGATAACCGTCAAGATCCCTTCCGACTGGATTGCATGAAGCGTATCACGCAGAGATGAACCGAACGCGCCATCTGTCAGTGCTTCGGGAAGGACGTCCGGGCACACAGAGGCAACCGCACGGATTATCTCCTCCGATGTCTCGATATCTTTCAATTCGTTCAAAAGCTCAGTCGCTTTGGGATCATTCAACGAAACTGGGTGGCCTTCGTTCCCCTTTCGAGCCAGATAGGCAAGCCACGCAGCGAGAGCAAAGACAAAGGCTCTGTGCGGTTTGCCGGATGTCAGTGCTTCCAGGGCTGGGGTAGTGATGCGTTGGGGGAGCTTCAGTGTTCCATCCATTGCAATCTGTGCGGTGGAATGGGCGATAGCCGGGTTGGCGAACCGCTCAGCGAGGGCGACGGCATAGGCGTTGAGATCGATGGACAGTCCTTCTACAGTTGCCGCAGCGGCAGCAAGGTGACGACGGACGAGTGCAGCATGATCGGGGTCGGCCATCACGTCTCGGACAAAGCTTTTACCCGAGAGCTGCCCGCTATAGGCGAGCATTGAATGTGCCCCGTTCAGCATTCGCAGTTTCATGTTTTCATATGGGGTGACATCGTCGACGAAGAGGGCGCCAGCACATTCCCATTCCGGCCGTCCTGCGCAGAATTTATCCTCGATCACCCATTGGCTGAAGGGTTCGGTTTCAACAGCGGCCTGATCTTCTCGTCCCGTCAATTCAGCAGCTAGTTTGGCGGTGAGGGCATTTGAGGCTGGCGTGATCCGATCCACCATCGTTGAAGGGAAACTGACGTTGTTCGCAATCCAGCGAGACAGCTGCTCGCCACGAGTTTCCCGGGCAAAGACCAATGCAGCGTTCCGTAACTTCTGACCATTATGGGAGAGATTATCGCAACTGAGCACGGTGAACGGTGACAATCCACCGGCCATACGGTGGGAAAGTGCCGCCACGATAAGGCCAATCACGCTGGTCGGCCTCTCAGGATTGGAGAGGTCGGCGGCGATCGCTTGATGCTCACGATCCAGCGTACCGTCACTGGTGATACCATATCCTTTTTCCGTCACGGTCAGACTGACAATACGGCAACCGGGAGATGTCATCGCATCCAGTGTATCATGGCTAACCGTTGGGCCGGATAGTACCCGGTCCAGCGCTCCAATCACATGCGCTTCTGTGATGGGGCCGCGTGTGATCAATGTATAGCGGCAGTCTTGTGGATTCAGGCTGTCGGCAACGGTGGTTCCGCGCAGCGATGTCCCTGTCACCCGCCAATCGCCCCCCCTTTGTGCCAACACGGTGTCGGTATAGGACAAGAGGTGCGCGCGAGCGAAATTGCCGAGACCAAGATGAACGATACCGACTCCATGATCTTCCGGAGTATAAGCGGGCCAACTGGCCGCTGCTGCATAGTTCGCCGCTGCTGAAAGCCGTATCACTTGCCGATCCTGACGTCTGGATGGGACAGGGCGGTCATGATTCCACGCAATTCGGCCAGGCCTTTCAAGCGCCCGATGGATGGATACCCCGGCTGAGCGCGTCGGTTCAGATCATCGAGAATATCCTGGCCGTGATCAGGACGCATAGGAATGCGCCAGTCGGCACGACCTTCAGATTTGCGGCGGTTTTCCTCTGACAGAATGGCTGCAATCATTGCCACCATATCCGTATGGCCTTCAAGATGAGCAGCCTCATGGAATGATCCACCGAGATGGTGTTCTTCAAGTGCGACATTGCGCAAATGCAGGAAATGCACACGATCACCCAGGCGTTTCATCATGCCCGGCAAATCATTATCGGAGCGCGCGCCAAGCGACCCGGTGCAAAGAGTGATACCGTTTGCCGGAATATTCACTGCATCCATGATGGCTTTATAATCGGCTTCAGTGGACATGATGCGCGGCAGTCCGAGAAGCGGGAACGGCGGATCGTCCGGATGACAGCAGAGACGCACGCCAAGCTCTTCCGCAAGCGGACTTACCTCTGTCAGAAAATCGATTAAATGGTTTCGCAGGCGCTCCGGCGAAATATTGTCATAATGGGCGAGATGCATCTTCACATCATCCATCGACATGCGTTCGGCAGCACCGGGCAGACCAAAAACGACATTGCCGGAAAGTTCAAACCGCCGCTCCTCCGACATTTCCGCAAAACGCCTGCGCGCAGCTTCGATCAGTTCAGGCTGATAGCTGTCCGATGCGCCTTTGCGTTCGAGCAGAAACAGATCGAAGACGGCAAAATCGAGGGTGTCGTAGCGCATACACGTCGCCCCGTTTGCCAGCCGGTAGGCAAGGTCGGTACGTGTCCAGTCGAGGATGGGCATGAAATTATAACAGATGATCTCGATGCCTGCGTCACGCAGGTTGCGCATCGATGTCTTCCAGTTCGAGATATGAGCTTTCCAGTCGCCCGTCTGACGTTTTATATCTTCTGAAACGGGAAGGCTTTCCACGACTTCCCATTTCAGTCCGGAAGGGGCACCATTCTTCATCCGGGCGATTTCGGCCTGCCGTTTTTCGATTTCGGCTGGCGACCAGACCGCGCCGGTCGCCACATGATGCAGGGCGGTGACAACGCCTTCTACCCCCGCTTGCAGCATATCATCGATGGACACGAGGTCCTTGGGGCCAAACCAACGCCAGGTCTGTCTCATTTAATTGTCTTTCTATTTCCAGTGCTAAGCTAACGCGTCAGCGAAACTAATCTGAACCTTGACGGACCGGGAACGATCCATAGCCGCCTGAAAGGCAGACAAGGTTTCGGTCAAGGGAAGGGTAGCCGTGATGATCGGCTGGGGGTCGATAGTCTTCGATCCAATAAGACGCACGGCCTCGGCAAACTCTGTATCGAACCGCTGTGAACCGACGAACTGGATTTCTTTGCCCACCATGACGTTGAGAGGCAGAACAGTCGGTCCGGAGACTCCAACCTGCACAAGCGTACCGAGCGGTCGTAGGCAGGAAATTGCGTCGCTAATGGCCGGTGCCGCAGCCGAGCACTCAAATACCAGATCGACCTTGCCCTTGCCTTCCTGCCACCGCATGAGCCCTGTTGGGTTAGTCGCAATATTGACCGTATGGTCTGCCCCCATGCGCGTGGCGATTGCCAGGGTGGCGTCCTGAATGTCGGTCACGATGATTTCGGAAGCGCCACGTTGTCGCGCAACCGCCACGCAAAGTGCGCCGATCGGACCCGCGCCTGTTACCATGACGATCTTGCTGGCCAGGCTGCCTGCAATCGCTTCGCCACGATTGGCCGCGTGAAGGCAGACTGCCAGCGGTTCAGAACAGGCAGCGGCTCCCGGATCGGTTCCGTCCGGGACAGGCAAGCATTGGTCAGCCGCAATTACAATCCTGTCGCGGAACATGCCCTGTTCGTGCGGAAGATACATTGCCGAACCCTTGAAGCGCATCGCACTGCAATGGCGTGGCAGGCCCTGCTGGCAGAAACTGCAGGTGCCGCAAGGTTGTGAAGGATTCATCGCAACGAGCTGCCCCGGCATCAGCCCTGTCACTCCCTCGCCAAGGGCCGCGATGCGCCCCGAAGCCTCGTGGCCGAGGATGATCGGTTCCTGGACCCGGATGGTGCCAATGCCGCCTTCCAGCCAATAATGCAGATCCGATCCACAGATTCCGCCTACTTCGACCGTGACCAGCACTTCGCCCGGCCCCGGTGTTCCGACAGGCCGGGTCTCGATCCTCAGATCGTCCTGTGCGTGAAGGCAGATCACGCGCGTGTTCGACAATTCGGTCATTTCCGCCTCACGGCATCAGTGTGTTGGGCAGCCAAGTCGCCAGAGGCGGCATGTAGCTGACCATCAGAAGGACAATCAGATTGGTGAGGATATAGGGAATAATTGCCCTGATCACCGGCGAGAGGGGGAGCCGTGCAATATTAGACGCGACAAACAGGCAAACGCCGACCGGTGGCGTCGTCAGGCCGATCATCAGGTTCAGGACTGCAAAACAGGCAAAATGAATGGGGTCTATACCGACCGCCAAGGCCAGAGCCTGCAGAGGCACGAACAGAATGATCAGGGCTGCAATCGTCTCCATGAACATGCCGACGAACAGAAGCAGGATGTTAATCAGCAGGATAACGAGGAACTTGTTGTCGGTGATGGAGAGAACCGCATTCGCCAGTGTCTGTGGGATACGTTCCGCGACGAGAATCCAGCCGAACACATTAGCAGTGCCCACCAATACGAGAATGCCAGCCGAACTGATCGCACTATCGATGATGATTTTCGGAATCCGGCTTACCGGCAGTTCTCTGTAAACGAACAGCCCCACCACCGCGGCGTAAAGGCATGCAACCACTGCGGTTTCGGTAGGCGTCGTGATGCCGACCAGCAGGCCACCCACGATCAGTGCGGTCATTGCAATAGCCCAGATCGCGCCGGTAAACGACGACAGTAGTTCTCGGGTGCCCTTCCAGTCCTCGCGGGGGAAGTTTTTCTTCTTAGCGATGAAATAGGTCGTTACCATCATGGCAAAACCCATCAGAAGGCCGGGTACCGCACCTGCCAGAAACAGCTTGCCAACTGAAAGGCCGGAGAGCGATCCGACGATAATCATTGGCACGCTTGGCGGGATCATCGGGCCGACGGTCGATGAGGCGGCCGTGACAGCTGCAGAGAAATCTGCTGGATAACCGACCTTTTTCATGCCGGGGATCATCATGCCGCCAACGGACGCCACATCGGCGACTGCGGTTCCTGAAATACCGCCAAAGAGCATGGAGGCTGCAATGTTGGCCTGTGCCAGCCCGCCGCGCATCCAGCCCACAAGGGCATTTGCAAAGCGAATAATCCGCTCGGTAATACCGCCGGAATTCATCAAGTTTCCAGCTAGAATGAACCCCGGAATGCAGAGCAGAACAAAGCTGTCCATCCCGGCATACATTTTCTGAGGAATAACAACCAAAGGGATATCCGCGAACAGAAGATAGGCCATCGAGGAAAGGCCCAGTGTCACAGCTACTGGCAAACCGATGGTAAGGCCCAGCACGAACGTGCCAAGAAGAAGGGTCAGGCCCATCAATTTTCCTCCGAATTGGGGATAGGGCGCCCGTCATGACGGCCCGAAAGCATTTCAATGATGCGCATCAGTGCCCAGAGACCCAGGGCGACAAGAAGAACGAGCTGTGTTGCGTGGACGAAATCCATGCGCCAGCCAAGCGACGGGGCGGTCTGACGACTCCCGATCATGGTGTAATCCCACGCAGCGGGCAGAAGAATAACCGCAAAGACCACCGTCAATACGGCGCTGACCAGTCGCAACAGCCACGGCATACGTCCGGGCAGGCTTTCGCAAAGAAGGTCGACATTGACCATATCGCCACTACGCAGCGCGAGACCCGCGCCGAGCGCACCAATATAGAGCAGGCAGAATCTGGTCAGTTCCTCGGTCCAGACCGGAGCGCTGCTCAAAAACGTGCGTGCATAAACCTGCAGCAGCACCGCGCCCATCAATATGAGAAATGCTGCCAGTATCAGAAGGCGGCATATGCCTTCTAATCCTTTGAATAGTTTTGTCATGGTATCCTCGACGTAGCAGCCGCCGGAATAGGCCCGGCGGCCCTATTATCTCAGTCGTTGAAGACCTGTTCGACCAGAGGACGGATTTCCTGTGGTACGGAGTTGATGACGGCGTCGCGTGCCTTGTCAGCAAAGGCAGCCTGATCCACGTCAACAAACTTCACGCCCCGGCCTTCGAGATCGGTGACGAGCGCCTTTTCGTCGGCGATGAACAATTCGCGTTCGTAAGCCTGCGTGGCCTTGGCGGCTTCCTGCAATGCAGCTTGATCGGCCTCCGAAAGTTTGCCCCAGCTCCGTTCTGAAATGGCCAGATAAATCCACGAGCGAACGTGTTCTGTCTTGTTGACGACTTTCTGAACTTCGTAGAAGCCGCCGGACTTGAAAAGCGCGAGCGGATTTTCCTGACCTTCGATGGTACCGTTCTGGAGGGACGTGAAAACCTCGGAGAAGGCCATCGGGGTTGGGTTCGCGCCGAGCGACTGCCATGCGGCGACAAAGATTGGCACATTCGGCACGCGAACCTTGAAGCCCTTCAAATCTTCCGGCTTTGTTATCTCGCGATTGGCAGAAAGATTGCGCGGGCCGCGCGCGAAATAGGTCAGAGGACGAATCCCCGCCTTTTCGATGATTTCTGCCTCTATCTGCTTGCCGATCTCGCCAGACGCAATCTTGTCCATATGTTCAAGCGATTTGTATGCATATGGCAGAGCAAGCAGGGCTGCTTTTGGTGCCCAGTTCTGCAGGCTTTCACCGGTGATGGTCATATCGGCGGTGCCAAGCTGCATGCCGTTGATGACATCGATTTCCTTGCCGAGCGATTCATTCGGATAGACTTCGACGGCGACGCGTCCCTCGGTACGAGATTTGACTTCTTCCGCAAATTTCAGCGCTGCCTTGTGCCAGATATTCTCTTCATTGGCGAGATGGCCGAGCTTGAGCGTTACCTCCTGCGCCAGTGATGCTCCTCCCATGACGGCGAGAATGGCACAGGTCGCTGCCAGTCGCGTAAAACTCTGAAATTTCATTGTTTCCTCCTCTAGATAGTGTCTTTGCTGTTGCTGGGCGTCCTACAGAAAATACTCGGGCCGCTCCTGTTCGATGACAGGTAGATCGCTGAGAATTCCTCGCAGATGCGTCCGTATTGATTGCTCTGCTTGAACGGCATCACCTTTCGCTATCCCATCGACCACTGCACAATGTTGCGCAATGAGGCGATCAACCGGGAAATGCATGCTGGAAAGAAACCGTACCCGGTCCATCTGCGCTTTCATCTCGACCACGACGCGCCAGGCTTTTCCTTTATCGGCGCCTTCGGCCAGAGTGCGGTGGAATATTTCGTCCGCCTCCATGAAGTCCCGTGCAGATCCGCCGACAAGCTTTTCCTGACGAACGAGTTGGGCTCGCAACTCGGTAATCAGCGTCTGATCGGGAGAGTGAGCCAGAAGCTTCACGATGTCGGCTTCAACCGCTTCACGGACGAAGCGCGCATCCATTACGGCCTGAAGTGAAATTTTCGCGACGAAGGTGCCTCGCTGAGGCCGAACCTCCAGCAGTCCTTCGTTGGCTAGCTTGATGAAGGCCTCACGCACAGGCTGACGGCTAACCCCGTATTGCTGAGCCACATCGGCCTCGGAAATCCGGGCGCCGGGTGACAATGCATTATCAATGATGGCAGCCCGCAGCGTTGCGTAGAGCTGATCGACCACACTGACGTGCTTTGGTTGCAATAATGGGCTTTGCATAAATTGGGCTCCTCAAATTCCGAATATACCATACTACCATACCAGTCAACGTGAATACGTGTTCTTCCTCCAGTCGAACCACACCTCGAAATGAAAGGTGACGACAGCCGGAGTATGGCAGAGGTGGGGATCGTTACATTTGCGACGGTCCTGTGAAGGGCTTTCTCATCTACAACCGCCGGTCAGATTCTTAACCGAGTGGCGCATTTTTCACGGGACTGAGCGGGGCCGCTTTAGTTGCACGGGAATATATGGATTGGTTGTTCCTCTATTCTACCCAGTTCCATGCATTTTTGATCTGAGCAAAATGTCCAGCCTCCAGTCGTCTTGCCGGAGACGGCCAGAACAATTTCACGACGGGGAGGAATGTTTGGATGATAGATATACCAACCATCCTTAAGAACAGAATCCGCAGGAGGGTCCATTCCAGCGCCGGAGCCTTTGATGCGGGCTTCTGACAATACAAGGCCCTGGGACGTGACATTCCAGAACTCCCGCCATGGCACTTTCTCAACGCTGTGCGTCCACGAAAGAATAAAACTTGTGGCGGCGATTTTCAGTACGCCGCCAGCCGTTGCAATGCAGACCGCCATCAACCGGATGTCGCGACAACGGAAGGCCGCGACCTCCAGAAATGCCATGCAAGAAAGGCCGCACAGGCAGCAAAGCCGAGCTCATCGCTATACGGATATGTCGCGAGCATGAGCGCAATAGCAGCAAACGCCCATATGCGCTCCCATATGTTCAGCGGCGTCCGAAGATGACCGATCGCGGCTGCGCCCCAGAGCAGGATACTAAGAAGCGCCTTGATGAACATATAGGCGAATGCAGGCCAGAAGCCGAACTTTTCCGAAAGAGGGCCTCCCTCCTGAAGCATGATGACTGGCTCGTATACTGCCATGAAAGGCACGGCGAACCCCGCGACTGCGATCCGGATCGCCTGCATGCCGATCTTCATGCCCGACTCTCGCGCGATCGGCGCCGCCGCGAAAGCTGCAAGCGCAACGGGCGGCGTGAGATCGGCCATGATACCGAAATAGAAGACAAACATATGTGATACGAGAAGCGGCACCTCGAGATGAAGAAGCGCCGGGCCGGCGATTGAGGATGTGATGATATAGTTTGGAATGGTTGGAATGCCCATCCCGAGTACCAGACAGGCAAGCATGGTCAGTATCAGCGAGAAGAACAGCGAGTTTTCTCCAACGCTGACAATCACACGGGCGAATGTCGAACCGGCTCCTGTGAGCGCCAGAACACCGATGATGACGCCAACCAGAGCACAAGCGATGCCCACCGGCAGCGCATTCTTGGCGCCTTCCGCGAGGCTTTGAAGACAAAGATTGAGCGTTTCTCGACCACCGCGCACCAGAAAATTTATCGCGACCAGAAGTGCTACAAGAGCAATGATCAGCGTAATGCCGCGTAGGGCATAACCGAAGATACTGAAGGTCGTACCAAATGCAGCGGCGGACATGACGCCGAGTGCGACCCAGAACAGCACACGCAAAGGCATAGATATGGAGCCGGAAACCGGCACACCAAGAATGATGAGGGCGGTCAGGCTAAGGCCGACCGTGCCTGCAAAAAGTGGCGTATAGCCGGAGAAAAGCAGCCATACCAATGCGACGAGCGGCAGAACCAGAAACCAGCGTTTTCTGATTGCTTCGAGAGCACTTGGCATTTCGCTTTTATTGAGGCCTTTCATCTTAAGGCGACGCGCCTCGAGATCAACCATCACGAAGACAGTTATAAAATACAGAATAGCAGGCACAATTGCCGCTTTGACGATCTCAACATAAGGCAGACCCAGCGTTTCGGCCATGATGAAAGCAACCGCGCCCATGACCGGGGGCATGATCTGGCCACCCATTGACGCCACAGCCTCGACACCACCGGCAAAGGCCGGGCGGAAGCCGGACCGCTTCATAAGCGGAATGGTGAACGCGCCCGTGGTCACGACATTGGCGACGCCAGAACCGTTGATCGTTCCCATCAAGGCAGAGGAGATCACCGAAACTTTTGCGGGGCCACCGCGCGACGCACCGACCGTTCCCATGGCAATGTCGTTGAAGAGCTGGATCATACCAGCACGTTCGAGAAATGCTCCGAACAAGATAAAAAGGAAAATATAGCTTGATGAGACATAGATCGGCGTGCCGTAAATTCCCTCTGTTCCCAGAAAAAGAACCTCGACGACTTGTTCGAAATCATAACCCCGGTGGTTGAACGGGTGCGGGAGATATTGTCCAAACAAGCCGTAAGCCAAAAAGATCGCGCAGATGAGAGGCAGGGTCCAGCCCATCATCTTTTTCCCAGCCCAGAAGACGAGAGCGACTACGAGAATGCCGATCACAATATCGAGCGTATTCGGTTCACCCGCCCTGATCACCAGATCTTCATAGAATACCCAATGATAAAGACTGAGTACAAAGGCGATGATGGCCGCCAGCCAGAACGCTGCTCGCTTTGCAGCGACAGTGCTCGCATTGGCGTAAAGGCCGAAAAGAAGCAGAAGCAGAAAGCCCACATGGACGGAGCGGACGACCTGACTTGGCAGTGGTGAATAAGCGGAAGTCCAAAGCTGGAAAACCGAAAAAGCCACGGCAATGGCAAACAGGATTTTTGCGCCTGTGCCTGTGCCCCAGGCGGGAATATGCTCGGCCGATTCTACGGCACTGTTCTCGCTCTGCGTCATGAACGGACCTTCATCAGATTGTGCATTTGAAATAAACAGTTACGGGAGCGATCCGATTAACAAAAATCGGCCCCCTTCTGTCAGGACAAGGAAGAAACCCGGGAAAATCACCCGGGTGCCAACCACCACGCAGAATTGCTGCCGGCCTATTCGATGCCTTTTTCCTTGTAGTAACGCAGAGCACCGGGATGAATCGGAACAGGAGATACGATGGTGCTTTTGTCGAGCTTGATTGCCTTTGCGGAAGAATGGGCAGCAGCCAGCTGGTCGAGATTCTCGAAGAACCCCTTGGTCATCTGGTAAACCAGTTCTTCATCCATATCGGGACGAACAATCAGATAGTTGATCACGGAAGCCGTCACGACGTCCTTGTCCTGGCCACTATAGGTATTCGCCGGGATTGTGTTGACCTGATAAGGCGCACCAATTTTCTCGATAACGTCTGCCGGAACCTCAACAACGTTGATGTCCACGGAGTTGGCAAGGTCGCGCAGCGAGGCGACGCCAAGTCCGGAAGATTGCAAGGTTGCATCCAATTGGCGGTTTTTCATCAGCTCGACGGATTCTGCGAAAGGGAGATATTCGATCTTGCCGAGATCGTCATAGGAAAGTCCGGCAGCCTCCAGAATGGTGCGCGCATTCAGTTCCGTTCCGGATTTTGGCGCGCCGACCGATAGCCGTTTTCCTTTGAGGTCGGCCAATGTCTTGATGCCGGATTCCTTGGAAGCGACGATCTGAACGTAATTTGGATAGATTGCCGCAAGCGTACTCAGATTGGTGAGCTTCTTTTTAAAACCAGCCGCCTCATTCCCCTCATAGGCATCACGCAAGGAATCGCCCAGCGTGAACGCCACTTCGCCGCGACCGCTGTTGATGAGATTGATATTTTCAATGGATGCCTTCGTCGCCTGAACCGAAGGACGCACATCAGGAATGCTGGAATAGATCTTTTCCATGGCGACGCCGAGCGGGTAGTAGACGCCACTGGTGCCACCGGTCAGAATGTTTACAAACTCCTCGGCTTTCGCTTGCGCTGCACCAAACACAAGCCCCAATGCGGTAGCCAAAGAAACAGTTGTTTTCCGAATAAAGATTTGCATATTTCCTCCTCACACCAATAAATTTTGCCATGGTGCAGACACCACGACTAAGCGGGAAGTTTTTTCAGATTACTTCCCCCACTGCATTTCATAAGGTCCTCCCACAGAACTGCGAAGACGCTAACGCATTCTGAGGAGAATCCAAAATGTTTTTGGCCGCAATTGCCCAGTGAGTTTAATTCTCCATGTTTGTTTTGAAGACGACGAGATTCTGCCACCGTTACGCCGATGCGCGACATACGGAATCATGCGCGCGGAAAGGCCGCGTTTCGACTAGGATCAAGGCCCGCTTGTGCCTGGGCCAGCAGTTAACTTGCCAGTGAGAGGTCTGTTAATTGTTCAAACCAGGATGGAAGCTGTGCGTTTTGACCTCCTACCATTTGAGTAAAACGCGCCCGCCAATCATGCCGAGAAAGCCTGTGATGGCGATGCCGAGCGTGTACCAGATTGCAATAAACGGCATTCCGGATTCTGGACAGTGTAGTGAATAGATGAGAACTCCTACGGCGCCAGCAACGATACCGGCGACAAGACCGGTCAGAGCAGGATTTGCCGGAGCAAGCCATCGCATCGCAGCAAGCAGAAATCCGAGCATGGGAAGAGCTATGAGAACAATCAACCACGGACAGACCAACGCTGTCCGCCCCCATATCAACACCTCTGCTTGTCCGGGCTCAGCGTTCAGCAGCTGGATTGATGCAGCACCTGCAAGACAAGCCGGAAGTATGGCCAGCGGCAACCAGTACAATCCCGTGCGAACGGGACGCGACAAGGTGAATAATGCGGGGATCAGTATCAATAAAAGCAGGACTGCGTAGCTGAATTTCATCCAATAGGCTGCCGTCGTCATAGCCAACAACAAATCGTGACGTACGCCAAGGAAAACCAGCATAATCGCAAGCCCGCCTGCAATGCCTCCCGTCGCATAGCGCAAGAAAAGCTGGCGCATTGCGTGAGGGCCAACCGGTTTGATATCTGCTGTCAGCTTGTCGATCAGATCATCGGTCACGCCCTTTGCCTCCAAATCTTTGCGCTATTGTTGCAAGACCGCGGTGGATGGCGACTTTAACCGCGCTCTGGCTCATGCCGGTGTCACGTGCGGCTTCATCTATGGATTGTCCCTCGATTTTTACTTTGCGGATCAAACCTGCGGTGCGTTCGGAAACACCGCTCAGCATCCTGTCCACGTCCATGCGCGCGTCGGTGGCTTCGGCTTCATCGGACACAGGAACATCTTCTTCCAGAGGTGTAGCAGTCTCACGCCCGTGACGGCGTAGATGATCGACAAGCTTGTGATGTGCAATTCCATTCACCCAGGGCAGAAACGCCATGCCTCGATCATAGGTTATGCGTCGGGTATGGATCGCCAGCAAAGTCTCCTGAATAAGGTCTTCAGCTTGCGATTTATCGCCGAAAAGACGCCGTAGAAAATATGGTTTCAGCCGGCGCGACAAATCCTCAAGCAAGGTCCGATAGGCTGCCTTGTCTCCGTCGAGCGCCAATATCATGAGTTTTTTCAACCTCTCTTCGTTCGAATAGGTCAGGTTACAACTCCCAATCACCGGCATATTCGTGAAAGAAGCGGAAAAGGTTACGTCTTCCGATGAGGTGATCACATCGTCGTGATCGGTGTAACCATTTGCCTCTGCCTGTCGAAACTCCTCCTGTTACGCGCCGCTGGCGCCCAGATGAACAGGAGTATCGTCATGACCATCAAACAGAACATCATCGTCCTCCCTGCGCTCGCCCTGCTTGCCGCTATATCTTTCACGCCGGTTTCTTTCGCGCAAGACGCGATGAAAACCGACACCATGAAGTCTGACACTATGAAGAAGGATTCCATGGGCAAGCATGACGCCATGAAAGGCGACGCCACGCATAGCGATACAAAAAAGAAAATGAAGAAACATGACGACAAAGCGATGAAGAGCGATGCCATGAAACAGGACGCGATGCAGCCCGACTCCATGAAAAAGCCTCAGTAATTGTTCTGGCCCGCCAGTCTTCCCTCGGGATTGGCGGGCAAATTACCGGAGCACAAAATCATGAAACAGCTCGTTTATCGCCAGCGTCTGCTGACGCGCCTCACACACTGGATTTGGGCCGCAAGCCTCTTTTTTCTGCTGCTGTCGGGGCTGCAGATATTCAATGCGCACCCAACGCTCTATCTCGGCAATGAATCCGGTTTCGACTATGATAATGCCGTTCTGGCAATTTATGCCGTCGATGGTGAAAGCGGCCCTGAAGGTCGTGTCGATATCTTGGGCAAAAGCTTCCAGACAACCGGTTTTCTCGGCGTATCGGGAGCCACAAGTGCTCCCGACTATCAGGCATTTCCACCAGCATTGACCATTCCGTCCTATCGCGATCTGGCAACCGGACGCGCGGTTCACTTTTTTTTCGCCTGGGTTCTGGTGGGCACGCTCATGCTATGGCTTGTCGGCAGCATTCTGAACGGGCATTTGAAGAACGAGCTGTTGCCATCTGCATTCGATATACAAAGCCTACCCATTGATTTTCTCAACCATCTCAAGTTTCGCTTCCAGCATGGAAAAACATACAATCCTATGCAGAAGCTGACCTATTGCATGGTGTTTTTCGGGTTTTTCCCGATCGTTATAGTTACGGGGCTGGCCATGTCTCCCGGCATGGATGCCGTACTGCCGCTGACGGAATGGCTCGGCGGACGCCAGACAGCCCGCACTCTTCATTTTTTGGCCGTTTTCCTGCTTTGCGCATTCGTCTTCGTTCATATCGTGATGGTGCTTGCGGCTGGTCCGTTCAACGAAATGCGATCGATGATTTCTGGCTGGTATTGCGCCGATCTTCCGAAAAAAGATGAGGACAGGCACCCATGAGCAAGCTGAATATTTCCAGACGACAGTTCCTTACTTTTTCCGGAGCCGCAGCCTCGTCCATTATGTTGAGCGGTTGTGATGCTTTCGATTTTGTCGGCGACAACGAAAGCGCTACGCGGCATGTCCTCGAAAAGGCGAACGATCTGACCTACCTCATTCAACGGCAACTGCAGGGACATAATGCACTTGCAAGGGAGTATGGGGAAAGCGAGCTGCGTCAGGGTCAAAAACCGAATGGTGAAACCAATCCAGCAACAGAAGAATATGAAGCACTTCGCGCTGCCAATTTCTCAAACTATGTTTTGCAGGTAACTGGTCTCGTAGAAAACCCCGTAAGTTTTTCGCTGGAGCAACTGCGCAACATGCCAGGGCGCACCCAGATCACCCGCCACGACTGCGTGGAAGGCTGGAGTACAATCGCCAAATGGACAGGCGTTCCCTTGAGCCAGATTCTCGATGTGGCACGCCCCACGTCATCCGCGCGCTTTGTCGTCTTCCACTGCTTCGATAGGGTAGACGGCGCGAAAGGGACAGCGTCATTTTATGGCAGCATAGATCTCATCGACGCCCGCCATCCGCAGACTATATTGGCCTACGGTCTCAACAATCAGGCCCTTCCGGTGGAGAACGGAGCTCCGCTTCGTCTGCGCGTAGAGAGACAACTTGGATACAAGATGAGCAAATACATCAAGTCGATTGAGCTCGTTTCAAGCTTTGCAGGTATTCAAGGTGGAAAAGGTGGATACTGGGAGGACTACGGCTATGACTGGTACGGTGGATTGTGAATGATTGAAATGCCCCGTCGGCAACTATATCGAAAAGGTAACCGCGTCAGATTGGTTTTCCGAGTTTCCAAGGCTAACCGTGTCGATGAGTGATGGATCTGTACGATTGAGAATAAGAGGTTCCCACTTGCGTAATAACCTCTCCCTATTGTGGACTTTAGCATGGTGTGCATTGCAGAGACACAAAGGAAGGACATACTGTCTGTCTGGCCGTTTAAGAAAGCCTAGATTCTGAGGATATTGATCGATGCGGGTGTTTTCTCCAGGTCGCCGAGAAACTTCATGTCGCTCTTAATCGAGCATTGAGAACGTCCACTACTTCCAACTTGGAAGCTAAAAGCTGACAGGCCACTCACGGCCCCTTTCCGGTCATTGGAAATGATCAGTCACGGCATTTTCGGACAATAGAGGCTGCTTCACTTCTGACTAGTGTTTTCCCTCTTTTGTAGTTCAATAAAAGCTAATAGAGCGCCGTGGACTTAAACCTAAAACACTAGCGGCTTGCTCAGACGTCAGCAGATGGTCAAGCTCATAGTTTGTTGAAAGGACGGACCTGACGTTAGCGGTTTTATCTTTTTGTGCCAAAGGCAGTGCCGCGCCACACCAGACACAAAAAGAGCTTGTGCAGAGACGCGGCACTAGGGCGACCATGTTGGGTCGTGTCTTCAAGTCGAAAAATGTCGGATTTTCAAGATATTAACTGGTGCCGCTTGCGTGACTCGAACACGCGACCCCATCATTACGAATGATGTGCTCTACCAACTGAGCTAAAGCGGCCCGGAACATTGCGTTCCAATTTCCCGAAGGAAGCCATCCGTTTCCGGCTGGACGGTGCGCTGATAACCAAAAGCATGGAGGAAAGCAAGGGCCAAATCAAACAATCTCGATGTTTGTTCAAAAGCTTTCACAAGATGCACATCGCGAGTGCCTGACAAGGCCGCACCAAACCTGTTTTGCACGGTGCAAGCGGTGAGGGTCGGAAAGTATGAGAACCGCGCCAACCGTCGAGCTGGCGCAGTCCCGTGACCGTCGCAGAATCAGGCGCCCGCGCAAAGACGCTGGCGAGCGTCCTTATATTCGCGCTCCAGCCGGTCGACCAATTGTCCGGCGGGTGCCACTTCATGGATCGCGCCGATGCCCTGGCCGCAACCCCAGATATCCTTCCAGGCCTTGGCGCCTTCCTGCTGCGCAGTCTCGAAGTCCATCTTGGAGGGATCGGCTTCCGGAAGGTTATCCGGGTCGAGTCCCGAATTGGCAATGGATGGCTTCAGGTAGTTGCCTGCTATGCCGGTGAAGTAGTTGGAATAGACGATGTCGGATGAACTCGAGTCGACGATCATCTGCTTATAAGCATCGGTTGCGCGCGCTTCAGTCGTGGCAATGAAGGGCGAGCCGATATAAGCGAGATCAGCGCCCATGGCCTGCGCAGCAAGGATCGAACCGCCATTGGCGATGGCGCCCGAAAGGAGCAGGGGGCCATCAAACCAGGAACGGATTTCCTGCACGAGCGCGAAGGGTGACAGGGAACCCGCATGACCACCGGCACCCGCAGCCACGGCGATAAGACCATCCGCACCCTTGCGGATTGCCGAATTGGCGTGGCGATTGTTGATGACGTCATGAAGGACGATGCCGCCATAAGAATGGATCGCGGCGTTCACTTCCGGTACTGCCCCGAGCGAGGAAATGACGATCGGCACCTTGTATTTCACGCAAAGGCCGAGATCGTGCTCAAGGCGCTTGTTGGAACGATGCACGATCTGGTTGACCGCGAAAGGAGCGGACGGTCGATCCGGATTGGCCTTATCGTAAGCGGCAAGCCCCTCCGTGATCTCTGCCAGCCACTCATCAAGCTGTGCTTCAGGACGGGCATTGAGCGCAGGAAAGGAACCAACGACGCCTGCCTTGCACTGCGCCATCACTAGGGCCGGATGCGAAATGATGAACAGGGGAGCACCAACCACCGGGATGCGCAGTCTGCTTTTCAGAATATCAGGCAAGGCCATGTTCAATCGTCCTCCGTGATTGACGTTTCCGTAAACGTAATAGTTCTAGCATCTCCTTGCCCAACGGCAATATCAAAAGCGCGCGAGCATGTCTGTCACCGTTGGCTACCTTCGACAATCGCGACGGGAGATGTCGAAACCAACGGATGCGAGTATTTCCACACACTGGCATGCGGTTGCGATCGAAATGCCGTGCCCAAAGGGAATCGCCGCTATACTTCAGGATGTTTCGCCCACCTGCAATGGGGGCAGTTCGGTCCTGTAAAACTATACGGATGGGGGAAAGCCGCAGTCAGAGTTAATATTTGGTGTCTCCAACATGCTTATCGGCTAGTCAAAGCGGGTGATGAACAGGTAAATGCCTTGATTCAGACGTTAATTTCGCTGAGGCTTATGAAATCGTCTGTATCGGGGATCGCTTGCTCTTGTTGAGGGCGTGACGAAATGGCGGGAAGAACGAACAAGGGAAGAGCAGCCTTTGGAAAGTATTGAGCGCGCGATCAGGAATGCATTTGCCAAGGCGGATGCGCATAATCCGGCGACCCGCCAGCGAATCTACGAATCCGCCTGGGGTGCGCATGAGCGCGCTCTTACGGCAAATACAGCACTCAGCGATGCGCAGAAGGAACAGCGCCGGCAGAAGCTGAAGGACGCTATTTCCCGGATCGAAGAAGAATTCAAGACGGGCGGCGAGGCGAACGACCGTCGCGAGCCGTCGCTCGACGCTCCGCACAGGGAAGACCCTATCCTTGGTGGCAGGACGGAAGAAGCATCGCCAGCACTCGACACCGGTGATATTCGTGCGACCTCGCGGCAGAAGAAGCGCAGCAGCGCCGACCTTGGCTATGAGGGCGGCGTGTCGCGCAAGGACCGTAGGAAGAAGAAACGCCATTCGCCTTTCTACAGCTATGGCATTCCGGCACTTGTGCTGGCTGTCGCCGCTTTCATCGGTTATTCGCTCTATAACAGCTTTATCGATCTGAGCCGTGGGCCGACGAACAATCCGCTGCATAGCGACGGTAATATTGCGCCCCTGAAGGAAGGCGAGGAGCCGGGCGGGCTGAAGTGGATCACCATCTTCCAGCCGTCCGAGGCGACACGCATGTCGGTCAAAGGACGTGCGACGGCTGAAATCAAACAGGAAGGCACGCGCAGTTTTGCCCGCATTCAGTCTTCCGGTGCTGAAGATACGGTCACATTCGATGTGGGCGAAGGTATTTTGAACCAGCTTGAAGGCAAGAAGGCGACCTTCGACATCGTGGCACGCGCTGACGACGGTAAGATGACTCAGATGTCGGTCAATTGCGATTTCGGGGGACTTGGCGATTGCGGGCGCAGGCGCTACGACGTTCGCGATTCCGCAAGCGACTTCCTGTTCGATATGGATATTCCGTCCGGCCAGAAGGCAGGTCGCGCAGGTACCATCACGGTCAACTCGGATTTGAGCGGTTCCGGCAAGCCGGTCAACATCTATGAAATTCGCGTTTCGACGGCTGCTGATTAGAGCGCATCCCGAAAAGTGTGAAACGGTTTTCGGATAAGATACGCGTAAAAACAAGAGATTAGAGCGCCTTTCAATCTGATTCCATCAGATTGAAAGGCGCTCTAATCAGGTCAGCAGCTTTTCCAGCATTTCAAGCCGGTCCGCTTCGCGGGGCGGCTTGTCCCATCGTAGTCGTGAAAACCGCGGAAAGCGCATGGCGACGCCGGATTTATGACGTGTAGAGCGGTTGAGCCCCTCAAAAGCCACCTCCACCACAAGGCCGTGATCCGGCTCGGCACGTACCGACCGCACCGGCCCGAAGCGCTCGGTGGTGTTCTCGCGCACAAACTTGTCCAGCAATTTCAGTTCTTCGTCCGTAAAGCCGAAATAGGCCTTGCCGACCGGCACCAGCACCGGCTCGTCTTCCGGTCCCGTCCAGACGGCAAAGGTGAAATCTGAATAATAGCTGGAACGCTTGCCGTGCCCACGCTGGGCATAGACGATCACGGCATCGACGGTGAAGGGATCTCGCTTCCATTTGAACCACGGTCCCTTGGGGCGTCCGGGCAGATAGGTACTGTCGTGACGCTTCAGCATCACGCCTTCGATGACGGGATGGGATGGATTGGCGCGAAACTCTGCCAGTTCGTGAAAATCGGCAAAGGGCAGGACGGGCGAAAGATCAAAGCGGCGCGGATCGAGCTTGGCGACGAAATTTTGCAGGCGGGCGCGGCGCTCGGAAAAAGGCAACGTGCGCAAATCGCTGCCCGTTTGCTGGTTTCCTTCCTGCAAGAGATCATAGGCTCGCACGAAAGCCGGATAATCTCGTAATTGCTTCGCGCTCACGGTCTTGCGGTTCAGTCGTTGCTGGAGATCGGAAAAAGTGGCTGTTTCTATGCCGGTTTCGCCGTGATGACCGACGAGTAGTTCGCCGTCGATTGCACCTTCGAAATCCATAGCTTCAAGAATATCCGGGAATGCGCCGGAAATATCGTCACCGGTGCGTGAATAGAGACGGCGCACGCCGTTTTCCGAGACGGCCTGCACCCGAATACCGTCCCATTTCCACTCTGCACTGTAGGCAGATGCATCGAGCAAGGGGATTTCCGCTTCATCAAGCGCCGTCGCCAGCATGACAGGGCGAAACGGTGCGGCTGCGGTGGCCGCAGGTTTTTCGCCTCTGCCTTCCAGCCAGGCGAAAAGCGCCTCATAGGGCGGTGACTGGCCGTGCCAGAGTTCCTCGATTTCCACGACGTTGACGTTGCCGAAATCAGCAAGGGCCTGTTTGGCCAGACGGGCTGAAACCCCGACGCGCAAACCGCCGGTAACGAGCTTCAACAGCGCGTAGCGTTCAGAAATGCCGAGCAGATCGAGCCATCCTGCCACGAGCATCGGGCCTTCGCGACGCGAAGCATTCTGCAATTCGTGCACCACGATCCCAAGTGGCAGATTTGCGCCGGGCGCGGTTTCGCTCGGACCGGGCCAGATAAGCGAAATCGTTTCGGCGAGGTCTCCAACATAATCATAGGAATAGGCAAAGAGCGTGGGATCGGTGCGCTCGGTTATCAGCGCCCTCAGCATGGCGGGTTTCACGCTTTGCAGTTCTAGATCGCGCGTGATTGCCGCCAATGCCAGACCGCGATCCGGGTCGGGCGTGGCGCGGAAATAGTCAACAAGCAGCCGGAGCTTGCCGTTGCGCTGCGGTGTCAGAACCAGTCGGTCGAGAAGTTCAGCGAAAGCGCGCATCAATCGCCCTCATCTTCATAGCCGACGAGATGCAGCGGCTTTGCCGGTATGTTCTGCAGTTCGCACCAGCGAACGAGCGCCTCTTCCCGTCCATGCGTGACCCACACTTCGGCAGGTGTAATTTCCGTAATTGTCGCCGTCAGCTCATCCCAGTCGCAGTGGTCGGAAATGACGAGCGGCAGCTCTACCCCCTGTTGCCTGGCGCGCTGGCGGATGCGCATCCAGCCGGAGGCGAAGGCCGAAATGGGATCGGGAAAACGCCGTGCCCAGCGGTCGGAGAAAGCCGACGGAGGACCGACGATGATTTTGCCTGCAAAATCCGGCTGCGCTTCGTCACGTTCCAGAGTGGCTGGTTCCAGAGGACCAAGATCGATGCCTTGCGACTGGTAATAATCGCAGATCTTTTCCAGTGCGCCGTGAATATAGATCGGTTCCGAGTAGCCAGCATTGCGTATGAGTTTGATAACCCGCTGTGCCTTGCCCAGTGAATAGGCACCGACGAGGTGGGCACGTTCGGGAAATTGCCGGGTTGATTTGAGAAGTGTTGCGATCTCGTGTGAAGCATCAGGGTGACGAAATACCGGCAGCGCAAAGGTTGCTTCGGTGATGAAGACGTCACAGGCGACAGGCTCAAAGGGCGCGCATGTTGGATCGGTTGCGCGCTTGTAATCGCCCGAAGCGACTATGCGGATTCCATTTTTTTCCACCGCGATCTGGGCTGAGCCGAGCACATGGCCTGCGCCATGAAAACTGACCCGCACACCGTTGATTGTCAGAGTTTCACCGAGGTTTATCGGTTGCGTGGTTTCGGCGAAGTTCGCGCCGTAGCGCAGCGCCATGATGTCGAGCGTTTCGGGCGTTGCCAGCACATGGGTGTGGCCAGAGCGGGCATGATCGGAATGCCCGTGGGTGATGAGTGCGCGTTCCACCGGACGCACGGGGTCGATGTAGAAATCACCGGGCGGGCAATAAAGGCCTTTGGGAGAGGAGCAGAGAAGCTGGTTGAAACGCATGGTTTCAAGATAGGTCACGAAGTTCGCGCCGAAAAGAGAGGGAGCTTGCATCTGCTGACAAAATGAGAACAAAAGTGAACAAACATCTTGGCGGCTTGCCTTGCTGCGATTAGATTGACGGCGTGACACTGAACCTGAAACCCGCTGCTGCTTCTGCCGCTTTTCCCTTGCCGGACCGTTTTCTTGAATGGTTTGCGGCCAAGGGCTGGTCGCCGCGCGCGCATCAGCTTGAGCTTCTGGCCCGTGCCGAACAGGGACAGTCTACGCTTCTGATCGCGCCCACCGGGGCGGGTAAAACGCTGGCCGGGTTTCTGCCTGCATTGGTGGATCTGGAAAAGCGACAAAGCAAAGCAATTCCAGGAAAAGTGGGAACCGGTTTTCCGTCCGGAATTGCGTCAAAATCCAAAAGAGGTGTTCATACACTTTACATTTCACCCTTGAAGGCTCTGGCCGTCGATATTCATCGCAATCTGACGGTGCCGGTCGAGGAAATGGGGCTCGACATCTCAATCGAGACTCGGACCGGCGATACGCCTGCGCACAAACGCCAGCGGCAGAAGCTGGCGCCGCCGGATATTCTGCTGACGACGCCAGAACAGCTTGCACTGTTGATCGCATCCAAAGGTGCAGAACAGTTCTTCAAGGGGCTGCGCTATGTGGTGCTGGACGAATTGCACTCGCTGGTGATTTCCAAGCGGGGGCATTTATTGGCGTTGGGGCTGGCACGGTTGCGCCGCTTGCAACCGCAATTGCAGACCATCGGCCTTTCCGCCACGGTGGCTGAGCCCGATGAACTGCGCCGCTGGCTGGTGGAACAGGACGCCACCGGGCCGATGGCCGGTCTTGTGACAGTGGATGGCGGCGCCAAGCCGGAAATCAGCATTCTCGATTCCGATGAGCGGGTGCCGTGGTCCGGCCATTCGTCACGCTATGCTATCCCTGACATTTATGAGGCGATCCGCCAGCACAAGACGACGCTCCTGTTCGTCAATACGCGCAGTCAAGCAGAGATGCTTTTTCAGGAACTCTGGCGGGTCAATGAGGACACGCTGCCGATTGCGCTGCATCATGGCTCGCTTGATGCCAGCCAGCGCCGCAAGGTCGAGCAAGCCATGGCTGCCAACACATTGCGGGCTGTGGTCGCGACCTCGACACTTGATCTCGGGATCGACTGGGGCGATGTCGATCTGGTCATTCATGTCGGAGCACCGAAGGGGGCGAGCCGCCTTGCGCAGCGCATCGGACGCGCCAATCACCGCATGGACGAGCCAAGCCGCGCCATTCTGGTGCCCGCCAATCGCTTCGAGGTGATGGAGTGCCGTGCCGCACTCGACGCCAATTATCTGGGCGCGCAGGATACACCACCCCTGATAGACGGAGCGCTGGATGTGCTGGCGCAACATGTGCTTGGCATGGCCTGTGCCGAGCCTTTCAACGCCGATCAGCTTTATCGTGAGGTGCAGAGTGCTGCACCTTATTCGAACCTTCCGCGAGACACGTTCGACCGTATTCTGGATTTCGTGGCGACCGGCGGTTACGCGCTCAAGACCTATGAGCGGTTTGCGAAAATCCGCAAGACCGCGGACGGCACGTGGCGGGTGTCCAATCCGCGTATCGCGCAGCAATATCGGCTCAACATCGGCACGATTGTCGAAGCGCCAGAGCTGAATGTCCGGCTTACTCGTGGCGGCAAGGGCGGAAATGCGCGTGGCGGACGTGTTCTCGGTCGCATCGAGGAATATTTCCTTGAGACGCTGACTGCTGGCGACACGTTCCTGTTTGCCGGAAAGGTGCTGCGGTTTGAAGGCATCCGTGAAAATGAATGCATCGCCTCCAATGCTGCCGGGCAGGATGCCAAAATTCCTGTCTATGCAGGCGGCAAGTTTCCGCTTTCCACCTATCTCGCCGCGCAGGTGCGCGCCATGCTTGCCGACCGCACGCGCTGGCAGTTTTTGCCGGAACAGGTGCGGGAGTGGCTTGAAGTGCAGCAGTGGAAATCCGTGCTGCCTGCAACGGACGAACTGTTGATCGAAACCTTTCCGCGCGGCAATCGCTTCTACATGGTCGCCTATCCGTTCGAGGGCAGGCTGGCGCATCAAACGCTCGGCATGTTGCTGACGCGCCGCCTGGAACGCATGGGCGCGCATCCGCTTGGCTTTGTCGCCACCGATTATTCGCTGGGGCTTTGGGGCCTCAAGGATATGGGCGCGCTGATCAGCACCGGAAAGCTCAATCTCACCCGGCTATTCGACGAGGATATGCTGGGGGACGATCTCGAAGCCTGGCTCGATGAAAGTTACCTTTTGAAACGCACTTTCCGCAATTGTGCCGTGATTTCAGGGCTTATCGAGCGCCGTCATCCGGGACAGGAGAAAACAGGCCGTCAGGTTACGGTTTCCACCGACCTGATCTATGACGTGCTGCGGACTCATGAGCCTGACCATATATTGTTGCAGGCGACACGCGCGGATGCTGCGACCGGACTTCTGGATATCAAGCGTCTTGGCGACATGCTGGCGCGTGTGAAAGGTCATCTGCTGCACAAGCCGCTCGACAGGATTTCTCCGCTGGCACTGCCTGTCATGCTCGAAATCGGGCGTGAGCGTGTGGCAGGCGATGGTGATGAAATGCTGCTTGAAGAGGCCGCAGACGACCTGATCAGAGAGGCGATGCAATGAAGACTGCGGTGTGGGGCAACGGAGAGGCCTACAGTCTGGCCCATACGCAAGTGCGTGGCGTTGCGGCTGTGTGCGATCCATCCGGCGCACTGTTCCTGCCCGATCTGCATATGCTCATCGTTTCCGACCTGCATCTGGAAAAAGGATCATCCTTTGCCCGGCGCGGTCAGCTCATCCCGCCTTATGACACAGCAGCGACGCTCGACATGCTGGCGCTGGCAATTGCGCGCTATCAGCCGCGAACTGTCATCAGCCTCGGTGACAGTTTTCACGATGCGACGGCCAGCGAGCGCCTGCCGTCGCTTTATGCCATCCGGCTGAAATCGCTGATGGAACATCGCGACTGGTTCTGGATTACCGGCAATCACGATCCGTATCGCCCGGTGGATCTGCCGGGCGATTGTGTGGAGGAACTGGCAATCGGACCGCTTACCTTCCGGCATGAACCATCGCGCAAGGCCGGGCAGGGCGAGATTGCAGGCCACCTTCATCCGGCGGCCCGCATCGTGCGGCGGGGACGGTCGGTGCGCCGCCCCTGTTTTGTAAGCGACGGCGAAAGGCTCATCATGCCTGCTTTTGGTGCCTATACGGGTGCGCTGAATATTCTGGATCGAGCCTTTCGGGGGCTGTTCGCCGACGAGAGCCTGCGTGCCTATATGCTGGGGCAGGGCAAGGTCTACCCGATTGCGCGCGGCGCGCTTTACAGTGGTTAATCTCGACGGAACAGAATGCGCCCAAACCAGCCGGTGAAAACGGCAAGGAAAACGGCGAACAGGCCGTAGAGAAAGCTGTTCTGGTGGGCGGCGTTGTAGATGCTCTGTTCAAAACCGGCCTTGACGATTTCAAGACTGGCATTGGCTTCACGCAGAAAAACACCGTTGCGGAACAGAAGAGCACGGGCCTTGTGGCGTCCGACCGGCACGTTTGCGGGCAGGTTCAACGTGGCGCGAAACAGGGTGCGGGAAATGAACTCCACGCCCCCGATGCGCTGCGTATAGAGGCCCTGGCGAATTTTCATCTCGCGCAGTTCGTTGCCGAATGTCGGGATGTTGCTCGACAGGCTGCCCGGATCTTCCGGGACGAGATAGAAGTTGCGCACGCCCACCGAAAGCTGCCGGTAGATTTTTTCCTCGGCAATGTCCTGTAGATTGCGGGTAGAGGCGAGCGAATAGGAGAGCGGGACGCCCATGAAGGTTTGCGAATCCGCATTCACCCAGACGCCGAGATAACGGTCCTTCTTGCGCACCACGAGATCGCGTGAGGGGCCTTGCAGCACGACGATGATATCGTAACGACCCTGTCGCTGGACCATCGGATCGGCATTATCGAGCGCACCGAATATGGTAAGATCAGTGCCGCCGAAATTCGATGTGATGGCGATGGTTTCCGTTGAAAGCCCGATCTCGATGGTTTCGTCGGCGGGGTTCTGCAATTGCGGAACCGTGTTGCCGTTGCCACTGGAATCGACCTGCGCCAGCGCACTTCCCGCCATCAGAAGGAACATTAATGCGGAGGAAAGCGTAAGGCTCCGCATGTCAGATATCCGCAATCGAGATGGAAAACAGATTGTCGGGCCGCACAAACAGGCCAAAGGCGAGACGCAGGCCAACGGCGAGCACGAGAAGCGCCAGCAGAAGGCGCAACTGTTCGCCGCGCAGCTTTTGTCCTGCGCGTGCGCCATATTGTGCGCCGATAACGCCGCCAACCATCAGCAGGAAGGCGAGCACGATGTCGATGGACTGGTTGGTCGTTGCCTGCAGAACGGTCGTGACCGCAGTGACAAAGGTAATCTGAAACAATGAGGTTCCGACAACCACATTGGTCGGAACATGCAACAGATAGATGAGCGCCGGAACCATGATGAAGCCGCCGCCGACACCCATTACCGATGACAAAAGACCGATGAAGAATCCGATGCCGAGAACCGGAATGATGCTGACATAGATGGTCGAGGCGCGAAACCGCATCTTGAACGGCAGTCGGTGTATCCACGTGTGCTGGCCGGACCGTCTCACAGCGCCAGCCTGGCCTTTTTTCACGCGCCGGAGCGCTCGCAGGCTTTCCACCAGCATCAAGCCGCCAACGGTGCCGAGAAAGAAGACGTAGAGTATGGAGACGATCAGGTCCAACTGGCCGAGATCGCGCAGCCACGAGAACACGAAGATACCGACGAGCGAACCCAATACACCACCCGCCACGAGAAACAGGCCGAGCTTGATATCGAGCGTTCGACGCTTGAAATGCGCCAGCGCGCCGGAAACCGACGAGGCGATGACCTGATTGGCGCCGGTGGCGACTGCGATTGCAGGTGGAATGTTATAAAAGATCAAAAGCGGCGTGATCAGAAAGCCGCCGCCGACGCCGAACAATCCGGAGAGAAAACCCACGGCGGCGCCCATGCCGAGAAGAACCAGCATGTTGACCGACAATTCCGCAATGGGAAGGTAAATACCCAATTCCGAACCCGGCTTTCACCAACGCATGACACACAGCTGCTTGCGGCCGCGCTTCTCCGCAAGATGTTGCACCCTACTAAAACATCTCCGGCAAAATTATGAAACTGTTCTGCGTACGGAAATGCATGAAAACAAGTAGTTAGGCTTAACTCCACATGTGAGTTTCAGCCCTGCCACTCCTCATAATGTCTTGCTCTGTCGCCGCCGCGAAGTCAAACGCCGATTGCCGATAAACTTATCTCGCGGAACTCTATTTGAGGAAAAATGCGGGGTGTTGTTTAAGAACAACAAAAAGAGCTCTGAAGAGTGCTGAAAACCGCTATTTCTGGTATAATCCCATAAAATATATAGGAAATACATGGACGCATACTGGCCGCGATGCACTGTGGCTCAGTCGGTAGCGTTCTGGCGATTACTGATGATGATATTGATATCTTCTTTCGGTGTGATGACGGAATAACCAGATGATGGATAAAACTGCGCACGGATTGAAATGTTGTCGGACATTTTACTGTCGGTCAGGCTGCCGTTTTTGATGACATAAAGATAGGGATTGGTCAGGTTCACGCTGAAATTTCCAGCAAAGCGACTGCTGGACTTGAAGCCGAAGCAGTTCATGCTTTCGGCATAGTAGTTGCCATTCATTACATTCCATTCTTCCATGGGGCTGGACCGTGTCAGACAGGTCTTCTTGCCATCTGGTGTTGTGAAATTCGCATTGAACGATACGGCTATGAAGATGTTCTTCAGCTCGAAACTGCCGGATAGGACTTTGAAAATGGATTTGTAGGGATGAATATCCTCCGCCGGGATAAGCTGCTTGTCGCCGGATGAAATCTCGAAGTCGATCGCATCCCCCTGGAAATTTTTGATATCCTTGTCGAGCGCGAGGGGAATCTTCGCGATGATCCCGTTTTCCATGTCGTTGTTTACGTGCAAGAGCATCGTCTATCCCCTCGTTGATAGGAGGTAGATAATAAGCCTCGACGAGTCGATTCAACCTGTCACTTTTTTCAGACGCCTGTGATTGAAACGAGAAAGGGCAGCACATGCTGCCCTTCAAAATCCAAGTTGCGTCAATGCGTTATTTATTCTTCTCAAGAAGAAGCTGAACCAGTTTCTGGTCAACGTCGCCGGTGGGCGTCTGCCCGTTTGCCTTCTGGAAGGCAGCAATCGCGGCGCGGGTCTTGCCGCCCATCAAACCATCGGCGGTGCCGACATCGTAGCCGTTCTTCTGGAGAATAAGCTGGATGTTGCGAACAGCCTTCTTCATATCCACCGAGCCGGTGGTGAGCGGCTTGTTTTCCGCCCATGCATCCGGGACGTCAATGGAGTTGGTCGCCTGATCGAGCGGCTTGGCCTTCCAGAGCTTGACCAAATCCTTGGCGCGTTCGAGCTGTTCCGGCTTCATTGCCTTGGCAATCTGGTCGCGCTTGTCGGCGGCATCCTTGTCACCGGCATTGGCGGCGAGCGAGAACCACTTGTAGCTTTCTTCCAGATTGACCGGCATGCCCAGTCCCTTGGCCGCAAGGATGCCGAGATTGAACTGGCTGTCCTTCACGCCGAGTTCGGCAGCATCGGTGAACCAGCGCACGGCGGAGGCATTGTCCGGGTTGCCATTGGCGCCGGTTGCGAAAAGGACGGCGAGATTGTGCATCGCGCTGGCGTTGCCCTGCTGAGCCGAGAGCTGGTACCAGGTCTTGGCCTTTTCCAGATCGCGGGGCATGCCAAGGCCCTTCTCGTTGAAGTTGCCGAGACGATATTGCGCGGGTGCAAAGCCCTGACCGGCAGAGATTTCGTACCATTTCGCCGCCTTGGCAAAGTCGGCGGCAACGCCACGACCTTCCATATAGCGATTGCCGACTTCGAACAGCGCGCGGGCGTCGCCCTTGGCCGCAGCTTCGCGAAGCGCTGCCGGACCGGCTTCTTCCGGTACAGGCGGAATGGCCGTCTGAGGTTGTGCGGCAGGTTCGGCTGATGCCGCCGTTTCAACGGGCTTCACCGGATTGGCGATTGTTGCGGCAGGCTGTTCAACCTGTGTCGGGATTTCCACCGCTGCCTGCTGCTCATCTGCCGGTGCCGGGGTTTCTTCCTGTACAACTTTCTCCGAATGCGGCTCCGTAACCGGAGGCACTGCTGCGGGGGCGGACTGCTCGAGCGCGGGTGTCGTGTCCGATGCGATCTTCGCGGCGATTTCGTCGGCTGGTGCAGACGTGTTTTCGGTTGCAGTGGTGTCGATCTGCGGCGGTACTGTATCGATTGCCGTTTCCACCGGCTCATCACGGTTCAGGAAGGCAGAGCCGATCTGCAGACCGGCCATGGCAATCATCACGGCACCGATTGCCATCAGGATCGGCTTGCGCTGACGCTGGATCATATCGCCGACTGACGACTTCTTCTTGCCGGTGCGCTTGGTTGCGCCTTTCTGAAGCTGTTCGGATTCGGCGGCGGCAAGCTGGGCGGCACGCCGGGCTGCTGTGATGAAGTCCACCTTGCCGTTGGCGGCAAGGGCTGCATCGGCAGCATTTTCGCGCTGGCGACGCTCTTCGCGCACCCGCTTCATAATCGAATTGAGATCCGGCATGCCTTCGCCTTGAGGGCGAGGGGACGGGATCGTCTCCAGCTCCGGCTCTTCGCGGGTGATCGGCTCAATGGCGGCAAGATCACTTTCGAAGGCTGGTGCATCAAGCGTCGTGTCGAAAGCGCTGGCTTCCAGCGTTTCGTCGCTCTTTCCGACAGACTTGTCAGCGCGGCGACCACGTATCGCCTTGGCAAAACCGCCGAAAAGCGACGACTTGCCAGCCGATTCAGCTAACTGCATATCGGCGGGACCGGCTTCGCTCTGAACGGTTGCAAAAGCTGCTTCGGCGGCTGCTGCCGCCGGTGAACGCGGCGTCGATGGGCGCGGTGATCCAGCGTTGGGGCTGGTGAAGACCGGATTTTCAGCGTCCGGCGTGTCTGATTTACCCGCCACGTCCTGCTCAAGCCTGGCCAGACGATCAACGATCTTGACCAATGTGTCGTGGACGGTCTCGAATGTCTTGCCGTTGCGCTCGTCGGAATTACGCGCCAGGGCTTCCAGCGATTTCATGTCGTCGGCGAGTTGCCGGGCGATTACGCTGTCGCCATGCGATCCATGCTGCAGAACACGCGCGACTGCACTTTCGGCAGCTTCACGCGCTGCATCCAGCACTGTTTCGCGATTGGATGCGATGGAACGTTCGATAGAATCGAGACGCGGCTTCAGTTCAGCGATCTCGGCTACAGGTTGCGCGAGATGATGGGCGATATTTGCGATCTGATCTTCAAGGCTGCGGATCGCCTTCATGTCCAGTCCCGGACCTTCATAGGTCGGCGCCTGAAGAAGACCCAGCGAAATCTGCTGCGAGAGATCGTCCAGACGACCTTCCAGCGTGTGTATCGCACTGTTGTCGACATGCTGCGTGGCGTATTGCGTGTCGAGACGCTCGGTCAGTTCTGCAAAGCGACGGTCGATCGTGTCCAGAACAGAAGGATGCGGCTCTTCGGCCCGGCGCTCGGCAGCTTCGAGCTTTTCGCCAATGGCTTCGAGGCGCGCCTCGACGGCATGGTAGTCGGACTGGCTGAGATTCTCCATAACCTTGCCGACCTGATTGGCAAGCAGGTTGATCTGGTGTGCGAGCTGGTCGATGACACCGTCCGGCAGCGCTGAGCCGCCTGAAAGGCCGTCGATGCGCGAGGAAAGTTCGCCGAGCTTGCGATAAAGCGTGTCGGAATTCTGCTGCGTTGCCGAAGTGGCGAGTTGTTCTGCGAGTTCCGCCAGACGGTTTTCGATGCGCTCCAGACGGCGTGCGCCGTCCTGATCCGGGCGCTGGGCGCGGCTTGTGGCAATGATGGCGCGGCTGATCTCATCCAGCCGCTCATCGATCTGCTGCAGGCGGTTCTGCTCCAGCGACGACACATGTTGCGGGCTGAGCGACTCCTCGATGGAACTAGCGAGCTGGCCGATGCGATCTTCGATTGCACTCAAGCGGTTGGACTGGGGCAGGGTGCCGATAGCATCGCGCACCTGCTCAAGCCGCGAACCGATGGCATCGAGCGCTGGGTCAACGGCGTTATGACGCTGCTCGAATGCCTCGAAACGCGCGTCGAAGCGGTCCCAGCGATTGTTCAGACGGTGCAGGGTTTCTTCGCGGGCAAGGCTCTGGACCGTGCGGTTGAGTTCTTCGAGCTGGCGGCGAAGCGCCTGCGCATTGGCCTCGCTGCTGCGGTCGGCGAGAAGGCGGACGCTGTCGCTGATACGGTCGAAGTCGTCGCTCATCCGCTGCGAAAAGCCTTCTTCGCTTGCGGCGCGCTGAATGCGGGTCATCTCGCGGCTGGCCCGGCTGACCTCGGCACTTGATGCATAATTCTGTTCCGGCTCTTCATGGCTTCCGCGCATGCGGCGCAGGTTTTCGGCAATCTCTGCAAGGCCGGTGACTGTTTCGTCCGGATGGCGAACCGGCTGACGTTCCGAGCGCAGAATATTGCGCATGTCGGGGGTATCGTCCTGTTCGAGATCCATCAGGCGCTTTTCAAGGCTCGCCAAAGTGCGGTTGAGTTCTTCCATGGCTGGCGAAGGCGCCCGGCGCTCACGGCGGGCGTTCAATTCGTCAATGATGGATCGTGAACCTGACGCCAGATCTGGGTTTGCCATGAGAAATTCACTTTTTCCAATGATAGAGACCGCCGGAAGCAAATTCTGCGACGCAACTGGCAAGAATTTGCTCTGCTTACATTTGTCCAAACGTGGTAAATAACTCGTTAATATATGCGGCTAAGTGCGTGCTTTAGTGGGTGCAGAAAGGCATCCCACGGTTGAGCGGGTTGAATTCGGCAGGTCGAAGGCAGTCCGACATGAAAAGCGGACCTATCGGGTATGGAAGATGCGTGAATCGCGGCGGCAAATGTAAATCGAAGCTGCGACACTGACAGCAATGTCAATGTGGGCTGTCATCAACAGTGGTTCCATCGCGCAATCGCGCGGTGACCGGGCGTTTCCGGGGGCGGAAACAGGGTAGAACATGAGTAAACAAACAAACGCGCCAGGGCAGGTGGCAGATATAGCGATTGCAGATCTGCTGACCGGTGCAAGCGGGAATGCACGAAAGGAAAATCAGTCAGGCGGTCGGCTATACCGGATCGGAGATCTCGCAGAAGAGTTCGACCTGACGTTGCGGGCCTTGCGCTTTTACGAAGACAAGGGACTGCTTAATCCGCGTCGTGCGGGTGTGACGCGACTTTACGATTACAACGACCATACACGCTTGCGTCTCATCCTGTTTGGACGGCGCATTGGCTTCACGTTGAGCGAGATGGGGCAACTGATCAGCGTGTGGGAAAATGGCACCACCGATCCGGCGGAAACAGAAGGCCTGCGCACGCGCTTCAAGGAAAAACTCCTGGAACTTGAGATGAAGAAGGACGAGATCGATCGGTCCGTTGAAGAGCTTCGGGCCATTCTGGCACGGATGGAGCGACCAATACGCTGATTGCACGCATCTGGCACAATTAAATGTGGCTGCCTTTGTCTGGATGATGGGACAGACAAGGGCAGCCTATTCATTCGTAATAAAAAATATAATCAAAAATCAACGCTTCCAGAATGCAATCCAGACCTTGACGCCATACGGGGGAATGACGGAATGGCCTAACCCTGTATCAGTATTATACAAGCCGTTTTGCATTCTCCGCTTTCCTCTACAGGCGTGTTTCAGTCTAATTGACCAACACAGATGTTGCTTGCAAAGTGAGAACGGATTGCGCTTAGCAATATGAAAAAGTTTAAAAACCTCCTGTTCATTGAAAACACGGCCATCTTAACTGGATTTAGATCGATCTTAAAATAGCAATTTGCTGGGTAAAATTTTTCAATCGGCGACGCCTAATTTAATTATTACTAAAAAACAAAATGTAATTTCCGGATAGCTGATTTATCTGCCAGGCGATCTCCCAAAGCCAGAGGCTTGGGAGTTCTGGAGAATATGTATTAACTCGTGAATCGCTGCGCTCGTTCTGGAGCAATTTGAACGATCAAACTACTGTTCGCAATTATTCGACCTCATCTTTTTAGTTTGGGTATATTTGCGCACACTCGAATGTGTTGCCTCAGCCAGTTCGTCCGCGTGAGCGCCACCTGCAAGGGGAATGTTTCAGCCTGTCGCAGGAAGTGTACCCTTCTGCCGGAACTTCGACATATCAGCCCGGTTATTTCAGCCTTGCGACTTAACGCGAAAGTGAGGCTGAAAATGAAGAAAGCTCTTGTTCTGACCGTAGCGGCGTTTCTCGCCAGCTCCGGTTTTGCGCTGGCACAGGATCGAGTGCTTATCGAAGTGCCTCAGGCAGCGCGTGATTATGTTATCGCAAACCCTTCGGACCCGGTCGTCATTGAGGGCGATATCAGTGACGGCTATGTTCTACCCGATGCTATCGCGGTTCGTCCGATCCCTGACAATCCCGATTTCGGTTACGTCTATGTCAATGGTGAGCCGGTGATTGTTTCCATGCAGAACCGCCAGGTCGTTTATTATACCGAAGGGCCGAATGCCGGGCCGCTGGTTCCAAACGAAGTTGTAACCTACATCGAAACCAATCCGGTCGATCCGGTTGTCATCGAAGGCGACATTGCCGAAGGCACGGTCATCCCGGATGATGTGCCGCTGGTCGCCGTTCCTGAGCAGCCGGCCTATGCCTACGTCTATGTGGAGGATCGTCCGGCGCTGATCGATACGCAGACGCGCCGCGTTGTATGGGTCAAGTAAGCCTTGGGCGGCAAATGGATAGAAGAAAGGCGGCAATTCTGCCGCCTTTCTTTCCGGTTACATGTGGTGCATTGATGCCGGGCCGACAAAATCGGCGTGATCATCGCCGTTCAGATTGCTCTGCCAGTCAACGACGACCCGTTCACCAGGCCGTACATTCGGATGATAAGGCGGATAGAGTTCGAAGCTCTGACCGTTGGTCAAAGTGACGACCTGGCTCGCCCGATCATAGGATTTCAGTGTGCCTTTAGTGAAATCTTCTGCATGTGCAGCAAATGAAAACAGCGAAACACCTGCCGCAATGGCAGCCATAAGGTGGTACCGCATTTCAATTATCTCCCGAATAGCGCCAATCGGATTGCGCTCCTCCGTGGGATCGTCAACTCGCATATTCATTCAACTATGCCGGGCCGATCCGCATCTATTGAGGTAGCGATGAATGTGCCTGGTTCCATAGCGAACCCGATCAAAACAATTCACGCCCGATCACAGCTCCGCGACTGGAGTTCACGGGCCGAAACACGTGTCTTTCGCCCGCAATAGAATTTGAATTGTAAATTTTTGTTCGCCGAAAATGTTCAATATTTTTTGGTATTTCTGGCACGCATATGGCCCGATTTCCGGTGTTATTGAAAGAATTATAGCGAAATCGAATTGATGGCGAAAAAAATAAAATTAACCTGCTACCCTTGTAGAGGGTGGAATAAGGGTATATCTATTAAAAATCGATTTTGTCATCGAACGACAAGGCGCATAAAGCGCCATGACTTTTCTTTCAATTTCGTAAAATCGCGACGAAAATTATTTCGTTATTCTTCAACCATGCGAATTGAAAGGAATTCTCTATGGCAAACGGAACAGTAAAATTCTTTAATAGCGGCAAAGGCTTCGGATTTATTCAGCCTGACGATGGTTCGCCGGATGTGTTTGTTCACATCTCTGCAGTTGAGCGTGCAGGTATGCATACGCTCAATGAAGGCCAGAAGGTGAGCTTCGAGTTGGTGGCGGATCGCCGTTCCGGCAAGAAAGCCGCTGATAATCTTCAGGCGCTTTAACTCGGGCGCTAAGTTATTGTCTCCGATCTTTGACCACGGATGTACTGGCACTGATTGTTGAGGCGATTGAAAGGTCGGGTTTCTCCCGGCCTTTTTTTATTTTGGAGTGCATCCTAGTGTGGTGGATTTGAATCCGAAATTCGTTCGCAACCCCGCTCCAGAGTAATACGAATTTTGGATTCGCCACACTAGGGCCAAAACCCAATCAGACTCTTGATCATACTGGCACTCCGTGATTCACTCGCTTCTGCAGCGGGAGTTTTGGACCATGGCAGGAGAATTCTGGCTTGATGACCAGCAGTGGGCAATGATTGCGCCAT
>NZ_WBWA01000153.1 GCF_008932295.1 Brucella tritici | reverse complement strand
CGCAGATTGAATGAAAGCAAAAATTAGCTCATTTGTGAGCAACAAATGTGCTCACTCATCGAATGATCGAAACCTCAATACTTCAAGCGCAAACCCAAAATCAATGGGGCAGAGACGGCGCATACAATTTATCTCTCGTGACCTGGATTTATGGGCTTACCATAAGGGGGTAGTTCTCGACTTCTCCCGGCCCGGCAAGC
>NZ_WBWA01000152.1 GCF_008932295.1 Brucella tritici | reverse complement strand
CACCTATGCAGTTGACGGTGCTGGTTACTCCTACCGCGTAATCGACTCGTTCTACGGCACGTGGGGCGGCGACTGGGCTGTCTGGGGTGGCGCTGCATTCAAGGCAACCGAAAAGGCTACCTTCAACGTACAGCTCGCTTACGAAGATGCTGGCACCTTCGCTGCAACCGCAAACGTTGCTTACGAACTGGTTCCTGGTT
>NZ_WBWA01000151.1 GCF_008932295.1 Brucella tritici | reverse complement strand
ACCGTCAGGATGCGGATCTTCCGTCCAGTCGCCAACTGATCATGGACGAAATCCATTGCCCATACATGGTTGGAAGTATGCGCCGTCTCTGCCCCATTGATTTTGGGTTTGCGCTTGAAGTATTGAGATTTTGATCATTCGCTGAATGAGCGTATTTGTTACTCACAAATGAGCTCATTTTTGCTCTCATTCAATCTGCGCG
>NZ_WBWA01000150.1 GCF_008932295.1 Brucella tritici | reverse complement strand
CGCGCAGATTGAATGAGAGCAAAAATGAGCTCATTTGTGAGTAACAAATACGCTCATTCAGCGAATGATCAAAATCTCAATACTTCAAGCGCAAACCCAAAATCAATGGGGCAGAGACGGCGCATACAATTTATCTCTCGTGACCTGGATTTATGGGCTTACCATAAGGGGGTAGTTCTCGACTTCTCCCGGCCCGGCAAGC
>NZ_WBWA01000149.1 GCF_008932295.1 Brucella tritici | reverse complement strand
ACCGTCAGGATGCGGATCTTCCGTCCAGTCGCCAACTGATCATGGACGAAATCCATTGCCCATACATGGTTGGAAGTATGCGCCGTCTCTGCCCCATTGATTTTGGGTTTGCGCTTGAAGTATTGAGGTTTCGATCATTCGATGAGTGAGCACATTTGTTGCTCACAAATGAGCTAATTTTTGCTTTCATTCAATCTGCGCG
>NZ_WBWA01000148.1 GCF_008932295.1 Brucella tritici | reverse complement strand
CATTCATCGACGCGGCAGAACAGATCACGCAAGTGAAGAAGCGCAGCGGGCGGGCGGAGCCGTCGGTGGTTACTTGATTAGGGCAGTAGGGCAGTAGGGCAGTAGGGCAGTAGGGCAGTAGGGCAGTGAAGGATATGGTCGGCGCGGTCATCCGCAATCAAAACATATTCCCCTATTCCCTTAACATAATGCCTTACTGCCCTAC
>NZ_WBWA01000147.1 GCF_008932295.1 Brucella tritici | reverse complement strand
CTTCGCCGTCGCCGCCGCCGTTCCAGTTGTAACGCAGTTCGGTGAAGGTCTTCAGAGTACCGAGTTCGGTTTCCGAAGCGGTCGAGAAGCGGAGCGTTGCACGAGCAAGCTTGCCCCAGGTGTCACGGTCCAGATCGCCAGGCGTACGAGCATAAACGCGGTCACCGCCGGTTGCGTCGTAACGAACATAACCATGGATACGCAGGCAGGTTTCGGTGC
>NZ_WBWA01000146.1 GCF_008932295.1 Brucella tritici | reverse complement strand
AGCGGATCATGCCCTGGAAAGCATCCTGGCCATCAAGAACGGAACGCTTGTCGTCCCACTTGGTGTACGAAACTTCCGGGGTGATCGTGAAACCAGGAACCAGTTCGTAAGCAACGTTTGCGGTTGCTGCGAAGGTCTTGGTGTCGTCGTAAGCGAGCTGCAGGTTGAAGGTAGCCTTTTCGGTTGCCTTGAATGCAGCGCCACCCCAGACAGCCCAGT
>NZ_WBWA01000017.1 GCF_008932295.1 Brucella tritici | reverse complement strand
TAATGCCAGCCTTTGGAAACAGATCCGAAACCGGCATCATCGCAGAACCGATGATCCCAAATGCATGCTCTATACCATGCATCTGCAAAACCTTAACAAACGCTTCTTCCGTCGTCATCTTCATGGCGCGTACCTTTCTTGGAAATCAGAGAACTTCATCTTTCAACGCATACCAGCGATACATCGCGCGCTGGCCTATGCGCCTGAATGGCGTCAGCATGCCGTAACTCGGCAGTTCGGAGGTGAAGATCGGTAGGTCCAGTCCCTGTCCACGACCGGTCATCAATTGGGCGACCCGGCGTCCAGCCTGCGCGGAATACATCACGCCATTGCCGCCGTAGCCCATGGCATAGTAGATTTCCTGCGTCGGGTCGGGACGATAGATGCGGGGCATCATGTCATGACTGACATCGACCCATCCCCACCAGGAATAATCGATCTTGATGCCTTTCAGGGCCGGGAACTTCCGGTAAAGGCCAGAAAGTAGCAGATCGTAGTGTTTAGGGTTCGGTGCATCGGCTCCCGTAATGGCGCTGCGGCTGCCGATCTGCATCCGCCCGTCAGGCAGAAAACGATAATAGTGGCGAAGCGTGCGCGTGTCGGTCAACGGAATGCCAGTCTTCGGGCCGCAAGCTTCAATTTCGTCCGGCGTCAGTGGTCTGGTCACAACAGAGTTCGACAGCACCGGCATCAGCCGGTAACGGGTAAGAGGATGAAGGCCGGGAGAGGTATATCCCGCCGTCGCAAAACATACTTGTCGCGCCTTGACGGTACCGTTCGGCGTGTTGAGATGGAAAACATTACCGTTCTTGCGGCAACTGAGAACCGGGCTTGCGGTATGCACCTTTGCACCCAGCTTGCGGGCAAGCCGAAGATAGCCGAAGGCGAGCTTTGCAGCGTGAATGCCAATGCCGTCCGGTTCGTACATTGCGCCGCGGGCTTCCTGATCCAGGATGAAGTCGCGGTGAATCTCGTCGCGGCCAACCATGCGCGTCCGATAGCCGAACACGTCGTTCAGCAGGTGCGATTCTTTCTCCAGCGAGGGAATGACCTTGTCGCGATGGGCGATGTACAGATGACCGCCATCTTGCGGATCGCAATCGATTTCCGGTTCGGCAATGAGTGCACGAAAGAGATCGAAGCCCTCGGCAATTTCCTTATGCAACTTCCGGGCTACGTCTACACCCCAGCGCTCGATCCATTGCGAACGCTTGAGCCGACCGGCTGAAATCTGCGCCTGACCGCCATTACGGGTGCTGCAACCCCAGGCAACGCCATTTGCTTCCAGTACCACGGCCTTGACACCATGATCCCGGGCGAGATGGATCGCTGCCGAAAGACCAGTATAGCCCGAGCCGACGATAACGACATCGGCATCGACGTCTCCGCGAATAGGGCCATCGTCTTCCGGCGCTGGCCCGGCAGTGCCGATCCAGTAGGTCGGGGCATAGTCGCGCCCCTGTCCGGGCGTCTTCGAAACCACCGGATCATAGGCTGGATCGAAAGGCTGGGTGGCAGAGAAACTGTTGAGAGTTTGGGTATCCATATGTCGGTCCTCCAAATCACCGACGGACATTGTTGGGGCTTACGCCTTCAGCAAAGGCCGGTTCTTGCGGAATGCCTGCTTGCGGACGATCTTGCCGTCGCGCTGTGTGAAAAGATCGCAACCTTCAGCCTCGACGCGTGCACCGTTGGCATCCGTTCCGCGAAAGGTCCATTCGGACACGGCACGGTCGCCGCTCACGAAGTGTCTGTGTCCATCCCACTTCACATCGGGCATGGCAGCCCATACGCCGGAGAAAGCCTTGGCGATGGCATCCTTGCCTTCGAGACGAGTGCCGTAAACTTCCTCGCCGCCGATGGTGTAGAACACGCAATCATCAGCGAAAAAGGCCATAATCGCGTCGATGTCATGCCGGTTGAAGGCGTCGAAGAGGTCGGAAAAATGCTTCTCTGTGAGTTGTCCGGCGGACATTCGAATGCTCCTTGATACGTCTGAAATCTGCCCTGATTTCGGGCAAAGCTTCCCCGTGGCGCGGCAGAATTGCCGCGCGATTGATGTTGCAAATGAGATTTCGGTCGGGTCGGTTAAAGCGGTTGCAGCACCATCAGACTTTACCCTTCCATGGGATGAGGACCTTTTCCATGTAACGGATCAAAAGGTCGAAGGCGAAAGCGAACACACCGATGACGATGATGCCCATGATGACGGTGTCGCTGGCCAGAAACTGCGCTGCATTGAGCACCATGAAGCCAAGGCCGCGATGCGCCGCCACCATTTCCGCGGCAACCAGCGTCGTCCACCCCACGCCGATTCCGATGCGCATGCCGGTGAAGATTTCCGGCATGGCCGCTTTCATGATGACTTGCGTTATTACCTGCGTCCGCGATGCGCCCATCGCATAGGCTGCATGGATTTGTTCGGTTGAGACCGAGCGGACGCCGGCCCTGGCTGCAATCGCCATTGGTGCAAAGATCGCGAGGAAGATGAGGAACACCTTCGGGAATTCGCCAATACCAAGCCAGATGATAATCAACGGCAGATAAGCAAGCGGCGGCAGTGGTCGGTAGAACTCGATAATCGGATCGAGAACGCCACGAACGAAGCTGCTCATGCCCATCATGATGCCGATGGGAATTGCAGTGATGCAGGCAATCGCGAAAGCGCCCAATACGCGCCCAAGGCTGGCAAGGGTATGTTCAGCAAGAGTGGAGTTTGCCACGCCGTCGGTCATGGCGACCATGAACTTGCCATAGACCGCGAAGGGAGAGGGGAGAAAAAGCGGTTTGACCCAGCCCATTCCCGTCACGAGAAACCAGAGCCCCAGCAAAATCAGTGCGGTCACCAGGCTGATGAAGCCACTATTGCCGTCGCCGGGGGCGCCATAGATTTTGCCGGGTTTGACTGGTCGTGCCCGAGTGAGGAACTCAAGCATGGACCAGTTCCGGGTTTCCTGATGCACGTTCATCGCCATAGATAATCCCCAGAATTGTCTCACGCATCTTGATGAAATCGGGACTGGACTTGACGGCGCGCGCGTCACCGCATTCCAGAAAGCGTCGGTTGAAATCCAGATCATAGGTATGGGTGATCCGTCCGGGACGCGGCGACATGACGATCAGCCGCGAACCAAGGAACAAGGCCTCTTCGACGCTGTGGGTGATGAAGAAGAACATTTTATTGGTCACTTGCCATACCCGCAGAAGCAATTCCTGGATCGTTTCGCGGGTGAGGGCATCAAGCGCTGCCATTGGTTCATCCATGAGCAGCATCGCCGGATCGCAGGTCAGTGCGCGGGCAATGCCAACACGCTGCTGCATGCCGCCGGAAAGCTGGTAGATTTTGTGATTGTGGAAATCCTGCAAGCCTACAAGGGCCAGATTCTTGGTGGCACGCGCACGGCGTTCGGCCTTCGGCACACCTTGAAGCTTGAGGCCAAACTCGGTGTTGTCAATCACATTGAGCCAGGGAAGCAGCGCATGTTTCTGGAACACGACACCTCTGTCGGCGCCGGGACCACGCACTTGCCTTCCGCCCAATGTAATTTCACCGGATGATGGGATCATGAACCCCGCCATGAGATTGAGAAGCGTGGTCTTGCCGCAGCCGGACGCACCAAGCGCCACCACAAAATCCCCGCTGTCGATGCGCAGATTGACACCCTTCAGCGCAATCACGGCTTCTTCCACATAAAGACCGGGATAGGTCAGACTGACATTCGATACGTTCAAGGTTTCCATGACGTTACCTTTCGGAAACGAAAGACGGTTCCGGCACAAGCCAGAAGGCAAAACACTACAGGAACCGTCTCGGTTCAGCGGCAAGCCCGAAGGCAGGCCGCTGGCGGAGGCGCTTGAATTACTTCACGTAATTACTTCGCGGCGGCTTCAGCAAAACTGCCATTTACATTGCCGCTATAGTCATCCAGAGCCTGATCGAGCTGCTTTTGATCGACGAGGAATTTCGCGCTCTGAGTGACAGATTTGAGCGCACCACTGTCTTTGCCACCACCGAGCCAAGTCGGGGAGGCCTGTTCTTCCACGGTGGGGAAGGACAACAGTGCGAGTGCACCAGGTATGTCAGCGGCATTGCCGCCGATCAGCTTGACCATGCCTTTGACTTGTTCGGAATCCGCTGTCCATTGGCTGCCATTGGCCTTGTAGTCAGCGTAGGCATCCTTCAACACAGTGGTGAAGGCGGTCATGAATTTCGGGTTTTCACTGGCGAAGCTCTTGTCCACCACAAGTCCGTCGAAGGTTGGAACGCTTTTTGCGCCGATTTCTTCAGAATTGGCAATTTCCTTGCCGGTCTTGAGGATTTCAGAAAGAGCAGGGGGCCAGACATAGGCCGCATCGATATCGCCACGCTGCCAGGCAGCAACGATCTGCGGCGGTGTCATGTTGAGAATCTCCGCGTCACGCGGATTGATCTTCCAGATATCGTCCATGCCGACGAGAAGATGGAAGTGCGAGGTCGAGACGAAAGGCACGCCGATCTTCTTGCCCTTGAGGTCCTCCGGCTTCTCGATACCCGAGCCTTCGCGCGCTACCAGTGCTTCCGATTTACCGATATTATCGAGGATCCAGAAGAGTTGAAGGTCGACGCCACGTGTAGCGGCGGCTGCGATGCCCGTTGAACCGATAACGCCAATCGGCACATTCCCGGACGCAAGTGCCGTCGAAATATCGCCACCCGATGCGAACTGGCGCCAGTCGATCTTGTATCCGGCTTCCTTTGCTGCCGCATCGAACTTTCCGTCAGCGATCGCGGTCAGAAATGGCCCGACGATCTGCTGATAGCCGACCACGACTGTGGTTTCGGCATAGGCCGCAGATGTTGAAAGCGCTGCTACGGCCGAAAATAACACCGCCCGTTTTATGCTATTGAAATAGTTCATGGAGTTCCCCTTCCATTTAAGAACCATGCCTGACCTAGTCACGACTGCTGGCGTTTTTCGCCAATCTACAGTTCCAGTTACAAACGATAGCCATCTCATCAAATTTGCCTTATATCCAGTTGGAATAGTCAATAAGTCCAGTTTGGCGATCAAGATGGCCGTGCCTGAAAATCGGAATGCGCACCCACCTTACCGTCGAAATTATTCCACGTGGAGAAACAGAAAGAAGAAACACTATTGCTAAGTGGAGCATGAAGCTGAAAAACTGACGCGAAGTTGGGCGTAATTACAGATATACTAATGGAGTAATGCCTTGGATGCCGTCTCCCCGACAATCTTCTTCATAGATGGCAGCCGAAACACCGGATTGCAGTCGCAAATCCGTGAAACGACTGTATCGGCCGTTCTGTCCGGTGGTGTTTTACCGGGTGCGCGCATGCCTTCGACGCGACGGCTGGCGGATTATCTGAAAGTCTCGCGCCTGACTGTAACGCTGGCTTATCAGGAGCTCGTTTCTCAGGGGTATCTGGAAGTGCGGTCACGCAGTGCCTATCATGTGGCCACGACGCCGCCTATCAGCCGTCCCGACAGGGATTTTTTGCAGACACCCGATACGGCTGTCGACTGGTCGTCCAAACTGCGTCCCGGCTTCAATATCGCCAAGACCATTCGCAAGCCGCTCGACTGGCGGAAGTATCGTTACCCCTTTCTCTATGGCCAGATGGACCAGACCTTATTCGATCTGGCCGCATGGCGCGATTGCGCCCGGCGTGCCCTGGCTCGGGAGGACTTCATCCTTATGGCCGGTGATTTTGCTGCTGCTGACGACGTGGAACTGGTCAACTATATCCGCTCACGCACGCTACCGAGCCGCGGAATACGGGCCGAACCGGACGAGATATTGGTCACGGTGGGAGCACAGAACGCGCTTTGGATCGTCAGCCATCTGCTTTTGTCGCGACGTTCGCATGTCGTGTGCGAGAATCCAGGGCATCCGGATATCAGCGCGACGCTTCATCTGACAGGAGCTCGTGTAACGGCCCTCGACGTTGACGAAGGCGGCTTGCCGCCGGAACGATTGCCCGATGGGATTGATGCGGTCTTTGTTACGCCAAGTCACCAGTCTCCGACAGCCGCCACCATGCCACGCGCGCGGCGTATTGCACTGCTGGAAGCAGCGGCGGAACGCGATTTTGTCATCGTTGAAGATGATTACGAATTCGAGATGAGCTTCCTGCAGCCGCCGACACCGGCGCTGAAATCGCTCGACCAATATGGCCGGGTTTTGTATGTGGGCAGCTTTTCAAAGTCACTGTTTCCGGGACTTCGGCTCGGCTATCTGGTCGCTCCAGCGCCAGTGATCCGCGAGGCGAGGGCGTTAAGGGCACTCATGCTGCGTCATCCGCCGGGCCATCAACAGCGAACCGCCGCCTATTTTCTGGCGCTTGGTCACTATGATGCGGTCATCCACCGTATGCGGATAGAATATCACAAACGCCATATAGTCATGATCGACGCGCTTAATCGTGAAGGATTGAAAATCGCCGGAAAATCGGCGTTCGGCGGCACGGCATTCTGGATCGAAGGGCCGGAAGGCATGGATGCCGATAAGCTCGCACGTGATTTGCGCGAGGACGGCGTGTTGATCGAGTCAGGGTCGCCGTTTTTCTGGAGCGACGACCGGCCATGTCGTTATTTCCGCATCGCTTATTCTTCCATTCCGATCAATCGGATTGCGGAAGGTATCGAGCTTCTGGCTAAAAGAATGCGGCAAATCTCGTCGTTCCCGAACGGCTGAGTTCAACCTGCATTCATGTGGATTGCGATAACGGATTTGTGAAGCTGCCGGAATTTGCCCCAATTCGATGGATATCGCTGGCGGCTCTACGGCGTTTTTGCCCGCGAATCTATGGGTGAGACGCATATCAATTCTGCCCTCCAGAAGGAGAAGGATTTATGTCTATTCGTTCGAAGCTTCTTGCCACGGTTGCCGTGCCGGTTCTCTCGGCCTCCATTCTTGCACAACCCGTACTGGCGGACACGCTGACAGCCCCAATCCTGCTGGCACAGGAAAATGGAGACCAGCAGCCGTCCGACGAACAGTTGCAGCAGCAACAGCGTGAGGCTGAAGGACAGCAAAAGGCAGCAGAAGAAGAAGCGCGCAGGGCAGAAGAACAGCAGCGCGCTGCCGAGGAAGAGAACCGTCGACAAGCCGAAGAGCAGCAAAAGGCCGCTCAGGAAGAAACTCAACGTCAGGCAGAAGAGCAAAAGCGTGCCGCGGAAGCAGAGGCGCAGCACCAAGCCGAAGAGCAGCAAAAAGCTGCCGAACGCGAAGCACAGAAGCAAGCCGAGGAACAACAGAAGGCCGCAGAGCGCGAAGCTCAGAAGCAGGCTGAAGAACAGGCCAAGCAGGCTGCCGAGCAGAAAAAGGCCGAGGAACAGGCGCAGCGCCAGATCGAACAACAGCAGAAGGCCGCTGAAGAGGCTGCTCGCAAGACCGCTGAGTCTCAAGAGCAGGCCGCACCCGCCGAGAAGCCGGTAAAGGAAGCTCCAGCGGCGGAACCGGAAGCGAAGCCTGAGCAGCCTGCAGCCGAAAAGCCTGCCAAACGTGCTGTAAAGCCAGCCAGGGAGGCTCCGGCTCAGGAAACGGAAAAGCCAGCCGAAGAATCGATTGTTGAGCATCCTGAAGAAGCTCAACCGCAAGAACCGAAAGCAACAGAAGCGCCGCAGAATGAGGCTCAGCCCGCACAGCCCGTTGAGCAGCCGCAATCAACAGAAGGCCAGCAACAGCCTGTATCGAATCCAGCGCCTGAGCCAGCACCGGAAATAGTCGATCAGCGATCGACTGAGGAAAAGCAGGAGATTGCGAAAGACCCTGCCAAGACAGACGACACCGTTGTCTTGCCGGTTGAAAATGGCGCCGCCATTCTCGACAGCGACAAGGATGCCGACAATTCTGGTGGGAGCCAGTCGCGTGAAGAGCGTCGCAAGCAGCGTGAACAGCAGCGTTCCGCCGAGGAAAATGCACCGCCACCGGCAAACGATGCGGCGGCACAGGTCGCTATTCCCGAAGAACTGAAGGCAGCGCTGCCGCAGAAGATCGAGGCCAATCTCAAGGAAGAGGGTACTCGCATAAAGGAAGCGCCAGCTTTTGCCGTGCCGGAAACCACCAACATCGTCAACAACACGGTGGTGAACAATACGGTTATCAACAATACAACGGTCAATAACGTGACCAACAATGTCTCGAACGTCAAAGTTATCGAGGAAGTGGATAATCGCGTCATTCTGGATGTGGGTGATCGCATCTTCGTGCGCGGCGATGATCGCCCCAGATTGCGCCGTGATGCGGAACAGACCTATTACGATGAACTGCCGCGCGGACGCACCCGTGAAACCATCGTCCGTCCGGGCGGAAACCAGATCGTCACGGTTTATGATCGTTACGGCGATATTCTGCAGCGCTCCCGTATCGATCGGGACGGCAACGAACATCTGATGATCTATGCGCCGGAATATGACAACAATTCGCGCGCTTCGATTATCGATGTTGGCTATGAACTGCCCCCGATGCGTCTGACTGTCCCGGTGCGGGATTACATCATCGATGTTGCAGACGATCCTGAACGCGATTTCTATGATTTCCTGGCGATGCCGCCGGTCGAACGTGTGGAGCGTGTTTATACGATTGACGAAGTTCGTCATTCTGCCCGTCTGCGCGACAAGGTGCGTCGTATCGATCTGGACACGATCCACTTTGCGACGGGAAGTGCCGAGGTTTCGATGTCGCAGGCCAAAACGTTGCGTAAGGTTGCAACCGCCATGCAGAAGGTTCTGGCGAAGGACCCAGGCGAAACATTCTTTATCGAGGGGCATACGGATGCTGTCGGTTCAGATCGCTCGAACCTGGTCTTGTCCGACAAACGTGCTGAATCCGTTGCGAGCCTATTGACGGAAGTATATGATATTCCGCCAGAAAACCTCGTCACTCAGGGCTACGGCGAACGCTTCCTCAAAATTCGCACGCAGGCGGCTGAGCAGGAAAATCGCCGCGTCACCATTCGTCGCGTGACCCCGCTTGTCCGCCCAGTAGCGCAGCGCTAAACAAAAACACCCGGATGCGGTTATCGCGTCCGGGTGTTCCCATTGAAATTATTTCGATCAGGCGATCTTGGGCTGGATCGCCGTTACCTGAGCAAGCATCTGCTCGCTCATCGGACGCGGCTTGACTGCTTCAATTTGCACCATGAGTTCGGCGATTTTCTCGGCATCCATAACGCCGCATTCATAAATCTGGATGATTTCGCGCGCCATTTCGTCTTTGTGGGGAGAGGTAATCGGGCAACGGGTCATAGCTTCGCACGACTTCAAATAAGCCGCTTGCAGCTCCTCCAACTCGGCGGGTTTGAAACGCCCGAAATAGTAATCTCTCGAAAATGGCATTCTGTGCATTCCGCAGATGGCTCACGGACAGGTCATTCCATCCAAAAGCCAATAAACTCGTGCGATCCGCTATACTATAATAAAGCCGATTGCAAAACTTTATACCCGAGAATTGTTTACTTTATGTAAAACACTCTTCGTACAGCAACTTTTGAGGAATTGCGTGGCTGTCTTTCGCTTGGATATTCGCGGCAACAGAATTAAGTCCAGGAGCATTTACAATATAAGTTGAATAATTGGGTATTCTTTACCAGTGGTTTCGACGCGTATCTCGGTTCGAAAACTGTTCCACATTTCCCGGGAAGAGTTCTAGTGGACTTTTCGAATTTGACGTTTGAAACGGGATTGATGTCGGGCGGGTATCAAACGTCAAATTCAATCCACTAGATGCGAGCGAGTTCCAGCTTGGCTACGATATCCGCGATGTTGTCTGGATTCTGTTCGCCCGTTTCATATGCTCTAATGATCGCTCGTGCGAGCATCTCTTTATCTTCGTGTGTTGTGGGACATCGATCCAGCAATGCACAGCAACGATTATAGGCAGCCTGAAGCGCCTGAAGATCGTTTGGCGCATAAGTACCCTGACACTTGTTACCGCGAAATGGCATGGATGCCTCCCCATTTGATTGATTGAACCCCTAATTCAGGGGGAAAGCAACTGATCGTTTTATGACAGCGATATCAGACCTATCACGATAGTGTTTTTGGCAATCCGGCGCTTCCCGATGCACATAGCGATAATCTCTGTTTTCCAAACTGTCGGGTTTGAAAGCGCGCTGTAAGTTTGTTGAAAGCTGGTTGAAAGCTTGCCTGCGGTAACCATTCCGAACCGATTGAGGAATCGGCGCATATCAGGAGGGGTCTGGCATTGTCGGACCGACAGGAGCTCTCGGAGGAGCATAAATGAAAATCTCTATTGATTCATGCCGCCATCTGTTTGGCGCGGCCGTTATTGGCGGTGCGATGGTAATTGGCGCAGGCGCGGCCCATGCCGAAAAGCTGACGGTAATCGTCGGCGGTATGGAAAAGCAGATTTACCTTCCGGCAGTGCTGACGGAAAAGCTCGGTTACTTCAAGGATGAAGGCCTTGACGTCGAGTTGATCAACAGCCGTGCAGGCGTGGACGCAGAAAACGAACTTTTGGCTGGTGCAGCTCAGGCCGTGGTCGGCTTTTACGATCACACGATCGACCTGCAGTCAAAGGGCAAGTTCATCCAGTCCATCGTCCAGTTCAGCCAGGCGCCGGGTGAAGTGGAACTCGTTTCCAGCAAATATGCCGACCAGATCAAGTCGCCTGCCGATTTCAAGAGCCACACGCTCGGCGTCACGGGTCTCGGCTCTTCTACGGACTTCCTGACCCAATACCTTGCCATGCGCAATGGTCTCAAGCAGGGTGACTACACGTTGCTGCCAGTCGGCGCAGGCAACACTTTTATCGCGGCCTTCAAGCAGGATGCCGTTCAGGCAGGCATGACCACGGAGCCGACTGTCGCAAATATGCTGAAGAGTGGCGATGCCAAGGTTCTGGTCGACATGCGCACGCCGGACAAGACCATCGAAGCGCTGGGCGGACCATACCCGGCTGCATCGTTCTACGTGCAAAGCGCATGGCTTGAGACGCACAAGGAAGACGCGCAGAAACTTGCCAACGCTCTGGTCAAGACCATGCGTTATATCGCTTCGCACAGCGCTGAAGAAATCGCAGACCAGATGCCCAAGGATTATTATGTCGGTGACAAGGACCTTTACGTAAAGGGTCTGGCTGAGGGCAAGGCACAGTACACGCCGGATGGCCGGATGCCGAAGGATGGTCCTGAAACTGTTCTCAAGGTTCTCGCAACCTTCAAGAAGCCGCTTCAGGAGAAGCAGGTAGACCTTTCGAAGACCTTCACGACCGAGTTCGTGGACAAGGCCAACGCAACGCTCGACGCTGCGAAGTAAACAGCCTTCGACTGACGTTCAAATATGAACGTCAGTCCCGCTGCCCTCCACAGATTCAACCGCATTGCAGGCGCGCGACAAAGCATTTTCGAGCCAAAAGTGTAAACCGGTTTTGCGTTCAGAGATGCTCGATAACAAAATTATCGCGTGCGAGCGGTGCCGCATACCCGCGAGGAACCCATGCTGATGGAAGCCCCCAGAACCATTGCGCGTGAGAAAGCTGGCAATAGCGTGCCTGCAATCGCGCTCAACAATGTGACCCGCCGTTTCGTCACCCCTGACGGCAAGATGATGACCGCATTGCGCGACTTCACCATGAATGTTGCGCAGGGCGAATTTGCCTGTGTTGTTGGTCCGACCGGCTGCGGCAAGTCAACGACGCTTAATCTTGTAACCGGTCTCGCCAAGCCAAGTGCCGGCGAAGTTCGCCTGATGGGCAAGCCTATCGAAGGCATCAGCCCCGATATCGGTTTCGTGTTTCAGGCGGATGCCCTTTTTCCGTGGCTCAATGTCATTGACAATGTGAGCGCGGGTCCGCGCTATCGCGGCATGGGAAAGGAAGAAGCCTATGAGAAAGCGCGTAGCTGGATTGCCCGCGTTGGTCTGGCCCGTTTTGAAAAGCATTATCCGCACCAGCTCTCGGGCGGTATGCGCAAGCGCGTAGCGCTGGCACAGACATTCATCAACGAACCGAAAATCCTGCTTATGGATGAGCCGTTCAGCGCGCTCGATGTACAGACGCGTACGCTGATGCAGGGTGAATTGCTCGATCTTTGGCAGCAATCCGGCGCGTCCGTCATCTTCGTCACGCACGATCTCGAAGAAGCGATTGCACTGGCCGACAAGGTTTATGTGCTCACCGCCGGTCCAGCCACGGTCAAGAGCGTCTACGACATCGACATTCCGCGCCCGCGCGTCATGGAAGACATCCGCTACGACAGCCAGTTTGTCGATATAGCCAAGGTTATCTGGGATGATTTGCGCGAGGAAGTGCAGATCGGCCAGAAGCGCGCACTGGCCAACGGAAACTAATCGGAGAAAATGATATGACAACACAAGCTCTCTCCGCTTCAGCAAGCTTGCAGGCCAATGCAAGTGCTGACGAACTTGCGCGCACCGAAGCGAAATTTCGCGCCGATATGCGCCGTCGGCGCGCGGTCGTTATCCTCGTACGCCTCGCCATTCTTGTCGCCGTTCTGGGCGGATGGGAACTCGGCGCACGAACCGGCCTGATTGACCCATTCTTCTTTGCAAGCCCCTCCGGCATTGCCGATCAGATATGGATATGGATCACGGAAGGCACTTCACAGGGACCGCTTTCGGAACAGATTATCGTAACACTTGAGGAAACAGCGCTCGGCTTTCTGATCGGTGCGGTTGGCGGCGTCATTTGCGGTATCCTGCTGGGGCGCAACAAGTTCCTCGCCGATGTGTTCTCGATCTACATCAAGATCGCCAATTCCATCCCGCGCGTCGTGCTGGGTTCGATCTTCATTATTGCGCTTGGTCTAGGCATGGCATCCAAGGTGGCTCTGGCCGTCGTCATGGTGTTCTTCGTCGTGTTCGCCAATGCGTTTCAGGGCGTGCGCGAAGCCGACCGCGCGCTGATTGCCAATGCGCAGATATTGGGTGCATCCCGTTCGCAGATCACGCGCACCGTCATCGTGCCGTCGGCCATGAGCTGGATTTTGGCAAGCCTTCACGTCAGCTTTGGCTTTGCACTCGTCGGCGCTGTCGTCGGTGAATTCCTTGGTGCAAAGAAGGGCGTCGGCCTGATGATTTCAACCGCTCAGGGCACGTTCAATGCCAATGGCGTTTTTGCTGCAATGGTCATTCTGGCGGTTCTGGCTCTCGTCGTGGAATACATCATCACATTGGTCGAAAACCACTTGGTGAAATGGCGTCCACAGGCGCTTTCCGAACAGGGAAGCTGATAGTCGGTAAAATGCATGAATGTCAGGCGGCGGGCAAGGTGACAGTCACCGTAAGCCCGCCGCCTTTCGTTTGGGAAAGCTCCACATGGCCACCCGCCGTGTCAGCGACTTCGCGCACGATGGCAAGGCCCAACCCGCTTCCATCCGCGACAGTGCCCGGAACACGATAGAAGCGTTCGAAAGCGTGTTCGTATTCGCTGGCCGGAATGCCAGGCCCGTTGTCCTCGACCCTGATATTGATTTTGCGCTCATCCTGATCGACCACAAGCGTTACTGTGCCGCCTTCAGGCGTATAGGTAAGGGCGTTGTCCACCAGATTGACGATCATTTCCCGCAGCATGGTGCCGTCGCCAGAAATCATCGGCTTGGTTGCTTTAAGTTCGAACCCGAGATCAATCTTACGGTCGAACGCCTTGCCCGCGAGGCTTTCCAGAATTTGCTGTCCCGCTTCCGCCAGATCAACCCGGTCGGCGCGGGGACGCCTGCTGCCCGGTTCGGCACGCGAAAGCATGAGCAATTGCCCGGCAAGCCGTGAGAGTTGCATGGCTGTATTCTTGATTCCTGCCAGAACATCCTTGCGGTCACTTTCACCGGTCGCCCGTTCAGCGAAACTGGCCTGTGTTGATAATGTCGCAAGCGGTGTACGCAACTGATGTGCCGCGTTCTGGATGAAACGGTGCTGCGCTGACATCTGCTTGCGCACGCGCTCCATATACTGGTTCAGCGCTGTGACGAGCGGTCGAAGTTCGGTCTGGACTGTCTGCGGATCAAATGGTTCCAGCTCGGATGTGCGATTGCGGACCTCGTTGCGGAGCCGGATCAGCGGGCGCAACACAAAGCGCAAGCCCAATAGCGAAAGGGCACCGGCGACAATGATAAGCAGTGATTGTTCCAGCACGGAGTTCAGCCATAGCTCCCGCTGCATGGCGGTATATCCTGCAAGCGTGACACCCACGACCACATCGACAGCTTGTGGCAGGTTGGACGGTGCGGCAACGGGATGACGCACGACAACCAGTCGCAAGGGATGGTCGCGATAGGTGCCTTCATAATGGAGCGGGTCGTAATCCGCGATTTTGGCCGGCTTTGGCAGGTCGGGAAAGCCTGCCAGCAGGCGTCCATCCGACGTCTCAACGCGATAATAGACCCGGTCGCCATTTCCTGTCGAAAACATCTCCAGCGCTACCGGTGGAATGACGGCATCAATGGCATTATGCGAGGCGGCAGTCGCCTCACCGATGGCACGCGCAGATGCCGTCAGCATTCTGTCAGACACGATCCCGGCCATGTTTTCCGAAGCGCGCCATGCCGTCCACAGATTGATCCCGGCCACGACAATCAGCGGGATCACGATCCAAGAAACGAGTTGCGCACGCAGGCTTTGGGAAAGGCGGTTGAACAGCCGTTTCATCTCAACTCGCTTCACGCAGCAGATAGCCCAAGCCGCGCAAGGTTATGATCTCGGCTCTGCTGCCCTCCAGCTTCTTGCGCAGACGATGGATGTAAATCTCGATGGCGTTCTCATCGGTCTCGCTGTCGAAATTGTAGATTCCTTGAACAAGCGTTGTCTTGCTGACGGTGGTTCCGATGCGCCGCAGAAGCTGTTCGAGAACTGCATGTTCTTTGGGCGCAAGTGACAGCGGATCGTCTCCAAGCGAAAACAGCCGAGTGTTGGTGTCGAAACGCAAAAAGCCGCAGGTTACAACTGGTGCTGTTCGCTGGCTGGACCGGCGAAGATGGGCGCGGATACGCGCTTCAAGTTCGCTGAGTTCGAAGGGCTTCGCCAGATAATCGTCAGCACCGGCATCCAATCCGCGGATACGTCCGTCAAGACTGGCATTGGCTGTCAGAATGATGACAGGCACCTCATTGCCTCTGCCGCGAACGTGTTCCAGCACGTCGAGCCCGGTCTTGTCCGGCAGGCCTAGATCAAGGATCACCAGATCGTATTCCGTGAAGGCGAGCGCCTGTTCCGCATCCGCCGCGTCGTGCACTGTATCGACGCTGTAGTTCGACTGCTGCAGGCTTTTTGCCAGCCAGTTTGCAAGAGTGAGATTGTCTTCTACGAGTAGAATGCGCATGTCTGACGTTGATAGTGGTTTCGGTTCCGCGTCAAGAAGCTTGGCCGTTGAATTAATGGATGGGGTGAATATCTTCAAAGGAAAGTTTCCGTGATTGTCGCCGCTCACCAAGCTTGTTGGCAATTTGTCGGGAGGAACCTCTCATATTGCAAAAACTCACAATAATTTTGACCAATATCATGGCTACTCCCCGCCATTTGTCTCGGGTACTGCTGAGTACAGGTGCGAGGAATATTGAGGCGTGTGGGAGGCTAACGGCTAACTTCAATCGGACGAATTGGACCGAAACAGCTTGTTGAGGGCAGAAAACTGCCTGAAAATGAGCAATTTCGCATCAACTCTCCGATCTGCCCTTGCGGGAGCGGGGCCCGAGTTCTATCAGCATCATCAAAAATTGCAGTCTGAGGAAGGTTCGGCAATTGCATTGCCAGAACGTCCAAATACCCGCCGCCATCTCGCATGGCGTCGGTGAAATGAGCGATGGAGCCAAGTTGAAAAACCATCACGATATCTGGGATATCGTCGACGCCAAGAGCGCCGCATATTTCGAACTGAGCGATACAGTTTGGGATAATCCTGAAACAAACTACGAAGAGTACAAATCGAGCGATGCCCATGCCGCGATGCTGGAAGCCGAAGGGTTTCGCGTCGAGCGTGGTATTGCGGGCCTGCCGACTGCGGTGATGGGCGAAGCTGGCGACGAAGGACCGGTCATCGCCATCCTTGGTGAGTTCGATGCATTGCCGGGCCTCAGCCAGATATCTGGACTGGTTGAAGAGCAGCCAGTCGAGGCCGGCGGCCATGGACATGGCTGCGGTCATAACCTGTTGGGCTCAGGGTCGTTGCTCGCTGCTGCGGCAGTGAAGGATTATCTTGCCGCACAGGGCATCAAGGGCCGCGTGCGCTATTATGGCTGCCCGGCGGAAGAAGGCGGTTCAGCCAAGGGGTTCATGGTCCGCGAAGGACTTTTTGACGATGTGGATATCGCGTTCTGCTGGCACCCGGCTCCTTTCGCGGGCGTAAACGATCCGGTTTCGCTTGCCTGCAACGAAATCAATTTTCACTTCAGCGGTCGTGCGGCCCACGCTTCGTCGGCCCCGCATCTGGGGCGAAGTGCGCTGGACGCCGTTGAACTGATGAATGTCGGCGTGAATTATATGCGCGAGCATATGCCGTCCACTGCGCGCATTCATTACGCTGTGACCGATACGGGTGGTTTTGCTCCGAATGTCGTCCAGGCCAAGGCAACGGTGCGTTATCTCGTTCGCGCCCGCAGTTTGCCGGAAATGCAGACCCTTCTGGAACGCGTCAAGAAGATTGCCGACGGCGCAGCACTGATGACTGAAACAACGGTCCGCAGCGAAATCGTCAGCGGCGATGCTGATCTGATCGGCAACACGCCGCTGGAACAGATGATGCAGCTTCAGCTTGAGCGGCTCGGACCTCCGGACTTCGATGAGCAGGACCGCGAAACCGCAAGCCGTTTCCAGAAGACCCTGTCCAGGGAAGACATTTCAGATGCTTTCCGCCGCTTCGGCGTGGAGCCCAAGGATGGCCTCGCGCTTTGCGAAGATATCTATACGCCCTATAAGGGCGATAATACCCTCGTCGGCTCTACCGATGTCGGCAGCGTGAGCTGGGTCGTGCCCACCGTGCAGATGCGCGGCGCGACCTGCGCAATTGGCACGCCGCTTCATTCGTGGCAGATGGTGGCGCAGGGCAAGCTGCCAGCGGCGCATAAGGGCATGGCCCATGCCGCAAAGATCATGGGCGGCACCGCCATCGAATTGTTCCGTAATCCGGAGCAGATCAAGAAAGCCAAGCAGGATCACGAAAAACGGCTCGACGGAACCGTTTTCATCAATCCTATACCAGACAGCGTTCAACCCGCTCTGCCCGAAACCGCAAAATGATGCGGGCGGTCAGACAGATTCTGAAAATAGAAATGACATTCAATCCCCCAATTCCAACAGGGCCTGACGCATCATGAAGCAGATGGGCTTTCTCGATATTTTGAGCTTCGGGCCGGACGGCTGGGGCTATGTGCTGATGATGGGTGCACTGGTGAGCGTAGCGCTCGCCGTTCTGGGCTTCCTTCTTGGCGCTGCCATTGGCGTTTTTGCCGCCTGGGCGAAGATTTCCGGCGGGCGCACGCTTCGTGCTGTTGCCGATGGCTACACCACAATCATTCGCGGTATCCCGGATCTGCTCGTCATCTATCTGTTTTATTTCGGCGGCAGTGCGGCAGTCACAGCGTTGGGCAAATATTTTGGTGCGGAGGGCTTCATCGGCTTTCCGGGCTTTCTGGCAGGTGTGCTGGCAATTGCCATTTCCTGTGGGGCGCACCACACGGAAGTATTCCGTGGTGCATTCCGGGCCGTGTCCAAAGGCGAACTCGAAGCTGCTACTGCTTGCGGCATGGGCCAGATGCTGAAATTCCGCCGTATCATAGCGCCGCTGGCGCTGCGACACGCATTGCCGGGCCTTGGCAATGTCTGGCAGGTTTCGCTCAAGGAATCCGCTCTGGTGTCGGTTGCCGGTGTGGTCGAGCTTCTGCGTCAGGCGCAGATCGGTGCAGGCTCGACGGGTCTGCCCTTCAACTTCTTCCTCATTGCCGGTGCGCTTTACCTGCTGATTTCGTCGGTTTCCGGCGGGCTTCTGCAGATGGCCGAGCGCCACTTCTCCCGCGGCGTCCGGAGGGCAAAATGAATTTTGAATTTTATTCCGATGCATTCTTCCAGATGCTGGGTGGTGTGCCACTTACGCTGAAGCTTGCGGCAACTTCCATCGTGTTCGGCGCCATACTGGCCCTGCTTTTCGCCTTGATGCGACTGTCGGGCGTCAAGGTGCTGGACTGGATCGCACGCCTTTATGTCTTCGTGTTCCGTGGAACACCGCTTCTGGTGCAGATATTCATCATCTACTATGGCCTCAGCCAGTTTCCGGCTATTCGCTACTCGTTCCTGTGGCCGATTTTGCGTGAACCTTACTGGTGTGCGATCATTGCGCTAACCTTGAACAACGCCGCCTATGCGAGCGAAATCATCCGTGGTGGTCTGCTGTCGGTGCCGCATGGTCAGATCGAAGCTGCTAAAGCCTGTGGCATGTCGTCCTTCACCTGCTTCCGCCGCATCGTCATGCCACTTGCGATCCGCCAAGCGCTGCCGGGTTACGGCAATGAGATGATTTCGATGATCAAGGCAACCTCGCTTGCATCGATCATCACGCTTATGGAAGTGACTGGTATCGCAGCAAAGCTGATCGCCGAGAGCTACCGGGCCATAGAAATCTTCGTGATTGCCGGTGCGATCTACCTTGCCATCAACTTCGTTCTGACACGTGCGCTGATGTTCGCAGAATATAGGCTGACCCCTTATCTGCGCCAGCCGGTCGTCAAAAGCGGTTCCAATTAGAATGATGTCGATGGAACCGTTCTATCTTTTTGTTTTTACGCATTCTCCTACGCAAAACCGCTTCGCACTTTTGCTGGAAATGCTCCAGCTTTCCTCCGAAGGATAAACATCGTGAGCAAAATCGTTTCCCCCAATGCACCGGTGGCGCTGAAAGTCGAAAACCTGCGCAAGAGCTTCGGTGCCAATGAAGTGCTGAAAGGCATTTCACTCGAAGCACGTGAAGGTGAAGTCATTTCGATCCTGGGTTCGTCGGGTTCCGGCAAGTCGACCTTCCTGCGCTGTATCAATCTTCTGGAAACGCCGACGTCAGGCACTGTGACGGTTTCGGGTGAAACCATCCGCATGGCCAAGAATTCGAAGGGTGAATCTTACCCGACGGACAAGAAGCAGGTTTCGCGCATTCGTTCGGAACTCGGTATGGTGTTCCAGAGCTTCAATCTATGGTCGCACAAGACCATTCTGGAAAACATCATCGAAGCGCCGATCTATGTGCAGGGACGTCCGCGCGCGGAATGCGTGGCGGAAGCAGAAGCCCTGCTGGCGAAGGTTGGCATTGCCGACAAGCGCGATTTCTATCCGGCTCATCTCTCGGGCGGACAGCAGCAGCGCGCTGCGATTGCCCGCGGACTGGCTATGAAGCCGAAGGTCATGCTCTTTGATGAGCCGACTTCGGCACTCGATCCGGAACTGGTCGGTGAAGTGTTGCGCGTCATGCGCGGTCTGGCTGAAGAAGGCCGTACCATGCTGGTGGTGACCCACGAAATGGGCTTCGCGCGCGACGTCTCCAACCGCGTGGTGTTCTTCCATCAAGGTCTGGTGGAAGAGGACGGCGCTCCGGAAGACGTGTTCAGCAACTCGAAGTCGGAACGTTTCCGCAAGTTCATCAGCCACGAGAATGCTGCCTAATTTTCGAAATTCTGTGTTCCGGCGGAAGCCGGACAGAAACAACCGCAATAGGATAACTGCAATGAAGACCACCGGACTTTTCAAAGCCGTGTTCATTTCCGCTCTTGCTCTGACGAGCATCTCGGCCCATGCCGAGGAAAAGAAGTGGACGAAGATCACCATCGCCACTGAAGGTGCATTCCGCCCGTACAACTTCACCAAGCCCGATGGCTCGCTGGATGGCTATGAAGTCGAACTCTACAAGGACCTCTGCGCCCGCATGAAGGTCGAGTGCACGATGGTTGCACAACCTTTCGACAGCATTATTCCGGCGCTCAATGCCGGCAAGTTCGATGCTATCATGGCTGGCCTTACCGCTACGCCGAAGCGCGAAGAAACCATCAGCTTCTCGATCTCCTATGGCCTGACACCACAGACTTTCGCGACGCTGAAGGACAGCCCTTACGCGAAGCTGCCGCACACCGGCGAAACCCTTTATCTCGCCAAGGATGAAGCGGCTTCACAGAAGGCAATCGACGACGTATCAGCTGAAATCAAGGGCCGTACCGTCGGCGTCCAGACCGCTTCGCTCGGCCTGACTCTGCTCGACAAGTATTTCAAGGATGGCATCGACATTCGCGAATACAAGACCACGGAACAGCACGACCTCGACTTGAAGTCTGGCCGCGTCGACCTGATCGTAGCTTCGCTTGCTTACCTCACGGACGCTGCCAAGAAGCCGGGCAATGAAGACATCGTCATGACCGGTCCTTTCTTCAAGGGCGGCATTCTGGGCCGTGGCGTCGCCGTTGGCCTGCGCAAGGACGATGCCGAACTGAAGAAGATGTTCGATGATGCCATTGAAGCCGCAAAGGCTGACGGCACGATCAAGCGTCTGTCGGAAAAGTGGTTCGGCTTCGACGTTACGCCGTAATTTTCGAGTTACATCATATGCAAGACGCCGCCTTCGGGCGGCGTTTTCATTTACTAGTGCATTTCCTTTGTCGCTTGAAACATTGGAAATGCTCTATCTGTTTGTTTTTACGCATGTCTCCCCGAAATCGGTTTCCACTTTCGGGAAGACATGCTCAAGCTGCAAACCTTCACATAAAACCGGCGAGCGCCTATAAGATCGCCAGAAGTTTGCTGAGAGCTGAAAACTGACTGTGAGGGTATGATGGTGAAGATCGGTTTCGTGACTGTTTCCGACCGCGCAAGTCGCGGGGAATACGAAGATCTGAGTGGCCCAGCGATGGAAGCATGGCTGAAAGGCGCTGTCGTTACGCCTTACGAAACCATTCGCCGCGTTATTCCCGATGGCATGGAATCGGTGCGCGATACGCTTATCGATCTTTGCGACAACGAGGCCTGTGATCTGATCCTGACAACCGGTGGCACAGGGCCGAGCCCACGCGATGAAACACCGGAAGCCATGCAGGCCGTGCTGCATAAGGAACTGCCCGGTTTCGGCGAATTGATGCGCCGTGTCAGCCTTGAACAGACCCCAACCGCCATTCTTTCCCGCCAGACGGCAGGCAGTCGCGGCAAGAGTTTCATCCTCAATCTTCCCGGCAAGCCAGCTTCAATTGCCATGACCTTGCAGGCGATTTTTCCGGCAGTGCCTTATTGTCTCGACCTCATCGGGGCCGGGCGTATCGATACCGATCCGGCAGTCGTGAAAGCCCATCGACCGGGTTGAATTTTCGCTGATATTGCATTTGCGGCCGAATGAGCGCGCGTCAGAGATCAACTGTCGTGACGAAATTGCGCAACCCAGCTTTGCGCTTTTGCATAATTTCCTTGCTTGCTTTTCCCTGAGTCCGGACTGAATAATAGGGAAAAGAAGGGGAATTAAGTGAAGCCATTCGACGAGATGCTCAATCATGGCGGGAATGTCCGCCAGCCTTACGAATTTCTCAAGCAGTGGCTCGACCAGCAGGACCCGCACAAACTTCTGCAGAAAAGCGATGACGCGGAAAGCGTTTTCCGCAAGACGGGTATCACCTTTGCTGTCTATGGCGATCAGGAGGCGGGCGAGCGCCTCATCCCTTTTGATATCATCCCACGTATCATTTCCGGGCAGGAATGGCGACGTCTGTCGCAGGGTATTGAACAGCGCGTCATGGCGCTCAATGCCTTCCTCGATGACATTTATCACCGGCAGGAGATTGTCCGGGCAGGGCGCATTCCCAAAGACCTGATTTCCAAGAATGAAGCCTTCTTGCCAGAAATGATCGGTTTTCGCCCGCCGGGCAATGTCTACACCCATATTATCGGCGTCGATATCGTGCGCACGGCCGAGAACCAGTTCTATGTGCTGGAGGACAATGCCCGCACGCCATCCGGTGTTTCCTATATGCTGGAAAACCGCGAAACGATGATGCAGCTCTTTCCCGAGCTGTTCCAGAACGTCAAGGTTCGCCCGGTTGAGAATTATCCGCAATTGCTGCGCCAGTCGCTGGCAAGCGTTGCGCCTCCCGGTACGCAGGATGTGCCGACTGTAGCGGTACTAACGCCCGGCATTTACAATTCCGCCTATTTCGAACACGCATTCCTTGCCGACCAGATGGGCGTCGAACTGGTCGAGGGAAGCGATCTGCGCGTCGTTGACGGACGTGTGGCGATGCGGACCACACAAGGTTATCGGGCCATCGACGTGCTCTACCGGCGCGTGGACGATGCGTTTCTTGACCCGCTGACATTCAGGCCGGATTCGACGCTTGGCGTTGCCGGCATCATGGATGTCTACCGGGCAGGGAATATCACGATCGCCAATGCGCCCGGAACCGGCATCGCCGACGACAAGGCGATCTATTCCTATATGCCGGAAATCGTGGAGTTCTATACAGGCCGCAAGGCCATTCTCGAAAACGTGCCGACCTGGCGTTGTTCCGAACCGGATAGCCTTGCTTATGTGCTCGACAATCTCGCAGAGCTTGTCGTCAAGGAGGTACACGGCTCCGGTGGCTATGGAATGCTGGTCGGACCGGCCTCGACGAAGGCCGAACGCGATGCATTTGCGGAAAAACTGAAGGCAAGGCCGCGCAATTACATCGCGCAGCCCACACTTGCACTTTCGACGACGCCCATCTTCACCGAGAGCGGGCTTGCGCCGCGCCATGTCGATCTCCGCCCATTCGTGCTGGTTTCAGATCGCATCCGCATAACACCCGGCGGGCTCACCCGTGTGGCATTGAAGGAGGGATCGCTTGTCGTGAATTCCAGCCAGGGTGGTGGAACCAAGGACACGTGGGTACTCGACGACTGAAACAATTGGATTGACGTGCCGTAACTGACAAAAAGATCAGGGCGCGAAAAGGGGAATGATTTATGCTTCTTGGCCGTACGGCAAACGGACTTTACTGGATGTTCCGCTATATAGAGCGCGCCGAAAACATGGCGCGCCTTGTCGATGCGGGACTTCGCATGGCACTGACGAAAACGTCTGACGCACCGGAGGAATGGTCTTCGGTGGCGGTTTCAGCGGGTGCAAGTCAGGGCTTTTCCGCTAAATACGATGTCTATAACGCTGCTAACGTTGCGGATTTCCTGCTGCGCGATGCAGATAACCCGTCAAGCGTGATGACCTGCATTGAAACCGCACGTTCCAATGCGCGCATGGTGCGTACGGCACTGACACGCGAGGCGTGGGAAAGCGTCAACGAAGCATGGATGTCGCTGAAAAAATCGCTGTGCAAGCCGTTGAAGGAAAGTGACCTCCCGCAGCTCCTCGATCAGATCAAGCGCGAGACAGCGCTCATTCGCGGCTCTTTCCACGGCACGATGTTGCGCAACGAAATCTTTGACTTTGCAAGCCTCGGTACTTTCATTGAGCGTGCTGACAATACGGCCCGCATTCTCGATGTGAAATATTATGTCCTGCTGCCCGCCATTTCCTATGTCGGCACGACGCTGGACAATTATCAATGGGAATCGATCCTGCGATCGGTCTCTGCTCATCGTTCCTATCGCTGGGTTTATGACGGTGACTACCGTCCGGCGCAGGTTGCGGACTACCTGATCCTGAATGGCCGCATGCCGCGTTCGCTCCATTACTGCTATCGCAGCATCGCCGAACATCTGGATTATCTGTCGAAAGATTATGGCAATCGAGCCGCCTGCCACGCGACAGCGGACAAAATCTATGCGAGCCTGCAAAATCAGGACATATCCGCGATCTTCGACGTGGGCTTGCATGAATTCCTGACCGAATTCATTACCCGCAACAACCGGCTCGGTAACGAGATCGCAGAAACCTATAATTTCTATTGAGGTCTTCGCTTGCTGCTCAATATCCGGCACGTTTCACATTATCGCTATGAGCATCCGGTTCCCTATGCGGTCCAGAAGTTGCGGCTGCGCCCGCCAACGGTGCCGGGCCAGATGGTCAAACACTGGGAGTTGAAAATCGAAGGCGGTGAGCCGGAGGTTTCCTATGTCGACGGTTTTGGCAATAAGACCGATCTGGTCCAGCATGCGCGTAATGTCAGCGAGATCGTCATAACCGCCAGCGGCAGTATCGATGTGGAAGACAGGGTCGGTGTATTGGGGCCTGTCTATGGTTATGCGCCTCTCTGGCTCTTCGAACGCGAGACGCCGTTGACCGCGCCGGGTGAACGCATCAAGGTACTGGCGGCTGATCTTTCGACCGGGCAGGAACGGCTTGCCCTGATGCACGATCTGATGAACACCATCCACAAGACGGTCGCCTATATGCCGGGAACGACAAGCGTTTCAACCGATGCCGAAAGCGCATTGGAAACCGGGAAAGGCGTTTGTCAGGATCACACGCATATATTCCTTTCCGCAGCCCGTCTGATCGGCATTCCGGCACGTTATGTCTCAGGATATCTGATGATGGAAGGCGTGGAGGAACAAACCGCGAGCCATGCATGGGCTGAAGCCCATATCGACGGTCTTGGATGGGTCGGTTTCGATGCCGCCAATAATGTCTGTCCGAATGATCGCTATGTGCGGATTGCAACCGGGCTCGACTACCGAGATGCCGCGCCGATTTCGGGGGTCCGTCTCGGCGGTACGGTGGAAAGTCTTGCGGTTCACATCAATGTAGGGCAGTGATCTTTTTCGATAGCGAATTGCCTGCCGGATATTGCTTATGACCTATTGCGTTGGAATGAAAATCGATCGCGGCCTTGTATTCATGTCCGATACGCGGACAAATGCCGGGCTCGACAATATTTCTGTCTTCTCGAAGATGCGAAGCTGGTCCAAGCCCGGCGAGCGCGTGATCGTTCTGCTTTCGGCGGGGAATCTCGCGACGACGCAGGCTGTGGCGAGCCTTCTGGAAGAACGCATGAAGGCTCCGGCTGACCGGCATCCGTCAGTTTTCGATGCGCCATCAATGTTTCAGGTTGCACGTCTTGTCGGCGATACCGTCAAGGAAGTGATCCAGAGTTCTGCCACCGGAGGGCAGAATGCCGACGCTTTCGGTGCTTCTTTCATTCTTGGCGGACAGATCAAGGGCGGACAACCGCGCCTTTTCTACATCTATCCCGAGGGCAACTTCATCGAGAGTTCAGCCGATACGCCCTTCTTCCAGATTGGCGAGAACAAATACGGCAAGCCGATCCTCGTACGCGCCTATCAGGAGCAGATGAGTTTCGAGGAAGCGGTGAAGCTGTTGCTAGTCTCTTTCGACTCCACGCTGAAAGCCAATCTGTCCGTGGGGCTTCCGCTCGACATGCAGATTTATGAAGCGGGCAGCTTTGAAACTGGTGCCCGCAGACGATTTGAGGCCTCCGATCCTTATTATCAGACGGTATCGGAAAGCTGGTCGGAGGCGCTGAAATCTGCGCTGGAGCAATTACCGCCGTTCAGTTTCGACAGAGAATAGTGTCTTATAGCAGGCGTTAAAATGCGAACGCATCACACCTGAAAATGCTCAATCGCCGCACCGGCTAAACAAGTCTATGAAAAAGCCGGAGAAAAACTCCTCCGGCTTTGTTCGTTCTATATAATCAAATGATTAGAAGAACACTTTGAAGCGGTCGGCATCGTCCATGAAGGCTTTCTCGCCGAAAGGCTGTTCGTTCGAGCCGAACGGCATCTGAGCACGCAGCTTCCACGAGGCAGGAACGCCCCAGACCTTGGCGACTTCCTGGTCGATCAGCGGATTGTAATGCTGAAGGCTGGCGCCGATGCCCGCATTTGCAAGTGCGGTCCATACCGAATGCTGTGCCATGCCGCCCGACTGTTCAGACCAGACCGGGAAATTATCGGCATAAAGCGGGAAGTTTTCCTGAAGACCCTTAACGACGTTCTGGTCTTCATAGAACAGAACCGTACCGGCACCGGCAGCAAAGCTGTCGAGCTTGGCTTCCGTCTGCGCGAAAGCGTCGGCAGGAACGATCTGGCGAAGCGTTTCCTTCGCGATGTTCCAAAGCTTGTCGCTCTCGTCGCCGAACAGGATGACAGCGCGCGAGCTCTGCGAGTTGAAAGAGGAAGGCGTGTGCTTGACCGCTTCACGGATCAGCTCGGCAGTGTCTTCATTCGACAGTGGAAGAGACTTGCCCAGAGCGTACTGCGTGCGGCGCTTCTTGATGGAATTCAGCAGGGAATTGTTCATTACTCTGTCCTGTGTTTCAGCGGTCCAACAGGCTGTCAGGCTTGGGATTTTCAAGACAACCTCATGAATGATGTTGACGGAAATATTGTTATTTTGGCTGCCGAAGCCAGCCCGTGTTTCTGAAACACACTGTCAACGATCCGTTGTTAGCCGGGTTTTACTGTTTACATTTTGATCGCCGCCCCCATGCGTCGTTGGCGCTATACAGGAGCCTGAACAGTGCAACTTCTGCGGCTTTATGGGGTTTACAAGAGCAATTGTTTATTGGAATCTAACTAAAACAGTGGGATTTAGGACCGATGAATTAACGACGCGCTTTCGCGTCGTTTTCGTGAAACGGGAAGAGGTCACGATAGTTTGAAGTCATTTATCATCATCGGAGCCGGTGCGAGCGGTATCATTCTGGCCGCACAATTGCTCCGGCGTTCACCAGAATCAGTCGTGCGAATTTTCGAGCGTTCCGGCCATTTGGGGGCAGGGATTGCTTATGCAACGGAAAACCCGAGCCATCTTCTCAATGTCCGCGCCAGCAATATGAGCGCATTTCCCGACCAACCGGATCATTTCGTAAACTGGTTGCAGTCGAGCGACATTGCCGGCGCCAGCCATTCGTGGGAACCGCACAGTTTTGCACCTCGTAAGCTCTATCGCTCCTATCTGGAGCATCTGATCACGCCTTATCTTTCCGAGAAGGATACACGTTTGACGGTTGAAAAGACCGGCGTTGTCGATGTCGCGCTGAAGGACGGCAGACCAACCGTTACCGCCGAGACTGGAGAAAAGTTCATCGCCGATGCTGTGATCGTGGCGACGGGCAACGAAGCTGCCATCGCAAAATCCGGCAATCACGTTACGGAATATTGGTCGAGCAATGGCTACTTCGATGTGCCAACAGATGCTCCGGTTGCGATATTCGGCACAGGCCTGTCGATGATCGATAGCGTTTTGTCGCTGCTTGATAACGGCCATCATGCTGAAATATATGCGATTTCGCGCCGTGGGCTTCTGCCCGCGTCTCTTGCGCCCACACAAGCTTTTCCAATCGGAGCAGACGATCTGCCGGTATCGCTGGGCCTTTCGAAGCTTATGCAGCGCGTACGCGCCATGATGGTTGAAGCGGAAAAATCAGGTTCCGGCTGGCGCGGCGTGATGGATGGTTTACGTCCGCATACGCAGCATATCTGGGCGGGGTTGCCGATGTCGCAACGTCGCAGCTTTCTCCGTCATCTGCGTCCCTGGTGGGATGTGCATCGACATCGCATGGCACCGGCTGTCGCGGAACGTATCCAATCTGCCGTGAATAGCGGGCAACTTAGAGTCGCCGCAGGTCATCTTGTTTCGGTACGCGACGAAGGTCAGGGAATAGCAATCAGCTATCGCGCGCGGCATAGCCGACAGATCGAAAAACTGCACGTTTCGACCGTTATCGATTGTCGTGGCGGTAATCCTCGTTTCTCGACAACCCGCAATGCGGCACTGATCGGCCTCATGGAACATGGCTTGGCCCGCCCTGATACGCTCGATCTCGGTTTCGATGTCACGCGTGATCTGCAAGTTCTTAATGCGCGAGGAGAGCCATCCGGTCCGTTTTTCGCTATCGGCCCGGTGACGAAAGGCACATTTTGGGAGGTCACTGCCGTCCCGGACATCCGCGTTCAGGCTGAGCGGCTATCGGTTGTTTTGCTTGAAGGATGAAGCCGCTTCTGCGGGAAAAATTCACGAGAAGTTTTGTGTCATCCAGTTGAAAGGTTTTCAGGTCAATATAGCCAACAGTCAGATATCGCGGTTGGCAGTGGTCGATCAATTATAGATTTTCCGGTGCGGGGAACGATAAAATGATTCAAATCCATGCGATAAGCCATTGAAAGCTATTGCCATAATGTTCCGTGGCCGGTCATAATAACGCCATCGGAATATATGATTCCTCTCTACAACTTGCCGGAGCGATTCTGTTGCTGTTTTCTTGAGCGGTGCCTGCTTCGGATCAACCTTGATTTCGGCTAGGAGGCCTGTGGCGCATGATGATGGACGGCAGAATGCTTTTCCTGCTTGTCCTTCTACCATTTCTTGGCAGCGCCATAACCGGATTATTCAGGGGGGCTGATCGCAGCGGTTCGGCCTGGTTTACGGCAGCGATTGCGCTCGTCGCCTTTGTTGTAACCGCCAGCCTTTATCCCATTGTGTCGGACGGCAAGGTGCTTCACGGCACTGTGGAATGGCTTCCGGCCTATGGCCTCAATGTCACCTTTCGGATGGACGGCTTTGCCTGGCTTTTTGCTATGCTCATCACGGGCATTGGCCTGCTGGTCGTCATTTATGCGCGTTATTACATGTCGCCCGAAGATCCGGTGCCGAGGTTCTTCTCGTTCCTTCTGTCCTTCATGGGATCGATGCTCGGCGTGGTCCTGTCCGGTAATCTGATATTGCTGGCCGTGTTCTGGGAGTTGACCAGCATCTTCTCGTTCCTGCTGATCGGCTATTGGTATCACAATGCCAGCGCCCGTGACGGTGCCCGCATGGCACTGACCGTAACGGGTATCGGCGGATTCTGCCTGCTCGCAGGCGTTTTGATCCTGGGCCATATTGTCGGAAGCTACGATCTCGACAAGGTTTTGGCAGCGGGCAATATCGTGCGGACGCATCCGCTTTACAGCGTGGCGCTCATCCTGATCCTGCTCGGGGCCTTTACGAAAAGTGCGCAGTTTCCGTTCCACTTCTGGCTTCCCAATGCCATGGCGGCGCCAACACCCGTATCGGCCTATCTGCATTCGGCAACCATGGTGAAGGCAGGCGTGTTCCTGCTGGCGCGCCTGTGGCCGGTTCTCAGCGGAACGGAAGAGTGGTTCTGGATCGTTGGTTCGGCCGGTCTCATCACGCTTCTGATTGCCAGCTTCTTCGCGGTTTTCCAGCAGGACCTCAAAGGCCTGCTTGCCTATTCGACCATCAGCAACCTTGGCCTGATTACCGTTCTGCTTAGTCTTGGCAGTCCGCTTGCCGCCGTTGCTGCAATCTTCCACATGGTCAACCATGCGATTTTCAAGGCATCGCTGTTTATGGCCGCGGGCATCATCGACCATGAGACCGGCACCCGCGACATGCGCAAGCTGAGCGGGTTGTTGCGGCCCATGCCCTATACGGCAACGCTTGCCATGGTGGCGAGTGCAGCCATGGCGGGCGTGCCGCTGCTCAATGGCTTCATTTCCAAGGAAATGTTCTTTGCTGAAGCTGTTGAAACGCACCTGGCGTCCTGGCTCGATACGATCACGCCTTACGTCGCCACGATTGCCGGTATTTTCACGGTCGCCTATTCCGTACGTTTCATCTATTCGACGTTTTTCGGGCCACCACCGCATGACCTGCCGCATGAGCCGCACGAGCCGCCGCATTGGATGCGCCGTCCTATCGAGCTTCTGGTTCTGCTTTGCTTGCTGATCGGTATCATTCCGGGCCTTTCCATCGGACCGTTCCTGCATTCGGCTGTTCTGTCGGTATTGGGGCAGGCCACCCCTGAATATAGCCTGTCGGTCTGGCACGGCTTCAACCTGCCGCTAATAATGAGTATCGTCGCCATGATCGGCGGTATTCTTCTGCACTGGATGCTGAAAAACTATCTCGCCACCAGTGAAGACGGCCCGCCATTCTTCCGGCATTTGCAGGGGCAACGCATTTTCGAGCGTGTTCTGGTGACCTTGTCATGGAACTGGGCGCGCAAGGCAGAATCCTTCCTCAGCACGCGCCGTCTGCAGCCGCAGCTTCGCATCGTGGTTGCGGTGGCCGTCCTTGCAGCCGCCTGGCCGATTTTCGCTTCAGGCCTGCAGTCCGGTTCGCTTGGCACCCAGCCTGTGGACCCGATCTTCGCCGGTCTATGGATCCTCGGTGGAGCTTGCGCCATCGGCGCGGCCTATCAGGCGAAATATCACCGGCTGGCAGCGCTGATCCTTCTCGGCGGAGCAGGGCTTGTCACCTGCATCACTTTCGTCTGGCTTTCCGCGCCCGACCTTGCAGTGACACAGTTGCTGGTCGAGATTGTCACTACCGTTCTGCTGCTTCTCGGACTTCGCTGGCTGCCAAAGCGCTGGGAAGATCCTGATCCGCTCCCGGTGCAAATTGGCCCGCGCATCCGCCGTTATCGCGACCTGCTGCTTGCAATCGGCAGCGGAGCAGGGGTAGCGGTCATCGCCTATGCGGTGATGACGCGAATGTCGCCCAGCAGTATTGGCGACTATTTCCTCGAAAACGCCTATTCAGGTGGCGGTGGCAAGAATGTCGTAAACGTCATTCTGGTCGACTTCCGCGCTTTCGATACTTTTGGCGAAATCGCCGTTCTCGGCATTGTGGGTCTTACGGTCTTCGCGCTCCTGCGCCGTTTCCGCCCCGCGCCCGACACAACCGGATCGACTGCCCAGCAGAAGATTCAGGATGCCTATGACGAGGCCGCACCCGACCGCAAGGCAGGCGAAACACTGGCTGATTATCTGGCCGTGCCGTCCGTCATCATGCAATGGCTATTCCCGGTCATTATCGTGCTGGCAGTGCATCTGTTCCTGCGCGGTCATGATCTGCCGGGTGGCGGGTTTGCGGCCGGCATCACGCTCGCAATTGCATTCCTGCTGCAATATCTGGCGTCAGGCGCGCGAGTGGTAGAAGACCGCTTGCGCATTCTGCCCTTGCGCTGGATCGGGTTGGGGTTGCTGTTTGCGGCAGCGACAGGCGCTGGATCGTGGTTCTTTGGCTATCCGTTCCTCACCACGTTCTTCCAATATACGGAAATACCGCATATCGGAAAAATGCCGACGGCCAGCGCCCTGCTGTTCGATCTTGGTGTCTTCACCCTCGTGGTGGGCGCTACCGTCCTTGTCTTGATCGCTCTCGCGCACCAATCGCTACGTAAGCATCGTGTCGAGAAGCTTGCCGCAACGAAGGAGGAGAACTGATGGAACTCGTTCTTGCTCTGGCAATCGGCGTGTTGATGGCATCAGGCGTCTGGCTCATTCTTCGTCCGCGTACATTCCAGGTAGCGATCGGCCTGTCGCTGGTTTCCTACGCCGTCAATCTCTTCATCTTTTCGATGGGACGCTTGCGCACGAACGCTGCCCCTGTGCTCGACAGCGGCGTTGACGTTCAGGCCGCACAATATACCGATCCGGTGCCACAGGCGCTCGTTCTGACCGCCATCGTCATCGGTTTCGCAATGACCGCACTTTTCCTTGTCGTGCTGCTCGCCTCGCGCGGGTTGACACGTACGGACCACGTGGACGGCAAGGAGAACTGATGTTGGACTGGAAAACGCACCTCATCGTTGCTCCAATCGTCCTGCCCCTCGTCACCGCGGCTGTCCTGCTGCTGTTCGATGAGCGCAAGCGCAAACTCAAGATGGCCATCAACTCCATCTCGACCTTGGGGTTGATTGCGATTGCCATCACGCTTGCCGGCATGGCAAGCGACAGGGCGCCCGACGCTCTGGTTTACCTGATTGGCAACTGGCCCGCACCTTTCGGCATCGTGCTGGTGCTGGATCGTCTCGCGGCACTCATGCTTATGCTGACCAGCCTGCTTGGCATGGCTTCGCTCAGCTTCGCACTCGCACATTGGCACAAGGCCAGCCCACACTTCCATACAATCTTCCAGCTTTTGCTGATGGGGCTGAACGGTGCATTTCTGACTGGCGATCTGTTCAACCTCTTTGTTTTCTTCGAAGTCATGCTGGCGGCATCCTACGGTCTGGCGCTGCATGGGTCAGGCCCGGCACGCGTAAAGGCTGGCATGCACTATATTGCCGTCAATCTTGTCGCGTCGTCTCTGTTCCTGATCGGTGTCAGCCTGATCTATGGCGTGACCGGCACATTGAATATGGCCGATCTTGCACAGAGAATTCCGCAGGTCGCGACTGAAGACCGTATGCTGCTTGAAGCAGGGGCGGCAGTTCTGGGTGTTGCCTTCCTCGTCAAGGCAGGCATGTGGCCCCTCAATTTCTGGCTTGCGCCAACCTATACGGCTGCAGCAGCACCGGTGGCAGCGGTATTCGCCATCATGAGCAAGGTTGGCATTTATGTTCTTCTGCGCCTGTCGCCGCTGATGTTCGGTATCGGTGCCGGTTCTTCCTATGGTTTCGGCAATGACTGGCTCTATTTCGGCGGGATGGTCACGCTTGCCTTCGGCCTGATCGGGGTCGTCGCATCGCAGGCAATGGGTCGCCTCGCCAGCTACAGCATTCTCGTATCCTCCGGCACTTTGCTGGCTGCCATCGGCAGCGGTAACACAGCCATGACCGGCGCAGCGCTGTTCTATATGGTCAGTTCCACGCTCACCATTGCAGCGTTTTTCCTGCTGATCGAATTGATCGAACGCGGACAGGATGCGGCTGCAAACGTTCTTGCCGTTACCATGGAAGCCTATGGTGACGACGAGGAGGAAGAAGACGAAGACGAGATCGGGGCAGTGCTGCCCGCGACCCTTGCCGTCCTGGGAACATTCTTCGGCATTTGCGCGATATTGCTGATCGGCCTGCCGCCGTTCTCCGGCTTTATCGCCAAGTTCCTGATCCTTGCAGCCGTTTTCAACGGTGATGGTCCGACGCCGCAACTCGCAATGCCTGTCAGCCCGGCAAGCTGGGCACTGGTCGCGCTCCTTCTGTTGTCCGGCCTTTCAGCGCTGATCGCGATGACACGTACCGGCATTCGGACTTTCTGGGCGTCCCTCGAAGGCAATGTGCCTCGCGTTCTGGTGCGGGAAGTCGTGCCGATTGCAGGGCTTCTGGCAATCTGTCTGGCGCTGACAATCGCTGCCGGTCCGGCCATGCGCTATATGGATGAAACGGCGCGTTCGCTGCATAATCCGGCGTCCTATATCAGTAGTGTCCTCAATGCGCCGCGCGCAGGCACCGAAACGGAGGGGGCACAGTGAAAAGAATCCTGCCTTATCCGCTTCTGTTCGCCTCGTTGCTCCTGTTCTGGCTGCTTTTGAACGGCTTCACGCGGGCACAGCTCCTGCTTGGCGCGATCATCGCGCTCGTGGCGTGTCTCATCATGACGGCCTTGCAACCGCAGAAGAACCATATTCGTTCGATCCCGACGATGCTCTGGCTGTTCGGCACCATGAGCTATGACATCCTGCAATCCAATATCGCGGTGGCAGGCATCATTCTGTCGCGCAAGCGTAAGCGGCGTCCGGGCTTCGTCGTTATTCAGCTCGATCTGGAAAACCGGACCGCGCTTGCCGTTCTCGCCTGCATCATCACTGCAACGCCGGGCACGGCGTGGGTGGACTACAACGCTGCAAGACGCGAACTGACCATCCACGTGCTCGATCTGGATGATGCGCAGGCGTGGCGGGACACGATCAAGGGAAGATATGAGCAACCGCTTATCAAGATATTTGGAGCGGCTGACATCATGGAAGAGGAGAAATCCGCATGAGCGCAGTTATCATCTTCTGGTCCCTGCTTGCTGCTCAGCTAATGCTTCTCGGTGCACTGGCTTGCGTGGTCTACAGGCTGCTTGTAGGCCCGCGTGCGCAGGATCGCATTCTCGCCGCCGATGCGCTTTACCTCAATGCACTGCTTCTCCTGATTACGTTCGGCATACGCACGGGCAGCATCATCTATTTCGAGACGGCGCTGATTATCGCTCTTCTTGGTTTCGTCGCCACTGTGGCGCTGTCCAAGTTCCTCATGCGCGGGGAGGTGATCGAATGATCAATGCAGGCGAACTTCCCGTATGGGCAGCTATAGTCATTGCTTTTTTTCTGGTCGCCGGTGCCTTCCTTACGCTCGTCGGGTGCATCGGGCTTGTCCTTTTCAAAAGCTTTTATGAACGCGTTCATGCGCCCACACTTGGCTCGTCCTTCGGAGCTGGCGGCATCCTGATCGCGTCGATAATATTTTTCTCCATCTTGCAATCGAAGCCGATTCTGCATGAAGTGCTTATTACCGTCTTTGTGGTCGTCACAACGCCGGTAACGCTCATGCTGCTCAGCCGCGCCGTGATCCATCGCGACAGAACGCAGGACAGCAAGGAGCTGCCTTCATCTTCCGACCCGCTATAGGTCTGTAGGTATCATGCTTGAGGGTGCGGAGAGGGCGGAAAGCCAGCGTTTTCCGCCGCACCAAATGGGGAAACTCGCTGCTCCGTCATGGACGCAGCGGCTGTCGCTTCCGGGCTGACCGGAGACCTGTTTTGGAGTTCGCTTCAAGACCGGCTATCCTGCCCACCGGAAACACCATCTGCCATTTGCCGAATCCCTGGCCTGATTGCCCACCGATTGCGGAGCGGAAGCAGCGGCCTATCGTCGTTTCGGACATTTGGAGGAGTGTCCCGGGGCTGCGGCCAATTGTCCATTCGGGCCTTTGCCAGGGACAAGCGGATTGAAGGATGAGGCCATTTGAATTATCTGAATTTCAGTAATTTCTGAAAATTCAGAATTTACGGGAGAGAGAATTTTGGAATTGTCGCCAATCGTTCAGTCGTTCGTGCTCCACTTCGGAGAAATGGGCAGCCGTTGGGGCATCAACCGCACCGTGGGGCAGATATATGCGCTGCTTTATATATCGCCTGAGCCTCTATGCGCCGACCAGATCGTCGATGCTCTCGGTGTATCGCGTTCGAACGTATCCATGGGCATTCGCGAGTTGCAGGGCTGGAATCTGGTGCTTCTGAAGCACATTCCCGGTGATCGTCGCGATTTTTTCACGACGCCCGATGATGTGTGGCAGATCCTGCGCACGCTCGCTGAAGAGCGCAAGAAGCGTGAGATCGATCCCACGCTTACCGTTCTGCGCGAAATCCTGATGGAGCAGCCGAAAGGCGAAAGCGATCTTTATGCGCAGGATCGCATGAAGGACATGTACGGCCTGATCGAAAGGCTGACCAACTGGTACGACGACGTCAAGCGGCTCGATACCGACCGTTTGACCAGTCTTCTGGCGCTTGGCGCCAAGGTGACCCGCTTCCTTGAAACCACGGACAGGATCGTGGCGCTCGGACGTGGGCGAACATCGGCCAAAAAGGAGCCTAAGCGAGAGTGACATCCGTTGTCCCCCGAACGGAAACAGTGACGGCAGAAGACGGCGAAGCGGCAGGCGACCAACAAGGTTCGCGCCGCCCGCATCGTCGTCCTGTTCCGTCCTTGCTGAAGCGGGGGGCATATCTACAGGCGTTGGCAGCACTTCTGTGGCTGCCGCAAGCGGGTATTCTCGCTTATGCCATCGGGCGACTGGCCGATACAGGCTTTGATAATTCCATCTATTACAGTGCTGCAGGCATCTTCGCTCTCGGTTGCCTGCGCAGTATTCTCGACAGTGCGGGCGCAGCAAAAGCTTTCGACGCTGCCCGGCAGGAACTCTCCCGGCTGCGGACAAATGCTGTTTCAGCGCTTGCGCAACGCTCACCGCTGGACATGACACGCCCGTCATCCGGTGAGGCGGCAAGCATTCTCGCCGAACAGGCTGAAATGGTCGTTCCCTATCTCTCGCGCTTCGTGCCGGTCCGCATCCGCGTCATGCTGGTGCCATTCGCGATACTTGCAGTCGTGCTCTGGTATTCCTGGGCCACAGCGCTTGTCCTGATGGTGGCCGCGCCGCTGATACCGATCTTCATGGCATTGATCGGCTGGCGAGCAAAGGCCGCCAGCGAAAAGCAACTGACTGCTCTTGGCGGCATGAATGGCTTTCTGCTCGACCGGCTGCGGGGCCTTACAACCATTCGCACTTTCCATGCCGTGGATTCTACGGCGAACCGCTTGCGCGAAAATGCCGAAACCCTGCGTTCCAAGACGATGTCTGTCTTGCGCATCGCATTCCTGTCTTCGGCGGTGCTTGAGCTTTTCGCCGCTATCGGCGTTGCCATGGTCGCGGTTTATATCGGCTTTCATCTGCTGGGCCAGCTCAACTTCGGAGCCTGGGGCCATAAGTTGACTTTGGCAGAAGGCCTTTTCGTCCTGCTTCTGTCTCCTGCATTCTTCGAACCGTTACGCGATCTTTCAGCCGTGTGGCATGATCGTGCGGCGGGCGAGGCCTCTGTCGACGCGCTGGAAAAGCTCGCTGAGCATCCGATGCCAATTGTCGGCAGGAGTGGAAGTCAAACTGCAATGGGCGATGCACCCGCAGTCACTTTGCACAATATCGACTTCGGTTATGGGACAGGAACCAAGGTTCTCTATGCGTTCGATCTTGAGATCGAGGCAGGCGAACACGTGGCATTGCTGGCGCCGAGTGGCTACGGTAAATCCACCATTCTGGCGCTCATTGCGGGGCTGACGGCTCAACAAGCAGGCCGGATAGAAATCGGTGGTATTGAGCTTAGCGATGAAACCGCAACCGCGCTTCGCGCACGGATGAGCTGGATCGGCCAGAAACCGCATATCTTTGCCGGTTCGGCCCGCCAAAACATCACGCTTGGTCGAAAAGCCGAAGCGGCAGCCACAAAAGCCATCATCGATGACATGGCGCTCGGGCATGTTCTGGGCATTACCGGCAACAGCCTGATTGGCGAGAACGGTGCCGGAATCTCGGGCGGTGAAGCCCTGCGGCTGGCACTTTCCCGTGCGGCGGTTGATCCCGATGCAGATATTATTCTGGCCGATGAGCCCACCGCTCATCTGGATCAGGAAACGGCAACGATCATTGCCGACAGCCTTCTCAGGCTCGCCAAAGGCAAGACGTTGCTGGTCGCAACCCATGACGAAGCCCTTGCCCGTAGAATGGATCGCATCATCCGTCTGGATGGCAGCGAAGATAAAGATCCGGTCTGGCAGAGGAGGGCAGCGGAATGAACGGTCTCCGGTCATTGCTACCGATTTTGCGGCTCTTCTTTCAGACCAAGGGGACAGCACTTCTTGCCGGTATCGCGACGGCAACCGTAACGGTCCTCGCCGGTATTGCTCTTCTCGGCCTGTCAGGCTGGTTCATAACGGCGACGGCGATTGCTGGCTTGAGCATTGCGACCGCAGTTGTGTTCGACGTGTTCGCGCCCGCCGCCGGTATTCGCCTGCTTGCTATCCTGCGCACCGGTTCCCGCTATCTGGAGCGGCTCGTCACCCATGATGCCACGCTCGCAATCCTTGCGGCATTACGCGAAAAGCTGTTCCGTAGCTGGGCGCGCCCGAGCGCTGCAAACGCTTTATTGAAACGTCCGGCGCGTCTTCTGTTCCGCCTGACGGCAGACATTGATGCACTCGACTCGCTTTATCTGCGTGTGGTGGTGCCTGTCGGTGCCGCACTTGCGACAGCGCTTGTGGCCGGCATCGCGCTTGGCATGATGAGCCCGTTATTCGGACTGCTGGTAGCGCTTGTTTTGCTCGTTGCAGGTCTTGGCATTCCGCTTTCGGCAGCTCGTCGGTCCGAAAAATCCATGCGACAGCGCGCAAAGGGCACGGAAGCTCTGCGCGCCCGCACCGTCGATCTGGTTGCCGGGCAGACTGAGCTTCTAATGGCGGGGCGTCTGGAAGATCGAAAACTGGCCTTGGTACGTGCAGACGGCTATGTCGCCGCTTCGGATCGCAAGCTCAATCGCATAGAGATCGTCACTGGCGCCGGTTTCGGTATCGTTCACGCCGCATTGCTCGCAGGTGGCCTCATCGCCGTTGGATTGCTGATTCAGTCAGGAACTATCGGCGCACCCGTTGCAGCCCTCGGAATGCTTATCATCCTTGGTGCGATGGAACCTTTTTCTGCTTTGCGGCGCGGTGCGATGGAACTTGGACGCACGATACTCGCCGCAAAACGCGTCGCCCCGCAGTTGCACGGTAATGTCGAATTGACGTCGCCCAAGAAGCCGGAGAATGGCACGGCCGTTCACCTGAAAAGCGTTTCGGTTCGTCACGATGGCGCCGACCAGGATGCCCTGAAAAGCCTCGATCTCGATATTGCCGCGGGCGAGCGTGTTGCCATCGTCGGCACGAGCGGCGCCGGCAAATCAACCTTGTTCAATCTTCTCGCCGGTGAAATTCCGGCTGATCGGGGCAATGTTGCCGCGCTGCCCGCCCGTCTTCTCACGCAGCGAACAGAACTTTTTCAGGACAGTCTTCGCGACAATCTCCGGCTGGCGCACGCTGATGCGAGCGATCAGGAACTGATGGATGCATTGCAAGCCGCAGGCCTTGGCGCGTTTATCGCTGAGTTGCCTGCCGGGCTGGATGCAATGCTGGGCGAGGGTGGCCTTGGACTTTCGGGCGGACAGGCGCGCCGTCTGGCCCTGGCGCGCCTTTTCCTGACCAATGTTCCGCTCTGGCTGCTGGATGAGCCGACCGAGGGGCTGGACGCTGCAACAGCACAGGATGTTCTGGAGCGTCTCACGGTCAAGACAGGTCCACACACCTTGCTGATCGCCACGCATATCCGCCGCGAAGCGCAAATTTGTGAACGGATCATTGTTTTAAATCAAGGCGCTCTAGTTGAGTCCGTAGGTAAGAGTTCGCCGCGTTTTGGCGAAATCCTCGGGACCATGAGGTGAGCCGCGCGGACATGGAGAATGATTTGAAGTCTGTGTCCATATCTGGACCGATATTTGAAATTGAAGCGGAGTACGGGTTCTAAGAAGCCGCCGCATTCAAAATGGGGCCGCGCTGGAAGCGCTGCTCATAACACCAGGAGGGCCGGGTTACCGGCTTAAAGAGATGGAACTCGATATTGTCTCCCTGTCGCGATTGCAGTTTGCAATCACGGCACTTTATCACTTCCTCTTCGTACCTCTGACCTTGGGTCTTTCCGTGCTGCTTGCCATCATGGAAACCGTTTACGTGATGACGGGGCGACTCATCTGGCGGCAGATGACGAAATTTTGGGGTACGCTTTTTGGCATCAACTTTGTCATGGGCGTTGCAACGGGGATCGTGATGGAATTCCAGTTCGGCATGAACTGGAGCTATTACAGCCATTATGTCGGCGACATCTTTGGCGCGCCGCTCGCCATCGAAGGTCTGATGGCATTCTTCCTTGAAGCGACCTTTGTGGGCCTGTTCTTTTTCGGTTGGGATCGCCTGTCGAAAGTCGGGCACCTGATGGCAACCTACGCGGTTGCGGCTGGCTCGAACTTCTCCGCGTTGTGGATTTTGATCGCCAATGGCTGGATGCAGAATCCGGTCGGGTCGGCGTTCAATCCCGAAACCATGCGCATGGAGATCACCGATTTCTTCGCGGTGCTGATGAACCCGGTTGCACAGGCCAAGTTCGTTCATACGGTTTCCGCCGGTTATGTCACGGCGTCTATTTTCGTTCTTGGTGTTTCAGCCTGGTATCTGCTCAAGGGGCGGTCAGTAGAACTCGCCAAACGTTCCCTGACTATCGCTGCATCCTTCGGTCTGGCCGCCTCTCTGTCCGTCGTCGTCCTTGGCGATGAAAGCGGTTATCTGGCCAATGAACACCAGAAGATGAAGATCGCAGCCATTGAAGCCATGTGGGAAACCGAGCCTGCTCCGGCTTCGTTCACCGTATTCGGCTTTCCGGATCAGGCGGCGCGCGAAACCCATTTCGCGGTACATATTCCATGGGTCATGGGCCTGATCGGTACGCGCTCTCTCACGACGCCTATTCAGGGCATCAATGATCTTGTCCAGAGCGCGGAAAACCATATCCGCAACGGTATCGTCGCCTATGACGCCTTGCAGAAAATCCGCGCGGCTGGCGATACGAACGCCGTTCCGCAGGAAGTCAAGGACGTCTTTGCCGATAACAGCCAGTGGATGGGCTATGCGCTTCTGCTGAAGCGTTATGTCGACGATCCGCGTCAGGCAACCGACGCGCAGATCACGCAGGCCGCCAACGACACCGTTCCCGGCGTTCTGCCCCTGTTCTGGGCCTTCCGCATCATGGTCGGCATCGGCTTCTTCCTGATCCTGCTGACGGGCACATTCTTCGTGCTGTCGGCGCGTCGTAAACTCGACCGTCACCCGTTCCTGTTGCGGATCGCCGTGTTTGCGATACCGCTGCCATGGATCGCGGCGGAAATGGGCTGGATCGTTGCAGAGTTCGGTCGCCAGCCATGGGTCATCGAAGGCATATTGCCGACGGCAGTCGGGGTTTCCAATCTCGGAGCATCCACAGTGCTGCTGACCATACTTGGTTTCGTGGCGATCTATACGGTTCTCTTCATCATCGAGATGGGCCTGATGATACGCGCCATCAAGGCTGGACCTGAACCCGACAGCAAGCCGGAAGCAATTCTCGCACCGGCCAGCATTGCACCTGCGGAGTAAGGATCATGATACTCAGCGATTTGTTGGACTATGAAACCCTGCGTCTCATCTGGTGGGTGCTGCTCGGCGTATTGCTGATCGCTTTTGCCGCGATGGACGGGTTCGACCTTGGTGTCGACATACTCATGCCCGTCGTCGGCAAAACCGATGTCGAGCGACGCATTATCATCAACACGATCGGCCCCGTATGGGAAGGCAATCAGGTGTGGTTGATCCTCGGGGGCGGTGCTATTTTCGCCGCCTGGCCACAGCTCTATGCGGTGTCTTTCTCCGGATTCTATCTGGCGATGTTTGTCATCCTGTTCGCACTCATCCTGCGTCCGGTCGGGTTCAAATATCGTTCCAAGCGCGAGAGTGAGGCCTGGAGGAGAGGCTGGGACTGGGCGCTTTTCATCGGCGGCTTCGTTCCTGCCCTTATCTTCGGCGTTGCCGTCGGCAATGTCCTACAGGGCGTTCCATTCCGTATCGCCGACGACTTTCAGATATTCTATGAAGGCTCGTTCTTCGGTCTGCTGAATCCGTTTGCACTGCTTTGCGGCGTGCTTTCGGTGACGATGCTCTGCATGCATGGCGCTTCTTGGCTGATGCTGAAGACGACCGGGGATATTCAGGCGCGTGCCCGGTCCTACGGCAGCATCGCAGCTCTTCTGACTGTCGTGCTCTATGTGCTGGCTGGGGTTGTCAGTTGGTTCTGGGTTTCGGGTTACCGGATCACGAGCGCCATCGTGACCGATGGGCCGTCCAATCCGCTGCGCAAGACCGTCGAACTGGATCACGGTGCATGGTTCGCGAACTATGCAAACTATCCGATCCTGCTGATCGCTCCGGCGCTTGGCATTTTGGGAGCGCTTGCGGTCTTCATAGCATTGCGTAGCCGTCGTGAACTGGCACCGCTGCTGTTCGGAAAACTGTCGATCTTCGGCATTATTTCCTCGGTCGGCGTGTCGATGTTCCCGTTCATCCTGCCATCGTCGCTCGATCCGCGTTCAAGTCTAACGGTTTGGGATTCGTCTTCCAGTCATATGACGCTGTTCATCATGCTGGTTGTGACGCTCATCTTCCTGCCGTTGATCGTCCTCTACACGTCCTGGGTTTACAAGGTTCTGTGGGGCAAGGTCGACAAGGACATGATCGAAGACGAAAGCAATCACGCTTACTAGAGCGCTTTTCAATCTGATTACATCAGATCGGGCTCTGTAAGTTTCATTTTAACGCGCATCTTATCCGAAAACCGTTTCACCCTTTCGGGATGCGCTTGAACCAACCGAGAAAGGAAAGCGATATGTGGTATTTTTCCTGGTTGTTGGGGCTTCCGCTTGCTGCGGCTTTCGCCGTGCTCAACGCCATGTGGTACGAACTGATGGACGACCGGGCGCGCAAGCGTCTCGTGGCCGATCCGACAGTGGATCTGGCCCGTGAAGGCAAGAAACATCACTGATATGAAATAAAAACGGCCCGGAAACGGGCCGTTTTCTTTGATAGAGGTCGCTTAGAGCATAATCCGACCGGAGTGAAACGAGGGCGATCAAGATTATGTTTAAAACAGAAGAAGTTAGAGCGCGTTTCGATCTGATCCAATCAGATCGAAACGCGCTCTAAGGCTGAGGTATGGTCAGTTCTGCTACGAAATCGTATGCATCGCCGCGATACAACGATTTCGTGAATTCGACCACGCGACCGGACGGCAAATAGGACAGTCGCTCGATGGACAGACCTGCATCGCCCTCCTTGACGCCCAGAATGCGTGCATCGGGGTCCTTGATGTTGCAGGCCGCTATGCGCTGGACCGCGCGCACAGGACGAAATCCGGTACGGCTCAGCTCGGCATAGAGCGAACCCTTTACCGCATCCGGATCGGGCAGGATTTCGCTTGAAAGACTTGCCCGTTCAATGGCCAGCGGCATGTCGCTTGCAATACGCAGACGACCGAGGCGGGCAACGCGCGTCTCTGAAGAAACACCCAGCTTCATCATCTCTTCGGGCGAGGGGTAATAGAGGCCGCGCTCCAGCCACCGGGATTGCGTGGTGATGCCGCGGCGCGCCATATCTTCGGTGAACGAGGTCAGCATCGAGAGCGACTGCTGCACGCGCTCGCTTGGGCGTACGACGAACGTGCCCGAACCATGACGGCGCACGAGAAGCCCGGCCTTGACGAGATCGTCCACAGCCTTGCGCACCGTCACACGGCTGATATTGGCATATTCAGCAATATCGCGTTCCGGCGGCAGGGCTTCACCGTCAACCAGTTGCCCGGCGCGGATTGCGGCCTCCAGTGATTGACGCAGTTGCATATAGAGCGGCCCGCCGGAGGATGGCGCAGAACCCTGCAGGTTCTTGGGCAGGAAAGCGCTGAAATTTCCGCTCATTCGCGCGCCTTTCCATTTTGCGGCCCATATCGCTTGAGGGCGAGTTGCAGCGCGCCTGTCAAAGCATCTGCCGCAGGTTTAACCAGAAGCTTCTGCTGGTGTGGCGGCAGCCATTCCACATAAAGCGGCGCCATGCCACCCAGCAGACTGATGCGTTCAGCACCCTGTTTGATCAGCACGTCGAGCGTTTCGCTGACATAGGCAGCGGAGCGCTCCAGCAACATTCGCGCAGTTTCGTCGCCCTCACTCGCATACTGGAAAATACGCGGAGCATATTTGCCGAAGTCACCCGGCTTCGCAGTCCAGGCAAATTCGACCAGATTATCCGGATTGTTGTCGAATTCGTTCAAAAGGTCCGTCGTCAGGCGTGTGCGCGGATGAATGCCATCATGCACGAGCAGGCTTTCCTGCAGCAGGCTTTGGCCGAGCCTTGCACCGCTGCCAAGGTCGCTCAAGGGAAAGCCCCATCCGCCGACCGAATGGATGCGGCCGTTCCGGCGCGTGATATAGGCCGTGCCCGTGCCGAGAATAGCGACGATCCCGTCCTGATCGCCAAGCGCACCTTGCAGGGCGATCACACCGTCAAATTCCACATTCGAGTGCGCGAAGGGCAGGCCGCGTTCTATCGGGGTGCCTGCACCCTCGACATTACCGCCTGCCAGACCGAGAACCGCGTGGCTGGTAGCATAATGCACCTTGTCCAACCCGGCATCGTCAAAGGCGTTGTCGATGGCCGCGATCACATTAATCAGCGCCGTCTGCGGATCGGTGACGATATTGGCAGAGCCGCTGCGCCCCGAACCCAGAATCGCACCATCGCTATCCGCCACCAAGACGCGGCATCCCGTGCCGCCGCCATCAACGCCAATGAAGAATTCAGTCATGAAGATACCTCCGACTTGAAGATACCAAAAAAATACCATTAACCAAGCAGATTTGTCGGCTTGTGAAAAATTTGATAAATTCGTTGATAAAATTTGAGAAAAATGACCGTTTTAAATTTTTCTGCGCGAAAGTTGTAAACTTCTCTGGACAATTGGTACGTTTTTGGCATTAATTTCAGCAGAAGGGGAGCGCAATGCCGCTGAGGGCGAGGATCACGCGGATTTGGGATGGAGATCACCGGCGGGGGCCGGTACTTTTCCCGCAACGCGAGGAGCGATCGTACCGAAACGGTCTGGCGTACTTTCGCCTCTTTTGCGCATCCGCGCTCTAAAAACGGGAGAAGGTCAAATGGTTCGTAATACGTTGAAACTCATGCTGCTGGGTTCCACGCTTCTGGCGTCGGGATCGGTTGCGCTTGCCGAAGACGTCACGCTGACGGTTGAAAGCTGGCGTAACGACGATCTGCAAATCTGGCAGGAAAAGATCATTCCGGCTTTTGAAGCCAAGAATCCTGGCATCAAGATCAATTTCGCACCGAGCGCGCCGACCGAATACAACGCGGCCCTCAATGCCAAGCTCGACGCCGGTTCAGGCGGCGACCTGATTTCCTGCCGTCCGTTCGACACCTCGCTGGAGCTGTTCAACAAGGGCAAACTGTCCGATCTTACCGACCTCGAAGGTATGAAGAACTTCTCCGACGTCGCGAAGTCCGCCTGGACCACCGACGACGGCTCGAAGACCTTCTGCGTACCGATGGCTTCGGTCATTCACGGCTTCATCTACAATCAGGAAGCCTTCGACAAGCTTGGCCTCAAGGTTCCGGCCACCGAAGCCGAATTCTTCGACGTTCTGGAGAAGATCAAGGCTGACGGCAACTACATCCCGATGGCCATGGGCACGAAGGATATGTGGGAAGCCGCGACCATGGGCTACCAGAATATCGGGCCGACCTACTGGAAGGGCGAAGAAGGCCGCAAGGCTCTGATCGCAGGCACCGAAAAGCTCACCGATCCGCAGTGGGTTGAGCCGTTCAAGGTTCTCGCCAAGTGGAAGGATTATCTGGGCGACGGTTTCGAAGCACAGACCTATCCGGACAGCCAGAACCTGTTCACGCTTGGCCGCGCCGCCATCTATCCGGCTGGCTCGTGGGAAATCGGCCTGTTCAACACGCAGGCACAGTTCAAAATGGGTGCCTTCCCGCCGCCGGTCAAGAATGCAGGCGATACCTGCTACATCTCCGACCACAACGATATCGGTCTTGGCCTCAATGCTTCGAGCAAGCACGCAGAACAGGCAAAGGTTTTCCTGAACTGGGTGTCTTCGCCTGAATTCGCTGAAATTTACGCCAATGCGCTGCCGGGCTTCTTCAGCCTGAACTCGACGGCTGTGAAGATGAGCGATCCGCTGGCGCAGGAATTCGTTTCCTGGCGCGAAAAGTGCAAGCCGACCATTCGTTCGACCTACCAGATCCTCTCGCGTGGCACGCCGAACCTCGAAAATGAAACCTGGGTTCAGTCGGCCAACGTCATCAACGGCACCGTGACGCCGGAAGATGCCGCGAAGAAGCTGCAGGAAGGCCTCGATAGCTGGTACAAGCCTGCGAAGTAAAAACGCGGGACAATATGGGCGGCGATCGCGGGGGCGCGCCGCCCATATCTTTTCGTCTGTCGCATCGACATGCTGTTTTGCAATCGGTGTATTCCGTGTCAGTTTAAAAGTGACGCGCGCGGGCAGAGACGGGAAACAGGATTTCCGACTTGCACGCATTCTCGTGAGTGAGAACTGCTAACCATCGGTTTTACGCATTTCCGAACGCAAGCGGTTGATACCTTTGCTGGAAATGCTCTTGAAGAGCGAATGCCTATATGAGCCAATCTGCCGACATGACAGGTATTGTGCACAAGCGCCCGCGGCGTTGGCATATACTTGTATTTCTTCTGCCCTGTATCCTGATCTATACGGCGGTTATGGTGCTGCCATTGATCGAGACCCTTCGGCAGGCATTCTTCAATGTCGTCGACGGACAGCGCGCTTTTGTGGGGTTCGCGAATTTCCAGGCGCTTTTCGGTGATCCGAACTGGTCGCGCGATTTCTGGAATGCGTTGAAAAACAACGTTATATTCTTTTGCATTCACATGCTTGTTCAAAACCCGATCGGCATTTTGCTGGCAGCCATGCTGTCACTGCCGAAGCTGCGTTTTGCTGCCTTTTATCGCACGGCGATCTTCCTTCCCACACTACTGTCCTTCGTGATTGTCGGCTTCATCTGGAAACTGATCCTGTCGCCGATCTGGGGCGTAGCACCGTGGATGATGGACCTTGTCGGTCTCAAATGGCTGTTCGGCCCGTGGCTTGGCAAGGCGGATACCGCCCTTGTCACCGTGTCGCTCGTCTCGGTCTGGCAGTTCGTTGGCATTCCGATGATGCTCATCTATGCAGCCCTTCTGAACATTCCCGATGAAATCATCGAAGCGGCCGAATGTGACGGCATTACCGGCTGGAGCCAGTTCTTCAAGATCAAGCTGCCGCTGATCCTGCCATCCATCGGCCTGATCTCGGTGATGACCTTCGTTGCCAACTTCAATGCGTTTGACCTGGTCTATTCGATGCAGGGCGCTCTGGCCGGTCCGGACAAATCGACTGATATTCTGGGCACGTTCCTTTATCGCACTTTCTTCGGCTTCCAGCTCCAGCTTGGCAATCCGTCCATGGGCGCAACCATCGCCGCCGTGATGTTCCTCATCATTCTGGCAGGTGTGTCGCTCTATCTGTTCGGCATCCAGCGCCGCATGCGCCGCTATCAGTTCTGAAGGACGAGACCATGTCGAAAGCACGTACATCGCCCATTCGCACCACTTTCGTCCATGCGGCCCTGATCTTTTACATGCTGATTGCCGTGTTTCCTGTGGCACTGACGCTGATCAACTCGTTCAAGGACCGCAATGCGATTTTCCGCACACCGTTGCAGTTTCCGACGCCGGAAAGCTTCAGCCTCATCGGTTATGAAACGGTTCTGAAGCAGGGCTCCTTCCTGACTTACTTTCAGAACAGTGCCATCGTGACGGTAGTGAGCATCTTCCTTGTGATCCTGTTTGGTGCGATGGCAGCCTTTGCGCTCGCCGAATACCGCTTCAAGGGCAATACGCTGATGGGCCTTTATCTCGCCATCGGCATCATGATCCCGATCCGGCTCGGCACGGTTGCGCTGCTGCAAGGCATGGTGGCCGTCGGTCTGGTCAACACGCTGACGGCGCTGATCCTCGTTTATACCGCGCAGGGCCTGCCGCTTGCGATCTTCATCCTGTCGGAGTTCATGCGAACCGTGTCCGATGATTTGAAAAATGCCGGGCGAATAGACGGCATGTCGGAATATGCGATCTTCTTCAAGCTGGTGTTGCCGCTGATCCGGCCTGCCATGGCTACTGTAGCCGTCTTCACCATGATCCCGATCTGGAACGATCTCTGGTTCCCGCTGATCCTTGCGCCAAGTGAAGCCACCAAGACGGTGACGCTCGGTTCACAGCTGTTCATCGGTCAGTTCGTCACCAACTGGAATGCCGTTCTGTCGGCCCTTTCGCTGGCGATGTTCCCGATCCTCGTCCTTTATGTCATCTTCTCGCGGCAGCTGATCCGCGGCATCACCGCGGGGGCTGTAAAATGAGTTCTGCAATGCAAAATCCTGTTCGTGTTCTTTCCGCCGGTCTCGGCAATATGGGCCGCAGCCATGCGCTCGCCTATCATCGCAATCCGGGCTTCGAGGTCATTGGCCTTGTCAATCGCACCAAGGTTGCCGTTCCGGATGAACTGGCAGGCTATGAAATCCACCCTTCATTCCATGAAGCGTTGAAGGAACTGAAGCCCGATCTCGCCTGTGTCGCCACCTATTCGGAAAGTCATGCGGATTATGCAGTCGCAGCGCTTGAGCAGGGCGCGCATGTGTTCGTGGAAAAGCCGCTGGCAACGACGGTTGAGGATGCGCGCCGTGTGATCGATTGCGCACGCGCCAACGGCCGCAAGCTCGTGATCGGTTATATCCTGCGCCATCATCCGTCATGGATGCGACTTATTTCCGAAGCGCGCCAGCTCGGTGGACCTTATGTTTTCCGTATGAACCTAAACCAGCAATCCAGCGGTCCAACTTGGGAAACGCACAAGAACCTGATGAACACCACGTCGCCTATCGTCGATTGCGGCGTGCATTATGTGGATGTCATGTGCCAGATCACCGACGCCAAGCCGGTGGAAGTCCGCGGCATGGGCTTGCGCCTTTCCGACGAGATCAAGCCGGATATGTATAATTACGGCCATCTTCAGGTGTTGTTCGATGACTGCACGGTCGGCTGGTACGAAGCAGGCTGGGGACCGATGATGTCGGAAACGGCCTTCTTCGTGAAGGATGTCATCTCGCCGAATGGCTGCGTCTCCATTGTCATGAACGAGGCCGTGACCAAGTCCGACGATGTGGACGCGCACACCAAGACCTCGACAATCCGCGTTCATCGCGCAGAGCGCGGGGCGGACGGCAAGTTCCTACAGCCAGATACGGACCTCTCGATGGCCGATGAACCCGGACATCAGGAATTGTGTGAACGCGAGCAGGCTTACATGCTGAAGGCCATAGCTGAAGATATCGATCTCAACCGACATATGGATGACGCGCTGCAATCGCTGCGCATCTGCCTTGCGGCGGATGAAAGCGTGCGCTCGGGCCAGCCTGTCAAACTGTAAGCCGGTAGGATTTAGAGCGGTTCCAGTTAAAACGGAATCGTGGAACCGCTCTATCTCTTTGTTTTCACGCATTATCTTACGCAAAACTGCTTCGCACTTTTGGCTCGGAAATGCTCTAAGGGAATTTGTTACGTGGGATCGCTGCTACTCAAATCGGTACACAAGCGCTATGGCGCCCAGGACGTTCTGCAGGATATCAATCTTGAAGTGCAGGACGGCGAGTTCATTATCTTCGTCGGACCTTCCGGTTGCGGCAAGTCAACGCTGCTGCGTTCCATTGCCGGTCTGGAAGACGTCTCTTCCGGTCAGGTGCTCATCAATGGCGAGGATGTAACCGTCACGCCGCCGTCCAAGCGCGGCATCGCGATGGTGTTCCAGTCCTATGCGCTTTATCCGCACCTGACGGTCAAGGACAATATGGGGCTTGGCCTCAAGCAGGCAGGTACGCCGAAGGCCGAAATTGAAACGCGCGTTTCCAAGGCTTCGGCAATGCTGGCACTGGACCCTTATCTGGGTCGCCGTCCGGCTGAAATGTCGGGTGGCCAGCGCCAGCGCGTCGCCATCGGTCGTGCACTGGTACGCGAACCGGAACTGTTCCTGTTCGATGAACCGCTGTCCAACCTCGACGCTGCGCTTCGCGTTCAGACCCGGCTCGAAATCGCCAAGCTGCACCGCGAGCTCAAGGCGACGATGATCTATGTCACGCACGATCAGGTCGAGGCGATGACGCTCGCAGACCGCATCGTTGTCCTCAATGCCGGTCGCATCGAGCAGATCGGCTCGCCGATGGAACTCTATAACAGGCCGGACAATCTCTTTGTCGCGAGCTTTATCGGCTCGCCGCAGATGAATTTCGTGGACGGCACCCGTGTTGGCGACACTGGAGCAAAGACGGTCGGCATCCGCCCCGAACACATTTCCGTCAGCCGCGACAGCGGCAAATGGAAAGGCAAGGTCATCCACGCCGAACATCTCGGCGCCGATACGATCCTTTACGTCGAAACCGAAGCTGCAGGCCTGATTACGGTGCGGCTCTTCGGCGAACACCACTACAATGAAGACGATGTGATCTTCATTACGCCGGATGAGGGCAAGGTGCATCGGTTCGATGCGAACGGCAAAGCCATCCGCTGAAACAGCCATTTCGCAGCTTCCTGCCAGACTCTATCCAAAAGCCGTACCCCCAGGGTGCGGCTTTTCTTTTTGGAGAATCGGCATCGTCCGATGGACGTAATTCACGCCGGGACATATGGACAAAACGCCTCATGCTAAATTTGTAAGAAACGAAAACAACGTTCAAAACAGTCGAAAGAGTACCAATAGGTACTGACGTTTCCGTCAATCAAAAGCAATATTATTGCGGTATATGATGGCAAAACATTCCACTTAAAATCCCATTTAAATCACGGAAATAAGCTTGTTTCGTGCGATGCATCTCTGTTCCTTTCAATGCAGGAGCGAACCGGTTTCGCAAAAGAGCGCCGGAGCAGTCGAAAAATAATCTTGCTTTATTTTTGAACCCGTTCCACCCTGAAAACGGATGGAGCCGAAGGAGGAAATCGGCGCCATGTCGCATGGGAGGAACAAGGTCGGCAGATGTGAGCAACAGCGCCGGCAATAGGGTTTCCGAAACGCACGGAACCAATCCAATATTCTCCCGTTCGACATTCTGTAAGTTCCCGAGGCCAGTTGCGAGGCCAGTTTCGAGGGTTACCCGCATGAGCGATGATGTCGTACTATCCCTGCATGTTCCCGAGCCGGAGTGGCGGCCTGGTGATGCACCGGATTTCTCCCATGTCAAAATTCCGCGTGCGGGAAGCATTCGCAGACCGGAAATTGATGAAAAACCGGAAGCGATGCGGGATCTGGCTTTCAGCATCATCCGCGTTTTGAACCGCGAAGGCGAGGCGGTCGGCCCCTGGGCGGGCACCTTGACCGACGACGAGCTGAAGGACGGGCTTCGCCACATGATGATCCTGCGGGCTTATGATGCCCGCATGATGATGGCTCAGCGTCAGGGCAAGACCTCGTTCTATATGCAGCATCTGGGCGAAGAAGCGGTGAGCTGCGCTTTCCGCAAGGCACTGCGCAAGGGCGACATGAATTTCCCGACCTATCGTCAGGCCGGTCTGCTCATTGCCGACGACTATCCGCTCGTCACGATGATGAACCAGATTTTCTCCAACGAGCAGGACCCGTTGAAAGGGCGCCAGCTTCCGGTGATGTACTCGTCGCAGGAACATGGCTTCTTCACCATTTCGGGCAACCTTGCGACGCAATATACGCAGGCCGTCGGCTGGGCCATGGCGTCCGCCATCAGCCACGATACGAAGATCGCTGCCGCATGGATCGGCGATGGCTCGACCGCCGAAAGCGATTTCCACGCAGCTTTGGTCTTCGCTTCGACCTACAAAGCCCCGGTGGTGATGAATATCGTCAACAATCAGTGGGCTATTTCCACCTTTCAGGGCATTGCGCGCGGCGGCTCCGGCACTTTCGCAGCTCGTGGGCACGGTTTCGGCATTCCTGCCCTGCGTGTCGATGGCAACGACTATCTGGCCGTTCATGCGGTTGCCAAATGGGCTGTGGAACGCGCCCGGCGTAATCTCGGGCCGACCATCATCGAATATGTCACCTATCGCGCTGGCGGGCATTCTACCTCGGATGACCCTTCCGCCTATCGCCCCAAGGCCGAAAGCGATGCGTGGCCGCTCGGTGATCCGATCCTGCGGCTCAAGAACCATCTTATCAAGCGCGGCGTCTGGTCGGATGAGCGTCACAAGCAGGCCGAAGCCGAAGTAATGGACCTGGTGGTTGCTGCACAGCGCGAAGCGGAAGCCATTGGTACGCTGCATGACGGTCGCAAGCCGTCAATGCGCGACATGTTTGAGGATGTCTATGCTGAAACGCCGCCGCATCTTATCCGCCAGCGTCAGGAAGCGGGATTTTGAGCATTTCCAGGAAAAGTGTGAAGCGCCTACGCAGGGGAACCAGTCCACTGGACTGGTTTCTGATCCTGCTTCGATCCGTTCGGAAATGCGGAGGAAATAATTCATGAGCAAGATGACCATGATCGAGGCGATCCAGAACGCCCACGATATCGCCATGGAACGCGACAAGAAGGTGGTCGTGTTTGGTGAGGATGTCGGTTATTTCGGCGGTGTTTTCCGCTGTACGGCTGGCCTCCAGAAGAAATACGGCAAGGAACGCTGCTTTGACGCGCCGATCAGCGAATTGGGCATTGTCGGCACCGCCATCGGTATGGCCGCTTACGGCCTTCGCCCCTGTATTGAAGTGCAGTTCGCGGACTATGTCTATCCGGCCTATGACCAGATCGTTTCCGAAGCGGCGCGCCTGCGTTATCGCTCGGCGGGCGAATTCACCTGTCCCATCGTGATCCGTATGCCATCCGGTGGCGGTATCTATGGTGGCCAGACGCACAGCCAGAGCCCGGAAGCGCTTTTCACCCATGTGTCGGGCCTGAAGACGGTCATGCCTTCCACACCTGCCGATGCCAAGGGGTTGCTGCTGGCGGCCATCGAAGACCCTGATCCCGTTATCATGTTCGAACCGAAGCGCCTTTATAACGGTCCTTTCGACGGGCACCACGACCGTCCGGTGACGTCCTGGAAGAAGCACGATCTCGGGGATGTGCCGGAAGGCTATTATACCGTGCCGCTCGGCAAGGCTGCCATTCGCCGCGAGGGCAGCGACGTGACGGTGCTTGCCTATGGCACCATGGTCCATGTGGCGCTTGCAGCCGCCGAAGAAACCGGCGTCGATGCGGAGATTATCGATCTTCGCACACTGCTCCCGCTCGATACGGACACGATCATGGCGTCTGTGAAGAAGACCGGGCGCTGCGTTATCGTGCACGAAGCAACGCTGACCTGCGGTTATGGCGCAGAACTTGCCGCACTCGTCCAGCGCGACTGCTTTTATCATCTGGAAGCGCCAATCCTCCGCGTTACCGGTTGGGATACGCCTTATCCGCACGCGCAGGAATGGGCCTATTTCCCCGGTCCGGACCGGGTGGGCCGCGCGCTAACATCCATCATGGAAGCCTGAGGGGGAGGGAAGAATGGCACATTTTACAATCAAGCTCCCCGATGTCGGTGAAGGCGTTGCCGAGGCCGAACTTGTCGAATGGCATGTGAAGGTCGGCGATGTCGTGCGCGAGGATGATCTTCTCGCTGCCGTCATGACCGACAAGGCAACGGTGGAAATTCCATCATCACGCGGCGGGAAGGTCATCGCCATCAATGGCGAAGTCGGCGAGAAGATTGCCGTCGGTTCGGAACTCGTCCGTCTGGAGATCGAGAGCGGCGCGACGGAAGAAAAGCCCGTCGAAAAAGCCGAGGGAAATCCGGCTCCAGCGGCTGTAGAAGCGGTCAAACCGCAACCAGCACCAGCTCCTGAAACACCGGTTCTGTTGCAGACGCCGGTTCCTCCGAAGCCCGCTGCGCCGAAGCGTGAGAGTGCAGGTCGACCATTCACCGGCGCTGGCCCAGTACGTGGTGAGGGCGAAAAGCCGCTGGCAACGCCATCCGTCAGACTGCGTGCCCGCGATGCAGGCGTCGACCTGCGTCGTGTTCGCGGCACGGGGCCGGCGGGGCGTATCACGCATGAAGACCTCGACCTCTTCTTCCAGCAGGAGACAGGCGCAGCACCGGCTCTGTCCGGTTACGCAGCCGATAGTTCGGTCAACGAGATCAAGGTCATCGGCCTTCGTCGCAAGATTGCCGAACGCATGGCCGAGGCGAAGCGCCATATTCCGCATATCACCATCGTTGAGGAAGTTGACGTCAGCCAGATTGAGGAACTGCGCGCCAAGCTCAATCAGGAGCAGAAAGAGGGGCGTCCGCGCCTCACGCTGTTGCCGTTTATCATCCGCGCGATCGTGAAAGCCGTGAAGGAGCAGCCCGGTCTCAACGCGCATTTCGATGACGAGGCCGACATCATCCGCCAGTTCGGCGGTGTGCATATTGGCATCGCCACGCAGACGCCGAACGGTCTGATTGTGCCAGTGGTGCGCCATGCGGAAAGCATGAACCTATTCGCGGCGGCTTCCGAATTATCGCGTGTTACCGACGCGGCGCGCAACGGAACAGCCAAGCGGGAAGAACTGACCGGTTCCACCATCACCATCACATCGCTTGGACCGCTTGGCGCAATCGCCACGACACCGATTATCAACCGCCCGGAAGTCGCGATCGTCGGCATCAACAGGATGGCCGTTCGTCCGATGTGGGACGGCGCCCAGTTCGTGCCGCGCAAGATGATGAACCTGTCATGCAGTTTCGACCATCGCGTGATCGACGGCTGGGATGCAGCGGTCTTCGTGCAGAAGCTGAAAAGCCTTCTGGAGACGCCCGCCATGATTTTTGTAGAAGGCTGATCGAATGAGTGAGATTTCCTGTAAACTCCTGATCATCGGCGGCGGCCCCGGCGGCTATGTATGCGGCATCCGGGCAGGCCAGCTTGGCATTGACACGGTGCTGGTGGAAAAGACACGACTGGGTGGTACCTGCCTCAATGTGGGCTGCATCCCGTCCAAGGCGCTGATCCATGCCGCCGATGAATTCCACCGGCTTTCTGTCTTCGCGTCAAAGGGCGCGCTCGGTATTTCGGCAGAAAATCCGGCCATCGATTTTGCCAGAACGCTTGAATGGAAAGACGGCATCGTGAGCCGCCTCAATGGCGGCGTGGCAGGCCTCCTGAAACGGTCGCGCGTGCGCATGTTCCATGGACAGGCTCGCTTTCTCGACGGGAAGACCGTTCTCGTTGAAACCGATACAGGCCGCCAGACGATCCACGCAGAAAACATCGTGATCGCAACCGGTTCGGTCCCGGTGGAAATTCAGGCGCTGCCATTTGGCGGAAAAGTCATTTCGTCCACTGAAGCGCTGTCGCTGGAAAAAATCCCGGAAAAGCTCGCCATTGTCGGTGGCGGCTATATCGGGCTGGAAATCGGCACGGCCTTTGCCAAGCTTGGTGCGAAGGTTACTGTGGTGGAAGCAACGGACCGCATCCTGCCGCAATATGATGCCGAACTGACGCGTCCGGTCATGGCACGCCTGAAGGCGCTCGGTGTCGAAGTCCTGACCAGCACTTCGGCCAAGGGACTATCAAAGGATGAGACGGGGCTGGAAGTTCTCACCGCCGATGGAACCACGAAAACCATTGAAGCTGACAAGATACTCGTCACCGTGGGCCGCAAACCACAGACCGATGGCTGGGGGCTCAGTGAAATCCGCCTCGATATGGACGGACGTTTCATCCGTATCGACGAGCGTTGCCGCACCTCCATGCGCGGTGTCTATGCTATCGGCGACGTGACCGGTGAGCCCATGCTTGCGCATCGTGCCATGGCACAGGGCGAGATGGTGGCGGAAATCATCGCAGGCGGCAATCAGCTTTGGGACAAACGCTGCATCCCCGCCGTCTGCTTCACCGATCCGGAAATCGTCACAGTCGGGCAGTCGCCGGATGAAGCCCGCAAGGCTGGCCATGAAATTCAGGTCGGTATTTTCCCGTTTCAGGCCAATGGCCGGGCGATGACCATCGAACGCGAAGACGGCATGATCCGCGTCGTTGCACGTGCGGATAATCACCTCATCCTCGGCATTCAGGCTGTCGGCGTCGGCATATCGGAGCTCTCATCATCCTTTGCGCAGGCGGTGGAGATGGGCGCAAGACTGGAAGATATCGCCGCTACGATCCATGCGCATCCGACATTGAGCGAAGGATTTGCCGAGGCGAGCATGAAAGCTCTCGGCCACGCACTACATATCTAGCTCTTTGACCTACGCTCGTGCCGCCAGAGAAAAATGGCGGCACCCGCAATCATGGCAGCAAGCGCAAACCATGTGATTGCATAGGAAAGATGGCTGTTACGGAATTTCACGACCGTCAGCCCGCCAATGGGAAGCGCCCCTGCGCTGGCAGTTGCATCGGCATCGATGAAATAGGGCGCAACCGGCCCCAAATTTTCCTTCTGCACAAAGGCTGCGACATCGCGCGAATTCCAGTCATTGCGCGCCGGATCGTTCGGGCGCAGAAAGAACCCGTCAGGTTCCGGCATACGCAACAGGCCGGTCACAGTCGTTTCACCAGCAATTTGCGTTTCCTGCCGCGATGACGGATCGCGCTTGTCGTTTGGAACCAGGCCACGATTGATGAAAGTCAGCGCGCCGTCGGGCGAACGCATCGGCGTCAGGACCCAATAGCCCGCGCCTCGTTCGGTCAGCGCGTGAACCAGCACTTCCTTGTCGTTCAGATAGGTGCCGGTCAGCATGACATGACGATACTCGTCATCCTTCTGGTTGACATTGGCCCAATCGTCCGGACCCGGCGCCGCAATTGGCTCGGCATGAACACGCGCATCGACCCTTGCGATGAGATCGAGCTTCCATTGCAGACGCTCGACCTGCCAGATGCCCAGCCCCATGAAAACGATGAAGAAGATGGCCCCCAGCACCGACATTAAACCAAGGAAGAACCGGGAAGAGGTTTTCTGGATCGTTTGTTCATTTTCGGGGGAGGGCATTATCTTGTCCTTCAATCACGGCAGCCAACAGAGCCTGATGCAGAAAGTGGCCTTCTATAACAAAAATTCAATGCCAAGAAAGGGTTGGACCACAAAAGAACGTGATCATCGAACTTGTCAGTCGCAGGCCGGATTTTACATACTGGCGCAAAGAGAATCGTACCATTTCTGAGAAGTAGCTGGATATGACGGATTGCATCGTTCTGGGTGCCGGTATGGTGGGTGTCGGCGCGGCGCTCGCCCTGCAGGAAAGGGGCTGGTCCGTTCTTCTCGTCGACCGAAGCGGTCCGGGAACTGAAACGAGTTATGGCAATGCCGGGATAATCCAGACAGAAGCCGTAAGCCCCTATGCCTTGCCACGCGCCCCGTCAGAACTGTTGAAGGCCGCCTTCGGCGCCAACAATCAGGTTGTATGGCGGCTTCGCGATATGCCGGGGCAGATTGGCGCCCTGTCGCGCTACTGGCACAATTCGGAAGCAGGGCGTCACCGCACGGCTTCGCAGTTCTATGCGCGTATGATCCGGCGTGCTGCCGACGATCATGCTCCTTTGATCGAGGCTTCAGGAGCTGAGCCCCTGATAAGGCGGACTGGACTGCGTGAGCTGCATCGTTCCGCCCGGTCGTTTGATATTTCCGCGCGTGATGCGGAGCGGAAAAAACATGAGTTCGGCGTTGCGAGCATCATAGAGGACAGTAAGGCTGTCCGCACTGCTGAACCGTCGTTGAAGACAGATCCGGCCGGGGCCATCCACTGGACCGATCCCTGGTCCTGTTCCGATCCGGGCGCTCTCGTCCAGTCCTATGCTGGCCTGTTCGTAAAGCGCGGCGGAATCTTTCTGCACGGCGATGCGCGTAGTTTGCGGCAGGATGGTTCCGGCTGGCAGGTTGACACAACCGGAGGACCACATCGCGCGCGCCACGTTGTTCTTGCTCTGGGGCCATGGAGCCCTGAAGTCCTCCGCGGTTTCGGCTATAAAATTCCACTTGTTATCAAGCGTGGATACCATCAGCATTTTTCGGGCACCGGGCCGAAGGTTCCAATCGTCGACGTAAACAATTCAACAGTCGCAACGCCGATGGATGCAGGCTTGCGCATCCTGACCGGGGCCGAGCTGACACCTTTGAACAGCGTGGCTCGCCATCAGCAGCTTAACAGGTCTATCAAGGCCATAGCCGAGCTTTTCGACATTGGCGTACCTACGGAAAACACGCCATGGTTCGGCAGTCGCCCCTGTATGCCCCGTATGCTGCCCGTCGTTGCGGAGGCTCCGCGACACAAGGGCTTGTGGCTGAATTTCGGGCACGGTCATCAAGGGTTTACGCTCGGGCCGACGACAGGTCGAATTCTGGCAGAACGGATGAACGGAGAGGCGAAGGATATAGAGCTTCATCGCGCGCTCGATCTTCACGACTAGAGCATTTCCAGCAAAAGTGCGAAGCGGTTTTACGTGGGACAATGCGACGAAACAAATATTTAGAGCGCCGATCTGATCCAGTCAGATTGAAATGCGCTCTAGGCGGAGCAGCTCCAGGTATCATGTCAGAAAAAATTACAGCGCCTGCCGCATTCGCGATGAATGCGTGGCGCTGAGCAAGATTTTTATTATATCGCTTCGTTCTCAGGCAAGTTTATGAATTCTGCGTCTGCGGTGCGAATAGCCACCCTTCGACAGGCGCAATACGTTGCAAACCTGTGTCTTGTCTTCCGAGGGCTTTGGCATCTGCTCATGAATGCGCAGCAAAATCTGCTGCGTAACTGTGCGATCCTTTTCGTTAGTCGCAGGACCGATAATTATGCTTTTCATCGATCATTCTCCCTATCTTCTTGGCGCGTGACAGCTTTCGAGGCTGTCTCGACCGATTATCAAGAATGTACGAATGAACTAAGTATTAACTAAATTTTACATCTTGACAAGCGCATTGCTGCAACAGTTTCTAACCCTTTGGCAACGCGCAGCAAAAGGCCGGATCGCATGTGCAATCCGGCCCTTTTCTAACCTTGATCCGGCGGTGATCAGTCGCGATTGCCTGTCAGGATCTCGCGCTTGCCGACATGATTGGCGGGGCCGACCAGACCGTCCTTCTCCATCCGCTCCACGAGCGAGGCGGCGCGGTTATAACCGATACCGAGACGACGCTGGATGTAAGACGTAGAGCACTTCTTGTCGCGCATCACGACCTTGATGGCCTGTTCATACACGTCGTCGCTATCTTCCGAACCCATCGAGGTTGCATCGAAAACCGCCGCTTCCTGCGTTGTGTCTTCGTCTTCCTCGTCTTCCGTGACGGTCGCCAGATAATCCGGACGCCCCTGTTCCTTCAGGTGGTTGACTACCTTTTCCACTTCCTCATCGGAAACGAACGGGCCGTGGACACGGACGATGCGTCCGCCGCCTGCCATATGCAGCATGTCGCCCTGACCGAGAAGCTGCTCGGCACCCATTTCACCGAGGATGGTGCGGCTGTCGATCTTCGAGGTAACCTGGAACGAGATACGGGTCGGGAAGTTGGCCTTGATCGTTCCGGTAATGACATCGACCGATGGGCGTTGCGTGGCCATGATGAGGTGGATACCGGCGGCGCGGGCCATCTGGGCAAGACGCTGGACTGCGCCTTCGATGTCCTTGCCTGCAACCATCATCAGGTCGGCCATCTCGTCGATGATGACCACGATGTAAGGCATCGGCGTCAGGTCGAGTTCTTCCTGAATATAGGTCGCTTCACCTGTTTCCTTGTCGAAGCCGGACTGCACCGTGCACATCACGGTCTCGCCCTTGCCCTTGGCCGAGGCGGCGCGGGCATTGAAGCCTTCGATGTTGCGGACGCCGAGACGGGCCATCTTGCGATAGCGTTCTTCCATCTCGCGCACAGCCCATTTCAGCGCCACGACTGCCTTCTTCGGATCGGTAACAACCGGGGTCAAAAGGTGAGGAATGCCGTCATAGATGGACAGTTCCAGCATCTTTGGATCAACCATGATCAGGCGGCATTCTTCCGGCTTGAAACGGTAGAGCAGCGAGAGGATCATCGTATTGATTGCAACCGACTTGCCCGAGCCGGTGGTACCTGCCACCAGAAGGTGGGGCATCTTGGCCAGTTCCGCAATGATCGGCTCACCACCAATACCCTTGCCGAGGCAAAGCGGCAGACGGTAATTCGATGCCTCGAACGTACGGCTATCGATCATTTCACGCAGATAGACCGTTTCGCGATTGGCATTCGGCAATTCGATGCCGATGACATTGCGGCCCGGAACCACAGCCACGCGGGCGGACAGCGCCGACATGGAGCGGGCGATATCGTCGGCGAGGCCGATGACACGCGAGGATTTTACGCCAGGCGCCGGTTCAAACTCATAGAGCGTGACGACGGGGCCTGGGCGGACATGGATGATCTCGCCGCGCACGCCGAAATCCTCCAGCACGCTTTCCAGAAGTCCGGCGCTGCGTTCCAGCATTTCCTGCGTGATGACATTTCCGTCCTGTTCGGGCGGCATCTGCAAGAGATCGCGCGGCGGGAATTCATAGCTGCCGTGGATAACCGGCGCTTCGGCGCGGGGGAGGGGCTGCGGCTGATACAATGCAATCGAAGGCGCCGCCTTGACCGGGGCAGGCTTTTCGATGACCGGCTCCGGCGCTGCCACTTCCTCGACGACATGCTCTTCGGCTTCCGCAACGGTGAGCACGACTTCATCTTCAGTAGCTTCCCCGACAACTTCGGGTGCGATTTCTGGCACAACCACAATCGGCTGCGGCGCGGGCGTTTCGACCTGAACGGCAGCAACAGGTTCCGGTGCCATGACTGCCATTGGCGCAACCGGCGCCTCTGCGACCGGCTGAACCGGGGCTACAGCAACCGGCTCCGGCTGCTTGTTCCATTCGCGAATGCGAAACTGTGCCAGAATGGATTCAACGGTGGGCAATGGCTTGCGCGGTTCTGCCGGAACAGTAGAAACGAGAGGCTCCGCAGGTACAAGTGCTGTATCGATGCCGCAACCTTCCCAGAAAGCAAAATCGGAAAGATAGGTAAATGCCGATGGCTGAGCCGGATTTACAGCCTCAATCATGACCGGAGTGGCTTCCAGAACGGGCTCTACCGGAGCGACGACGACTGCGACAGGAACTGCGGGCATTGCTGGCGGCACCGGTGCAACTGGCGAACGCACCATGCTCTGCGACACGGTCTTCTGGAGTTCGGCTACAGCCATTGGCTGCGCTTCTGCAACCTTCTCCACACTGATCGCAGATGCAGCCTCGTCCGTGCTTGCCTGAGTGCGCTCATTGATGTTCGGGAGTTCCTCGCCGCGACGACGCAGAAGCTCGACTTCCGGTGTGCGGGTAAAGCGAACATTCGCACCGAGCGAAAAATGGATTTTCCAGGCATCGTCACTGGCCGGATTGTGACTTCCCGTCTGGCCGCGAGGCTGCTTCGGGTCCTGAGCGTTCTCTGCACGATTTCCTGTCGACTGGGGGAAATTTTCTCTCAAATTACGCATGATACCTGAACCATAGATACTGTCGCCTGAATGAGCCCAAGTAATAAAAAATGAAGGTTAACAACCCCCTTCCGAAACGACACGAAAGACAGAAATTTCTTGCAGGGCATATATCGCCTTGCGAGGCATCCCGAAGGGGATATTACTATCGGTTGCATTCATAAAGACCATAATATCAATATATTAAATGGATTTCTTATATTGATTTATACACATCGAAACAATCAAGGGTAGTTTTCTGCGCCTGTTAATTCTGTAGCCGGGGGACATGCCCGGCGGCAGAAAGGACTCACGTCCGAGACTCAGAGGTCAGTCTCGTGCGAGCGCCACGACCGGGTCGAGTCTGGAGGCGTTGCGGGCCGGAATGAAGCCGAATCCGATGCCGATCAGGCTCGAGCAGACAAGTGCAACCACGATGGATGTCGGCGAATAAATGAGCTGGAACATCGAACTGAACTGCGCAAACAACAAACCGAATCCAGCAGCGATGAGAACGCCAAGCACGCCGCCGATCAGACAGACGAGAATCGCCTCGATGAGAAACTGCTGCAAGATATCGCTTTGCCGCGCGCCGATGGCCATGCGAACGCCGATCTCGTTGATTCTTTCCGAAACGGCCACGAGCATAATGTTCATCACCCCGATACCGCCGACGAAAAGCGATATGCCTGCAATGCTTGAGACGAGAAGCGCAAGCGTCGCGGTCGTGGCCTGAATGGTTTTCTGCAGGCTGTCGGTATTGAAGACGGAGAAGTCCTTCTCGCCATGCCGCTTGGTGAGGAATGCAGTAATCAGTTTTTCAGCTACCGACGGCTCCATTGTGTCGGCGACACGAATCACGATCATCTGCAATGAACGCGAGCCCGTCATACGCGTCTTCACAGTCGCATAGGGCAGATAAACTTCCAGTGTCTGTGCCGATCCCGGTCCCCGGTCTTCCGCCTTGACGACGCCGACAATACGAACCGGCACCTTATCCAGAAGGATAATCTTGCCGATGACGGAGCCGACCTCATGCGGGAAAAGGGTCGTCCTGGCCGTTTCATCGACCACGGCCACTTGCGCCAGATCGTCGACATTGCGCTGATCGAAGAAGCGTCCTTCGAGCAGCTTGCTATTACGAGTGGCAAAATATTCCGAACCGACGCCGTTTACCGATACACTGACTTCCTTGTCACCAACGCGAATGGTGGAACTGGTTGTATCGGATGGCGTGGCCGCCACGACATAGGGCAATTTTGCAATCTCGTCGGCATCACTCAGGTTCAGTGTGGTGATCTGGGCTGCCTTGAGGTCACCAAATCCCCTGCCGGGACTGATGTAGAGCGTATTGGTGCCAAGATCGCTGATCCGTTCCAGAATCTGCTGTTGTGATCCTTGTCCGAGCGCCACGACGCAAACGACCGAAGCCGTGCCAATAATGATGCCCAGCATCGTCAGAAAAGTGCGCAGCCGATGCGCATTCATCGAGCGAAGCGCCATTGCAAAAGCCTCGTTGAAGCGGTCGCGCATTCCAGCAAGCAGACTTGGTCTGGCGAGCGGCGGCTCAACCGGCACGGAAGTCGCTGGCCGCTCAGTCTCCCCATTTCTCGTATCAGAAATGATTTCGCCGTCGCGAATTTCGATGATGCGCTGCGCTCGCGCTGCAACCTGCCGGTCATGCGTAACGATAACGATAGTGCGCCCTTCGCGGTTCAGTTCCTGCAGGATACCGAGAACTTCCTCACCGCTATGGCTGTCGAGCGCGCCCGTCGGTTCGTCTGCCAGAATGACATCCGCATCATTGATGAGCGCGCGGGCGATAGATACACGCTGCTGCTGGCCACCGGAGAGCTGGCTTGGCCGGTGATGGGTGCGGTCACCCATGCCGAGCCGCTGAAGTATCATTTCGGCTCTGTCGCGCCGTTCAGTTTTCTTCTGGCCTGCATAAATGGCTGGAATCTCAACATTGCCAACGGCGTCCAGCTCACCGAGCAGATGGTAGCGCTGAAAAATGAACCCGAAATGTTCACGTCGCAGCTGCGCCAGCTCATCGGCTTCAAGCTCCGAAGTTGCACGACCGGAAATCAGATATTCGCCCTCCGACGGACGATCCAGACAGCCGAGAATATTCATCAGCGTGGATTTGCCCGAACCGGATGCGCCGATGATCGCTACCATCTCGCCGCGCCTGATGGTCAGGTTCACATGTTTAAGAACCGTCGTGAAGTCATCACCCGACGGATAATGTCGGGAGACGTCCTTGAGCGAGAGCAGCGGTGCTTCATTCATTTCAGATACCGGCAGGGGCAGGAGCGACGGCCTGATTGTCGGTCACGACTCTGTCCCCCTCGTTCAGGCCTGAACGGATTTCACTGTTGATCTTGTCGGTAATACCGGTTTCGACCGTTCGTTCTTCGATCTTGCTGGCACCTGTCACCACACGAACCGTATATTTTCCGGGCTCCTTGGTGTCTTTGAGGGCTGTCACAGGGACAATCAACGCATTTGTTGCCTTCGCGAGCAGAATGTGCACCTCGGTGGTCATATAGGTTCTGAGCAGGCCGTCTGGATTGGGAACGTTGAAAATGCCCTTGTAATAGATGGCCGAAGCAGTCGCTGCGCTGGAAGAACTCACGGCTGTCGTCGTGAAGCTCTTGTCGCTGACGATGGAATCCGGAGCTGGTTCGATCTTCTCAAGCTTCGCGTCATAACGCTTCAAATTCTGTCCTGATATGGTGAAATAAAGCGGCATTCCCTCGCGAACCTGCGTAACGTCCGCTTCCGAAATGTCGGCCTCAACGGTCATCGTGTCGAGCTGGCCAAGAATGGCGATTGTCGGCGCACTTTGTTGTGCGTTGACGGTCTGCCCCTCCTGAACCACCGTCGCCAGGATCGTTCCATCGATAGGCGCGGTGATGCGGGTATAGGCGAGATTGGTCTCGGCGATCTGGACGTCGACCTTCGCCGCCGCGATTGCCGCTTCGCTGTTGGCAACCTGCGCTTCCTTCGATTTGACGGTGCTGACCGCCTTGTCGTAATCGGCGCGTGCGACGGCATTCTTGCCGATCATCATCTGGTTTCGTGCCAGATCCTGTCGAGCCAGTTCCAGATCAGCGAGGTTCTGCGCACGCGTGGCCTCGTTCTGGCGAAGCGACGCCTGCGCCTTGTTCAGCTCGTTCTGCTGATTGGTGGAGTCGATCAGCGCAACGACTTCACCGGCCTTTATCTGCTGGCCCGGTTTCACCTTCAAAGAAAGAATACGGCCAGTTGCCTGCGCACCGATAGCAACGAGATTTTTCGGTCGTAATGTGCCGGTGGCAAGAACCGAACTTTCGATGTCGCCGCGCTTGATCTCGGTCGTGGCGGGCAGGGGCTCTTCTTTCGTCAGGGAGCGGACGACGAAGTAAACGACAATCAGCAATGCGATGAGGACAGCCAGCCACAGGCGCCAGCGAAAACGGCGTTTGGACTTGGGTTTCATAGTGGTCTCTTATCGGTTGTCAGTGGAGGAAGCGCCGGCGTCTTGACGATGCGCGGACCTGTATAGCCGTCAACGACTTCAGGCTTCGCAACATCGATGATGCCGTTCCAGCCGCCGCCCAGTGCTTTCTGCAGGGCAACATAATTCAAAACGAGGTCCGTCCGGGCCTGACTGAGATTGGTTTCTGCGCTGAGAAGGTCACGCTGCGCCGTCAGCACATCCACAAAACTCTTGGTGCCCGCTCTATATTGCTCCAGCGTCAGCTCGTTGATCTTGCGGCTGTTACCGACGATTTTCTGCAATTGCGCTGTGCGCAGGCGGTTCTGATTGAGCGATACGCTGGCATTCTCGACTTCGCTGAGCGCTGTCAGAATGGACTTTCTATAGGCGATGAACGACTGGTCGCGGACCGCACGAGCCGCATCCACATCTGCATTCAATTTTCCACCGTGGAAGATCGGGACGGTCAGACTAGGACCAAAGCCCCAGCTGATCGTCGACAGCTTTCCAAGATCGCCGAAATTGGCGCCGCCCGTATTGATATTCCCTGTGAGGGAAATACTCGGATAGAGCAGGGCCTGCTTCTGGCCGACGCTGGCATTGGAACTTGCATAATCACGTTCTGCTGCGCGGACATCCGGGCGACTGAGCAACAGATCGGCAGGCAGACCTGCTGAAACCTTGCCTGGAATTGCTGGTATAGGACGCGACTTGTCCAGAACGCTCGCCAGCGCCGAAGAAGACCGCCCCGTCAGGACCGATAGCTGATTGAGATACTGGGCATAGTTGATCCGCAGCCCCGGAACTTGTGATTCAGTCGTGGCGGCCTGGGTCTCGGCGTTCAGAAGATCGACCTGCGAAATCTGTCCGGCTTCAAGCTGGTTGCGTGTCAGTGCTACAGTCTGCCGCTGCGATGCAGCATTGCGCTGCGCAATGGCAATATTGGCCTGTGCCCCGCGCAGATTGGCATAATTGGTGGCGATGTCCCCGATCAGCGTCACGTGCGCTGCCCGCAATTGTTCATTCGCGGATTCAACATTGTAATAGGCGGCTTCGACACCGCGCCTGTTACCGCCGAAAAGATCAAGTTCCCATGTCGTGTTAAAGCCCATGCTTGACTGGTTTGACGCCGTCACATTGGGACCGTCTGATCGCTTGTAACTTCCCTGGCCATCCAGTTGAGGATAAAGCGCGCCACCAGCCGAGGTGTAATTGGCGCGGGCCTGCCGCACTTTGGCCTTCGCAGTCGCTACATCCGGGCTGCCTGCGATTCCTTCTGCGATCAGTTGATCCAGAACCGGATCTTTCAGGCTCCTCCACCAATCGCCAAGCTGCGGAGCGCGTCTGTCAGCCTTGCTGTTCCATCCGGCAGGAGTCAGCACATTCGGCTTCTGGTAGTCGGGACCAACGGTAACGCACGCCGCCAGCAATGGCAGAATACTTCCCAATACGGTCAGGCGAACAAGCGATGTCGTCAAAAATTTGGTCCTGAAATTCCGGTGCTGTCATCAAGCCAGTATTCGACTGCCCCGAAAACGAAGCGCCTTATACCTGCAACGGTTGTACCTGGGCAGTCCAAACTCGTGGGAGCATACCTTGGGTCGCGCCGAGTCGCGGTTCGACAGCATATTGCCATCCTTCAGCTTCGATCATCAGCGGATGAGCAAAGTCAATTGTGGCAATACACAGAAAATATCAGGGTTTTGTGTGGAGCCCGCCAGGGATTGCCGGGCTTAGTTCCGTTGATTTTCCAGCCAGTCGGCAAGCGAACGGCGGTTTGCGGCACGTCCGCGCATCGGTTCAGCCATGCACATTGAGTTGAGAACGGCTTCCTGCGTAGACTCAACTGCTGCGCGAAACAACGTATCGATACGGTTTTCGTTGAGCACCGCGATCTCGACCACATCGCGCTCTTCGTCATGATCGAAGGTCACTGCCGTTGAAAAGCCGATGGCAATATCGCCGCTGCCGTGGCCCCAGAATGCACCGAGGCGCGCCAGTCCCGCGCCGCAGCGGCGGGTCACGCGCTTCAGTTGCCTATGCTCCATCGGAACGTCGGTTGCGAGCACCAGAATAACCGAACCCTTTTCCGGCTCTGCTTCGGCCTTCGGTGAAGGCCTGCGTCCATCGGGAAGAACCAGATCACCGGCCCGACCGAAGTTCGTCAGTGCCAGAACGCCGAGGTGATAAACCTTGCCATCAAGTTCGAACTGGCGCGAGGACGTACCGATGCCCCCCTTGAAGCCGAAGCAGCTCATGCCGGTTCCCGCACCGACATTGCCTTCGCCGACATCCGTTCCGGCAATCTTCAAGGCTTCCTGCGCGTCAGCCTCCGTGACCGCCATTGCCTGAATATCGTTGAGCGGACCGTCATTGCATTCCAGAACGACAGGATTGACGGTTGCCGTGGTGCGCCCGATATCGGGATTGCCCGCAATCGCATCGCGGATCAACGCATTAGCGCAGGTTCCGACGCCAAACGTATTGGTGAGCAGGATCGGCGTTTCCAGCGTGCCCAACTCCTCGACCTGCACGAGACCGGTGCTCTTGCCGAAACCGTTGATGACATCACAGGCGGCCAGCACCTTGCGGCGATACATGTTGCCGACATGCGGGATAATTGCCGTCACGCCGGTATTGATATCGCCGTTGCGCAAGGTGTGGTGCCCCACGCGCACGCCCGGCACATCGGTTATGGCGTTGTTTTCGCCCGGCTGCATGATGCCGCAAATGATGCCGTAGTCGCGTGCCTTGCCTGTCATGGTCATTTTCCGTCAGGGGTTGAAGGGGCAGGGCGTCAAAGACGCCCAGCCTCGATAATGCGTTTGAGGAAAGCCTGCGTGCGCTCGCCCTGCGGATTGCCGAAAATCTGCGACGGCGGGCCTTCTTCATAGACCTTGCCGTTTTGCAGGAAACAAACCTTGTCCGCAACCTCGCGGGCAAAACCCATTTCATGCGTGGCGAGCACCATCGTCATACCTTTTTTGGCAAGGTCGCGCACGATGTCGAGCACTTCCGACACCAGTTCGGGATCGAGCGCCGAAGTGATTTCGTCGAGCAGCAGGAGCGTCGGGTCCATCAGGAGCGCACGCACAATGGCCACACGCTGCTGCTGTCCGCCGGACAGACGGTCGGGATATTCCTTCGCCTTGTGATCGAGGCCAATGCGTGCAAGCAGCGCCAGCCCCTTTTCCTCGGCTTCCTTCACCGGCATGCCCAGCACTTTTGTCGGCCCCAGCGTGACATTCTCCATAACCGTCATATGCGGAAACAGATTGTATCCCTGGAACACGATGCCGATCTCGCGGCGCAAAATGTCGAGGTCCACGCCCGGTCCCGTGACCCGGTCGCCGTGCAGGCGGATTTCGCCTTCGTCGATGGTTTCGAGCCGGTTGATGCAGCGCAGAAGCGTGGACTTGCCGCAGCCGGAAGGCCCGATCAGGCACACGACCTGATGTTCCTCGATGTCCAGGCTGATCCCGGACAGAACTTCCAGCGAGCCGTAGCGCTTGATTGCCTTGTCGATTTCTACGAGTGCCATTATCCGTCCCCTTACATGCTCGAGCGCATTTTTCTGCGATAACGTTCGATCAGGCGGTCCACGAAACGGGCCTGCGGAATGGTGATGACGATGAACAGAATGGCGACGGTGGTGACAGCCGACAGGTTGAAATAGTTCGCGGCGATGATCTTCGACTGGTTGAAGGCATCAATGGTGCCGATAATGGCGACCAGTGCGGTGTCTTTCTGCAAGCTGATGCAGTTGTTCATCAGCGGCGGAATGATGCCGCGCACGGCAAGCGGCACAACTACATAGCGCATGGTGCGCGCATAGGAGAGGCCGAGCGAACGCGCTGCCGCGATCTGGCTTGGATGCACGCTTTCGATGCCCGCGCGATAGACTTCGGACGTATAGGCGCCGTAGGTCAGCGTCAGCGCAATGATGGCATAGGCGTTGGAGGACAGATCCTTCAGGATCGGCAGACCGGTCAGGGGCAGGCCGAAACCGATAAGATAGATCGTGATGATGGCCGGAAGTCCGCGAAACAGATCGCTGTAGAGCGTTGCAAGCACGCGGATGGGCTTGCCAGCCTTGCCCGGCAGCGTGCGCGCAATGGCGATGACGAGCGCCCATACGAGGATCAGGATGGCCGATACGAAGAAGATGACGATATTCGTGCCGAAAGCTTTCAGCACCGTACCTGCCGATTTGACGATCAGGCTAACGTCGAAGAAGGTTCGGCTGACGGCTGCGTCATTGACGATCATGAACCACGCGCCGGCGCAGATGATGAGAACCGCTACGGCATAGGAAATCACCTGCCAGGAAAGATCGGACGCCTGTGCGCCGAGCTCGCGCCCACGGTAGATATCGGCGCTCTTTCCGGCTTCGCCCGAAATCTGCACGGCACGCCAGGCAAACCAGAGGACGGCAAGCGGTGCCAGCAGCAGCACGATGCCTACTGCCACAACGGGCAATTCAGGCCAGCCCTGCGAGATCGTATAGCTCGAAACGCTATAGACCGTCTGGCCCGAGGCCAGAAGGGTAAGGAAGGAAAAGACAAAAGCGAACAGGGAACGACCGCCATGGGTGCGAACCTTGTTTCGGACACGCCATTGCCGCGCGCGTTCCGCGCTTGCATCCGGTGCCGGATAAGACATGGTTTATTCTCGCTGAAACAGATGGGGAAACGGTCCCGATGATCGGGAACGTCAGCCGCAAAGGTCGGGTTCTGAATGCCGGTCAGTCCGGATCGCAACCGGCATTGCGATTGCGACCCGAAAACCGTCAGATCATGGCTTCCAGAGCGGAACGTCGGAAGGCGACATTCCCCAGGACGGAAGCAGATAGGCAGCTTCAAGCTTCTTCAGCGTGCCATCCTTGTTCATGTCCTCGATAAGCTGGTCGATGACCTTCTTGTTTTCCGAACCCTTCGGGTAGATGCCTGCGGTCTCGCCGCCGGACGTATACTTGCCGACAACCGCCAGCTTGCCGTTGGAATTCTGTACCTGTCCGAGGATGATCGTGAGGTCAGTCATCACGGCATCAACCTTGCCAGCGGCAAGAGCGGTAAACATGGAAGCCGTATCGTCGAACACATCGAGGCTTGCGACCTTCAGCGTATCCTGTGCGAAAGGAACCAATGTCGTACCGGCCTGAGTTCCGATCTTTCCGGTCTTCATGTCAGCTTCGGTAACCGGCTTGTCGGCACGTGCAGCAACACCGTAATCCGAATTCATGTAAGGAACGGAGAAATCCACGACCTTCTTGCGCGGCTCGGTAACCGAGATCAGCGCAAGCGCGATGTCGTAATCCCTGTTCTGACCGGCAACGATGGAATCGAACGAGGCGTTGACGAGCTTTACCTTGTCGAGGCCCAGACGATGCGCAATGTTGACCGCCATGCAGAATTCATAGCCGTCCTTGATGCTGTCCGGCGTATCGCCGTTGAACTGGCCAAGGGCAGGCAGGTTGATGATGACAGTAAACTGTCCCTCAACCGCCGGATTGATCTTGGCCGAACCCTTTTCACCCGTCAGCGGGCAATCGCCGTAGCCTTCGGTTGCTGCCAATGCGGCTCCCGCACCTGCCAGCGCTGCTGCGCTGGCAAAAACTGCGCCATAGGCTGTCTGTTTCAGTAGTCTTTTTATTGTCATTGTCCCCTCTTGCTTTCTTTTCTTGGGGTTAAGGTTGAAGTACCGGCTCCGCTCCCGTGCGAGCCATATCCATGTAGATCTCCTGCAGGCGCCGGGTGATTGGTCCCGGCTTGCCATCGGAGATCGTGTGATCCTGAATGCCGATAATCGGCGTCACGAAGCTTGATGCGCTCGTAAGAAATGCTTCCTTGGCGGCCTTCGCCTCATCGACTGTGAACAGGCGTTCTTCGATGCGAAGGTTCTGTTCTTCCGCGATCTTGATGACGGCGCGGCGCGTGCAGCCGGGCAGGATGGCGTGCGAATTCGGCCGCGTTACCAGCACATTGTCATTGGTGATGATGAATGCCGTCGATGAACCGCCCTCGGTGACGAAGCCATCTTCGACCAGCCAGACTTCATGATAGCCCTTGCTCTTGGCCTGCTTCTTCGCCAGCACCTGTGCCAGCAGCATGACGGTCTTGATGTCGCGGCGCGCCCAGCGTGTGTCGGGTGCAACATCCACCCTTACGCCATTCTGAACCGACGGTGAATTGGCGAGGTTCTTGGCCTGCGTGAACATGACGAAATTCGGCTTGATGTCGTCGGCATAGACGAAATCACGCTCAGCTTCGCCGCGCGTCACCTGCATATAAACGACGCCTTCATAAAGCTCGTTGCGTTTCATCAGCTCGATCTGAGCCGCACGAATGGCATCCAGCGAAGCAGGCAACGGAATTCCGAGTTCCTTGACGGAACGCTCCAGACGGGCGAGGTGAAGCTCGTTATCGACAAGACGCCCATCGATGACAGCGCTGACTTCGTAAATACCGTCACCAAACAGAAAGCCGCGATCGAACACCGACACTTTCGCTTCGTTCTCAGCAACGAAAGCGCCGTTCAAATAAATTACCCTGGCCAAAACACGTCCTCGGACATCTATGTGATTGATTGTGCGCACCCCGAAAAGCGTGAAGCGATTTTCGGAACAGATGCGCGTTTAACAAGCCCTGACGCGACGGTATGGAAAAAGCTTGGGAGCTGCCAATGCTATGTTTTGCAATCACTATGCAGAAATTGCATAAGGGGTGAGGGAGTAGGGGAATAGGTGAGTAAGGGAGTATGTGGGGCCGCGAATTGCCTCTGATGCCCTACTCACCTATTCCCTTATTCCCCTACTCCCCTAGAGAAGGCCCGACCCAATGGAACTAAAATGGCTGGAAGACTTCATCGCGCTGGCGGCAACGTCGAGTTTCTCACGTGCGGCAGATGCCCGTCATGTGACGCAATCCGCATTTTCCCGCCGGATCAAGCAGCTTGAACTCTGGCTGGGGGTCACGCTCGTCAATCGCGCGACGTTTCCTGCCGAGCTTACCCGCGAGGGACGAACCTTCCTGCCTGTCGCGCAGGATACGGTTCGCCAGTTCTACAACACGCGCAAAGCGTTGCAGCCGAGCCGCGAAGTCCAGAATCCCGTCCTCACATTTTCAGCACTGCACACGCTGACGGTCACGTTCTTTCCGCACTGGCTGAAACAGATCGACGACGATGTTGGCGGCATCCGCTCCCTGCTCAGTCCGGATCGCGGCGGCTTTGAGGACAATATCGCGACGCTGACGGAAGGAGAGGTTCACTTCTTCCTGACTTATGCCCATAATTTCGTGCCGATCCTGATCGACCGCACCCAGTTTCCTTATATCGTGCTCGGCACCGAACGGCTGATGCCGGTCTCGCGCCCATCACAGACAGGGCCGATACTCGATCACGCAATCGCCAGCGGGGAGCCGCTGCCATATCTGAGCTACGGCGACTTTTCCTTCTTCGGCGCTGCCCTGTCGCAGAAATTTGCATCCGGCACTGCGTTCAAGCGTCAGGTGGTTCACGAAAACACCATGTCGATCGGTCTGAAGGCCATGGCGCTTGCAGGGTGGGGTATGGCCTGGCTGCCCGAAAGTCTCATCTATGATGAACTGCAACGCGGCGAACTCGTACCGGCCTCGACTGATCCCTATTGGGATTTCACGGTTGAGGTCCGTATCTATCGTCACGATGCGGCACTTCCGGCCCATGCCGAGAGCTTCTGGGAATATTTGCAGGCAAAAGATCGGGCAATATCGGAAAAGGGCGATTGACAGCGCCCCATCGTCAGCGTTGTAAAAGGCAGCATATATTCAGCCGGCAGCAGGGGACACGTCGCGGCATGAAAGTTACCATCGAACAGACGCTCGATCAGGCGGGTACGGGCGCATTTCAACGCGGTCTTCTGGGTGTGTTCGGTCTTGTCTGGGCCGCCGATGCCATGCAGGTGCTTGCCGTCGGCTTTACCGGCGCTGCCATTGCAAAGACTTTTGGGCTGACGATTCCGCAGGCATTGCAGACCGGAACGCTGTTCTTCCTCGGCATGCTGATCGGCGCAGCCGTATTCGGACGATTGGCCGATAAATATGGTCGCCGTCGCGTGCTTCTCATCACTGTCGCCTGTGATGCCGTTTTCGGACTGCTTTCCGCATTTGCGCCCAGCTTCGGCGTCTTGCTCGCCCTGCGCTTCATGACAGGCGTGGCAGTGGGCGGAACCTTGCCGGTCGACTATGCGATGATGGCCGAATTCCTTCCGGCCAAAAATCGCGGTCGCTGGCTGGTTATGCTCGAAGGTTTCTGGGCGGTCGGCACTGTTATCATCGCCCTTGCGGCATGGGCCACCAGCCTTGCAGGCGTAGAGGATGCGTGGCGCTATATCTTCGTCGTCACCGCTGCACCCGCCCTTATCGGCATATGGCTGCGTCTCTGGGTGCCGGAATCCCCGATGCATCTTCTGAAGTCGGGGCGCCCGGAAGAAGCCAAATCGGTGATGAACCGCGTGCTTCGCCGTAATGGCAAGCCTGAGCTGCCGCCGAAGGCCCGGCTTGAAGCACCGCTTATGGTGACAGGCGAAAAGCTTCTATCGCCAAACCTTCGCCAGCGCACGCTGACGACGCTGGCAATCTGGTTCCTCGTTTCGGTGTCCTATTACGGCATTTTCACCTGGATTCCGGCCAAGCTTGCCGGTGACGGTTTTGGCTTCGTCCGCGGCTACGGCTTCCTTGTCGTGGTTGCGCTGGCCCAATTGCCGGGCTACGCACTCGCCGCCTATGGCGTGGAAGCGTGGGGACGCAAGAAGACGCTGATCGCCTTCCTGTTCATCAGCGCGGCTGCCTGCGCTCTCTTTACAGTGGCCAACAGCTCTGCCGTTGTCGGTTCATCCATTCTCATCATGAGCTTTGCGCTGCTTGGCACATGGGGCGCACTCTATGCTTTCACGCCGGAACTTTATCCGACAGGATTGCGCGCAAGCGGAATGGGAGCGGCGGGCGCGATGGCTCGCCTTGGCGGCTTGCTTGCGCCCTCCGCGCTGGCGCTCGTCATCAGCCAGAGCTTTTACGTCGCCGTGGCGCTATTCGCGGGACTTCTGGCGCTGGCCGGTATTATCGCCTTCTTCATCGACGTGGAGACGCGCCAGAAGGCACTGAACTGACCAGAATAAGCCCGGAAAGCGCTCATGCATTCCGGGCTTATTCCATCTTGTTTCAGTAATTTATGCCGTATTCTTTATCCATTGCTTTCGATAGGCGGCATAGGCTTCGTTGCCCGGCCTGAAAATCCGGCCGTGTTTTTCCGGAACCCTTGCGCCTGCGAGCAATCCGGCACCGAGCGAAGTGCCCGTCGATCCTGATACGGCTTCAACGTCACGTCCCGTAAAATTCGACAGCGCTTCAAGATAGACCGGATTCCCGGCAAACGGCCCTTCGACAATAACCGGTCCACCTGCACCCAGCAGGTGGAGACAGGTCTCCGTCATCAGCGCCGCATAGATGCAGGCGGCAACATAGCGTTCCGCCTCGCTGGCCATGTCTGCGTTGATCCAGCGAAGATTGGAATTCGGATAGGGACCGCAACCGGGCACCGCTGAAGGTAGCGCCATAATGTGCTGCGCCAGAACCGTTGTCACGATATCGGGCTGGTCGATGACCGGAGGAACGGTCAGTCCTTCAGTCATGATATCGAACTCGCGCCCGCCCATGTAACGGGCGGATGGAACGGCACGGCCATAGGCATCGACATTGGCCAGCGTATCGCGTTCCGGGGCTAGTCCGCCAAAATTACCGCCAACGGCGAAACTGACAACCCACGTCCCGGTGGAGACGACCGAGAACGGGCCTTCCCGATCCATCAGATGCGCGAGCAGCGATGCGTTGGAATCGTGAATGCCGCAATGAACCGGCACGGCTTTGTAAAGGCCGATCTCTGATGCAATTTCGGGCAGAACCTCGCCCAGCGCATCGAAGGCGGAGCGCAGCGGCGGGAATTTTTCGCGAATGTCCAGTTGGTCGACAAGCGCCGAAAAAGCCGATTGCTTCGGCAGCCACAAATCCGTGTGGCAGCCAAGCGAGGTCACTTCCGATGCGGCGACGCCAGTAAGGCGCCATGCCCAATATTGCGGATAGGTGAATATGAAATGGGTGCGCGCGAAATCGACAGGAAAGACCGTTTTCAGATAGTGAAGCTGCGCGCCGAGATTGAGGCCGAGCGACAGGGTCGGCGAAAACGTATCGCGAAAATCCGGCTTTATGGCCGCATAGGTGGCGCGGATTTCGGCTGGATATTCGAGTTCATAGTCGAGAACCGGCATTGCCAGCGTGCCATCTGCGGCGACAAGGGCCGCCGACGCGCCATGCGTAGTGATGGAAGTGGCATCGAAACCCGGCTCTTGCGCAAAATCCGCAAGACTTGCCAGAAAGAAGCGCCACAGCGCCTCGATATCATAATGCGGATAGGGGCCGTCGCGGAGCACAGTGTTCGGCATGCGGCGCGCGGCAATTTCCTCGCCGCCTGCCGCATCAATCACGACGACTTTGGCATTGGTCTTGCCGATATCGAGAATGGCGATGCGCTTCATGACATGTGAAACACTGGCTTGAGATCGACAGAAACCGGCGAATTGTCGGGGTTCGTCGCCATGATGTCGGCCATATGCGCCCACCATTTCTTCATGACGGGATGGTCGGGCAGGGTCGCCATGCCGTGACCGGCGCTGCGCGTCAGCACGCCGAACAAAATGTTGGTTTCTTCATCGAGATAGATCGCGTAATCCGACACGCCTGCCTCGTGGAGAAGGTCCACCAGTTCTGGCCATATCTCATCATGACGGCGGCGATATTCCGCTTCCATGCCCGGATTAAGCGTCATGCGAAATGCATAGCGTTCAGCCGTCATGCTGTGCGTCTCCCTTTGAACTGCCGGATGAGGATCGGCAATGAAATGGTGACAATCAAAAGGAGGCCGATGAAGATCGACATGACGATGCCCGGCACATTGAGAAGCCCAAGCCCGAAGGTCACAAGGCCCATTACGAAAGCGGCGATCACCACGCCGACGATTGTGCCCGAGCCGCCAAGGATCGACACGCCGCCCAGCACGACCATGGTGACGACTTCCAGTTCCCAGCCTTGCGCAATGGACGGGCGCGTCGAGCCGAGGCGCGAGGTCAGGCAAACGGCGGCGATGCCACTCATCACGCCCGTCATCAGGAAAAGCACGAATTTGGTTTTCTCAACCGGAATGCCGGAAAAGCGCGCCGCGAATTCATTGTTACCGATGGCATAGATACGGCGTCCGAAGCTGGTGGCATGCAAGAGCACGCCAAACAGCACGGCGAACAGAATGAACAGTGCGAATTCGAACGAGAAGACCCAGAACACATAGCCCTGTCCGAAATAGGCAAAGCTTTCCGGATAGCCGCCAAAGGCCTGATCGCCGAGCACGATATAGGAAATGCCGCGGAAAAGGCTCATCGTGCCGATGGTCACGACAATGGATGGCAGTTTCAGCCCGGCCACCAACCCGCCATTGATTGCGCCGCAGACAAGGCCGGTGCCAATGCCGATGCAGACCAGACCCGGCGTGCCGACGCCAGCCTGCGCAGCCGCACCCATCGCGGTCGAGGAAAGCGCAATGATCGCAGCGACCGAGAGGTCGATTTCACCGGAAATGATCAGAAGCGTCATCGCAAAGGCGATCAACGCCTTTTCGGTGAAGTTGAACGTGGCGTCGGAGAGGTTCCAGGCATTGAGGAAGTAGGGCGAAGCGAAGGAATTGGCGATGAAGATCGCAATCGCGACACCAAGCAGAAGCATTTCCCAGCTTGCGAAGATGCGCGAGAATGGCGTTCCGAGCCGGTCCGGAATGTGACGGCGCTGTTCGTTCTTCATGCCGTAACCTCCTCGTAAGTCTTTGCAGCCTTGTCGCGCAGGATGATGCGTCCGCGCCGCTTTTCCTGACGTGCATTGAAGATCACCGCCAGAATAATGACGGAACCGGAGATCGCCATCTGCCAGAAGGGCGATATGTTGATGACGGGGAGGGCGTTCTTGATGACGCCGAGGAACAGGGCGCCAAGAACCGCACCGGCGACAGAGCCTATCCCGCCAAGTGTTGAGATGCCGCCGATAACGCAGGCCGCAACGCTGTCAAGTTCGAACCCGGCGGCCACATCCACATAGGCGACGGCATAGCGCGACACCCAGAGGTAGCCACAAAGCCCGGCGAGCGCGCCCGAAAGCACGAAGGCGAAGAAGCGCGTGCGGCCGACGTCGATGCCGGTATAGACGGCGGCGGTCGGGTTGCCGCCGGAGGCATAAAGGGCACGACCGAAGAATGTTCGCGTCAGCAGCACATAGACGAGCGCCACGATCAGGATCGCCGTCCAGCCCAAGAGCGGCAGGCCGAGAAAAGGCGTGCGTGGCGTGTTGAGGAAGGGCGCTGTCATCTGATGCGCATTCACCCATGCGCCGCCGGACAGCACAAAGGCCATGCCACGATAGATGGTGAGCGTGCCAAGCGTGACGACAATCGCCGGAATGTTGAGTTTCCAGACCAGAATGCCGTTGATCGCGCCCAGAACCGCACCGATGCCAATTGCCAGCGCGATCAGAAGCACGAGCGGCAGGCCCGGATAGGTCGCATTCAGCATCGCCACGGCCATGCCGGTAAAGGCAAGGTTGGCGGCGACCGACAGATCGATGGACTTGGTCAGGATCACCGCCATCTGTCCGAGCGCGATAATGATGAGAATAGACGTGTCGTTGAAAATATTCGCCAGATTATGTGCGTTGGCAAAGCCCGGAGCGCGGCTTGCGAACAGCCCCACCAGAAGAGCGATAATGACGAGGAGCAGGAGTTCGCGCTGCTTGAGCAACTGTTTCATCGTCTACTCCGTGTTTCCGGTGGCGGCGCGCACTAGCACTTCCGCGTCGAGGCTGGCGCGCTCGAAGACGCCTTCCATCAGCCCCTCGCGCATGACCATCACGCGGTCAGACATGCCGATGATTTCCGGCAGTTCCGACGAGATCATGATGATGCTGAGCCCCTCGGCGGCGAGTTCGCTGATAAAGGCATGAACCGCGGCCTTGGAACCGATATCGATGCCCTTGGTCGGCTCGTCGAGAATGATGACCTTCGGATTGGTGGCGAGCCACTTGCCGATGACAACCTTTTGCTGATTGCCACCGGATAGCGTTCCGACCGGTACGGAAAGGGCGGCGGCGCGCAGGTCGAAGCGCTCGGCATATTTGCGCGCCAGCGCCAGCTCTTCCGCCATGCGCAGAAAGCCATTGCGCGAGGTGCGGGCGAGCGACGGCAGCGATACATTCTGGAAGATCGGCAGTTGCAGCACGGCGCCGTGGCGTCCGCGCTCTTCCGGCACATAGACGATGCCATGCGCCACCGCATCGCCGGGACGGCGGATGCTGATCTCGCGATCTTCAAGCGTCACACGGCCACGGGATGGCTTGGTGATACCGAACAGCGATTGTGCGAATTCCGAACGCCCGGCACCGACAAGGCCGTAAACGCCGAGGATTTCCCCCTTGCGCAGCTCAAAGGAAATGTCGCGAAACTCGGTCGGGTGCGAATAGTTTTCGACGGTCAGCACCGGCTTGCCGATGGCGACATCCTGTTTGGGAAAGGCTTGATCGACAGACCGTCCGACCATCATGCGCACAATATCGTTCTGCCGTGTATCGGCAAGCGTGCCGTGCCCGACGGCGTGCCCGTCGCGAAAAACCGCATAATTATCGGCGATTTCGTAGACTTCATCGAATTTGTGGCTGATGAACAGGATGGCTTTGCCCTGCGCTTTCAGCCGCGCCACGATGCGAAACAGGTCGTCCACTTCCTTGCGCGACAGGGCTGCGGTCGGTTCGTCCATGATGACGATGCGCGAATCCACTGACAGCGCGCGGGCAATGGCGACCAGATGGCGCTGGGCGATGGACAGTTCCTTCAGCTTGATGCGCGCGTCGACCGTCGTTTCCAGCGAGGATAGCAAGGCTTGCGAACGAGCATAGACAGCCTTCCAGTTGACGAAGCCGAATTTCGTGCGCGGCGCATGGCCGAGATAGATGTTTTCGCCCACCGACAATTCGTCAAAGAGCACGGTTTCCTGATGAATAGCCGTGACGCCGTGATCGGTCGCATCCTGTGCGGTCGCCAGATGCACCGGCTTGCCGTCGATGAGGATTTCACCTTCATCAGGCTGATAGATGCCGGTGAGGATTTTCACGAGCGTGGACTTGCCTGCGCCGTTCTCGCCGATCAGCGCGGTCACCTTACCGGGATAGAGCGCGATATTGACGTCATCGAGCGCACGCACACCGGGAAATGTCTTGGCAATGCCGCGCATTTCCAGAATGGGCTGGTCCGTCATGGCAAGCACCGTCTGCTCACCGCTGGAATCGCCGCTTGAGAGAAAAGCTGCATTCATTGCAGACACCTGAAATCGATTCTGGGGAACGGGAGGCGGCACCCGTTCAGCGAATGCCGCCTCTTTTTAAAATACGCATCGTGTCCGAAAACCGTTTCACACTTTTCGGGATGCGCTTTCCGATCAGAAGACCTTGGAGAATTCGTCGATATTCGACGCGTCATAGACGAACGGATCGCTCATTGCGGCTTCGCCATTGTCACCAATCTTGATCTTGCCCATGCGTCCGGCTTCGATTTCCGAGCCCGGCTTGCCATCGGCATCACCCTTGACGAGATGATAGGCAATCTGGGTTGCCGAATAGCCAAGGTCGATCGGGTTCCAGATAGCGAATTCCTTGGTTGCGCCCGACTTGATGGCGCCGGCCATTTCGGACGGAAGACCAAGGCCGGTCACATAGACATCACCAATCTTGCCTGCATCCTTCACAGCCTGCGAGGCAGCGAGAACGCCAACGGTCGTCGGTGCCACGATGACCTTCACATTCGGATTTGAAGTCAGCAGTCCTTGCGCTTCGCGGTAGCTCTTGTCGGCCAGGTCGTCACCATAAACGGTGGTCACCAGATTGAGGCCCGGGAAGTCCTTGAGCTGCTTCTTCATCTCGCCAATCCAGATATTCTGGTTGGTCGAAGTGGTGGTAGCAGACAGGATCGCGAAATCGCCCTTGCCGTCCGGCAGGTGATCGGCTGCGAGCTTGAGGCACATCTTGCCGATCAGTTCGTTGGAAGACGGGTTGAGGTGAACGATACGGCCTTCAGGTGCGACGCCCGAATCCCACGAGATCACCTTGATGCCGCGCTGTGCGGCTTTCTTCAGGGCGGGGACGACAGCATCCGGGTCGTTGGCCGAAATGGCGATGGCATCCACGCCCTGCGCGATCAGCGAATTGATGACTTCAATCTGACCTTCCGCCGTTGTGGTGGTCGGGCCGGTATAGATGACCTCTACGCCGCCCAGTTCCTTCGCAGCTTCCTGCGCACCCTTGTTGGCAGCTTCAAAGAAGCCGTTGCCGAGCGACTTCGCAACAAGCCCGATCTTCATGTCGGCGGCCTGCGCATGGGCAGCCATGAAGGCAACGGCCAGTGCAGTGCCTAATGCCAGTTTCTTGAAAAGTTTCATGTCTCATTCCTCCCAGTATAAAGACATATGTTTCGCTTGTTCCGGCTCAGGCCACCTCGGCGGAATCCTCCCGTGGGTCGCCCTTGCCAGCATTTGCGGAGACCTGCGCCACGATGAGCCGGATGCCCGCATTTTCCACCATGCGCCGCGCTTCATCCGAAATGCCGTCATCGGTGATCAGCGTGCTGACCCGGTCGAGCGGGCAAAGGATGAGGCTGGAACGGCGTGTGAATTTCGTTGAATCGACCATCAGGACAAGTTCGTCCGCCTGGCCCATGAGTTTCTGTTCGCTCTGGATGATCAGCGCATCGGATTCCATGACGCCGAGCGGGCTGATCCCCTGACAGCCCATAAACATGCGCCGACCGTAGAAATTGCGAATAACGTCATTGTCGAAAGGCGACAGGATAAGGCTCTGGTCGCGATAGATCGCACCGCCGGGCACGATCACCGTGCTTTTCGACTGGCGCAGAAGATGTTCGGCGATGGCAAACGAATTGGTCAGCACCTGAAGGCGGCGCGGAGCAAGATAATGCACCATCTGAAAAGTCGTGGACCCGCCATTGATGATGATGCTGTCGCCTTCTTCGCACAGCGCAACCGCTTCACGAGCTATTGCGCGCTTGCGGTCCGCGTTTTCCGATTCCGAAACCTTGAAAGGACGACCCGCAAGATTGCCGAATTGCGGCGGATGAATAGCCTCTGCGCCACCGCGCACGCGCTTGATCCTGCCCTGCATATGGAGCGACGCAATATCCCGGCGAAGTGTCGCTTCCGACGCCTCCGTCAGTTCCACCAGATCCTGAATGGTAATCACCGGCTTTTCCTGAACAGCACTCAGGATGATGCGGTGGCGCTCTCTTTCGTGCATGGCTCCTCCTTGTCTTTGTATCGGGCATAAATATCGCGACTGTCAATCACAAACAATCACAATGGCGCACAATAATCACATTAATGATTGATTGTGATCGTTTGTGATTGACAGCAATTCGTTTGATACGTCATATCTGCCGCAACATGATCGCTGGCACATTGAACGGGCATGCAGACGTACTTGCAGACGTACAGGCGGCTTGCGATTCACCATAACAGACTTGGGAGGATGACATGGTGGCCCAGAGCAGGCTTCTCGAAAACCGGTGGGATGATGCCAGAGCAGCAACGATGGATGAGCCGGGAAAGCTGCTTTACCGCTCCAATCTGCTCGGTTCCGACAAGCGCATCACCAATTACGGCGGGGGAAACACTTCCGCCAAGGTGGAGGAAACCGATCCGCTGACTGGCGAAAAGGTTCAGGTTCTCTGGGTCAAGGGTTCGGGCGGTGATGTCGGCACAATCAAGCTCGATGGCTTTGCGACACTTTATCAGGACAAGCTCGACGCTCTGAAAGCCATCTATAAGGGCGTTGAGGATGAGGACCGCATGGTCGGCTTCCTGCCGCACTGCACCTTCAATCTCAATCCGCGCGCGGCATCCATCGATACGCCGCTGCATGGTTTTGTCGCCTTCAGGCATGTGGACCATATGCATCCCGATGCGATCATCGCTATCGCCGCATCCCGGAATTCCCGTGAACTGACGGCCGAGATTTTCGGCGGCGAAATCGGCTGGCTGCCATGGCGTCGTCCCGGCTTCCAGCTCGGTCTTGACCTTGAAGCCTTTGTAAAGGCAAATCCCAAGGCAAAGGGCGTTATCCTTGAAAGTCATGGACTTTTCACGTGGGGCAATGACGCAAAGACCTGCTACGAAACCACGCTCGCCATCATCAACAAGGCCATTGAATGGCTGGACCAGAAGACGGCAGGCAAGGCCGCTTTCGGCGGCGCTGTCACGCAAAGCCTGGCTGCTGCGGAGCGTCGCGCCATTGCGGCGCGTCTGATGCCGGAAATTCGCGGGCTCATCGGCAAGGAAGAGCGCAAGCTCGGCCATTTCGATGATCAGGATGCGGTGCTGGAATTCGTGAATGCGAAGGAATTGCGCCCGCTGGCCGCTTTGGGCACGTCCTGCCCGGATCATTTCCTACGCACCAAAATCCGCCCGCTGGTCGTTAATTTCGACCCGGCCAAGCCCGATGTCGATGCTATCGTTGCCGGGCTTGAGGGTGCACTGGAAGCCTATCGCGCCGACTACAAGCGCTATTACGAGGCGTGCAAGCACGACAATTCGCCGAAGATGCGCGATCCCAATCCGGTGATTTTCCTGATCCCCGGTGTCGGCATGCTGTCCTTCGCACGCGACAAGGCGACTGCGCGCATCGCCGGTGAGTTTTATGTCAACGCGATCAATGTGATGCGCGGTGCATCCGGCGTATCGGAATATCAGGGCCTGCCTGAACAGGAAGCCTTCGATATCGAGTATTGGCTGCTTGAGGAAGCCAAGCTGCAACGCATGCCAAAGCCGAAAAGCCTTGCCGGGCGCATCGCGCTTATCACCGGCGGCGCTGGCGGCATCGGCTATGCCACCGCCGAGCGGCTGGCGGGCGAGGGCGCTTGCGTGGTTCTGGCGGATATTGACGCAGAATCGCTCAAATCCGCTCACGTCAATCTGTCAAAGCGTTATGGCGCCGATCAGGTGCGCAGTGTCGAACTGAACGTCACCGACGAAAAGGGCGTAGCCAATGCCTTTGTTGAAGCCAGTGTCGAGCTGGGCGGCATCGACATTCTGGTCTCCAATGCAGGCATCGCGTCGTCGGCTCCGGTGGAAACCACCGAACTCTCCATGTGGAACCGCAATATCGACATTCTGGCGACCGGCTATTTCCTCGTGTCGCGGGAGGCCTTTCGCCTGTTCCGCCGCCAGAAGATCGGCGGCAATGTGGTGTTTGTCGCTTCCAAGAATGGTCTTGCTGCTTCACCCAATGCATCCGCCTATTGCACGGCCAAGGCCGCTGAAATCCATCTGGCCCGCTGTCTGGCGCTGGAAGGTGCTGATGCTGGCATCCGCGTCAATGTCGTCAACCCCGATGCAGTTCTGCGCGGCTCCAAGATATGGGACGGTGAGTGGCGCGAACAGCGTGCCGCATCCTCCAAGATCGATGTTTCGGAGCTGGAGGAGCATTATCGCAAGCGCTCGCTGCTGAAGCTCAATGTTTTGCCGGAAGATATCGCCGAGGCCATCTACTTCCTTGCAAGCGATGCTTCGGCAAAATCCACCGGCAACATCATCAATGTCGACGCCGGAAACCAGCAGAGCTTTCCGCGCTGACCATATAATCAGGACATTTTGGGAGGAACCATGTCCGATCAACGTATTTCGGCAGATTTCATCGCCGAGCATAATTCCGGTTTCGAAAATGCATTGAAGAGCGATTATCAGGCGCTCGGCGAACAGCTTTTGCGCCGCGGTATCGAGATCGACAAGATTACGGACAAGGTGGCGAGCTATTTCGTTGCCGTGCCTTCGTGGGGCACCGGCACGGGCGGCACGCGCTTCGGGCGCTTTCCGGGAAAGGGTGAGCCGCGTGGCATTTTCGACAAGCTCGACGATTGCGCCGTCATCAACGAATTGTCGCGCGCAACGCCGAATGTCTCGCTGCATATTCCGTGGGATAAGGCCGATCCGAAGAAGCTGAAAGCCCATGCCGCGGCGCTGGGCCTCGGCTTCGACGCCATGAATTCCAATACCTTTGCCGATGCAACGGACCAGAAGCTTTCCTACAAATTCGGTTCGCTCACCCATATCGACCCAAAGGTGCGGGCGCAGGCCATCGAGCACAATATCGAATGTATCGAAATCGGAAAAGCCATCGGTTCCAAGGCGCTGACGGTCTGGCTCGGCGACGGGTCCAATTTCCCCGGCCAGCAGAATTTCACCCGTGCTTTCGAGCGCTATCTGGCCTCGATGGGCGAAATCTACAAAGCTCTGCCCGATGACTGGCGCTTGTTCTCCGAGCACAAAATGTATGAACCGGCCTTTTATTCGACGGTGGTTCAGGACTGGGGCACCAATTATCTCATCGCCTCGACGCTTGGTCCCAAGGCGCAATGTCTGGTTGATCTCGGCCACCATGCGCCCAACACCAATATCGAAATGATCGTGGCGCGGCTGATGCAGTTCGGCAAACTCGGCGGATTCCATTTCAACGACAGCAAATATGGCGATGACGATCTCGATGCCGGCTCCATCGATCCGTATCGATTATTCCTTGTTTTCAATGAGTTGGTCGATGCGGAGTATCGCGGCGTGAAGGATTTCAACCCGGCGCACATGATCGACCAGTCGCATAATGTGACCGATCCGCTGGAAAGCCTGATCTCATCCGCCAATGAAATCCGCCGTGCCTATGCGCAAGCGCTGCTGGTGGATCGTGAAGCGCTCGAAACCTACCAACAGGAAAACGATGCGCTGATGGCATCCGATACGCTCAAACGCGCCTATCGAACCGATGTCGAACCGATCCTTGCGGAAGCACGCCGCCGCACCAGCGGGGCGATCGAACCGATTGCTGCCTACAGAGCCAGCGGCTACCGCGACAAGGTTGCGAAGGAGCGTCCAGAGAGTAAAAGCGATGGCGGGGCGTTTAACTAACCCCCCTCTCGCCACAAAATTGCCGCAAAAAGAACGGTCGCTCGCCACAATTAAAAGGCGATTTCTGTCGCTTCTCTGTTCCAAAAATCGCGTTTGGCAACTGTCAGCGCGATTTTCTGAATGTCAGATTAAGGCGAAACGGACCCAGTTTTTCGTCCTCGCCACGCTTCAGGGCGAGTATGCCATGATAGAAGAGACGTGACGGTCCACCCCACACAACCACGTCACCATGATGCAGGATATATTTCGCAATCGGGTCGGTTCTCTTCAGTCCGCCGAACTGGAAAGTCGCGGGCAGACCAAGCGACACTGAAACAATCGGATTGTTGAAATCCTGTTCGTCCTTGTCCTGATGCAATGAAAGTTTCGCACCCGGTTCATAACGATTGATGAGGCAGGCATCCGGCTCAAAGTCAGGATAGCCAGCTTCACGGGCTGCACTTTGGGCAAGCGCGCGAAACGCATCCGGCATCGCAGGCCAGGGCAGGCCGGTTTCCGGGTCGTCGGTACTGTAACGATAACCGGTCCGGTCCGTAACCCAGCCAAATTCTCCGCAATTCGTCATCGCAACCGACATGCGATACCCGCCGGGAGTGGTCATGTGCCGAAAAGGCGCGACAGCGGAAACATCGGTCACAGCTTTCAGAACAGCATCTTCGCTTGGAAGCGCAAAGCCGCGTAGAAGCACGGCGCCGGGCGCCAGAATTTCACGCGGTTCAATCTGGTCGAAAAGGTCTTTCATAAAAGCTTTCTAGCATGAGTTGGGAAGGCCGCCTCCCGAAACATGCTTTCAAACCCGAGATCGGCGCGGGGCAGGCAAAAACCTGGGCCGAATCAACCCGGATAGCCGCATTTTTCCAGTGCCATGAGAGGTCGCTTCAGGTGCCCAACATCACTTGATAAGCATCATTAGAAGAGAAGTTCTAAGACTAAAATCCAATTTTGTATATATATGTATAGACAACTTATAAAAAAGATGGTCCTATGCTGGGGAGACCACAAAAAATTGCTAAACATTGGAGCCAGAACAAGTAGAAGTTCGGGCAACAATATTGTTTTGCCAAAGGTCCGCAGGGGAACATGATGCAGGTTTTATCGCTTTTCGACCTTAGCGGGCGTAAAGCGCTGGTTACCGGTGCCAGCCGGGGACTGGGACAGGCCATTGCCGAAGCACTCGCCTCGGCTGGTGCCGATGTTGCCATTACAGCGCGCAAGTCCGACGACCTCTCCGAAACGGCATCCCGTATCGCCGCCCATGGCCGCACTTCGGCAACTCTTTCTCTCGATGTGCGCGACGTCGCGGCCTGTGGAGCCGCTGTCGCGCAAGCGAAAGATGCTCTCGGCGGCCTCGATATTCTCGTCAACAATGCAGGTTATGAAGAAATCCGTCCCTCGCTCGATGTGGACGAAGCGCTATGGGATCGCATCGTGGCGACCAACCTCAAAGGTGCGTTCTTTTGCGCGCAGGCCGCCGCCCGCCACATGACAGAGAGCGGGAAGGGTGGAGCGATCATCAATCTGTGCTCGCTGACCTCCTATGTCGGTGTGCCAACCGCCGCTCCTTACGGTTCTTCCAAATCCGGTCTCATGGGCATGACCCATGCTTTGGCCACTGAATGGGCGCCTTCCGGTATCCGCGTCAATGGCATTGCGCCGGGCTATTTCCGCACTGCCATGACGGATGTGTTTTACGAGAATGACGACTGGCAGCAGGCGATGCTGGGCAAAATTCCGCAGGGCCGTTTCGGCGCAATGGAAGATGTTGCGGGCGCCGTGGTGTTTCTGGCAAGCGCCGCATCGTCCTATGTCACGGGGCAGGTGATCCCCATTGACGGCGGCTATCTCGCATCAATCTGATATTCTCAAGAGAAACATCAGCAGATTGCGAAACAGGATTGAAATAACTTCATAAAGCACCTTCCGGTGCTTTGACTGAAATGGGAAACTGCGATGAATACAACCGAAACCGGAACTGGCCGTAAAGTCTCCAACGGACCGGCTGCCGTATCGGTCAACAATGTCAGCATGATCTATAACGGCTTCCATGCCGTGCGTGCGGCATCTTTCGATCTCGCCAAGGGCCGTTTTCTGACCATTCTCGGGCCTTCGGGTTCCGGCAAGACGACGCTTCTCCGCCTCATTGCCGGTTTCCAGCGGCCAAGCATCGGCGAAATATTCATCAACGGCGAAGCTGTCAGCGCCGTGCCGCCGCACAAGCGCTCCATCGGCATGGTTTTCCAGAAGCTCGCGCTTTTCCCGCATATGACGGCGGCCGAAAACGTCGCGTTTCCGCTGAAAATGCGCCGCTTCGATGCGCGTTCGATCCCTGAGCGGGTGGAACGCTATCTCGACCTCGTTCGCCTGAACGGCCTCGGCGGGCGGCGTGTGCACGAGCTTTCCGGTGGCCAGCAACAGCGCGTGGCCATCGCGCGCGCCCTCGTTTTTGAACCGGACCTACTTCTGCTCGATGAACCTCTGGCGGCCCTCGACCGCAAGCTGCGCGAGGAAATGCAGCTCGAATTCCGCCGTATCCAGCGGGAACTGGGCGTCACGACCATCAATGTCACCCATGACCAGCGCGAAGCGCTCGTCGTATCTGACGAAATCATCGTCATGGATGGCGGTGAAATCCAGCAGATGGCGCAGCCATCCGAGACCTATCGCAACCCGTCCAACGCCTTTGTGGCGAACTTCATCGGCGTCACCAATTTCATTTCCGGCAAGGCATCGTCGCTCGACGGCAATCTCGTGCGGGTCGATGCAGGAATGCCTCTGCTAGGCATGGCAGGCGAGGGGCGCGGACCGGTTGCCGCCAACGCAAATGTCTCGTGCGCAATCCGCGCCGAACAGATCCGTATCGGCGGCAGCGCCGCAGCGCATGCGGAACTCGATACCGTGCTTGAAGGCATCGTTACGGATGCGATCTTCGAGGGCGAACGCATCGTCTATGAATTGCGGGTTCCTGCCTTGGGAGACGTGTTGATGCGCGTCTTCGACCACGATCCCATCGGCCATAGCCAGTTTGCAGAAGGTGAAACCGTGCATCTTGGCTGGAACGCCCGCGATCTCATCGTCTTTGCTGCATGAACTGAAACGTTACGGGGAAACTCCAGAGGAGAAACAAAATGAGCAAGATGAAGAAGCCTTTTCTGATACTCGACCGCCGCCGCTTCCTGCAGAGCGCAGGTGCTTTTGCAGCCGCAGCCGGCACGACATCGCTCGGCCTGTCGCGCGCATTTGCTGAAGAACCGGCCAAGCCGAAGGAACTGATCGTGCGCGCCTGGGGTGGTAGCTGGGTGGACGCGCTGAAAGCTGGCGTATCCGATCCGTTTACCGCCAAGACCGGCATTTCCATCCGTCACGACCTGACAGAAGACAACGAAATCCAGCCGAAGCTCTGGGCCGCGGTAGCGCAAAAGCGTGTTCCGCCGATCCACGTCAACTGGGATACGACCACCAATGCGACCAAATCGGCATTGCGTGGCGTGACCGAAGACCTGTCGGACCTGTCGAACCTCAAGAACACCACCGATCTTGCCAAGCCTGTCGGTCTCGACGGCTATCCGATCGTCAACACCTACGGCTATGTCTATGTGCTGGCCTATCGTCCGGAAGCCTTCCCGGATGGCCCGCCGAAGTCGTGGCACGCCCTGCTCGATCCGAAGTTCAAGGGACGCATCGCGCTTTATAACGATGGCATCGGCTTCCACTTCCCGGCGCAGGTTGCCGGTGGCGGCAAGCTGGAAGACATTCCGGGCAATATGCAGCCCGCATGGGATTTCATCACCAAGGTGAAGCAGCAGCAGCCGCTTCTCGGCGAAGACCCGGATTTCACCACCTGGTTCCAGAAGGGTGAAATCGATCTGGCCTGCACCATTTCCACCAATGCGCGCGAAGCCCAGAAGAACGGCGTCAAGATCGACTGGACCGTTCCGGAAGAGGGCGCGAAGTTCGACACAGACGGCCTTTGGATTCCAAAGGGCCTGCCGGAAAACGAGCTTTACTGGGCCAAGGAATATATCAACTTTGCACTTACCAAGGATGCGCAGCAGGTCTGGCTCGACGGCCTTGGCCTGCCGGGCGTCGTGCCGGGCCTGACCCCGCCCGCCGATCTGGTGAATGATCCGGCCTATCCGACCAAGGACGAGGATTTCAAACACCTCATCCGTATTTCGGCAAAGGTGCAGGTGGAGAACGAGAGCGAATGGTTCTCGAAGTTCAAGGCCATCATGCAGGGCTGATCCAGCTCCTTGAAAAACAAGACGGGTCGCCCGATAGGGCGATCCGTATGCCCGGCGTCTTCGGGCAAACATTTCGGACAAATATTCAGGAATTGAAACATGCGAGCGGCACGCACTGCCTATCCCATGACATGGCGCATCATGGACGCGCTGGAAGCAATCGCAGCCTTTTTGTGGCCCGCGCGGTTCAATCGCGCCGTGCCTTATCTGATGCTGCTTCCGGCGATTGTTCTGGTCGGACTGCTGGTGCTGGGCTTGATCCAGATCGCGGATACCAGCCTGCGCACGCTCGACACTTCGACATTCCTGATGTCGGATTATTACACGCTCGCCAATTACAAGCGTGCACTGACGGAAAGCCTCTTTGCAACCGTGGCATGGCGCAGCCTGTTCGGCTCGCTCGTCGTGACCGCATTCACGCTTCTTCTGGCATTTCCCTATGCCTATCTCATGGTGCGCACGCCATCGGCTGCATTGCGCAAATTCCTGCTGATCGCGCTGTTCCTGCCCTTCTTCATCGGTCAGGTCGTGCGCGCCTATGGCTGGCTCATCATTCTCGGTAATCAGGGCATGGTCAACGAGGCGCTTGGCTTTGTCGGCATCGCGCCCATGCGGCTGCTCTATAATTATCCGGCGGTTCTGTTCGGCCTCATTCAATATATGCTGCCATTCGCCGTGCTGATGCTCGCACCGGCGCTGACCGCCATTCCGGAAGAAATGGAAGCGGCGGCAAGCTCGCTTGGTGCAAACTGGCTGCGGACCTTCGCCCATGTCGTCCTGCCCATGGCCCGTCCGGGCTTGATCGGCGCGGGACTGGTGGTGATGACGCTGTCGCTCACCGATTTTGCCGTACCGGCCATTCTGGGCGGCGGGTCGCAGGATTTTATCGCCAATGCGATCTATGACCAGTTCTTCCGTACGTCCGATCAGGGGCTCGGCGCGACGCTCGCACTGCTTCTGGTCGGCGTCGGCTCCATCCTCGTCGGGATCGTGTTCACGTTGTTCGGGGCAGGCACGCTTGCCATGGGGAGGGCGCGCAAATGACCTCGCCACTGTCAAAATCCATCGTCATATGGACGTTTGTTATCGCCGTTCTGGTGTTGCTTTCCGCACCGACCATTGTGGTGCTTGGCGCATCGTTCACATCCGGCAACATGATTACCTTTCCGCCGGAAGGGTTCTCGCTGAAATGGTATCAAAAGATCGCCGGAACGAGCGACCTCTGGGATGCATTCCTGCGCTCACTCTACGTTTCCTTCATCTGCACTATCGTCGCTATTCCGGTCGGAACGCTCGCGGGCATAGCGCTGGCGAAATATGCCGTGCGGTTTGAAAAGACGATCCAGATTTACCTGCTGCTGCCCTTTACCATTCCGCTAATCGGTTCCGGCATCGGTTTGATGCTGATCTTCGGTCAGGCTGGCATTCTAGGTCAGCTCTGGCCGGTAGGGATTGCGGCCTGCGTCATCAATCTGCCTTTCATGATCTGGGCGGTGACGGCAAGTGCCGCCAATCTCGATGCTGATCTTGAACTTGCCGCCGCAAATTGCGGGGCAGGGCCAATCTCGACTTTCTTCTTCGTCACGCTGCCGGTCGTCGTGCCTGGCGTCATCAGCGGCTCGCTTCTGATGTTCATTCTGGCGCTGAACGAATTTCTGGTCAGCCTGCTTCTGGTCGATGCACGCATCGTGACCCTGCCGGTGCAGATCTACAATTCGATCCGGTCCATCATCACGCCAGACCTTGCAGCGATCTCCGTCGTCTTCATCGCCTGTGCCGCTGCCGCCATCTTCCTGCTCGACCGGCTGGTCGGGCTCGACATCTTCCTCAAATCGAAATGACGGGTTGCGCCACCACCGCAACCAGCAAGGAGCCGATCATGTCCGATGTTTCTTTTCACGAACTGGCTAAACTGGACGACGCAGCGCGCGCCGAACTTCTCAAGCGCTCGGAAACCGACCTGTCCGGTTTTATTGAAAAGGTGAAGCCGATCATCGAGGCCGTTCGCACAGAAGGCGATGCGGCGCTTGTCCGCTTTGCGCGCGATCTCGACAAGGCTGAAGTCGATCCGGCCAATATCAAGGCGACGGAAGCCGAGTTCGATGCCGCTTTCGACAAGGTGGAAAAAGACGTGATCGAGGCCATCCAGTTCGGCATCGATAATATTCGCCATTTCCATGAAGAACAGAAGCCGGAGGCCATGTGGCTGAAGGAAATGCGTCCCGGTGCCTTTGCAGGCGACCGTTTCACGCCAATTCGTTCCGTCGCGCTCTATATTCCGCGCGGCAAGGGGGCGTTTCCGTCCGTCACCATGATGACCGCCGTTCCGGCTGTGGTTGCTGGCGTGCCTGATCTTGCCATTGTCACCCCGCCGACGCCGGATGGTTCGGTCGATGCTGCCACGCTCGTTGCAGCACGCCTTGCCGGTGTGGAAACCGTCTACAAGGTCGGCGGCGCGCAGGCCGTTGCTGCCGTCGCCTATGGCACGGAAACGGTGAAGCCGGCGCTCAAGATCGTCGGCCCCGGCAGCCCATGGGTGGTTGCTGCCAAGCGCCTGCTTGGCGGCGTTATCGATCCCGGCCTGCCTGCTGGCCCTTCGGAAGCTGTCATTTTCGCCGACGACACGGTGAAGGGCGGACTTGCCGCGCTCGACCTTTTGATCGAGGCGGAACATGGCCCGGATTCGTCGGCATGGCTCGTCACGCACAGCCGCCGCGTCGCGGAAGAAGCGCTGGCTGCATTGCCGGACCATTGGGCGCGCATGACCGAACAGCGCGTCGGCTTCTCCAAAACCGTGCTTACCGGGAAATATGGCGGTATCGTCCTGACGTCATCCGTGGAAGAGAGCTACAAGTTCATCAACGACTATGCGCCGGAACATCTGGAGCTTCTTTCGACCGATCCGTTCGCGCATCTCGGCCATATCACAGAAGCTGCCGAAATCCTGATGGGACCGCATACGCCGGTCGTCATCGGCAATTTCGGCCTTGGCCCGAACGCCGTGCTGCCGACCAGCCGCTGGGCGCGCACCTATGGTCCGCTTTCGGTTACGGATTTCGTCAAGCGTTCGTCCATCGGCTATGTGACGGCATCCGCCTATCCGGAATTTGCAAAACATGCCCGCACGCTGGCGCGTTATGAGGGCTTCTCGTCGCACGAGAACGCCGTGTCGGAAATCCGCAAGGATTACCTCTGAAAAGAGCCGGGGAGGCTGACGATGAAGGCTGTGCGGCTCTATGCGGCGAAGGATTTGCGGGTCGAGACAATCGACCCGCCGACGCATCTGGAGCCGGGCTGGGTCCTGCTGAAAGTATCGGCTGCCGGTATCTGCGGCTCCGATCTCCATAATTTCATGACCGGGCAGTGGATCAGTCGGTCACCGTCGGTCGCAGGCCATGAATTTGCAGGTGTCGTGACCGAGATCGGTGCTGGCGTGACCGGTTTCAAACCTGGCGATACGGTGATCGCGGACTCCCGCTACTGGTGCGGCAAATGCCAGTCCTGCAAAAGCGGCAGGCACAATGTCTGCGAAACGCTGGGGTTCATCGGTGAAGTCTGCGATGGCGGTTTTGCCGAGGAGACAGCACTTCCCGCACGGCTCCTCGTTCATTACGATCCGGCCATCAACCCGTTGGTCGCAGCCATGGGCGAGCCGCTTTCGGTGGCGCTACACGCCATCCGCAAGCAGCGCGTGCCGTCGGGCGAAGCGGTTCTCGTTGTGGGTTGCGGGCCAATCGGCGGGCTTGCAGCGCTTCTTCTTTCCCGCCTGCATGACGGTCCTGTACTGGTCTGCGACCGCAACGACCAGCGCGCCAATCTTGTTTCAACCGTCACCGGCGCAATCAAAGTTCCGCTAGACAAGTCGGCAATTGAAGCCGCACTTGATGGCCAGCCAATCCGCTATGCGATCGATGCCACCGGCAATATCAGCGTCCTCAAGGCAACGCTCGACGTGCTTTCCGGCGGCGGCTCACTGGCACTGGTCGGCATATCCCATGGCAGGATCGAGCTTGATCCGAACATTCTGGTCGAGCGGGAGATAAGCCTGGTCGGCTGCCATGCCTATCAGGACGAACTGCATGAAATTGCAAAACTTCTGCCGGATCTTGAGGCGCCGCTGGTACAGCTTGTCGACCGGGAAATCTCGCTCGATGAGGTGCCGGACGCCTATGCCCGGCTGATAGCCGGTGAGGCGAACGGCTTGAAAACGATCATACGGACAGGGATGTGACCCATGGGTGCTGGCGACAAATCGGAACCCCATCATACCGCCGGCATTGAACTGCCCGAAACCGCCGGGCCGCTCTATGAGAAGGTCAAGGCGCAGGTGCTGGACAACATCCGCTCCGGTCGCTGGCCCGGCAATCATCGCCTGCCTTCGGAACATGAACTGGTGGATGCACTCGGCATTTCCCGGATGACCGTCAACCGGGCCCTGCGTGAACTGACCGATCAGGGCATATTGAAGCGCATTCAGGGTGTCGGCACTTTCGTTGCTCCGCCAAAGCCGGAAACGACGCTGATCGAAGTCGTCAACATCGCCAATGAAATCAAGGCGCGGGGCGGACAGCACAGCGCCGAAGTCGTCACCCTCGAAATCATCGAGCCGACGCCCGGTCTGCTCAATGCGTTCGAGCTGCGCAAGAGCATTCCAATCGCCCATTCGCTGATCGTACATCTCGAAAACGATGTGCCAGTGCAGCTTGAAGAGCGCTTCGTCAATACAAGCCTCGTGCAGCACTACGAATTGCAGGATTTCCGAGCAATCACGACATACGACTATCTCCAGAAAAGCACCCCGATGACCGAGGTTGAGCAGGTCATTTCGGCAATCACACCAGACGCAGAAATTGCCCGCCTGTTGCGTCTCGACGATGGGGCTGCCTGTGTGCTTCTGGATCGCCGGACATGGACGGGCGAGACGGTGGCGACCGTCAACAAGCTGATCTATGCCGGCAACCGCTACCGTCTCGGCAGCCGTTACAAGCCTGAAATCTAAAGATAATCCAAACCACTCCGTAATGATCACATTTATCTGACCCGGTGTTTTTCACCGGCTGTGTTGACATTTACTGATTCTCGTAACATCTATTGTTACATGAAAAGAGACAGCAAATTATCGGGCGTTCTGCACGTCCTTCTTCACATGGCGGAACATAAAGGACCGGTCACGTCTGAGGTTCTTGCCAAAGCCATGACCACCAATCCGGTCGTCGTGAGACGTGTCATGGGCGGTCTGCGCGAGCAGGGCTATGTTCGCTCGGAAAAGGGACATGGTGGCGGTTGGGAAATCGCCTGCGACCTCAATAAGGTTACCTTGCGTGATATTTACGAAGCCATCGGGGAGCCGGCGCTTCTCGCCATGGGCAACCGCACGGAAATGCCAGGCTGTCTGGTGGAGCAGGCAGTCAATGCTTCACTCAGCAAGGCATTTAGCGACGCCGAGAACCTTCTTCTGGAGCGTTTTGGCGAGGTCACGCTTGCCATGCTGAGCGCAGATTTTCATCAGCGCGCACTGGAGCGCGGCGTAACATTCGATCTGGAGAGCAATCATGCATCATGATGCAATCATTATCGGCGGCAGCTTCGCTGGCTTGTCTGCGGCAACCTATCTGGCGCGCGGCAGACGATCTGTCCGCGTGATCGACGCCGGAAAACCGCGCAACCGTTTTGCCGAACATTCGCATGGTTTCTTTGCGCAGGACGGCAGCAACCCGCTCTCTATGCTGGAAACGGCGAAGGCACAGGTCGAAACCTATCCGACCGTGACCTTTACGCAAGGCAAGGCCGTTGCCGGTAGTGGCGAAATCGACAATTTTATGATCGAACTCGATAGCGGGGAGATCGTTGAGGGACGCAGACTGATCCTTGCTTTCGGCATATCGGATGATCTGCCGGAGATTCCCGGCCTCGCGGAGCGATGGGGAAATACCGTCATTCATTGTCCCTATTGCCACGGCTATGAATTCAGCGACCGGCAGCTTGGTGTTCTCAATATGTCGCCAATGTCGGTGCATCAGGCCATGCTGATCTCCGAATGGGGACCGACAACCTTCTTCATAGATAAGGGACTGGAACCGGATGCAGAGGCATTCGCAGAACTGGAACGGCGCGGCGTGAAGATCGAACACAGCCCGGTCAGTGCATTGCACGGCGAGGGGGGCGACATTTCAGAAGTCGAGCTTGAAGATGGGCGACTGGTCCCACTCAATGCGCTTTACATCGGACCACGCAATCGGCTGAACAGCCAGATTGCCGACACGTTTGGCTGCGCAATGGATGAACTGCCGCTCGGCAGAACGATACAGACAGACGGGCTGAAGACGACAACGGTTCCCGGAATTTTTGCCGCAGGCGATATTACTCGCGGCGCGCACAGCGTCGCCTGGTCTGTGGCTGATGGCGTGACGGCAGGAACTGCGGCGCATCGATCCCTGGTGTTTTAGCCTCCCAATTTGTTGCATTCCGGCTACATTGGCGCACCTGTCTGCAGTCGTCATATATCAGCCTCTTGCTTACGCGCTCCAGTCCTGCAAATTCAGCGTTCGTGGCCCTTCCCGCAGCGGGGATTCCTGGGCCGGATCGAGGAATTCATGGACACCGGGTCAGTTAGTTCAAGACCGCTCGCAGGCATTGCGCTTGCCTGCGGCGGTTACGCCTGTTTTGCCCTTCAGGATGCCATGGTGAAATGGCTCGTGGCGACCTATCAGGTGCCGCAGATATTGTTCATGCGCAGTCTGGTGATCGTGCTCATTACCGGCGTGCTGATACGTTATCGCCGTCATCCATCGATTTTCCGAAGCCCTTATCGCAACACCGTCGTTCTGCGTGCCGCGCTTATGCTTGGCGCGTGGCTGCTGTTCTACAATGCAGCCCGCCATCTCGAGCTTGCAGAACTGACCACGCTTTATTTCTCAGCACCGATCATGGTCATGTTCCTGTCGATCCTCGTCCTCAAGGAAAAGATCGGACCGGGACGATGGATCGCCTGCGCCATCGGTTTCATCGGCGTAACGGTTGCTGCGAACCCGACCCATTCGCCCAATCTTATTCCCGCTGCCATGTGCATCGTGGCGGGCTTCTGCTGGGCATGGAGCACGATCCTGATCCGGCTTGTCAGCCGCAGTGAAACCACGATGACGCAGATGTATGCGACGAGCCTGTTGTTCGGTCTGGCCTGTGCACTGTCCTTTCCGTGGACATGGCAGGACCCCGATCTCAACGGCTGGCTTTTGATGATCTGTCTGGGGCTCGTATCAACCCTTGGCCAGTTCCTTCTTTATGAAGGGTTTCGCCACGCACCCGCCTCGGCGTTGGCGCCCGTGGAATATAGCGGGCTGATCTGGGCCTTTATCTATGGCTATCTCATCTGGGCGGAAGTTCCGGCAGCAAATGTATTTGCCGGTGCATTCCTGATCGTGCTGGCAAGCCTGCTGCTCATCGCCTGGGAGCAACGGCAGGCAAACCTGCGCAAGCGCCGCGCCCCCTGTTGAGATTGCGCTCCCAAGCTCGCCCTGTGTGGCTGTATCATTAGAGCGCCGATCTGATTGGTTCAGATCGGCTTATGCTCCAGAGCGAAGTGTCAGGCTGTTTTGGCCTTATGCCCGAATGGCAGCGGGAACAGTCTGTCATATGCGATGTTGAACACGAACGCATAGACCAGATAGAAGACGACAATCGCGATATCCATCACCAGAGCGGTAATCAGCGAAATTCCCAGATACCAGGCGATGAACGGGATCAGAAGTACGATCAATCCTGCCTCGAAGAGGATCGCGTGAAGAACACGGACGGCCATGCTCTTGTTGACGCTACCGGTGAAGCGCAGCATCGCCTTGTCAAAGCCCAGATTGAACAGAAAATTCCACACGGTTGCGGTGGTTGCCGAAACAACCCCGATGACGCCCATCTCTGCTGCAGGCTTGTCCAGAATGAAGGCGGAACCGGGTATGAAGATCGCCAGACCGATGACTTCAAACATCGTTGCGTGGCGGACACGGTCCATAAAACTGCGCATTTCCTTTAATCCCTGTTGTTAATGCGCGTGCTTCTATCTTATTATGCCAATAAGAAAAGTTAGATATTATCTGGATTTGCGATAGATGAGTATCGAACTGGAGCAGCTCGAGGCCTTTGTGACCTCTGCGGATCACGGATCGTTCTCCGCCGCCGCGCGATATTTGCGCAAGGCGCAGTCTGCGGTCAGCGTGCTGGTTTCCTCGCTGGAAGACGATCTCGACGTCAAGCTGTTCAGCCGTGCATCCCGCAATCCGGTGTTAACGGAGGCGGGCGCAAGGCTGTTGCCGGAAGCGCGGTTGCTGCTTGCAAGGCGTGAGCATCTGATTTCCGTCGCCAGAAATTTCGGCGATCATGTGGAAAGCCGTCTCGTGGTCGCAATCGACGAGCTTTACCCCGAACCGGCCATCGCGACGCTGTTTGCAGCCTTTGCGCAGGAGTTTCCGCATGTCGAGCTTGAGCTGACCTTCCCACCCTCAACCGCGATAAGCGGGCTTGTGTTGGAAGGAAAGGCAGACCTTGGCGTCATGTGGCGCGCCGAGCAGATGCCGGATGAGCTTGGCTTCCATACCATCGGCTGGGTGCCTCTGGTGCTGGTCTGCGGGCGCGAGCATCCGCTGGCGCATAATGCGGTCAGTTGGGAAGATTTGAGGTCGTTTCGCCAGATCATGGCTCGAAAGCACAGCGATACGGCTGAAAGCCGCCGTCTGCGGGTCGGTGCCGAGGTCTGGTGGGTGGAAAGCCACTGGGTCATCCTGCAAATCCTCACGCGAGGGATCGGCTGGGCGTTCATTCCCGAACATATCTTGCAGGATTCGCCGCTGGCGCCGGAGCTTGTCATTCCGAAACTGCAGTTCGATGAAGGTGCGCATCCGGTCGCGCTTGAGCTGATCTGGAACAAGCGGCGACGGCAGGGGCCAGCCGCCCAATGGCTGCAGGAGCGCTTTGCCAAGAGCCGCTTTTGAACTTTTGATAAAGAAGATGCAAAGGGCAGGGAATGGCCCTGCCCAAAGCGGGTTATACCTTTGCGGCTTCCACAAAGCGCGGATCGAAGGTCTGTGCAAATGAGATATCCGCACTTGCCAGTTCCGGATCGAGCGCCTTTAGCATCTCGAACAGGCTCTTGAAGCCGTCTTCCGCAATCAGGCCCTTTTCGGAATACATGGCGCGGGACTTCTCGAAACCGGTCTTGTACAGCTCACGGTCGCCGAGCAGATATTCTTCCGGCACGGCATCGGCCACTTCATCGGCCGAAGCTTTGTGAATCCAGTTCAGCGACTTGACGAAAGCATTGACGACCCGCTGCGTGGTAACCGGATTTGCATCGATGAAGCTCTGCTGCACATAAACGGTCGCGGCTGGATTGGTGCCACCGAAAAGCTGGCGCGTGCCTTCTTCGGTGCGTGTATCGAGTAGCAACGTGATGTCGCCATCCACTTCCAGTCGCGTGATAACCGGGTCGAGATGGACAAGGGCGGCGATTTCGCCCTTCTTGATGGCTGCGACAGCACTTGCGCCACCGCCGACACCGATGATCGAAGCAGCATCTTCGGAGAGGCCGTTCTTGATGAGCGCATATTGCAGCAAAAGCGAGGTCGAAGAGCCGGGCGCCGTGACGCCGACATTCTGGCCCTTGAGATCGGCAATCGTCTTGATCTCACCGGCGAGATCCTTGCGCACGCCGATGCAGATGCCCGGAAAGCGGCCAAGCTCGCAGACGGCCTTGATGTCCTGTCCCTTGTTCTGCATGCGAATGGTGTGTTCGTATGCGCCGGTCACCACATCGACCGAACCGCCGATCAGCGCCTGCAAGGACTTTGCGCCGCCACCGAAATCATTGATGGTCGCCTTGATGCCTTCTTCCTCGAAGAAGCCCTTGCGCTCGGCAATGGTGAGGGGAAGGTAATAGAAGAGCGGCTTGCCGCCGACACCGAACATCAGCTCCGGCTTTTCCGGCGTCGCGGATGCATCCTGCGCATAGGCAGGCAGGCGCGAGGCGATACCCGCAAGCCCGAAGGCGGCGGCGCCCAGCAAAATATCTCTACGCGTTGTCGTCATGGTTTCCTCCTTGAATCCTCTTAATCATTGTGTCCGGCAGCTTTTGGACGCCAGACAAGCAGGCGCGCTTCAACGATGGACACACACCAGTCTATGACCAGCACAAATGCCGTCAGCACCAGCATTCCGGCAAAGACGCCGGTAACGTCGAACACGCCTTCCGCCTGATGGATCAGGTAGCCGAGACCCGCCGACGAACCGAGATATTCGCCGACAACCGCGCCGACGACGGCAAAGCCGACAGCCGTATGCAGGCTTGAGAACATCCAAGACAGCGCTGATGGCAGATAGACATTGCGCAGGAGCTGGCGCTCGTTCATGCCCAGCATACGCGCATTGGCGAGTACCGTCTGGTTCACTTCCTTCACGCCCTGGTAGACGTTGAAGAAGACGATGAAAAAGACCAGCGAGACGCCGAGCGCCACCTTCGACCAGATGCCGAGGCCGAGCCACAAGGCGAAGATCGGCGCCAGCACGACACGCGGCAGCGAGTTGGCCGCTTTCACATAGGGATCGAAGATTGCTGCAAGGAGGGGCTTGCGGGCGAACCAGAACCCGATGAGAACGCCACCGATTGAGCCAATGGCAAAGGCCAGCATGGCTTCAAGCAGGGTGATGCCGAGGTGATACCAGATGGTTGCATCGGCAAACCATTTATAGATGCGCTGCGCCACATCGCCCGGCGTTGCGAAGAAGAACTTTGCCTTGGCCGGATTGCCCAGCAGATGAGTGGCGGTGAAGAGGTGCCAGACCAGAATAACGACGACAGCCACGCTGAGCTGCGCCAGAAACAGCATAGGCTTTTTCATTTCTTTTCCCCACTCGTCTGCTGATAGCCCTTGAGAACCTCTTCCTTGAGCGCACTCCATATTTCGCGATGAATTTCGTGAAACTTGTCGTCGAGGCGAATTTCGGAAATCTCGCGCGGGCGGGCGAGGGGAATTTTATATTCTGCCATGATGCGGGCACGCGGCCCGGCAGACATGATGACGACGCGATCCGCCAGCGCGATGGCCTCTTCCAGATCGTGGGTCACGAACATGACCGCCTTCTTGTCCTGCGACCACAGGTCCAGCAGAAGATCGCCCATGATAACGCGCGTCTGCGCATCAAGCGGGCCGAAGGGTTCATCCATCAGGAGATATTTCGGATTGCGGATCAGCACCTGCGCAAGACCGACGCGCTTGCGCTGTCCACCCGACAGCATGTGCGGATAACGGTCACCGAAACTTGCAAGCCCGACGCGGCCAAGCCATTCACGAGCCTGTTCGCGCGCCCTGGCCTTTGGCGTGCCAGCGATTTCCAGTCCGATGGAGACATTGTCCAGCACGGTCTTCCAGGGCATGAGGGCATCCTGCTGGAAGAGATAACCTGCCTTGCGATTGAGTCCTTGCAGCCGCTGGCCGCTGATTTCGACCGTACCGCTGGCTGGTACGAGAAGCCCGGCAACGGCATTGAGCAATGTGGACTTTCCGCAGCCCGTCGGACCGACAATCGCCACGAATTCGTTTTCAGCAACGTCCAGATTGCTTTCGGCGACAGCATCGAAGCGGCCGCCATCGGCCAGCTTGAACGAAATCTGCACGTCCTTGAGCGCGATTGCTGTCTTGCGTGTTTCTTCCGGCTGAATACGGCCTGGTTCGGCGCTCATCGCTCGTCACATCCGGTGAACTGACGATGTGCTTTGCCACAACAGCTCATATTTCCGCTCCTTTTCGGGTAGCGCCTCATGAATGGGGGAACAGACAAGATGCGTGACCTTATCCGTCTAAAGCGAGACGCAAAAATTTGCGATAGAGTCCCTTCGTATAACGTCCCGGCAAGAACATGCAACGAAAAGCGGACAGCGCATTTCAAACTATCAACAAAAATAAGTCTATACGAAATATTATTGCGATCAGCCGCGCCAGGTCAGGAAGCGTTTCTCGATCTGTCCGATGATGAAATTGACGATCAGTCCCATCACCGACAGGATTGTGACCCCGGCAAACAGCTTTTCAAGGTCGTAGAGCGACCCGGCTTCAAGGATATAGGAACCAACGCCGAACTGGGCGCCGAGCATTTCGGCTGCGACCAGCAGAATGATGGCGATGGAAATCGACACCCGCAACCCGGACAGGATCGCAGGGAAAGCGCCGGGCAGGATGATCTTGCGCACGATCGACCACCATCCAAGACCGAAACTCTGGCCCATGCGCACAAGCGAACGATCCACATTATCGACCGCGCCGTAAGTGGCAACGACGGTGGGCGTAAAGGTGCCAAAGGCAATGAGCATGTATTTCGACATTTCGTCGATACCGAACCAGATCACGAAGAGCGGCAGAAGCGCGATCTTGGGGATCGGGAAGAGGGCAGCGACGAGTGGCACCAGACCGGCGCGGACATAGCTGAACAAGCCGATCATCACCCCGAGACCAACACCGACCGCGATGCCAAGGCTTGCACCGACGACAAGCCGCCGCAGCGATGGCAGCAGATGTTGCCACAGAAGGCCGGTCTGCCAAAGCTGGACAAAAGTTTCGAGTACCGCGGAAGGGCGCGGCAATGTCAGGTTGGATATGAAGCCGCTGCGGGTTCCGATTTCCGCAAGAGCCAGCAGTGCCACGAACAGGATCAGGGCCATATGGCGCACCGGCTGGGGCGCGAAGCCGCCACCCCGGAAAGGAACCGGGCGAATATCCGGGCTGGATTGCTTCATTTCTGCGATCTCAACCATTGACCAGCTCCTGATCTGCCGCCTGCGCTTCCGCCCGCATCAGCTCCCAGAGCTGCTTCTGTTTTTCTTCAAGAACGGGGTCGCCAAGATGACGTTCGGAAAGGGGAATATCGATATCGACAATTTCCCTGATCCGTCCCGGCCTTCGCGACAGCACCACCACCCGATGACCGAGCCGCACCGCCTCGTTGAGATTGTGCGTGACATAAACGGAGGTAAATGGCTGGCGCGTCCACAGCGCAATCAGGTCGTCCATCAGCAATTCCCGCGTCTGGCTATCGAGCGCCGACAAGGGCTCATCCATCAGCATGACGGCAGGACGCACCGACAAGGCGCGTGCAATCGCCACGCGCTGGCGCATGCCACCCGAAAGCTGCTTCGGTAAAGCCTGCCGAAAATCTGAAAGCCGGGTGCGTTCCAGCACATTGGTGACGATCCGGTCCATCTCTGCCCGGCCAAGTCCGTGGTCCTCCAGCACCAGCTTGATGTTTCCTTCCACGCTGCGCCATGGCAGCAGCGCGAAGTGCTGGAAAACATAGGTGAGCGGATTGAGTGAATCCTTCGGCGGCGAACCGATCTGCAGCACTTCGCCCGAAGATGGCTTTTCAAGGCCACCCAGAAAACGCAGGAGCGTGGACTTTCCGCAGCCCGATGGGCCGATCAGGCAGACAATCTGCCCTTGCGGGATGGTGAGCGATATATCTTTGAGAACTTCGACCGGACCATAGGAATGGCTGATGTTTTTCAGTTGCAGATCCATCTCAACTCCAGTCGGAAAGTCCGCCCTTCAACGTTAGAGCGGTTTCGATCTGATTGGTTCAGGTCGGCGCTCTATCTCTTTGTTTTGACGCGCACCCCGGTTTGGAATGCCTATCTTCGGGCTTTGTGCCCGACAAAACCTGTCGGGCACTGAATGTTCAGTTTCAGCCAGCCTTGGCCAGTCTCAAATTGTCTTGACGTAGGATGTGTCGAACAGCTTTTCCTGTGTGACAGCTTCCTTGACCATGCCTTCGGAGCGGAACCAGTCGAGCTGCTCCACGCAGCTATTCAGCGACAGGGCCAGTCCCTTGTTGATGCGCATAGCGCCATCGATCAGGTTCTGTTTTGCCGTCTCGAACGGGCTGTCGCTTTCGACATATTTGTGCACGATCTTTGCGATGTCGTCGCGCGCAGCGTCATCTGCCGTGTTGTCGACAAAGGCCGCATTATAGTCATCGATTGCCTTGGAATAGGCTTTGACGAAGGCTTCAGTCATGGCGCGCTCGTCGCTCGCATTCCTGGTAGACGTGAATGCTGTCGTGACCTGATAATCCGGCGCATAATCTGAGACGAGGCCGATCTGCTTTGCAGCGCCCTCACGGATGAGCTTCTTGGCGATATTGGGCTGGATGGCCCAGGAATCGATCTGACCGGTTGACAGAGCGCCGACTACGGCACCGAGTTTCTGCAACGGGCGGAGCTGGATTTCAGAAAGTGGAATGTTGTTGGCCTTGGCGATCTTGTGCGCCATGAAATGGAATGACGATCCAGCCGTGGTGATGCCGAAGCTGTGTCCCGCTAGCTTGGACGGTTCCGTCAGCCCGCCTTCATAGGCCTTGTTGGAGGCCAGAATAACATTGCCGGTAATGCCTTTTTCTTCGGCAAGCGCACCGCCGATCACCTTGATCGCACCTTTGTCAGCCAGGCTGATAAGTCCGCCGCTCATTGCCGTCACGCCGAAATCGGCGTCGCCCGATGCGATGGCAACGGCCATGGGCTGGGCGGCTTCAAAGAACTTCAACTCGATATCGAGACCGGCATCTTTGAAATAGCCACGCTCATGCGCAATATAGCTCGGCGCATGGCTCGCCAGATGGAGTACCGCCAGATTGCGCGTCGCGGCGCGGGCAGGGGAGCCGAAAGCCGTGCTGATGCCCAGCGCACCAAGCCCCATCAATGTCTGACGGCGTGTCAGGGTGAAATCCATTCTGGCTCTCCTCCGATGCGGGTGTCAGCCCGGCGCAACAGATTTCCTGCCAAGCCCGGCAAACAAAATTTCATTACGTCTCTGCCATGGAAAAATATGGAAGATTGCTTTCGCATAAAGCCACGTGGCGGGATTTTCAATAAGATTAGCGCATGTTCAAAGAAGCACCGGCATCAAATTTACTGAGAAACGGCACCAGTCGCGCCAATATCGGACCGGATGCGGTCTCAGGCAGAAGATGCCCGCCCGCCAATCCTTCGCCTTCAACATCGGTGGCCCAGTCCGCCCATATATCGAGTGGTTCCCGCCCGCCGCCATAGCGTCGACCTTGTTCCCAGAAGACCAGAACCGGCGCATGAATGCGCCGTCCTGCCGCCCGATCGGCAAGATCGTCGGCTTCATCCACGCCAGCGCCAGCGCGGTAATCCTCGCATATCCAGTGCCGGACTTCCGCGCTGTCAAAGGCTTTCCGGTAATCTTCCAGTGCAAGCGGATGCAGTTTGTCGAGACCATGCGCCATCTTCTGCAAGGTCGTATCGATCATGAAACGGGGATCGCCGGACAGGAGCGTTTCCGGCAGCGGTTCGGGCTGGGCCAACATGAACCAATGCCATGCGCCCATGCCGAATGCCTTGCTGGCGCCTTCCCACATTTCCGGTGTCGGCACGACCGTGACAGATACCAGCCCAAGCACCTTGTCCGGATGATCCAGCGCCATGCGATAGGCGACACGACCACCGCGATCATGCCCGATCACAACAAACCGTTCATGGCCGAGCGCCTGCATCAACTCCACCAGACTGGCCGCCATGCGACGTTTCGATCCGGCCCCAGCAGGATTGGACGTGATGCTGCTCCGGCCATAGCCCGGCAGATCGGGCACGATGACTGTGCAGGAGCGGGCGAGTTCCGGAGCGACGCGATGCCACGCAGCCATGGTTTCCGGATAACCGTGCAACAACAGGACCGGCAGGCCTTTACCGCCAGTCATGACGGCGAAACGAACATCGTTCGTTTCCACCTCCCGCATTTCAAAGCCGGGAAAGAGCTGTTCGATTGCTGGTTTCATATCCCGCCGTTCTGGCTTTGCCGGAAACTGATTCAGTTGAAAGTGCTATGCTAGAGCATTTCCTGTTTTGATTGAAACATTGGAATCAGGCCACCGCGCGACCTGTCCGCACGATGGCCATACAATCAACCTTCATTTCATTCGCTTTGAAGCGACAGCCAGCGGGTTGCGTGTATGTTCATCAGATTATCGCTGTAGCCTTCAACCTTGTCTGCCACGAGCGCTTGCGACGAGGGATAGAGCAGGGGAATAACGGGAACTTCTCTCAGCAGAATACGCTCTGCCTCGGCAAGCGTTTGGGCGCGCACCCTGGCGTCGGTCATGGTCTCCGACTTGGCAATCAGCGCATCGTATTCCTTGTTCGACCAATCCGAATTATTGAAATAATTGCCCGTCGTGAACATACTCAGAAAGGAATAGGCGTCATTGTAATCACCAATCCATCCCTGATATGCAAAATCATACATGCCATGTTCATGCAGATAATTGAAATAGGTAGCACCTTCGACTTCGTCTTGTGATGCTTCGATGCCAATATTCTTGAGCATGTCTGCAATAGCAATCATCGAGTTCTTGTTATTGACCGAAGTCGCATAGCGGAGCTTGACCGACAGGCTTCCCGGCGCGACGCCGGCCTCCTTCAGCAATTCCTTCGCCTTTTCTTCGCGGTCAAGAATATCCTCATCCATATAGTCCAGCCGAGGCGCATCTGCGACGTAGTTTTCAGTGCCCGGAGGCACCATCGAATAGCCCGGCATCATCATGCCGCGCCTGATTTCTTTTGCCAGAAACTTGCGATCTATCGCCATCGAAATTGCCTGACGCACCCTGGGGTCGCGCAACTTGCTGTCCGGTTCGCCTTTGACACTGACATAGAAAGTGCCGAAATAGGGTGCTACGCGCAGATTATGCCCCAGATTGGACTTGATATAATCCATCTGCTCGGCGGAAACCGTACCGCAAATGTCGATCTCCCCGGCCTCAAAACGACGCATGCACGACGCCGGTTGCTCGAATGGGATCCAGTTCACCACGTCGATCTTTACGCTGGAGGAGTCCCAGTAATTCGGGTTTTTCTTCATGACGATCTGGGCATTTGGCGTAAAACTTGCCAGCGTATAGGCGCCATTCGACACCATGTTTGCCGCCAAAGTGAACTTGTCTCCGTATTTTTCAACGGCTTTCCGGTTTAGCGGCAAGGTCGTCTGATGGGTCAGCAGCGAAAGGAAATAAGGGGTAGGGGATGTAAGCGTGATTTTCAGCGTGCGGTCGTCAAGCGCCTCGACGCCCAACTGATCCAGTGGGAGCTTGCCGGTATTGATTTCTCTGGCGTTCTTGATCGCATAGAGAACATTGGCGTAGCCAGCGCCGGTCTTTGGATCGATGATACGATGTAGGGAATATTCGAAATCGCCGGCAATAACCGGATCGCCATTCGACCATTTCGCGTTTTCGCGCAGATGAAACGTATAGATCAGTCCGTCAGAGGAAATATCCCAGGACCGTGCCACACCCGGTATCAACTCACCCTTCGCATCTTCGCTAACAAGCCCCTCATAGAGATCGCTCAGCAAGGCGCTTTCATTCACCGTCGTTGTTCGGTGTTGATCGAGCGTGGACGGATCGCTGCCGCTATCGCGGTTAAGCACTGTTTCAGCCGATGCGATACCAGCCACAGAACACCAGCAAACGCTCGCAAGAAAGAAACTGCGATACATGAAACCCTCCCGTTGATAGTGCGGCAGCGTTTATGCGCCGCAAGAAGGTATCAATGTATATATTCATCTTACGTCTTTCTATTTTAAGTAATTACCAGCGATTTATTGTAAGAAAACTTCGATCAGGTGCATATAAATGCAACCTATAATTCGCCTATTATAATTTGCGATTATAAAAACTGCCTTCATGTTTTATCTTGTATTTGCATTTCCTTTAAAACCTTTTTCTTTCGGATTTTTTACTACCACTTGTGAGGGGACATGAAATTCAATTTACTGTTGGCAGGCGGTATTGCGACCGCGTGCAACCTGTCCGTTGCCTATGGCGCTGACGCTGTAGTCGCACCCGAGCCGGAACCGGCACAATATGTCCGGGTCTGTGACGCCTACGGTGCGGGATATTTCTATATTCCCGGAACCGAAACATGCCTGCGGATTCACGGCTACGTCCGCTATCTCATGCAGGGCGGCGACGATGTTTATGGCCGCGGTTTTACCGACAAGGACGGAAAGCCTCATCTCCAGCGTTCCAGCAAGCGTGATACGTGGGATAATTCTGCCCGCTTCTCATTACGTGCCAGCACGGCATCCGAGACAGAGCTCGGTACGCTCAAAACCTATGCGGAAACCCGCTTTCAATGGGGCAACGGCGAGGACTCCAAGTCCACCGGCTCGCTACGTTTTGGCTATATCGATCTGGGCGGACTGCGTGTCGGCCTCGATTTTTCAGCTTTCACATCCTTCGTTGGTTATCTTGGCGACGTCTTCAACGATGATGTGATCCTGGCTGGTGGTTACCGGACAGGCCTGATCAGCTACACCTATTCCGGCAGCAACGGCATTTCGGCAATCCTGTCGCTGGAACAGGGCAATAATGTCGATACCGACAAAAAATATGGCTATGACGGCACCATCAATGGCTATACGCCGCATGTTGTCGGCGGCCTCAAATATGCTCAGGACTGGGGAGCAATCATCGCCGTTGCCGCATACGATGCCCGCAATGAAAAATGGGCAGGCAAGCTGCGCGGCAATCTCAACATCACCGACCGGTTTTCGGTGTGGGCGATGGGCGGTTATAAGTCTAACAAAGACAACTATATGGACGTCCAGGACGACAACGGCCAGATCGCTGGTCGAGTGCGCGTGATCGATAGTTTCTATGGCCAATGGGGCGGTGACTGGGCCGCATGGGGCGGCGGCGCTTACAAGCTTTCCGAAAAGGCCGTTCTCAATGCAGAGCTTGCTTACGACGGCACGAACACGTTCTATACGACTGCAAATGTCGCTTACGAACTGGTTCCGGGCTTCACGGTCACGCCGGAAATCTCCTATGTGCGTTGGAATGACAAGAAGTCAGTCCTCAACGGAACAGACGCCTGGCAAGGACTGATCGCACTGCAGCGGACATTCTAAGATTAAAGGAAGCGCCTGAGAAGGCGCTTCTTTCTCATGTGCGGACGGGCCCTTCGGATGCCAGCATTGTTTTGGCAAGTTAGGGATGCGACGTTTTTAGCAAGTTAGAGATGCGACAGGTGCTGACGTTCAGCCCCCATGCCGAGTGGCTGGTCAGGGTTGCAAGCGAGGAATGGGGGCGGGTCGATAGGTGC
>NZ_WBWA01000145.1 GCF_008932295.1 Brucella tritici | reverse complement strand
CGATACGTTGGAGAAGGTCTCTGGGTCGTCATGACCTGTGTTCGCTTGCGGATAGAGCGGCATACTCTTCGACCAAAAAATCGAGAAGTGCTCGCACCGAAGGCAGCAGGCCACGCCGCGAGGGAAAGGCAGCATGCACGATGCCCGCAGCCGGGCGCCATTCGGGCAAGACGGGCACCAATGTGCCTGCGGCAAGGTCACGCCAGATCATCATGGTCG
>NZ_WBWA01000144.1 GCF_008932295.1 Brucella tritici | reverse complement strand
TTCCAACCATGTATGGGCAATGGATTTCGTCCATGATCAGTTGGCGACTGGACGGAAGATCCGCATCCTGACGGTGGTTGACACATTCTCACGCTTCTCGCCAGCAGTCGATGCCCGCTTCAGTTATCGCGGTGAGGATGTGGTGCAGACCCTGGAACGGATATGCCGTCAGGTCGGTTATCCTGCGGTTATTCGTGTGGATAACGGCAGCGAATTTATC
>NZ_WBWA01000143.1 GCF_008932295.1 Brucella tritici | reverse complement strand
TGCCAAACAACTCAAAGCCTTGAAGTTCAAAACACCCTATGAAGCAATTCAGGAACTCTGGAAATCAAAGCCAGAAGCCTTTATCGTCAAACCGCACCATCACATGCTGGGACCAAACACCTAGAGCATGTCTCCCGAAAGCGGGAACCGGTGTCGGGATAAAGACATCTGTAAAAACAAACAGATAGAGCATTTCCAACGGTTCAATCAAAACGGGAAAT
>NZ_WBWA01000142.1 GCF_008932295.1 Brucella tritici | reverse complement strand
GCAGCGAGCTGTTTTCGCTCGAGCCGTATGCGTCTTCTTCGCCGTCGCCGCCGCCGTTCCAGTTGTAACGCAGTTCGGTGAAGGTCTTCAGAGTACCGAGTTCGGTTTCCGAAGCGGTCGAGAAGCGGAGCGTTGCACGAGCAGTCTTGGCCCAGGTGTCACGATCCTTGCCGCCGCGAGCGAGCGAGTAACCGTTTTCAGCGTCATAAGAAAGACGGCCGC
>NZ_WBWA01000141.1 GCF_008932295.1 Brucella tritici | reverse complement strand
TTGCCAAACAACTCAAAGCCTTGAAGTTCAAAACACCCTATGAAGCAATTCAGGAACTCTGGAAATCAAAGCCAGAAGCCTTTATCGTCAAACCGCACCATCACATGCTGGGACCAAACACCTAGGCCGCGCACTCATAAATAGGCTAGCTATTTGAATGGATTAGTTATTGAAAGGCCTCGGATTTGGAGGTCTTTGATGTCACGTCGCCACTATGAACTC
>NZ_WBWA01000140.1 GCF_008932295.1 Brucella tritici | reverse complement strand
CCGGTTGCGTCGTAACGAACATAACCATGGATACGCAGGCAGGTTTCGGTGCCCGGGATGTAGAAGTAGCCAGCGCCGTAAGCATCGCAGACGCGGACATATTCAACGGCTTCTGGCTCTGGCGCGACGATTGCGTCGGCAGCCTGAGCGCCGGAAGCTGCAACCAGAGCTGCAGCGGAGCCAAGGAGAAGGCTCTTGATGTTCATTTCTGACCTCCAGTCAA
>NZ_WBWA01000139.1 GCF_008932295.1 Brucella tritici | reverse complement strand
AGACCGCCAACGATGTGCGGCGTGTAGTCGTTCAGCGTTACGTCAACGTCGGAGTCGCCGTTGCCGCCTTCTTCGAGCGACAGGATAGCCGAGAAGCCGTTGCCACCGGTGAAGGTGTAGCTGATCAAGCCAGTGCGATAGCCGCCAGCAAGGATCACGTCATCGTTCATGACATTGCCGAGGTAGCCTGGGAAGGTTACGAAGGCCGATTCATCAAGACCAACGCGCAGAC
>NZ_WBWA01000138.1 GCF_008932295.1 Brucella tritici | reverse complement strand
CAGAGAAAAAAGGCCCAGTATCAATGCAAATTGAATCATATGCTGCTTTACCGAGGCCATGGATTTTCACCCTCATAGCAATGATCGAATTTCTTCTTCGGTATCTAGTGGATTTTTCGAATTTGACGTTTGAAGCCGGATTGATATCGGGCGGGTAGCAAACGTCAAATTCAATCCGCTAGCTGTCTTTAGCAATCGCGCAAATTGGGAGTTGCCATGTTTAGACTGGGTGG
>NZ_WBWA01000137.1 GCF_008932295.1 Brucella tritici | reverse complement strand
AGACCGAGAAGCGATCCGTAACGTTGATGTCGGCGCGAATCTTACCGGCCCATTCTTCATTTGTTGCGTCGTAGGCAGCAACAGCGGCAAGCGAACCCCAGCCGCCGGCATACTTCAGACCGCCAACAACGTGCGGCGTGTAGTCGTTCAGCGTTACGTCAACGTCGGAGTCGCCGTTGCCGCCTTCTTCGAGCGACAGGATAGCCGAGAAGCCGTTGCCACCGGTGAAGGTGTAGC
>NZ_WBWA01000136.1 GCF_008932295.1 Brucella tritici | reverse complement strand
GCACCGAAACCTGCCTGCGTATCCATGGTTATGTTCGTTACGACGCAACCGGCGGTGACCGCGTTTATGCTCGTACGCCTGGCGATCTGGACCGTGACACCTGGGGCAAGCTTGCTCGTGCAACGCTTCGCTTCTCGACCGCTTCGGAAACCGAACTCGGCACTCTGAAGACTTACGTTGAAACCCGTTTCCAGTGGGCTGACGGTAACGATTCCGGCTCCACGGGCACTCTGCGCTTT
>NZ_WBWA01000016.1 GCF_008932295.1 Brucella tritici | reverse complement strand
TTAAGCTCGGTGCGCACAAAGTTTATCGCGGGGTGGAGCAGCCCGGTAGCTCGTCAGGCTCATAACCTGAAGGCCGCAGGTTCAAATCCTGCCCCCGCAACCAAGACTTTCAAACCCCGCAGAAAAAATGAACTCATTCAGCCGGGACATCCAGGCTGACGATGGAAATGCCTGCTGTTACTTCCCTTTCCAAACAGGGTCACGCTTCTCAGCGAAAGCTTTGGCGCCTTCCAGATTATCTTCGGATCCATAGAGAATATCGACCGTGGCCAGTTTGCGTCGCATGATGAGATTCATCATGGTTTGGAAGTCTTCACTTTCAGCGCGACGAACCGTCTCCTTGATTGCTGCGTAAACCAGCGGCGGACCGGATGCCAGCAAACGTGCGATCTCCCATACGCGTTCTTCCAGTTTATCTTGAGGCAGGACCTCGTTGACGAGGCCCCAGCGATGCGCTTCCTGAGCGTCGATCCAGCGGCCGGTCAACAACAGTTCCATCGCGATGTGATAAGGAATGCGTTTCGGAAGTCGGATGCTTGCTGCATCTGCAATGGTTCCCGAGCGGATTTCCGGCAATGAAAAAGAAGAGTGGTCCGCAGCATAGATCAGATCGCAGGACAGAGCGAGTTCGAAGCCACCCCCTGCGGCCATGCCGCTGACACACGCGATGACAGGCTTGTTCAGGTCGCGCAGTTCCTGAATGCCGCCAAAGCCGCCAATCCCATAGTCACCGTCGATGGGAGCGCCTTCGGCTGCCGCTTTCAAATCCCAACCGGCAGAGAAGAAGCGTTCACCGGCGGTCTTGAGAATGGCGACGCGCAGTTCGGGATCGTCGCGAAAGGCCGCGAAGGTTTGCCCCATGATCCGCGACGTTGGAAGATCAATCGCGTTGGCCTTGGGCCGGTCCAACGTAACTTCCAGAATGGCACCTTCACGGCGGGTTGTTATGGCAGCTTCGGCCTGCGTGCTCATTTCATCTGCCTTTCCAAACGGGATCGCGTTTTTCCACGGCTGCGCGTGGTCCCTCCAGCGCGTCTTCGCTTTCGATCAGCGCTTTGAACAGTGGAAACGTACCGGCGCGCATGGCGGCATAGCTCTCGGCCAGGCTCATATGCTCGGCCATGCGTGTCGTCTGTTTTGCGGCGGCAACCGAAAGCGGCGCAGAACGCAGGATGCGTGCGGCGAGCGCTCTGGCCGTATTCATCAGCTCGGCCTGCGGCACGACATCATTGACCAGCCCCCACCGCAGACAGTCCTGCGCATTAAAACGTCGACCGCCGTACAGAACTTCGTTTGCAATGACCTTGGGCAGAAGTTTGGGCAGAACGAACGAACCGATATCCGGCAGAACACCGAGCGACGTCTCGGGTAGCCAGAATTGTGCATGATCAGCGGCGATAATGAAGTCGGCGGTCAGGAGTATTTCGAAACCAGCGCCAATGGCATAGCCGTTGACCGCACAGATGACCGGCTTTTCCAATCCGGGCAGTTCTGAAAAGCCATAGATGCCGCCCTGACCATAGTCGGCGATATAGCCATCTCCGCCAGTGGCGGCAGCTTCGTTCAGATCCCAACCAGCGGAGAAGAACTTCTCACCTCCGCCTGTGAAAATCGCAACGCGCAGGTCCGGGTCATCGCGAAAAATGGCGAAGGCGTCGCCTAGCTTTCGACTGGTTGGCTGGTCTATCGCATTGGCCTTGGGCCGGTCGAGCGTGATCTCCAATATCTGGCCGTTACGAACGATTTTGACCTCTTCAGACATCATGCTCTCCTGTTGCGTATTAGGGCATCGACGGCGATGGCATTATCAGCGGTGACGATGAGCGGATTGATGTCGAGTTCCTCAATCAAGTCTGCCTGAGCGAGCGCATGGTTGCCAACTCGCCACGCCGCTTCCACGGCGGCTTCGACGTCCGCTTTCCGTCTGCCACGGAACCCGGTCAGAAGCGGCGCTGAGCGCAACGAGAGAAGCGCTGTTCGAATATCATCGCGACTGGCGGGTAAAAGAAGCGCGCGCGTATCATTCCAGAGTTCGACCATCACGCCGCCTGCACCGATGGTGAGATAAAGCCCGAATTGCGGATCGCGTGCGATGCCGACGATCAGTTCGGCGACACCTCCCTGAACCATTTTCTCGACCAGAAAATCGCATTCAAGATGGGCAAGCGAAAGTGCGGCTGTGCGCACCGCATCGGCATCCGCCAGATTGAGGTGGACCGCCGCCATTTCAGTCTTGTGGAGAAGGTTGTCTCCAACGCCCTTCAGGACAACGGGATAGCCCAGCTTTTCAGCAAGCGCGACAGCATCATCGACGGTGGATGCGATGCCGCCCTCTGGGGTCACGATACCGATTTCATGCAGGGCAGCTTTGGACGACCATTCGTCCATTGCAGTCGCGTCAGATGCAAGGGCTGGCGCTTGGGCAGTCAGCAGTGGAGGTTGCGGGCGCGACCAGATATCACCAATCCAGGCGGCATTGGCAGCAGCCGTCAGCGCTGTGGCAAGCCCCATCATTGGCGCGATACCGGCGGCGATCAGCCGTTCGGCATGGGTTTCGGTGAGATTTTCCGGCAGGCTGGCGACGAGCGCAAAGCGTCCGCCGCCTGCCTTGAACGCCTCTATCGCCGCCTCAAGTGATGTTTCGCAACCATTGTCGACGCACCGGTCGCCGCGAGGAAAGTCGAGCACCAATATGGTCAGGCCGAAATTTCCGTCGAGCATGGCGCGATAGGTTGCCGTGAGTGCTGGTCCATTTCCCCATGTGAAGGTGTGATAGTCGAGGGGGTTCGAGATCGTGACCATTTCAGGCAAGGTGGCGCGGAGTTTCGCCGTCTCGTCAGGTGCAAGCGGCCGGAGGTCAAGACCGGCTGCGCTTGCAAGGTCGCCAACGAGCGATGCTTCGCCGCCGGAACAGCTCATCGAACCGAGACTGTTATCCGGCGAGGGGCCAAGCACATGAAGCAGCTTCAGGGTTTCGACGAATTCGTCGAGCGTCCGGGCACGGACGACACCACATCGTGCGAAAAAGGCATCGGCCAGCGTGTCGGCTCCGGCCAGTGAAGCGGTATGTGAAAGGGTCATCGCCTGAGCGGCGGCGGAGGTCCCGACCTTGATCGCCACGACGGGCTTTCTCATTGCACGCGCTTTGGCGAATACATGTTCCAGCCGTGCAATATTGTCGAAGCCTTCAATGTGCAGGCCAAGAACGGTAACACGCGGATCGTCCAGGGCAGCTTCGGCCAGTTCAGAAAGACCCGTCTGTGCCTGATTTCCGGCGGTCAGCACATAGGCAATCGGCAGGCCGCGACGCTGCATGGTGAGATTGATGGCAATATTGGACGACTGCACGACAATGGCAGCACCACTTTCCACCCTCTTGCCGCCATGCTGGTCTGGCCAGAGCAGCGCGCCGTCAAGATAATTGATGAAGCCATAGCAATTGGGGCCGAGGATCGGCATATCGCCCGCCGCTTCCAGCAAAGCCCGGTTGCGCTCGGCGCCATCGGAAACCTCATTAAAGCCGGATGCGAAGCACACCGCGCCGCCACTGCCACGGGCTGCCTGTTCTCGAACGATGTTGATTGTTCCGTCGCGATTGACGCCGATGAAGCTGACATCCGGCGCGCCGGGCAGGTCTGCGACAGATCGATAGCACTGGATATCGTCGATCGTATCGCGCGTGGGGTGGACTGGCCAAAGGTCGCCTTCAAAACCCATTTTACGGCATTGCCTCAGCACTGCCATAGACCACCCGCCGCCAAAGATCGCAATCGAACGCGGACGTAGAACACGAGACAGGTTCTTTTTGCTCACGATCAGGCTCCGAGTGGTCGGAGAAGGTCGCGGGCAATGATGTGGCGTTGGATTTCGCTGGTGCCATCCCAAATTCGCTCCACACGGGCGTCGCGCCAGAAGCGTTCCAACGGCAGGTCGTCCATCAATCCCATGCCGCCATGCACCTGAATGGCGCGGTCGGTAACGCGAGCCAGCATCTCAGACGCATAGACCTTCGCGGACGCAATCTCACGGTTTGCGGGCAAGCCCTGATCGAGACGCCAGGCGGCTGCCAATGTCAGCCAGTCGGCGGCATCGATTTCGGTGACAGAATCGGCAAGCTGGAAACCGACGCCCTGAAAGCGTCCGATGGGCTGACCAAATTGCTTACGCTGCGCGGCATAGTCCACCATCATGTCGAACACACGACGCGCACGCCCAACCGCCATTGTCGCCACGGTGATGCGGGTGGCATATAGCCATGCATTCATGACCGCAAAGCCCCCATCGACATCGCCGAGAACCTGAGCGTCCGGAATACGGCAATCATCGAATTCAAGGATCATATTCTTGTAGCCGCGATGACTGACGGATTTATATCCCTCGCGGATCGTGAAGCCCGGCGTGCCGCGATCCACCAGAAAGGTCGTGATTTTCTTCTTCGTTCCGGCAGAAGATTGTTCTTCACCGGTCGCCATGAAGACAATGACGAAATCGGCGTGTTCCGCGCCTGAAATGAAATGCTTGGTACCGTTCAGCACCCAGTCGCCGCCATCGCGGCGTGCATTGGCTTTCATACCGCGAATATCGGAGCCCGCATCAGGCTCGGTCATGGCGAGCGCATCCATTCTTTCGCCGCGCACGGCAGGCAGGAGATATCGCTCGATCTGCTCGCCCTGACAGGCCATCAGAATATTTTGCGGACGCCCGAAGAAATGTGTGAGCGCCATCGATCCGCGACCGAGTTCGCGTTCCACCAGCGCGAATTCGAGATGGGAAAGTCCCGGGCCGCCGGCAGATTCCGGGAAATTGCTGGCGTAGAAGCCAAGTTCGATCGTCTTGCGCTTGATTTCCTCGCCGATCTCGTGTGGCACATGGCCGAGACGTTCGACGGTCGTTTCATGCGGATAAATCTCGTTCTCGACAAAGCTTCGAACTGTCGAGACGATCATTTCCTGTTCTTCAGTCAGTCCGAAATGCATTGCGTTCCTCCCATTACGCCTTGCTAGACCCTCTGGCCTATGGCGTTGTTATTTCTATAAGTGCAGGTCCCTCAACCGCCCGGGCGCGTCGCAGCGCTGTGGCAAGCTGCGCAAGATCAAGTGCGCCCGGACGAAGCGCGTCCTGATTGTCGCCATTTGTCAGCCGGATATGTTCGCCCGCTATGCCATAGGCCTGTGCGAGCTTGACGAAATCGGGCGCTGTCGGACGCACCCCAACCGGTTCTATCTCCCGGGACAGCATGTAATCTTCGATTTCCTGATAACCTTGATTGTTCCAGACCACGAAAATCACCGGTGCTTTCTCGTCCACGGCAGTGCCAAGCGTACCCAGACAAAACTGGAAACCGCCATCGCCCACAAGGCAGACGACAGGCGCGCCGCTCTGCGCAAGGCTGGCGCCGACAGCGGCAGGAGGACCAAACCCGAGCGCACCATAGCCGGTTGAAGCATTGAACCAGCTTCGCGGGTCATCGGCTTCGAAGAACAGATTGCCAGCATAGGCAAGCTGGGTGGAATCCCCGACGATAATGCTCCCGGGAAGCGTGTCGCGAATGGTATCCAGAACTTCGATCAATGCCTGCATTTTGGATGAAAGAGAGCGGTAGGCTGCCTCTGTTGCGACAGAAGCGCGTTCCTTTCCGCCGTCGCGCTCTGCGTGAGACAAATCACGAAGGGACGACGCGAGCGCTTCCACTATCAGGGCTGCGTCGCCTGTGAGTGAGAGCGCGGCCGGATAGCTGGTAGTGGCTGCATCGGGATCGACATCAATGCGGATCATTCTGGCGGGCGGTTCAAAACCGCCGTCCACATACATATCGTAATCGGTCGGCCCAAACTGGGTTCCAATGGCGACGACGAGATCGGCCTGTGCGATCAGTTGGCGGATCGGCGGCAGGCTCGGGCTTGCCTGCACCATAAGGGGATGGCGACCAAGCAAACCACGGGCATTTGTTGTGGTCACCACCGGTGCGTCAAGCATTTGTGCAAGGGTGGAAATGGCGTCACGCGCGCGGTTGGCGCCCCCGCCAGCGAGGATCAAAGGACGCCGCGCTTCCGCACACAATGTTGCGGCGTCGCTGATTTTGTCAGTGTCGAAAGCGGCGGCAGCCTTTTCCAACGGCTTCAGTGGTGCGCCTTCGAATGGAGCTTCCATGAGGTCGGTTGGAATTTCGATATGGACGGGACCGGGACGTCCCGATTTCATCCGGGCAAAGGCTCGGCCAACCAGTGCTACCAGATCACCGGGTTGTTCCAGCCGTTCTGACGACAAGGCGATTGTTCGCATCGTTGCGGACTGATCGGGCAGTTCGTGCAGATGCCCCCGGTAATGTCCGAGCGTGTGGCGGGCATTGACCCCGGAGATGACCAGCATCGGGATGGAATCCGCGCGCGCCTGCGCCATGGGGGTGATGGCGTTGGTCAATCCCGGGCCGGTAATCAGCAGGCAAACGCCGGGCTTACCGGACACCCGCGCATAGCCATCCGCCATGAAACCCGCATCCTGCTCGTCGCGCGGCGTGACGTGCCGAATGCCCGACCCGGCCAGACCGCGATAAAGCTCTGCCGTATGCACACCCGGAATACCAAATACGGTATCGACGTCGTGCGCTTCCAGAAGCTCAATCAACGCCTGCCCGACCGTTGTTTTGCTGCTCATGACACCAGACTTTCCGCATTGTGGTTAAGGCCGCGGGCAAAGCGGGCAATGCGGTCGCAAGCCTCGATAATCCGGTCTTCGGGAACGGTAACGCTCATGCGCACCAGATCCTTCGCAACCTGACCGAAAGATGTGCCGGGCATCATCGAGACATAGTGTTCTTCAAGCAGGCGGCTGGCGAATTCTTCGCCATTCAGTCCAGTGCCGCCAATATCCAGCAGTACGAACATGCCAGCTTCCGGCATGAGCGGCTTGATGCCTGCGACACCGCGCAATTGTTTGACGACGAGTTCGGACCGGGCCTTGTATTGGGCGCGCATGACGGAAGATGTCGTCAGGTCGTGGGTCAGCGCATAAGCCACCATGTCGGCGATGAAAGGCTGTCCGCCGAAAAGCATGGATTCGGAAAACGGCAGCAATCTTTGGCAGAACTCTTCCGATCCAATAGCCCAACCCGCGCGAAAACCGGGTGCTGCATGCGACTTGGATATGGAGGAGACCACGATTGCGCGATCAGCCATTTCCGAAATGTCGAGCGGCGAAGCAAATGCTGCGCCGAAGGTAAGCTCTTCATACACCTCATCGCAGATGATCCAGAGATTGTGCTTACGGCACACTTCGGCGATGGCGGCAATTTCGGGTTTTGTCAGCACCGAGCCGGTCGGGTTGTGCGGATTGTTGAGGAGCAACGCACGGCAGTCGGGCGTAATGGCGGCTTCCAGTATGTCCGCGCGAAGATGAAAACCGTCTTCGGCCCGCAACGGCACTGGAACGATATCGGCTCCCGGCGCGCGCACAACGCCTTCATAGGTCGCATAATAGGGGTCTGGAACGAGAACCTTGTCACCGGCCTCGACCAGTCCGGTCAGGACTGCATAGAGCGCTGTCTGGGTACCCGGAAAATAGAGGATATTGTCGGTGGTGATGGTGCGGCCAGTGCGCTTTGAGTATTTTGCGGCCAGTGCCGCCAGCACTGCCGGTTCGCCGCGACCGTTAGAATAGCGGGTGCGACCGGCGCGCATGGCATTGTTGCACACCTCCAGCAGCATGGGGTCTGGCGCGACGTCGGGTTCGCCAATCGTGAACTCGATAACCGGATGGCCGAGCGCGCGCAGTTCCCTGCCGCGCGCATGGACACGCCATTTGTCCGACCCCAGTCCTGATAGTCTTTCGGTGATGGAAGCGTAATGCATGTCAATGTCTCGGAAGTGGTGGCACGGCGGGAAGCTCGATGCCGAGAAGGGCGCCGATGGAGCTTAGTCCGATGCCGATTTGCATGGTGTCGTCGATTTCGTCCGCGCTGAGACAGCCTTCGATCCACAGGCCGTCGATCAGTGCATTGACTGCGATGGCGAGGCGTCGGCATGCCTCCGGGGTTGGCTCGCGGCCTTCCGCCGACAAGACCTCCGCAATCAGGGTCTCAGTCGCCCGGCGAAAAGCGAGATAGCCTTCACGATGCTCGCGTTCCAGATCCGGATCGAGATGAACCTGACTGACGAAAGTCGCCCAGAGCGAAAGCATGCGCGGGTCTGCAACCGCTCCACCAAGGCTGGCAGCGACGAAACGCGTCAGCCGGTCATGGGGCGTGCCGCCGTCCGATTCCAGAATACTCAACGCCGGTACGGTCATCATTTCGATCATACGCCGGTAGGCGGCGGCGATGAGATTGGCCTTTGATGTGAAGTGATGCCTGATGAGGCCATTGCTGACCCCGGCACGCGCCGCGACGGCGCGCACCGTCGTCGCCTGTATCCCCAGATCGGCAATGCAATCGAGCGTAGCCTCTATCATGTCTGTGCGACGGTCGAAGTCTGGCGCACGTCGAAACGATGCGGTCATCTTCTCCTCCCTTGATGCGTGACTATGCACTTGCATAACACTTATTCAAGTGTATAGTCAGCGTCAAGGGAACCGTTGGCTGCTTGTTGAGAAGTCGAAAAAGAACTTCGAAGCGGCTGATAGACAAGTAATATCCAGGTGGCTTTCGGCGAACCGATTGGGTGGCCGGGCCAAGGGAGGTTCGTGCCGCATGAGCCAGGGCGAAGAGGCGATCTCTGTCGTCGACCTTCACAAGCGTTTCGGTGATCTCGAGGTGCTTAAAGGCGTTTCACTCAAGGCGCGCGAGGGCGACGTTATCGCAATTATCGGCGGATCGGGCTCCGGCAAATCGACATTCCTTCGCTGCATCAACATGCTGGAACTGCCCACTTCGGGGGCGGTCACCATCCATGGTGAGACTATCGCCATGAAGAACGGTGGTAATGGCAGCCAGATTCCCACGGACAGAAAGCAGATCGAACGCATTCGCACACGGCTTGGAATGGTCTTCCAGAGCTTCAATCTCTGGCAGCATATGACTGTTCTGGAGAATGTGATCGAAGCGCCCGTGCATGTGCTGGGTGTGCCGAAAGTCGAGGCGATAGATCGCGCCGAAACGCTGCTGAAGCGCGTTGGGCTCTATGAAAAGCGGGATGTTTATCCAGCTTTCATGTCCGGCGGCCAGCAGCAGCGCGCCGCGATTGCGCGTGCGCTCGCGATAGAACCGCTGGTCATGCTTTTCGATGAGCCGACCTCTGCGCTGGACCCTGAGCTTGTTGGCGAGGTGCTCACCGTTATCGGAGATCTGGCCAAGGAAAAGCGCACGATGATTCTCGTTACGCACGAGATGAAATTTGCGCGCAAGGTCGCGAACCACATTGTCTTTTTACATGATGGCAGGATCGAGGAAGAGGGGTCCCCCGAAGACGTATTCGGGAACCCTAAATCCGAACGACTGAAAAAATTCATCAGTTCAACGCACTGAAACGGGAATGGGAGAAGTACTAATGAAGCGTCTTTTTACAAGTCTGTGTATCGGTGTAACATTTGCTGTCGCGGGCGTCGCGGTTGCGAATGCCGAACAGGTAAAGGTCGGTATCGCAGCAGAACCCTATCCGCCCTTTACCTCGCCCGATGCGTCGGGAAAGTGGCAGGGATGGGAAATTGATTTTGCCGATGCCGTCTGTAAAGAGGCCAAGCTTGATTGTGTGATCACGCCCGTCGCCTGGGATGGCATCATTCCGGCGCTGACCACCAGCAAGATCGACATGATTGTAGGTTCGATGTCGATGACGCCTGAACGTCTCAAGACGATCGATTTCTCGGACAAATATTACAATACGCCGACAATCGTCATTGGTACCAAGGATCTCAAATTCGATGCGACGCCGGAGGGGCTGAAGGACAAGACTCTTGGCGTACAGGTCTCGACCATCCATCAGGCTTACGCGATGAAGCATTTTGCGCCAGCCGGTGCGACGATCAAGGAATATCAGACGCAGGACGAAGCCAATAACGATCTGACAGCCGGGCGCATCGACGCTGTACAGGCGGATTCGCTGGCGCTTCGCACCTTCCTTGCCACAGACAGCGGCAAGGCATGCTGTGAGGAAAAGGGTACAGTCGCGCAGGACGTTGAGGTTCTGGGACCGGGCGTAGGGATCGGGTTACGCAAGGGCGATACGGAACTCAAAGACAAGCTGAACGCTGCAATCAAGGCAATCCGTGCCAACGGGACCTACGATACTTTCACGAAAAAATATTTCGACTTCGACATTTACGGCCAGTGAACGTGATGGCCAGTCGGCATCCTGTCGGCTGGCCTATTCTGATTTCAGCATGAACGGGACTGGCCATGGATGCACCACTGATCAACTGGAGCCTGCTTGCTCTCAATCCACCGGGGTGGGGAGGCGTCCTTCTGCAGGGCTTCTGGCACACGCTGCAAATTGCCGTCGGCGGTTATTCGCTCGGTCTGTTGATCGGCATGTTCGGTGCGCTGGGCAAGCTCTATGGCGGCCCTATCATTCGCGATCTGCTGGAAGTCTACACGACTGTGGTGCGCGCCGTGCCGGAGCTGGTGCTGATCCTCATCCTGTATTACGCAGGCACCGATTTGCTGAACCAGATGCTCGCTGTGTTCGGCTATGGCAAAGTCGATATCAGCGGGCTCGCTGCTGGCATCTTTGTCATCGGGGTGGTGCAGGGCGCCTATTCAACGGAAGTCCTGCGCGGTGCGATCAAAGCGATTGCACCCGGCCAGATCGAGGCGGCGCGCGCGTTCGGCATGCCGCCGTCGAAGATGCTCCGACGCATTACGATACCGGCCATGCTGCCCTTTGCCATACCGGGCCTTGCCAATCTGTGGCTTATCTCGACCAAGGACACGGCTCTTCTGGCTGTCGTCGGTTTCAGCGAATTGACGCTGGTAACACGACAGGCGGCAGGCACGACCAAGCACTATCTGCTGTTCTTCTTGACCGCTGGCGTGCTTTACCTCGGGCTCACCCTGATTTCGAATGCCTTCATCGGCATGATTGAGCGGCGCTCGCGCCGTGGTTTTGCGCGGATTGACTGAGATGAGCACATCTTCAGCCATATACGAAAACCGAACCTCTGCCAGAATCTGGCTTGAACCGCACCGCGTCGTGCTGATTGTCATCGCAATCGCACTGTTTGCCTCGGCGGTGATATTTGGCCGCTGGGACTGGCTGCCGCAATATCTGCCTCGTCTGGGGTCCGGCATTCTGGTCACCCTGTTCATGTTGTTTGGGTCGGCCATTCTAGGGTTCATGCTGGCGCTCCCGCTTGGGCTGCTTCAGGTGACTGGGCCCTGGTGGTTGAGCTGGCCAGCCAAGGCGTTCTGCACCGTCATCCGGGGCACGCCTCTGCTGTTGCAGCTCTGGCTGCTCTATTACGGCCTTGGTTCCCTGTTTCCGTCCATTCCCGGCATTCGCAGTTCATTTATCTGGCCTTATCTGCGTGAAGCATGGCCCTATGGACTTGCCGCGCTGACGATCTCATTTGCGGCCTATGAGGGCGAGGTCATGCGCGGCGCTTTCGCTGGCGTGCCGTCTGGCGAATTGCAGGCCGGGCGTGCTTTTGGCATGTCGCCCTGGAAAGTGTTTCGCCGCATCTGGCTGCCGCGCGCAATCCATCGCGCCTTGCCCACGCTGAACGGCGAAACGGTTCTGCAACTGAAGTCGACACCGCTGGTCGCAACAATCACCGTTGTCGATGTTTACGGCGTCGTCTCCCGTGTGCGGCAGGACACTTACCTGACCTATGAGCCGCTCCTTCTGCTGGCATTGATCTACATGATACTGACCGCAGGTCTGGTTTGGGTCTTCCGGCGTCTTGAGAGCCGAATTCCGACAAGAGGTGCTTGAATGCGCGATTTTTCGACTGCTATTCGCAACAACCTGCCCGAACTGACGGCATTGCGACGTGACCTTCATGCTCATCCCGAACTTGGTCTTGAGGAAAAACGGACCTCGGAGATTGTGGCGCGGGAGCTTGAGGCTTTAGGGTACAAAGTCACGCGCGGGCTTGCAAAAACCGGGGTGATTGGCACTTTGACGAACGGATCGAGCCGAAAGTCGGTCGGCATTCGCGCTGATATCGATGCGCTGCCGATCCACGAGCAGACAGGTCTTCCCTATTCCAGCAAGTCGCCGGGGCTGATGCATGCCTGCGGGCATGATGGCCATACGACCATGTTGCTCGGTGCCGCCAAGGCCTTGGCCGAGCGGCGCAATTTCGACGGCACCATTCACCTGATCTTTCAACCGGCGGAAGAGAATTTCGGCGGGGCCAAGATCATGATCGAAGAAGGATTGTTTGATCGCTTTCCCTGTGACGCTGTTTTTGCCCTTCACAATGATCCCGGCATTCCGCTTGGCAAGTTTGCCTTTCGCGATGGACCGATCATGGCTGCGGTCGATGAGGCGATGATCAAAGTGAAAGGCTATGGTGGTCACGGATCGGAGCCGGAAAAGACCGCCGATCCCATAATGGCGGGCGCTTCCATCGTGATGGCGTTGCAGACTATCAAGTCGCGCAATGTGCCGGCGCTGGACCCGGCGGTTGTGACGGTCGCCGCCTTTCATGGCGGCTCGGCAAGCAACATCATTCCGTCGTCGGCGGAAATTGTCGTCGGTATCCGCACCTTTTCGCCCGTCATTCGCGATCAGATTGAAGAGCGGATCAAACGTGTTGCGGCCTATCAGGCAGAGAGCTTTGGGCTGACTGCGGAAGTCGATTATCTGCGGAGCTACGACGCGACGATCAATCATACCGCTGAAACGGATTTCGCGCGCAATCTGGCGCTGAAATCGTTTGGCGCGACGAATGTGATTGAGCTGGAGCGCCCGTTTATGGGCAGCGAGGACTTCGCCTATATGCTTGTCGAGCGACCCGGCACCTATTTCTTTTTGGGTGGGGGCAAGGGAGAGAATGACTTCCAGCTCCACCATCCATCTTATGATTTCAATGATGATCTGATCCCCATCGGCGCGGCCTTCTGGACCGAGCTTGCTGAATCCTATCTTAAACCCGAGTGAGCCCATGACTGCCGTTTATGAATTCAATTCTGCCATCGTCCGGACACCGGGACGATCCGTCATCAATGGTTTGCGCGCCGATAACCGGGGCAACCCGACCTATGAGGGCGTCAAGGAAGAACACGAAGCCTATGTGCAGGCCCTGCGGCAGGCAGGTGTGGAAGTAACCGTGCTTCCCCCAATGGAGGAATTTCCGGATTCGATCTTTGTCGAAGACCCGGCACTCGTGTTTCACGAAGGTGCTGTTCTGCTGCGTCCCGGTGCGCCTACGCGTGTCGGCGAGACGGCGGAAATCGAGCTGGCTCTGCGCTCTCTTTTTGAGAGGGTCGTGCCGCTTCCATCCCCAGGCTTTGCGGATGGTGGGGACGTGCTTGTCACACCGTCGGCGGTGATGATTGGCCTGTCGGCGCGTACAGACAAAAGCGGCGCCGAGGGGCTTCGTGCAGCACTTGCAACCCTCGATCATGCTGCGGAAATTGTCGAAACACCGAAGGGCGTTTTGCATTTCAAGACCGACTGCTCGCTGCTTGATGAGGAGACCGTGCTTGCCACGCACAGGCTGGCGGGTTCGGGTTTCTTCAGAGGCTTGCGTGAAATCGTGACGCCCGAAGGTGAGGAAGCGGCCGCCAATGCACTGAGGGTCAACGATGTTGTCTTTGTCGGTGCTGATTATCCCCGTACAATCGATCTGCTTGATAAGAAGGGCTACAAGGTGGTTGCCCTGAAGACCGAGGAAATCGGTCGGATCGATGCAGGCCTATCCTGTATGTCGCTGAGGTGGCGGCGATAGTCAGTATGCATTCCAGATGATAGATCGGCGCTGTCATACAGCGCCGATTTTTATTGGATATCCGTGGGCCCGTCTCAGTGATAGGGGTCTATCGATAGGCATCCATATTGTCTGCGTCTGGTGTCCCAAAACTGCGCGCATAGGAATGGCCGCTATAAACCGCAGCGGCGATGATCGATGGTGCATAACAGTCACCAATTGAGGTGACGGATTTTATACCTGCGTCCTGCCATTCATTCCGGCGAGCTTCCAGTGCAACCGACAGGCTTTTGTCGGGATGACGGCTGGTTACAGGCACCAGTGTGCCGCAAGGAATTTCGGTTTCCCTGCCGGAATAGACACATGCGACAGACAGGCTGTCGGTGGTTTGTCTGGCGAGCCTGTGCAGCGGGATTATCCTGACACCCAGCTCTATCAATCTCGTTTGAATCTTCGACTGTTCGAGCGTGTGTTCACTCCAGGGGGCCACAATCGGCGCTGGTGTTACCAATGTCGTATGAATGCCGCGGCTCACGGCCAACTCGGCCAGTACCGAGCCGAGATAGTAACGATCATCATCGAATATCACCAAAGGGCCGCGACAATCATCAAGGGATGTTTTGTCTTTGAGAATGGTGTCGACACTCAATGTGTGACCATCCAGTGTTTGCAGAGGTTGTCGGTGGGAACGGCCCACGGCATCCGTGCGCCAGCGCGCGCCGGTTGCCAGCACCACGTTTGCAATTCCGTAGGTTAGAATCTCATCGGCATCCAGATGGCTGTCGAGATACATCTCCACATTGGTCGCACGCTGCAATTGCGTCATCCGCCAATCGCGAACACGCGCCCAGCTTGCAAGACCGGGGAGGGCCGCTTCCTCGGTCACACGCCCGCCCCAATGGGTGTTCTTTTCAGCGATGATGACTTCTGCGCCGCGCTCAGCCATGGCGCGGGCTGCTTCCAGACCGGCGGGTCCTCCACCGACCACCAGAACTTTCTCGGTAGTCTGTAGCTTGCCGATTTTTTCAGGGTGCCAACCCTTGCGCGCTTCTTCGCCAATTGTCGGGTTTTGGGTGCATCGCAATGGTGCAACGATGTTGTCGCTGGCGGTGCAGATATTGCAGCCGATGCATTCGCGAATGTCATCGACGCGACCAGTCCGGATTTTCTCGGGCAGAAATGGGTCGGCAATCGATGGGCGTGCAGCGCCGATAAGATCGAGAACACCGGACCGGATTGCCTGCACCATTGTGTCCGGTGATGTATAACGACCGACACCCACGACCGGTTTGCTGGTGAGCGATTTCACAAAGGAGATATAAGGCTCCTGAAAGCCCTCCTGCGAAAAGCGCGATGTCTGGCTGTCGTTGGACCAGCCGGACAGGTTCACATCCCAAAGATCAGGTTCATCGGCGAGAGCTGCGATGACATCCCGTCCTTCACCATTGTGCTGGATGCCCTGGTCTCCCAGAAATTCCTCTACTGCAAAGCGCACTGCAATCGCGCATTTGTCACCGACAGCGTCGCGCGTATCCGCCAGCACTTCGCGAAACAAACGCAAGCGATTTTCGAACGATCCGCCATATTCGTCTGTGCGGGTATTGTAACGTTGCAGCAGAAAATGCTGCAGCAAGGTCATGTCGTGGCCTGCGTAAACATAGACGATATCGAAACCGGCCCGTTTGGCGCGCAGTGCTGCATCGCGATGCCATTTGCGAAACCGGGCGATGTCGGCCTTGTCCATGGCCCTTGCCTGAACCGGATCTTCCACATCGACAATCATGTCCATGGGGCCGAGAGGCGCCAGTCTGGTCAGGCGGTTGGAGACATGGATACCGTTATGCACGAGCTGGATTGCAGCGAGACTGCCATGCTGGTGGACGGCGTCGGTCAGCTTCCGGAGACGGTCGGCGTCCTTCTCGTCCCATATGCGCCCTTGATTGGATGGCGTGATATCGGACGTGGGATGGATTTCGGTTTCCTGTGTGGAAACGACACCCCAGCCACCCTCTGCCTTCATCTCACGCAGCCGCAGGTCGTGCTCGGGATAACGATGTCCCATGCCGCTACAATGCGGAACCTGATAAAAGCGGTTCTTCGTCGTGACGGGGCCAATCTTGATCGGCTCGAACAGAATTTCGTGACGCTTGTCCATGGTCGCTCTGCTTGTCATTGTTCAGAATGTCATCCCTTGCGGGCGACTGCATGAAAAGTGGGTTTCCATCGCGCTTAACGCGCGATGGAACGCTTGAAGCGAGCTTCGAGTTTGGCCTGTCCATATTCCAGAACGATGGAGAGGGCCCAGTAGATCATCGATGCGGTGATCAGCATTTCGATGTGCCGGAACTCGGTCTGGCCCTGTGTGCGGGCGAGATACATGAGTTCCCATACGCCGATGACGGAGACCAGTGACGAGTCCTTGAGCATTGCGATGAACTGGTTGCCGGTTGGCGGAATGATGATGCGCATTGCCTGCGGAAGAATGACCAGCCACATGGTCTGCGAAGGGCCGAGGCCGAGCGCGAAAGCGCCTTCCTGCTGTCCGCGTGGGATGCTCTCGATACCTGCGCGGAAGATCTCGGTCATATAGGCGCCGTAGCACAGGGACAACGCCAGAATACCGGCGGGAATAGGCCCTATGACATAGCCCACCTGCGGCAGTCCAAGGTAGATGATGTAGATCTGCATCAGCAATGGCAGGCCGCGGAAGAGCGATGTGTAGAACGTCGCCAGCCCGTAGACGAGACCGTTCTTTGATAGCTTGGCCACAGCGCCAATCAACGCCAGAATGGTTGCGAAGAATATCGAGGCAGCGGAAATATAAAGCGTCGTGACGACACCCTGGCTGATCAGAAATCCGATCTTTCTTGCGATGAATTCAAATGAGAGATCGAAAGAATAGAAGAAGATCATCAGCAGCAGGAACAGTTCCAGCCATATTGCCGTGATCTGTGCCCAACGTGGGAAAAGTCTCAGGAAACTCCAATTGGCGAAGATGATAGCGCTAAGCAGTATCGAGGAGATCAGCGTCGCTTTGGTGAAACCGGCTTTCGCGACTTTGGGGTCGATACCAAGCCAGTTTGTTATGCCGGAGAACCGGATATTCATAAAACAGAAGAGTGCCGTCAGGATAACAAAAAAAGCTATCTGAACGGTACGCTTGGCGGCCTCCGGCCGCATCAGAAAAAACCTCCCGAGCATGTTCTCTCCTCTGTTAGCTTGCCTTTCGCTCAGCAAGCCAATCCTGCATCTGCAATTTCCAGTAGGTAAGCTGCGCGGCTGCGAGGCCAGCAGCTCCCCCAGCCCAGACCAGTCCGAATTTTTCGAAGAGCTTATAGCGGTCACTTTGTCCGCAAATGGCTTCGGCGACGACTTTACCGCCGATGGCGGTTGTGTTGAGCCCATGGCCACCAAAAGCGGTGCAATACCATGTGCTGCGGTCCAGTTGGCCTATCTGGGGCATCAAATGTCTGGCGTAAGACATCAGGCCCGACCATGCCAACTCCGTCTTCAGTGAAGCAAGCTGAGGATAAGTTCCCACCATCTCGTTGCGCAACTCGCGCACCACGCCGGGCGTATTGGCTGCTCTTGTGGTGATGCGTCCACCCCACAAAAGTCTGCGCCCACCATCAATCACGCGGTAGTAATCACCGGCCCTACGGTTATCACCAATCGCAGCCGTGGTGCGGATTGCGGATGCAATCAGCTCAGGCGCTTCTTCACTCACCATCACATAGGTTGCAATCGGCAGATAGGCTCGCCTGATCTGACCAACCAGACCGTCCGTATAACCACCGGTGGTGATCAGCACTGCGCCTGCATTGACCTGTCCGTGAGTTGTTTTGACCAGCTTGCCGTCCTTGTGGTCGAGCAACTGGACTGCGCGGCTATGCTCGAAAATCCGCCCGCCGAGCCGCTCTATCTCGCGCCCGAGTGCTCGCAGGTAGTTCAATGGATGGATATGGAATGCGTTAGGGTCGTAGACGGATTGGAAGTAGCGCTGCGAATTCAGGATGCTGCGTGTTTCCGCCGTTGGGTGGAAGTCTATTCTGTAGCCGTAATCGCGTTGCAGCGTATCTGCATAGTGTTTCAGGCTGTCACCATCGTCATAACGGCGTACGTTCAGAATGCCAGGAATGAGTTGTGCTTCTTCAATCTTCAGCGTGTCGATGTTCTGTCGAACGAATTCGACACCTTCAATCGATAATTGATGCAGTGTCTTGGCAACAGACTTGCCAGCCCGGGCAGCAATTTCATCGCCGCCTGAGGCAAAGCCGGGGCTGACAAACCCGCCATTGCGCCCGGATGCACCGAAACCGATGCTCTCAGCTTCCAGGACAACGACTTTCTTGCCCGCTCGCGACATCTGCAATGCGGCCGACAAGCCTGCAAGTCCGCCGCCAATCACTGCGACATCTGCTGTTGTTTCGCGTTCAAGCGTTGGACGCGCGAAATCGTCCGCCTTTGTTTGGCTGTAATAAGTGGCCGGATAAGTCATCGCAACACCAGGAAAAGCATATCGGATGAGCCACCTTCACGATGGCTCATTTCGATATTGATCTAAGGATAATGTCAGTCGGCGCTGTAGTCTTTGCCGTACCACTTTGCAGTGAGTGTCGCCAAAGTGCCGTCAGACTTCATCTGCTTGATGATTTCGCCAATCTTGGCGGTCCATTCCGGATCGTTCTTTTCGTCGATGACGACGAGCGGCTCGCGGAATGCATATTCGCCCTCAAGAATCTTCACCGGATAACCGTTCTTGATGGCGTTCTGTGCCGTCTGTTCCGGAGCGATGATCGCATCAATGCGAACGCCGTCACCCAGTCTCAGATCGTCGAATGGCAGCATGGAATCCGCGAAGGTGCGAATTTCGCCCGGTTCCAGCTTGTATTCGATTGGGGGAAGGCCCGGTGCGTCAATCTCCAGCTGCCGACGCGCGAAATCTTCCGACGTCGTTGCCGTTTCTACGCCAATGACTTTGCCCTTGAGATCGGCGACGGATTTCGCCTCGCTGTCCTTGTGAACGACATAGACATAGGGGCTGTAATAGTAGACCCCGGCAAAATCGATGACCTTGGCGCGCGCCTTGGTCGGGGTCACCGACCCAACGCCAACGTCGTAACGGCCCTGCCAGCGCCCACCGGTCAATGTCGCCCAGTCCGGCGTCTCGAAGGAAACGGTGACGCCAAGACGTTTGCCAATCTCGTTGGCCACATCTACGTCGAAGCCCACGAGCTTGTTGGAATCATCCAGAAAGCTTTGGGGTGGCCAGCCTGCATTGGTTGCGACGACCATGGCCTTTTTTTCCATGACGCGATCCAGCGTTTCGCCTGCAAAAGCAGAGAAACCCGTCGCCAGAATGGCGCCTGCGACACCCATTATCGTTATGATTTTTTTCATTTTATCGAACCCCTCCTCTGGTTTGATGCATCAGCATTGCATAAACCCGGAAGCAACGGCTAGGCGGCCCGGATAAGTAGGTTATGAAATTAGCGTATGATGATATGCTGTTCTTGCAGGATGTGGGTTCAAGCCTGCTTGTGTTCGGGGCCGCTCATGCGAGAGGCCCCGGTGTGATGAACGAATGCGTCTTATTGTCAGTGTTACCGACTATGGATTGCGCACAGCCATTGCAGTGACTTCGACCCGCATTTCCGGGGTGGCGAGGCCTGCAACGCCCACGGCGCAACGAACCGGAAACGGCTTTTTGAAAAAGCGCAGATAGACTTCGTTAAAAGCCGGGCGTTCATTGATGTCGGTCAGGTAGATCGTCAGGTGAATGACATTGGCCAGACTGCTCCCCGCCTTTTCGAGCGATGCTTTGAGACTATTCAGCGTGCATTCGCTCTGAGCGGTTATGTCGCCGGTTTCCATGGAACCATCTGCCCGGATGGGAACATGGGTGGTCACTAGGAAATTGCCGATGCCTGCAACATCAGAAGAGATTTCGCTTTCGTCCGTATCCTCCAGAAAATAGGGCGTTGCGTTGTTTGTCATGGTCATTCTCCAAGAGGTTAGGTGTTTGTGAAAAGCGTGAAGCGGTTTTCCGATAAGTTGTGCGCTAAAACAAGCAGCCAGATCATTTCCGTCGATTGAGTGAGCCTGATGGTCTTGAGGTAGCAACAATGTGTACTCGCCGGGACGGGCAACCTATTGCGATGGTGGTCGAGCGGGTCTAAGAAACACGTCGGAGGCGAGGAGGCTTCCCTCAACGATGACCGGTTCCGGTCTGAAGGCAATCCATGACAGAAAAACATTCTCATCGCGGGCTTGTTGTTGCCGCGATTATGGCAAGCATGGCCATGATCGCCGTCGAGGCAACGATTGTGTCAACCGCAATGCCACAGATCGCGGCGCAGCTGGGTCAGCTCAATCTCTATTCCTGGGTTTTCTCGTCATTTCTTTTGACACAGACAGCAACGACCGTCGTGTTTGGCAAGCTGGCTGACATCTACGGGCGCAAACCGGTTCTTGTTTTTGGTATTGCGCTGTTCCTGACGGCTTCTGTGCTGGCCGGTTTCGCATGGTCGATGCCGTCGATGATTGTTTTCCGGCTATTGCAGGGCATTGGGGCAGGGGCGATCCAGCCTGCGGCCATGACCGTGGTGGCCGATCTTTTCCCTGGAGCGCAGCGCAGCAAGGTTCAGGGATATCTTGCCAGTGTCTGGGCACTGTCAGCCGTTGTCGGTCCGCTGCTTGGCAGCCTGATTATTCACAATCTGAGTTGGGCCTGGGTATTCTGGATCAATGTGCCGGTCGGCATTCTGGCGGCATCGGGCTTTCTTCTCTTCCTGCATGAAGAGAAGCGGACAAAGCCGGTATCGATCGATGTGCTCGGCGCAGCACTTTTTGCCGTCTCCATTTCCTCTCTGATGATTGCGCTCACCCTGATGGAGAGTGCAGTTTCGCTCGAAGGAATTCTGGCGTTCATTCTCTTTGCTCTTTCACTGATTGCGTTCATCTGGCAGGAACGTCGCGCAAAGGAGCCCATGGTCGCACCAGACCTGTGGCTGAAACGTCCTATCGCTTTCTCCAATCTGGCGGTCTTTCTGGCCAGCATGTCGATCATGGGGTTGACGACATTCCTGCCGATGTATGTGCAGACAGTTCTCGACCGTTCTCCTGTGGTCGCGGGCTTCGCCCTGACCATGTTGCTGCTGGGCTGGCCGTGCGGGGCCACGATTGCATCGCGGCAGTTTACGCGGTTCGGATTGCGCCCGATCATGATCGCCGGAAGCATCTGCATTCCGATTGGCACCTCTCTGCTTGTCATGCTGAGCCCGTCAAGTTCCGCCACACTGGCCGGAACCGGTTCTCTGATCATGGGTTTTGGCATGGGGCTGCTCAATATCGGGGCGCTCATCCTGACACAGGATAGCGTGAGTTGGTCGGAGCGCGGCAGCGCCACGGCATCGAACGTCTTCTCGCGCAATTTGGGCAGCACGCTCGGAGCAGCCATTCTCGGTGCGGTGCTGACCTATGGCCTTGCCAACGCCAATCATGGCGAAGCGATTACGTCAGACCAACTTCGGGACCTGTTGAATGGCGCGGAGATGTTGATTGACCAGCAGGAGCTTCGGCTGGCGCTTCAACATGCGCTGCACGCAACATTTGTAGCAATGATGCTTATCGCGGTGCTGATCGTGCCGGCTTGCCTCTGTGTGCCCGGAGTGAAGAAGACCTACGAAGAAAACGTGGTGACTTGAATGTCTCCGAATATCTGCAAGCCATGGACTCAGCCGACCTGAAATCAACGGTCGGCTGAAATCGTGACCTTGCGGTAACCGCTTTGGTGAGCAATAGCTCTTCGCAGATGGAAAGCGTCTGAAAAAGCAAAAATCCCGGACAAAGCCGGGATTTTGTTGCCTGTACTTAACGGAAAACTGGAGCGGGCGAAGGGATTCGAACCCTCGACCCCAACCTTGGCAAGGTTGTGCTCTACCCCTGAGCTACACCCGCTCGCGCCAGTCGTTTCCGTCAGGCAGGCGCTATATGAACTAACACCCCGGAGATTGCAACAGGGAAATTACAGGAAAATGCCGTTTCAACGAAATTAGCTGCCGGTTAAATTGTAACTGTCTGTAAATATTGCATTTTTCAGATTATATGCCGTATTCTCGACTGTGGTTCTTCGTTAAAACAAGGAAAACGCGCTTCCACGGATAACGGAATCGGCTGTCGGAGGTGTGAGTCAGCGCAGTTGCGTTTCGCGCGAACATTCCAATTTGCTTTGCATGGTTTCTAAGCATGTATCCATGGTCTATAAGCGCTGTTGCAAGTCGCCGAAGCGTGAGGAGCGTGACGACATGCGCAATATTTTCAATGCCGAACAGAATGGGTGGAATCATGCCTTTGTCGCCGAGCGAGCTTCACGACTATCTTCAGAAACTCGGTATCGAAGTAAAAACTGTCGAACATCCTCCCTTGTTCACAGTCTCGGATTCCCAAAGCCTGCGTGGTGAAATTCCGGGTGGCCATACGAAAAATCTCTTCCTGAAAGACAAGAAAGACAATTTCTTTCTCGTGACAGTCGAAGAGGATGCGGTGGTCGATCTGAAGTCGATTCATCAACTGCTAGGCGCTGCAAGCCGTGTTTCGTTTGGCAAGCCGGAAAAGCTGATGGAATATCTGGGTGTGTTTCCGGGCGCAGTCACCGTGTTTGGCGCGGTCAACGATACTGCACATAATGTGCAGGTCGTTCTTGATGCCGATTTGATGAAGTATGACGTCATCAACGGCCATCCATTGACCAATGAAGCCACGACTTCCATCAAGCGCGAAGATCTTGTCGCTTTCCTCAAGTCCACCGGCCATGAACCGCGTGTTCTCGCCGTTTCCGAAGGTGCGAAAGCAGGCGCTTCGGTATAAACTGATTTTCAAAACGGGCGACTTTCTTGCACATAGCAATTGGCGATTGAAGTGGAAGGCCGGAGCGCTAAGTTACAGCGCAACTTGCTGAAACGACCGTCTTGAAATTGGCTTTCGAAGATACGAACTGAAAGAACGACACCGGCTTATATGCGGAGCATCGCATCGGTCGGAAAATACGAAGGAATTTCCTATGAGTAGCCAGAACAATCCTTATGCCGGTGCAGGTGGCCAGATGACGGCAAATGTCTCTTTCGGTTCGGCGCCGACCGCTACTGGAGGCGCGGAGCTCGTCAAGGATACGACGACGGCAAGTTTTCAGGCGGACGTCATTGCCGAATCCCGTAATCAGCCGGTGCTGGTGGATTTCTGGGCGCCGTGGTGCGGACCTTGCAAGCAGCTCACACCGATCATTGAAAAGGCCGTGCGGGACGCTGGTGGCGCTGTCAAACTGGTCAAGATGAATATCGATGACCATCCGGCCATCGCTGGTCAGCTCGGGATTCAATCCATTCCGGCGGTCATTGCTTTCGTCAACGGTCAGCCGGTCGATGGTTTCATGGGGGCTGTGCCGGAATCGAAGGTGAAGGAATTCATCGCCAAGATCGGCGGACCGAGCGACGCGGAAGCGGCGCTTGCCGAAGCCGTCACTGCCGCAAATGAACTGGTCGAAGCTGGTGATTTCGTTCAGGCATCGGAGATTTTCTCGTCCATTCTTCATGCCGTCCCGGATAATGTCGATGCGATTGTTGGTCTTGCGACCTGCCTTCTGGAATCCGGCGATGCGGAAAAGGCGCGCGAACTTCTCGCCCAGCTTCCCGCTGACAAGCAAAATGCACCTGCCGTTCGGGCATTGGAAGCGCGTCTTGCATTGGCTGATCAGGTCAAGCTCATTGGTGATCCGATTGCGCTTGAAAAGCGAATTCAGGCTGATCCGAAGGATTATCAGGCCCGGTTTGACCTTGCTCAGGTGCGTAATGCACAGGGGCGGCGTGAAGATGCGGCCAATGAGCTGCTTTTCATCATGAAGTCTGATCGCGAGTGGAACGAAGACGGCGCACGCAAGCAGCTTCTTCAGTTTTTCGAAGCATGGGGCAATGCCGATCCGGCGACGCTCGGTGCGCGGCGCAAACTGTCGTCGCTTCTGTTTTCCTGATCGCGAGTGTCGGGATTCCAACTGTTAGGGCGCATGTTTGGTGCGTCCTAAAGGGAGGTTGCAATGCAGGTGGGCAATGCCCGTTACAGAACGGGCGCTGATATACCCGAGACCGTGCCGGTTTTCCCGTTGAAGGGGGCGCTGCTTCTGCCCGGTGGCCAGCTTCCGCTCAATATTTTCGAGCCGCGCTATCTGGCGATGGTCGAGAATGCCCTGGCGGGTAAACGCATCATCGGCATGATCCAGCCGAAAATCGACGGCGATGATGACGAAACAATCAATGAGCTGGATGAAAGCCTTCGTCCGCAATTGAGCAGTGTCGGCTGTCTTGGCCGTATCACAACCTTTGCCGAAACGGGCGATGGTCGCCTGCTGATTACCCTGCAGGGCATCTGTCGGTTTCGCGTGCGGGAAGAAGTCAATTGCCGTCAGCCTTACCGGCAATGCCGGATCATGCCGTTTCTGGCTGATCTGGAAGAGGCGCGGGATTCATCGGAAATTGACCGGGACGCTTTGCTGGGGGCTTTCCGCGATTATCTGGAAGCGCACAATCTGGAAGCGGACTGGGATAGTATCACGCGGGCAAACAATGAAACCCTCGTCAATGCGCTCTCCATCATGTCGCCTTTCGGTCCGGCAGAAAAACAGGCCCTTCTGGAGGCCCCCGATTTGAAGACGCGTGCAGCAACTTTGATTGCCATTACCGAAATGGTATTGGCCAGAGTAAAGGACGATGATTTCGGATCGCGGCTGCAATAGATCTCAGGAATAAGCCAATGGACGACAAGACGGAAACCGGAAATATCGATGTTCGACTGCTGGAACTCCTCGTATGCCCGCTTACAAAGGGGCCCTTGGAGTATGATGCGGAACATGCCGAACTGATCTCGCGCAAGGCGAAGCTTGCCTATCCCGTCCGGGGCGGAATACCTATCATGCTGCCGTCCGAAGCACGCAGTTTGACAGAGTAAATACAGGTCGATTTGCAGGTGACTGGCGGCCTGAAGCGCTGAACAGCACGCGCTCTATCGGCTGTTATATAATTTCTGCACAAGCCCCTATCTTTTTCATAAGTTTCAGCCACGCGCATTATTGCTTGTCGGACAACAGGGCTCTATAACCCTCGCGGAACTTGATAAAGATGGTATCGGACGGCTTTATGCTCTTCGCTGCTGTCATGGATTTGAACGCAGTATTTCTGGCAAAACGGGTCATTGTTTTCCGGAATATGCGAAACAATACAGAGGCTTGGCATTATGGCATCCAGAAAACTCCTTCTCCTGCCCGGCGACGGCATCGGCCCAGAGGCGATGGCGGAAGTCCGCAAGATCATCGCTTTCCTCAACTCGGGCCTCAATCTCGGCTTTGAAACCGAAGAAGGTCTGGTTGGCGGCTGCGCTTACGACGCGCACGGTCAGGCGATTTCGGATGCTGATATGGAGAAGGCGCTGGCTGCCGATGCCACGCTGTTCGGCGCTGTCGGCGGTCCGAAGTGGGATGATGTGCCTTATGAAGTGCGCCCGGAAGCCGGTCTTCTGCGTCTGCGCAAGGACATGCAGCTCTATGCAAATCTGCGTCCGGCCATCTGCTACCCGGCTCTGGCCCATTCTTCTTCGCTGAAGCCGGAAGTGATCGAGGGTCTCGACATCCTCATCCTGCGCGAGCTGACCGGCGGCGTTTACTTCGGCGAGCCGAAGGAAATCATCGACCTCGGCAATGGCCAGAAGCGCGGTATCGATACGCAGGTCTATGACACCTACGAAATCGAGCGCATCGCCGATGTTGCCTTCGAGTTGGCGCGCACGCGCCGCAACAAGGTCACGTCGATGGAAAAGCGCAATGTGATGAAGTCGGGCGTCCTGTGGAATCAGGTCGTTACCGCTCGCCACAAGGACAAGCACGCCGATGTGGAACTGGAGCATATGCTGGCCGACGCTGGCGGCATGCAGCTCGTGCGCTGGCCGAAGCAGTTCGACGTTATCGTGACGGACAATCTGTTCGGCGACATGCTGTCGGACGTTGCTGCAATGCTGACCGGCTCGCTCGGCATGCTGCCATCCGCTTCGCTCGGTGCAGTCGATTCCAAAACCGGCAAGCGCAAGGCGCTGTATGAGCCCGTCCACGGTTCTGCACCGGATATCGCTGGCAAGGGCGTTGCCAATCCGATTGCGATGATCGCTTCGCTTGCCATGTGCCTGCGTTATTCGTTCAACCTCGTCGATGAAGCCGACCGTCTGGAAGCCGCGATTGAGCAGGTTCTCGATGATGGTCTGCGCACCGCCGACATCTGGTCGGAAGGCAAGACCAAGGTTGGCACTGTCGCAATGGGCGATGCCATCCTCGACAAGTTTTCGAAGCTTTCCGCTGAATAAGCGCGACGAGATCGCTTGATGAAAGCCCGCCTTGCACTTTGCATGGTGGGCTTTTCTTTTTTGAATAAGCGCCCGATTTGAGGCTGTAAATTCCTGCTCTGCTGCATAAGAATAGCTGCATGTTGTTCACGCTCCCAGATCAAAACAAACTCTACGACGCACTTGTCGCCCGTGATGCCGCTTATGAGGGCAGGGCCTATGTCGGTGTTGTCTCAACCGGAATTTTCTGCCGCCTGACTTGTCCGGCGCGGAAACCGAAACAGGAAAACTGCCGCTTTTTCGCATCGGTTGCCGAATGCATGGCCGATGGTTTTCGGCCCTGCAAAAGATGTCATCCGTTACAACCCGCTGCCGAGGCGGAGCCTTCCGTCAAGAAGCTTCTCGATGCGCTTGAAGCCGATCCGGAACGACGCTGGAGTGAAGAGGATGTTGCCCGAATGGGGCTTGATCTCTCGACCGTCCGTCGCAGTTTCCGCCGTCATTTCGGAATGACATTTCTGGAAATGGCGCGGCAGGAACGCTTGCGGCACGGGTTCCAGGCGCTTGCCGATGGCGGGCGCGTCATCGACGCCCAGATTGATGCGGGTTTTGAATCCCCGGAAGCTTTTCGGAGTGCCTTCGCACGTATTCTCGGGCTTCCACCCGGAAAATTGCGGGGTGATGGTTTGCTGCGCGCTGACTGGATCAAGTCACCGCTTGGTACGATGATCGCGATCTGTGATGCGCGAAGCCTGCACCTTCTGGAGTTTGCTGATCGCAAGGCGCTGTCAGCGGAACTGAAGAAGCTCTATACCACCTGTCGCGGTGATCTGGGGATCGGTCGTTTCAGCACCCATGACCTCGTCGAGCAGCAGTTGAATGCCTTCTTCGACGGCAATTCTCCGACGTTCGATTTGCCGCTGGTGCTGCATGGCAGTGCTTTTACGCAAGGGGTATGGCGGGAACTTCAGAACATTCGGGCCGGAGAGACGCGGAGTTACAGTGAACTGGCGCAGGCCATGGAAAAGCCGCTTGCCGTGCGTGCGGTCGCCCGGGCCAATGGGGCGAACCAGATTGCCATCGTCATTCCATGCCATCGTGTGATTGGCGCGGACGGATCGCTGACCGGTTATGGCGGCGGTCTCTGGCGGAAGCAGAAGCTGATCGAGATCGAAGCGCAATATCGCAGATAGATCATCAGACGAACATGAAAACGCCGCCCGATGGGCGGCGTTTTCTCGTTTGTAGGCGCGTTGGCTAGTCGAGCTTGTGCAGGTCGACGCCCTTGGTTTCCTTGACGAAGATCATGCCGATCACAAAGGTGATGGAGGCGATAATGATCGGATACCAGAGGCCGTAATAGATGTCGCCCCTGGCAGCGCTCAGTGCGAACACGCCAGCCGGAAGCAGGCCGCCGAACCAGCCGTTGCCGATGTGATATGGCAGCGACATGCCGGTGTAGCGGATGCGGGTCGGGAACATCTCGACGAGGATCGCGGCAATCGGGCCGTACACCATCGTCACGTAGATGACGAGGATGGTCAGGATGGCGATTGTCAGGAACCAGTTCACCTGTGCAGGGTCGGCGACCATCTTGAACGCACCGGCATTCGGGATGGTGTAGACAGCCTGATCGGTGCTGACGCCAAGGCCGTCAGCTTCGGTCTGGGTCAGAAGCTTCTGCTTCACCAGATCGGCAGCCGGAACCATGGTCTTGTCTCCGCCGCGGATGGCTTCGGCATTCAGCTGAAGTTCCGGATTGGCGGCGACGAATGCATCAAGCTTGCTGTCCGTCACTTTCGCAGGGTCGCGAACGAGCGGGAAACCTGCCTTCTGCAGGGCAAGGTTCACGTCGTGAGACAGGGCTGACTGCTTGGCCGCAGCATCTGCTCCAGCCTGAACCGCGTCGTAAGACGTGATCGTGCTGTCGCCGATCGTGACGGTTGCCGGGGTGCCGGCTGCTGCTGTCTGCACAATCTCATAAGGCACCGAGCTCTTGGCGAGGAAGCTTGTCGCAACATCGCAAGAGGTAGTGAACTTCGACGTGCCGGTGGCGTTGAACTGGAAGTTACAATCGCCGGGGGCAGCAGTAACGGTTGCCTTGATGGTCTGTTCAGCCTGTGCGAGAGCCGGGTTTGCAGCGCCGGTGAGAGCCTTGAACAGCGGGAAGTAAGTTACGGCAGCAAGCAGAAGACCTGCCATGATGATCGGCTTGCGACCGATCTTGTCCGACAGCCAGCCGAAGAAGACGAAACCACCGGTGCCGATCAGGAGCGCGATGGCGACCATGATATTTGCCGACTGGTTTTCGACCTTCAGAACGTTCTGGAGGAAGAACAGGGCGTAGAACTGACCGCAATACCACACCACGGCCTGACCGGCGGTAAGACCGAAGAGGGCGATGAGTGCGATCTTGGCGTTCTTCCATTGGCCGAATGCTTCGGAAAGCGGGGCCTTGGAGGTCTTGCCTTCTTCCTTCATGCGCTTGAATGCGGGCGACTCGCTCATTTGCATGCGAATCCAGACGGAAATGCCGAGCAGGAAGATGGAGACGAGGAACGGAATGCGCCAGCCCCAGGCAGCGAAGGCTTCCTTACTCAACAAAGCCTGGATGCCGAGGATCACCAGCAGCGACAGGAACAGGCCGAGCGTTGCCGTGGTCTGGATCCATGACGTGAAGAAGCCGCGCCGATTGTTCGGAGCATGTTCGGCAACGTAGGTTGCAGCACCGCCATATTCGCCACCGAGTGCCAGACCCTGCAGCATGCGCAGGGCGATCAAGATGATCGGTGCGAAAATGCCGAGCGTGGCCGAGCCGGGCAGGATGCCCACGAGAAACGTGGATGCACCCATGATGACGATGGTGACAAGGAATGTGTATTTACGTCCGACGAGATCGCCGATGCGTCCGAAGACGAGAGCACCGAACGGACGGACGAGGAAGCCTGCCGCGAAAGCGAGCAGAACGAAGATGTTTCGGGTTGCTTCCGGATATTCGTTGAAGAAGGCCGCGCCGATGAAGGCAGCAAGCGTTCCGTAGAGATAGAAGTCATACCATTCAAAGACGGTACCAAGCGATGACGCAAAGATCACCTTGCGTTCTTCGCTCGTCATTTTCTGCGTGCCGACATCGGCACTTGACGAGACTGCCATTAATCTGTCCTCCCAAACAGAGCCCCTGACGGGCAAATGTAAGACGATCTTTCTTCACCGGATAAATGAAGTTCGCTTGTTGCGCCGGGAACAGTTCCTCTCAACTGTCCGGGCGCTCTCCTCACACTTGCATGATGAACCGAAAAAGGGGATTCGTGCAGTAGTCTTTAGTATGAGACAGAACTGACGGCTTGAAATACTAGGGAAAATTAATAAAGCGCATCCCGAAAAGTGTGAAACGCCTACGCAGGGAAATCAGCCCACTGGACTGATTTCTGATCCTGCTTCGATCGGATAAGATGTGCGTGGATAGCCAAGGATTAGAGCGCTGATCTGATCCAATCAGATCGAAATGCGCTCTTAAGCGCCAAAAAATGCGCTCCTTGAAGGGTTGGAGAATTGACTCCATCTATAAACCGCGTAAAAGCAGTGGCGAACGAAGGAGAACCCGCGTGGATCGCGTCAACGTAGCGTCAGTTTCGCTTGGAACTGCCGGCATTTTTGCCGGGGCAGCGCGCATGCCTTCGATTTCCAAAACACTCACGGCCATTACTAAAACGACCACGAAAACGGTCTGATTCCCTTGGCCTGCTCGCCCTCTCCCCGGGTCTGGCCCGGGGGCGGAAGTCCCGCGTGGCCTGCGGGGTTCCGAATCTGGAAGCGGAGAGGGACAGGAGACGAAAAATGGGTTTCAAGGTTGCAGTTGTCGGCGCCACCGGTAATGTCGGGCGCGAAATGCTCAATATCCTCGAAGAACGCGGCTTTCCGGCTGACGAAGTTGTCGCGCTTGCATCGCGCCGCAGCCAGGGCACGGAAGTGTCCTATGGCGACCGGACGCTGAAGGTTAAGGCGCTCGACACATATGATTTCTCCGATACGGACATCTGCCTGATGTCTGCCGGCGGCGAGATTTCCAAGGAATGGTCGCCGAAGATCGGCAAGCAGGGCTGCGTCGTCATCGATAATTCCTCGGCCTGGCGTTATGACTCGGAAGTGCCGCTGATCGTGCCGGAAGTGAACCCGGATGCAGTCGAAGGCTTCCGCAAGAAGAACATCATTGCCAATCCGAACTGCTCGACGGCTCAGCTCGTCGTGGCTCTGAAGCCTTTGCACGATGTTGCCAAGATCAAGCGCGTCGTTGTGTCGACCTATCAGTCGGTTTCGGGTGCAGGCAAGGAAGGCATGGATGAGCTGTTCGAACAGTCGCGCGCTGTTTTCGTCGCCGACCCTGTCTCTGCGAAGAAGTTCACCAAGCGCATCGCGTTCAACGTGATCCCGCATATCGATGTCTTCATGGAAGACGGCTACACCAAGGAAGAATGGAAGATGGTGGCCGAAACCAAGAAGATGCTCGATCCGAAGATCAAGCTGACGGCAACGGCTGTTCGCGTTCCGGTCTTCATCGGTCACTCCGAGGCGGTCAATATCGAGTTTGAAAACCCGATCACGCCGGAAGAAGCACGCGAGATTCTGCGCGAAGCTCCAGGCTGCCAGGTTGTCGACAAGCATGAGAACGGTGGCTACATCACGCCTTACGAATCCGCTGGCGAAGATGCGACTTATATCAGCCGTATCCGCGAAGACATCACCGTCGAGAACGGTCTGGCTCTGTGGGTTGTTTCGGACAATCTGCGCAAGGGCGCTGCTCTCAACACGATCCAGATCGCTGAACTGCTGGTCGCGCGCGGCCTTATCAAGCCAAAGGCGCTTGCTGCCTGATCTGCTGTATTCAGTACTGATATTAAAAGCGCCGGGAAACCGGCGCTTTTTTTGTTAGCGGGAAATGCTGTCTGAAAGATTGCCGCGTATATTGAGCAATCGCGTGCGTAAATCCCGCAACTCATCGATGGGCTGACCAAGTGCGCAGAACACCTGTTCGGGGATGCTCTCGGCTTCCATGCGCAGTGCCTTGCCTTCGTCGGTCAATGTGATGCGGACTTGCCGCTCATCTTGCGGGTCACGCCGACGCGCGATACGTCCGGCGGCTTCAAGGCGCTTCAGCAGAGGGGTCAGGGTTCCTGAATCGAGATTGAGCTTTGCGCCAATCTCCGAAACGGTTCGGTCGTCCTGTTCCCAAAGAACGATCATCACCAGAAACTGCGGATAGGTCAGATCAAGCTTGCTGAGGATCGGTTGGTAGGCACGCGTCAGCGCATTCGCGGTCGAGTAGATCGCAAAGCAGACCATGTTGGAAAGGCCGAGATTGGAATCCTGATCGTCGCGCTTCATCATGATAACTCCTTGGCAAATATATACATCATACGCAATTGGATTGCGCGTCACTTAATTGTGAAATTAAATTTTGTAAAATTATATTGCGCACAATTTAATTATCTGCAAGTTTGGCTACGGAGACAAACCAAAGGAGAAGCCCAAATGCCAATTCTGTACACAACCCAATCCACAGCAACCGGCGGCCGCACCGGCAGCGCCAAGACTGCCGACGGACGGCTCAGTGTCGTTCTCGATACACCGAAGGAACTCGGCGGTTCGGGTGGCGAAGGCACCAATCCTGAGCAGCTTTTCGCTTCCGGCTATGCTGCTTGCTTCCTGGGCGCGTTGAAATTCGTTGCTGCCAAGGAGAAAGTTGCCATTTCGGCAGACAGCACCGTGACTGCGACGGTCGGCATTGGTCCGCGTGAAGATGGCACTGGCTTCGGGCTCGATGTGGCGCTGCAAGTGGCACTTCCGGGCGTGGACAAGGCGAAGGCGGAAGAGCTGGTTCAGGCTGCGCATATCGTCTGCCCGTATTCGCATGCGACACGCGGCAACATTGATGTTCGCCTGAGCGTGGCATAACAAAGAAAAGCAAAAGGCGCCCGACGAGGGCGCCTTCTATTTCGCAAGCTTATCGGCGCGTCACTTCGATCGCTAATACATCAAGTGCTTTTTCTACCTGCTCATACACCTCGGTTCCCAGTGGCAGGATCGGGCGTGGTGGCGCGATTTTCGCGAGGCCCAGAAGGTCGGCAATGACATACATTACGCGGAAACTGCTGTGGGCTTTGAACAAATCCCAAAGCGGCGTGAAAGCTGCATTGATGCGTTCCGCCTCCGCCCTGTCTCCGCTTTGTGCCGCGCGCGTCAACGCCAGCGCTGGCTCGGGAAGAAGCCCTGCAACCACGCTGTACCAGGCATCCGCGCCAGCCAGAAGCGCATCCGCCGCACCCCAGTCGCCGCTAAAGCCTATGACGAAGCTTGATGGCGCTTCCGAACGCAATTTGGAGATGGCACCCTCGTATTCACCGCTTGCGGGCAGGGGCATCTTGATCGCGCTGATATTCTTTACATTGGCAAGCCGTGCGATCAGTTCATCGCTGAAGATGAACTTTGTCGTGCCGGGATTATTGTAGATGCAAAGGGGAAGGTCGGTCGTTTCGGCAACGGCTTTGAAGTGCTGGAACACTTCTTCCTGTGTCAGCGGTGTATAGGAAACAGGCGCCAGCAACAGCCCGTCTGCACCGGCATCTGCGGCGTCCCGCGCCAGTGCTTGCGCCTCATCTGTCCGCAACGCACCAACGCCGACGATGATCGGTGTTCTGCCGCCGATAGACCTGACGGCGGTGTTGATCGTATGCAACCGCTGTTCCCGCGTGAGAAAGGCATAGCTGCCAGTGCTTCCCAGAAGACCGATAGAATCCGCTCCCGCCTCGCAGATGCGCTCAAGAAAGACGCAGAGCGTATCCTCCATGAGTTTGCCCGCGGCATCGATTGGTGTGAGCGGAAAGGCGGAAAGACCTTTGAAGAGTTTCATGGTGCTCATTTCTCAAACGGATTAGCGCGACAGAAGCAGGCGGATGCCGGCAAGGCCGAAAACAGCCGCGAGTACGCCTTCGATCCAGCGGCGCGCGCGACGATAGAGGCGCACCATGGGCATAGTGGAAAATACGATGGCATAGCCGCAGAAAATGGTCACGCTGAGCGCGATGCAGCCGCCCAGAAATGCTGCCAGATGTGGCCATGAGGAATTGGCGCCAAGCCCCAGCGTAACCAATGCGATCCAGGACAGGATGGACTTCGGGTTTGACAGATGCATCAGAAGGCCACGGCGATAAAGCTCCCCATGGGACAAAATTGCCTTGCTGCCGGAAGTTCGCATAGCCAATGCTTCGTCCGATGTCATGGCCGCCCGTCCGGCCTTGAAGGCAAGATAAAGCAGATAAAGCCCGCCGAAGATTTTCAGGATGAACAGAGCTTCGGCAAATCGTGTGAGGATGGCCGAAACGCCGGTCGCGGCCATCACGCCCCAGAAAATGGAGCCAGTGACAACACCGGCGGCAAAGAAAAGTCCTGACTTGCGGCCCTGATCCATCGCCACGCCCATGATCCGCATTGTGCTCGGACCGGGGCTGCCTGCTGCTATGATGTAAGTCACATATACGAGGAGAAGCTGGTAGATGGCAGGGGAAATGCTCATATCGCTACTCTAGTGAATTGAATTTGACGTTTGATACCCGTCCGATATAAATCCCGTTTCAAACGTCAAATTCGAAAAATCCACTAGATTCATAAGGTTACTAGTAGTCTTTTTGCTTCCGACATTTGCTCGGCGCTCATATCCGAGGGATGCAAATGTCGGAATCAGACCGCTAGTTGCATCAGGAGAATCTATAGCATTCTCTCAATGCAATATCTGTATGCGATTGTGCCAGAATCCAAGGAGGAACTGCCGGAACTGCCGATGGTTTCGTCGAAAACGACAAAACTTGACGCTTTGATCCTGCTCGAGCGGTTCTACTCGGCCTGTGCCTCGATATTTTCCATATCGTCATCGGACAAGCCGAAATGATGGCCGATTTCGTGGATCAGAACATGGGTGATGATATCGCCCAGCGTTTCTTCATGTTCGGACCAATAGTCGAGGATCGCACGGCGGTAGAGCGTGATGCGATTGGGGCCTTCGCCCGTCTGCAGGCTGAAACGTTCGCCGATGCCGCGACCTTCAAAAAGGCCGAGCAGGTCGAAAGGCGTTTCCAGCCCCATATCCTCAATGATCTGGTCGTCAGGAAAGTCGGCGATCTGGATGATGATGTCGCCGCACAACGCACGAAACTCCTGCGGCAGATGCGCAAGAGCTTCAATCGCGATGGATTCTATTTCGTCCAGCGAGGGCGAGAGACGTCCCGCCCAGTCGCCGCTTTGATCTTCTCTGGCCATTCCAGCCAATCGTGTCCTATTCACTTGTGCAGGCCGCCAGACCTGCGACCGGGCATTCTGGCCGAGTATATATAGTGCATACCGACATTATGCCCAGGGACGCTGTTCAGCGCGCTTGGCCTCGAATGTGTCGATGCTGCCAGCCTTTTCCATGGTCAGGCCGATATCATCGAGACCGTTGAGCAGGCAGTGGCGCTTGAAATCATCGACATCAAAGGAAATCGAACCGCCATCCGGACCGTGAATTTCCTTGGCTTCGAGATCGACGGTAAGGGTCGCATTGGCGCCGCGCGAGGCGTCGTCCATCAGCTTGTCCAGATCTTCCTGGCTGACCTTGATCGGCAGAATGCCGTTCTTGAAGCAGTTATTGTAGAAGATGTCGGCAAATGAGGTCGAGATCACGCAACGGATGCCAAAATCAAGCAGAGCCCATGGCGCATGCTCGCGCGAGGAGCCGCAGCCGAAATTGTCGCCAGCAACGAGGATCTGCGCGTTGCGATAGCCCGGCTTGTTCAGGACGAAATCCGGGTTTTCGGTGCCGTCTTCGTTGAAGCGCATTTCGGCGAAAAGACCCTTGCTCAGACCCGTGCGCTTGATCGTCTTCAGGTAATCCTTCGGGATGATCATGTCCGTATCGATATTGACGATCGGCAGGGGGGCGGCAACGCCCGTGAGCTTGGTGAACTTATCCATGTCCTGAACCTGTCGGTTGGGAATTTGCAATTTGCAAACTGGTTTACATCAGCTTGACCGAGAGTCAACGTTTGAGGCCGAAACTGCCCAATAGGTCGCAACTCCCGACCCGCTTCGCGAAATATCCGACGCGCGGACAAGCGCGCCGGATAGTCCGACTGTCGGGTTATGCGCATAATCCTGTCTGGAAACCGCGTCAAGTTTTCCGGATCATGCGTCATTGACGCAGTTCACGCAATTATCCGACGTTGAGGGCGACGCCACCGGTCTCGCTGCCGGTCAGTCGGCGGGATTTGCCATCTGTGCCAACGACGATCGTATAACGCCTGCGCCGCATTGAGAGGTTCGGCGAAACCGCCACATCGATGGCCGGATCGAACTGAAGCGTGATGCGCCAGAGTTCGGGCTTGATCGTTTCCTCGACGGCGATGATGCGGGCATCGAACGGCGTGGTATGAAACATGCCGGTAATGCGCTGTCCGACGCGGTAAGGCGCGGTATCGTCCTCAACTGGTGCGGGCGCCACCTTGCCGTCATTGGCGGCAAGCGTATTCCAGTCACGTGTGCCGGACTGGCGCGCTACAAGGTCGAGTGCCTTGCCGTGGCTGATGGTGATGCCTTCCTCACTCAAAGCCTGCCGCAGACGGCGGGCCTGATGCTTGAAGTCAGCGTTATTGGTCCCAGCGATAATAGCTGTGGTCATTGTTTTCGCTCCTGGTTGTGAGCGGCGTTTTCATGAACGGGTGCCCGCGTTGCCGTTTCTGCCGTCACCGGAACAAAAACGAAGTTTCAGAATGCTTTACCATGGCCGTAAGGCTGCGGGCGGCGGGTGCATTCCAACCGAAAGCTGGAAAATAGGCGTGTCGATACAGGATTTCAAGGGCCCGCCTGCTCGCGCTCTCGGCGCTTGCGCAGCAGGGTGGTTCCGTGCACAAATCGGGACATGAAAACTATTGTTCGTCCCCGCCGTTCTGTTCTCTTCGTTCCTGCCGCCAATGCTCGCGCTCTTGAGAAGTCGCTGACCCTTTCAGCGGATTGCGTGATCTATGATCTGGAGGATTCCGTCGCGCCGGAGGCGAAGGTCGCGGCGCGCGATGCGCTAGCGGTGCATTTCGCAAGCCATCCGAAGGTCAATTTCGAGCGGATTGTACGGGTCAATACGGCGGAAACGCCGTGGGGCAGGGATGATGTCGCGGCGGCTGCGAAGATGGGGGCGGACGCCATCCTTCTGCCCAAGACTGAACGACCGCAGGATATAATCGACGCGGCCAACCGGCTTGATCGTCAGGATGCCGATCCGGCAGTTGGTGTATGGGCGATGATCGAAACCGCGCGCGGTATTCTCAACGCCGACGAAATCGCCGTTCTTGGGCATCGTTCGGCGGTGCGGCTTGCCTGTTTCGTCGTCGGGCCGAACGATATTGCGCGGGAAACCGGTGTGCGCCCGCAACCGGGGCGACCTTATCTCGTCCCGTGGCTGATGCAGATCATTCTCGCAGCGCGCGCTGGCGGGATCACCGTTCTCGACGGCGTTTACAATGATTTTCGGGATAGCGTTGGCTTCGAGGCAGAATGCGCGCAAGGTGCCGCCATGGGGTTCGACGGCAAGACGTTGATTCATCCAGGCCAGGTTGAAGCGGCTAACCGGGCCTTCTCACCAACCGAGGACGAGGTGGCCCGTGCCCGCGCTGTCGTTGAAGTCTTTGCCCGGCCTGAAAATGCCGAGAAAGGCGTCGTCTCGCTCGACGGGCAGATGGTCGAACGTCTTCATCTTGAAATGGCCGAGCGCGTGCTCGCGAAGGCGGACGTAAAGTTATAACAGAGGAAGTAACAGCATGAAGTTATATCGTTTCATCACAGGTCCGGATGATTCCGCATTCTGTCATCGCGTCACGGCGGCGCTCAACAAGGGCTGGCAGCTCTATGGTTCGCCGACCTATGCTTTCAACGCAGCAACCGGCGTCATGCATTGCGGTCAGCCGGTGGTGAAGGAAGTCGACGGCGTCGATTACACGCCGGACATCAAGCTCGGCGAATACTGATGGCCGTCCGCCGCATCGTTGCCAATATTGCAGCCGCCGATGCTGCGGCGGCAAAGCGCTTCTACGGCGACTTGCTGGGCCTTGATGTGGCGATGGATTTCGGCTGGATCGTCACCTATGCCACGGATGTGCAGGCACGGGTACAGGTGAGCATCATGAATGAGGGCGGGGCGGGCACACCGGTGCCCGATCTTTCCATCGAGGTCGATGATGTCGATGTCGTGCTGGAGCGCGCAATCGCGTTGGGATTTCCCGTCGAATATGGTCCGGCAGATGAGGAATGGGGTGTGCGTCGTTTCTACACGCGTGACCCGTACGGTCGGCTCGTGAATATTCTGACTCATAAAAACTGAAAAAGGCCGGTTTCCCGGCCTTTTGTTTTTGGTTTAATTCAATCCGCGCTTTTCAATCATCGCGTCCGGTGTCGGCATCTTGCCACGGAATGCCTTGTAGAGCTCTTCCGGGTCACGGCTGCCGCCAGCGGCATAGATATGCTGCTTCAGCTTCGCCGCCAGTTCAGGATTGAAGGCGTCGCCGGTTTCCTCGAATGCCGAGAAAGCGTCTGCATCCAGCACTTCCGACCACATATAGGAGTAGTAGCCAGCGGAATAACCGTCGCCGGAGAAGACGTGAGTGAAATGTGGCGTGCGATGACGCATGATAATCGCATCCGGCATGGAAAGCTTTTCCAGCGTCTTTACCTCGAAAGCGAGCGGATCAGCGATCTTTTCCTTGCCGGTATGGAACGCCATATCCACCAGCGCGGATGAGGTGAACTCGACCGTGTTGAAGCCTGCATTGAAAGTACGGGCCGCAAGCACCTTGTCGAGGAGCGCCTTCGGCATGGCTTCTCCTGTGCGATAGTGCACGGCGTATTTTTCGAGAACAGCCGGAACTGTAAGCCAGTGTTCGTAAAGCTGCGACGGCAGTTCCACAAAATCGCGGGAAACGGCGGTGCCGGAAACGGCGGGCCAGGTCACATCCGAGAGAAGCCCATGCAGTGCATGACCGAATTCGTGGAACAGCGTGCGCGCATCATCAAGCGAGAGCAGGGCAGGTTCACCAGCCTTTGGTTTCGCAAAATTCATCACGTTGTAAATGATCGGCTTCTGTCCGCCGTCAAGCTTGTGGCTCGATTGCAGGGAACTCATCCATGCGCCAGAACGCTTTGAGGTGCGCGCAAAATAGTCGCCAAGGAAAAGGCCGCGTTCGCTGCCATCCGCATTGAAGACCTGAAACACCCGCACGTCCGGATGCCATGCGGCTATGCCCTTCTTTTCCTCGAAGCGGATGCCGAACAGACGGCCTGCTACGTCGAAAGCGGCTTCGATGATCTTTTCCAACTGAAGATATGGCTTCAGTTCCGCTTCATCAAAGGCGAAGCGTTCGGCGCGCAGCTTTTCGGCATAGAAGCGCCAGTCCCATGGAGCAACCTTGTGATTGCCGCCATCGGCTGCGATCAGGCGCTCCAGTTCGACCTCTTCTTCATGGGCCTTGGCGCGCGCCTTGTCCCAGACCGGCTCAAGCAAGTCCATGACTGCCTTAGGTGTCTTGGCCATGGTGTCGTCGAGCTTGTAGGCGGCAAAGTTGGCGTAACCGAGCAGATGGGCTTTGCGCTCGCGCAGTTCCACCATTTCGCGCACGATTTCACGATTGTCGCTTTCGCCGCCATTCTCACCGCGCTTTGCCCAGGCATTGAACGCCTGTTCACGCAGTTCACGGTTTTCGGAGAAGGAAAGGAATGGCTCGACAATCGAACGTGATAGCGTAACCGCCCAGGAATCAGGTTTGCCGCGTTCGGCGGAGGCACTCTGCATGGCGTTCTTCAGGAAATCCGGCAGGCCGGCGAGGTCGGCTTCATCGGTGATGAACAGGGCCCAGCTCGATTCATCCTTCAGCACGTTCTGACCAAATCGCGCGCCAAGTCCGGCAAGCTTTTCATTGATGCCTGCAAGCTCCGTCTTGCCCGCTTCATCGAGCTTGGCTCCGGAGCGGACAAAACCTTTCCACGTCTTTTCAAGAACGCGTTTGGTCTCGGTGTCGAGGTCCAGCATGTCGCGATTTTCATAAAGCGCGTCAATGCGGGCGAAAAGCGCCGGGTCCATCATGATGCGAGAATAATGACGCGACATTTTCGGCGCTATCTCGCGTTCCAGAGTCTGGATCGTGTTGTTGGTATGGGCGCCAGCACGCATCCAGAAAACTGCGGATACGCGGTCGAGCGCTTTGCCGGTCAGTTGCAGAGCTTTGAGTGTGTTGTCGATGGTCGCTTCGTCCGTCGCCTTGGCGATGGCTTCCACTTCTGCGAGGTCCGCAGCCAACGCGGCATCGAATGCGGATGCGAAATCGTCATCTTTGAAAGCGGTGAAATCCGGCAGGCCCAGCGGTCCGTTCCATTCAGTCAGCGCGTGATTGTAGGCAGTCTTGTCGGACATGATGAAACTCCGGTTCAGATGAATTCGAGGTGAACCAGACTTAGGATTTACTTGCCGGTGGAGCAAGGGTCTGAACAGCCAAATAAAGTGAGAAGCCGCCTTTGCTTGACCCTGTTCCGCACTGCGAATAAGGATTGCTTGCGCGCGGGTCGCCAATATCGCGGGCTATTTTTTGAAGACCCTAGCCGGTCGTAAACGAGCATCGCATTTCATGAACGTCCAGCCGCAGCATCGCCCGGAACAGGAAAACGAACGCCCGGTGATGAGCGAGCTGCGTGTCGGTATAGTGGGCGGATTGCTTGCTGCTATCGGCCCAATGTCTATGTCGCTTTACACACCTGCCATGACCGAGATTGTTCATGCCTTCGGTACGACGGACGCGCTGGTCAAGCTCACGCTATCCATCTACTTCGCCGGTTTCTGCTTTGCCCAGCTCATCTGCGGGCCGCTGTCTGATGGCTTTGGGCGCAGACCCATCACCATTGCATTCATGGGCATCTATCTGGCCGCAAGCGTTTTGGCGTTGTTCTCCGGATCGATAGAGGTCCTGCTGGCTGCACGCTTTCTGCAAGGTGTGGGTTCTGCCGTCGGTGTAACGGTTTCCCGCGCCATCGTGCGCGATCTTTTCACCCATGAAGCCTCGGCGCGCGTGATGAATCTCATTGGTATCGTGATTGCGATTGGGCCTGCAATTTCGCCGACGCTCGGCGGTTTCACCATGGAGTTCTTCGGCTGGCACGCGATTTTCGTGGTGATGGTGATCCTTGGATTGCTGGTCGTGTTGATGGCGCTCTTCGTCATCAAGGAAACGGTGGCACGCGATCTCAGCCGCATCCGCCCGCGTGAGCTGGTTCGTTCTTACCGAACTCTGCTGACAAGCCGCCATTTCATCTATGCGAGCCTTGGTGTTGGCGGCACCACGGGAGCGCTCTATACGGCTGCAACCATTCTGCCTTTCATTCTGATGGGGCGGGTTGGTATGTCGGCCACCCATTTTGGAATGGGCCTTTTGCTGCAGACCGGGAGTTATCTCGCTGGCGGGTTGCTGTTTCGTCGTCTGATGACGTTCTACAATCCGCGACTGCTTGCGATGGCGGGTTATCTGGCAATTGTGATTGCCGGTAGTATCATTATTGTTTTGCTGAGCTTCTTGGAACCATCCTACCTGCTGGTTATGGCGCCGATGGCGCTCTTTGCCTTCGGGATCGCTCTGGTCATGCCGGTGATGACATCGGCAGGCATGGCACCGTTTCCGGGCATGGCTGGTGCCGCTTCGGCATTGATGGGATTTTTCCAGATGGGCGGTGGTCTTGTCGGCGGAGCCATCGCTGCCCTGATGGGCGATCCGCTGGTCGCTTTCGCGACGCTCATCCCCACCATGGGCTTCATTGCCACCGGTTCCTTTCTGCTCTGGCGGCGTTTGCCGCATGCAGCTTGATGGCAGGACGAAAAAGCGTTCGACTTCGTCTCGAAGGGCTTGACTTTGTTGGCGACCAAGCGCACATCACGCCCGCAGCCGAATTTCTGCGGCAGCATTTTCAACCGGAGTTTTATTCTCTTATGCCCAGCGACAGTCACAGTCGATTGTTTCAGCCGTCAAGGCAGTTCGTGATCTGATCGCTCGCGGTCGGCTTGCACGGTCTGCCTTCGACGGCGGATCGACAGAAAGGCAAGCTCATGACCGACAACAACTTCTTCCCGGAAGTACTCAATGTTGCCGACCTCCCTGCTGCTGCCATCGCAAGCCGCATTGCGGACATGCGTACCGGCGACGCAGTGGAACTCGTTAACGAACTTGATGCAGATGATGCAGTCGCCGTCATCGCGCAGCTTTCGCACGAAGATGCCATCCGTCTGCTCGACCAGCCGGAACTGCACCGTGCTACCGAAATCATCGCTACCCTCCCGCCCGGCCTAGCAAGCCTTCTGCTCGACGGCATGTCGGCCGACCGTGCAACCGACGTTTTTCAGGAACTGGAAGACGATGATCGTGCACGCCTGTTTCCCGTTCTCGCACCTGAAACCAAGGTCGCGCTGAAGAAACTGATGGGCTATCCGCCGAATACGGCGGGATCGCTCATGACCATCGAATTTATTGCCGTGCCTTCCAACTGGAATGTTGGCCAGACGCTGGAACATATCCGCAAGGTCGAACGCACGCGCGAGACGGTTTATGCGATCTATGTGGTCGATCCGGCCAGCCGTGTCCTGTTGGGTGTGGTCAGCTTGCGCCGCCTCATCATCCGCCAGCCGGACGAACCGATTCTGTCCATTGTCCGCGACGAAGAGCCAATCACCATTTCGCCTCTCGCCAGCCGTGAGGAAGTGGCGCGCCTGTTCCGCAAGCACGATCTTCTGGCCGTGCCTGTCGTGGACGAAAGCCGCCACATCATCGGCATTGTGACTGTCGACGACGTGCTCGACGCCATGACGGAAGAGGCAAGCGAGGACGCGTATCGTTTCGGCGGTATGGAGGCTCTGGACCGGCCTTATATGCGCATTGGATTCGGCGAGATGCTGAAGAAGCGCGCCGGCTGGCTTGGTATCCTTTTCCTGGGCGAGATGCTGACCGCGAGCGCGATGCAGCATTTCGAGCTGGAGCTTGAAAAGGCTCTGGTGCTGACGCTGTTTATCCCGCTCATCATGTCATCCGGCGGTAATTCCGGTTCGCAGGCGACGTCGCTGATTATCCGCGCGCTGGCCTTGCAGGAAATCAAGCTCAAGGACTGGTGGCGTGTCGCCCTGCGCGAATTGCCAACGGGGTTGGCCCTTGGCAGCTTCCTCGGTGTCATTGGCATCATTCGCATCGCCATCTGGCAGACGCTCGGCATATACGACTATGGCGAACACTGGATTCTGGTGGCCGCGACCGTCGGTATGGCGCTGGTCTGTATCGTGACTTTCGGCTCGCTGACAGGCTCCATGCTGCCTTTCATACTGCAAAGGCTCGGATTCGATCCGGCCAGCGCATCGGCGCCTTTCGTTGCAACTCTGGTCGATGTGACCGGTCTTGTGATCTATTTCAGCGTCGCGCTGGTCATTTTGTCAGGCACGCTTTTATAAGGCTCAGGCATGTCGCGAAAAAGTGGAAACCGGTTTTTCGATAACGACATGCCCGAAAAGAATTCAAAAAACTGTCAGAATGACAGTGTAAAAATGCAATGAAATTCGGGTTTTTCGGGTTAATTGAGGGGCAGTTTCGCGCTGCCCCTTTCTAAAATGCAAAAAAACCTGTAAGAGCGCCGCATTGTTTTTCCGCGCGGGTCTGTTGGCGCGGCTCCCAACTCATATAGAAGTGATCTCCATATGGAATTGCGTAATATCGCTATTATCGCACACGTCGATCATGGCAAAACCACTCTGGTCGATGAACTCCTGAAGCAGTCCGGCTCGTTCCGCGACAACCAGCGCGTCGCAGAGCGCATGATGGATTCCAACGACATCGAAAAGGAACGCGGGATCACCATTCTCGCGAAGGCCACTTCGGTTGTCTGGAAAAACACGCGTATCAACATCGTCGACACGCCGGGCCACGCCGACTTTGGCGGTGAGGTTGAGCGTATCCTTTCGATGGTGGACGGCGCTATCGTTCTCGTTGACGCTGCCGAAGGCCCGATGCCACAGACGAAATTCGTCGTTGGCAAGGCGCTGAAAGTCGGCCTGCGTCCGATCGTTGCGATCAACAAGATCGACCGTCCGGATGGCCGTCATGAAGAAGTCATCAACGAAGTGTTCGACCTCTTCGCCAATCTCGACGCGACCGACGAACAGCTCGACTTCCCGATCCTTTACGGTTCAGGCCGTAACGGCTGGATGGCGCTGAACCCGGAAGGTCCGCAGGACGAAGGTCTGGCTCCGCTGTTCGACCTCGTGTTGAAGCACGTGCCTGCGCCAAAGGTTGCTGAAGGTCCGTTCCGTATGATCGGTACGATCCTCGAAGCCGATCCGTTCCTGGGCCGCATCATCACCGGTCGTATCCATTCCGGCTCGATCAAGCCGAACCAGGCCGTCAAGGTTCTCGGTCAGGATGGTTCGCTGCTCGAAAATGGCCGTATCTCGAAGATCCTCGCTTTCCGCGGCATCGAGCGTCAGGCTATTGACGAAGCCCATGCAGGCGACATCGTCGCTATCGCCGGTCTTTCCAAGGGCACTGTTGCCGACACCTTCTGCGATCCTTCGGTAAGCGAGCCGCTCGCCGCGCAGCCAATCGATCCGCCGACCGTGACCATGTCCTTCATCGTCAATGACAGCCCTTATGCGGGCACCGAAGGCGACAAGGTGACGAGCCGCGTTATTCGTGACCGTCTGCTCAAGGAAGCTGAAGGTAACGTTGCGCTCAAGATCGAGGAATCGACCGAAAAGGATTCGTTCTTCGTTTCCGGTCGTGGCGAATTGCAGCTTGCAGTTCTGATCGAAAACATGCGCCGCGAGGGCTTTGAGCTTGGCGTTTCGCGTCCGCGCGTCGTCATGAAGGACGGCGAGAACGGCGAAAAGCTGGAGCCGGTGGAAGAAGTCGTCATCGACGTCGATGAAGAATATTCCGGCACGGTTGTGCAGAAGATGTCCGAACGCAAGGCCGAAATGGTCGAACTGCGTCCTTCGGGCGGCAACCGCGTTCGCATGGTGTTCTATGCGCCGACCCGTGGCCTTATCGGCTATCAGTCGGAACTCCTGACCGATACGCGCGGCACGGCGATCATGAACCGCCTGTTCCACGACTATCAACCGTACAAGGGCGAAATTGCTGGCCGCAATAACGGCGTTCTGATCTCCAACGATCAGGGTGAAGCTGTTGCTTACGCATTGTTCAACCTTGAAGATCGCGGCCCGATGATTATCGACGCAGGCGTCAAGGTTTATCAGGGCATGCTGATCGGCATCCACAGCCGTGACAATGATCTTGAAGTGAATGTCTTGAAGGGCAAGAAGCTCACGAACGTTCGCGCCTCGGGCAAGGACGAAGCCGTGAAGCTGACGCCGCCGATCAAGATGACGCTGGAACGCGCCCTGTCGTGGATTCAGGACGACGAGCTGGTTGAAGTGACGCCGAAGTCGATCCGTCTTCGCAAGCTCTACCTCGACCCGAATGAGCGCAAGCGCTTTGAAAAGAGCGGCAAGTCCAGCGCTGCATAAGTTCGACAACATAAAAGAAAACGGCGCCTTCGGGCGCCGTTTTTGTTTGCACGTTTAACGTGAACTTCAGCTCTTTGGTCGATTATGAGATCAATTGGGGGCGCTGATGATATTCTCGCGTTATGAGCGATTTGTTCTGACTGTCGTTGGTGCGTTGGGCGCAATCGACATTCTTCTGATTGCCGCGAAGGGCATTCGCGTAGACTGGACAGGCTACGGGATGATCGGGATGATCGGTCTCGGAACGATCATGCTTGGCCTGTTCTATCGTCTGGTCAGACATGATGCGCGCATTTCGGAAACGCTCATTCTGACGGCGGGCTTCGTATTGTTCACTCTGGTCGGTTCGGTATTCAACTATATGTTGCTGCCGATCCATTTCCCGCGAATTGACGATTTCTGGGTGAGTGTTGACCATCTGATGGGCTATCACTGGCCAAGTCTGGTCCTGTTCTTTTCCGAACGGCCCGGCTTTGCGAAGCTTCTGAAGATCGTTTATTTCACGTCTCTGCCGCAACTGGTCATCGTGGTGCTTCTGCTCGGCTTTACCGGACAATCCCGCAAGCTCGCGCATTTTCTCATCACCGGAATGATTGGCGCGCTAGTCTGCATGGCGATATGGGCGTTTTTCCCGTCATTCGGAGCATCCGCCGTCTCGACACTGCCCGCGAACGTCGAGGCAAAGCTTGGTCTTCCCGTTGGCCCGACCTATGCCGCAGAACTTGTTCGTCTTTCGATACAAGGTGTCGACTATCTATCGCCAGCCAATGTGCTCGGCCTCATAGGCTTTCCATCATTCCATACCGTAATGGCGGTCATGTCGGTGTTCTTCACATGGCAGATCGTGTGGCTGCGTTTGCCCGTATTGGCCCTGAATATACTGATGGTGCCCGCTTTGCTTTTACACGGCGGACACCATTTGAGCGACTTCCTCGGCGGGCTGGCCGTATTCGCCGTCGCCTGCCTTGCTGCCGGTTATGTTGTCAACGCTCTCCGCGACGATAAGGCTGCATCAGCGCCTGCGGAACACGTGCACGCCGCGCCATGACGATCAGCGCCACAATCGACATGATATAAGGGATCATCAGGAAAAGCTGGTAAGGCACGACCTTACCGTAAACCGTTTGCAAGCGGAGCTGGAAAGCATCGAACAGCGCGAACAGCAGCGCACCCAGAAGTGCGCGTGCAGGCTTCCATGACGCGAAGACGACGAGCGCAATACAGACCCAGCCGCGCCCCTGCATCATCGTCGGGAAGAACGAATTGAAGGCGGAAAGCGTAAGGAACGCGCCGCCGACAGCCATGAGCGCGCTGCCGAACATGATTGTGAAAATGCGCACGCGGATCGGGTTGATGCCCTGCGCTTCGGCTGCATGTGGGTTTTCGCCAGTCATGCGGATCGCAAGGCCGAGCGGCGTGCGGAAAAGCACATAACCAAGCAGCAGTGCCAGAGGAATGGCGATCCACGTGAGCGCCGTTTGCGTGCCAAGCACCTGTCCGACGAACGGGATATCTGCAAGCCAGGACGGATTGACCGGCTGGAATGGTGTGATCGTCGGCGGAGTTGAAGAGAGCGGCACCAGAAGACGAAACAGGAAATAGCTAAGGCTCGATGCAAATAATGTGATGCCCAAGCCCACAACATGCTGCGACAGGCCGAGCGGCACGGTGAGGGCTGCATGAAGCAGGCCGAACACGGCGCCCGATGCTGCTGCCGCAAGCACGCCCATCCAGAGGTCTGCGCCATTATAAACCGTCAGCCAGCCAATCATCGCGCCGAAGGTCATGATGCCTTCAATGCCGAGATTAAGCACACCCGCCCGTTCGCAATAAAGTGCGCCGAGCGTGCCGAAGATCAGCGGCGTTGCAATGCGCAGGACCGAGACCCAGAGGCCTGCGGAGAGCAGGATATCCATCAACTCGTTCATCGGGCGATCCTGTATTGTGTGAAGAACAGAGCAACCAGCATGGTCAGAAGCGACAGCGCCACAGTCACATCGGCAATGAAGCTTGGAATGCCGATAGCGCGGCTCATGCCGTCGGCGCCGACAAACATAGCGGCTGCAAAAAGCGCTGAGAAGATCGCGCCGATAGGATTCAAATTGGCCAACATGGCGACAATGATACCGGAATAGCCGAAGCCCGGTGAGAGGTCAGTTGTGACGTAACCCTTGACGCCCATGACCTGTATTGCGCCTGCAAGGCCCGCAAGACCACCGGAAATGCAGGCGACTTTCACCAGCGTCTTGCCAAGCGGAACGCCTGCAAAGCGCGCGGCTTGCGGATTGAGACCGGCAGCCTTGGTTTCAAGCCCGAAGACGGTGCGCTTCTGTACATAGGCAATGATGAGCGCCAGAGCGATTGCGATGACGATACCAATGTGCAGTCGCATGCCCGCCATGATTTTCGGCAGTATCGCTGCATCCGGCACAGGCTCGGATTGCGGCCAGCCAAAGGCGAGGGGGTCTTTCATCGGCCCTTCGATCATCATCGAGACGATGAGCACGGCAACAAAGTTCAAGAGTAGTGTCGTCACCACTTCATCGACACCGAAGCGCAGGCGAAGCCCGAGCGGAATAAGCAGGAAAATCATACCTGCAATCGCACCGACCACGAGCAGCAGCGGAATGAGAATAGCGGCTGGAAGCTGCAATTGCGTGCCACAGGCGACGACCGCAAGAGCCCCCATATAGAACTGGCCTTCGGCGCCGATATTCCAGAGTTTTGAGCGAAAGGCGACGGCAGCGGCAAGGCCGGTCAGCATCAGGGGTGTTGCGCGGGTGAGTGTTTCGGTGATCGAAAGCTTGTTGCCGAAAGCGCCGATGGCTATCTGGCGGAAGGATTCCAACACCGGCGCACCGGCAGCGGCGATCAGCAGACCGGCAAGCACGAATGCGGTCAGGACAGCGATAATAGGTGCGGTCGCCACCAGAGCCATGGGCCGTGTTTCGCGTCGTTCAATACGCATCAATTGAGCCCCTTCTTGGTATTTGTCTGCCACTCGCCAGCCATCATCAGGCCCAGCCTTTGTGCATCGGCTTCTTCCGCGTCGATGGGTGGGGAGAGGCGACCTTTAACAATCGCTTGAACACGATCCGCCAAGCCAATGATTTCATCCAGATCTTCCGAAATCAGCAGTACTGCGGCTCCCTTGGCGCGCGCTTCCAGAATGCGGGCATGGATGGCCGCAACGGCACCTTCATCAAGGCCGCGCGTCGGCTGCGCCGCAATCAGGATACGTGGAGCGGTTTCCAGATTACGACCCAGAATGAGCTTCTGCATGTTCCCGCCGGAAAGCAGGCGAATGCGGCTGTCGGGCGTTCCGCCACGTACATCGAAATCCTTGATGATGCGGTCGGTAAATTCACGCGCGGCCGTACGGTTGACCAGAAGACCATTGGAGAACTGCGGATCGCGCACGCGTTCAAGCACAGCATTTTCCCAAAGTGTCAGGTCACCGATTGCGCCTTCCGCATTGCGATCTTCCGGAATGCGGCCAACACCTTCCGCCACAAAGCGGCGGGGATCGAATTTGGTAACTGCCTGCCCGAACATGACAAGTGAGCCGCTCGCAGGTTGGCTGAGGCCGGAAACGAGACGCCCGAGTGCTGCCTGCCCATTGCCCGACACGCCAATGATGCCCAGCGTTTCGCCTGCGCGGAGGTGAAAGTCGAGATCGCTGAGGCGTGTCGCACCATCTTCCACGACCGTTACATTCTTTGCTTCCAGCAAGGTTTCGCCGGGCGTAGCTGCTGCACGCGAAGGGCGCGAAACGCGACGGCCAACCATCAGTTCGGCGAGTTCTTCCTTGGAAGTTTCGGAAGCCTTGCGCTCAGCGACAAGCTTTCCACCGCGCAGGACGACAACGTGGTCGGCTGCCGACATGACTTCATGCAGCTTGTGCGAGATGAAGATCAGCGAAAGCCCCTGACGTGCCATTTCTTTCAGTGTCGCAAACAGGTTTTCGGCTTCCTGCGTGGTCAGAACGGCGGTCGGCTCGTCGAGGATCAGAATGTCGGCGTCGTTATAAAGCGCTTTCAGGATTTCCACGCGCTGTTGCTCGCCCACCGAGAGATCGCCAAGCCGTGCATCGGGATCAACCTGCAGGCCAAAGCGTCCGGCGATGTCGGCAATCTTGGTGCGCGCGGGTCCATGTGCCGATTTGAGTTTCCAGAGGCTTTCAGTGCCGGTGATGATATTTTCAAGCACTGTGAGGTTGGGCGCGAGCGTGAAATGCTGGTGCACCATGCCCACACCCGCATCGATGGCAGCGCGCGGCTTGCCTTGCGGGATTTCCTCGCCCTTGACGAAGACGCGGCCCTCATCCGGCACATAATGGCCGAACAGGATGTTCATCAGCGTGGTTTTGCCTGCACCATTCTCGCCAAGAAAAGCGAGGATTTCGCCGCGCTCAAGCTTCAGCGAAATATCGTCATTGGCGGTAAGCTGGCCAAATCGCTTGGTGATGTTTTGCAGTTCAAGAACGGTCGTGGTCATATGTTCAACCCCGCAACGGGAAATCTGTGCTGCCAGCGCTGATCCTCCTCCAGACGCTGGCCAAGGTTCAGAAGCCGCCGGTCAGCGCCCATTGGCGCCACGAGCTGCAAGGCGACCGGCATGCCGTTGGCGTCGGTTCCAAAGGGAAGGGAGAACGCCGGGAAACCGGAAATATTCGCTAGCGCCGCATAAGGCGCGAAGGCATTCATCTTCTGCCAATGCGCATCGACATCGCCTTGATCCATGGGAAAGGAGCCGAGCGGCATCGGCCCGCGCGCGAGCATAGGCGTAATCAGCACGTCGATGTCGCGGAAAATCTGCCAGAGCATATGTGCGGTGCTGACGGCTCCGTTCATGGCGCGGTAAAGCGCGGTGGCTTCCATGCGCCGCCCGCGCTCCGCAACCGCACGGGTAAGCGGTTCAAGCCTGTCTTCATCAAGCGCCAGAAAGTCAATTGCAGCCGCGAGATTGACGGAAATGATACGGTCGAAAGCGCGTGCGCTGGAAGCGATCAGCGGGCTGAATTCCGAAGCCGGAATTTCACGGATTGTATGACCTTGTGCATCCATGAAATGCGCTGCATCGGCCACAACCTGCAGGCGCTCCGATGTGATTGGATAGTTTGCAAGATCGCCGGTCACGATGCCCACACGAAGGCGCTCCGGCAAATCACCTGCCTGCATTGCCGGGTCGGGCAGAAAGCCTTCTGTTTTGCCTTCGACAAGCGGCAGAAGCGCTTTCGCATCACGGACGGAGCGACAGAGCGCAAATTCGCTCGCAATGCCTGCAAGATAATTGCCGAAATGCGGACCCGCTGGCATGGCGCCACGGCTTGGTTTCAGGCCGACAAGACCGCAGGTTGCGGCGGGTACACGGATGGAGCCGCCAGCGTCGGTGGCGTGCGCAATTGCGACTATCCCGGCTGCGACGGCTGCCGCCGCTCCGCCGGATGACCCGCCGGGTGAAAGCGTTTCATCGAAGGGATGGCGTGCAGGCGGGGCTCCCGCTGGCTCGCTCGCAAGCGCCAAGCCGAATTCTGGCACGGTGGAGGTGCCAAAAAAGTTGAGTCCGGCTGCGCGCAGCCTGCGACCGAGTTCGGAATCCATCTGCGCTGAGGCATTGAGAAATGCCTGTGAGCCGAGCCGGATCGGCAGACCGGCACAGGGGCCGCCCAGATCCTTGAACAGGGAGGGAACGCCCGCAAAAGCCGCCCTGGATGGCGCGGCATCGAATGCAATGGCACCGGCACGGCCCAGATCGTGATCGAGATATGCAATGGCGCCCAATGGGCGCCATTTTTCTGCTGCGTCGAGAGCGGCATCCATGGCCTGTTCGGCACTGAGGATTCCTTCCGCAATCGCCTGCGCGAGCGCGGTTGCATCCTGCTGGTTCATGTCGATTGCCACGATGTGCTTGCCCGTCCTGAGAGATTACTTCGGTTCGGCTGGGTTCGGCTTGTACTCGAACTTGCCTTCCTTCAGTTCCACACGACGGGCTTCCATCTTGGCTTCTGCTTCGGCAGGGGCAATGCCCTTGACGTAGATGATGTCGTTGCCGCCTTCCTTCATCAGGCTGAATGGCGTGTAATCCTTGCCGGTTGCCTGGCTGGCCTTCACGTCGGCGATAGCCGCATTGAGGATCGGGCGGAAATTCCAGATCGCATTGGCAAAGACCGTATCGGGATAGCGCGGCGTATAGTCGATCAGCGAGCCGATGGCCTTGATGCCGCGTTCCTTGGCGGCGTCTGCCGTGCCGATGCGCTCGCCGAACAGGATGTCCGCGCCAGAGTCGATCTGGGCAAGACCGGCTTCACGTGCTTTTGGCGGGTCGAAGAAGGTGCCGATGAACGACGCGATGAACTTCGCGTCAGGCCGGGTTTCCTTCACGCCGTCCTGAAAGGCATTGATGAGCATGTTGACTTCCGGGATCGGCACGGCACCGACCGAGCCGAAGGTGCCGGACTTGCTCATAGCGCCTGCCAGCATGCCTGCAAGATAGGCAGCCTCGAAGTTCCAGGTGCCGAAAACACCGAAATTGTCGCCCTGCGGCTTGCCCGAGGAGCCCATGACGAAAGCCGTCTTCGGATAATCGCCTGCCACCTGGCGCGCTTCGCGTTCGACGGCATAGGATTCGCCGACGATCAGCTTGATGCCCTGTTCGGCATATTCGCGCATGGCGCGGGGGTAGTCGCTCGCCGAAACGCCTTCGGAGAAGACATATTCGATGACGCCTTCGTCATTGGCCTGCTTCAGTGCATCGTGGAGACGCGAATTCCACGCGTTTTCGACTGGCGAGGCGTGAATGCCTGCTACTTTCAGCTTTTCATCGGCAGCGAAGACGCGGGTGGTGATTGCCGTTGCGCCCAGTGCTGCAGACATTGCGAGAATGTCGCGACGGGTAAAGTTCGGTGTTTTGATGATTTTTGTCATTTGGTCAGGGACCCCTCATGTGTGTTTTCGGCGCGTGGGTGCGCGCAGCCGGTTGCTTCGTTTTGACGTGCGGATTTCTTGAGCAACGATTTCCATCATTGCCCAAACCACCTTTAATTCAAGAAGATTCTAAAGCTGGCCGACTGGCGCGTAGTCTGCTCCGTCAACCGAAGACGGACGGCCTTCGAGGTTGAGGCGGCTTATGCGCTGCGGGGTTTCGGCGATGACCTTGCCGCGCTTCACGACTTTGAGGCGGTTTGCCTTGAGGCGCAGCGCTTCAATCGGGTCGCGTGCCTGCAGCACCACGAAGTCGGCATTGCAGCCTTTTGCAAGGCCATAGCCTTCGAGGCCCAGCGCCTTGGCGGAATTGACGGTGAGCGCGTCGAAAACCTGCTTCTTGCCTTCGATGGAGGTCATTTGTGCGACATGGATCGCCATGTGGCCGACTTCCAGCATGTCGCCGGAACCCATGGAATACCAAGGGTCCATCACGCAGTCATGGCCGAAGGCGACATTGATGCCAGCAGCCATCAGTTCCGGCACGCGGGTCATGCCGCGGCGCTTCGGATAGGTGTCCGCACGGCCCTGAAGCGTGATGTTGATGAGCGGGTTCGGAATGGCATTCATCTTTGCTTCCGCAATCAGCGGAATGAGCTTCGAGACGTAATAATTGTCCATGGAATGCATGGAGGTCAGATGCGAGCCGGAAACGCGACCCTGCAGGCCAAAACGCACGGTCTGCGCGGCCAGCGTTTCGACATGGCGCGACATCGGATCATCGCTTTCGTCGCAATGGATATCGACCGGCAGGCCGCGTTCGGCGGCGATACGGCAGAGTTCTTCCAGCGAGGCTGTGCCATCGGCCATGGTGCGCTCAAAATGCGGAATGCCGCCGACGACATCGAGCCCCATATCGAGCGAGCGGTTGACGAGATCAACCGCGCCCGGCGAACGATAGTAGCCGTCCTGCGGGAAGGCTACAAGCTGAAGGTCGATGTAAGGCTTCACCTTCTCACGCACTTCGATCATCGCTTCAGCGGTGAAGAGGCGCGGATCGCTGACATCGACATGGCTGCGGATTGCCAGCAGGCCCTGCGAAACGGCCAGATCGCAATAACGCAGCGCGCGCTCGACCATGGCCTCAACGGTCAGTATCGGCTTTAGTTCGCCCCACAGCGCGATACCTTCCAGTAGCGTGCCGGAACGATTGAGGCGCGGCAGGCCGAGCGACAGGGTCGCATCCATATGGAAATGCGGGTCGACGAAAGGTGGGGTTACGAGCCGGTCGGTCGCATCAATTTCCTGCGCCGCCTGATGTTCCTCCTTGGAGGGCACGATATCGGCAATCTTGCCGTCCTTGACCAAAATGTCCTGCTTCTCGCGACCGTCGGGGAGATTGGCGTTTCTCACGATCAAATCGAACATCGGCAAGACCTTTCATCTGGATATGCAAGAACAGAGCTCAAAAATATGGGCTCATTTTTCAATTGCCTTATACCCTATATCCAGTGGGCGCAATGCCAGGGGAAGCTGGAAGGGGTCGTCATCCTCAATGGAAAATGCTAGGCCCCGAAATCATCTTTGCAGGATTGCCATGTTCACGATTAGTCGCGTCGAAACCTATAGTCAGGAGATCAAGAAAAGTCGGTTTCTGGCCATTGCTGCGCCTGTGGCGAGCGAGCAGGCGGCGAAGGACTTTTTGAGCGAGCATTCCGACCTGTCGGCAAGCCATAATTGCTGGGCCTGGCGCATGGGGCAGAACTACCGTTTCAGCGACGATGGCGAGCCGAGTGGCACGGCAGGAAAGCCGATCCTGCAGGCAATCGACGGCCAGCAACTCGATAATATTGCAGTTGTGGTCACGCGCTGGTTTGGCGGCATTCTTCTGGGAAGCGGCGGCCTGATGCGCGCCTATGGCGGCACGGCTGCAACCTGTCTGCGACAGGCGGAGAAAACAGAAGTTATTCCGCTGGTCGGATTTCAGTTCGCCTGCGATTTTTCAGATCATGCGCTGCTGAAAGCCCGTCTGACAGCGGTGGAAAATCTTACCATAGCGCAAGAGAACTTCACCGGCACCGGCGTGGAGATCGCGGGCACCATGCCCATTGCCATGCGGGATGAACTATCCCGCCTCGTTACCGATCTGACGCGCGGCAAAACGATTATCGCATTTGATGACTAGATCATGCCGCTCGTATATTGCTGACGCTTGTTCTCATACATCAGCAGATCGGCGCGCTTGGCAACGGTTTCCAGCTTTTCGCCCGGCATGCTGGTTGCAGAGCCGATGGAAAGATTGAGCTTGAGCTGGGAATAATACTGGTTGTTGATTTCGACCAGCCGCTGAATGTCATCGACCATTGCCTCGGCGCCGCGCTCATCCACATAAGGCAGCACAACTGCGAATTCGTCGCCGCCGATGCGCGCCGCATGGCCCGGCTGCTTCACCGCTTCATTCAGCACTTCGCCGATGCGCCGCAGCAATCCATCGCCTGTCGCATGCCCCCATTGGTCATTGGCGGCCTTTAGGCCGTTGAGATCGATGATGATGACCGAAACGGGCGTATGGCCCTTCCGCTCAAGCCGGTTAAGCTCGTCGACATAATAGGCGCGATTGTGAAGCTTGGTCAGAACGTCGTGTTTGCCCAGATATTCCAGATAGGCTTCTGCCTTTTTGCGCGCAGTGATATCAGTCAGCGCGATCTGCACCAGAGACCAGTCCGTCTCATGTCCCGGCAGAACGGAGAATTGCAGAAGCACATGCCTTTCGGAGCCGTCGAGCGCGTAGTTCACTACTTCGCGGCGCTGGAACAGGACACCGTTCCACAGATCAATCAACTGTTCGCGGAACGATGATTCCATCTCGTCCTTGAAGATGTGCGGCAGGTTCTGCAGCAGCGTCTTCTTGTCGGATGCGAGGAAGAGGGCAGTTGTCTCGGTGTTGACTTCGAGAACCCGGATTTCGCTCATGCACTGACGTACGAATTCCGGATGCACGTCGGTAAATACCCGAAAATCAACGATGCCGCGCTGGCGCACATCGTCCATCAATTGCTTGATGCGGCTGAAATCCTCGACCCAAAGCGACACGGGCGAATGTTCGAAAAGGCCCTGCGCGTGCTGCTTGTGGCGGTCCTGTTCGCGGCGGGCGTCCTCGCGGGCGGTAACATCCTCGATGGAAAGCAGCACCCGCTCCCAGGTGTGCTCATAGCTGGGAAGCACGACGCCCTTGAGCTGTATGTCGAGCCGCTTGCCGCCAAGCGAATAGTTGATGGTATCGCTTGAGAAGGCATTGCCGCCATTCCAGAGCTGGACCATCTCGTCGATATGCGGGTCCAGCATGTCGTCGCGAAACACGCGCTCGAGATTGGCGACCAGATGGCTGACGCTGTCCGCCTCGAAAAGCGAAAGCGTCTTGCGGTTGACCTTCAAAACCCGGATATGGCTGGTGCAGATGCGAAGCCGGGTCGTGTCTTCGTGCAGGAATGCCTTGAGATCGGTAACGCCAAGCGCGCGCCATTCTTCGAACTGCTTGCGCAGGCCGCTATAATCCTCAAGCCACAGGGAAATTGGCGCAAGGTCAAAAATATTGGCGCTGTCGCTCAAGGCAGACTCGATATTCATGGATTTCCCGCTCTACCATTGGCTTCCCGCATTTCCGAAACCGAGACGTTCGGAATATGCGCTCAAACCGGATTCTCTTTTCCCATCGGGAAAAGCCGCGATGGTTTATTGGGAGCGCGTTATATTACGAGCGGCTCAGATAAACTAGAGGTTTTATTGTTCTGCAACTTCGCTTTCTACGCAAAACACAAAGGGCGGCTCCCAAAGGTGCCGCCCCTGTTCATATATAGGTCGCTATCAATTCTCGATCGGCAGCCGATGGCGTACGAGCGTGGTCCAGTATGAGCAACCCCAGGAGATGACATCGTCGTTGAAGTCATATTTGGGGTGATGGAGATTGGCACTCGGGCCGTTGCCGATATTGATCATCGCGCCCGGCACTTCGTTCAGCATGAAGGCAAAGTCTTCACCGCCCAGCGTCGCCGGCATGTCGCGCGTCACACGGTCGGCGCCTGCAACTGCATCGGCAGCGATTGCCGCCAGTTCCGTTTCGCGCTCGTGATTGACGGTGACCGGATAGCTGCGCTGATAATCGAGCGTGGCCTTGGCGCCGAAAGCATCGGCAATGCCCTGCACGGCGCGGGTAAGCTTCTCCTCGATATGGTCACGCACTTCCTCGCGAAGCGTACGAACCGTGCCGGTCAGCCGGATTTTCTGCGGAATGACGTTGAACGCGTCGCCACCCTGAATGGTGGTGATCGAGATCACCGCGGAATCCAGCGGGTCGATGGTGCGTGCCGTCAGCGTCTGGATTGCCTGAATGAGCGCTGCGGTGACGGGAATGGGGTCTATGGTCTGGTGCGGCGAAGCGGCATGTCCGCCAACACCCTCAATGGTGATGTCCAGAACATCGACCGATCCCATGATCGGGCCGGAATTGATGGTGAAATGACCGACTGCGAGGTTTGGACGGTTGTGCATGCCGTAAACTTCGTTGACCGGCCAGCGCTTGAACAAACCGTCGTCGATCATCGCCTTGGCGCCAGCGCCACCTTCTTCGGCAGGCTGGAAAATCACGATGACTGTGCCGTCGAAAGCGCGGCTTTGCGCCAGCTCGCGGGCAGCGCCCAGAAGCATGGTCGTATGGCCATCATGGCCGCAGGCGTGCATCTTGCCCGGCACTTTTGACGACCATTCAGCGCCGGTTTCTTCGAGGATCGGCAGTGCGTCCATGTCGGCGCGCAGGCCGATGGCGCGACCCGAGCGGTTCGACTGGCCACGAATGACGCCGACGACGCCGGTGCGCCCGATACCAGTCACGACCTCATCGACGCCAGCGGCGCGCAGCGCTTCGGCAACTTTTTCGGCAGTCCGGTTCACATCGTAAAGCAGCTCGGGGTTTTCGTGCAGGTCACGACGGAACGCGACGAGTTCGTCAAGCTGGTTCGATGTCCAGTTTTCAACCGGCATGTCAGGCTCCTTTTGTGTTGTCTTCAGTCGTGTCGAGGCGGTAGCGGAAATCGCAGTGGCTTGCGCCCTTCATGATGGTCTGCGTGCGTTCCAGCTTCATTTCGGGATTGTAGCCGATGCAGAAATCGCCATCGCGATTGCAGGACAGCAGGTGACCGATATGGCCAAGACCCATCTCGCGGTACATTTCCGAATAACGGCAGCGCGTAACGTTGAAATCGAAATGATCTTCGCCCTGCGAAATCACGTCGATCTCCAGCGCGTTTTCCTTCGTCCATCGCGGCTGGATATCGGCAAAGTCCTGTATTGTCGGCGTGCGACCCAACTCATCGGCAAAGCTCTTGCCCTGTTCGATGGCCGAGCGGCTGACTGCTTCGCCGATTGCAGCCTGCGCTTCTTCTTCGCCGGAACGTTCGCGAATGACTTCGTAGACGTTCTTGAGAACCAGCGCTTCAATGCGGCGACGTTCGAGAATTGACATTTGATTCATGGACCTGACCTTTCACATGAACGTTGAATGAGATGAGTTAGAGATTGGGCTCGGAGAGATCCTTGCGCCGAAGCCATGCGAGATAGAACGGCGCGATCTTCCGCGCGACTTTATGAAAAGGCAGTGGTGCCGGTTCCGAGACGGGCAGGGCAAGCTCCTGCACAGGCTCGCCATCGAGCGCCCGTGCGAATTCACGCCCGAGCGATGTGCCAAGCGCAACACCGCGCCCGTTGCAGCCGATCCATGCCCAGCCATTGGGGCCGAGCTGATGAACGCGCGGGAAACGATCCCATGTCATGCCGATATAACCGCTCCACACATGGGTGATTTCCGGCTCGCCAAGTGCGGGGAAAGCTTCCGCCATGTTACGCGCTGTCTTGCGCTTGACGCGTTCGGCGATGTTGAAATTCCCCATCACCACGCCGCCGGTAATCAGCCGGTTGCGGGCATCGTAGCGGAAGAAGCGCAGATCGCCGCGCGTATCGGAAACCGCCTGCCGTCCGGGCAAAATCGTCGCCCGCAGATTATCGCTGACGGGCGCGGTCGCCATCTGCCACGAGAGTACCGGCACGATGGTGCGGGCTAGGCGCGGGGCAAGCCCTTCGCGCAGCTCGCCGGTATAGGCGTTGGTGGCGAGCAGAAAGCCCTTGGCGCGAACTGTGGCGCCGGCGGTCTTGACTTCCCAATGGTCGCCCACCTGGGCATAGGAGATGACCGGGCTTTGCTCGTGAATGATTGCGCCGTGGCGTTCGGCTGCGGCTGCAAGCCCGCGCGCGAAAGCCAGCGGATTGATATGGCCGCCGGTCGGGTTGAACATGCCGCCATACCAGAAATCAGTGCCGAGCAATTGCGATGTGGCCGCTCGGTCAAGAAATTCTGCTGGAAAGCCGAACCGCTTCCATGCATCCACGCGGGTTTGCGAAAGCTTCACCCTGCCCGGCGAATGGGCGGGCTGAAACCAGCCGTTCTGCTCGGCCTCGGCTTCGATATTTTCATCACGCACGATGGAGAAAAGAATGTCGGCACTATTGCCGATCAGTCTGGCAAAACGTTCACCCGATGCGCCGTAGCGTTTGGCGATTGCATCGGGTTCCGCCGAGGTCATGGTCGGGATGACCTGACCGTTATTGCGTCCAGACGCGCCCCAGCCGACAGCATTGCCTTCCAGAAGGATGACGCGCTTGCCGCGTTTGGCCAGATGGAGCGCTGCCGAAAGTCCCGTAAAGCCGCCACCGACGATGGCGACATCGGCTTCCGCGTCATTGGCCAGCGACTTTGCAGGTGTGCGGGCAGGGGCGGTGGCAGCCCAGATGGATGGTGGAAAGACTATCTTCTGCATGGCTCTAGGCATTTTCCAAACGAGGTGGCGTCCAGCCCTTGCCAGGAATGGAGGCAAGCAGGCGCTGTGTATATTCATGTTGCGGGTTGGCGAAGACTTGCGCTGTCAGACCTGCTTCGGCGATCTCGCCCTTCGACATGACGATGATGCGGTCGCAGAGCTGGGCTGCGACACGCAAATCGTGCGTTACGAAAAGCAGCGACAGGTTGAGACGTTCGCGGAGGTCGGCAAGAAGACGCAGAACCTGCGCCTGTACCGAGACATCGAGCGCCGACACCGGTTCGTCCGCGACGATGATGCGCGGCTCCAAGGCGAGTGCACGGGCGATGCCTATACGCTGGCGCTGTCCGCCCGAGAACTCATGCGGAAATCGGTCGGCGGCAGCGGGCGATAGTTCGACCAGTTCCAGCAATTCCCGCGCTTTCGCATGGGCCTGTTCCTTCGGCACGCCATGGACAATCGGACCCTGCGCAATCAGGTCAACGACACGGCGGCGCGGGTTGAGCGAGGCCATCGGGTCCTGAAAGACCATCTGGATGTCCTTGCGCATGGCCCGCACTTCCCGCGGACTGGCGCTCAGAAAATCCCTGCCATTCACATCGACCTTGCCGCTATCGGCTTCCAGCAGACGGGTGACGATGCGCGAAACGGTTGTCTTGCCCGACCCGCTTTCGCCTACAACGCCGAGCGTTTCGCCCTGACGCAGCTCGAATGAAAGATCCTTGACGGCAGGAACGGCACTTCTTTTGCCGGTGAGCAAACCGCCGCGCGCCTTGAAGGTTTTGCGTAAAGCGCTCGCCTTGAGGATGACCGGCTGAGCATCCACAGATGGCTTCGGTTCGGGCGGAGTGAGGGCTGGAACCGATGCGATCAGCGCCTTTGTGTAAGCGTGCTGCGGATGGTTCAGCACTTCATTTGCCGGACCTTCCTCAACCAGTTCTCCAAGCCGCAGCACGGCAACGCGGTCGGCAATTTCCGCCACTACGCCGAAATCATGCGTGATGAACAGAATGCCGGTATCGTGTTCGCGTTGCAGGTCGCGGATCAGTTTCAGGATTTGTGCCTGCGTGGTCACGTCGAGCGCCGTGGTCGGCTCGTCGGCGATGATGAGGCGCGGTTTCAGGATCAGCGCCATGGCAATCATGACACGCTGGCGCTGTCCGCCTGAAATCTGGTGCGGATAGGCGTTATAGGCAGATTCCGGGTCGGGGATTTTCACTTCTGCCAGCATGTCGAGCACGGCGGCGCGGCGCTCCTTGCGACCGAGCTTCGTGTGCAGGCGCAACACTTCATCAATCTGCCAGCCGACTGTCTTCTGCGGGTTGAGCGCGGTCATCGGCTCCTGAAAGATCATGCCGATGCGGTCGCCGCGCAGCCTCTTCATGTCGGCTTCGCTCAGCGAATAGAGATCGGTGCCTTCAAGCCTGATCGTGCCGTGGGTTACGCGCACATGCGGTTCCGGCAGAAGGCGCATGATCGCGCCTGCCGAAAGCGACTTGCCGGAGCCGCTTTCGCCGACGAGGCAGACGATTTCACCGGGATTGATGGTCAGCGTCAGGTCCTGCAAGGCGTAAGGACGGTCGGCGCCCTTCGGCAGCGCGATTTGCAGGTTTTTGATTTCGAGAACGGGTGCGGCGGTCATTATTTCTTCTGCCTCGGATTAAGCGCGTCGTTCAGGCCTTCGCCGAGCAAGCTGAAGGAAAGAACGGTGAGCAGAATGGCGATGCCGGGAATGACCGAGCAGAACCAGTCGGTGCGCAGCACGGCGCGACCCTGGCCGATCATGTTGCCCCAGCTTGCATAGTTCGGATCGCCGAGACCAAGGAAGGCGAGAGCGCTTTCCATCAGGATGGAGGTGGCCATCACCACCGATGCGAAGACGATCACCGGCGGAAGGGCATTCGGCAGGATTTCGCGAAAGATGATCGAGGCATTGCCAACACCGAGATTACGCGCAGCATCAATGAATTCGCGCTTGCGCAGCGCCAGAAATTCGGCGCGCACCATGCGGGCAGGCGCGGTCCATGACACGATGCCGATGCAGATGATGATGTTTTCGATCGATGACCCGAAGATTGCCACCAGTGTCAGAAGCAGAACGAAGCTTGGAACGGTCTGGAAGGCTTCGGTGATGCGCATCAAAACGTCATCCACCCAGCCGCCATAATAGCCGGCGAGCGCGCCGATCACGATGCCGATGATGATCGAGATCAAGGTTGCGACGACGCCAATCAGCAACGAGATGCGCGCGCCATGGAAGATGCCTGCCATGATATCGCGCCCGAGCTGATCGGTGCCAAGCGGCGTTGCAGCATTGACGAATGGCCAGACGAGCGGATCGCCAGCGCGCCGCAGCGGGTCACCGGGCGTAATGACATCGGCCAGCAGCGCAATCAGGACCACGGCGACAAAGAGGATAAGGCCCAGTACGGCGGCGCGGTTGCGGCTGAAACGCTGCCACAGAATTTTTGTACGCGAGACCTGCGGGCGGGTGAGGGAGAGGTCCTGTGAAGTCATGACAGTTCGATCCTGGAATCAAGCCGCGCATAGATGAGATCGGTGATGAAATTCACGATCACCACCAGCACCGAGCACAGGAAGATGATGCCCATGAGCGTGTTGAGGTCGCGCTTGATCACGGAGGTGTAGGCAAGCTGACCGAGGCCGGGCAACGAGAAGATTGTCTCGATCACGACGGAGCCGCCAAGCACGGTCGAGAACTGCAATCCGAGCAGCGTCACGACGGGCAGAAAGGCGTTGCGCATGATGTGATGGAACATCAGCCTTGCACCGCTGGCGCCCTTGGCTCGTGCGGTACGAACATAATCGAGGTCGGCCACTTCCAGCACGCTGGTGCGCATCAGGCGCATGTAGAATGCAAGATAGATGAGCGAAAGCGCCGTCGTCGGCATGACGAGGTGCACGGCAATATCCCAGACATTCTTCCAGCCGGTATAAAACCCGGCAATCGTCTTGTAACCGCCGACCGGCAGCCAGCCGAGCTTGACGGAAAAGATGAACATCAAGATGAGGCTGAGAAAGAAGCTCGGCATGGCATAGAAAACAAGACCGAGTGTGGAAATTGCATTGTCGGTCAGGGAATATGCCTTGCGCGCCGCAAAAGCCCCAAGCGCAATGCCGAAAATGAAGGCCACCGAAAGCGATGAAACCATGAGCAGGAGGGTCGGCACGAGGCGGGCCATCAGCACATCCAGCACCGGCTGCTCGTAGACATAGGACCAGCCGAAATCGAACTGCGCGAGCTTGGTCATGTAAATCCAGAGCTGTGTCCAGACCGGCTGGTCAAGGCCGTATTCGGTGCGCAGATTGGCGACGAATTGCGGATCTGCGCCGCCCATGTCACCGACAAGTGCGTCCACGGTATCGCCGGGCGCGAGCTTGATCAGCAGGAATGACCCGATCATGATGAGAAGAATGACGGGGATCGCCTGCAAGATGCGCCGCAGCGCAAAAGTCAGGATCGGGGGCAGGGGCATTGCGGGTTATCCTGCAAGATATTCATTTCAGCATTCATGAAACTGGGGAACCGCTGCCGGATGACCGGCAGCGGCTGGTATTGCTTATTGATCGATCCACAGATCGTACCAGCTTGAAGAATCCCAGCGTGGCGTGTTGTGGTGGTTCTTCAAGACCTTGTTAGTCACGCCGACGAACGGATGTTCGATAGCGAAGATGACCGGCAGGTCCTTCATCTCAAGCTGCTGGATCTGATGGTAGAGATCGGCGCGCTTGGCCGGATCGAGCTCGCTTGCGGCCTTGTCGATCAGGCTGTCCATTTCGTCGGACTTGTAGTCGAACTGGTTGGACCATGCCGTGCCGACAGGAGCGCCGGAGCGCAGCCAGACGGTCGTGGAGACAGCCGGATCGGAGCGGAACTGATGCCAGCCGCTTGCCGTGTCGAAGTCATGATCGCGATAGACGCCGTTCAGGAAGCCCGGTGCGTCATTGGTGAGAATTTCGACGTCGATGCCGACTTCCTTCATCGCCTGAGCATAATACTCGGCCCAGAGCTGCGTATATTCACCCCATGGCGCCGGGCGATGGCGCAGCTTGAAGCGAATGCCGTTCTCCTTGACCGGATAGCCGGCTTCGTCGAGCAGTTTCTTCGCCTTTTCAACATCATAGGGGTAAGTCTGGACCTGATCCGTATAGTTGTCGCCACCGGCGCTCGGGATTGGGCCACGGCCCGGCTTGGCATAGCCGCGCATGATCGTCTTGATCGCGAAATCGATGTCGAGCGCGTGATAGATCGCCTGACGAACCTTCAGATTGGCAAGGATCGGATTGCGCAGGTTGAACTCGATGGTCGAGTGGGCAACGTTGTTCTCAAAACCCTTGGTGCCGGTGTCAAAGCGGCCATCCTTCTGGAGGCGCTCGGTATCCGACATGGAAATACCGTTGAAGGCGGTTTCCATCATTTCACCGGCTTCAAGCGCTGCGGCTGCGGCGGCCTTGTCCGGCATGAAACGCCAGACGATGCGGTCGAGATAAGGATATTCCTTGCCGCGCCAGTAGTCGTCATTGCGCTCGGCAATGATGTGCTGGCCGCGCTCATATTCGACGAACTTGAACGGTCCCGTGCCCACCGGCGCGGCGTTGTACTTGTTCTTGAGAATATCAGTGCCTTCATAAAGATGCTTAGGCACCGGATGGCCGAGATCAGGCATGGCTGCGACGAGCAATTCCAGCGGCATCGGCTTGGAATAGCGGAACACTGCTGTGTAAGGATCAGTGCAATCGACAGCTTCGAGATTGGCCTGAAGCGTGGTCGAATAGTTGAGGAGTTTCTTCCAGAGGTTCATCGCGCTGAACGAAACGTCATCGCAACTGAAAGGCTGTCCGTCATGCCAGCGCACATTCTCGCGCAGCTTGAAGGTGATGGCCTTGCCGTCTTCCGAGGACGACCAGCTTGTGGCCAGAACCGGCACATAGCCCTCATAGGTGCGGTCGATCAGCGGCTCCATGATGCGGCCGGTGATCTGATAGACGCCGGTAGAGGCGCGCAGCGCAGGGTTAAGCACACCCTGCTCGGTGTTCATATGGACGATGACAGTGCCGCCGCGCTTCACTTCTTCGGCGTGCGAAGACGTCGTCGCAAGCGAAAACGCCGCAAGAAACAGGCCAAGGCCAGCTTTTCTGATATGCATTCTCTGTTCCCCTGAAGGACGTTGAGGGAGGGCTTTCCAGCCTCTTTTCCCGCACGTCCCAATATTGTTCAAGCCCCTGAAATCGCAACGGAATGCTACCTCAGAGGGTCTTTCTTGTATGCAAGCATTGATATGCTAGAATCCGTGGCGATAATGTCAAGATAAACTAATATGTCGGGCAAAATTGGTAAAATTTCTCGACCAGCCTGCGTTAATAAATGTCGATTTTCTACGACGGAGTTTGTTGATGAGCCAGAATTCCCCCGAGCAGAACGCAAACTCGGGTAAAAATGACCGCGGTGCTGTCTGGATTACCGGTGCTGGGTCCGGCATCGGCGCTGCCATGGCGCGGCGTTTCGCGCATGAAGGCTGGCGCGTCGCACTGACGGGCCGCAAGGCAGATGCGCTTGCCGCGATTGCCGAGGAAATCGTCTCCAGTGGCGGCGAGGCGCAGATATTTCCAGCCGATGTTCTCGACCGTGAGGCCGTGGCCGCGACCGTTGGGGCAATCGTCGAATGGGCAGGTCGTATCGATGTGCTCTGCAACAATGCCGGTCTCAATATTCCGCGCCGTAGCTGGGCGGATATTGATTTCGATTCATGGGACGATGTCATCGACATCAACATCAAGGGTGCGATCAACGTGATCGCGGCTGCCCTGACGCCTATGCGCGCGCAGGGCGGTGGGTTGATGATCCACACATCGTCATGGGCAGGGCGGTTCTCGTCTCCCGGCGGCGGCGTTCCCTATGGTGCGTCCAAACATGCGCTCAACGATCTGAGCGCCAGCCTGAATGCGCAGGAAGGGCCGAACGGCATCCGGTCGACCGTGCTGTGCCCCGGCGAGGTGGCGACGCCGCTTCTTGCGCGTCGTCCGGGCTTCGATCTCTCCCGCATGGATGATGTCATCCAGCCCGAGGATATGGCTGAAACCGCGCTCTATGTTGCCAATATGAATCCCAAGGTTACGATCCACGAGATCGTTCTGGCTCCGACTAAGAAATAAAAGGAAGTTTTGCATGTCTCATCCGGTTAAAGGCGTCGATCATATTTTCCTGCTGGTCGGCGATCTTGAGAAAAGTGCCGAGCAATATCTCCGCTTCGGATTTACGCTGAGCCCGCGCGGCCTTCACAGCAAGGAGAAGGGCACCGGCAACTACACCATCATGTTTCCGGAAGATTATTTCGAGCTGCTCGGAATCGTCGCCGAGACGCCGGGCAATCTGCATCAGCGTGAGAAACTGGCAGCGCAGGGCGAAGGCTTTCATGCCATTGCCTGCCGCATCGACAATGCACGCGATGCCAAGGCGGAACTGGGCGCACTTGGCATCAAGACCGGCGAGGTTGGCGCGTTTCAGCGTCCCGTAGAACTGCCGGGCGGCGGCGAGGGTGTTGCGGCTTTTGAAACGGTGTCTTTCTCGGAAAGTGAAGTGCCGCAGGGCATGGTGTTCATGTGCCAGCACAAGACCCGCGAAACAGTCTGGCTGCCGGAACTGATCGAACACGCAAATGGTGCAAATGGCCTTTCCGCCATTGTTGCCATTTCATCCGATCCGGAAGCCGCCGCCAAAGGCTTTGCGCGCCTGTTCGCGGACGGAAAGGCAGAGGCGCAGGATGGCGGCTGGAAGGTTTCGACCGGCACGCGCTCGGCTGACATATGGGTTGTGAGTGAGGAGAAAGCCGCTGCAATCTATCCCGGTGTGGATTTTGCCCGGACGCCGGGCAAGGCTTTCGCCGTTCTGCGCATCCGGGTCGCTTCGCTGGGCAAGGCGCGCAGCGTTCTCGATGCCAACGGGGTTTCCCACGTGAATACATCTGCGGGCATTGCCGTGCTGCCGGAAAATGCCAGCGGCACGGTTCTGGAGTTCTCCGAACAGTGAGAATTTGAGCAAGCGGGGCCGTGAGGCCCCGCTTTGCTAATCAGCGCGGAAAGCGCTGGTTTTCTTCCAGCACGTTCAGGTCCATATGGTTGCGCATATAGCGCTCGGATGCCTTTTGCAGCGGCTGGTAGTCCCACGGATAATAGGCGCCGTTGCGCAATGCCGGATAAACGACGTGGCGACGAGCCTGACTGGCCCGGAGGTCGGCATCGTAGCGTTCCAGATTCCAGCGTGTTTCAGCTTTGGCCAGAAGGTCGTCCAGAACGGCTTTGAATTCCGGCAGTCCCGCCAGATTGCGCAGCTCGTCCGGATCATCGGCAAGGTTGAACAGTTGCGGCGGGTCGGCGCGGCAAAGGTTGAGTTTCCAGTCACCATCCCGCAGCGAGACCATCGGCGCGATGGTGCCTTCGGCTGCATATTCGATTGGAACCGCGCCGCGTTCGGCGGAACCTGAAGCAACACCAGTCAGTGAAACGCCGTCGGTCCACGGCATGATGCCCTTGAGGTCAATCCCGGCAAGGTCGGCCAGTGTCGGCAGAACGTCGAGCGTTGAAACAGGCGTGTCCACGCGACCAGCCTGCAATTGCGGGGCCGCGATCATCAACGGGACGCGAGCGGAGCCATCGAAGAAGCTCATCTTGAACCACAGGCCGCGTTCGCCGAGCATATCGCCGTGATCGGAAGTGAAGACGACAATCGTGTCATCCGCCATGCTGCAACGCTCGATAACATCGAGCAGGGCGCCGATCTTTTCATCCACATAGGAGATATTGGCGAAATAGGCCTGACGTGCCGTGCGAACCTGTTCGCGGGTCAGGTCGTAATCCTCCGCCTTGCAGGCCCGCAGCAGGCGTTGCGTATGCGGGTCGATCTCGCTTTCAGGCAGAGGCGCGATTTTGGGATCCAGTTCGGGAATGTCCTCATAGAGATCGAAGAAGCGCTTGCGTGCTACGTAAGGATCGTGGGGATGGGTGAAGCTGACTGTCAGACACCATGGCCGCTGGTCGTGGCCGCGAGCAAGATCATAGAGCTTTGCTTCGGCCTGATAGGCAACCTCATCGTCATATTCGAGCTGATTGGTGATTTCGGCAGAACCCGCTCCGGTGATCGAACCGAGATTGTGATACCACCAGTCGATGCGTTCACCGGGTTTGCGATAGTCCGGCGTCCAGCCGAAATCCGCTGGGTAGATGTCGGTGGTGAGGCGCTGCTCGAAACCGTGCAGCTGATCCGGCCCGACGAAATGCATCTTGCCGGAAAGCGCCGTCTGGTAGCCAGCGTTGCGAAGGTGATGCGCATAGGTCGGGATTTCAGACGAAAACTCCGCCGCATTGTCATAGACGCCAGTTCGAAACGGCAACTGGCCTGACATGAACGACGCGCGCGCCGGGGCACAAAGCGGGCTCGCGGTGTAGCAGTTGGCGAAACGTGCGGAACGTTCTGCAAGTTTTCTCAGATTTGGGACATGCAGGAACTCGGCCGGGCCGTCCGGAAAGAACGTGCCGTTCAGCTGGTCGACCATGAGAATGAGGATATTCAGCTTTTTCATTGTGCGGGACCGTTGGCAAATGTGGGGACGCGAAACGGCGGGCGCCGGAACGCCCGCCTGCAAACTGCGTGTTGTTCGCGGTCAAAGACCGAGGCTTGACTTGACGGCTTCCACGCCTGGTTCGCCCTTAAATGTGGTGACGCCCGCAAGCCACTTGTCGATCTGGTCCGGATGCGCCTTCAGCCATTCCTTTGCCGCCGCCGGGCCTTCCGCGCCTTCATCCAGAATCTTGCCCATCAGCTCGTTCTCGATATCGACGGTGAAAGTGAGGTTCTTGAAGAAGGTTGCAGCATTGGGGCACTGTGCGGCCCAGCCGGTGCGGCCAAGCGTGTAGACTTCCGCGCCGCCGAAATTCGGGCCGAAATAGTTATCGCCGCCAGCCAGATATTCGATCTTGAGCTTGTTGTTCATCGGGTGCGGCGCCCAGGCCAGGAACACCACCCACGCCTTGTCCTTGTTCTTGCGGTCCACCTGCGCGAGCATGGCCTGCTCGCTCGATTCCACCAGCTTCCAGCCATCGAGTTTGAACTTCTGATCCTCGATGATCTTCTGGATGTTCTGGTTGGCAGGCGCACCCGGCTCGATGCCGTAAATCTCCTTGCCGAATTTGTCCGCATGGGCGGCGAGGTCGGCAAAGTCCTTCACGCCCTCGCTTGCCACATAATCCGGCACGGCCAGCGTGAACTTCGCCCCTTCGAGGTTCTTGACGATGACTTCGGCGGCTTTCGCCTTGTCGAGATCGTCGCGGAACTTCTGCTGTGCGGGCATCCAGTTGCCGAGGAAGACGTCAAGATTGCCGGTCTTGAGCGCCTCATAGCCGATTGGCACGGACATGGTCTTTACGTCGGGCTTGTAGCCAAGGCCTTCCAGCAACACGCTTGCGACGGAGTTGGTGGAGGTGATGTCGGTCCAGCCCGGATCGGACAGCCGGATGGTTTCGCAAGCTGCGGGATCGGCAGCGGAAGCCGCTCCTGAAAGCCCCGCCAGTGCCGTGAACGCCAGTGCCGCAATCTTTAAATAGCGCATTTGGTGACCCCTCCTATAGATTAAGACCAGTTATGTCTCGTATTCCTACTTTAAGGAGAACATCATTTAGGCTATGGAAAAACCCATTCATTTTTTATCGAAGCTATAGAAAGTATTTATGGTTTCTCCATCCTGGGACCTTGGCAGCCTCGGCGTTTTCGAAGCGGTGGGGCGATTGGAAAATCTGACCCTTGCAGCGCGTGAACTCGGCATGACGCAACCGGCGGTCAGCTATCAGATAAAACGCATCGAGGAGCGTCTGGGCGTTGCGCTGTTCGCGCGGCGGGCCCGCGGCGTCGAAATATTGCCCGAGGGTCGCATTCTTTATGAGGCCGTGCGCTCCGGTCTCGATGGAATCGATGAGGCGGTGCAGCAGATCAAACGCCGCCAGCGCGCACCGGGACTACGGATCGCGACCGACTATGGCTTCGCGACATTCTGGCTGATGCCGCGTGTTGCGCAGTTTCGCCCGAAACATCCAGAGGTGGATGTGCGCATCACGGCATCATCCATGCTTCAGCCGCTCGACCGGCGTGACGCGGATATTTCGGTGCTGTTCGGCGGTCGCGAGGATTTCCCGAAGGACGCTATCGCTTTCATCGGCGAAAAAGTCGTGCCGGTCTGTTCGCCGACCTATCTTGCCGAGCATGGTCCTTTTCCCGGTGGGAAACGGCTCGGCGCCGCTTCGCTTCTGCATCTGGATACGTTGCAGGGTGATCGCTGGTTCACATGGCAGTCATGGCTTGATGCTATCGATGAAGACATAGAGGACGGCAATTACGGGCTGGTCTTCAATACCTATAATCTGGTGATCGAGGCAGCCATTGCCGATCAGGGCGTGGCGCTTGGCTGGGCGGGGCTGATCGACGGGGCTGTGCAGCGCGGACAGCTTGTTCATGCTTGCGAGGTGTCGCAGACGAGCGACAAGGGTTACTGGCTGGTCTTCAACCCCGATATTTCTGCGGGCGCGCGAAAGCTCGCACTGGAATTGCTGCAAGCAGCCGACGGAAGCTGATACTTCAATAGACAAGCTAATTTAGTAAAGTTGATCGCAATCAATGAAATCTGATCCTGATGGGAGTTGACTTGGGGGTGACGGGGCAGGCGCGTGTTCCATATTGCTGATGGGACGCGATGCATTGCCATTCACCAATCACTCAGGAAAGGATGAATCATGTCGGTAAACGGTAAAGTTGCTCTGGTTACGGGCGCAGCACAGGGCATTGGACGCGGTATTGCGCTGCGGTTGGCCAAGGACGGCTTCGATATCGCGCTGGTTGACCTGAAGGCCGACAAGCTGGATGCGGTCAAGAAGGAGGTCGAGGCGCTGGGTCGCAAGGCATCCACCTTCTCTGCCGATGTCAGCAAGCGCGACGATGTCTATGCTGCGATTGACCATGCGGAAAAGACGCTTGGCGGTTTTGACGTCATCGTCAACAATGCCGGTATCGCGCAGGTTCAACCCATAGCCGACGTCAAGCCTGAAGAGGTCGAGCGGATTTTCCGCATCAATGTCGATGGCGTGTTGTGGGGCATTCAGGCAGCGGCTGCCAAGTTCAAGGCACGCAAGCAGAAGGGCAAGATCATCAATGCCTCTTCCATTGCTGGCCATGACGGGTTTGCGATGCTGGGCGTCTATTCGGCGACAAAGTTCGCGGTGCGCGCGCTGACCCAGGCTGCGGCCAAGGAATATGCGAGCGCCGGGATCACCGTGAACGCTTATTGCCCCGGCATTGTCGGCACCGATATGTGGGTCGAGATTGATGAACGCTTCTCGGAAATCACCGGTGCGCCGAAAGGCGAGACCTACCAGAAATACGTGGAAGGGATCGCGCTTGGCCGTGCCCAGACGCCGGACGATGTGGCGGCTCTGGTGTCGTTCCTCGCAAGCCCGGATTCCGACTACATCACCGGTCAGGCCATCCTGACGGACGGCGGTATCGTCTATCGCTGATTGTTCCGGTCCCGCACCCTTCGGGGCGCGGGACGGCTAGTGTGGTGGATTTGAAGTTCCTGTCATTTGCATGGCATCATCGTCCAGGAACTTCAAATCCGCAAACCACACTGGATTCATTGGGTTCCTAGTGTGGCTTTGAATCCGAAATTCGTTCGCAACTCCGCTCCAGAGTGATGCGAATTTCGGATTTGCCACACTAGCGTTTACGCTGTTTCGCCCTGTGCTAAACTGCCCTTCTTTGAGAGGAAGGGCTGACCATGACACGTCTGATGGCGAAGGATTTCCCGCAAGAACTTCTCGAACTCTACGATTTCTATGCCCATGGCCGGATAACCAAACGCGAGTTTCTGGATCGGGCCGCAAAATTTGCGGTCGGCACCATGACGGCAACAACCATACTAGCCTCGCTCAGTCCCGATTATGCGATGGCGCAACAAGTCGAATTCACCGATCCAGATATCCATCCTGAATACATCACCTATCCGTCGCCGGAAGGAAATGGGGAGGTCCGAGCCTATCTGGTGAAACCGGCCAAGCTGCAAGGCAAGCTGCCTGCCGTGGTGGTGGTGCATGAAAACCGGGGCCTCAATCCTTATATCGAAGATGTCGCCCGCCGGGTTGCAAAGGCCGGTTTCATCGCGCTTGCGCCCGATGGCCTCACTTCGGTTGGAGGCTATCCCGGTAACGACGACAAAGGCCGTGAATTGCAACAACAGGTCGATCCGACCAAGCTGATGAACGACTTCTTTGCGGCGGTCGATTTCATGATGAAAAGCGATCTGACAACCGGAAAGGTCGGTATTACCGGCTTCTGCTATGGCGGCGGTGTTGCCAATGCGGCGGCGGTCGCCTTTCCGGAACTCGCAGCCGCCGTGCCTTTCTATGGCAGGCAGGCCCCGGCGGATGAAGTGCCGCGCATCAAGGCGCCGCTCTTGTTGCACTATGCCGAACTCGATACGAACATCAACGAGGGCTGGCCCGCTTATGAGGAAGCCTTGAAAAAGAACGGCAAGACCTACGAGGCTTACATCTATCCGGGCGTCAATCACGGCTTCCATAACGATTCCACGCCACGTTACGATGAAGCGGCGGCGAAGCTCGCATGGGACCGGACAATCGAATGGTTCAAACGCTATCTGGCCTGAAGTTAGAGCATGGCTCCCGAAAGTGGGAACCGGTTTCGGGATAAAGACATGCGTGAAAGCAAACAGATCGAAACGCGCTCTAGGCCTTCGCTTTCAGGGCCTTGAAGATGTTGACGGCGATCACAACGACAATGCCGATCAGGATGGCGAGCACGGCCTGCAGGAAGGAGGTGGCGATCCATTCGAAGGCGGCTGAAAATCGGGTGCCTTCGGTCGGCAGATGCGAGACGATGGAATGGATGAAGGCTTCAACGCTATGGATGCCGATGGAATCCAGCCCGTGTACGATGATGCTGCCGCCGACCCAGAGCATGGCGATGGTGCCGACAGTGCTCAGAATCTTCAATATAATGGGCATGCCCGCAACCAGCCCCTTGCCGAGCTGCCTGCCAAAAGCCGTATGACTGTTGCGCACAAGCGAAACGCCCATATCATCGAGTTTCACGATGATGCCGACCACGCCATAGACGGCGAAGGTGATCAATATGCCGACTGCCGCGAGGATGGCCGCCTGCGTATAAATGCTTGACGGGGCAAGCCCCGCCAGCGTCAGCGCCATGATTTCCGCCGACAGGATGAAGTCCGTGCGGATCGCGCCGCTGACGGTTGTTTCCTCGATCTCCTTGGCGGTAGTGCCCTTGGTTTCCTCATGTTCCTCTTCCTTGTGCGGGATGAAGAACTCCACCAGCTTTTCCGTTCCTTCAAAAGCCAGATACACGCCGCCGATCATCAGAAGCGGCATGATGAAGGAGGGGGCGAAATAGCCGAGGATGAGCGCCAGCGGCAGCAGGAAGATAAGCTTGTTGCGCAGCGATCCCTTGGTGATTTTCCAGATGACCGGCAACTCACGTTCCGGCTTAAGCCCCACGACGTATTTGGGCGTAACGGCCGTATCGTCGATCACGATGCCTGCCGCCTTGGCGCTGGCCTTTGCCGTCTGTCCCGCAACGTCATCGAGCGAAGCTGCCGCCATTTTCGCAATGGCTGCGACATCATCGAGAAGCGCGAACAAGCCGGACGCCATGGGGAACCTTTCTATATTGCTGTTGCACCTAGCTAAACTTTGAATGGGTGCTACGTCCAGATGGAAATCGCCATCCCCTGTAACTGTATCTGAAATCGATACAATCTGTGCATGATTGTCAATATTTCAATACTCATGCTGATGGCTATATTGGCGGTAACACAACAGGAGAGATAGCCATGCTTAATCAGATCAAGGGCCTCCACCACGTTACCTCGCTTGCCGCCGATGCGCGTTCCAACAACCGCTTTTTCACCGATGTTCTGGGATTGCGCCGCGTCAAGAAGACTGTCAATTTCGATGATCCGAGTGTCTATCATCTCTATTATGGCGATGAGCTGGGCACGCCCGGCACCGTCATGACCTATTTCCCATTTCCCGGTATGCCACGTGGACGCGACGGCACTGGCGAGGTGGGGACGACTGTATTTGCCGTGCCGCAGGGTTCGCTCGGCTTCTGGAAGGATCGTTTCGGGCAATCTGCCGTCAAGGTGGAATCCGAAGACGAGGCTTTCGGCGAAAAGCGTATCCATTTCCGTGGACCGGATGGCGACAGCTTTGCCCTGGTTGAAGTGAAGGACGACCCGCGTGCGCCATGGGAGCATGAAGGGATCGATGCCGATCACGCTATCCGTGGCTTTCATTCTGTCTCGATGCGGCTTCGCGACGAAGGCGCGACCTCGGAACTGCTGAAATATATGGGATACCAGAAGCTCGATGCAAAGGACGGTGTCACTCGTCTCATCATGCCGGAAGGCAATGGTGCGGGCGTCATCGATCTGGAAACCCTGCCAGCGGTTGCTCGAAACCAGCAGGGCGCCGGTTCCGTGCACCATGTGGCATTTGCCGTCGAAAACCGCGAGAAGCAGTTGGAAGTGCGCAAGGCGCTGATGGATACGGGCTATCACGTCACGCCTGTCATCGACCGCGATTACTTCTGGGCAATCTATTTCCGCACGCCGGGCGGTGTGCTGTTCGAGGTGGCGACCAACGAACCCGGTTTCGACCGCGACGAGGATACGGCCCATCTCGGCGAAGCGCTGAAGTTGCCGGAGCAGCATCAGCATCTGCGCGGCTATCTCGAAGAGCATCTGGACAAGATTTGAAGACGTCGGGACAGGAGATCGAACATGACCATCCAAACCTATGAGCACCGGCTGAAGGCCGGTACGGACGGAGCGCCGCTCTTCATCGTGTTTCACGGTACGGGCGGCGATGAGAACCAGTTTTTCGGTCTGGCGGAACAGCTTTTGCCGGAAGCGACCATCGTGTCGCCACGCGGTGACGTTTCGGAATATGGCGCCGCACGCTTCTTCCGTCGGACGGGCGAGGGCGTCTACGATATGGACGACCTTGCTCGCGCCACCGACAAGATGGCCGGTTTCATCGCAGGACTTGTGGCTGAGCACAAGCCATCCGAAGTGATCGGGCTCGGCTATTCCAACGGCGCCAATATCATGGCGAACCTGCTGATCGAGAAAGGCAGCGTGTTCGACAAGGCAGCACTTCTGCATCCGCTGCTGCCATTCAGGCCGAAGGACAATCCGGCGCTTAAAGGTGCGAAAATTCTGATGACTGCCGGGCAGATGGACCCCATCTGCCCCCCGGATCAGACAGAAGCGCTTGCACATTATTTCGAGCGCCAGCAAGCCACGGTCGAGCTGGTCTGGCATCCGGGCGGGCACGAATTGCGCCAGACGGAACTGGCTGCCGTTCAGTCATTCCTCCGGAATTAGAGCGCATCTCGAAAAGTGTGAAACGGGTTTCGGGTATGATGCGCGCTAAAACAAACAGTTAGAGCGCCGGTCTGATTCAATCAGATCGAAACGCGCTCTAAGCTCAAAGCCGCCGTTTAGTTTTGAACGGCGGCTTTTTTGATCTGGTCCCTCTTGTAAAAATCAATATACGTTATATTTAATTGTATATTGATGATGAGGTGCCAAGATGGATGCGACTTCGGGCGGCGTGCCTGCTCATGAAAACAAGATAACGCGCACGGAAATGGAGGGGCGGGCAACCGAGGTTGCCGAACTCCTCAAGACGCTGTCGCACCCGGCGCGGCTTATGCTGGCCTGTACGCTTGCAGAACGGGAATATTCGGTTGGAGAGCTGGAGGAAGCGCTTGGCATTCACCAGCCGACGCTGTCGCAGCAACTGGGCGTGCTGCGAGAAGCGGGCATCGTCGAAACCCGCCGTGATGCGAAGCAGATTTTCTACCGGCTGACGGAAGCCAAGGCCGCACAACTCATCGAGGCGCTCTACGGCATTTTCTGCACACCGGAGGCCCGGTCATGATTGAAACCTATCTGCAATCGCTGGCGGGCGGCATGCTGCTCGGCCTTTCCGCAGTCCTGCTTCTCGTGTTCAACGGGCGCATAGCCGGGATCAGCGGCATTGTCGGAAGGCTTCTGGGTGGCAAACAGATTCCAGCCAATGCGGTCTTTGTTGTCGGCCTCGTTCTGGGGCCGATCATCTATGCTGCAATCTATGGTTCCTTTCCCCCGGTCACAATGGCCATGTCCTGGCCTGTCATCGTCGTGGCTGGACTTCTGGTGGGTATCGGAACCCGGATGGGATCGGGCTGCACATCCGGTCACGGCATTCTCGGCATGGCGCGGTTTTCCAGGCGGTCGATAGCTGCGACGCTCACCTTTCTCATAACCGGCATCGTGGTTGCCAGCATTTCGGGAGCACTCCTATGAAACAGTCGGCATATGCGCGTCTGGCCATGACGCTGCTTGCGGGCGCGATCTTCGGTTTCGGTCTGTCTCTGTCGGGCATGATCGATCCGTCGCGTGTGACGGGCTTCCTGAATGTTACCAGCGGTCACTGGGACCCGAGCCTTGCCTTCGTGCTCGGCGGCGCTCTTCTGGTGGCTATCCCCGGCGTGATGCTGCAGCGGCGTATGGCGCGGCCGGTGCTGGACCAGTCTTTCCATCTGCCGGAAAAGACCGAAATCGACCGGCGGCTGATTGTCGGCTCTGCCATTTTCGGCGCGGGCTGGGGGCTGGCTGGCTTTTGTCCCGGCCCTGTCGTGTCCGCACTTTCCATGGGGCTGCCGCAAGTCTGGTTGTTCGTTGCGATGATGGTTTTGGGAATGATTTTCCACGATCGTATTATGACGCGGTCGTCATAGGAAAATCATTCCGGATAGCGAAATCCCAGACAAAAGGCAGCAGAAGCATTCAAATCTTGAATTCTTTGGTCAAATTACCCTTTTATTAGGGAGATGAATGAGTTAGGCACCCTTTGAACGATCTTGAGGGAGCCGCGCCATGGCTGGATTGCTGAAACGCTTTGCCGGATATTATCGTCCGCATCGTGGGCTGTTCGCGCTGGATTTTACCAGCGCGGTGGCCTCCGGCCTGCTTGAGCTTGCCTTTCCGGTCGCCGTTACGCTTTTCATCGACAAGCTGTTGCCGACCGGCCAACTCGGCGTGATCGCCGTTGCCGCGGTCGGCCTGCTGGCCATTTACGTCGTCAATGCCTTCCTGCAGGTCATCGTGACCTATTGGGGGCACATGCTCGGCATCAAGATCGAGACGGAGATGCGCCGCAAGGCCTTCGATCATCTGCAGAAACTCTCCTTCGGTTTCTTCGACAATCAGAAGACCGGCCATCTTGTGGCGCGACTGACCAAGGATTTGGAAGAGATCGGCGAAGTGGCGCATCACGGACCGGAGGATGTCTTCATCGCGATCATGACCCTGATCGGCGCCTTTATCCTGATGCTGTGGGTGCATCCGCCGCTGGCGCTGATTACTGCCGTCATCGTCCCGCTGTCGGCCTATGTCACCGCCTGTTATGGCGGGCGCATGACGAACACATGGCACGCTCTTTACCGGCGCGTCGGCGATTTCAACGCCCGTATCGAGGAGAATGTCGGCGGCATCCGTGTCGTTCAGGCCTTTACGAACGAAGATCATGAACGCCAGCTTTTCGCGGAGAGCAACAACAAATATCTCACCACCAAGCTCGCCGCCTACAAGATCATGGCGGCATCAATGTCGCTGTCCTATCTGTCGATGCGCTTTGTGCAGGTCGTTGTGATGCTGGCAGGCGCCTGGTTCGTGGTGCGCGGCGAACTGACGGCTGGCGGATTTGTCGGCTTCCTGCTGCTGGTGAATGTGTTCTTCCGCCCGATTGAAAAGATCAATTCGGTCATCGAGACCTATCCGAAGGGCATTGCCGGTTTTCAGCGCTACACGGAGTTTCTCGACACGCGCCCGGATATTGCAGACCGCCCCGGTGCGCAGTCCGTTGCACGTTTGAGCGGTGATATCGAATATCGCGATGTCAGTTTCGGCTATAGCACCGAGCGCCCCATTGTCGACGGTCTCGATATTTCCATTCGTGCTGGCGAAACGATTGCCTTCGTTGGTCCTTCCGGTGCAGGCAAGACGACGATCTGCTCGCTGCTGCCGCGCTTCTATGATGTGACGAAGGGCGCAATCCTTGCCGACGGCATCGACATTCGCGATATGACCCTGAAGTCCCTGCGGTCGAATATCGGTATTGTCAGTCAGGATGTATTCCTGTTCGCCGGAACGATCCGCGAAAACATCGCCTATGGCCGTCTCGATGCGACCGACGCGGAAATCGTCGAGGCTGCGCGCCGCGCGCGACTTGATGGCGTGATCGCCAATCTGCCGGAAGGTTATGACACGGTTATCGGCGAGCGTGGCGTCAAGCTTTCCGGCGGGCAGAAACAGCGTATGGCCATTGCGCGCATATTCCTGAAGAACCCGCCGATCCTCATCCTCGATGAGGCGACTTCCGCACTCGATACGGAAACCGAACGTGCCATCCAGCAATCGCTCGCCGAGCTTTCGCGGGGGCGCACGACGCTGGTGATCGCACATCGCCTTGCAACTATCGTCAATGCCGACCGCATTCTGGTGGTGGAAGGCGGGCGGATTGCCGAACAGGGAAGTCATGCCGAGCTTCTGGCTATGAAGGACGGACGCTACAGGCGCCTGCATATTGCGCAGGCCGGGCTGGATCAGGGGCATTATTCAGCGGCGGAATAGCCGGGTTGCGAAAACAAAAGGGAGGCGTAAGCCTCCCTTCTTCATGCAGCTTCGTTGCCGTGTTTTAGAGCGCAGATCTGATTGGATCAGATTGGCGCTCTAATCATTTGTTTTTATGCGCATCTTTTCCGAAAGCCGTTTCGCACTTTTCGGGATGCGCTCTAGTAAAGCACGTTCTTGGCTTCCGGCTGGTCGATATTGTCCTTGGTGACGACGACAGCGCCCGTATCGACGACCTTCTCGACCTTTTCCTTGTTCAGCACCTTCAACAGGGTTTCGATGCCCTTTTCGCCCATCTGGTAGGAACCCTGAACGACGATGGCGTTGAGCGTACCATCCTTGACGAATTCCTGCAGGTCCTGATTGCCGTCGAAGCCGATGGCAGTCAGCTTGCCGGACTTGCCTGCCTGCTTGATCGCGCGACCCATGCCGATGGCTGTCGGTTCATTGGCACCGAAGATGCCGACGAGGTCGCCATTGGCCGCCAGAACGTCGGTGGTCTGGTTAAGCGCCGTCGCCATCTGCGATTGCGAGTAGTAAGGGCCGACGACTTCCAGCTTGGAATTGGCCTTGATGTAGTCCACGAAGCCGCCGACGCGACCGATTTCCGAGCCAGCGCCCGCAACATAGGACATGACGGCGATCTTGCCGGTCGTGCCTGCCTTGTCGATCAGGGCCTTGGCTGCGGCTTCACCGGCCTTGCGGTTATCGGTGGCGAGGAATGACTGGTAGTATTTGTCGGCGCCATCGGCGAGCTGCGAGTCGATGATGACGACCGGAATTCGGGCTTCCCACGCCTTCTTCACGGCAGGCGTCAGCGCATCCGGATCGGACGGGGCAAGAAGGATTGCATCCACTTTGCGGTTCACGGCATTTTCCACCATGTTCACCTGATCGGCGATGGCCGATTCAGCCGCCGGACCCTGGAAGGTCATGGTGTGATCCTTGGAATCCTTGATCGCAGCTTCGGCACCCTTCTGAACGTTCTGCCAGAAAGTCGAATTCACGGTCTTGACGATAACGGCGATTTCGCCCGCCGAAGCGCTTGCCGCTCCCGCAAGTACAAAGGCCGAAGCCATCAATGCAGAAACCAGTTTACGCATGTTTTCCTCCTGTTATCGAGCTCTTGGCTCTACCCTTTTCCGGAATGCCAGACGCATTCCGTCTCCCCTCTCATCGACGGTTGCGCATCTGGTCGATCCATACGGTGACCAGAATGACGAGGCCGATGATGATCTGCTGTGTGAAAGCGGAAATGCCGTTCATGTTGAGGCCGTTCCGCAGGATTCCGATGACGAACGAACCGATGAACGTGCCCGAAATCGTACCCACGCCGCCGATGAGCGATGTGCCGCCGATGACCGCGCTCGCAATGGCGTCGAGCTCATAGGCAACGCCTTCATTGGGCTGTGCAGTCACGAGGCGGGACATGAGAACGCAGCCCGTCAGACCAGCCAGTGTTCCCGATACGACATAGGTGAAGGCCGTTACGCGGGCGACGTTGACGCCCGAAAGCCGCGCAGCCTCGGCATTCGATCCGATGGCATAGATGTGGCGGCCAAGCACGGTGCGGTTCAACACGAGTGCTGCCGCAATCGCGATCACAATCATCAGCACCACCGGGTAGGGGATGCCGGGGAAGGTGACGACCGGAAAGCCCTGTTCGTCAATGCTCTCGATGCGAAACAGCGAGCCGTTGCCCAGCACGCCGAAGGATTCGCCAAGGCCGGAGACGGCGCGCGCACCGGTGATCTGAAGAGCGACACCGCGTGCAATCAGCATCATGCCGAGCGTGGCAATGAAGGGCGGCAGCTTGAGCTTTGTGATGACGACGCCGTTGATGAGGCCGCAGAGCGATCCCGTCAATATGCCGAGCAGCATGGCGAGCGGGATGGGCATCGAAAGGTCCTTGACCGCAAGTGCGGCCACAACACCGGCAAGCGCCAGAACCGAGCCGACCGAAAGATCGATGCCGCCGGTTATGATGACATAGGTTGCGCCGATGCCGAGAAACGCGATTGACGTCACCTGCAAGGCGATGGTCATCGCATTGTTGACGGTCATGAAGGCGCTGCTGGTGACGGAAAAGATCGCCGCCAGAATGATAAGGCTGCCGACAGCCGCAAATTTCTGGATGATATCCTTCTGACGGTCGCTGAGCCCCTTGGATTTTGCCGTCTGCTGGGGCTTGTCCGTAGTGATTTCGGCCATTACTGCGTCCTCATTTGTCCTGCCGGCCCCGACCGGAGGCATAGGTCATGATTTCTTCCTGCGATGTCGCAGCCGTGTTCAGGACGGCGGTAATGCGTCCCTCGTGAAAGACTGCCACGCGGTCCGAAAGCCCCAGAATTTCCGGCAGTTCCGAACTGATCAGCACAATGCCGATGCCCCTCGCGGCGAGTTCGTCCATGATCTGGTAGATCGCAAATTTTGCACCGACATCGATGCCCCGCGTCGGCTCGTCGAAGAACATGATGCGCGGCTCGCGGAACAGCCATTTGCCGATAATGATCTTCTGCTGGTTGCCGCCCGAAAGCAGACGAACAGGCTGGGCCAGCCCAGGCGTCTTGATATTGAGAAGATCGACATAACGCTGGCTGGCCTGCCGTTGCCGCTCGAAATCGATCACGCCATAGGCACTGCTGACCGCTTCCATATTGGCGAGTGTGAGATTGGCATCGACCGGCATCTTGACCGCCAGTCCCTGCGCCTTGCGGTCTTCCGACAGATAGGCGATGCCTGCCTCGATGGCGTCGCGGGGGCTGGAGATGGAAAGCGTTCCGCCTTCGAGCACGATGGTTCCGGCATCGTGCGGATCGGCGCCGAAAATAGCGCGCGCCACTTCCGTGCGCCCCGCACCCATCAGTCCGGCAAAGCCGAGGATTTCTCCGCGTTTGAGTTCAAAGCCGATATTCTCGAAGACGCCGTTCCGCGTCAGTCCGGCGACGGAGAAAATGACTTCCTCCGTTGGTTTTCTTGTCGGTTCCGGAAATTTTTCATCAAGCGAGCGCCCGACCATCCCGGCCACGATTTCATCGACGGTCACAGCGTCAAAGTCCTTGGTCCAGACATAGCGTCCATCGCGCAGGATGGTGACGCGGTCCACAATCTCCGCCATTTCATCGAGACGGTGCGAAATATAGACGATGCCTGTGCCTTGCGCCTTCAGTTCGCGGATGACCTTGAACAGAAGCTGCGCTTCCTGCTCGGTCAGCGAGGAGGTCGGTTCGTCCATGATGAGGACAGAGGCATTGAGCGATAGTGCCTTGGCGATTTCAACCATCTGGCATTGTGCGACCGACAGGTTCAGCACCTGCGCGGACGGGTCGATCTTGACGCCAAGCCGGTCGAGGCAGTGCTGCGCGTCCTGCTTCAGCTTGCGACGATCGACGAAGAAACCGCGTTTCGGCTCGCGTGCAAGATAGATGTTTTCGGCAACGCTCAAATGCGGAACGAGGTTCAGCTCCTGATGGATGATAGCGATGCCCGCCGCTTCCGATTCAAGCGTGGAAGCAAAGCGGACAGTCTGGTCGCGATAATGGATCGTCCCGCCATCAGGCTGATAGACGCCACTGACGATCTTCATCAGGGTAGACTTGCCCGCACCATTCTCGCCGCAGACGGCATGAACCTCGCCCGCCCGCAATTCGAAGCTGACATTCGACAGGGCTTTGACGCCCGGAAATTCTTTGGAAACGGAATCCAGCTTGAGCAAGATAGGCGCGGTATCGGCGCGCGCTGTCGCTGACGGCAATGCTCCCATCGCGCTTCCTCCCTCGCGCAAAGTTTCGTCACCTATGAATGGAAGAAGTAGAAGCCTGCTGGTTTCTGGTCAAGCCAATTTTGCGCGAGCAGCAAAAAACCCGCTACATGGCGGACTGACTCTCCAGAATTTCAGTTATTAAACCTAATTGGCCTGACCAGACGATGGTTTTGCGGTTTTACCTGCATCGTGAATCATTTACTGGAAAGAAGAGAAAAGGCAGCTTCTGCTGGCGAGAAGAGAGTACATAAGTACTGCAATTCCGACAGTATCGCAGTATTTTGTGTCGCGGCCTCTGGAAAGAGGGGCGGTTCCTTTCTATCATTATATTCCGATTATCTGATCCCGAGGGGCAGTTTTGTACTTTGAAATAATTACGGTCGTGCTGTTGACGATCCTCAATGGTGTTCTCGCCATGTCGGAACTCGCAGTGGTTTCCTCCCGCCCGGCGCGACTGAGGGTAATGGCCGACAAGGGCAGCCGCGGCGCCCGCATGGCCATCGAGCTTGCCGATAATCCCGGCCGTTTCCTGTCCACCGTTCAGATCGGCATTACGCTGGTCGGCATTCTGTCTGGCGCATTTTCCGGCGCGACGCTTGGCGCACGCCTATCGGGTTGGCTTCTGGGACAAGGTTTATCGCCAGCCCTTGCCGATGCGCTCGGCGTCGGTTCGGTTGTGGTGCTCATCACCTATCTGTCGCTGATCGTTGGCGAACTCGTGCCCAAGCAGATCGCGCTGCGTGAGCCGGAAGCGGTTGCAAGCCGCGTCGCCCCGACGATGACGCTATTGTCCAGGCTGGCAGCACCTTTGGTTTGGCTCCTCGATACCTCGGGCCGTCTGGTGCTGAAGCTGCTCGGCCAGTCGGGCAAGACAAGCGACGGCGTGACCGACGAAGAGATCAAGTCCGTGCTTGCCGAAGCGCATAGCGCAGGCGTGATCGAAACGGGGGAATCCCGTATGATCGCAGGCGTGATGCGCCTGGCCGACCGTACGGCGCGCGGGTTGATGACGCCGCGCATGGATGTCGAAATGGTCGATATAGACGATAGTTTCGATGAAATCCGCGAACAGTTGCAGAATACAAGCCGGTCGCGGCTTCCGGTGCGCGGCGAGGATTCCGACGAGGTGATCGGCGTCCTGCAGGTGCGCGACTTCTTCAATCAGCTCTCTTCGAAGGGCAGCGTCAATCTGCGCGAAATCGTGCGGGACGTTCCGGTTGTGTCGGATTTTTCCGACGCACTTGACGTGGTGGAAGCCATTCGCGGTACGCCAACGCATATGGTGCTTGTCTATGACGAGTACGGCCATTTTGAAGGTGTGATTACTGCAGGCGACGTGATCGAGGCCATTATCGGTGCGATGCAGGAGGAAGATCACGTCGAGGAAAAGGCAATTGTGCGCCGTGCGGATGGTTCCTATCTCGTTTCGGGCTGGATGCCGATTGACGAGTTCTCCGAGTTTCTGCGGTTCCCGATAGACGACGATGCGGAATACAATACTGTTGCCGGGCTGGCGCTTGAGGAAATGAAGCATCTGCCGGATGTGGGCGAAACATTCGTCAAGCACGGATGGGTGTTTGAAATTGTCGATCTTGACGGGCGTCGGATCGACAAGCTGCTGCTGACAGCGGAAGAGCAGCCGACAGAGTAGTTTGCGGGGCGCGCGCCTTAACTATTGTTGAGAACGTGCCGCAATCAGCTTGTCGTTAGAGCATTTCCAATGTTTCAGTTTAAACTGGAAATGCTCAATCTCTTTGTTTTTTCGCATGCCTTGATCCCAAAACCGGTTCCACTTTTGGGGGCATGCTCCGGCATGCCTTCTTCACCAAAGTAATCGTCTTGATTGAACTGTCGTACCATTGGCATTTTAGATTGTATGCATGTTATACTTGCCAATCGGGGGCAGGTTTGCTGTCATTCCTTTTTGATCAGGGCAGGAGGGGCGTCCTGATCGAAAAAGCTGAACGTGCTCTGGCCAGTGGTGGCGTTTAAATGGGGTCGAGAACTGAATATTGGCTTCAACTGGTCAGGTCGGCATATGGCAGGCAGGACAGTCCGATAGCCGACAAGATACTTGCGGACCAGCTCAGGGAGATTTGCGACGGCGCGCGCTTTTCGATGCCTATCAGCACGATTCTGTCCGTGCTCATATTGCTGGTCCAGATTGCTGCCGGGCATTTCTGGATGCCCATTATCTGGTTCGTGCTGGTCAATATCATCAATGCGCTGCGCTTTATCGATGCCATAGCCTATTATAGAAGCCCGGCTGCGCCCGTTGAGAATATGGCAGTTCTTCAGCGCCAGCTTGCCCGCTTTCAACTGCTTGGCGCACTGGCCGGTGTCGTCTGGGCCGGCGTTGCCATTCTTTCCCATGGGTTCTCTGATCCCCAATCATCAGTCTATCTGGTCATCCTGGCTGGCATCTGCGCGGGCGCCGTTACCTACGGCTCGTCCTATGCTGTCGTTGCAATCAATTTCATAACGCCGCCCCTTGTCGTGACGGTGGTGTGTCTGGCCCTGCAGGCCGACCTGCAATATGGCGTCATTGCTGTTGCCGTGGTGCTGTTCTGGGTCGGGCTTACACGCGGCGCACTTTTGGGGCAGAACCGCTTCATCCAGACGAGCAGGCTGAAACATGAGGCCAAGCAGCTTGCAGACGAGATGGCGCTCAAATCACAGGAAGACCCGCTGACGGGGCTCTTCAACCGGCGCGGCCTTGAAACCTCCATTTGCCTCTATCCTGTGAAGGAAGGCCCGTTCATCGTCATGCTGATCGATCTGGACGGGTTCAAGTCAGTCAACGATACCTATGGCCATAAGGTGGGCGATGATCTTCTTGTCGCCATTGCGCAGCGTATCCGTCAGGTCTCGCCGGAGCGTTCCGTTCTGGCGCGTATCGGCGGCGATGAATTCGTGCTCGTCTATCCCGAGCCTCCGGCAAAGATCGAGGCCGGATTGGTGGCCGCGCGCATTATCGGCAGTCTGACCGCCCATTACGAGGGCATTCTGTCGGTGGAGATCGGCGCCTGTGTCGGTATCTGTCGGCTGGAGCGTCTTGATCCGGTCGAGATGCTGCTGCGCGCCGACTTTGCGCTTTATGCCGCCAAGAAACGCGGCCGCAACGAATATTACTTTTTCGAGAAGCGGCTTCAGCACGAGTGGGAGCGCAAGCAAAGCATCGAGCGCGATCTGCGCATCGCAATCGAAACCGGGCAGGTGCAAACCTATTTCCAGCCGGTGGTGGAACTCTCCAGTGGGCGCATGATCGGTTTCGAGGCTCTGCTGCGCTGGGATCATCCGCAGCACGGCACAATTCCCCCGCCGGAAATCATCGATGTCGCCTGCGAAGTGGGTGTGGTGCGACAACTCACGCATAATGTGCTCTTCAATTGCTGCGAGATGATCGACAAGCTCACCGAGAGCGGACGCAGCGATTTGACCGTCGCCATGAACCTGTCGCCGCGCGAGTTGGCAGGCGGCCGGATCCCGCATGAAATACTGTCCCAGATGGAACGGCGTGATCTGACGATTTCCATGCTCGAGATCGAGATTACGGAGGAGACGCCTTTCGATCAGCGCGGGATGAACGACAGTCTGGGCGCGTTGTCGAACGCCGGTGTCTCTATCGCGCTGGACGACTTCGGCACCGGCTTTGCGACCTTCGCCTCGTTGAAGAAGGGGCTCATCACCAAGATCAAGATCGACAAGGTTTTCGTGCGCGGTATCGCCGATTCCGAGGGCGACCAGCATATCGTGCGGGCTATGGTCGAGCTTGGCGATGCCCTTGGCATCAAGGTTACTGCCGAGGGAATCGAGACGGAGGAAGACCGCGATACGCTATGTAAACTTGGCTGTAACAGCGGGCAGGGTTTCCTGTTTGCGCCCGCTCTGCCGATGAGCATGGCGCTGGATGCACTTGCACGCTCAAGCGCCAGTTCACGGCTCGATCAGGCTGTCCGGTAGTTCAGGCGGATAATTCATCTCGATCTCGTCCAGACCGTAGATTGGGTTCTTGAGGTTGGGGCCAGTTACAACAGGGCGAATCTTGTATTTCCCGACAGCCAGTCCTTCCGGGAAGAAGGACGAATAGGCGTCGTCATCATCAATAGGGTGATAGATCACATATTGGCCGTTTCGCTTCTGGACGGGATTATCGTCGAGCGTTTCGCTCTTTCCAGGCTCCAGGGTCTTGTTGAAGAGGTCATAGAGCTTATGCGTGGTCTGCTGGCCGTCGGCAGATGTGAAAATCAGGTGCAATTCGCCATAGCTCAGTTCCACGGCTTCGCGGCTTTCATTTGCCAGCGTCAGAGTGAACAGGTGCTTGTAGTAATCCTGATCCTTGTCGACCCCGCTGTAATCCGCGAGACCAAGCTCCAGAGATTGCGGCTTTTGTCCGTTATCGGCCTGCCATACCGCAAGATCATAGGCTTCTTTCAGGGATATCCAGCCTTCCAGCGGTCCGGTTTTGTCCTGATAGGCGATCTTCATCCAGTCATCACCGGCATAAGCAAGTTTGCGTACCTTGTCGCCTCTGGCCAGATGGGAGCTTGTGGCGCTTTGCCGGTCAGGATTGCTGTACAGGGTCAGCTTTTCCCGCGGGACTTCCCAGCCTTGTTCCGTTTCATCCGGTGCCAGAGGCACTTCAAGAACGCTGTTTCCCTGCGCGTCATAGGTGACCATGCGCATGGGTTTTGTCAGGTAGGGCCAACCGAACATCTGCTCTTCCGGGCGCGACTGTTCGACAAGCCGCACCGTCTGGTCGCGATCAATCGACAGGATGTCTACCCGGCTATAATGCCCGTCCAGACTGCAACTGCTTTTGATGAGCTTTCGCTCCGGGATGCGCTCGACATTCCATAGCTCGCCGCAGTTCAGTTTCCCGCCGAGTTCGTCCTCGATTATCAGGGGAGAAAAGGCTTTGACCTTCGGATTGAAGAGATAAATCGCAACGCCGACATCGAGGCTTCCCGCTTCCCGCGCGCTCAAAGCGAAGTCGGTGTAGCCGTCGAAATTGTAATCACCAGTTTTAAAGCCGACAGGCCCGTCCAGCCCGTTGAGCCAGTCGGAATCCAGCAAAACGAGTTGCGATCCATCGGGCTGGACCAGAACATATCCCTCTTTGCGTCTTTCGACATGCGCACTCACGCCGGGCTCTGGCAGGAGGCGGGGAAGATTTTCTTCCGCGAAAGCAAGGTTGATCTGGCCCGGCGATAGAAATGCCAGAGCAATTCCGAGTGCCGCAAGGTTGAAAAATCGTCTCATTGCCATCTGCTTGTTTGGTGTGGTCAGCTTTGCTTACACGAGGCGGGGCCGAAACGGGAGTTGTTCTTTCCTGTCATCCAAAGCTTGGTTGCAAACCAGATGAGATGTTATGGTCGCCTCAATGAGGGGCGGCGGAAGGTGAACAGTGGAGGAAACGCGATGACCGATAAAAAACCTGATGGTCCGGTGCTTTTGTCGGGCGGCAATCCCCAGATTGCAAAAGGTGAAGGGGATGCGCCGGTTCAGGCCTATATCGCCGCCATGCCGGGATGGAAAAGCGAAGCAGGCCGCCACCTCGACGCTCTTGTCGTGCGGACCGTTCCCGATGTGCACAAGGCGGTTAAATGGAATTCTCCCTTCTATGGTTTGAAGGGGGAGGGCTGGTTCCTCAGCTATCATTGCTTCGACAAATATATAAAGGTGGCGTTCTTTCGTGGCGCAAAGCTGAAACCGATGCCGCCGGTCGAATCCAAGAGCCAGGACACGCGCTACTTCCACATTCATGAGCAGGACGATGTGGATGAAGCCCAGTTGGCGGACTGGATCAGGCAGGCAAGTTTGCTGCCAGGCGAAAAAATGTAGCTTTGAGCGCAGACCGAAACGCGCTCTGGGAGGAGGTATTTCATGGCAGACGATAATGAGGCTTCAAAGCTTATCGATGGGCGGATTGCCGAGCTAGGCGACTGGCGTGGCGCGACGCTTGCCAGAATGCGGGCGCTCATCAAAAAGGCCAATCCGGACGTGATCGAGGAATGGAAATGGCGCGGCGTTCCGGTTTGGTCGCATGACGGCATCATCTGCACCGGCGAAACTTACAAGAAGGTTGTCAAGCTGACCTTTGCCAATGGCGCAGCGCTGGACGATCCGGCCAGCATCTTCAATTCCAGCCTGGAAGGTAATACGCGCCGCGCGCTCGATATAAGCGAGGGTGAAGAGGTCGACGAGAATGCCTTCATTGCGCTCGTTCATGCCGCCATAGCGCATAATATAGCCAAGCGGGCGCAGCGAAAAACCAAACGCGGCTGACGACGTATCGGGCAATTGTGAGTATTGTCATGAAGTCCGCCGATTTTCGGCGGATTTTTCATGTGCATTCTGATGCGTCTCGTGTTCGCCCTGTCGTGAAAACGGTTGTTTCAAAAATCGTGGGCACGAGAAATCGGAAAGCTAAAACATATATGTAGCTTGATGTTTATTACTGATAATTCCTCTTGTTCGATAATATTTATTTTAGTAATTCCTAATTAATACAAGAATAATTTCTATTTAATAATTTGTAATACTGTTTCATTATCGTTCCAATCAGAAAATTAGGCGTCGTTAGAACGATGATCTTTTTGCTGCGGCGATAACGAAGGGTATTCGGATGTGTATAGCCTGTAATCCTGGTATGGTGGCGTTCCTGCGGTCCACGGCCTCAAGGCGTGATTTTCTCAAATATCTCGGCGCTGCCGCCGCAACTTCGGCTTTCGCCTGTTCTGCGCCGGGTATGGCCTTTGCGCAGCAGGCTGCGGCACCGGCGGGCGACATCATCTTCAAGGGCGGGACGATCCTGACCATGAACGACAAGGCGCCGCGCGCCGAAGCGATTGCCGTTCGCGGCAACAAGATTTTGGCCGTCGGCAAGCTGGATGACGTGCAATCGGCCATCGGTTCCGGCGCGCAGGTGGTGGACCTTCAGGGCCGGACCCTGATGCCCGGCCTGATCGATCCGCATATGCATTTCGTGTTCACGGCCTTCGAGGATTGGATTGATGTCAGCCCGATCACGACACCGGATTACGCGACCGTCTGGTCGAAGCTGCAGAAGGGCGTGGCGGATGCCAAGCCGGGCGAATGGGTGCGCGCACAGCAGTTTGATGCCAGTATCACCCGTGACGCCAAAATTCCGACAATTGCCGAACTGGATGCGCTTGCGCCCAACAATCCGTTCTTCATGCAGGAAAGCAACGGCCATATCGCCTATGCCAATAGTGCGGCCTTCAAGGCGGCAGGCATCACCCGCGAGACGCCTGATCCATCCGGTGCGCGCTTTGTGAAGGATGCCAATGGTAACCTGACCGGGCGTCTGGAAGAGATGGCGGCGCAGCAGGAGTTTCTCGGCGTCATGCCGTCTCCGACGGCGGCGGATATGATCGGGCGCGTCCAGCGTTTTCTGGATCACGCAAGTTCCGTTGGCTGCACCATGCTGCACGATTGCGGTATCGGCATCATGGCCGGTGCGCAGGACCTGAAAATCCTCGATGCGGTTCTGGGCGAAGGCAAAGCCCCGGTGCGTTATCGCGGCATGCTCGTGTCCACGATCATGGATGAATGGGAAAAGGAAGGGATCAAGCCCGGTCGCGGCAACGATCTTTTCCGCGTCGATGGCATCAAGGCGTGGGCGGATGGGTCCAATCAGGCGCAGACCGGCTATATGCGCGAAAACTATCTGGGCACCGATGAACGTGGTGCACTGAATTACAGCCTGGAACAGGTCACGGACGTAATCCGCCGGGCGCATGATGGTGGCTGGCAGGTAGGCGTTCACGCCAATGGCGATGCGGCAATCGATATGGTTCTGGATGCTTACGAGGCCGTGCTCGGAAAAACCTCGAACAGCGATCTTCGCCATCGCATCGAACATTGCAGCGTTTTCCATCCGGAACAGATGGTGCGCATGAAGGATATGGGCGTTTCGCCGTCTTTCCTGATCGGCCATGTGCGCTGGTGGGGCAAGGCGTTCCGCGACCGTCTTCTGGGGCCTGAACGCGCCCGCTTCTATGATCCGTGTGCGTCGGCGTTGGCAGCGGGTCTCAAGATATCGCTTCATTCCGACTGGAACGTGACGCCGATTGAGCCGCTGCGCTACGTCGAGGATGCCGTCACCCGCGTGATGAATGAAGGCGGCGACGTGTTCTTCCCTGAAGAGCGCATCCCGGTGGATGCAGCGCTGCGCGCCGTCACCATTGATGCGGCCTGGCAGTGCCATATGGAAGACCAGATAGGCTCGCTGGAAACCGGAAAGTTCGCAGACTTCGCCATTCTGGAGGAAGACCCGACCGCGCCCGATGTGAAGATCGGCAAGATCAAGGTCAGCGAAACGTGGATGGATGGCACCAAACGTTATGCGGCCTGACCGGAAAATCCGGCGACAGTGTGAAGACTGTCGCCGGATTGGTTCGGCTTCATAGAATATCGGCGGCGCGGTGATGCTTATCGACGCCGTCGATCAGAAACACCTCTCCTTCCGATCCTTGCCTGCGCCATTCGATGATTGCCTGATAGGCAGGCGAGGCATACCAGTTGCGCGCCGTCGTGAGATCGGGAAAAGCGATGATGATCAAATCGTCCGGTGACAGACCTTCCAGTTCATCCTTCGGTCCACCGTGAATGATGAAGTGTCCGTCGAAGGGCGCCAGAGTTCCATCGATGGCTTTCAGATACTCGACAATTCCCTGATTAACCCGGACATTGCGAAGCTGTGCGATTGCATAAGCGGTCATTTGATGCCTCCGTTCGATCAGAATGCAGCTTGAAGCGTACGGGAGGCGCGAACTTCGAGCCCGGTGAGCACTGTCACAGCCGCGGCCTGACCAACGAGAAAGACCCAGCCGAACAGATTGGGGGTAATCATCCCCGCAACAGGCAGGAAAAGGCTGGCTGCTACCCATGCGCCATTGCCAAGAATGACGAGGTTCACCGCCCATGCTGGCGGATTTGCGCTCCGCGACACCCAGGCCATAAAGGCTGCCACTGGCAGCAGCAGTACGCCTGCCCAGTAAAGCAACGACGCTGGAATTCCAGTCAGTTCGCCCACCGTTGCTGAGGCGACGACAAGTGCGGCCCCCATTGCAGCGCAGGTGATGGCATCAATGGCGACGAGTGGCTTGAGAGCAAATACGGTTTGTGCGGTTTTCATCCTGTCGACCTTTCATTTTGACGTCCCGTTCTTCGGGCTGGCTGCATATTTGCCCTGTTGCGTTATGGGGTCGATTACGTGAGAGGTAATTGTTGCTATGAATTTTGCGGCGCATTCCAGAATGCATCTGCCAGCCATGATGGGCAGTCAAATCGTTGAAAGGATCGGACGGGCCCATGACCGAAACGCAACAGACAGTCGGTTCGCTTCTCAGGGAATGGCGGCAGCGTCGCCGGTTCAGCCAGCTATCTCTGGCGGTGGAGGCCGAGATTTCGCAGCGTCATCTGAGTTTTCTGGAATCCGGGCGCTCGGCGCCAAGCCGCGAGATGGTTCTGCGTCTGGTCGAGCATCTGGACGTGCCATTGCGGGAACGCAACCGGATGCTGGTCGCCGCCGGATATGCTCCGGTTCATGGTGAGCGAGGGTTGGAAGCGCCGGAATTTGCCGCTGCGCGAAGCGTGATCGAAGCCCTGCTGCACGGACACAACCCGCATCCCGCACTTGCTATCGACAGGCATTGGACCCTGCTTCTGGCGAACAAGGCGGTAGGTGTTCTGACCGAGGGGGTGGCAGAACATCTTCTGCAGGGGGAGGTGAACGCGCTTCGCCTCAGCCTGCATCCGGAAGGGCTGGCCCCGCGCATCCTGAATTTCAGGCAGTGGCGCAGCCATATTCTTGCGCGTCTTGCCCGCGATGCGGACAATTCAGCCGATCCGCGACTGGCAGCACTTCTCGATGAACTGAAATCCTATCCGGTCCCCGCGCGCGCAGCCTCTTCGGGCGGGGGTACTGTCACTGACAATCCGGTGGCCATTCCGCTCAGGATCGATAGCCGCGAAGGCCCGTTGGAGTTTTTGAGCGCGACGACGGTATTCGGCACCGCCGTCGATATCACGCTGTCGGAAGTGGTCATTGAGACCTTCTTCCCCGCCAATGAGGAAACAGCAGCCGCCATGCGGCGGCTCACCGTGGAGTCTTAGTTTAAACAGCCCGGGTCAGGCCGCCATCCACGCGCAGGTTCTGGCCGGTGATGTAGGCGGCGCCATCCGATGCGAGGAAGGCGATCGTCGCTGCGATTTCCTCGCTCTTGCCATAGCGCTGCAACGGAACACTCGCCCGGCGCTCTTCGGTTTTCGGCAGGCTGTCGATCCAGCCCGGCAGAACATTATTCATGCGAATATTGTCTGCTGCATAGGTGTCGGCGAAGATCTTGGTGAAAGAGGCTAACCCAGCGCGGAACACCGCCGAAGTCGGGAACATGGCGCTCGGCTCGAATGCCCATGCGGTCGAGATATTGATGATAACACCCGACTTCTGCTTCTGCATTGTCGGCACAACCAGACGGGACGGGCGAATTGCATTCAGGAAATAGGTGTCCATTCCCCTGTGCCAGTCTTCATCGGTAATTTCGAGGATCGGCGCACGCGGGCCATGGCCTGCGCTGTTTACCAGCACGTCGATACGGCCCCATTTTTCCAGAACCGCGTCCACGAGGCGCTTCAGATCGTCATTCGACTGGTTCGAGCCGGTAACGCCGATGCCGCCTAGTTCCTGTGCAAGCGCTTCGCCCTTGCCGGAGGATGAGAGGATTGCAACCTTGAAGCCGTCCTGCGCAAGCCTGCGCGCGGCTGCTGCACCCATGCCGCTTCCGCCAGCCGTCACAATCGCTACTTTTTCTACTGTCATGATGCGTTCCTTTTTCCGAAGTAATGCGCAAATTCGCAACTGCTGTTAACCATTCTTTGACGTTATAGCGGAGAACTACTATCCTGACGAATGAAAATGCGTAACGTTAGACAGTAGAAAATCTATTCGGTTATTCCATGAAAAGACTTCCCTCGCTCAATGGCCTGCGTGTGTTCGAAGTCGTCACGCGACATCTGAATTTCCGGCTGGCAGCGGAAGAACTTGGCGTGACACAGGCAGCGGTGGCCCAGCAGATACGCGGTCTTGAGGCAGAGCTTGGACTGAAACTCTTTGAACGCCAACCCCGCACGCTGGTCATGACGGAACCGGCACGTGCATACATTGCCAATGTGCGGCGCGCGTTCGACCTGCTTTCGGAGGCGACCGAAATGCTGCGGCCTGAACCGCAGCACCTGACGATCAGCGTGACGCCGACCTTTGCATCGAAATGGCTTATCCCGCGATTGGCGGAATTCACGCGTGCGCAGCCCGATATAGAATTGCGCATAGTCGCCAGCGACAAGGTCGCCAATTTCCAGACCGATGCCGTCGATCTGGCGGTTCGCTACGGCGAGCCACCTTTCGGTCCGGGGCTGAATACGGAGCTGCTTTTCGAGCATGTGATTGTCGTCGTGGCAAGCCCGGCGCTGGTCGAAAAGCTAGGCGATCCGGGCGAGCCAGAAAATCTGGAACGCTATCCGCTGCTGCACGACGCGCATAATTTCTGGCCGCAATATCTGGAGAAGGCTTTTCCGGGTGGCGTGTCGACATCGGCGAAGAATATTCGCTTCAACCAGACGTCACTTGCTATCGATGCGGCGATTGCCGGGCAGGGGCTGGCACTGGCAAGCCGCTTCTTCGTGGAGAAGGAAGTTGCAGCGGGCAGTCTCGTCCAGCCACAGGCCACAGAATTGCGGGTGGGCGCAGATTTCTATGCGGTTTCGCTGCGAAAGCCGCGCCATCCGGAATCTGTTGAGGCAGTCAAAGCCTGGTTAAAAAGCGCATCCCGAAAAGTGTGAAGCGGTTTTCGGACTAAGATGCGCGTTGAAACAAACTGCATCCCGAAAAGTGTGAAACGGTTTTCGGACCAAGATGCGCGTTGAAACAAACTGCATCCCGAAAAGTGTGAAACGGTTTTCGGACAGTGCGCGTCAGGTTGATGGTTCGGGCACTTCCAGCGGAGTTGTCTGGCTGCGGGTGGGTATGGTGATCCAGACAAGGCAGATGACAACCAGAAGAACACCAAACCAGCCGAGGGCGGAAAGCCGTTCGCCAACAATCACCACCGCGAAGAAAGCGGCGACAACCGGCTCGAAGAGCGTGATCGTCGTCGCTACGCTTGTTTCAACGCGGCTCAACCCGTAGCCGAAGCAGACATAGCCGAGGAACATGGGCACGAAAGCCATGTATAGGCCGACAGCCGCATTGTTCCACGAGGCGAGGAACGGTCCGCCGGTGGCAATCAGAACCGGCATCAGCAAAAGACCACCTATGCCGAAGGTCGCGCCCATGGCGGTTGTCGAAGATATGCCGCGCTGCATCAACTGGCGCGCGCATGAGGAATAAAGCGCATAGGTAAAGCCTGCGATCAGTCCGACCAGAGAGCCTGCGAGGGTTGAACTCCCGGCGGATGCGGTATGAGCACCGCCATGCTCCGACATGCTGAGCAGGACCATGCCGATAATTCCGACCGTCGCACCCGCCAGCCAGCGCAGCGAAGGGCGAAAGCCGCTTTGCCGATACTCGATTGCTGCCGAAAGAAGCGGGGCTGAACCGAGCGAAATGACCGTTCCGATGGTCACGCCAGCCATCCGCATCGAGCCATAAAAGGCGAGGGGATAAATCGCAACGCAGACGGCCCCCACCAACAGGACGCGCCATTGATCGGCGAGAGCCTTTCGCGAGGCGATCAGTCCGCGCCATGCGATTGCCGCCTGTGCCAGCCCTCCAAGGCCCATGGCGGCGGCACCGATTGCAGCCGCGCCGACCTCAGGCGCAAAGGTTGCCGCAGTGCCGGTCGTGCCCCAGATAGTGGAAGCGACGATGATGGCTGTCACGCCCAGAAGATAGTTTTTCGATGATTGCATTTTATTCAGACTTCAAAATCGTCGCGACCATGGCCTTGGCTTCGCCAAGACGTGCACTGTTGCCTTCAAGGCCGGCCCGCATGATTGCTCCTTCGAGAATGAAGGAAAGCTGCACGGCGAGCTGGCGGACCCGAGGCGGATCGTCGGGGATCAGGCCGGTGAGATGTGTCACAAGCAGGCCCTCGACCTCCTCCTTGTGTTTTCTCACCGCCTCGCGGCCCGGATCGCCAGCAGGCAGCTCGGCTGCCGCATTCAGCAGGCCGCAGCCGCGAAACCCGTGTTCGTAGGCAAATTCTGCATGATCGCGATAGGCGTCGAATATGGCCAGTATCCCGTCCATCGGGTTTGCTGCCTTTTCCCGTCGCTTGTCATAGAGGCCCAGCCATTCGGCGTGACGGTGCTCCAGATAGGTTGCCACCAGTTCCGCCTTGGACGTGAAGTTGTTGTAGAGGCTCTGCTTTGCCACGCCCGCACGCTGGATGATCGCGTCGATCCCGGTCGCCGAAATACCCGCATCGTAGAACAGTTCCGCTGCCGCTTGCAGAAGCCGCTCACGTGCCGGTTTTGAACTGGGCGTCGCAGGATCGTTCATCACATTTGGTCCATCTATTAGGTAGACCAGTCTACCTAATGAAAAGGCGGAGTCAATTATCATTCTCGTGCGCCGATGGTTTTAACCCCTTGTCCGTGGAGAGAGATTCACGTATCCGCTCTATTCGAGCCTGTTCCAAAAGCCGCCATCTGTGGCTGCAAATGGCAATTTCCTGCGTTCCGGTGCTCACGTACGTTCAAGTACGCTCCGCTCCGGTACTCGAAAATCACCATTTTCGCACACATATGTCGCTTTTTGATTCAGGTTCTCAGGCAGATGGAACGGGAGGTCGTCCGGTGCCGCAGAGAATTTCCCCCCTTGCGCCTTTCCAATACAAAACATTTCGGGCGCTCTGGTCAGCTACATTGGTTTCCAACCTCGGCGGTCTGGTGCAGACGGTCGGCGCTGGCTGGATGATGGCAACCATCGCCCATTCGGACGATATGGTTGCACTTGTGCAGGCTTCGACAACCCTGCCTGTGATGATCTTTTCAGTTGCTGCTGGTGCCCTGGCCGATAATTTCGATCGCCGCCGCATCATGCTCACTGCGCAGGTTCTGCTGCTGATTATTTCGGTCGCGCTGGCGGCGTTTGCCTATCTCGGCATTCTCACACCGTGGATGCTGCTCAGCTTCACGTTCCTGATCGGCTGTGGTGGGGCCTTGCATAACCCGTCCTGGCAGGCCTCGATGGGGGATATCGTGCCCCGCACCGATCTGCCTGCAGCGGTGGCGCTCAACAGCATGAGCTTCAATCTCATGCGCAGCATCGGGCCGGCTATCGGCGGTATCATCGTTGCGGCGGCGGGCGCTGCTTTTGCCTTCATTTTCAATGCGTTCAGCTATTGTGCGCTCATTCTGGCGCTATGGCAGTGGAAGCCGGAAACGGTCAAATCCACCCTGCCGCGCGAAACGCTTGGACCGGCCATGGTGGCGGGGCTGCGTTATGTCGCCATGTCGCCGAACCTTCTCAAAGTGATGTTCCGGGGCTTTCTGTTTGGCCTGTCCGCGATTGTCATTCTGGCGCTTTTGCCGCTCGTCGCGCGCGATCTCGTCCACGGCACTGCACTTACCTACGGCATCATGCTGGGCTTTTTCGGGCTTGGCGCCATAGGCGGCGCCTTGCTCAGCGCCCGGCTTCGCGAACTTCTCGGCAATGAATGGCTGGTGCGCGGCGCTTTCGTCGCCTTTGCGATCAGTTGTGCCCTGCTGTCAATCGGCCGGAATATGTGGCTGAGCTGCATTTTCCTGCTGCCTGCGGGTGTTTCGTGGGTTCTGGCGCTGTCGCTGTTCAACGTTACGGTTCAGCTTTCCACGCCGCGCTGGGTGGTGGGGCGTGCTCTGGCGCTCTATCAGACGGCGACTTTCGGCGGCATGGCGGCAGGCAGTTGGCTCTGGGGTGCGGTCGCTGACGAATATGGCGTGCCGGGTGCGCTTCTGGCCGCTGCCGTGGTGCTGATGTTCGGCGCGCTGATTGGTCTCCTTCTTCCACAGCCTGAATTTGAAGACCTCAATCTCGATCCCCTCAACCGTTTCAGCGAACCGCAACTTCGGCTCGATCTGCGTTCGCGCAGCGGCCCGATCATGATTATGGTCGATTACAAGATTGCGCAGGGAGATGTTCCGGCGTTCCTTTCCGCCATGGCCTTGCGCCGCCGTATGCGTATCCGCGATGGTGCCCGGCAATGGGTGCTGCTGCGTGATCTGGAGAACCCGGAAACCTGGACGGAAAGTTATCACGTGCCAACCTGGGTTGAGTATGTCCGCCATAACCAGCGCCGGACTCAGGCCGATGCTGAAGTGTCGGAACGGCTGCTTGCCTTGCACAAGGGAGACAAGCCGCCGCTCGTTCATCGCATGATCGAAAGGCAGACCGTTCCCATTCATGACGACATGCCGCTCAAGGCGCATCTGGATCTGTCGTGACTGCTGATTTCAAATTAAGGCAAATGCGGGATTTGTGCTCGTTTGCTGCAAAAACGGCATTTCGGCGAGAAAAGCCTGCATATTTGCATGGAATTTTGTGGCGACGGGCGGGCAAAAGTAAGGCGAAATAAAGGCTAGAAGCCCAGGCGCTCCCGCAAAGGCTTTCGATAGGAACGCGAGACGGGCCATGCCTGATCGATGCCGCGCATCCTGACCAGCCATTTGTCGATCATGCTTCTGTCTATGTCCGAAACCTGTAGAACGTTTATGAACGTGGTGCGGTGAATGCGGAAAAAGACACTTGCCGGAAGAATGCCTGCCCATATGCCGAGCGGTCGGGAATCGAGAACCATGGAGCCGTCGCCAAGCCATATCTCGCTGTAATTGCCTGCCGAACGAACCCCGATGATTTCCTCCGGGGAGATTCCGCGCATTACCCCACGTTTGCTGACATAGATTATCGATGTCGGGTCGGGCTCTTCGTCTGAAACCGGCTCCTCATCGGGTGTCGCATATTTTGCCTGTGCAATCAGGTGCGCGCACTGGAACATGGCTTTGATTTCCGTGCGTGACCAGCGTCTGGTTTCCGCGGTCGTATCGAAGCCGATGATCCCCCGCAGCCGGCCCTGGTGAAAAACCGGTATGCTGAGAATGCTCTGGTTTCCCTGCCGCAGGAACTCTGCCTGAATAGGGCGTGCAGTGCGTGGCAGACCTCTGACATCGTGGACGGCAACGGCCTGTCCTTCGGTCAGATAACGGTGCAACCATGCAATCAGTGTGGTGGGAGCTTCCTGAAGTTCGGAAATATAGGCCGTGGTGTCGCCCTTGCACCATTCATGCGTATTGCGAAACCGCAGAAGATCGGGCGCATATTCGATCATCCATGCCCGGTCGGCGCGCGACGCATTGCCGACGAAGGCCAGAAACTCTGAAATGGCGCTTTCGACGGGTTTCCGGAGCAGATGCAGCGCGCAAACATAGGGCCAGTCAAGTGCCGGTGCTTCCGCGCACTCCTTCTCGGAATAAATCCGGTAGGCTCCAACAGCACTGTCCAAGCCGCTCCCCCAAAATGTTGCGTGATCGAAATCGGTCTTCCTATAATAGCTGGACAGTATATTGAATATAATTGCCCGCTATTTGCAATAGAAATCACACGGTCAATGCAACCGTTTCAGCGGGTGATTTACCTGTTTATGCAGGGAAATAATCAGGAATAGAACAGATTTATGGGGTAGTCCGGTCAAAAGCCCCGGAAAGCCTCGGTATGTGTGGTGATAGCATAATCATACCGAGGCTGCGCATTTGCCTGATTCCGCCGAAGCGGTGCGCCGGATCAGATTAGTGATCATTACGACAGAAAGAAGTCTTACTTCACAAGGCTATTGAATGGCTGTGGATCAATTAATCTGGACCCAAATTATTTCCATATCGCACGAATTTTATTTCAAATACTTCGCGCAGCCATGCCTCCAATCTGACTTTCTGTTCAGCCAATATCTTCGACCTGATCGAGATATTGGCCGTATCCCTCTGCTTCCATCCGGTCTTTCGGAACGAAACGGAGCGATGCCGAATTGATGCAGTAACGAAGACCGCCGCGATCAACCGGTCCGTCCGGGAAGACATGCCCAAGATGACTGTCACCATGCGCCGAGCGCACTTCCGTCCGCACCATGCCATGCGAAACATCGTTCAGTTCTGCAACATTTGCGGGTTCGATCGGCTTGGTGAAGCTGGGCCATCCGCAGTGGGACTCATACTTGTCGGCAGAGGCAAACAGCGGCTCGCCGGAAACGATATCGACGTAGATACCCGGCTCCTTGTTATAGAGATATTCACCGGTTCCGGGGCGCTCGGTGCCGCTTTCCTGTGTGACACGGTATTGCTCCGGCGTGAGCTTCGCAATCGCTTCCGGGTTCTTGCTGTAGGTCATGATGTGCGCTCCCTTGATATGTGCTCTGAATCTAGTGATCTGATTCCGACATTTGCGTCCCTCTGATACAGGCGCCGAGCAAATGTCGGAATCGCAAAGACCACTAGTAACTTTATGTATCTAGTGGATTTTTCAAATTTGACGTTTGAAACAGCGTCTCATTCAGTCGGGATTCAAACGTCAAATTCAATCCACTAGGATGAAGGGAGCAACTATTCCAGTCCATCGCAAATGACGACCTGTTGAAGAATGGATTTGCGTACGAAGAAGATGTCTTCGCACGCAAAGCGCTGAGATCAGTCGACGGCAATCATGACGTCGGATGCCTTCACCACTGCATAGGCGGTGCCGCCTGCCTTCAGGCCAAGTTCGTCAACAGCCTCGTTGGTGATGGACGAAGTGACGATCACACCATTGCCAATATCAACCCGAACGTGGGATGTGGTTGCACCTTTGGTGACTTCGACGATGGTTCCTTTCAGTCGATTGCGGGCGCTTATCCTCATCATGCTATCCTTTCGAGCTTTGGGTTCCGTTAGTGAACATAGTGCGATTTCATCAAATTGCGACGGAGAAAAGGGCGCCGAAGTGAGGCTTCTGTTTCAATATTTTCTCGAAAATCGGTGGCGCAGCGCCAGCTACTCACCGGCTGATCCGAACACGCGGGAAGATTTCCATCGTCAGATAGTGCTCATCGAAGCTTGAAATATGAACGAGGGCGGAGCGGTTCAGAAACTCGACCTCATTGTTGCGGAAAACCAGCAGGTCGTCTTCGCGAAGTTCGCGCAACATGCGGTTGATGTGGATCGGCGTAAGCCCCAGCGCATCGGCAAGCTCGCTCTGAGTCAAGGGACAGATGAAGCTGTTCTCGTCACCTGTTCCGTTGATCCGCGCCCTGTGGCCGAGTTCGAGCAGCAGATGCGCGATGCGCACAAGCGCGCTGCGGCGACCGATGCTGATGAGATGCTCGATCAGAATGGCACGCTGGCGAGCCATTAGTTCCATGAATGTCATTGCGAGGCGAGGAGACTTGATCAGGCTTTCGGTGAGGTGATCCAGAGATATCTCAAGGACGGAAAGCTCGGTAACCGAAATCAGCGTATAATAATTGAAGCCGAGTCCGGTTCGGAAGCCCAGAAAGTCACCTTTCATGGGGAAGTCGAGAATCTGGCGATCACCGTCGGGCAGATCGCGATAGATGCAGCCCCATCCGCTCTTGATGATATGGACCGAGTTGGCCCAGTCTCCCTGACTGCTGACGACCGTGTGAGCAGCATAGCTTTTTGACATTATGGGCAGGGCGCCGAGCACGCTGAGATCGCTTTCATCGAAAACCGCACCAATGGGTGCGCTTTCCAGAAAATGGCGCAGCGTTCTTGCTTCGTCCGCATTTACCACCATAGAGCCTACCTGCCGTTTCGCCCAGCACAGGAGAAGATAAGTTTTAAGTCTGGCGCTCCCCGCGTTCCTTTTCCCGCCTCTGCCCAAGAAGCCGGTCCTCAAATGAGTTTCAGCGAGGGCATTTGTTTTGGCAAGGTAGTAATTTCTACCACTAATTGGGTATATATCCGCGCTTCACCTAAACCATATTCTGCGAAACCCCTTAATCTAGGTTAATGACACCCAAAGAATTTTCGGGCAGTCTTTTCATCAAAATAAGAACAAAAACAAGAATTGCTTTCGGGGTTTTATCTAGATCTCAAGAAGAAAAACAAAACAGGCAAACAATGCGCTTCCGTGATTGTGATGTGCAAACAATGGAGTCGTGCGCATAAGTTGATTTAGAGGGCGAACAAATGAACATTTCTCCACAATTCAGTAGCAGGACGAGTGAATTAAAAAATAACGGCTTTGGGGCGGCAAAAGACAGTTCTTTTAAACCTGAACAGCCTAACGAAAGCATGTTGCCGCTGCTGGTCATCATAGACAACCGTGCGTTGGATCGTGAATGCCTCGCACATGGACTGACAAACCACAGCATCGAAATGTCGATAGCCACATTCAGCTCATTCGAGCAGTGGCAGCATCAGCGGCGCGGCCGCACGGCGGGCGCGGTGCTTTTCAACATCGGCGGCCAGAAGGTTTCGGACCCGGCTGTCGGAAATTATCTCAATCGCATCGTTACTGATTGCGCTCCGGCGCCTGTCATTCTTCTGGCTGACAAGGAAGAAATCTCGCAGGTGCTCAAGGCGCTCGATCACGGTGTGAAGGGTTATATTCCAACGTCGGTGAATGTGAATGTCTGCGTTGAAGCATTAAGGCTCGCCATGGCAGGTGGAACTTTCGTTCCGGCCAGCAGCGTGCTGGCTCTGCGTCACGCCACCGATCCGAATTCTCAGCGGCTGCAGCCTCTTGGCGGAATGTTCACCCAGCGTCAGGCCGAAGTGGTCAATGCGCTGCGCCGGGGCAAGGCGAACAAGATCATCGCCTATGAGCTGAAGCTGCGGGAAAGCACGGTGAAGGTTCATATCCGCAACATCATGAAGAAGCTGAAAGCGTCCAACCGTACCGAGGTGGCTTGCATCATCAACGAGCTGTTTCCGTCGGAGACTTCGTTTTCCGATCTGCAATAGGTCGGAAACTGGACCAGTGGGCGTTCGGCAGCCTGCGGATTGAATTATTCCGTGAAGGAGAATTTTGGTGATTATCTCCGACGTTTCATCAGGAAGCGGGCGGCAGCCGGTGGCTGACCTGCTCGATATTATAAAACGTAGAAGAATAATGCTTGTCGTGCCGGTGCTTGCGGGCATCGGCGTCGGCTTTGCCGGCTATCTTACAGCACCGGTCAGTTATGTGTCGGAGTCGGTACTGGTGCTGGATATGCGGCGATTGCAGGCACTGCCCAGTGAAAGCGCAATCACGCCGCTACCGCAGGACAGTCCGGTTCTGCGGTCCGAACTCGACATCATCAATTCGCGCATGATGGCGCGGAAAGTCATCGACATCCTGCAAGCGGAGAACATTGTCGTGCCGACGGAGTTCCGTTCGCGCACGGTGCTGTCGTCTGCTTCCGATACGGGCTCGCAAGCGAAAGGTGCGCGTGATGTCGATCCGGCGATGCGCGAACGCCAGCAGATCGACCTTCTTCTCTCGCGGTTGCGGGTTACCAATGACGGTCGGTCCTATACGATTTTCGTTTCCTATCGTGCGTCCGATCGGGTTTATGCGGCACAGGTCGCCAATGCCTTTGCGACGGCCTATCTCAACCACCAGATCGATGTGCAGCAATCGGCCACGCGGCGTATCAGCGATTGGCTTGGCGATAAGCTGGGCAATTTGCGCAGCGATCTTGAAAATGCAGAACGCGCGGCGGAAGAGTTCCGCCAGAAATCCCGGCTTGCAGGCGAGCAGGGGCAGATCAGCTTTCAGGCCCAGCGCGTTGCGGCGCTGAACAGCGAGATTGTCGCGGCAACAGGTGCGGTCTCGCTTGCCGAGGCGCGGTTGCGCACGGCCCAGGAGCTGAAGAACAACAATGAAGCGCCTGCGCTCGCCGAAGTGCTGGCATCGCCAGCGATCCAGAGCCTGCGCAATGAGGAGGCGCGTGTCGAGCGCCAGCTTGGCGAGTTACAGTCGAACGGAGCGCTGAAAAGCGCCGAAATTCCTGTGCTGAAGGCTGAACAGGAAGCGCTGAAGCAGCAGATTTCGAACCAGGTCGGCGAAATCATCAAGAGCCTCGGCAACGAAATCCAGATTGCACGGCAGCGGCGCAGCGGACTGGAAGATGCGCTGAAGAATGCGGAAGCCGATCTTGCCGAAGCCAACCAGGCGCAAGTGAAGGCCGGGCAGCTCGACCGTGAAGCCAATGCCAGCCGCACGGTCTATGAAAGCTATCTCACACGCTACAAGCAGTTGATCGAGCAGGACGGTATCGCCGCTCCGGAAGCGCAGATGATCTCGCCTGCCGAACCGGCCATGGCCAAGGCCAGCCCGAACTTCGCCAATTGGCTGCTGTTGGGGCTGGGGCTGGGCGGGCTCGTCGCGCTTGTTGGCACCATGCTGAAGGAAACATTCGACAAGATCAGGCCTGCGCAAACGGCGTCTCTGGTGCTGCCCGGCATTCCGGCAGCGACGCTGCTGCCGGTTTCGCCGCGGCTGACTGTGCCGCTTCTCGTCAATCGCGGTCTCGATCCGGCCAGCCCGTTCGGTCGCGCCATCAAGTCGGTCCATGACCGTCTTCGGGTTCTGACACGCGGTCGGGATTCGCTGGCGCTGTCCGTCGTTTCACTGTCTGACGGCGAGGGAAAGACGCTGCTGATAACCGCACTTGCACAACAGATAGCGGCGACGGGCCTGACGGTTGCGGTCATCGACGCAACGAATAAGCGAGCGGGCCTGTCGGAGGCCTTCGGGCTTCCGCACAGCGATTACGGCGGTGTGTCGACCGGACGTCCGCTCACTGGCGCAACACTCGTGCACGATCACGGTTCAGGGATCGATATCATCAAGCCGAACAGGCAGATGCGTGAGGGAGACTGGCTGGCCGATCTGATTGCCCAGTTGCGCGCCGATCACAAGATTATCCTCGTGGATCTACCGGCGGTTATGGAAGACAAACGTTCGGTTCTCCTGTCGCGGGCGACGGATACGGCGCTTCTCGTCGTGCCGTCCGACTGCCAGGATCAGCACGCGACCAATGCGCTCATCCAGACGATGGCGTCGTTCGGGCGTAAGCCTGCGCTTGCGGTCGTGAACCACAATTCCTCGTCCTATCGAAGCTGGATAACGGTACCTGTCGTGCTTTGCGGGCTGGGTTTGCAGAAGGCGAAGCGGAGCGTGAGCGCCATGTTCTCGCGACGGCGCAAGCCAGCCACAGATGGCGTTCAGGAACAGGCGTGAGGGGCAAACCATGTCACACAAGATCATCAAAAACCGCATCGGCATGCATCTCCGGGCCACTGTGCTTTCCGGGCTCCTGCTTTTGGGCGGAAGTTTCGGAGCGCTTGCCGATGGGCAGGCCTATCGCGTAGGTCCCGACGATGTGCTTCAGGTTACCGTCTACGGGCAGCCGTCGCTTACAGGGCTTTATCCTGTCGATGTGGACGGCAATATCGGCTATCCGGTGGTCGGCAATATTTCAGTCACCGGACTGACCACCAATGAGATCAGCGAGAAGATTGCGGGATCGCTATCTCAACACATTCCGGGGCTGACGGTCACTGCAACAATCAATCAATATGCGCCGGTATTCGTCGTCGGTGATGTCAAGGCGCCAGGAAAGTACCAGTTCCGGCCCGGCATGGCGGTGCTTGAACTGATGGCATTGGGGGGAGGAGCCGGCAAAACTGAATCTCAGGCTTTGACCGCCGGTATGCAGCTCATTTCCGCACAGCAGGAATATGCCGATCTGCAGATGCAGCTCAGCGCCATGGCGATCCGGAGGGCTCGCTTGCAAGCGGAACTGGACGGTACGGAATTCGCCTACGCTTTGTCGGATCAGACGCTTGCAAACAAGGAGACGGCATCCCTGCAGCAACAGATGCTGGAGGGCGAAAAGACATTGTTCAATGTCCGTCGCAACAACCTTGCCGCAGAGCGAAAGGCGCTCGAAGCGCAAGCGGCGAGCTATGGTGATGAAATCCAGACCTTGCAGCAGAGCATCAAGCTGCACGACACCGAAATCCAGCTATTGCAGGAGAATGTCGATTCCAGCAAATCGCTCGTGGATCGTGGCCTTGCAGCCAAGTCCAACCTTCGCGACATGGAACGTGATCTGTCGGCTACACGGCGCGCTGCGCTGGAGCTGGAATCCTTTCTCGCGCGGGCAAGGCAGAACCAGCTCGCCATGGAACAGCGCATCGCCAATCTGGAAGAAACCCGCAGAAGCGAGGCGGCCACCAATTTGCAGGACATTGATCTCAATGTAGCCCGCATGGAGCGCCGCAGCAATTCACAACTCCAGGCCATGGCTGAGATTGCCAAGTCTTCCGGCAATATTTCTGCATCGACCCTGCGCCAGAAACTGGTCTTCTCGATCAGCCGTAACGTCAATGGCAGTTTCCAGGATATCGTTGCAAACGAGAACACGGAAATCAAACCGGGTGACATCCTGCGCGTCGAGCTGGACATGAGCAGGATCGGCGGCGGCTCGCCCTCATAGGGCGAGCTTTTTCCTCAACCAAATTTGGAGACGACGCTGCGCGTCTCCCCAGCATGAGGGATGCTGGGGAGACTTGTCCAGGATTGACAATGTCGGAGAGAACGTCGCGGCTTGATCGGGAAAGCGGATTTTGCTTTCCCGGGGGCTTCAAGCGGCGACAGGATCGGCGGTTTCCTCCAACCAATCACGATAGACTTCACGCAGGCCGTCCTCCAGACGAATTTGCGGCTTCCAGCCGAGCGCCCGCATCCGCGAGGTGTCGAGGAGTTTGCGCGGCGTCCCATCGGGCTTGCTGAGATCATGTTCAAAGCGGCCTTCATAACCGACGACGCGCGCGACGGTCAGCGCCAGATCCTTGATTGAAATCTCTTCACCCGTACCGATGTTCATCGGCTCAATGCCGTCGTAGAAACGCAGCATGTGCAGGCAGGCATCGGCAAGGTCGTCCACATGCAGGAACTCCCGCAAGGGCTTGCCGGTGCCCCAGAGGGTGACATGGTCGATGCCTCGCAGCTTGGCCTCGTGAATCCGCCGGATCAATGCCGGCAGGACATGCGAGCTGGTTGGATCGAAATTGTCGTTTGGACCGTAAAGATTGGTTGGCATCGCCGTCATGAAGTGATTGCCGTATTGCCGTGCGCAGGCGCGGGCATATTCAAGCCCGGCGATCTTGGCGATGGCATAGGCTTCGTTCGTCGGCTCCAGCGGGCCGGTCAGCAGGGCCTCCTCGGTGAGAGGCTGCACCGCGTCGCGCGGATAGATGCAGCTTGAACCGAGCCACAACAGGCGCTCGACGCCGTTCTGCTGGGCGGCGCGGATAAGGTTCATCCCGATCGCGAGATTATCGTAGAGAAAGTCTGCCGGATATTGCGAATTGGCAAGAATGCCGCCGACACGAGCGGCTGCGATGATAATGACATCCGGCTTGCGTCCGCTGACAAAATTTTCCGTCAGTCCCTGCCGGGTCAGATCGAGGGTGTTGTGCGTGGCGGTGATGATGTCGCAGTCCGTGCCTTGCAGGCGGCGCAGGATGGCCGAACCGACCATTCCCGTGTGCCCGGCAATGAATACCTTCTTGCCTTCGAGCGAATAGAGCGGGACGGGGATTTCAGCCGTAGAAGTCATTGCGTCCAACCTCCCGCATGATATTGCGCAAATCCCAGTCGACCATCTCGGTGACGAGATGGTCAAAGCCGGTCGTATGCTGCCAGCCGAGGCGATTTTTCGCCTTGGAGGCATCGCCGAGCAGGAAGTCGACCTCGTTCGGGCGGAAATAGCGCGGATCAATCTCGATCAGGCAATTGCCGGATTTTCGGTCGCGGCCGATTTCTTCCACACCGTCGCCCTGCCATTCGATCTCCTTGTCGACGGCCTTGAAGGCATGTTCGACAAATTCGCGCACGGTGTGCGTTTCGCCGGTTGCCAGCACATAGTCGTCGGCAGTGTCTTCCTGCAGGATGCGCCACATGCCCTCGACATAATCACGGGCATGGCCCCAGTCACGGCGGGCATCAAGATTGCCGAGCCGCAGCCTGTCCTGAAGGCCGCGTTCTATTGCCGCGACAGCTCGTGTGATCTTACGGGTGACGAAGGTTTCGCCGCGAAGCGGGCTTTCGTGATTGAACAGAATGCCGTTGGAGGCATGGAAGCCATAGGCATCGCGATAATTCACCGTCGTCCAGTATGCATAGAGCTTTGCCGTCGCATAAGGACTGCGCGGGGCGAAAGGCGTCTGTTCGTTCTGTGCCTGGGGAGAACTGTTGCCGAAGAGTTCCGATGTGGATGCCTGGTAAAAGCGGCATGTCTTGCCGAGCCCCAGAATCCGCATGGATTCAAGCAGGCGCAGCGTGCCAAGCGCATCGGCATTCGCCGTATATTCCGGCGTTTCGAAACTGACCTGGACGTGGCTTTGCGCGCCGAGATTGTAAATCTCGTCGGGCCGCACTTCCTGAATGACACGGCACAGATTGGTTGCGTCCGTCAGGTCGCCAAAATGCAGGCGGAAGCGAATGTCTTCCTCGTGCGGGTCCTGATAGAGATGATCGATACGCGCCGTGTTGAACGAGGAAGACCGCCGTTTCAGACCATGCACGCGATAGCCTTTATTGAGCAGAAGCTCGCTTAGATAAGCGCCGTCCTGTCCGGTCACACCGACGATGAGAGCTGTTTTCTCCTGCAAGGACTTCCCTCCGATCAGAAACTTGATGAAACCATGTTAGCGATTTCCTGCGCGGGCAGAACGGCTCCAAAACGGCAATCGCGGGCCGCAGCCTCCCTCTTCGGATGAGGCTGGAAGCGCGTCCGGTATGGTCGGTTTCACCCAAAGAGGTAGGCGGTTCGCCCGGTGTCGGTGCTGGCCATGCCTTTGTGTTCCTTGCGGTATCTGCCGCGCTGTTGCGATCCTTCTGCTTAAGCGGACCAAGCAATAGGAAGCGAAATCATGCGTGTGGTGCTAGCCAATCGTTACTTCTACCCGGACCAGTCGGCGACCAGCCGCATGGTGACGAGCCTCGCCCATACGCTGGTGCGTGAAGGCATTGAGACGACGGTGCTGGCAAGCCGCAGCTATCACGACAAGCGGAAGGACGTGCTGCCCGCGCGGGAAACGATCAACGGCATAGAAGTGCATCGCATATGGACCTCGGGCTTCGGTCGGGGAAAGCTTGTCGGGCGAGCGGTCGACTATGCGACATTCCATTTGTCCGCTGCCGCCTGGTTTGCATCGAATACGCAGAAGGACGATGTTTGCGTCGTCTGCACCGATCCGCCGCTTCTTTCCGTTTCGGCTGCATTGCCGGTTCGTATGCGCCGGGCAAAGCTGGTTAACTGGGTGATGGACCTTTTCCCCGAAACGGCGATGGAACTCGGCCTCATCAAATCCGATACCGTTTCCGGCAAGCTCGCCCTGATCCTGCGCAACTGGTCGATGCGCCAGTCGGCACTGACCATCTGCCCGATAGAGCGCATGGCGCATTATCTTTCAACACGCGACATTCCGGCGGAAAGCCTCAGCGTGGTTCACCACTGGGCCGACCGCAATGAGATCGTTCCGGTGGAACCGGCGCAAAACCCTTTGCGCCGCGCATGGGGGCTCGGTCGGAAATTCGTCATCGGCTATTCGGGCAACTTCGGACGCGCGCACGAATTCAAGACAGTTCTCGATGCTGCCGAGCGGCTTCGGCATATGAAGAGCATCGTCTTCCTGATGATAGGCGAGGGGCAGCAGCGTGGTTTCGTTGAAAGCGAGGTCAAACGACGCGGCCTGACCAATGTGATGATGAAACCGTTCCAACCCGTTGATAAACTTTCTGAAAGTCTCGGCGCGGCCAATGTGCATCTGGTTTCGCTGAAGCCGGAGCTGGAACATTGCATCGTGCCCAGCAAGTTCTATGGCGTACTTGCAGCCGCGCGACCGACAATCTTCATTGGCGATACGGAAGGCGAGATCGGCACGATTGTTCGCGATTTCCAGTGTGGCATGGCGCTGCGGCCGGGCGAGGTCGATGCGCTGGTCAACGCGATCCTTCATTTGCGCCATTCGCCGGTCGGGCGCATGTCGATGGGCAACAATGCCCGCTATCTGATGGAAACGGCCTATTCGCGGGAATATGGCGCTGCGGTCTGGCAATCCGCTATCTCGCGGCTCGAGGAAAAGGTGGTGCCACAAGCCATGCCGGTTCTGGACCGGCAATTCCAGCCGAGGGAACTATGATGGACGGGTCTGTTGTCGTCAGCCAGCTTGGCGCGCGCATGCATTATGCAGTCCCGCGCATTTTCGCGAGCCGGGAAAAACTAGCGCATTTCTATACGGATATATGCGCGCTCCAGGGGTGGCCCCGCCTGTTGAACGGCCTGCCGCCGTCAATGTTGCCCGCATCCGTGCGGCGGTTGGTGGGGCGTACACCGCAAGGGATTCCACAGGAGCGCATGACGACCTTTCCGACGTTCGGTCTGCACTCTGCCGTGCGCAGGCTTTCCAACCAGACAGGGCCGAAATCCACGGCTAACGCCATTTGGGCGGGCGAAACTTTCGGCAGGCTGGTGGCGACAAGCGGCTTTCACGGTGCAAGCGGTGTCTATGCTTTCAGTGGCGAAGCGCTGGAATTGCTGACGGTCGCAAAAAGACAGGGATTATGGACCGCGGTGGAGCAGATGATCGCACCGCGCACCATTGTCGATCAGTTGGCCTGTGAGGAAGAGGTGCTTAATCCAGGCTGGCAGATTCCGGTCGCAAATGATGTTCATGCCGATGTTTTTGCCGCGCGTGAGCAGGCGGAATGGCAGATCGCCGATGCCGTGGTCTGTCCATCCGATTTTGTGGCGCGTCATGTGATCGAGGCAGGCTGCGCACCGGGAAAAGTCGTCGTTGTGCCCTACGGCGTCGATGATCGTTTCTTGCTGGATCCTTGTCCGCGTTTGCCCGGACCGCTGCGGGTTCTCACTGTCGGCGCGGTCGGGCTTCGCAAGGGCTCGCCCTATGTCGGCGCGGTGGCGCGAGAACTTGGCGACAAGGCACATTTCCGCATGGTGGGGCCAATCGATGCCCAGCCGGAAGCGCAGGCAAAGCTTGCCGCGACGGTCGAACTGACCGGGCCGATACCGCGTAGCGAAATGCGGGCCCAGTTTGAATGGGCGGACGTGTTTCTGCTGCCATCGCTCTGCGAAGGGTCGGCGACAGCAGTTTATGAGGCGCTTGCCGCAGGCTTGCCGGTCATCTGCACGGACAATACTGGCAGCGTCGTGCGACATGGCATAGACGGTTACATCGTTCCGATCCGTGATGTGAGTGAAACCGCCGAGATATTGCGGCAATTTGTCGGCAATCCTGCAACGCTGGCCCGGATGAGCGACAGCGCAAGGGAGAGGGCCAGCGATTTTACTGTTTCACGCTATGGCGAGCGACTTCTACAGGCGCTGGCAAAACATTCGAGGGCAGATGCAAAATGAAGATCGTTCACGTCATCGGTTCCTACGATCCTGCTAAAGGTGGCCCGCAGGCTGTCGTTGTGCGCCTTGCAGCGGCACAAGCCTCGCTCGGTCATGAAGTGACAATCGTGAGCTATTGCGATGATGAGGTGAGCCGCCGCGCCAGCAAGGCTACGGCGACGATACCCGACTTCGGGAAGGTGCGCACGTTGCTTCTCCCAATGCCCGATCTGCGGGAAACCTTGTCCGGCGGAGCTGCCGCGAAAGCGATGGAAGCGTTGGTTCGTTCCGCAGATTTCGTACACCTGCATGGCGTATGGGAGACCAATCTTCTGCGGGCTGCAATGCTCTGCCGCCGCTTTTCCGTGCCTTACTGCATATGTTGTTGCGGCATGCTTGACATGTGGAGCATGCAGCAGCGCGCATGGACGAAGAAGCTTGCTCTGGCGCTTGGCTTTCGCCGCATGCTCGACGGCGCGGCCTTCATTCAGGCGCTCAATGCGGATGAAGCCGACCTGATGCGCCCCCTTGGACTGAAACCGCCATCGATGATTATCCCGAACGGTATCTTCCTCAATGAGGTTGAGGGCGACGGTGACGTCGCCGTGCCCGGATTGCCGGGACGGCCTTATGTGCTGTTTCTGTCCCGGCTTCACTACAAGAAGGGCCTTGATATTCTTGCGGATGCCTTTCGTCGGGTCGCACCACTGTTTCCCGATGTGGATATGGTAGTCGCCGGTCCTGATGGCGGGGCTGAAGATGAATTCCGTGAGCGTATTCGTCTGTACGGACTTGAATCGCGTGTTCATATGACCGGCGGGCTTTACGGTCCAGCCAAGATCGCTGCCCTGAAACAATCGGCCTGCTTCTGCCTGCCGAGCCGTCAGGAAGGGTTCAGCGTTGCCATAACCGAGGCGCTTGCCTGCGGTGTACCGGTAGCGATTACCGATGCCTGCCATTTTCCGGAGGTTGCCGAAGCGGAAGCCGGGGTGGTCTGCTCGCTCGATCCGATGGCGGTGGCCTCAGCGCTTGAGCGGATTCTGGAAGACCCGAACGGGGCAAAGCGGATGGGCGCAGCCGGTGCCAGGCTCGTGCGTGCCAATTACACCTGGCCACGCATCGCGCTCCAGACGATTGCGGCCTATCAGAGCTTCCAGTCGCTAAAGAGCGATGCCGTTGCGGGGCGCAGGCGTCTTCGATCCGTTTCCGCCGCCTGATAAGTCAAGGCTTTCGCCTCGGGCGCACCTGCTTGGCCGGATTGCCAGCATAGACCATCCATGGATCCATATCACGGAAACTGACCCCACGCGCGCCGAGAACTGCGCCTTCACCGATGGTTACGCCCGGCCCGACGAAAGCTTCCGCCGCAACCCAGCCATATGGCTCGATGCGAATGGGTGCTGCCGTGAGCGGAAAATCCACCTGATCAATATTGTGTCCAGCCGTGCAGAGATGTGCGCGCTGCGAGACGATGGCGAAGGGCGCAAGCGTGACATGCGCGACGTTATAGCAAAGCGCGCCCGGCCCGAGCGATGAATGAGCGCCCATGGTCAGATTGGCTGGCCACCAGATGCGCGCGCTGCCGCGTACGATCGCAGTCTTGTGAACCTTTGCACCGAAGGCACGCAGTACGGCGCCGCGCCAGCGCCACAGGAAGGACGGCGTCCATGCCGCCAGCACCAGCCAGCTTGCCTGCCAGATTAAACGCCGGACACGATGCCCGAGAGTGAAGGTTGCCCCGCCTTCCATGGGGCGCGACGATGTCTTGCGGCCGCTGATCGGAATGGGTGGGTTCTGCTGTGATGCGACGGACATTACGATCATCCTTTACAAGAATTGTGGCATGGCAGCGCTTCGCTGCGGCGGCATGGGCAGGTTAACTGAGCTGTTGCGGATGCGACAGAATGAGAGGACAGGGATCAGGAAAAGCGCCATGTGCAGCCAGACTGTGATGACCCAGTCGGTCTGGTGGGAAATGGCATGCATCGCGGGCACGATCGACATCATATAGACGAGTTGCCCCAGCATCTCGTCCGCCATGGCAGTCTCCCAGAGCCGACGCATGGCCCAGGCGAGCACAAAGAACTTCAGTGCTCCGAAATACCAGAACGACGAAAAGGCATCGACAAGGCCGGTCTCGGTCGTTCCGGTGACCGGATTATAGTCGCGGCTTGGCTGCGGCGTATCGAGACGGAGCGAGTCTTTAATGCCTGCGCCGACGAGCTGCGCGGGCACGAAGGTGAACACGATGCGGTTCCAGTGGAACTTGCCATAGTCGAATTCCAGCCTGCGGTCGATCTCGTCGATACGTTGCACGGCATTGCGCATTTCCAGACCGCCGCGTTCCAGCGTTTCATTGAAGTTGGCGGTGTAGTCGATCTGCATGATGTCATCGAGAACGAAGCCGGAAGCCGCGCGTGTGATCTGCCGGTAATCGCCCATGCTGGTCATCAGGAATGTCCCGGCAAAGATGCCGACGAACATGATGACACGCGGTACGATCATGCGGCGATAGAACCAGAAAGCCAGCAATATCATCAGCAGGAGCTGGATCGCCTCGGCACGTTTTCCCGTCACCAGAATGCGGTCGAAATAGAAGATCAGATCAAAAAGGATGATCGCCAGCGCAAACCACGACGGACGCCGTGCAAAACACAGGAGGGCGATGGCCAGCCCGTAGGGCATGAGCTGCGCGAAAAAGAGGTAGACCACCGGCATGCCGGTCATCTGCACGCCGATGGAGACTTCTCCGGGGAGACGGCTCAGGAGGAAATAGAATACGGCACCGAAAACCGACAGGCAGGCTGCGGCCCACGTCAATCGCCGCTCGCTGAAACTCATGCTCAGAAATCTGATCGGGCGCTTTGTCATACGCCAGCCGAGAAGCAGCATGGCAAGGGACAGAATGCCCATGATCATTGTCTTGGCATAAGCCCCCGATGGCAGAAACTGGTCATGAACAAGGGCAGGAAGCTGTGGCAGCAGGAAGCCGAAAGTCATCACACCGGCAAGGAACGGAAACTGATACATCCGTTCCGGGCGGAAGAAGAGACCGCCCGCCATGAGGTACAGGACGAAACCGGCGAAAATCCAGGTGAGCGAGAGGTTCATTGTGTCACTCCCGCTCCACCGCATACGTTTGAAAGATCGGGCGCCGGTTCAACCGACGAAAGATCCTGCGGAAAGATGCGACCCGAAAGCAGATACCAGCCAAGCTTCATATACTCCTTGACGACGAGTTCCATATCCGCTGGGGTCGTCGGAAACCCGGCGCGACCGCCATCGCCGCCTATGGGGAACGAGATGAAGCGCATCTGGGGGCATGCGGCGCGAAAGCTCGCTATTGCGCGTCGCGAATGATACCAGTTGGTCACGATCACGGCGCTTCTGGCCTGAATTTCACGCATGACGGGCGCGGAAAACCGCGCATTCTGCCATGTGCTGCCGGACTGGCATTCCACGACGATCGCAGACGGCTTGACGCCGTTGCGCACCATGATCCTCTTGTTCGACAGACAGTCACCGTCGCCTGTGACAAGGATCACCGGCGAACGGCCTTCCTTCCAGAGGCGGGCGGCCTCTACGGCGCGGGGCGGTCCATCTCCGCCGGGCACCACGATCACATCGGCTTTGCCGCCGTCGTCCTGCAAGGTCAGAACCGGCTCGGAAAAAAACATCGCGGCGAGCCCCATCAAAACGGCGCAGGGCAGAATAACGAGAAGCATCATACCATACGCCGTTCTGGTGCTTCGGTTTTCAACGGGGGCATGACCGCTGGAGCGTCCGCGACGAGTGCCGACTGGCGCTGGCGCTGTTCTTCCATCTTGATAACGATCATGAACTCGTATGCTGACAGCAGGCGGCAATAGAGATAGCCGGGTTTGCCGTCGAGAAAACCGCCGCGCAGCACATACATGTAGACGAAACGCAAGGTGGGCCGACAAGGCAGATTGTAGGACAGGGATTTTAGTGCCCGCCGTCGCCGTTCCGGATCGCCTGACAGGAGACCGCCCCAGTCGATGTGTCGCTCCAGAAGCCGTGCTGCCGACAGATCTGCCTCGACGGAGGAATAGAGATTGTGTTTATCGTACCAGGAGGCCAGTCCCTTGTTGAAGCTGTAATGAATGAAGTGCGCCTGCAATTGGCCGCTGGGACCTCCGGTGGCGCGCGCATGGATGGAGCGCTCGAAGCGCACGCGATCGCGGCGAACCAGCCGGGTTATCCATGTCGGATAGAGGCTGGCATGGCGTATCCAGCGCCCCATGAACATGTTCTTGTAGCGGAGCCGGAAAAAAACTTCGGGCCGGTCTGGATCGGCAGTGACCGCCAGTATTTCGTCGCGCAGGTCCGGCGGGGTGATTTCGTCCGCATCAGGCGTATAAATCCAAAGATGCTTGAATTCGATTTCCGTCAGCCCGTACATGCGCTGGCGGTCCTCGGTGTCATAGGTGCGCTGGTAGACGCGCGCGCCTGCCGCTTTGGCGATTTCCACGGTACGGTCGGTGCTGAAGGAATCGAGCACCACGATGTCGTCGCACCAGTCGAGTGAGGCGAGGCAGGCTGGCAGATTGACTTCCTCGTTGAGCGTTCTGATGAGGACGGATACGGTCATGAAGTTGCCCCTGGATAAGTGATGTTCGGTTTAGTGTTCGGATTGGCCTCGGCCATTGAGGCCGCAACGATCGGACGAGCGCCTCTGGTCATGCGCAGTACGAAGAGCGTGTGAGCTGCGGCCGGGATCGCCAGTGCCAGCAGCATTGGCCAGACGGGTATGTCGAGCCGCACGGCGATGTAGGCGATGGCGCCCGCAATCAGGTTGAGTGTCATAATCGCGACGGTTGTTTGCCCACAGGAAAGCCCCGCATCCATCAGCAGATGATGCAGGTGCTGCCGGTCCGGCGAAAACGGGCTCCTGCGTGCGGACATGCGGCGCACGATCAGGCTCAACGTATCGATGACGGGTACGATGACGATCCAGATCAGGATAGGAAAGGCGACAGCGGCGGGTCCGCTCGCAAGAATGAGGATAAATCCGGCAAGGGCCGCACCAAGCAAGGTGCTGCCGCCATCGCCGAGGAAAAGGCTGGCCTTCGCGCGCCAGCGATGCCGCATGTTGAAAACGAGAAAACCGAGGCACGCGGCTGCAAGAGCGAGCGCCTGCAGCCCCAGGCGATGTTCGCCAATACCGAAACCAATGACAGCCAGCCAGAAAAAGGCGGCGGCACTCGCCGACCCGGCAAGTCCGTCCACGCCGTCACTCATATTGACCGCATTGACGAGACCCACATTGAAAGCGAGCGCAATAATGAGGAAAAGCGGTCCGGTCAGAATCTGGATCAGCATGTAGGGAGCCGGCGTGGCGGCGGTTTCGATGCCGTCGGAAGCAAGCCCGAGATAGGTCTGCCGTATCCCGGCGATGGCGATAATCAGGAAGGCTGCGAGCAACTGGATTGCAAGGCGCGGGGCGACAGGCAGGTTGAAACGGTCATCAAGAACGCCGGTGACAAGGATCAGCACAAGTCCCGGCAGCAGGGCTACGGCATTTGCATGGCCCGAAACGCCGGATGCCAGAAATGCAGCTACGAAAAAGGAGAGAAAAATGGCGATGCCCCCGCAAAGCGGGACGTTTCCATCGTGTCTTTTGCGGGTGTCGGGAATGTCGATGAGATACCATTCACGTGCCAGTCCACGAAAACCGAGGCAGAAAGCAACGGAAAGAGCGAAGGCCAGAAGCGTGATCCAGGAAAGACTCGTCATGTCTCCTCCGAGGCGCGTGCAAAAATCAAACTCTGGAAATTTTTACGCACTGACGCCGTGGTTCACGACTTGGCTATAGAGCGTGCTGCATACTCCTTTCAGGTCAGGTGTTAACACCAAGGGCGACATTTCGCGCTTGCGGCAAAGCGTTATCCTTGGGGAAAGCAAGAAAGGCCAGAAGGCCGTCTTTCCGAATGTTCCGGCCAACAGTTCCGGGGGCATGGCATCGTGAAATCGAATCTACAAAACGCATCCAGTCTCCCTTTGAGGAGCGGAACATGAACGGCAGTCGCAGGGGCATTCTCATGGCGGCTTTGGAGCAGTATGCCGCGCTGATCTTCAATTTCCTGACGGTCGTCATCATCTCCCGTGTTCTCAACCCAGCCGAAACAGGCATGGGCGTCATCGGCATCAGCATTTCGGCGATAGTTTTTTCGCTGCGGGAGTTTGCGAGCGCTGAATTTCTCATCAAGCTTGACCGAGTCGAGGACAAGGATCTTCAGACCTCACTGACCTATCTGATGAGTGTCACGCTGGTGCTTGCAGTCGCGCTCTATGCGCTGCGCGGTTTCTTCGCCGCTTCCTATCAGGATCCGATGCTCGGTTTCTTTCTCGACATTACAATCGCTGCCGCCCTTGTCGAAAGCCTGTCCATGCCAATCATTGCGCTGCTACGGCGAGAGATGGCTTTCGGCGTGCTCGCCCGTATCAGGACCGTCGGTTCGGGCCTTGGTGCACTGGCTACAATCGTTTCCGCCTATATGGGGTTCGGCTATCTTTGTTTCGCGATCGGCTTGCTTGCATCGGCCGTGGCAACGACTTCACTTGCCATTACAATCCATCCGTTGCGTCGGCTTTTGCGACCGACATTCGCCAGCATCGATGCAGCATGGCGCTTCGGTATCTATCTCGGCGCAAATTCCAGCCTTGGCAAAATCTGCGAGACGTTTCCTTCGCTCATCCTGGGCCGGTTCATGCCCATTTCGCAGGTCGGTATCTATAACCGCGCAGGCACTGTCAGCGGATTGCCTGACCGGGTTATCCTCTCTGCGATTTTCGCGGTCGCGTTCCCCATGCTCTCGGCGCAGGTGCGCGAAGGTGTGGATATCCGCCAGTCCTATATCCGCGCACTGTCCTATATCAGTGTGGTCTATTGGCCGGCGCAGGTTGTGCTGGCATTTCTGGCCTATCCTGCGGTGCGGATCATTCTGGGTAGTGGCTGGCACGAAGCCGTGCCTATTGTCGCCATATCGTGTACCGCGAACATGTTCTGGTGCCCGGTTCTGCTGACCTATCCTCTGCTGATGGCGCTTGGTCACAACCGGGATGCCTTCGTGTTCAGCCTGATTTCACGTTCCGTCGTGGCACCCGTATTGTGCGTGGCGGCCTTCTTTGGTCTGTTCGCGGTGGCGCTTAGCCAATTCATCACGTCGCCTTTCCAGATGGTCGTTTCGATCCTCTATGTGAAAAAATATGTTTCCTTTTCGCAGCGCGAGCTTTTCGGAGCGTTCGCGCATAGCGCCCTGGTGACCGCACTCACCCTCATTTTGCCATTTGCCGCCTTGGTGGCTAACGGATTCTCGTTCGACTTTTCGCCGCTTTTGGGTGTTGGCATCGGACTTATTGCCGCCGTGAGCTGGATAGTCGCAGTATTTGTCACCCGGCATCCATTTGGTGAGGAACTGCACCATATCTTCATTACATTTGCCAATATGAGCGCCTTCAATCGCCGTATCTTCCGGCGTTGGCGGCAAGGGCTCATATCTTCGACCCCGGCTGAATAGACGAGTACTGTGAGGGAATGCGAATGCACAGTGTCCATATTGCCATCCCGAACTATAATTACGGGCGTTTTCTGCGCGAATGCGCCGAAAGCGTATTGTCACAGCACGGCGTTGATGTTCGTGTGCTGATTATTGACAATGCATCGACCGACGACAGTGCTGTAATCGCGCGCGAGCTTGCGACGGAAGACAGCCGGGTGGAACTGCGCCTGCGGGAGCAAAATCTCGGGCCCCATGCTTCGTTCAACGAGGGGGTGGACTGGGCAAGCGCTGAGTATTTTCTGATCCTATGCTCCGACGATCTGCTCGCGCCGGGCGCGCTGGCAAATGCCGCCGCATTTCTCGATGAGCACCGCGATGTGAATCTCGTTTACGGGCGTATGTCGATGATCGCAGCCGGTACCCGTCGGTCAGAGATAGAATTACCGGAGCCGGGTAAGGCTGGCGGGTGGAAGGTTCGGTCGGGACCGGATTATATCGCAGCCTGTTGTCGCAATGCGATCAGCCTTGTCGACGGCCCATTGGCGATTGTGCGTACCGCAGTGCAGAAAAAGGTAGGTCATTATCGCACAAGTCTGGCTCATACGGACGATATGGAGATGTGGCTACGCTTTGCCACGCAAGGCGCGGTTGCAGAAACCGAAAGCATTCAGGCTTTTATTCGTGCGCATCCGCAGAGCCGTTCCTCCAATATCGCAGGAATATTGCAATGGAACCGGGAGGTTGAAGAAGCTTTCGTTTCCTTTTTCGACCATGAAGGGCGTGACCTGCCCAATGCCCGGCAGCTTATGGCGGAGGTGAGGGACTGCCTTTCGAAACGGGCCTACTGGTCTGCCGTATCCAATGTGTTGCGTCGCGAGAAGGGGGCGGCGGCGCTTCTCGCCGCTGCATTGAAACGAAAGCCTTTGATGGCGCTTGTTCCGCCCTTCGATTACCTTCTGCATCGAAGCGAGCGGCGTAAGCATCTGAAAGCTATGGGTTAGAGCATTTTCCGCAAAAGTGTGAAACGGTTTTGCGTAGGACCATGCGACAAAGCAAATAGTTAGAGCGGTTCCGACGATTCTGTTAAAATAGGAACCGCTCTAGGTGTTTGGTCCCAGCATGTGATGGTGTAGAATTGTCACCGACACAGCGGAGGGAGCTATGGGCCAAATTCTCCACGGCAGCGCCAAGACCACGCACGCCATTCGAGCAGAACTACAGCGATCGA
>NZ_WBWA01000135.1 GCF_008932295.1 Brucella tritici | reverse complement strand
GCCGTTTCCATGGCATCCGCGCAATCGACAGCTTCTACGGCACGTGGGGCGGCGATTGGGCTGTCTGGGGTGGCGCTGCATTCAAGGCAACCGAAAAGGCTACCTTCAACGTACAGCTCGCTTACGACGACACCAAGACCTTCGCAGCAACCGCAAACGTTGCTTACGAACTGGTTCCTGGCTTCACGATCACCCCGGAAGTTTCCTACACCAAGTGGGACGACGAAAACATCAGCCTCG
>NZ_WBWA01000134.1 GCF_008932295.1 Brucella tritici | reverse complement strand
GTGTGACGAGGTTCAGAAAAGAGAACGCCCACTGCACTGGGAGGAGGAGTGTGCAGTGGGCGGATCTATAAAGCGCGACTGGGAGGAGGAGTATCGCGCTTGAGGTCCGGTTCTTGGGAGGAGGAGTGAACCGGACGCATCTTTAATAGCCTGCCCAGCCGATCCGCTCAATCAACAAGCTTGCATTGCTGATATGCACTTTCAACAGACCCAAAATGAAAACCGCCTCGCAGCGAATGA
>NZ_WBWA01000133.1 GCF_008932295.1 Brucella tritici | reverse complement strand
ACGCAATTTCCATCACCGCCAAAAGATGCCTGCGGCAACGCGTCCGTGTCAGTTTCCGCGCAAACGATCCGTTTCACGGCGTGCTTTCTTGGTCGGGCGTCCGGCTCCGCTCTCACGTTGCGGCGTTTGTGCCCTTGTCACGGCAGGATAAAATCGTTACCTCACGCATGTCATAAAAGGGCATGGCTGAGGCTAGTGGTCTGATTCCGACATTTGCATCCTCCCTCATACAGACGTCGAG
>NZ_WBWA01000132.1 GCF_008932295.1 Brucella tritici | reverse complement strand
TATTCCCACCTCGCCACGCCGAAGCGCGCGGGCGGCGATCCGTTGCGACTGGCATTTTGCTGGGCACATGGTCGTCGAAAGCTCATCAAGGCAACACCCAAAAAAGGATCGCCCCTCGTGGATGAGGCGCTGTTGCGCATCGCAGCCCTCTACAAGATCGAGGACGCTATTCGTGGCAAGGAGCCTGAACATCGCCGCGCCATGCGCCAGGAAATGTCCCGGCCTCTGGTGGATGAGTTCTT
>NZ_WBWA01000131.1 GCF_008932295.1 Brucella tritici | reverse complement strand
ATCAGATCTGAATGTCCGCCGACATATTTGGTCAGAGAATAGACCGAAAGATCGGCACCATGATCGAGCGGCTTTTGATAGACAGGTCCGAGCAGGGTATTGTCGCAGGCAATGACCGGGCGATGTCATTTTGCATTCGCAACCGCTTTATGGCGGCACGGAAACGCTTCTTGCCAAGACGTTTCTCAACTTCGGCGTCGAAGCCGTTGCTTTCGCAGATGGCGTGCACGAAACCTCGATAG
>NZ_WBWA01000130.1 GCF_008932295.1 Brucella tritici | reverse complement strand
ACTGAAGCGGGCATCGACTGCTGGCGAGAAGCGTGAGAATGTGTCAACCACCGTCAGGATGCGGATCTTCCGTCCAGTCGCCAACTGATCATGGACGAAATCCATTGCCCATACATGGTTGGAACGGGTTGCCTCTGTGCGATCAGCGCGAAGCTTCGCTTTCACGCGCCGTTTGGGAACCTTGTTCCGCAGCTGAAGTCCCATCTCCTTGTAAAGACGATAGATTCGCTTCGGATTTACGGG
>NZ_WBWA01000129.1 GCF_008932295.1 Brucella tritici | reverse complement strand
TATGCCGGGCGCGTTCAAGGTCGAGGCAGAGATCGTCCCGGTCGAGCGGATTGTAGAATATATTTGCCGCATCGAAGGCAGCATCGCCGACAAGCCCGTGCGGGTCGATGGCGAGCCAGCCGCGTGGCACCGCGAAGACGGCAATGGCGCGGAGGAAGCGCGTGAACTGAAGATCGCGTCCGCGCTCAGGCACCTGCGCCAGACGGCTTACCCTTCATAGGCACCTTTGGTTGCACGCCAGTG
>NZ_WBWA01000128.1 GCF_008932295.1 Brucella tritici | reverse complement strand
GATCTGTTTCACGCGACCTCCGTTCACCGGCTGCTGCAGAAACTGCTCGGCCTGCCGGAGCCGTTTTATCACCATCACGATCTCGTGCTGGGTGACGACGGATTGAAACTGTCGAAGAGCCGCCAGGCATAGGACATGCCCGAGGCGATGCGTTCCATCTGCTCTTTCTCGGTCAGATCGCGCTCGCTTTGCGGATAGAGCGGTGTTCCATCCGGGTCGGAAGGCCAGTCCTTGCCCTTGGCG
>NZ_WBWA01000127.1 GCF_008932295.1 Brucella tritici | reverse complement strand
GAAGTCGGTATCTCGTCTACGCCAAGGTAGAACCGAATGTCATTCCATCGGTCTGCAACTTGACGGGTCCGCAATGGGAACAACCGGCTCCAGCGGTTAACCCGCGCCCTCTCTATGGCAGACCTCATAGACGTTATCGTCTTCAACGGTCTCCGAGTGGAGGAGGCATTGCGGCTAGAAGAGCGCATGATATTTGGACTAGACGGTAAGGAGCCGTGGCTGCAACCTCCGGGGACGAAAACCT
>NZ_WBWA01000126.1 GCF_008932295.1 Brucella tritici | reverse complement strand
ACAGCAGAATCGAAAAGGCACGCTGGCCATGCTTCTGGTTCGTTTCGGCCCGGTCCTCCAAAACTTGCATCGCAAATGCCGTAGACGAAAGCGCAAGGCCGAAACCGATGATGATCCCTGCTTCAGGCTGCAGGCCTTTCGATGGCCATGGGCGCATTCATTGCAGGCGTTCTGCTTGCAGAATCGTCCTATCGACATGAACTGGAAGCGGACATCGAACCTTTTCGCGGTATTTTCCTTGGAT
>NZ_WBWA01000015.1 GCF_008932295.1 Brucella tritici | reverse complement strand
TACAACTTTGCCAAACAACTCAAAGCCTTGAAGTTCAAAACACCCTATGAAGCAATTCAGGAACTCTGGAAATCAAAGCCAGAAGCCTTTATCGTCAAACCGCACCATCACATGCTGGGACCAAACAGCTAGGGCTTATTTTCCGGCAGAGGTGCTCGCAGCTTCAACAGCTGCGCACTCCTTGCTGTGATGTTTCACGACAGTCGGAGCGGCAAGTTCCTTGCCTGCATCCGGTGCAAGTCGCGCAAACCACAGAAAAGCCATTGCAGAAACAGCAGCAACCACAAAGAAGCCGATGTGGAAGTCCACCAGTTCAAGATGGGCTCCACGTAGCGACGTACTGATTTCCAGGATACCGCCTGCGAGTGCCACACCGATGGCAATAGAAACCTGCTGCGCCACTGCCGTGATCGGCGTCGCCTGACTTGTCTTTTCATCTGGTATTTCGGCAAAAGCCAGCGCATTGACACCCGTGAAGAACAATGAGCGCGCAAAACCTCCCACCAGCAAAAAGCCGATGATGATCCAGTAAGGGGTCGTTGGCGTGAAGAAGCCATTGACGGCAATGAAACAGGCCGAAATGAGAGAGCCCGCCATCAAAGCGCGCCGGAAACCAACACGGACAAAAATACGCTTTGCTCCGAATTTCATGCTGATAGCGCCAATCGCCGAAACGAAAGTCATCATACCAGACTGAAACGGCGTCAGACCGAAACCAAGCTGGAACATCAAGGGCAGCAGGAACGGGATCGCGCCAATCCCAAACCGAAAGATGCTGCCACCGATAACGGCAGAACGAAATACCTGATTATCGAAAAGCTTAAGATTCAGCAGAGGATCATCAACTCTCTTCGCATGCCGAAAATAGAGAACAGTACAGACAATGCCGATTGCAAGAGTTGTAAAGCCAACCGCAGGCGGTAAGGCTGGCAGGCTGACGACCGACAGTCCAAACACAACGCCCGACATCGCCATCCCTGAAAGAAAGAACCCCGTCCAGTCAAGGCGCTTTACAATACGCTCTTCTGTGTCGGGCAGAAACCGTGTCGCGAACCAAATGCCGACGAAACCAATCGGCACGTTAATCAAGAAAATCCAGTGCCAAGTCAAAAAGGTGGTGATGAAGCCACCAACGGGTGGGCCGACCAGGGGGCCGACCATCGCGGGGATTGTCAGCCAAGCCATAGCTGAGACGAGTTCGCTGCGCGGAGTTGAACGAATGAGCACGAGACGACCAACCGGCGTCATCATCGCGCCCCCCATACCTTGCAAAAACCGTGCAATAACAAAAGCGGTCAATGAATTCGAAGCGGCGCAGGCAACCGAGCCGACCACGAATACCGCTATCGCCGCCCGAAAGACATTTTTGGCACCGAAGCGATCCGCCATCCAGCCGCTCACCGGAATAAAAACCGCGAGCGCTACAAGGTAGGCCGTCAGCGCCAGTTTAAGTGCAATGGGGCTTGTGCCGATGTCGGCAGCGATAGCGGGAAGCGACGTCGAGATGACATTCGAATCCATCTGCTCCATGAACAGGGCGATAGCCAATACGAGGGGAATGATGCGATTCACGGTAATATTCCGAAACACGGATATGAAAGAGCCGATAAATCCTATGTAGCGCCGGACAAATTATTGCTAGTCGGAACGGCGTCACATTGCAGTGAATATGCGATAAAATCAGTCATTTATGCCAGTTTTTGACTTAACGACTTCCCTGTCGGCACAAAATAGCGCATTTCTCACGCCAAATTTCAGTCGTTCACATTTGCGTAAAACGGGGTTGCGCTTCCAGTAACAGCTTGTTACATTTCGTTACAGTTTCACGAAGCTTCGAACCGGGTGGGGGGCCGCTCCGGTTCAAGGAGGTAGGAAATGAACGATATTACAAGAACCGCCATCATCTACGGGATGATGATCATTTCACTCAACACTGCGCTAGCAGTCGGCCTTCTGGGGCTGGATTTCTTGCGTTAAAGTGCGCCCCTAAACAAAGTTTTTTGCCCTCCAGGCAGACATGAAAAAGAGCGTTTCCAATAAAATGGAAGCGCTCTTTTCGTTTTAAGCAGCCTCACGGTCAGAGGATTCGTCCCTGACTGCTAGGGTCGAAGAAAACCGACTTGTCCAGGTTGAATGCAAGCCGGGCTGACTGTCCTGCCGTAATGCGGGCATCCGCACGCAAACGTGCCACGACATGTTTGCCACCCAGACGCGTGACGGCAAACGTATCCGATCCTGCTGGCTCGACAACATCGATCAGGCAATCCCCTTCCACGATTGCGTCGGCATTGCGATCTGCTCCATCCGGATCGGTGAGTGCCTCTGGACGAATACCGAAGACAATATCTTTGCCTTCATACGCGCTGAGTCCTTGGGGCGCCGCCTTCAATGGAAGCTTCAGCGGTTCACCGTCACCGCGCCCAAGGTGAATTGCATAACCCGACCCGTTCTTTTCGACCCGGACAGTCAGCAGATTCATTGCTGGTGATCCCATGAAATCAGCGACAAACATGTTGGCCGGATTGTTGTAAATCTCGGCTGGCGTTCCGAATTGTTGCAAAACACCGTCTTTTAGAACGGCGATCTTGGTTGCCAGCGTCATTGCCTCGATCTGGTCGTGCGTCACATAAACGATCGTGGTTTTCATCCGGCTATGCAGCCGTTTAATCTCGGTGCGCATATCGACGCGCAGTTTGGCATCGAGATTGGAGAGCGGTTCGTCAAACAGGAAAACCTGAGGATTGCGCACCAGCGCACGCCCCATGGCCACTCGTTGACGTTGGCCGCCGGAAAGCTGGCTAGGCTTGCGGTCCAGCAGATGGCCGATCTGCAGAATATCGGCAACTTCCTGAATAGCCTTGTCACGTTCTGCCTTTGGGACCTTACGAATTTCCATGCCGAAAGCGATATTCCCGGCGACGGTCATGTTCGGATAAAGCGCATAGGACTGAAAGACCATTGCAATATCGCGCTGGGATGGGTGCAGGCCGGAAACCGACTTTCCATTAATCGCAATGTCGCCAGACGTGATCGGCTCGAGTCCGGCGATAGTGTTCAGCAGTGTAGACTTGCCGCACCCAGACGGGCCGACGAGGACGAGAAAGCCCCCCTCGTCGATCTCGATGTTGATATCCTTCAAAACAGAAACATTGCCGTAGGATTTGTAGAGATCCGTTATTTTAAGAAAAGACATTTGCAACTTATCCCTTAACGGCACCGGACATCAGGCCACGAACGAAATAGCGACCGGACACGATGTAAACGATCAGCGTCGGCAGAGCCGCCAGAATGGCTCCTGCGAAATGGACATTGTACTCTTTGACGCCGGTGGAAGAGGAAACCAGATTGTTGAGCGCAACCGTCATCGGTGTTGAATTCGCACCCGAGAAGGAAGCTCCGAACAGAAAGTCATTCCAGATATTGGTGAACTGCCAAATCACGGACACGACGATGATCGGCCCTGAGGATGGCAGCAAAATACGCCAGAATATCTGGAAGAAGCTTGCTCCGTCGATCTGTGCAGCCCGAACCAGTTCTGTCGGAAAGGCTTCATAATAATTGCGGAAATAGAGCGTCGTGAATCCGATGCCGTAAACCACATGCACGAGGATCAACCCCCAGATCGTGCCAGCGATCCCCAGAAAACCAAGAACGCGCGCCATCGGAATGAGCACAATCTGGAACGGAATGAAGCACGACAGAAGCAGCAGGCCGAAAAAGATGTTCGACCCACGGAATTGCCATTTGGTCAGAACATAGCCGTTCAACGCGCCAACAATGGTCGAGATTGCAACGGCAGGAACGACCATGAGGATCGAGTTGATAAAGAACGGTTTCAGCCCGGTAGGCTGCACCCCGATCTGCGCCGTCGACCAGGCAGATAGCCATGGTTCGATGGTCCATTGCTGCGGCAGGTTCAACATGCCGCCCTGGCGGATTTCTTCAAGCGGTTTGAAGGAGTTGACCAGCATCACATAAAGCGGCAGCAGATAATAGAATGCGAAGAGCAGCAGCACAGTGTAGATCAGCGCGCGCGTCAGCTTTCCACTGTTGATGGCATTGTCTTGCGACTGGGCGCTCATGATCGCGACCCTCCGCGAATTTCAGAGTAAAGATAAGGGATAATGATCGAGAAGATCATTGCCAGCATGATGATTGCAGATGATGCACCGATGCCCATCTGGTTGCGTGTAAACGTGTAGGAATACATGAACGTCGCAGGCAATTCCGTAGCCTGACCCGGCCCACCGCCGGTCAGCGCAATAACCAGATCGTATGCCTTGATCGCCAGATGAGCGAGAACCACGAAAGCGGACAGGAACACCGGACGCATCAACGGAATAATGATGCGGCGATAGATGGTCCCCGTGGATGCTCCATCAATCTGGGCAGCCTTGATGATTTCATTATCCACGCCGCGCAATCCTGCAAGGAACATGGCCATCACAAATCCGGAAGATTGCCAAACGGCTGCAATCACCAGACAGTAAATTGCCATCGTATTGCTCTTGATCCAATTGAAGGAGAAACTCTCCCAACCCCATAAATGCATTGTGTTTTCGAGACCAATGCCTGGATCGAGAAACCACTTCCACGCCGTTCCGGTAACAATGAAAGACAGCGCCATTGGATAGAGATAGATCGGGCGCAGAATGCCTTCACCACGAATCTTCTGGTCAAGAAGGATCGCGAGAAACAGCCCGATAACCGAACAGATAATGATGTAGAGCGATGCAAAGATTGCCAGATTGGTGATCGCACGCCACCAATGTGGCAAAGCCCAAAGTTTGGTGTAGTTCGTGAGACCGACTAAACCATAGGATGGTAACATTCGACTATTGGTTAGCGAAAGAACACCTGTATAGATGATGAAACCATAGACAAACACGAGCACTATAAGAAAGCTCGGTCCCAGAACCAGCTTTGGCACCAGTTCCTGTAATCGGCTGTTACGCTGCATATTTGCGTCACCCTGTTCACGCCGCCGGAAACCACGCCAATTATCTGGCAAGGGTCCGGACATCGGTTTGATCGGCAATCCGGTGGTATTCTATTACACGCAACCGAATGTACTTAATAAGTTCGGCCTGCTGCAGTTTCCGATGGAAACATGCAGGCCTAAATCATGCAATTGTTGTTTTGATTTCTGGCCGTGGCTGCCAGCACTTTCAAATGCGCGCCCATATTCAGAGCGCCTGGAATGAAAAGCGTCCGGAAAGAATATCCCGGACGCCCATATGCTGTTACTTGGCAGCTTCGACAGCCGACACGAGTTCCTTGACAGCATCTTCCGAAGAAAGCTGTCCGTTAAACTGGCGTGTTACAACGTCGTAGATCGCGTTCTTGACTGCAGCCGGATTGGCATAACCATGAGCCATGGAGCCCAGCATTGTGCCCTTTTCACTCGCTTCCTTTTCGTCGGCGATAGCCTTCTTGCCGCAAGCATCGAAGTCAGTGTCCGGTACGTCGGTGCGAGCCGGAGCAGACCCCTTCACCACATTGAAGGCCGACTGGAATGTCGGGCTTTCAATCGCGGATGCCATTTCAAGCTGCGCCGGAACCTTATCTTCCGAGACCTTGAACATAGCGAACATATCGGAATTGAAAGTGATAGCGCCCTGCGTACCCGGATAGCGCATGCAGACAAAATCTTCGCCCGGCTTCTTGCCGGCCTTGATGAATTCGCCCTTTGCCCAATCGCCCATGAACTGAAGACCAGCCTTGCCTTCAATGACCATAGCGGAAGCGAGGTTCCAGTCACGGCCGGAGAAGTTGTCATCAACATAGGACCGCAACTTCGTCATACGGTCGAAAGCCTGCTTCATTGTATCGCTACCGAGAGTTTCGGGATCGAGGTCGATGAAAGCTTTCTTATAAAAGTCGGTGCCGTAAGACAGCACGACCGCATCAAAAATGGTCGCGTCCTGCCACGGCTGTCCACCATGAGCGATCGGCGTGATGCCCTGCTCCTTGAATTTATCGAGCAACGCGATCAGTTCGTCCCAGTTGGCAGGCTCCTTGCCGCCAGCCTTGTCGAGTGCTGCCTTGTTGATCCACATCCAGTTGGTGGAGTGAACGTTGACCGGAGCAGCGATCCAATGGCCGTCATATTTGGCAAACTCCTGCAAAGGAGCTGGAATAACCTTTTCCCAGCCTTCCTTAGTAGCGACCTCATCAAGGTTACCAAGGGCACCCTGCTCCGCCCAGTCGCGAATGTCGAAGCCGAGCATCTGCACCGCCGTGGGCGCATTGCCTGCCGTTACGCGCGCGCGCAGCACTGTCATTGCTTCGGTACCGCCGCCGCCAGCGACCGGCATGTCGGTCCAGCTAATGCCCTTCTTTTCAAGATCCTTCTTGAGAACGTCGAGCGCAGCAGCTTCACCGCCAGCGGTCCACCAGTGCAGAACTTCAACATTCTGCTTGTCCTGCGCGTTGGCAACAGGGGCCATTCCGGCGAGCAAGGCACAAGCGGCCGTACCCATCGCAGCGAGCTTCAAAAGTTTTTGCATGTCTACCTCCCGTAGAAACAAACGAAACCAGAACTATCGGATACCCGGACAAGCCATTGCTTCTGTACGGCAATCCGTCTCGTCATTCCCATCTGCACCTTCTCGGCACAGACCCAGAACCGGCTGCTCCACACAGCCGACCCCTCCTAGTCACTGCCGCAATACGATGCGAAAGCTTCCGCCTTCACTTGTGCCCGGCTATTCGTCACGACGTTTTTCCTGAAATCCTCCATCCCACTCTTACGCCGCTTCAACACAATTGACAACGTTGTCTTTTATAAATGCGAAATATTCGCAAGACACGATGTTATCACAGGATAGGCCCAAACCCCGTCAGGGTGTCAATATCCCTCAACAGATAAAATCAGAGAACCTTAATCGATTGAAACCAACGATTGAATTTCCGCGAGGAAAAATTCTTGCGAATTAAAGACTTACTGCCTCAAGGACAGTGTCTTGCATCTTAATCCCTATCAAGCTGTACTCTTAATATCCCTCCCCAACCCGAAAAATCGGCAACCGTTAATTTCCCTTATTTCACTGGACAAGCTTGCGACGACGGCATAATTTCGCGCCGCTCGCACAATGGTGTGCGGGCTTGTTCTCGGGGCGGGGTGAAACTCCCGACCGGCGGTATGAAGCGAAAGTTTCGAGCCCGCGAGCGCCTGAACAGATGCCGATTCGGTTTTGGTTCAGGGTCAGCAGATCCGGTGAAATGCCGGAGCCGACGGTTAAAGTCCGGATGGAAGAGAGCGATTGAGCGTCAAGATTGTGCCCTCAGGCATCGTCTATGCGTTCTTTTGTGCGCCCTGATTCTAGTTTCGTGAGGAACCTATGAACCAGAGCTATCCGAACAAGACTTCTTTCAAGATTGCATTCATACAAGCCCGCTGGCACGCCGATATTGTCGACGAAGCCCGCAAGAGCTTTGTTGCGGAACTATCCGCAAAGGCTGGCACCAACGTGGAAGTCGAAATCTTCGACGTCCCGGGTGCCTACGAAATCCCCCTTCATGCCAAAACACTCGCCAAGACTGGTCAGTATGCGGCTATCGTCGGCGCAGCTTTCGTGGTGGATGGCGGTATTTATCGACATGATTTCGTGGCAACTGCCGTTATCAACGGCATGATGCAGGTCGGCCTTGAGACTGAAGTTCCGGTGCTCAGCGTCGTCCTGACGCCGCATCATTTCCATGAAAGCAAGGAGCATCATGACTTCTTCCATGCTCACTTCAAGGTGAAAGGCGTGGAAGCAGCCAATGCGGCATTGCAAGTCGTTAGCGAACGCAGCCGGATAGCGGCCCACGCATAAGGATGTTCAGACCGGCCTTATTATAGAGGCCGGTCATTCTCCGACGATGCGTTCTCCGTGAGCATAAACGTCGAATTCATCACCTCGTACCAACGCAACAAGTGTCAGATTCGATTCCAGAGCTGTCCGAATAGCAAGTGCCGTCGGAGCAGAGATCGCCGCCAGAACAGGCGCTCCAAACATGACTGCCTTCTGGACCATTTCGACCGATACACGGCTGGTGATCGCAACGATCCCGCTTTCCGGCGAGGAACCGATACGCGAGACAGCACCGACGAGTTTATCCAACGCATTGTGACGTCCAACGTCCTCACGCACAGCTATGAGGCCCTCGCCTGGAACATAGAAACCTGCAGCATGAACAGCGTGGGTTTGGGCATTCAGCTGTTGCCCTTCCGCAAGCGACGAGACGGCAATCGAAATATCGTGAGAGGCGAATTTTTGACCGTTCCCACTGAGCGCCCCAAGCGGCCGCAGAGCGTGTTCGATGGAATCGATGCCACAGAGACCACATCCAACTGGACCGGCCATAAATCTGCGTCGCGCAGCAAGTCTCTGCTCGGGGCGTTCGGACAATCGGATCTGAACGTCAATACCTTTCTCGAAGGCTACCACCTCAACCGCTTCTATCTCCGAAACGTGATCGACGATATTCTCTGTGAGAGTGAAACCTATCGCGAAGTCCTCAAGATTGTCAGGAGTAGCCATCATCACGGCTTGCGTTGAGCCGTTATAGCTTACTGCGACCGGCACTTCTTCCGGTACAATGCGGGTACCCTCATGGAAGCTGGACACGCGAAGGGCGAGACGCGCAGCACTCCGGCTCACCTTGTGAATCGTCATCTTAATCGCTCCCTGTCATCGCATCCGTTCTCCCGACAGTTTCATGTGGCATGAAAACAACTTTAATGTAAGTTGCCACCGGACAAGCCGTCGCAATTTGGACGGCAAGCGAGGAAAAGATGGACATTCGCCAAGTAGACGACAATTATTCCGTTTCGGGCCAGATCGAACCCGACGATGTACGCGATATTGCTTCGGAGGGATTTCGCACGATCATCTGCAATCGGCCCGATGGCGAAGGTGGCCCTGAGCAGCCCGAGTTCAACGAGATTGCACGTGTGGCAGAGAAAGCCGGACTTGCAACCTATTACATTCCCGTCGTTGGCGGGCAGTTGACGCAGGAAGATGTGGATGCAATGGCGGCAGCGCTGGATGAAGCCGAAGGCCCCATTCTTGGCTACTGCCGATCAGGTGCTCGCTCTACGAATATTTACGGGATCGTACAGCAGCAAAGGCGCGGATAAAAAACGAGCGCAAACTATGAGGGCGGTGAAGTCGCAAAGGCATTTCTACAGTCTTTGCAAACATGACGATCACCGTCCCGACAATCGGGTGCGGCCCGAATGGACACCGCGTGATGTATGGGCGCAATATTGGCGATAATAGCTCATACCGGTACGCGTGACAGTCGCAACCACGCCGCCAAGAACGAGAAGCCAGCCAATAGCCTGCGGCCAGTTGAAGCTTTCGATCCCACCACTCAGTGCGACAATAAAGATACCCGCCCAGAGCAGAGCCGCGGTACGGCGCCAGAATACCGGGTTGAGCTCATCAAAGACGGCCTTCCACAGCGAGTGAACAAGGCAGGCAAAGAAAAGGGCAGCGGCCAGACCGATATTGAGCAACTCGACCGGAAGCCATTGTTGCGAAGTAAGCATCGTTTCCATCATCCACTTAACCAAGATGCGTATCGAGGGAATCCATTAGAGGATTTGTCTTTACGATCCCAAGTACTGTTACTGTTCGTCCTATTCAGCTTTCGCTTTGTGGCCGCAACGTGTTACAAGCATGGAAAGCTCCATCAGATAAATTCACTTATTATTGCGATCACGCGAAATATCGTGTTGAAAACGCTAGGTTATTTGCGGTGTTCCGCCGTACCCGATGCGGTGCAACCCCTTACACTGATTGAGAAAATTGCGGTTCCACCCTCAGGAAATATCGCTGCAATATTTCATTCACAATCGCATCAGATAACAGCTTTGTAACAATTCGGCACAGCAAAGAGGGTCCGGAAACACCGAGACCCTACAGTTATTCACAAGCTTGCAGTTGATTAGGTGGCTTTTACTTGCCCGCCACCCTTTTTGCTGGGAAGCCGGGAAGACCGGTCTACCGACGCTGGCGCATTGGCCGGTCGTCCGAAAAGGAAACCCTGCACCTGTTCGCAGCCCTCTTCGATCACCATGCGATGCTGGTCAAAGGTTTCAATACCCTCGGCCACCACAGGCAGATCGAGGCTTCGGCCTAGCCCAACAATGGCTCGCACAATGGCTCTTGCACTGACATCGGTTTCCATACTGGTGATGAAGCTGCGGTCGATTTTGATCTTGTCGAACGGAAAGCTTTGAAGATTGCTGAGCGATGAATAGCCGGTACCGAAATCATCCATCACTATGCGGACGCCCAGTTTCTTCATACGGCGCAACAGTTCAAGTGTGGTGAGCCGATCCTTCATCAAGGCGGATTCTGTTACTTCCAGCTCCAACCTCGTCGGGTCAAGGCCGGTTTCTGCAAGAACCGAACTAACCGTATCCGGGAGATTAACCAAGCGGAACTGCACGGGTGAGAGGTTTACAGCAATAGTCAGATTTTTCTCCCACCCTGCAGCCGTGCGGCAAGCTTCACGCAGAACCCACTCGCCCAAAGCTACAATTGCTCCTGTCTCTTCGGCGATTGGAATGAAGACTTCCGGTGGTATCTGTCCACGTTCAGGATGGTTCCAGCGAACCAGCGCCTCATAACCGGTGCAACTTCCATCGGCGGTCGCAAACAAGGGTTGGTAGGCAATACCAATCTGACCGCGCACCATCGCATGGCGCAAATCCGCCTCCATCTGGCGACGCTCGCTTATTTCACGGTCCATTTCAGGTGAGTAGAATGCAACCGTACCCCGCCCTTCCGTCTTTGCCCGGTAAAGCGCAATATCAGCAGCGTGTCGGATCGATTCTGAGTCCTTGCCGTCATTCGGGTATACGGCGACGCCAATACTGACGCCAACGGCGGTCGGATCGAGCACAGTGTTCAGTTCCGACCTGAAGGTGTCCAGAATCTTCTCGGATAGTTTCCGCGCACCCTTCGGCTGCGGCACCCCCACTTGCAGAATAATAAACTCGTCACCGCCGATACGCGCAGCCGTATCTATACCGTTGATAGAACGTTTCAGAATGTTGGAGACCGTTTTCAATACGCGGTCGCCTTCGGCATGGCCGAAAATATCGTTCACGGCTTTGAAGCGGTCCAGATCAAGCGCCAGCACAGCAAACGGTTCACGATTGCGGCGCGCTACCGCATTCGCAAGACGCTCCTCGAAGAACATGCGATTGGGCAAATCGGTGAGTGCATCATGCCGCGCCATATGTTCGATTTGACGCTGGGCTGTGCGTTTTTCGGTAAGGTCACGGACGGCCAACACCTCACAAGGACGCCCTTGATACTCAATCGTGTGAACTGCAAGTTCAAAGATACGCTCATCATTTGGAAACCGGGGTGCCGCCTCAATCGCTTCCAAACGAGACGCACAGACCGGGAGCCCGTCAGCCGCCAACAACAGAGTATCCGGCGCGACACCAACAAGCGCCCTTTCGCTTCTCCGCATAAGTTCGGAAAACCGAGCATTCATTTCAACGATTCCGCCGTCACGGATAACAGCCAGTCCGTCCAATGTGGCGTTCGCAAATCCCTTTAGATCCGTCATATAACGGTCTACAAATACGGCAATAATCGTCGTCAAGGCTACGATACAAACCACAGCGGCAATGGCACCGATCAGCCAGAGACGTCCGATACCAAGAGGATCGGCTGCGGGAAGGCTCGGGTTCGGAACCAGTTCAGTAGACGCGACTGCTGTGAAATGGAGCGTACAGACTGCCAGTATACCTCCGACAGTAGGAAGCAGAATACGCATCCAGCCGGAAGCATTCGTCACCAGCCAGAAAGCCGCGAGCAGAAGTAGAATTGACACGATGCTACCCACGACGATTGGCGGGAGATCATAGTGGACATCGGCTGCCGCTTTGATTGCGCTCATACCCGTGAAATGCATCGCTGCAATTGACAACGTCGCCGAAACGGCGGCGATCAAGCTGAATTTGAACGTTGGCCCCTTGAGAAGGCGCAAACTCAACCAAAAGCCAAGAACCGCTATAGCTGCGGAAAGAACTGTGATTGTGAAATCAAACTCGATTGCAACGGTGCCGCTATAGGCAAGCATGGCGACAAAATGGGTTGCCCAAACGCCCAGCCCACCTGCAAAAGCGCTTATCGCCAACCAGTTGTCGCGGCGGCTTTCCGTGCACTCCCGCGCGCGGGCAAGCAACAGGAAAAATGCAAACATGCTTGCAAATGAAATGGATGCAGCGAGAACCACAAAGGGCTGATCGTGCTGTATTGTCACGCATTCCAGGACTTTAAACATGTCGCCCCCTGCATCGTTCCGGAAAGCAGTTCCAACGTCAATGCAACCGCAAGTATCATCCAGATTGTGCTTTGTTCCCGATCTAAGAATACCAATAACTATTTAAGTATCTCTGAATTATGGAATACGGGGTTCACGTCTGCCGATACCAGAAAAATCGGTCAAGTACGCCTGCCAACACGCTTCCCGACACGGGCAAGTAATATCACGGGCAAAATTCCGACGACCACAATGGCAAGTGCTGCTATGGATGCCTCTTCATAAGTGCCGCGTGCGGCTTCACCATAAAGATGTGTTGCAAAGGTTTCGACGTTGAGCGGGCGCAGCAAAAGTGTTGCGGGTAGCTCTTTCACGCAGTCAACGAATACGAGCAGGCCCGCCGCCACGATGGCTGTTCTGGATAATGGCAAATGAACTGCATAGAATGTCTGTGTTACACCGCGTCCCAATGTGCGTGACGCATGATCGAGAGACAAAGGAATTCGCTCCAGCCCTGAATCAATACCACCGGCGGAAATAGCGAGGAAACGGACGACATAGGCATAAATGACCGCTGCGCCCGTTCCGATCAGCACCAATCCGGCAGAATACCCGAAGAAATGCGATGTGAACTGGTTGAAGAGGCTATCAAAGCCACCCGCGACCACCAGAATGCCAATGGCGATTACGGTACCCGGCGCGGCGTATCCCATCGTCGATAGACGATAAGACCAGCGTGAAATGGGACCCGGGAAAAGCCGAACGGCATATGCTACAGACATTCCGCATATCAGCACCAGAGCCGTCGCGATTGAGGCCAAGGCGACTGTATTGAAAGCTTCACCAACCAATCGTGGAGATACACCGGCAAAGCGAATGCGTTTTACGGCTTCCACAACGAGATAAGTCGCAGGCAAGACAAATCCAATAATCACCGGTAGCGAGCACAGGCTGAACAGCCAGACAGCGTGGCCTCTTCTCACTTTTAATGGCTCGAACCCACGCGAATGGCGAATATTCGAAGCAAACCGCTGCTTACGGCGCGCCCAACGCTCAATTGAGACGAGGGCAACAACCAGAAACAGAAGCGCAAGTGCCAATTGGGCAGCCCCCGGCAAATCCGAGCGCGTTATCCAGGTGGTATAAATCGAAACGGTCAGCGTGCGAACGCCCAAAAATTCAGCGGCCCCCACGTCATTCAACGTTTCCATTAAGGCCAGACTGACACCTACCGCCACAGCAGGGCGGGCAAGTGGCAATGCGACCCGCCAGAAAATACCCTTGCGGCTGACTCCCAGAGTTCTTGCCGCCTCAATAAGACTTGCGGATTGGGTGAGAAACATGGCCCGTGTAGGAATATAGACATAGGGGTACAGAACGAAGCCCAGAAGAATGATGCACCCGGTCATCGAACGGATATCAGGCAATCGAAACTGACGCGGGCTTTCGTACCCCAGCATGAAGCGTACCGCGCCTTGTACCGGACCGATAGGATGCAGGATATCGAGATAGGCATAGGCAACTATGTAGGTCGGGACAGCCAGCGGCAGCAAAAGCGCCCATTCGAGTATACCTCGCCCGCGAAAATCATAAGCCGTCACCAGCCATGCCGTCGATGTTCCAATAACAGCGGCGATAGTGCCGACACCTACGAGCAGAACAACCGTTTCGAGAAAAGCCGTTGGCAGATTGGTGGTTAGCAGATGCCCCCAAAGCCCTGCCGAGCCCTGAATAGCTTCAATGGCAAGGGCGAAAACCGGCAGCACAACCAGAATTGCGACCAATGCCGAGAGCCACAGCCAGTTGCGCCCTGCCATTGCAGGTTGCAAAACTCGTTTCCGCATGGCGGCAAAGACTTCCATTGGTCTCTCTATAATACAACGCCGGCACATGATTTGTACCGGCGTTAGACTGCTTAGTTCATTCGGCTTTTAGTTATCAAAACCAACTTTGTCGACCAATTCGCTAGCCTGCTTGCGATGGCTGACAATTTCAGACAACGGAACGCTGTCGATCTTCAGCTCACCGAACGACTCCACGATTGGATCGAGCGGCGCGCCCGGCCTGACCGGATATTCAAAATTGGCCTTGGCATAGATCTGCTGAGCCTCATCAGACACCAGATATTCAAGCAACTTGACTGCTGCTTCCTTGTTCGGCGCATTCTTGGCAATGGCCGCCCCACTGATGTTCACCTGAGTTCCGCCATCCTTGAAGGTAGGCAGCAAGACCTTGATGCCTTCGCCCCATGCCTTCTGCTCGTCGCCGCCCTTACCCGAACGCATCAGGCCGACATAATAGGAATTCGCGACCGCAATATCGCAAATACCGCCAACGATATCCTTAGCTCCGTCACGATCTCCGCCAGCGGCTTTGCGCGCAAGATTGTCCTTGAGACCCTTCAGCCATTCTTCGGTCTTTTCCGCACCATAATGCGCGATATAGTCCGCGAATAGAGCAGTATTGTAAGGATGCTGACCTGCACGAATACAGACTTTACCCTTCCATTTCGGATCGGAGAGGTCTTCGTAAGTGATCTTGTCAATCGCAAGGTCCTTGGCCGCATAGACAACACGAGCGCGCATGGAAAGCGCGAACCAATTATCCTTTGCATCGCGAAGCTGTTCCGGGACGGCCTCTTTCAGCACCTTTGAATCGACAGGCTGGGTAAGGCCCTTGTCAACGAGGTCAACCAGATTACCAGCATCCACCGTCATAAGAATGTCGGCGGGTGAATTCGCCCCCTCTGAGGCCACGCGCTCCGCCAAGCCATCCTTCAGAAATACCGTATTTACCGTGATTCCCGTGGACGATTTGAAAGCATCGAGCAAGGGCTGAATAAGGCCCGGCTCGCGTGTCGTGTAAATGTTCACTTCATCTGCGTGGGCGGCTCCTACGAAAAACGTTGCTGCGGCGAGAGCGAGACCATAACGCGCAAACTTGGACATTCTACCTCCAGATGGACCGGTTTCATTTTGAATTATGAGCGAAGTAATCAAGTTATACGGTGGGGCTCGCTGACGGTCAATTACCCATACAACTCTGATGCCGTATATTTTCGATCACTTGGGGAAGATAAGCGCCTTGTCCCAGTGTGGGCACAGAACAATATCGGTAGCTGTTGCAGGAAGCCGCAGCTCCGTACGCACCCGCAGACGCAGAGCTGCGCCTGTCACCTGTACGACCAGTTCTTCGATTTCACCGAGAAAAGTGCGCGATTCAATATGACCACGCAATGAAGCTTCGCCGGCCTCACCTTGGGTCAGGATCGTAAAATCGCGTGGACGCAGATAGACAAACACTTCAGCATTTGGCTCAAGCTTTTTGGTCGTGGCAAGCATCCCAAAGGGAGTGGCTAGTTTATCACCTTCAACTTTCCCCGGTATCATATTGAAGTCACAGAAAAAATCTGCCGCATAACGGTTCAAAGGCCGGTCATGGAGTTCACATGCGGGGCCACTTTGAACGATTGTTCCAGAGCGCATCAGCACCACTCGATCCCCAGTCGACAATGCTTCTTCAGCCTCGTGGGTTACAATAATCGCCGTTGTACCGAGTTCCCTCAATAAGGCGACAGTTTCGCGACGAACTCTGGCACGCAGACCTCTATCAAGATTTGAAAAAGGCTCGTCCATCAGCAACAGATGTGGTTTCGGAGCAAGGGCACGGACAAGAGCGACACGTTGTTGCTCGCCGCCAGACAGCATGTGCGGATAGCGATCCGCCATATGCGACAGCGACACCAGTTCCAGAAGCTCCTTTGCCCGCGCACGCGCTTCGCCTCTGGGCATTTTCCGCAAACCGAACAGGATATTTTCCTTGACCGTCAGGTGCGGAAACAGGGCGTAATCCTGAAAGACCACACCTACGTTCCGCTTTTCCGGCTCGATGAAGACCGACGGGCCGACAAATGTTCTGCCACCCATCGCAAGTGTTCCACGATCTGGAGCATCAATGCCAGCAATGATGCGCAATAGAGAAGTCTTGCCACAGCCAGAATGGCCAACCAGACAAATGATCTCGCCCGCTTGGACATCAAGGGAAACGTCGTCAAGCGCAAGCGCTGCTCCAAATTGGCGGCTAATACCGGATAACGCCAATGCCGGACCGGAATGACCGGAAACCTGTCTTTCATCGTACGGGTTGCGTGCGTCCATAGGCAAGATCGCGTGTCCAGATTGCAGTTCAGGCGGATATAGAGGCACATTCTCCAGAAAGCTACTAAAACAGGATAGAATATCTCAGGAATATCGTAACTAAGTATTTTTAGAGCGGCTTATCTGGTTGATCGCGAACGAAAAGCGCGCCATGTTCGCACTGCTTCCACATGCCCAAATCATCCAATCGCATTGCAGGAGAACACCGAAATGGGGCCGGTCACGGATAAGGTGGCGACAGCCGAAAGCTTGCCGCAGGAAACCAAAATCGCCATCATCGGTGGCGGCGTCATCGGTGTTTCCACGGCTCTCTTTCTGGCCGAGCGAGGCATCCCCGTCACCCTCCTTGAAAAAGGCGAGATCGCAGGCGAGCAGTCCAGCCGCAACTGGGGTTGGTGCCGACGCACGGGCCGTGACAGCCGCGAAATGCCGCTCATAGTCGAGAGCATGCGACTATGGGACAGCATAAACGAGCGTACTGGGCGCGAAACAGGTTTCCGTGTTACCGGAATCGCCTACACTGCTGAAAAAGAAGAGCAAATGGCTCTTTACACCGACTGGATCCAGATTGCCCGCGAACACGGTATAGAAACCGAACTTCTCAACTCCAAACAAGCTGCTGCACTTGTACCAAACGTCAATCGGAATCTCGCAGGCGGTATGATTACGCCGCTCGACGGTCGCGCAGAACCGCAAAAGGCCGTTCCGGCTTTCGCTGCAAAAGCCCAAGAAAACGGTGCCGTCATTCTACAAAATTGCGCGGTGCGCGGTATCGAAACAACCAATGGCCGTGTCACTGCTGTTCTGACTGAAAAGGGCCGCCTGCGCTGTGAGGCGGTAGTGGTTGCGGGAGGAGCATGGTCCAGACTTATTGTTTCTGAATTCAATGCCCACTTGCCGCAGTTGAAAGTTCGTTCTTCCGTCTTCCGTACAGCGGCTCTCGATGCAGGTGTGGAACCTGCGATTGCATTTTCAGACTTTGCCCTACGCAAAAGGCTGGATGGCGGTTATACGGTCGCGAGCCTTGGTGGGTCCATCGCCGATATTGTACCCGACAGTTTCCGGTTTTTTCGCGATTTCATACCGTCGCTTTCGAGCGAATGGCGCTCGTTGCGGTTCCGATTTGGCGAGCGCTTTTTCGAAGAAGCATTCCAGTGGAAGCTTCGACCTGCAGATCAGGTCTCTATCTTCGAGAAAATCCGTACACTCGACCCTGCTCCACACAAGGCAGCCAATGCTCAGGTGCTTGCGAAACTGAAGCAGGCAATCCCTTCTTTCGCATCAGCCACAATAGCGCAGGAGTGGGCAGGTCTCATCGATACGATGCCGGATGTCATTCCGGTTATTTCACCCCTTCCGGGCGTTGAAGGATTGATCGTGGCAACGGGTTTTTCAGGACACGGCTTCGGGATCGGTCCAGGAGCGGGTAAGCTTGTAGCCGATATGGTCACGGGAGAAACGCCGGTTGTCGATCCTTCGGCATTTCATATATCGCGCTTCTCCGATGGTTCCAAAATCCGCATTGAGAATTGGGGATAGGTCTTCGCTCCGGACTACTCGATCACACCGCAGGCAAACCGTGCTCCACCGCCGCCAAGGGGCTTAGGCTCATCGGAGTAATTGTCGCCCCCCATGTGAACCATCAAAGCTCTACCTTTGATTTCATCCAGTGATTTCAGACGCGGAGCCGTGACGCTTTGCGTCACATTGCCAGCGGCGTCTGTCTTGAGCAGAGGCAGATCACCAAGGTGCCCCTCGCCTTCCGGCCCCATATGATGCTTGGAATGTGAGGGGTCGTAATGCCCACCGGCAGCTTGCGCCGGAACAGTTTTTCCATCCTGCTCAGCCGGTGCGCAGCTTCCTTTCTCGTGAACATGAAAGCCATGCTCACCGGCAGGAAGACCATGCAAATCGGGTTTGAATTGCAATCCGTCAGCAGTCTGCGAGATCTTGACGGTGCCGATTTCTTTCCCCTGCCCCGTCGGCAGAGCTTCGTAGAGTTTGACACTCACATCCGCCGCAACGGCTGGAACTGTCAGAAGCATCATTGCTGAAGCAATCAATAGCGGCTGCATCATTTCCTCCTGATCGCGATAATTCGTGATGAGAGGACAACGCATACCGTCAGAAATTGTTCGAAAATAAATGTTCGAAGGGCGGACCGCATGACAAACGGCTGCCACGCGGCCCGCCACAGACTATACCGTCACGAATTGAGCCATCATGCCCACATCTTCATGTTCCAGCACATGGCAATGGAACATGAACGGGTGACTCTTCGCCCCCTCACGGTCGAAATGGACAAGTATTTCGGCCTTGCCATCGATCAAAGCAGTATCCTTCCATCCCGACTGGTGCGCTGGCGGAGCCTTGCCGTTAAGGGAAAGAATACGGAATGACGCTCCGTGGATATGGAATGGGTGTGGCATCTCCTTCGTTGTAAGATCCCAAATCTCCCAAGAACCAAGTTTGGCCTCAACATCAATGCGATCCATGTCGAACGGTTTACCCGCGATTGCCATTTCCACACCCGAGGTCAGAGCTTCAAGCGCAGGCCCCGCATCGGCGGAACTCCTGGCGCCGTGCATATCATGATCCATCGCGCCGGACATTGAGCTCATATCCATATTGCCCATATTATGCCCTGCATGAGGGTCGGCTGATGGCTTAACCATCATCAGTTTCATATTCTCTGCCATCCGCTCGTCGAAGAAGAACGAACGGCGTTTTACAGAAAGTTTTTCATCAGGCGCATCAGGACCATCGAGACGATCTGGAAGGGTCGCGATTTTCCCTTGCAACGCAGCGTCTACGACAAACCGCATCAATTGCAGATCATCACCGCCGCTGTCATCGCCATAGGTCACCAGGTCAGCCGCCTCGCCGTTGGAGAAATCAACCAGAACCTCATAACGTTCACCGGGGCTGATGGTCAGCCTTTCGACCTGTTCTGGCTTTCCAATGAAGCCGCCATCTGATGCTATGACAAGCAAAGGCCGATCATCACCCAGACGAATATGGAAGTTTCGCGCATTGGCACCGTTCAAAATACGCAGACGCACGATGGACGCGGGAACACGCGCTTCCGGTGAAACGACACCATTGACGATAAGCTTGTCGCCTCGGAAGCCATGCATCAAATCCATGATATCGGGTTGATAGACCTTATCACCCTCAATCACTCGGCGATCCTGAAGCACCAATGGAATATCATCCACGCCGTAATCTTCCGGCAGCCCGCGTTCAGCATCCTTGCCATCAGTTACCACCATCAAACCCGCGATGCCCATATGCGCCTGGCGAGCAGTGTTTCCATGCAGATGCGGATGAAACCAGTTGAACGAAGCTGCCTGATTAACTGTGACTTTCGGCTTCCACTCCCCGCCCGCTGCTATCAGATTATGCGGTCCACCGTCGAGGACGGACGGAACAAACAGCCCATGCCAATGAAGCGTGGTTTCTTCATCCATGTCATTTTTGACGGAAAGGGTAACCGTTTCCCCGTTCTTCAAGCGGACGAGTGGGCCAAGGTAAGCACCATTGATGCCAGCAGATACCGCTTCGCTTCCTTCTTCAAAACTGTGTCGCCCCTTCTGTACTTTCAGTTTAACAACACCTGATGCATCGGGTTCGAGCAGAGCCGGTAAGGGCAAAGGACGACCGGCTCGAGCGGTTGACTGGGCAGATGCGCCGTGCCCCATATGCTGATGTGCATCTTGTGCCCGGCTGTCAAAGGGGCGAATTGCTGTAATAAAGGCAGCCCCTGCCCCAAGGGTCAGCAGGCGGCGGCGTGTAATTCCAGACATGGTAAGTCTCCAGACAATAATCATAATAGCCGCCAAATCTTTGACGGCGATTTCCAGATCAAGCCTGATGCGTTATCGGAGGGCGCAGATCTCTGTTCGGAGAATTGCCATTCAGCGCCGCAACAAGCGGCGGCAAGCCGAAATCCTGTGTGGAATCAGAGGCGCGCAAGTCCGTCGCCAACTGAACAACACATCCACATGTCATCATGACACAAACATTTAGTGTTTTGGCACCGTGATCCATTGGTGCAGTCTTGCCCTTGTCCACCGACATAGACATCGACAAGCCGTCCATATGATGCGGCATACTCACATGACATTCGGAACCCGTCTGCACAGATGGCGTGTCATGCGCCATCGCATAACAAAGCTGCACGGAAACGAGAAACAGGAACGAGAGCAATGTCACAAGCATACGGGAAGGCAAACGCAAGACCGCATGGCCTCGTGCTGTATTCCTCATACCGATATCGTACTTTGCTCGATACATCTTTGTTTCCAAACAGACGACATGGGAAATCTAGTCGTACGACGCGGCAATTGAAAGACCAGGCCGAGTGATGACGGGAATTTTATCCACTTTCGCTTTTCTTTCTAAATCAGCCCATCCGAAATCATAAAGTTGCTCAAAAGCCGTTTTCTGCTTGCGATTCCATACTCTGCGGTTTTAAAGAAACCATATCTCGGGCCCCTCCCCCTAATTTAGACGGCCCGCAAATATTGGATCTGAAAAAATGACTGTCGCTGTAGCGGTTTCCCCGCAGAAAAATTCCGCGCGCCGCGTTCTGGCCGCGAGCATGATCGGCACAACGATCGAATTCTTTGACTTCTATATTTATGCAACCGCTGCGGTGATCGTGTTCCCGCATTTGTTCTTCCCTGCGAGCGACGGCAACTCCGCGCTTCTCCAGTCTCTGGCAACCTTTGCGATTGCCTTCTTTGCCCGTCCTATCGGTGGCGCCCTGTTCGGTCACTTTGGAGACAAGGTCGGGCGCAAGGCGACGCTGGTGGCCGCACTCATGACCATGGGCATTTCCACGGTCGCCATCGGTTTCCTACCAACATACGACTCCATCGGCGTATGGGCAGCTCTCCTGCTGGCTCTCTGCCGTCTGGGTCAGGGACTTGGCCTTGGTGGTGAATGGGGCGGCGCAGTGCTGCTTGCAACAGAAAATGCACCGGAAGGCAAGCGCACATGGTACGGCATGTTCCCGCAGCTCGGCGCACCAGTTGGCTTCATTCTGGCAACAGGCATCTTCCTCGTTCTGGCTGAAGCTCTCACTGAAGAACAGTTTTTTGCTTTCGGCTGGCGCATTCCATTCATCGCCAGCGCCCTTCTGGTCGGTGTCGGCCTCTTCATCCGACTGAAAATCGCTGAAACGCCAGAATTCCAGAAGGCAATCGACAAGGCTGAACGCGTCGAAGTACCAGTCGCCACGCTGTTCAAAAAACACAAGGCGAGCCTGTTTCTCGGCACCATCGGTGCGGTTGCGACCTTCGTCCTGTTCTATCTGATGACGGTCTTCTCGCTGGGATGGGGCACACGCGCACTTGGTTACAGCCGCGAGGAATTTCTTATCCTGCAAATGGCCGGCGTAATCTTCTTCGGGCTCATGATTCCGGTTGCAGCGTTGCTGTCCGACCGCTTTGGCATGCGCCCAGTCTGATCTTCGTCACAGTCCTGATCGGTCTCTACGGCTTCATCATGGCGCCGTTGTTCATGGCTGGCACGGCTGGTGTTCTCGCATTCCTCATCATTGGCTTCGGCTTGATGGGCCTGACCTACGGTCCAATTGGTGCCGCTCTGGCCGAGCCGTTCCCAACTTCCGTGCGCTACACTGGCGCTTCATTGACCTTCAATCTGGCGGGTATCCTCGGTGCTTCGGTTGCACCCTATATCGCAACCTGGCTCGCAACGCATTATAGCTTCAACTATGTCGGCTATTACATGTCTGTTGCCGCGGTTATATCGCTGATCGGTTTTGCCTTCATCTCGTTCAAGCGCGACGAGTAATAAACCCTACGAAACAAAAAGCCCGCGTGGACTAATCCACGCGGGCTTTTCTTTTCTAAAAAAGCGTACTGCTCTTATTCAGTGTCTGCAGCTTCCAGCGCGATAGCCACCGACTGAATAATCGATGCAAAACGCACGGCGGTCTGGATCGTTTCCGACGTCACATTGGCCTTGCGCAGGACATCCTCATGCGCATCAATGCACATGCCACAACCGTTGATCGCAGATACAGCCAGCGACCAGAGTTCGAAATCGATCTTATCGACACCCGGATTACCGATCACATTCATGCGCAGCTTCGCTGGCATGGTGCGATAGTCCTTGTTGGTCGCAAGATGCACGAAGCGGTAATAGACGTTGTTCATGCCCATGATCGACGCAGCAGACTTTGCCGCCTGGATGACGGAAGCATCGACCTTGGCAGCTGCTTCGGCAACAAGCGCCTTGCGCACATCGGCATTTCGAGAGGCAATGCCGCAGGCGACAAACAGACCGTATTTCTGTTGCGATGTCAGAGTTTCGTCGCTTGCCATCGACGAAAGATTGAGACGAACGTCCTTGGCGAAATCCGGGATCTTTGACTTCAGATCATCAATGGACATGGAACCCTCTTTATCTGTCATTTGGATATTAGATAAAAGAAAGGCGGGCCTTGACCCGCCTTTCTGCAAACCAATCAGGGCCTATCAGGCAGCCTTGAGCGTCTCGCCGCCGACTTCGCGGTTGCATGGGCAAAGCTCATCGGTCTGCAGCGCATCGAGAACGCGCAGCGTATCTTTTGGAGCGCGACCAACATTGAGGTTGGTTGCGTAAACGTGCTGGATCGTGTTGTCCGGATCGACAACAAAGGTGTAGCGGTATGCGACGCCGTCCGGCGAACGAACACCGAGGCCATCGACCAGCGAACCATTGGTGTCGGCAAACGACCAGATCGGCAGCTTGTCGAGGTCCTTGTGATCGCGACGCCATGCAAGCTTCACGAATTCATTGTCGGTCGAACCGCCCAGAACGACTGCGTCGCGGTCTTCGAAATCCGAAGCAAGACGCGCAAATTCAGCGATTTCGGTCGGGCACACAAAGGTAAAATCCTTCGGGTAAAAGAAGATAACCTTCCACTTGCCCGCGAAGCTTGCTTCGGTGATTTCTTCAAATGCCGAAACGCCGTTTTCTTCGTGATGGTTAAAACCGGGCTTTACGCCGGTGACCTTGAAAGAGGGAAGCTTGTCGCCGATACCGAGCATTTTATACCTGCCTGTAAATTCAATTGTTATACGGAAATTTCTGAAATTTCAGAATTATCCGTCTGCGAGTCAGATATAGGCGTTCTTGTTAAATCGGTCAAAGCGATTATAACGATCAAATCCATCGATTATAACGATGGAGAAAAATCGAAAGATTCAATGCTCAACATAAGTGTCCGTCAGCTCCATTACTTTATGGCCCTTGTCAAAGCGGGATCCTTTTCGCGTGCAGCCGAGGTTGTGGGTGTTACCCAGTCGACGCTGAGTGCGGCGATCCAGGCACTCGAGACAGAGCTTGGCGTAATACTGATCGATCGATCGGGCAGGCGAATGCAGCTGCTGCCTGCCGGTGAAGATTTTCTGGCACGCGCTCGTACGATCATAGCCCTCATTGAAGAACTACCCGAACACGCGCGGCAGGCCGAGCGACCGCTGACCACCAGACTGCGAATGGGTGTCATCCCTTCAATAGCGCCATTTCTGCTGCCTAAAGTCCTGCCCGCGACCGCCAAAGCTTTTCCCGAATTGCAGTTGACCATTCGCGAAGGCCTCACTCGGTCGTTGCTCGACAGCTTGCGTTCAGGTTCGCTCGATGTAGCACTCGTCGCCCATCCATACGATCTCGATGAATTTGAGGTAGCAGGACTTAGTCGGGACATTTTCTATCTGGCAGTACGGCGCGATCACGCGCTGGCCAATCGTGATCGGGTCGATGCAGATGATTTACAGGACCAGCCGTTTCTTTTGCTGGAAACCGGGCATTGCCTTCGTGAACACGTCATGGCTGCGATAGGTTCCGCCCCAGCTCAAGCGAGCGGCGACGTTCACGCCACCTCCATCATGACCTTGGTACAGCTCGTTGATTTCGGGATGGGAGTTACTCTGTTGCCTGAAGTGGCAGTCAAAGCCGGAGTGACCCGCGGAACAGAGCTGAGTATCGTTCCATATGAGGGCAAGAACAATTACCGCTCACTGGTTCTCGTCTGGCGCTCCAACGCCGCCCGCCGCAACGAATTCCAGCTCTTCGCTGACCATCTTCGCAGCAAGTGCATGAAACCAGCCTAGAGAATTCCCCACGCGCGAAACCGCCCCCTCCCGGTGATTTCCCGCAAATTGAGCTCCGAAATCAGCTTCAGCGCCCCTTGCTGTGTAACCTGAAGTTCCTTCTCCACCATCTGGCTGGAAATCACGGGGCTGCGCAGAACCATCTCCATCAATTGCGGCAATCGCGAATTGGACCTGCGCCCCTTGAGCTTACGCTGCATCTGCTCGCGCGCCAGAAGCAGCCGGTCATGCTCCTTCATGGTCGTATCGGCGGCATCTTCGATGCTTTCGAAAAACGCCCTGAGACGGACCAGACGATTGGGTGAACGCCGTTCATCCGGTCGTTTCGCGCGGAGACCGAGGCTGATCGCCGGCAAATGGCCCATTGCAAGACCACTTTGACGTAAGAAGGCGGCAGTCAGCAATCGGCCAATCCATGACGATCGCTGAACAACCTCCAGAGAAAACCATGCATCGTAGATCAAAGCGGCGCGCATGAGTGGCGGCAGATGCTTTGTCGCCGCAAGACAATCCCGCCATTCCTGCAAACGTGCATCCTCATCCCAGTCATCGTCGTAAAGTAGTGTATCCCGCGCAGCAGTTTCCGGTTTGGGTTTGCCTGGAACTCCGCCTTTCAAAAGTGCGTCAGTCCGCGCAAGCAAATTGTCAATGTCATCAAGCAACGGATCGACTTCGCCGTCCGTTGCCTCTGACGGCTCAATTTCTGCAGGTGTCGTATCAACCGTTGGGCCGAGCAATTGTTGAATGCCGGTCGGGCCAAGAGCCCAGTCGGCCGACCTTCCAGCAATCTGTCGGCGCATGCGCAATACGGCATGTCCGATGGTCAGCGCGTGGCTTGGCATCCGACTGTCCATGAAGGCATCATGTAGGACCAAGTCTTCCATATGCACAAGTTCGCCTTCAAGCCACATCGAAGCGACAGCATCGTGCATATGCATCCGCTCGACCATACCTTCGCGAATGGGCGAGCGCGAAAGCCGCTCGTCCAGCCGCACCAGAGCCGCCGTAGCCTTGCTCACGGGTACGAAAAACTCTTCAAAAGGCAAATCATCAATCTTGTAGGCCATACCCCGCATATCGCAGCCGATTGCGGAAAAAGGCAAACAAAATTGCCGCCTTATCCGAGAACTTCCGCAACTTTGACAGTGCAGCCTTCCCTGACCGAACGAAGTGCCGCCTCAGCCAGAGCCAAAGCTTGCAATCCATCCTCCGCTGAAGGGTGCGGCGCTTTGCCAGTATCCAAAGCATCGATAAACGAGGCGATTTCCGCTGCATAAGCAGCCGTATAGCGGGTCATGAAAAAATCATGCAATGGCGGGCGGTTATAGCCATCTCTGGTCGCAATCTCTATCGAGACTGGACGTTGGTTTTCCGCCGAAACAGCACCGAGCGATCCGTGAACTTCAATGCGCTGATCGTAGCCGTAGGAAGCACGACGTGAATTGGAAATAACGCACTGACGGCCGGAAGCAGTCGTCAAAATGACACTCGCACTGTCATAATCGCCGAGTTCTCCGATCTTTGGGTCGACGAGTACCGAAGCCGCGGCCGATACGCTCTCGATTTCCTCACCGAGAAGAAATCGCGCCATGTCAAAATCGTGGATCGTCATGTCGCGGAAAATACCGCCGGATACCTTGATATATTCTGCAGGCGGCGCCCCCGGATCGCGGCTGGTGATCGTCACCATTTCAACATTGCCGATGCGTCCATCTTCGATAGCCTTGTGGACTGCCGCAAAATGGGGATCGAAACGACGATTGAAACCCAGCATCACCTTCGCGCCAGTGTCACGAATGACAGCGAGACAAGCTCGAACACGTGCAATATCGAGATCGATGGGCTTTTCGCAGAAAACGGCCTTGCCGGCGCGAGAAAACCGTTCAATAAGATCGGCGTGCGTATTGGTCGGTGTGCATATCAGCACTGCATCTATATCGTCTGATGTCTCGATTTCGTCGATGGTTCGAACGTCCGCACCAGCAGTATCGGCAATTGCTCTCGCCGCCGCCTCATTGGCGTCAGCGACGGCAACCAATCGGGCCCGCTTGTCCGCAGCAATTGCGCCTGCATGAACCTTGCCGATACGGCCCGCGCCGAGCAGCGCCAGACGTGTAACCATTGCCTCATCCTCCCAGGAAACGGCCATCTTCAGTCATCGAAGATACGCTATAGAATATTTATTCTATTTTGCTAGAATGTGACATAAAGATTGTCAAGGACCATATTGAAAGGCCAACAATGGATTCCCCTGCCCCGTCATCGATCAACGTTCCGGTGAATATCAAGGAATTCGAAACGAAGCTGCTGGAGGTTTCCGATCGCTTGCCGAAGAGGCTCAAGCAATGCGCCGATTTCGTCGCCGCCAACCAGGATCGCATCGCTGTGTCGACCGTTGCTGAGATGGCTGAGGGCGCAGGTGTGCAGAGTTCCGCCTTCATGCGCTTCTGCCAGATCATGGGGTTCTCCGGCTTTTCGGAAATGCAGAAGCTGTTCCGGGATTCCTATGCGGGAGGCTGGCCTGATTATTCGACCAGATTGCAGCATTTGCGCGAGACCGCAACAGGCAGTGCACCTGCCCTTCTTGCCGAATTTGCTGAGGCAGGGCGTACTTCCCTCGAAGGCTTGCTCAAGACCATCGATCCAAATGCACTCGAAAAGGCCGTTCAGCTACTGGCCAGCGCACAAACAATCCACATTGTCGGCATCCGCCGCGCTTTTCCCGTTGCGAGCTACCTGGCTTATGCGCTGGAGAAGATGCAAGTGCCTGCCATGCTGCATAGTGCGGTCGGTAAACTGGAGAATCTGCATGCCATTCGCGAAGGCGACGTGCTCCTGGCGATTACGTTTTCGCCCTACTCACCGGAAACGGTCGCCATGGCCGAAACCGTCGCCGCACGCGGTATCGATGTCGTCGGCATAACCGACACGTTTGTCAGTCCGATGAGCAAATCCGCAAAACAGACATTGCTCGTTTCCGAGGTGGATTTCGGCGCCTTCCGCTCACTCTCCGCAACGCTTTGTCTCGCCATAGCGCTCGCTGTCGCCGTGGGTACCGCGCGTCAAAGCGACTGATCCTTCCCGTGCATTATTCCATTTTTCAGTTGAAATAGAATAATAAATCTATTTTAATCAAAAATGGAATAACTGCTATGTGCACATGAATCATGCACAGCCTTGCAGCAATAAGAAAGTAGCGAGGGAGGATTGTTGTGAAGCGGCTCGACTTGATCACGATTGGCCGATCTTCGGTTGACCTTTATGGCGCGCAGGTGGGCGGCCTTCTGGAAGACATGGCCTCCTTCAACAAATATGTAGGTGGTTCTCCCACCAATATTGCAACTGGGACTGCGCGGTTGGGCCTTAAATCGGCGTTGATCACGCGTGTCGGCGACGAGCATATGGGGCGCTTCCTGCTGCGCGAACTCGAGCGCGAAGGCGTGGATACACGTGGCATCGTCACCGATCCGGAGCGCCTGACCGCCCTCGTCATTCTCGGCATTCGCGACCAACAGCATTTTCCGCTGATATTCTATCGCGAGAATTGTGCCGACATGGCATTGTGCGAGAACGACATTGATCCGGCCTTCATCGCCGAAGCTGGCTGTGTTCTGGCTACCGGCACACACTTATCCCATCCAAAAACGGAAGCAGCTGTCCTGAAAGCACTCCGTCTTGCGCGCGACAATGGCAGCCGGACAGCGCTCGATATAGATTATCGCCCCAATCTCTGGGGACTTTCCGGACACGGCGATGGCGAAAACCGCTTTATCGAATCCGCAGATGTCACGACCAAACTGCAATCGACGCTCCACCTGTTTGATCTTGTCGTCGGAACAGAAGAAGAGTTTCATATTGCAGGCGGCTCAACAGATACACTTCAGGCGCTGAAAGCCGTGCGCGCAGTAACGGACGCTGCACTGGTTTGCAAACGCGGCCCCATGGGAGCCGTGGTTTTCGAAGGCCCAATCCCTAACAGCCTCGACGAGGGACAGAGCGGCGAAGGGTTCCCGATTGACGTTTTTAATGTGCTTGGTGCGGGTGACGGGTTCATGTCCGGGCTTTTGCGCGGCTGGCTGAAAGATGGAGACTGGCCTACCAGCCTCAAATTCGCCAATGCCTGCGGGGCTTTTGCAGTCTCGCGACATGGATGCACGCCAGCTTATCCGAGCTGGGAAGAGCTTCAGTATTTTTTCCGTACCGGCATTCGCAACAAGGCTTTGCGCAAGGATGCCGCGCTGGAGCAGATACATTGGTCCACCAATCGCAACGGCCACTGGCCACATATGCGCGTTTTTGCCTTTGATCACCGTATTCAACTGGAAGAAATGGCCGCCGAGGCGAGCGTTTCAACGGAAAAGATTGGGGAGTTCAAACAGCTTTGCCTGAAAGCGGCCTTGCAGGTGGCAAACGGGGCAGAAGGTTACGGCATATTGTGTGATGGTCGACTGGGCCGCGATGCTCTTTACCGAGCCGCAGGCACGGGCTTATGGATCGGTCGCCCGACCGAATGGCCCGGCTCGCGTCCGCTCAAGCTGGAACCGGAACTCGGACCAGACTGCGGTGGACTGGTTGAGTGGCCTGTCGAGAATGTAGTGAAGTTGCTATGCTTCTACCATCCGGATGACACAGCCGAGTTCAAGGCAGAACAGGAAGAAACTGTTTCACGTCTTTTCGCAGCCGCACGGCGCAACCGACTGGAATTCCTGCTGGAAATCATCCCATCCAAAGCAGGTCCCGTCGATGACAACACAACTGCGCGTGTGATCGAGCGGTTTTATGAAATCGGCGTCTATCCCGACTGGTGGAAGCTAGAGCCCATGAAAACCAGGGCGGCATGGGCCAATGCCTGTGACGCGATCCTACGCAACGATGCACACACACGCGGTATCGTTGTTCTAGGACTGGACGCACCGGCCGAAGAACTGGAAGCCAGTCTTGCAATTGCTGCTGAATTCGACCTCGTCAAAGGCTTTGCAGTGGGACGTACGATCTTTGGTGACGCGGCACGCAAATGGCTGAACGGCCTGATCAGCGACGAAGAAGCAATCGCCGACATGGTGACGCGCTATCGTGGCCTTTGCAATGTCTGGGATGGCGTGCGTACATTTTGAATTCGTTCTGCCGGGAGGAAGCTGGAGGAGCTATGAAAACCGTTCGATTGACCGCCGCACAGGCATTGGTGCGCTACCTCGCCAATCAGATGACGCCGGATGGTGAGACCTTTATCGCAGGCGTTTGGGCTATTTTCGGCCACGGAAACGTGGCCGGACTTGGCGAGGCCCTCCATGGCATTCGCGAAGAACTGCCTACATGGCGCGGCCATAATGAACAGACCATGGCCCATGCAGCTATTGCTTATACCAAGCAGCTTGGCCGCAAGCGTGCCTGTGCTGTCACCTCCTCCATCGGCCCCGGCGCAACAAATATGGTCACGGCAGCAGCCCTTGCCCATGTGAACCGCCTACCAGTTCTCCTCATTCCCGGCGACGTCTTTGCCAATCGTGGACCTGATCCTGTCTTGCAGCAAATCGAAGATTTCAATGACGGCACTATGACCGTGAATGACTGTTTTCGTCCGGTCAGCCGCTATTTCGACAGGATCACCCGACCTGAACAGCTTCTCACTGCCCTGCCCCGCTCCTTCCGCACCATGACCGATCCTGCTGATTGTGGGCCGGTTACGCTTGCTTTCTGTCAGGATGTGCAAACGGAAGCATATGACTGGCCGGAAGAGTTCTTTGAACCGAAAGTCTGGCACTGGCGCCGTCCACCGCCGGATGAGAATGAACTGAATGCCGCAGCAGCGGCAATCAAGGCAGCGCTTAAACCCGTTATCGTTGCAGGCGGCGGAGTGCACTACTCCGGCGCTCACGAAGCGTTGCACAATTTTGCCGAAGCACATGGCATTCCAGTCATCGAGACACAGGCTGGGAAATCGGCGCTACCGTGGGATCACCCGCTCAATTTTGGTCCGGTTGGCGTGACTGGGGCAGACAGCGCCAATGCCATCGCAGCGGAAGCCGATCTGGTGATCGGTGTTGGCACGCGCTTTCAGGACTTCACGACCGGATCATGGGCGCTGTTCAAACACCCCGGACGCAAGCTTCTCTCGCTAAACGTCCAACCATACGACGGCTCAAAGCACGGTTCGCTTCCATTGGTTGCCGATGCAAAGATTGGACTTGAAGCGCTCACGAAAGCGGTTGGCAGCTATAAACGCCACCCCGTAGACGCAGCATTGAAAGAGAAATGGTTTGCGGCGGCAGACCGGTTTACCGCTGCCCCAAGCGATGGCAATACCTTGCCGACTGATATGCAGGTAATCGGCGCAGTGCAGCGTCAGGCACGAGAGAACACCGTTGTCATGTGCGCGGCAGGCACGATGCCGGGAGAGTTGCACCAACTCTGGAAAGCCGGTCGTCCCATGTCCTATCACATGGAATATGGCTTTTCGTGCATGGGTTATGAAATCGCCGGTGGCCTTGGCATCAAGATGGCCGAGCCGGGTCGAGATATCATCGTCATGGTCGGCGACGGTTCCTACATGATGGCCAATTCCGAACTCGCCACTGCCGTCATGATGGGGCAGAAGATTACAATTGTTGTTACCGACAATCGCGGTTTTGGCTGTATCAACCGGCTGCAGATGGCAACCGGCGGCGCCGAATTCAACAATCTCCTCGACCATTCGAGCCACGTGAACCCGTCGCACATCGATTTCGCCGCTCACGCCGGAGCCATGGGTGCAGATACGAAGAAAGTAGGCTCAATCCGCGAACTGGAAGAAGCACTGGCGGAAACCCGCAACAGCCCACGCACCACAGTCGTCATTATCGACACCGATCCTTACCCTACCCCTGAAACTGGCGGTTGGTGGTGGGATGTCGCTGTGCCGGAAGTCTCGGAGCGCGAACAGGTGCGTGCCGCACGTAAAGATTATGAAGCTAAGCTCAAAGAAAGAAACTGACCGATGATCCTCTATGGCACCAATCCTATTGCCTGGTCGAACGACGATGATCGCAGCCTCGGCGCGCATATCACCCTGGATCAATGTCTCGATGAAACCGCTGAGATCGGTTTCGACGGGATAGAGAAAGGTCACAAGTTTCCGCAGGAGCCGGCCGCACTAAAAGCTGTGCTTGAACCGCGCAAACTTCGCTATGTATCGGGCTGGCATTCACTCAACCTGCTGGTGAATCCGGTCGAAGAAGAAAAGAAAGCAATGCAGCCTGCGCTCGACCTCCTGAAGGCGATGGGTTCGAAGGTCATCATTGTTTGCGAAACGTCGAATGCCATTCACGGCGACAACGACAAGCCGTTATCCGAGCGTCCGGTGCTGGAAGAAGCGCGCTGGGAAGAATTCGGCGCGGGCGTAGAAGCACTCGCAGAATATGCTGCGGCCCAAGGTATTGCGCTTGTCTACCATCACCACATGGGAACGGTAGTGCAGAGCGAGGACGAGATAGATCTTATGATGCAGCATACAGGACCACATGCGAAGCTTCTTCTTGATACAGGTCACTGCCTGTTTGGTGGCGGCGATCCAGAACGGGTTGCGAAAAAGCATATGGGCCGCGTCGGGCATATCCACGCCAAGAACGTTCGCCCGGCGATAGCCACTGAAGTACGCAACCAGAGCCTGTCGTTTCTGGAGGGAGTCCGTCGCGGCGTCTTCACCGTTCCGGGCGATGTAGATGGCGGCGTCGACTTCGTGCCCGTGCTGAAAGTTGCCGCTGACAAAACCTATCAAGGCTGGCTGGTGATCGAGGCCGAACAGGACCCGGATATTCGTAATCCCTATGAGTATCAGTCGCTTGGACTGAAATCGCTGAAATCATTCGCACGCGAAGCAGGACTCGACGAAGGAGACTGACACATGGCCAATTTGTTACGCAAGCCCAAGGGCACGCATGGCAAGGTCCACGACATTACCCCGGAAAGCGCCGAATGGAGCTATGTCGGGTTCAGCCTCTACCGTCTCAAATCCGGCGAGAGTGTCTCCGAAAAGACCGGATCGACTGAAGTGATCCTCGTTCTTGTCGAAGGCAAGGCAAAGATTTCCGCCTCAGACAAGGATTTCGGCGAGATGGGCGAACGCATGAACGTGTTCGAGAAACTGCCGCCACATTGCCTCTATGTGCCTGCTGAAAGCCACTGGCATGCAACCGCCACGACAGATTGTGTTTTGGCCGTTTGCACCGCGCCGGGCAAACCGGGCCGCAAGGTGCAGAAGCTTGGGCCAGAAAGCCTGACACTTGAACAACGGGGAAAAGGCGCCAACACCCGCTTCATCCATAATATCGCTATGGAAGGCCGCGATGTTGCCGATAGCCTGCTTGTTACCGAGGTATTCACACCGCAAGGAAACTGGTCATCCTATCCGCCCCACAGACATGACGAAGACAATTTTCCGGACATGACCTATCTGGAAGAGACATATTATCACCGCCTCAATCCGGCGCAGGGCTTCGGCTTCCAGCGTGTTTTCAGCGAAGATGGAAGTCTTGATGAAACCATGGCGGTCTCTGACGGAGATGTTGTGCTTGTGCCCAAAGGCCATCATCCATGTGGCGCACCCTATGGCTATGAGATGTATTATCTCAACGTGATGGCTGGTCCTTTGCGCAAGTGGCGGTTCAAAAACCATCCCGATCACGACTGGATTTTCAAGCGCGACAATCCCTGACCTGTCTCTGATCTCACTTCGGAGCAAGATCAACTCGTGTAAACTACCGGCAAGTCTGTGGAGGACTTTGCCTATTTGCTTTTTGGGAGAGTCAATTGAACGAGCGTGTACGCTTCCAGCTGTCGTCTGCAGTCTTTGTCATTCTGGCACGCGGGCCAGAAATCTGCATGTTGCAGCGGAAGACAACCGGATGGATGGACGGCTGGTTCAGCATTCCAGCCGGAGGGCTGGAGGCGGGCGAAACAATCCGGGCAGCAGCGGCACGTGAAGCCTTCGAAGAGACTGGCATAATTATCGCGCCGGAAGCTCTAAGACCGGTCCACACCTTGCACAGTCTGACGACTGGCAATCAATGGCTGGGTCATTTCTTCCGCGCCGATGAATGGACCGGCACGCCTACCCTATGTGAGCCAGACAAGCATGCCGATCTGCAATGGAGGAGACTGGACAATCTGCCGGATAATACGATTCCCTACGTCCGGCAGGCACTCCTCTGCGCGGCTGGCAACGAACCCTATTCAGAATATGGCTGGAACCGAAATCCCGAAAAGATCATATCCAATTCTATAGGCGAGCAACCTTCTTGAGGTCCTCGATTGCACCGGGCCCAGCTACGAAAACTTTGTTGCCCTTGGTGAGCTTTTCTCCATCGACAGGGAACGGATGAGCATAGCCGCCCGCCTCACGCACGAGGCAAAAGCCGGCCATACAATCCCAGGCATGCATATAAGGCTCATAATATCCAACTAGCCTGCCAGCCGCGACATAAGCGATCATCAACGCGCCGGAACCATTGCGAATAAATGTTCCGCCCGCCTCAAGCAGGTCTTCCACGATTTTCGCCACGACCTGCGGCGTAACGTAGTTGTTGGCACCAATGCCCGTCACAGAATTACGGATTGTGCGGCTGGGATCGAGAACCAGCCTCTTGCCATCAAGTGTTGCGCCCAGGCCTTTTGCGGAGGCATACAGCTCGTCAAAGCACGGGGCCTGGATTACGCCGATGACAGGCTCACCGTCTTTCAGAACCGCGATGGAAACACACCAGTTCGGCATGCCATTGACGAAAGGACTGGTGCCATCGATCGGATCTACAACCCAAGTGTAACCCGAAGTGCCTTCATTCAGCCCGTACTCCTCTCCCAGAAATCCGTCTTGAGAGAAGGTTTCCGACACACGAGCACGGATAAGCTGTTCAACGTCCCTGTCCGCAATCGACACTACATCCTGCGGATCGCGCTTGGTTTCGATAACCAGTGTTTCACGCCGCTTGAAATAGTCGAGAGCCTTGGCGCCCGCCTCGCGCGCGATCTTTTCGGCGAGCGCCAGCCGCGCTTCTAGTTCCTGTCGGGGATGAGACGTCATGATGATTTTCCGGTGAGAGATAATGAAAGGCGCGACGTTTCTGCGCCTATTGACTGATAATGGCAAGCCCGCGCGTTTTGAACTCGATAGAGACGTCGGTTTGTGGCGGCAGAGCCTCTTCGACCGCCGGATCGACTATGAAAAGCTTGCCGTGTTCGGTCTCGATTTCATACTCGATATGATCGCCGAGATAGGCCGAATGCGCGACACGTCCGGGGAAGCCGCCGCCAGCCTTTGGCTGCAAGGTCACCGCATTGGGACGGATCGCAAGCTGCGCCGGACCCGGTCGGGCGTTGCGCGCGGTAACCCGGTGAGTCAGACTGCCCACACGAATGACAGCTTCGCTCCCATCTGCCGTCATCACCTCACACGGCACAACATTCGCCTCTCCCATGAAATCCGCTATAAAGGCTGAGGCCGGTGTTTCATAGAGATCACGAGGGCTGCCCTTCTGTGCGATATTGCCCTCTTTCATGACGATGATTGTGTCGGAGACAGCGAGCGCCTCGTCCTGGTCGTGCGTGACATAGACAGCGGTAAACCCGAGCCGCTGCTGAAGCTCGCGAATTTCGGTGCGCACCCGGCGGCGCAAACGAGCGTCAAGGTTCGAAAGCGGTTCATCCAGAAGCAAAACCTGGGGCTCCAGCACCAGAGCGCGGGCCACCGCGACGCGCTGTTGCTGGCCACCCGACAGTTCTGCCGGAAGGCGATGCCCCATTCCCGCAAGACCCACGAGCTTCAGCCCCTCTTCCGCACGTTCGCGCGCTTCCGCTTTTTTCAAGCCCGACGACTCCAGGCCGTAGGCCACATTGTCGAGCGAGTTCATATGCGGAAAGAGCGCATAGGACTGGAAGACCATCGACACGTCCCGCTCATTGGCTGGCAGATTGGTCACGTCCTTGCCACCGATCAGAATGCGACCCGAAGTCGGGTGTTCAAGCCCAGCCAGCAGCCGCAATGTCGTCGTCTTGCCACAACCGGATGGTCCAAGGAGCGTCACCAGAGTTCCCGGCTCGACGGTCAGGGACAGATCGGGCAAGGCGGTAAAATTACCGAATTTCTTGGTAACATTTTCAAATGTAACGGAGCCGGGACGGATCGCAGTCATGCGGTTTTCTCCTGACGAACGGTTTTGACGGGGGCGACAGCGGCAACGCGGTTCTCGCGCCTGAGCTTGCGTTCACCCACGAGAAGCTGGAAGCCTGTAATGACCACGATCATCACGACAATCAGCATTGATGAATATGCGATGGCCACGCCGAATTCACCGTTTTCGACCAGACCGACAATGTAGGATGTCGCCATGTTGTATTGCGCCGAAACGAGGAAAATGACCGCGCTGATGGATGTGATGGCGCGTACGAAGGAATAGACCAGTGCGGCTGTGATTGCAGGACGCAGCAGTGGCAGAATGACCTTCCGGATCGTTCGGAAACTGTTTGCCCGCAACGTCAGAGACGCTTCATCAAGACTCTTGTCGAGCTGGCTCATGGCTGCGATACCGCCGCGGACGCCAACAGGCATGTTACGGAATACGAAACATGCGATCAGGATCAGCGCAGTACCAGTCATTTCAAGCGGTGGCAGATTGAAAGCCATGATGTAGCTGACACCGATGACGGTTCCAGGAATGGCGAAGCTCAACATCAGGGCGAACTCGAAGATGTTCCGTCCGACGAAACGCTGGCGAACGATCAGATAGGCGGTCAGCAAACCGACTGCTGCAGTCAGCGGAGCTGAAATCAGCGAGATTTCCATCGTCGTCCAGAACGAATTCCAAGCCACGCCGGTCCATGCAATGCCATTCTCGGTCCAATTAATCGAAAAGGCGCGCGCATAGTGTTCGACTGTCAATGTATTATCGAGCCCCCACTGCCGCACAAAGCCGCCGATAAGGATCATCACGTAAACAACAACAGTGAAGATCATCCAGGGAATAACAAGGGCATAAACGCCAATCTTTAACCCGTTTGGCAACCCAGCATGCATGCCGGAATCACCCTTGCCGGTCACCGTCGCAAAATTCTTACCCGACAGCCAGACGCGCTGGATGAGAAATGCGGTCAATGTAAAGCAGAGCAGCACGATGGCGAGAACCGCCGCACGCGATGGATCGTTCTGCGCGCCCACCACGGCAAAGAATATTTCGGTCGAAAGCACGCCATTGCTGCCACCAAGTACCATCGGATTGCCGAAATCCGCCATGCTTTCGATAAAAGCGATAAGAAATGCATTGGCAAGACCCGGTGCCATCAGCGGCAGAGAAACCCTCCGAAACGTGCGCCAGCGATCAGCACGCAAAGTTTGCGACGCCTCTTCCATCGACGGTGACACACCTTCCACAACGCCAATAAGCACGAGGAAAGAAATCGGTGTGAAAGACAGGACCTGTGCGATCCATATGCCAGTGAGGCCATAAAGCCATCGGCCCGGCTCCACGCCGAATATATTAGATATCTGTTCCGTCACCACGCCTGCGCGGCCAAAAAGCAGTGTCAATGCAAGACCGACAACGAAGGGCGGCGTGATGATCGGCAATATGGTGAGAAGCCGTAAGCCCTTTTTGAAAGGGAAACCTGTGCGGGTCGCAACCAGTGCAAATGCCAGCCCCAACACTGTGGATCCGGTTGCCGTCATCAGCGCCAGCCACAATGTGCGCCACGCGACACCACATCGCCCCTCACCAATAACGCAGGCCAGACTCCAGATCGAGGAATCCTGAATGTTGCCAATGAAACCCTCAGGCTTGAATGAGCCATCGAAGTCCTGCACCGATCCGGCAAACATGCTGATAACAGGATAGAAGACGAATACAGCAACCAAGGCGACAAGCAGGGTAATGGAAGAGACGACGAATGCGTCCCCCTTCATTACGCCGCGTTCTGCGAGACCAAACGAGAAAATCAACAGAAAGCAGAAGCCCGTCAGGATAGCTCCGGCACCGAAGGCCGGCTGTCCGTCAGAAAGTGCACCGAACAGGTTTTCACTGATCATCCAGTTCCAGCCGGAAAAGCCGATGGCCAAGCCTTGCAGCGCCAGGAAAAGTACACCAAGAAGGCTCGCCCATATCAGAACGCCGCTCCGACGTTCGACAGGCAATAGGAAGCGGGCACCAGCACAAAGCAGCATGAATACAGCAACAGCGCCAAGCCAAGGCCGCCCGAAGAAGGCTATCTGCCAAAGGCCCGGTGCCGTTGCACCATCGCCGAACATTCCAGCCAGCCAGCCGAAACTCAGAAAGCCGTCTTCTATGCGATACCACGGCAACACGGCAAATGCCGCGAACGCTAGTGCCAGAATGATATCCAGTCTGCGATTGTGCTGTTTCATGGATGTCCGCGTCCCTCCAGATCGGGGATTTCCAAGGAATGACGAGAGGCATCGGTTCCTGCATATTTCAGGAAGCCGCTACCTTACTTCGTCATCCGGGACAGGTGCGTCGCGCAACAAGAGCGGCGCACCCGGATTTCAAGCCAATGAAAAATCAGTTGGCGTGAGCACCGATTTCCTTATCCCAGCGCTCAAGCAATTCCTTGCGCTTGGCCGGTTCGCCATAGGTCTTGAAGTCATAATCGATGAGCTTGATGTCCTCGAAGCGCGGGGATTCCTTTGGAACCTCGGCTGATTTGTTGGACGGCAACTGGAAGGACTTCGCATCCTTCATGTGCGACTGCACTTCGGCGGTCAGCGCCCAGTCGTACCACTTCTTCGCACTTTCGAGATTCTTGGCGCCCTTGATGATCGACATGGAACCAATTTCGTAGCCTGTGCCTTCACACGGTGCGACCGACTTGATCGGGAAACCTTCTGCCGTCATCGATACTGCATCATGCATGAAGACGATGCCGATGCCAGTTTCACCACGCGCAGCCGACTTGACGGGAGCCGAGCCAGACTTGGTGTACTGCGATACATTTTCGTTGAGCTTCTTCAGATAATCATAGGCTTTGTCTTCACCCATGATCTGAACAAGCGTTGCCAGTGCCGTGTAGGCGGTACCGGAAGAATTCGGATTGGCCATCTGGATTTCGCCCTTATAGGACGCATCAAGCAGATCGGCCCAGCATTTCGGCTCTTTCAGGTTCTTCTTGGCAAGAATATCGGTGTTGTAACCCCAACCGAGCGCACCGGCATAAACCCCGACCGTACGGAAGCCGGAGCTTTCAGCCTGCTTTTGGGCCCAATCATTCAGTTGGTCAAGCATTGGCGATTTGTATTCGAGCGTCAGCCCTTCAGATGCAGCCTGCAGGTGCGGATCACCTGTACCGGCCCACCAGATATCCGTCTTCGGATTGCGCGCTTCGGCACGCACCTTGGCATAGGTTTCCCCGGAAGAAAGCCGCACCATGTTGACCTTGATGCCAGTATCCTTCTCGAACATGTTCTTCATCTGCTCACAGATGACCACATCCGCGGAACAGATAAGATTGAGATTGCCTGCGGCCTGCGCAGAAAAAGCGAATGAAGATACACCTGCGGCCAGCGCCGCAACCAGAAATGCTGAACGCATTGTTTTCCTCCCTTTATACGGCGCCTCCACGCCGACGCTTTTGCAAGCGTGTGCATAGTGTTTGCCTTTTATGAAAGCCTGTCAATGCCTTTGTAAATTTTATTCTGAAATTACAAAAAATAATCCAATCATTCTGTTTTCGAATATCATTTGCACAGCCATGCAAATCTGTACCGACAAAAGAAAAAGGCGGCTGAAGCCGCCCTTTTTTGTCCTTTCCTGTCCCGAACGGGATCAGCCGATTGCCATCAAGCTCGCATTACCACCCGCTGCTGTGGTGTTAATCGACGTCGAAACCTCTTCCAGCAACCAGTTGAGGCAATAGACGTCCGGGTTGATTGCCAGCTCTTCCGTGGAAGCAGCCTGAGTCAGAACCAACGGTCCGGGAAGCGTTGCAAGCTTCTTGTTAATCTCGACGATGCGTTCAGCATCCCCTTCAACCAACGCTCCAGCGAACGGTGCGTCGGATTCCCAGTTATTGGTCCAGATCGTGCGCGCCGCGACTGAAGCTGGAACATCTTTCAAGACATTCCGCAAACCTGAAGCCTCGTCGACATACACAGTGTTGCCCGTAGCGAGGGCAGCCGTCATCTGGCGATAAAGGCCTGCTTCCGTTTGCGGAACCAGCAGGATATTTCCACGCGGATGCAACGCATAAAGATTGCGCTCGCCGACCGGGCCCGGCAATTCAAGGTCAAGACCGAGAGCCGAAGCGCTACCGGTGTCGCGCGCAGCCTGAGCCAGATCGTTCATGCCGCGCTGGCCAAGCCATTTCGCAAAATCCTTGAGCGCCGGATCAGTGTGAACCGAGCTGTGGCGCGGCGGGATCGGCGCTGTTTCGACGAGACGTCCAAGGTAGAGCGGACCGCCTGCCTTGGGACCAGTGCCGGACATGCCGCGTCCGCCGAATGGCTGCACGCCGACAACCGCGCCGATAACGTTGCGATTGATATAGATATTGCCGACGCGGATACGATCCGCAACATTGGCGATCGTCTCATCAAGGCGCGTATGCAGGCCGAAAGTAAGCCCGTAACCGGTTGCGTTGATATCATCGATCAGGCGCTCCATATCATCGCGCTTGTAGCGCACGACATGCAGAACCGGGCCGAAGACTTCCCGCTTCAAATCGCGAAGCGAGTTGATCTCGATGATGGTCGGCGCAACGAAAGTTCCATTCTGTGTTTCAGGACCGAGCGGAAGCTGCTCAACCTTGCGACCGAGATCGCGCATACCCTGAACGTGCTTTTCGATGATGGTCTTGGCTTCATCGGTGATAACCGGCCCGATATCGACCTTCAGCTTGTCCGTTCGACCGATGGATAGTTCCTTCAGCGCGCCCTTGAGCATTGTCAGGATACGGTCTGCGACATCTTCCTGCAGGCAAAGAACGCGCAGCGCCGAACAACGCTGACCGGCACTGTCGAACGCCGATGCAATCACGTCGAACACAACCTGCTCGGCCAGAGCGGATGAATCCACGATCATTGCGTTCTGACCGCCGGTCTCGGCAATCAACGGGATCGGTTTGCCGTTCGGCAACAGGCGCGAGGCAAGCTGAGCCTGAATAAGGCGCGCCACTTCGGTCGAGCCGGTGAACATCACGCCGCAAGTCTCTTCCGCAGCAACCAGCGCGGCCCCAATCCGGCCGTCCCCCGGCAGAAGTTGCAGCGCATCCGCTGGAATGCCAGCCTCGTGCAGGATGCGAACACCCTGTGCTGCAATCAGCGGCGTTTCTTCGGCAGGCTTTGCCAGCACGGGATTGCCTGCAACGAGTGCGGCTGCGATCTGGCCGGTAAAGATCGCCAGTGGGAAGTTCCACGGGCTGATGCAGACGATAGGTCCAAGCGCCTTGTGGCCGACGCCCAACGTACGACGGGTCTGTTCTGCATAATAACGCAGAAAATCGATGGCTTCGCGCACTTCAGCAATCGCGTTCGGCATGGATTTGCCCGCTTCGCGCATGATGAGGCCGAGCAGAACCGGCATATCACGCTGCATGATATCCGCTGCGCGCTCAAGACAAGCCGCACGTTCGGCTGGCGCAACCGCAGACCAACTTGCCGTTGCCTTCTGTGCCGCCTTCATGGCTTTCGCCACATCTCCTTCGGCGATCTCCGTCACCGTACCGACAACATCATTCCGGTCACCGGGGTTGAGAACCGAGCGGTTGGTGCCCTTTACCTTGGTTCCGGCAACCTGTGGTTCCGATGTCCACACGCGGTCAGCGCTTTCTTTCAGAATCTTGCTGAGTTCAGCGAGCGTGACTTCGTTCGACAGGTCGAAACCGTCAGAGTTCTTGCGAGCGCCAAAGAGATTTTCCGGCAGGGCAATCTGGTCGTGGCGTGCTCCGACAACAGCCATTGAGCGAACGACATCAACCGGATCAGCGATCAGCTCATCGACGGAGACACTTTCATCGCCGATGCGATTGACGAAAGACGAGTTCGCACCGTTTTCGAGAAGTCGGCGAACAAGGTAGGCCAGAAGCGTTTCATGTGTGCCGACCGGCGCATAGATACGGGCCGGGCGACCGAGCTTTTCGGCACCTACGACTTCGTCATAAAGCGGTTCCCCCATACCATGCAGGCACTGGAACTCGAACTTTCCGGTTTTGAAATCCGGACCAGCCAGATGATAGATGGTGGCCAGCGTCTGCGCATTATGCGTTGCAAACTGCGGGAAAACGGCATCTGTCGCCGCAAGGAGCTTGCGTGCGCATGCAATGTAGGAAACGTCGGTATGTACCTTGCGGGTATAAACCGGGAAGTCTTCCAGACCGTCAACCTGTGCGCGCTTGATTTCGGCGTCCCAATAGGCGCCCTTCACCAGACGAACCATGACGCGGCGCTTGTTCTGACGGGCCAGATCAATGATAAAATCAAGCACGAACGGGCAGCGCTTACCGTAAGCCTGCACCACGAAGCCGATGCCTTCCCAATCTGCGAGATCCGGATCTTCGATCAGGCTCTGCAACAGATCAAGCGACAGTTCCAGACGATCGGCTTCCTCGGCATCAATGTTGAGACCGATATTGTAGGACTTCGCGATAGCGGCCAGCGCCTTTACCTTCGGCAGCAATTCCCCCATGACGCGTTCGCTTTGCGCACGGACATAGCGCGGATGCAAAGCGGACAACTTGATGGAAATGCCGGGGCCATCGTAGATGCCGCGACCGGCGGACGCGCGACCAATGGCATGAATGGCGGTTTCGTAATCCTTGTAGTAACGCTCGGCGTCGGCAACGGTGGTCGCGGCCTCACCCAGCATGTCGTAGGAATAGCGGAAGCCACGTTCTTCCAGCGGCTTGGCGCGCTTCAGCGCTTCGTCAATGGTTTCGCCGGTGACAAACTGTTCGCCCATCATACGCATGGCCATATCAACGCCGCGACGAATGACAGGTTCACCACAACGGGCGATCAGGCGTGTCAGGGCAGCCGACAGGCCGCGATCATTGACCGTGTTTGTCAGCTTGCCCGTGACGACAAGCCCCCAGGTCGCAGCATTGACGAAGAGCGAGCGCCCTCCGCCGATATGAGATTTCCAGTCGCCATTCGAAATCTTGTCACGGATCAATGCATCACGCGTCGCCATGTCCGGAATGCGCAGCAGCGCCTCGGCAAGGCACATAAGCGCCACGCCCTCCTGGCTCGACAGCGAATATTCATGCACCAGGCCTTCGACGCCCGTACCCTTATGCTTGGCACGCAGCGCTTCAATCAGCTTGCGAGCAGTGGAGCGGACTTGCTTCGCCGTTTCTTCCGGCAGGGCGGCCTGCGCAGCCAATGCCGAAACGCATTCGGCCTCAGGACGGCGATAAGCGGCGGTAATCGCTTGCCTCAGTGTGCTTTGCTCGCGGATCGGCGGCGCAAAATTCTGGAAAACCGGATTGGTAGGAGCGGGTATGGTGTCGGTCATGGTGCAATGCTCACAAATGAAAACAGCCCCGAGCGTCTCTGCCCAGTTTAGCTCTGCTTTAAGTGGGCGCACACTATCATTTGTGCAAATTGCATTCTGCCTTCATTTGCCCCATATGAAGGAATATCGATCTTATTATATGTTCATTAAAAGGCTAAACGGATGCGAAAGATAGATTCCGTAGACGATCTGGATCAATTCGACAGGCGCATTCTAGAAGTCTTGAGCGAAGACGGGCGCATCCCCGTAACGGAACTCTCAAAAAAAGTCGGCCTTTCCAAGACTCCGTGTCAAGCGAGGCTGAAGAGGCTGGTCGATGAAGATTATATTGTCGGCTTTCGCGCTGCCATTGACCCTGAAAAACTTGGTCTCGACCATATTGCTTTTACGACGGTCAAGCTATCTGACACACGCGAAGCCGCGCTTGAGGCGTTCAACACAGCCGTGCGCAAGATACGTGAAGTCGAAGAGTGCCATATGATCGCAAGCTCTTTCGACTATCTTCTGAAGGTGCGAACGCCCAACATCCGGCGCTACCGCGAGGTGCTGGGCGAAAAGATTTCGAGCCTGCCCAATGTCGCAAGCACATCGACATTTGTGGTGATGGAGTCGGTCAAGGACAACCGCCCGGTAAGGGTCTATCCGGGCGCATTGTAATTTTCAGTTATAGTGGCTCATCTGCCAGATAACGCTCGAGCGTTTTGACAGTCCCATCCTGCCAGACGCGCAGCAGTGCGGATGAAAAAGCCGCCACATAAGCTGGATTTGAAGCAAGCGAGCCGAAGATATCATCCATCGCAAGCCACGCCGCGGGATTGTTTTTTGCAAGGGCCGCCTGCTTGGTCAGGCGACCCCATGACGGATCGTTTGGTTCAATAATCGAACCGCTATCGGTCGTACCGTAGCAATAGCGGCACCAGAACGCGGAAACGAGCGCCAGCCCTGTCACCGACTTGCCTTTTGCCACCCGATCAGCAGCAGTTGGCAGAATGAATTTCGGCTGTCGATTGGAGCCATCGAGGCACAGGCGGCGGATCGTATCGCCGATGCTTGGATTGGCGAAGCGTTCGTCGATGAGGATGCGATAGTCTTCGAGATTGGTATCCGGCACGGGTGGCACTTCCGGAATGATCTCATCCTTGGTGAGCTTTTCCAGATAGCGCCGGATCAGTGGATGCTCCATCGCTTCATGCACGAAATGTATGTCGAGCAATCCGCCAGGATAGGCGATGGCCGCATGACCGCCATTCAAGATACGGATTTTCATCAGTTCATAAGCAGCGACCTGATCAGTGAACGTGACGCCGACTTTTTCCAATGCAGGACGCCCAGTGGGGAAATTGTCCTCCATCACCCATTGCTTGAACACTTCACAGAAAACCGGCCACCCGTCTTTAACCCCGAAATCCTTCGCAGCGATTTCACGCTCGCGTGCACCGGTGGCTGGCGTGATGCGATCCACCATGGAATTCGGGAAAGCGACATTGGCGGAAATCCAGTCGGCAAAGATCGGATCTTTCAACTTGGCCAATCCCGTCACGGCGTCTTCCGTCACATGCCCGTTACCCGGAATGTTATCACAGGACATGACCGTGAAAGGCTGAACGCCTGCCGCCTTACGCAGTTTCAGCGCCTGCACGATCAGGCCGAACACAGTCTTGGGCTGATCCGGATGGGTGGCATCTGCCACAATATCTGGATGAGCAGGATCAAAGGTCTGACTGGCCGGATCGATATAATAACCGCCTTCGGTGATCGTCATGGAAACAATGCGAATAGAGGGCGATGTAAGATAGGCCATCAAAGCCCTTCGCCCTTCTTCAGTCGATATGGTCACATAATCGACCATAGAAGCGGTAATCCTTGCCCCCGCATAATCGGCTTCCTGTTCGACAACTGTGGTAAGCCAGTCTTGCGCCTTGAGCGTGTCGCGCATGGCATCGTCGCTTCCACGTACACCGGCGCCAACCAGCGCCCAGTCATGCCCCTCACCCATTCCGAACAAATCGTCCAGATAGACAGCCTGATGGGCACGATGAAAATTACCGACGCCGAAATGCACGATGCCCGGTTTCAACCTCGTTGGGTCGTAGCCGGGTTTGTGTACCTTGTCGAAGCTCTGGAGCGTTGCGCGCGACAGCTTGGTCATGACGATTTCCTTCAATTCAATCGGGTACAAACTGGACCTTCATCGTGGCTGGATCGCCACCGTGCTTGGTGAAGAACGGCAGCATTTCGCTGAGCGGTAACCGGTGCGAAACGAGGCGTGCCATTTCGCCCTTGTCCTGTTTGAGTATTTCCAGGGCCTGCGGAATGTTGCAGTTCAGCGAATGTGAGCCTGCAATTCGAATCTGACGACGGAAAATTTCGAAAGGCGTGACTGAAATCCGTGCATCCGGTGCGCAAACGCCAAACACCAGAACCGTACCGCCGTCGGCCGTGAAGCTGACCATGCTTTCAACGACCTTGGCAATGCCGGTTGCATCGGCAACGAAATCGAAACTGCGTTTACGCTTATCCAGCATTTCGGAGCCCGATACGACAGGCTCGAGGCCGAGACTTTCGACAAAGGCCAGACGATGTTCGTTGATATCCGCCACAAAAACCTGCCGCACACCTCGCGCCTTTAAAGATAAAGCCAGCAACAAGCCGATCGGCCCCGCACCGAAGACAAGCGCGTTCTCGGTGCCGCGCGGACCGGTCTTCAACTCCGCTGCACCAAGCCCGTTCAACACACAGGCAAGCGGTTCTGCGAGTGCTGCCACATAAAAAGGCAGATCACCGATGGGATAGAGATGACTGGCATTGACAAGGCTCATGCCCGCAAAGCCACCATTATGGGTCACACCATAGGCTTTGAGATCGGAGCAGAGATTGGTCAGTCCCTTGAGGCAGGCACGGCAATGACCGCAGGGAATATTCGGATCGACCGCAATGCGGTCGCCCACCTTCAGATTGGTCACGTCTTCCGCCACCGCGACCACAATGCCCGCATATTCATGCCCAGGCACCAGCGGAAACGCGCTGGAACCGTAGCGGCCATGCAGGACATCGATGTCGGTGTGACAGAGGCCTGATGCCTTGACGTCGATCAGCGCGTGTCCCGGCTGCAATGCCGGTTCCGGCAAGTCAGCCAGACCTGCTTCCCCATGGCCGGTAAAATAAATCGCTTTCATTGCAGATGTCCCGGCCTCTACTCAAGCCATCCAGTTGCCACCGTCGACCCCGAAAGTCTGGGCGAGGATGTAGTCGCTATCAGATGAGGCAAGAAAAACGGCCATGCCGGTAATATCTTCCGGCGTCGCAAAGCGACCAATCGGCACGGACTTTGCCACCGCCGCTTTTTTCTCACCCGGCTTCAAGCCTTCCCATTTGGCGAAATTCGCATCCACCACGTCCCAATGTTCGCCATCGACCACACCCGGCGCAATCGCATTGACATTGATCCCGTGCTTGACAAGCGCGAGAGCTGCCGACTGCGTAGCAGAAATGATGGCAGCCTTAGACGCGCAATAGAGGGTCACCAGCGCCTCGCCGCGACGACCGGCCTGGCTCGCCATATTGATGATCTTGCCGCCGCGTCCGCGCTTGATCATCACGTTCGAAACCGCCTTCATCATGAAAAGCGGTCCCTTGAGATTGATACCGAGCACACGCTCATAACTGTCCTCGGTCAATTCGTTGATAGGGGCCATATCGAAGATCGCGGCATTGTTGACCAGAATATCGATGCCGCCATATTCCGCATCGATCTCCACCACGACCTTGTCGATCTGACGGAGGTCGGTCACGTCAAGCTTTACCGCCTTGACCGATGGGCCGATACCGCGTGCGGCCTCTTCTGCTCGCTCAATATTAATATCGGCGATAATAACCTTCGCGCCCTCGCGCGCATAGGCCTCAGCGAAGCCAAGTCCGATACCGCGCGCAGCACCAGTGATGAGGGCCACCTTGTCTTTCAGTCTCATGGGGTTACTCCGGGATATTGCAGCCTGCACTTACAGGTGCGTTTTCTTTTCCGTCAGCAATAACGGGTGCCGTTCAAAGCGCTCCAAAGCCTTGCCGTCGGGTGTAAACAAATGCGCGTCAGCCGGGTCAAAACCCAGCTTAGCCGTTTCGTGTGCACGCGCCGCGCTCCCGCCGCCTGCCTCCGCCACGATCAGTCCGGTTGCACTTTCATTTTGCACATAGAGATAGGTCTCACCGCCAAGGCGCTCGACGACCATGATCTCGCCTTCGAGGATACCATCGGCTACCGGATGAAGATGTTCCGGACGAATGCCAAGAACCAGCGGTGCCCCAGCAATTACGCCCTCGCTTTTGACAGGCGCTTTGACGGACCGGCCATTTGCAAGCTGAACCGTTACCCCAGAGGCATCAACGGCACTGGCCTTGACCTCGATGAAGTTCATGGTCGGCGAGCCGATAAAGCCAGCCACAAAACGGTTGACCGGATGGTGATAAAGCTCCAGCGGCGATCCCACCTGCTCCACCTTCCCGTCGCGGAGAACCACGATCTTGTGTGCAAGCGTCATCGCTTCCACCTGATCATGCGTGACATAAATCATTGTCGCGTTGAGCCGGTCGTGCAGACGCGCCAGCTCGATACGCATCTGCACGCGTAGAGCAGCATCGAGATTGGAAAGCGGCTCATCGAACAGGAAAATCTTCGGCTCGCGCACCATTGCGCGTCCAATGGCAACGCGCTGACGCTGACCGCCGGAAAGCTGTTTCGGCTTGCGGTCAAGCAACTGGTCAAGCTGCAGCGTTTTTGCAACCTCTTCCACCTTGCGATCGCGTTCGGCTTTGGCAACGCCTGCAAGTTTTAGCGCAAAACCCATATTGTCGCGCACATTCATATGCGGATAAAGCGCATAGGTCTGGAAAACCATGGCAAGACCACGCTCGTCCGGCGGCGTATCGTTGATACGTTCGCCATCAATCGTGAGGTCGCCGCCGGTGATTTCCTCAAGCCCGGCAATCATGCGCAGAAGTGTTGACTTGCCCGAACCGGATGGCCCGACGAAAACCACGAATTCGCGGTCTGCAATGTCGAGATCGACGCCCTTGATAACATCAATATTGCCGAAGGACTTGGTGGCGTTTTTCAGTGACAGTGTAGCCATTTCGTTCCCTTTATTTCACTGCGCCAAAGGTAAGCCCGCGCACCAACTGGCGCTGCGTGACCCATCCAAAGACAAGAATTGGCGCGATTGCGAGCGTCGAGGCTGCCGAAAGTTTTGCCCAGAACAGCCCTTCTGGTGACGAGAAGGATGCTATGAATGCAGTGAGCGGACCGGCTTGCGAAGCCGTCAGGTTCAGGCTCCAGAACGCTTCGTTCCAGCACAGGATAATGGACAGCAGTGCCGTCGATGCGATACCCGGAAGGCTCAGCGGCAGAAGCAGATAGCGTATCTGCTGGCCAACTTTCGCACCGTCCATACGGCTTGCTTCGAGGATCTCACCGGGGACTTCCTTGAAGAAGGAGTAGAGCATCCAGACCACAATCGGCAGGTTGGACAGGGTGAAGATGATGATGAGGCCGGTACGTGTATCAAGAAGTCCGGTGTCACGTGCCAGAAGATAGATCGGCACCAGCACGCCGACTGCAGGCAGCATCTTGGTGGACAGCATCCATAGAAGAAGGTCTTTTGTGCGTTTACCGGGGAAGAACGCTGCTGCATAAGCCGCGGGAACCGCGATAATGAGCGAGAGAATAGTCGCGCCCAGACTTTCAACAACACTGTTCATGGCATAGCGGAAATAATCGGCACGCTGATTGACCGCGACAAAATTTTCCAGCGTTGGCTCAAAGAACAGTTTTGGCGGTGCCACGGCGTCGATTTCGGTCTTGAATGCGGCGAGCAGCATCCAGAGGATCGGGAAGAACATCAGCAGTGCCACGATCCAGCCAATGATCCCGGCCGAGACGGCAGCCTTGTTGATCTTGCGTTTTGCAGCCATCGGTCAGCCCTCCTAATTATCCAGATTTCGTGCGACAGTCCGGATCAGGAACGCGGCAACGATGTTGGCTAGGATGATGGCGATAACGCCGGCTGCGGAAGCGCCGCCGATATCCCATTGCAGGAGCGCTTTCAGATAGATGAAATAGGTAAGCGTCGTCGTGGCGATACCCGGTCCACCCGAAGTGGTGACAAGAATTTCCGCAAACACCGATAGAAGGAAGATCGTCTCGATCATGATGACGACCGAGATCGGGCGCAGCAGATGCGGCAGCACGATATAATAGAACATTACCGGGCCTTTGGCCCCGTCCAGGCGCGCCGCCTCCATCTGTTCCCGATCGAGTGACTGCATCGCAGTCATCAGGATCAGTGTCGCAAACGGCACCCATTGCCAGGACACAATTATGATGACGGAAGCCATCGGGAACTGCGAGAACCAGTCGATGACTGGCAGGCCGAAACTGCGTGAAATGAAGGCGAACAGCCCGTTCACCGGATGCATCAGCAGGTTTTTCCAGATCAGTGCCGAAACGGTAGGCATGACGAAGAACGGCGCAATGACCAGAAGCCGCGCTATGTTCTTGCCCCAGAAATCCTGATCGAAGATGACCGCGAAAAGTACACCAAAGACAACCGATATCACCAGAACCGACACGACAAGGATCAGTGTCTTGGCAATTGCGGACCATAAGGTCGGATCGGATAACAGGAAGGAATAGTTCGAGAAACCGGCAAAACCAGTAATGAATGGATTGATGAGATTGTAATACTGAAACGAGAACCACAAGGTCATCGCCAGTGGAACGATCATCCACAGCAAAAGCAGAATGACTGCTGGAGCGAGCAGAGGTCCAGTGCGGACACTGCGACGCGACTTTGCTGCAAAGCGTGATTTCGTGCCTGCGGCCAACGCATGGTTTGCTGGCATTCGGACTTATCCTCCCCTTCCCGTTTCGGATTCACCGTGGCGAACCTCTACGAAAATCAGGTCCGCCGCCTTCCTCCTACCGAAGGCGGCAGACCTTTATTTCACGGTTACTTGATGTAACCGGCCTGCGTCATGATCTGCTCGACCTGACGCTGCGCACCGTCGAGCGCCGCATCGACGCTCTGCTGACCGGCAACAGCCGACGAAATCGCCTGTCCGACGAGCGTGCCTATGGCCTGGAATTCAGGTATGGCCACAAACTGGATGCCGGTATAAGGGACCGGGTCCTTGGTCGGCTTTGTTGGATCGGCGGATTCAATGGCTTTCAGGACAGTATCCGCGAAGGGGGCTGCCTTCTTATATTCCTCATTGGCATAGGTGGACTGGCGTGTACCCGGAGGAACAGCAACCCAACCTTCCGACTTGCCGACGAGCTCGACATATTCCTTCGAGGTTGCCCATTTCAGGAACGACTTGGCGGCTTCCGCCTTCTTGCTCGATGCCGGAATTGCGAGATTCCATGACCACGCCCATGAGGAACCGTTTGGCGTCACCTCGACCGGAGCCTTGGTAAAGGCAACCTTGTCGGCAACCTGGCTCTGCTTTGGATCATAGATGCGTCCGGCAGCAGACGTAGCGTCGATCCACATGGCGCAATGACCGGTCGAAAACAGAGCTTGATTTTCGTTGAAGCCGTTCGAGGTAATTCCGGGAGGGCCTGCTTCCTTCATCAGATCGACGTAGAAGTTGATCGCCTTCTTCCATTCGTCCGAATTGATCTGAGGCTTCCAGTTTTCATCGAACCACCTGCCACCGAACGTATTGATCAGCGTACCGAGGTAAGCCATGTTTTCGCCCCAGCCCGGCTTTCCGCGCAGGCAGAGACCATATTGCTCTTTGGACTTGTCGGTCAGCTTGGTCGCGAAATCCTTAATTTCCGCATAGGTTGGCGCATCGGGCATTTTGAGGCCCGCCGCGTCAAATAAGTCCTTGCGATAAAGCGTAAACGAGCTCTCGGCATAGAATGGCACTGCATAGAGCTTGCCATCGACCGTCAGACCGGCACGAACCGGCTTGATGAGATCGTCATAGCCGTAATCATCACCCAGATCATCAACCGACAGAAGCCAGCCAGCCTTGCCCCAGATTGGTGTCTCGTAACCGCCAATGGTCAGGATATCGAACTGGCCGCTCTTGGTGGCGATATCGGTCGTGACGCGCTGACGCAGCACGTTTTCTTCAAGTACAACCCAGTTGATTTTATTGCCGGTGGCTTTTTCCCATTCCGGCGACAGTTTCTGCATGATGATCATGTCACCATTATTGACCGTCGCGATAGTGAGCTCTTCCGCCCACGCAGCCCCGGCCATAATTGCAACACCTGCAGCAGACGCAATAAGCCCTGCAACATAAGACTTGGTCCGCATTTCGTCTCCTCCTTTACGAATGCATAGCAAAATTCTTACATATGTAAAATTTATGGCGCGAGCGTCCGTAGCTTGTCAAGGACGGTTTTCAATTTTGCGTTGCGAGGAGAAACGACCGCTGTTGTGAACAGTTCTGAAGGCTGAAATCGCGGACATTTCTACCTGCCAAATTCACGAACCGATGTTTTAGCACATATGGATATTCACCGCATCATTCTCTGCGAACACATTTGTCTGCTTGACGTTTTGCCCCGCCTTTGACAGTTTGGCTGAACTTCGCCTGGAGGAAAATAAAGGCGAGCGGAGCTGGAGGAACATCCTGAAATCGTTGAAGAAGCGGCAACCGGGGCCAGATTTTGTCCTGAGAAATCAGCACATTCCAGTTTATGCGGCGGCTTCGCAAAAAACAGCATCGTCGTGTGCATCCTGCCCGCGACAACTGACGAACAGGACGTAAAGACGTGCGCAAGACAATACGCACCATGGAGGATTTTTCGGAGTTTGTTGGGCTTTCACGTCCAACGGTTTCGAAATATTTCAGTGATCCATCATCCGTCCGTCCCAAGACCCGCGAACTGATCGAAGCAGCGATCAAGCAATCCGGCTTTAGACCCAATCTTTTCGCGGTGAACCTCAATCGACGTCGCACGACAATTCTGGGTATAATTATTCCCAACCAGCTCGATCATTTCTACATGGCGATGACGAAGCGCTTGCAGTCGCTCGCAGAGCAACGCGGCTATCTTGCGATTGTTCTGTCATCCGATGGCAAGCCTGAGCTGGAAAAGCAGGCAATTGAAACTCTGCGTTCGCTCAATGTAGCAGGCGCCATCATCGCACCGCTTGGGGAAGCGTCGCAACATTCGACACTGGCGCGCCTCGCCGATGACGTTCCGATTGTCTATGTCGACTCTCCGCTCGACAACACCTCGCCCTTTGTCGGCACCGACAATCTCAAGTCCTTTCATCTGATCGTCGACTACCTGTGCCGCTCGGGCAGCGAGCCCTGTTATTTTTCCATGCCAATGGTCAATAACAACGCTATCAAACGACAAGATGCCTATAGACAGGCCATGGAAAAGCTCGGTTATGAGCCGCGCATCATTGACCTCGAACAAAGCCGAAGCTGGGATTTCGAGCGTTATGCCTTCGAGCAAACCGCGCGAATTCTGCGAGAAAAGGGACGTCTTCCGACAAGCACCGTTCTGTGCTCCAATGATCGCATCGCCTTTGGCGTAACCAGCGCACTCTGGCAGGCTGGTCTGAAAATCGGCAGGCTCAAGGATTGCGACGTTCGTGTCGCCGGTCACGACAATAATCCGCTGTCGGAATATACGTGCCCGCCGCTCACCACGGTGGCGCAGGATTATAATGAAATCGGGCGACTGGCGATTGAGCTCTTGTTTCGAACATTGGGCGAAACGACGGATGACCGACTGGAACTCCCGGAAACACAGCGCATTTTGCTTAATGCCGAAATCAAACTGCGCATGAGCGCATAAAAATGGCGGGTTATCCCGCCATTTTAGTTTCCGTTCTTTTAGTTCAGGCCGAGCGTGCCGCGCAGAGTAGAAAGATCTTCGGCAAGCGTGGTCACAGGACCAGCAAGTGCCTTGCGATCATCATCCGACAGCTTGTCGTAGGATTCGTACCCGTCACCCTTCTTGTACTTTGCAAGAATGTCGTCGACCGTCTTGAAGTTGGCTTCCACCTTCTTCACGAGGTCTGGATTTTCCTTTTCCAGCAAAGGCTTGAAGAGCTCAACGATCTTCTGGGCACCATCGACATTGGCCTTGAAATCCCAAAGATCAGTGTGGCTGTAACGATCCTCCTCACCGGAAATCTTGGTTGCAGCCACTTCTTCCAGCAAGGCAGCGGCACCACCGACGACCTTTTCCGGCGGAACAGTCAGGTCTTTCACGCGCTTCTGGAGTTCCAGCACATCTGCATAGAGTTTGTCGGCAATCGGAGCGAGCCCTTCAGTCGAATTCTGCGCAAACAGGCCATATTCGATGCGGTGAAACCCGGTAAAATCTTCCGACTTCTCACCATTTTCATGGTCATCTGCTCGACTGTCGATCGAAGCGTCAAGATCGGCGAAAAGCTCGGCAATCGGCTCAATCTTTTCATACGAAACGCGCGATGAAGGATAAAGCTCCTTGGCCTTTTCCAGATCGCCTGCCTTGACCGCGTCAGTGAAAGCCTTGGTGTCCTTTACCAGAACGTCGAGGTTTTCCTGCACATAGACTTTGTAGTCGGCGATCGGCTGAACGAGGTCCAGCGGTGAAACTTCGGCCTTAGCTGCGCCGAAGCTGAGCGTGAGAGCAACAGCACATGCCGATGCGAGCAATGGCAGACGATACTTCATATTTAGCCTCTCCAGATAAAGCGCATTGCGGGAAATGCGCGTTAAATCAAAAACTTGAGATGCGATCCTCACCCGCGTGCATTTTGCGGACCGCTTGCCTCCAAAAGTGCGCGCGCGTAGTAGTCCTTGTGATCCTGAACACCTGGCAGCGCGAAGAAATACCCGCCTCCAATCGGTTTCAGGTATTCTTCCAACGGCTCGCCGTTGAGCCGGTTCTGAACCGTGATGAAGCCCTTTTCCAAATCAGCCTGATAGGCGATGAAGAGGAGACCCATATCAAGCTGACCCGACTTGCTGACGCCGTTTGAATAGTTGAATGGCCGACGCAGAATGAGGTGCTGTTCGGCATTGGCATCGCGCGGATTTGCCAAACGGATATGCGAGTCGAGCGGCGTCACCTTACCGTCCGCATCCTTCGCATAGTCGGGAACATCGGCTTCGGTCTTGCCGTCAAACGGCGCACCGCTATCCTTGCGACGTCCGAAAATGGCTTCCTGCTCCTGAAGCGGTGTGCGATCCCAGCGTTCGACGAAATTGCGAATAATGCGTACAGCCATATAGCTGCCATTGATCGCCCAGTCCGGCTCTTCATTTTGCTTCTGCACCCAGACTACGCGGTTCATCAATTCCTTGTCGGAGGAATCCGGATTGGCGGACCCGTCGCGGAAGCCGAGGAAGTTTCGCGCGCTTTCCTTCGCCCGGGGCGAATGCGGCGGCTGCACCGGAACCGTGCCTTCCTGTTTCCACCGAACCATCAGAAGATCAGGCATATTCTTCATGATGTCGCGCAGCGCATGGATGTTGGTGTCCGGCGTATTCGAACAAAACTGAATGACGATATCCCCGTGGCAGATGTCCTTCTGCAAGGCGTCGTTGGGGAAGCCGGTCATGCGTTGCAGAAGTTTCGGCTTCAACGGCTTCAGACCGAAACGATCATCGAACAAGGATGAACCAAGCGCGATCGTAACCGTGAGATTGTCCGGCGTGACGACAGGTCCAAGGATGCCGGAATCCGAGGGCGGAAACTTCGCGTCGAGTTCTGGCGGCTCCCCACCCTTCATCAAGAATTCGGTCCGCTCGGTCAGCAGCTTGAACATGCGCTCGAGTTCAGCGCGGTCACGCGCCAGCACATCAAAGGAGGCTATGAGACCGGCAGCAGGTCGCGGCGTAACAATACCCGGCTGGTGCTTTCCGTAAAAAGGCTGGCTTTCGTGAAGCTTTTCACTTTCCGGCGCATTGGTCACGCTTTCCGAAGAAAGAGCATGGGCCGCCTGCGGGGCAAGCACGCCTGCAACGGCTCCGGCAACCCCGGTTGCACCAGCCCCGAGGAGCAGTGCACGGCGACCGACGGAAACAGGTTCTTCAGTGGTAATCTTATCGGCTTTGAAAAATTTTATGGTCATCAATCTACCCCAAGCTGATCGCGGAGTTTCGTAAACTGTGCAGCGAGTTGAGCTGCACCTTCCTTAATTTTCGTCTTTTCATCAGACGACAGAGCATCATACGCCTTGTAGCCATTGCCTTCGGCCCCTGTACCAAGCAGTGCCTTGATCGAAGTCGCATCCTTGTCGATGCCTTCAAAGGCTTTCGGATCAGTCTTTACAACGATGGGGCGCAGGACATCGGCAGTCTTCCCGGAACCTTCGAGGAGGCCAGACAAAGCCTGCAGATCGGTGTGCGCATAACGGTCTTCACCGGCATCAGACGCGGTCGAAGCAAAACGGTTCAATGCGGAAGCAGTGCCCGCCATCATGCGATCCGGTGAAATGCGAAGCCCGCGAATACGCTCTTTCAATGCAGTAGCATCCTGCTCAAGCTTGCCAGCAACAGGCGCCAGTCCATCGACGGATTTCTGCTCGAACAAACCGTATTCGATACGGTGCAAACCACCGAACGCAGGGTCCTGCTCACGCTTTTCAAAATAATCCGCGCGAGCATTGATAGCTGTATCAAGATCGGAGAACGCCTCCGAGACAGGAGCAATGCGCGCATAGGCTTCGCGCGCAGAACCGTAAGCCGCTTGTGCGGCCTCAAGGTTGCCGCTCGCTATTGCCGTGGAAAGTGCCGCAACAGCTTTCTGGAATTCAGCGACCTCTGTGGTCAGATAAATCTGATACTCGGCCAGTGCACCAATGAAAGCGGTAAGCGGAAGCTTGCCCTTTTCCGCTTCACTGGCAGCAGTCGCAGTTACAGTCAGCTTGCCGCGCGGATTGGAAAGGAGCCCGCAGGTAATCTGGTATTCGCCGGGTGTCAGCTTGGCGGTTATGGTCTGCTTGAAGCCAGGCGCAATATTTTCGCGTTCTTCAAGAACCATCACACCGTCAAGGATTTCCCACTCGACCGTCCGGTCCGACTTATTGACGATTTCAAATACCGAGCGCCCGGCCGGAACCGTCAGTTCGTTCGGCTCGCAGCTTTTTGCGTTGATCGCGACCTGTATTTTGTCACCGGCTTCTGCATGGCGGGCTTTGTCCGACACTCGGGATGCATAATAAAACGCAGCACCAGCGGCGAGCAGCAACAGCACGGCGAGAGCAAGTCCTATGCGGACCAGATTGCGCGACATGGGTTCAGCGGGTTTCGGATTCGTCATTGAAATCTCTTTTACTGTGCGCTTGTTTTGGCCTGGCCTGCGGTTGCCGGTGCACTGGCTGGCATCAGGAACAGGATGAGCGCCGGAACGAGGAAGGCGACATAGGCGACCACTTCACTGACGGTCGGCGTTGCGATGTAACCGAAAACACCCGCCAGAACCGAGCCAAGCGTGCTGTCGAGTGGCAGAACATCACTCATATCGAAAACAACCGTCTGGAAATGGTTCCAGATACCAGCTTCGTGCAGCGCCATGACAGAATTGGCGAGAATGCCCGCCGCGATGATCAAAATGAAAACACCGGTCCAGCGGAAGAAGCGACGAAGGTTCAGCTTCAAGCCACCCTTAAAGATGCCGTAGCCAACGGCGGCGGCCAGCAACACACCGAGAAGCGCGCCAAGCGGTGCTGCGGCCCCTTCGCTCTGCTGAAAAGCCGCCAGCAGAAAGAAGACCGATTCCAGTCCCTCACGCGCGACCGCAAAAAACACCATCAGAATGAGGCCGAAGCCTTTGTGCGTTGATGTCTGAAAGGCTGCATCGATGGAGTGATGCAGTTCCGACTTGATGGAGCGTGCGGCCTTGCGCATCCAGAACACCATTGAGGTCAGCACAACAACGGCAATCAGACCAATAATGGCTTCGAAAAGTTCCTGCGCTTTCTGCGGGAATTCCGCACTCAGAAGCTGCAGGATAGCGCCAACGGTAAGCGACATAGCCAAAGCAAGCAAAATGCCGATCCAGACTACCGGCATCCATGCGCTACGCCCGGTCTGGTGAAGATAACTGGCTATAATACCGACGATCAGCGCTGCTTCAACGCCTTCGCGGAACATGATGAGAAAAGGTACGAGCATTCCGACTATCCAAAAGACAGAGAAATCGGCCTGTCCCTTGGTCGCTTCTCTTCAAACCCGGCATGAAGCCTTCGCCATTTGGTCATCTTTTATATCTGCTGAGCCGGCGCTGCAAGTTAAATGAAGTTGACCAGTACAGGAATGTTTTAGAATTATTCTAACTATTTCAGGAACTTATGAGTCCGTTTGTTAGCGAGAAATGATAATCTGCCAAGTTCAGAGGCGATTGTATAAGTCATTGAAAATGCACTGAAGCCATGGTCCGAGCCCGATTAAACATCGGTTGACTACGAGCTGAAATCAAACCGGTCTAGGTTTCAAATCTCCCGGGCAAACCTGCTTTCCCGGCTTGCGACGGATTAAGCCTGACATAATCTGCCTTCAAATCTTCGGATGTCTTACGACTGCCATCATGGCTCCAGCCGGGAGGCGCGATCATATACATCAGGCGCTGCTGCAAGGTGAGACCTGACGAGAATACGTCCTTGAACATACCGACCCATTCGTGAAACGCGACACGCACCGGATTGAATGTGCCAACATTTTTCACGATACCATAGCGAGGCATATCTTCCGGCAACTCCTCCACGAAGGTGCCCAACATACGATCCCAGACAATCAGCGTGCCTGCGTAATTCGCGTCAAGATAACGCGGATTGGTCGCATGGTGTACGCGGTGATGCGACGGGGTGTTGAAGATGAACTCGATAGGCTTCGGCAGTTTGCCGATGGCTTCCGTGTGAATCCAGAATTGATAGATAAGATTGAACCCATAGACGAAAGCGATCACCGCAGGGTGAAATCCCAGCAGTACCATCGGCACCTGCAACACGAACATGCCCGTCATCTGTCCGGTCCACGACTGACGCAGCGCCGTCGTCAGATTATAGTGCTGGCTGGAGTGGTGGTTGACGTGTTCCGCCCAGACCCAGCGCACACGATGCGCAATCCGGTGATAGCAGTAATAGCGCAAATCATCGAAGATGAAGGCGATCACGAATACCCACCAATGCAGACCGAGATCAAAAAAACGGAACTGCCAGACCCACAACAAAGCTGTCACGGAAACGAAGCCGAGCAACAAGCCTGCTGCAACATTGCCCGCCCCCATGAGCAGGCTTGTGAAGGCGTCTTTCGTTTCAAATTCGCCCTTACGCTGCCAATAGCGGATAGCCACGAGCTCAATCAGAATCCCCAGCACATAAAGCGGGATCGCAACACGCGTCACATCGAAAAAAACCGGATTGCTATCCATGTGGGCTCACCTCCCCAGACGAACCTGAAAGCCAGACTATCACTCTTTCCCGATCCGCAGCATTCCTGAAAAGGAAGCGCGCTTTGGGCCAGGTAAAATCCTTCATATGCAATATCAGTTCGGTATTGCCCTTATCCTCAAGAGCAAGGATATCAGCGGCGGTCATGAATCGCGTCAGAAAGCGGTCCCCAACACTATGGACGAGCCCGGTAGATGCGCCACACAACGGGAAAAATGCGGTGCGACGATCATCCGTATAACAAATCTCACTGATTTCGATCTCGGGATAGTCAAGATGAAAGCGCGTTTTGACACTTTCGTCATTGGGAAGAATGCTGCGTTTCAGCCCTCCACCCAGAAAATGAATTAGCAGAACGCCGAAACCTATCCCGGCGACAACCATAAGCAGAAGCAGCCGTAAATCCATGAAATCTCCCATTCGCAGCGATGCCAGTCGTTCCCGAAGACATCCTAGCCATCAGCCAGTGCGAATACATCCCAAAACTTCGCGGGCTGATTTGCGAGTCGCACCGACTTGCCATTTGCAACGGGAGATTGTTTCGATTTGGAGCACGCCACAGGCACAACAGGATACAAATGCTGACCAATAAGCTGGAGAACACAGCCGGAATCCGAAAAGTTTCAGAATTTTCCGAAATGGTCAAAAATTTCGTGTTTCAGGGGTTGAAGATTGGAGCAAGGTGATACATATCACAGTCACTTACCGCTGTGCCTCCTCCCATTGCGCGCGGTAAGTGTTCCCCTCTGGAGGTTTGCCCAATGTGGCACCTTCATAACTTAGCCGGACTTCCCAGTCCGGCTCTTTTTTTGCCCAAATTTCTGGCTCTCTCTTCTTTTCACCAAAAATACGTAACTTGTACAAAGCACTGTTTTAAAAACACTAATTCACAAAAATCAGTTTTTTCAAAATCGTCCTTCTGCGCATTAACTTATTTTCAGTTAATCAGCGAGATACACTTGGGTACGACGCAAAAAAGCGCCGCGTTTCCGCGGCGCTTTCCATTGATTGACCTACATTTTATTTCAGCCGTAGGCTGCTACTGGCGGGCACGAACAAATGAGATTTCTATCGCCGCCAACGTTGTCGACACGGCTGACCGGCGGCCAGTATTTTGCCGTCGCATCGAAATCGCCATTGATCGCGCTTGCCGGGAACACGGCTTCCTCACGCGTGTAAGGATGCGTCCATTCCGTTGCCAGCGTATCGCCCGCCGTGTGCGGTGCATTGGCAAGCGGATTGTCATCCGAAGGCCAGACACCATCGGCAACCTTCTTCGCTTCGCCTGCAATGGCAATCATTGCATCGCAAAGACGATCGATTTCCGACTTTGGCTCAGACTCGGTTGGCTCAATCATCAGCGTTCCAGCGACCGGCCACGACATGGTCGGTGCATGGAAACCATAGTCGATGAGGCGCTTGGCCACGTCTTCTACGGTGATGCCTGCGCTATCCTTGAGAACACGCGTATCCACGATGCACTCATGCGCCACACGATCATGCGCGCCGGTGTAAAGGATCGGATAAGCGTCCTTCAGGCGATGCGCGATGTAGTTGGCGTTGAGGATTGCAGCCTCGGTTGCCTTCTTGAGACCCGCGCCGCCCATCATGCGGATATACATCCACGTAATGACCAGAATGGATGCACTGCCAAACGGTGCTGCGGAAACAGCGTGCTTGGAACCGAGGTCGACATGACCCGGCAGATAAGGCACCAGATGCTTGGCAACGCCAATCGGACCAACACCCGGACCGCCGCCGCCATGCGGAATGCAGAAGGTCTTGTGCAGGTTCATGTGGCAAACGTCGGCACCGATGTCACAAGGACGTGCAAGGCCAACCAGCGCATTGAGGTTCGCACCGTCGAAATAGACCTGGCCGCCATTGTCATGGACGATCTCGCAGAATGCCTTGATGCCTTCTTCGAAGACACCATAGGTCGACGGATAGGTAATCATGAACGCGGCGAGATTATCGCGATGCTTCTCGGCCTTGGCCTTGAGATCGTCGATATCGATATCGCCATCCGGGCGGCAATTGACAACGACAACGCTCATGCCTGCCATCGAAGCACTGGCCGGATTGGTGCCGTGTGCCGAAGATGGGATTAGGCAGATGTTGCGATGACCTTCGCCACGCGACTGGTGATAATGACGGATGGCCAAGAGACCAGCATATTCGCCCTGGCTGCCTGCATTTGGCTGCAACGATACACCTGCAAAGCCGGTGACTTCGCAAAGCCATGCTTCGACGTCAGATGTCATCTTCGCATAGCCTTCGGTCTGTGCCGCAGGCGCGAACGGATGCAGGTTTGCAACCGTATTCCAGCTCACCGGCATCATTTCTGCCGCCGCATTGAGCTTCATGGTGCAGGAGCCGAGCGGGATCATCGCGCGGTCAAGCGCTAGATCCTTGTCGGCCAGACGACGCAGGAAGCGCATCATCTCGGTTTCGGAACGATGCGAGTGGAACACGTCCTGCGTGAGGAAACCTTCACCGCGTCCCTTGCCGGGAACGAGAGCCGCGTCGCCTTCGACAGCCTTCGCGCCGAAAAGAACAGCCAGTGCGGCCAGATCGTCTTCGGTCGAGGTTTCATCGAAAGTCACGCCAACCGTGTCCGCATCGATGATGCGGAGCAGACGACCGCCCTTGTCGGCTTCATCGGCAATCTTCGCAGCCTTACCGGCAACTTTAATCGTCACCGTATCGAACAGGCTATCGCCTGCGATCTCGACACCAGCAGCCTTGAGGCCAGCCGCAAAGCGTGCAGCAAGACCAGCAACACGCGTTGCAATAGCCTGCAAACCAGCAGGACCGTGCCAGATCGCGAAGGATGCGGCCATATTGGCGAGCAGTGCCTGCGCGGTACAGATGTTCGAGGTCGCCTTGTCGCGACGGATATGCTGTTCGCGGGTCTGGAGCGCCAGACGATAGGCCGCGCGGCCATGCGCATCGACCGACTGACCGACGATGCGGCCCGGAATGATGCGGGTCAGAGGTTCCGACACCGCCAGATATGCGGCATGTGGACCACCGAAGCCCATCGGCACGCCGTAACGCTGCATGGAGCCTACAGCCATGTCGGCGCCCCAACTGGCTGGCGCTTCCATGATGGTCAGTGCCAACGGATCAGCAACTGCGATAACCAGTGTGCCTTTAGCCTTCGCATCGGCGATGACCTTGCCGAAATCGCCATAGACACCACGCGTATCCGGCCACGGCACGACGATGGCAGCGGTATTGTCATCGACAGTGCTGCCGGTTTCGATCTGCCAGCCAAGCGGTTCGGCGCGGGTGTTGACGACATCAATCGTCTGCGGATGCAGTTCGCCTGCAAGCAGGATACGGCTGCGCTTGTCGCGATGATGACGGCAGGCAACGCCTATAGCTTCGGCAACTGCGGTCGCTTCATCGAGAAGCGAGGCGCAGGCAACCGGCAGGCCGGTCAGTTCAGCAACCAGCGTCTGAAAGTGGAAAAGAAGCTCGAGGCGGCCCTGGCTGATTTCCGACTGGTAAGGCGTATAGGCCGTGTACCAGGCCGGATTTTCAAACAGGTTGCGCTGAATGACAGGCGGTGTTTCCACACCATGATAGCCAGCACCGATGAAGCTCTTCTTCACCACATTGCGGTCCATGATTTCGTTGAGCTCCGCAAGCGCTGCATGTTCGCTCAAAGCAGCGGGCAAATCGAGCGCGCGATTCAAACGAATAGATGCGGGAACCGCCTGGGTGATAAGGGTTTCCATGGAAGGAAGACCGAGCGCTGCAAGCATTGCGCGCTCGTCCTCCAATCTTGGCCCGATATGACGGGCAACAAAGGGAAGAACCTGCTGCGTCATTTGTTTACCCTACCAGTTTGTCGTAACCGGCCTTGTCGAGCAGGCCGGAGAGCTGGCCTTCATCGGACAGCTTCAGCTTGAAAAGCCAGCCTTCGCCTTCTGCGGCCTGATTGATAAGAGCCGGATCGCTTGCAACGGCTTCGTTGACTTCGACCACTTCGCCATCAACCGGCGCGTAAACGTCGGAAGCGGCCTTGACCGATTCCACAACCACGATGCCCTCGCCCTTGGAGGCGGTGCGACCGACTTCCGGCAGCTCGACGAAAACGAGGTCGCCCAGTTGTTCCTGTGCGTGGATCGTAATGCCGACAGTGGCGACGCCGTTTTCGACGCTGATCCACTCGTGATCTTCGGTGAACAGGATTTTGGCCATGGAAATTATCCTTTGCGATAGCGATGCGGAGTGAAGGGAAGCGCCGAAACGTCAACGGGAACCTTGTTGCCGCGAACGTCAGCGAAAACACGTGTGCCGGGGGTAGCGAGACTTGCCTCGACATAGCCCATGGCAACCGGAAATCCTGCCGATGGACCGAACCCACCGGAAGTAACAGTGCCGATCTGGCGACCGGATTCATCAAAGAGATCAGCTCCACCGCGGACCGGCTGGCGGCCTTCCGGCTTGAGGCCGACACGTTTGGCAGATGCGCCCTTGGCGATCGCGTCCAGCACGGCCTTTGCGCCGTTGAATGCAGCCTTTTCGCGCACAGGCTTGGCGATTGCCCAAATGAGGCCAGCCGAAACAGGATCGGTTTCCGGCGTTATGTCCTGACCGTGCAGGCAGAGACCGGCTTCAAGGCGCAGACTGTCGCGAGCGGCAAGACCAATCCATTCGACGCGCTCGTCGGCAAGCAGTTTCGTTGCAAGCACACGCGCTTCATCGGCTGGCAGGCCGATCTCGAAACCGTCTTCGCCGGTATAGCCCGAACGGGTCATGAACCAGCCAGTTTTGGGTTCAAAGCCGCTCATGAAAGCAAGCTCGGCACCGGCCAGACCGGCATCATTGATGATGGCTTCCGCTTCCGGGCCTTGAATGGCGAGGAATACGCGGTCGAGCGGATTGACTTTGACGTCCTTACCCGATGCGGCTTCATTCAGATGCTCGATATCGGCATCGGCATTGCCAGCGTTAGCGACGACCATGAAACGGTCTTCGCCAAGGCGCGTGACGATCAGATCGTCCAGCACACCGCCGTTATCATTGAGGAAGAAAGTGTATTTCGACTGACCTTCCTTCAACACAGTCGGGTCAAGCGGACAGGTTTCGGCAAGAAGCGCTGCTGCCTCCACGCCCGAAATTTCGATCAGCTTCATATGAGAAATATCGAAAAGGCCCGCATGTTCACGCGTATGAAGATGCTCCTTCATTACGCCCAGCGGATAGGTGATCGGCATGTTCCAGCCAGCAAAGCCGCCGAAGCGCGCGCCAGCCTGTTCATGCAGATCCTGCAAAGGCAGGGTATTCAGATGTGCGGTATCGCCCATAACAACTCCAGAGTCGCACGTGTGCCTCCGCAAAATGCGGTTGCTTCGTGCCCCTCTGTCTCAGGCCTGAGAGACTCGCATAGCAAGAATGCTATACTTACACCTTCGGCGCAGGGTTGCCCCTGACTTTCCAGAGTTGTCTTACCCGTCTGCGGTTCCTTGTACCTGAGAGATTTCGGGCGATTTCCCCTTCGGCGGCCAATTGGCGCTCTCCCGCAGACAGACAGTGCAAGAACGTCACATTATATGGCGTCCCGACACCCGACGAAACTCCCTTAACCCAATCCGGCGCGCAAGTCATGTAGAATTGTTGTCTCTAACCGACGATTTCCCGGACTTTTGCGACAAAATTTAAGGCGTACGGGAGGTTCAGATTTATACTCTATAATACATGCATATTGCGGCACAGACGAGACCGCGCATTTACCGGCAACTAAAGCCGCTGGAGGTGCGGGTCTCCACCACAATTTGTGGAGCGGTTTTCAGACCGGTGAATTTTTAAAGAAGTTTTAACCAGTTAGCTTCCGAAGCAGCCCGAATCCAGCCGATTTGCTTAACAGGGCATCAGATTGTGATCGCATAATGACCAAGCTGCGCAAAAGCCGTGCAACTGACAAGCTTTAACGCATTGCAGCTATGCAAATCTGTCTCTCCAATTCGAAATGCTTCGAGCCTATATGCTGTTTGCAACAAAGAGATAAGATTTTACTAGGTGAGAGAAATGAACCTGATCCGCTCGTACAACAACTGGCGCCGTTACCGTAACACCGTAAACGAACTGAGCCGCCTGAGCCCACGTGAACTGAACGACCTTGGCATCCTGCCTTCGGAAATCCCGTTCGTCGCACGCAAGGCCGCTGCTCGCTAATAGCGCCTCTGGAAGGCATCGGCCTTCTTCAAGGATCGCGAATCTTTATAACCGCGCGGTCCTACAGTTTCCAGAATATCACCGGGGTGTTTTCTCCTCCTCCCATTCCCTCGGTGATTCAAGACCGGATATCCTCCTCCCAAGTCCGGTCTTCCCCATAAAACACCCGTCGCCTCCTCCCGCGACGGGTGTTTTCGTTTATGAGGCGTCATTAAAGCGTGTCGCGATTTATCATATTCACACAACGCGCTTTAAGCTTTTGTTTTCGTGCATGTCCTTATCCCATCGTAGCGGGACTAGAGATCAGTCCATTGGACTGATCTCCCCGCGAAGGCGGTTTCCACTTTTGGGAGACATGCTTTAAGCCTCTTGCGAGACAGGCCTTGCCGCACCGCGCCTGTCGAACGCAACCGAGATTGCAAAGACGATCAAACCGGACAAGGCGAGCAATGCTCCGACTGTTCCTGTCGATGTCCAGCCATAGCCCCATGCGACCGCCAGACCGCCGAGCCATGCACCGAGCGCATTGGCGAGATTGAGCGCGGAATGGTTGAGGGCTGCCGCAAGCGTCTGCGCATCCGCCGCCACATCCATCAGACGCGTTTGCAATGCGGGGACGAGCGCAAAGCCACCACCGACCAGAAGCACGTTCAAGAACGCGGTCGCCGGATGCTGCATGAGAACGGGGAAAGCAAGCATAACGGCCATATCATAGAGCAGCACCAGACCAACCGTTCCCATGACAGAACGATCTGTGAGACGCGAACCAACTATATTGCCAAGCACCATACCGAGACCGAACATCGCGAAGACGAAAGGCATCCATTTCACATCGACATGCGAAACCTCGGTGACTGTCGCCGCAACATAGGTAAAGACCGAAAACAGGCCACCAGTGCCGATTGCACCAATCCCGAGCGTCAGCCAGACCTGCTTGCGACGGAACGCTCCCAGTTCGCGCAAAGGTGATGCTCCTTCGCCTGCGGGCTGTCTAGGCACATAGATCGCGACCAGCACCATGGTCAGAATTGCAATCAAGCCAACCGACCCGAACATTGCACGCCATCCGGCAATCTGGCCGAGAGAGGTCGCAAGCGGTGTCCCGCACAACGTCGCAATGGTCAGCCCCATCATGACCCGCCCTACAGCCTGAGCGCGCTTGCCCGGTTCCGCCAAGGATGCGGCGACAAGTGAAGCGACGCCGAAATAGGCTCCGTGAGGAAAACCCGCAACGAACCGCATCATGTAAAGACCGCCATAGTCCTGCATGAATGCGCTTGCGAGATTACCGAAAGCGAACAGCCCCATAAGCAGGAAGAGGAGTTTGCGGCGGTCGAGCCTTGCGCCAATCACGGCCAGCACCGGCGCGCCGATCAGAACACCAAGCGCATAAGAACTGATGAGATGGCCGCCTTGCGGAATGGTCACATTAAGATCGCGAGCGATATCGGGCAGCAGCGCCATAATCGCGAATTCACCGGTGCCTATACCGAAGCCGCCGATGGCAAGCGCCAGTTCCGCCAATCGTGCAGACGAACGCGGCGAAATTTCCGGCGATGAAGCCGAAGGTTGAATTTTGGACATGAATGGGCCTGAAGGGAATGGAGGATGTCGGACAACCCTACCACTCCTTTCAGGCAAAGGCGATACGCCTTGCTGCGGCGCTTTGACGGCTCAGCGGCAAGTGACTATCTGGCCGCAACCACCTCGATTTCGACCTTGAATTCCTCACGCGTGAAACCGGAAACGATCATCAGCGTTGAGGCTGGCGCTGGCTGGGGAAACAGCCTGTCGCGAACATCCATATAAGGACGCATGTAAACCCGATCCGTGACGTAAGCATTGATACGCACGACATCGGAGAGCTCCATGCCGCCATCGCGCAGAATACGGCGAATATTCTCGAAACAGAGTTCGGCCTGAGTGCCTGCATCTTCCGGCACGCTTGCATCGGGCGCGATACCCAGTTGGCCGGAACAGAAAATCATTTCAGCATTGGCTTTAACTTTCACGCCATGACTGTAGGCGGCAAAGGGCGCCGCCATGTCGGCGGGCAGCAGATGTTTCAAACTGTTCATAGTGATTCCTCAAGATTTCGGCGCTGCAGCCAGCATTTCTTTCAGCCGTGCGGCTCCGGCTGCAATATCAGCCTCGGTCGGATTAATACCTGCGGCCAGCAGACGGCGCGCAATCATATGGTCCGCGGGGCGGTTGATGGAATCGACAGCCACAAGCCTGTCACCGGCAAAATGGAAGATGGAGAACGCATTTTCTTCCGGGTTCCCCGAAAGGATATGCCGATCAGCATCGAAGGAAAGTCCTGCCGTCTGCAACTTCATATCGCCCTGATCGGACCAGAACCAGGCGACTTCCCGAAACGGCGTTCCGCGCCCGACAATGGTGCGCGCCACATGCTTTGCCTGATCGGTCGCGTTTTGCACCGATTCCAGCCGCACCCGGCGACCGGCATGAAAGTGATCGTAACTCACGCAGTCGCCAATGGCATAAACATGGCTGGCAGACGTACGCAGGTTCTCGTCGACAACAATGCCGTTGTCGATTGCAAGTCCCGCCGTTACCGCAAGCTCGACATTTGGCACCGCGCCAGTGCCGATCACGACCATATCCGCCGGGAATATCATGCCGTCCGCCGCTTTCACGCCGGTAACACGGTTATTTTCACCCTCGATTGCCGTGACACCGAGACCGGTCAAAAGTGTGATGTTGGCGGCGCGGCTGCGTTCTTCCACATGGGCGGAGATATGCGTTGCAACCGAACGGCCCAGCACACGAGGCGCGGCCTCGATCAGAACCGTCTTTTTGCCAAGTGCGATTGCACTATGGGCCATTTCAAGGCCAATGAAACCGCCGCCGATAATGACGACGTTCTCGACATTCGGCATTGCTGCTGCGATGCGACGTGCATCTTCCATCCGGCGCAGCGTGAAGACACCTTCAAGCTCGACGCCCGATACATTGGGAATGCGCGCGCGTGCGCCGGTTGCGAAGATCAGTTCAGACCAGTTCAACACGCGTCCATCATCAAGCGCGACTGTCTTGTCTGCAATCGATACGTTTTCGACGTGATGGCCGAACAGCATCTCGATATTATTATCGCGATAAGTTGCTTCTGGACGCAGCACCAGACCGCCGCCTTCCGGAGCTTTCAGATAGGATTTGGAGAGCGGCGGCTTATGGTAGGGAATATCGGTTTCGTCGTTGATGAGAATGATTTCGCCTGCATAGCCTTCCTGCCGAAGACTGATAGCAGCCTGCGAACCGGCATGGCCAGCCCCAATGATAATGCATCTGTCGTCCATAGGACCTCCGGAAATTTCCGCACATCATAAACGTGTCGCGGCCCGTCACGTGACCAAATAGCCACGGATTCACACCTTAATTGCACGCAATCTGAATATTTAAAACATTTAGTTTGACCGATCGGTCAGATTGTTTAGTAGGATGCATCAAATCTGGTTTGACGCGCATCTTGTTCCGAAAACCGTTTCACACTTTTCGGGATGCGCTCTAACGCCCTTGGCCCGAGCGTGTAGGAGTTGCAATCTTGAAACGATATTGGTCCGATTATACGAGCGAGGCATTCTCCCGCCTCGATCGCGAGAAGCTTGTGGCGGTTCTGCCCGTCGGCGCAATCGAACAGCACGGACCTCACCTGCCGCTGGCGGTCGATGCTGCTATTGTCGATGGTATGGTGAAGGAAACAATCGCCCGCCTGCCTGAAACAAGCCACGCGCTTTTCCTGCCGACGCAGGCCATCGGCAAGAGCAACGAGCACAGCCTTTACCCCGGCACATTGACGTTCTCGGCAGAGACGATCATACGAATGTGGTGCGAAATCGGTGGCTGCGTGGCAGCAAGCGGCGTCCGCAAAATGGCGCTTCTCAACAGCCATGGCGGCCAGATCAGTGTCATGGATATCGTCGCACGAGAGCTTCGCATTCGCCACAATATGATGGTGGTGAGCATAAACTGGTTCGGCCTTGGAATGCCGGAAGGTGTCTACAGCGACCACGACGCTAAGCATGGCATTCATGCCGGGGACATGGAAACCTCGGTGATGCTGGAAATGCATCCCGATCTTGTCGACATGTCGAAAGCACAGGATTTCCGTACACTTACGGAAACTTTTGCAAGTGATTTCAAGCATCTTTCACTGAGCGGCGGTGCAAAGCCTGCCTGGCAGATTCAGGATATCAATCCTTATGGCGCCGCTGGCGACGCAACGCTCGCGACTGCCGAAAAAGGTCGAGCGACCATCGATTTTGCCGCTGAGCGTTTGGTCGAGGTGCTGGCGGAGATCGAACGAGCGCCGCTTTCCTGGCTCGACAATCAACCAGCCTGGTAAGGATAATGAGCGTGTCCCCCAACTCGCAAGCTCCGTCCTCTCTGATCGAGATTGACGGCGTCTACAAGCAATATGGCACCGGCGTGATGGCTGTGAGCGACATGTCGCTCAAGATCGAGCAAGGCCAGTTCGTCAGCTTTCTTGGCCCCTCGGGCTGCGGCAAGAGCACTGCGCTGCGCATGATCGCCGGTTTGGAATCGATTTCCGCCGGTGATATCCGCGTTAACGGCCACGCTCCCGGCAAGGGACCTATCGGCGCTCAGGATATAGGCTTCGTTTTTCAGGAGCCGACGCTGATGCCTTGGGCCAGCGTCTTCGACAATGTCTATCTGCCGCTGCGTCTCACTGGTATTTCCCGCAAGGAAGCGACCCCGCGCGTTGAAGAAGCTCTGGCACAAGTTGGCCTGTCACGCTTTGCCAAGGCTTTTCCGCGAGAGCTCTCAGGCGGCATGAAAATGCGCGTTTCCATCGCCCGCGCGCTGGTTACACGTCCGCGTCTTCTCTTGATGGATGAACCTTTTGCAGCGCTCGATGAAATGACGCGCTTCAAGCTCAACAATGACGTGCTGCGTCTTTGGCAGGAACACGGCCTGACGGTTATCTTCGTTACCCACAGCGTTTACGAGTCGGTCTATCTGTCCAACCGCGTTATCGTCATGGCGGCAAGGCCGGGCCGCGTGGTTGCCGATATACCGATCATCGGCTCCTACCCCCGCTCTGAAAATTACCGCACGACAGATGCATATGCGAAATATTGCGCCAAGGTTTCCGATGCGCTGACCGCGACGCTTTCCTCTGAAGATATTGATCACTGAGGACATGCAAATGAACCAGATGCAAAACGAACTGCCCGTTCTCAATTCCGAACAGGATCGCCTAGCCCGACGTGATCGCACCTTGCGCATTGTCATGCCGACAATGGCAATCATCATCGCGCTCGGCATATGGGAGGGTCTCGTCCGTTATTATCAGGTGCCGCATTACCTGATCCCTGCCCCCTCCCTGGTCGCGGAAACGCTCTACAAGGATGGTCCGTCCCTGATGGCCTCCATGTGGTTCACGGTCAAGCTGACGCTGATCTCACTGGCCTGCGCCATTATTGGCGGCGTTCTGCTCGGCATGATCTTCGCCCTGTCGCGCCCGATTGAAATGGCGTTCTTTCCCTTTGCCGTTATCCTTCAGGTCACACCGGTCATCGCTATCGCACCGCTCATCCTTATCTATGTGCGCGATACATTTTCAGCCTTGTTGATCTGCGCCTGGATCGTGGCGTTCTTCCCGATCCTTTCCAACACGGTGATTGGATTGCGCAGCGCCGACCATAATCTGCGCGATCTGTTCAAACTCTACCGCGCTTCTCCATGGCAGCGCTTGCGCTATCTGCTAGCGCCGAGCGCATTGCCCTATTTCATGGCCGCACTGAAAATCGCCGGTGGCCTGTCACTGATCGGTGCAGTTGTGGCTGAGTTCGTTGCCGGTACGGCAGGCCAAAGCACAGGTCTTGCCTCGCGTATTCTGGAATCGAGCTTCCGCAACGAAATTCCGCGCATGTTTGCCGCGCTTTTCCTCGTTTCGCTGCTCGGCATCGTGATTTTCCTTATCACAAGCTGGCTGTCGCGCCTCGTCCTCGGGCGTTGGCATGAAAGCGAAATCCGTCGTGAGCGCTAAAATGCTGGCTGGCGTCGCCATAGCCGGACTTTCCGGGCACTACGACATCAAGATCGGCGGTGATCGCATCGCCTCGCTTTTGCCGTCGCAAGTTGTGGGTGGCGGACTTGTCACTCCACTTTTCGCGGATGTCCACGTCCATCTCGACAAGACGTTCACGATCCAGCGCATTGCGGAAAACGGCAGCGCCAGAGTGGATTGCCTGTTCGACGCCATAGACCTGATGAGCACGGACCGGAGGAACTGGAGCGCGGAAGATATCCGTATCCGCGCTAGCAAAGGCCTTGAAGCAGCGTTCGAACAAGGCGTCGGCGCAATGCGTAGCCATGTGGACTGGACGACGCCGGAAGTTCCCGTTGCATGGCCTGTTCTGAACGAACTGCGCCACGAATGGGAAGACCGGATCGACCTTCAGCTGGCGGCACTTGTCCACGGTGATCTGGTGCTTGATGCAGGCTCGCAAATCGCGACCCGTGTCGCAAAAGACAGCGGCGTGTTCGGCGCGTTCTTCTATCGCAACGCCGATCTTGAAGCCAAAATTGAAGAAATGTTCCGCCTCGCCGTGCAGCATGATCTCAACCTCGACTTCCATGTCGATGAAGGTCTGGATGTCGAAGCAAACGGGTTTTCGCTGATCGTATCGGCGACCAAACTCCATGACATGGCTGGCCGGGTGCTATGCGGCCATGCCTGCTCGCTATCATTGCGCATGCCGGACGAACTGCAGCACATCCTAGGCGCTGCCGCAGATGCAGGCACGGCACTCGTTTCGCTGCCCACGACAAACCTCTATCTGCAAGATCGGATCGGCGGGAAGTCTCCGCGCCTGCGCGGTGTTGCCCCGCTTAAGGAAGCGCGCGCAGCGGGAATGAATGTCATGCTCGGTTCCGACAATGTCCGCGATGCATTCTATCCTTACGGCGATTATGATCCGCTTGCCATACTCCGCCTTGCCGCGCCGGTCTGCCACGTCGAGCCGCAGGACTGGCTCGACAGCATCACCACCCTGCCCGCCCGCCTTATTGGCAGCGAAAACGTGCAGCAACCGCAGGCAGGTGGCGTGGCCAGTTTTGTCTGGCACGATGCAGTAGACCTGAACGATCTCATCAGCCGCCCGCAGGCCCGCCGCGTCGTCTGGCGCGATGGCGTTGCCACAACTCAAATCAACGGGAGAGCCACATGAATTCTGCCGCTCCACAGCGCATCTACGACTGGGCCGCATTCCGCGCCGAAATCGACGGAATTCGCACATACGACGACCCAAAGCAGGTCGAACTGCGCTCGCGCGATTACTTCTGGTACAGCCCGATCCTGACCGAAGATATCGGCCACTATGTCGGTGACCTCGTCGTTATTCCGAAGGATCAGGACGAAGTGCGCCGCGTGGCGGCAGCAGCTGCGAAACTGCGCATTCCGATCACGGTTCGCGGCGGCGGCACCGGCAATTACGGCCAGTGCGTGCCCCTTGAAGGCGGTGTCATTCTCGACATGACCAAGATCGACCGCATCATCGCCATCGAGCCGGGCAAGGTGCGCGTTGAAGGCGGGGCACGCATTTCGCGTCTTGACGATGCCGTGCGCGAAACCGGTCAGGAACTGTTGATGTATCCGTCGACCCGCCGCATCGCCACGATTGGCGGCTTTTTCTCAGGCGGTTCAGGCGGCATCGGCTCACTGCGTCACGGCATGTTGCGCGACGATGGCAATGTCTATTCGGTCAAGGTTCTGACTGTCGAACCGGAGCCGAAAATTATCGAATTGAGCGGACGCGACATTCATAAAGTCCAGCATGCCTATGGCACCAACGGCATCATTCTGGAGTTGGAAATCGGTCTTACCAAGGCGACCGACTGGATACATACTGCTGCCTTGTTCGATAGTTACGAGGCAACGCTCAACTTCTGCCTCAAGGCACTGGAAGACAATCTTGACTGCTATCTTCTGACCACAGTTGATCGCCGTTTTGCACGCTTTTACACCAAGTTCGGCGATCTGTTCCCATCCGACAAGGATGCGGTTTTTGCCATGATTGCCCCGGAAGAAATGGCTCGTTTCGAAGCGCTCGCCACTGAATTTGGCGGCAAGATTTCCTTCGCCATGACACTGGATGAATTGCACAAGAATGGTTTGCAGCCTGCTTATGAGTGCGGCTGGAACCACACAACCTTGCAGGCGCTGAAAGCCGAGGAAGGCTGGACCTATCTGCAGGTCGCCTATCCGCGTCCGTTTGACGTCGATGTAGTGACACGCCAGATCGAGCGCTACGGCGAAACACAATATATGCATCATGAAATGGCGCGCCTTGAAGGAGAAGTGCAGATTTTCGCGCTTCCGCTTGTCCGCTTTGAAGGCCGTGACGAGATGTACCGCCTGATCAAGGAACTGGAGCAGGTTGACGGCTGCGACATCTACGATCCGCATGCCTACACCATCGAGGATGGCGGCATGAAAGAGATCGACAGCGTCCAGATCGAATTCAAAAAACTGGCCGACCCGTACGGCCTGCTCAATCCGGGCAAAACGCGCGGCTGGACCGCCGACATGGCTTTGACTGATTAAAACAAGGGGAACCAATATGAAAAAGACACTGGTTGCGGCGCTGGCCGCACTTTCCATGGGCCTTTCCGCACAGATGGCCTATGCGCTTGACAAGGTGACACTCGGCACCAACTGGCTCGCACAAGCCGGTCACGGCGGCTTTTATCAGGCCCTTGCCGATGGCACCTATGAGAAATACGGCCTCGACGTGCAAATCGAAATGGGCGGACCGCAGGTCAACAATCGCCCGATGCTTGCCGCAGGCCGTCTCGACTTCCTGCTGACCGGAAATCTGCTTCTGTCGTTCAACAACGTCGCTAACGGCGTACCAACGACGGTTGTTGCCGCGTTTTACCAGAAAGACCCGCAGGCATTGATGGCACATGAAGGTGCGTACAAGGATTTCAAGGATCTGACCAATGCCGAAACGATCCTGATTTCGAAGGACGGCCAGTTCTCATTCTGGCCATGGCTCGTCAAGGACTTTGGCTTCAAGGACGAACAGCTGCGCCCTTATGGCTATAGCCTCGCCCAGTTCCTCAATGACAAGAAAGTCGTGCAGCAGGCCTATGCGACCGCTGAGCCGATCTATGCCGAAAAAGAAGGCGCGAAGGTTACGACCTATCTCCTCGCCGACTACGGCTACAGCACCTACGGCAACACGATCGAAACCCGTCAGGATCTGATCGAAAAGAACCCCGACCTGGTACAGCGCTTCGTCAGTGCTTCCATCGAGGGCTGGACCAATTTCCTCTATGGCGACCGCAGCAAAGCCTATGAACTGATCCTGAAAGATAATCCGGACATGAGCAAGGAAACGCTCGATGCGGAACTGGAGCGGATCAAGAACCTTCAGCTCATCGATAGCGGCGACACGCTTGAAAAGGGAATTGGCGCAATCTCGATGGATCGCGTCAAGGCGTTCTACGAACTCGCCCGTAAGGCAGGGATTGTCAGCGGCGACGAACTCGACATGAGCAAGGTCGCGACCGATGCCTTCGTAAACAAGGGCGTGGGACTCGACATCAAGAAGAAGCTGGGCCAATAACCCCACCTCAATCGCGGCAGGTATGGATGAGCAACGGCGACGAGAATGGTCACACCGAACTGACCGGACGGGACAAGGTTCTCGGACGCAGGCGGCGCATTCTCGGCGCAATACGGGCTGCTGCGATTGACGAATTTGCCGAAAAAGGTCTTGCGGGGGCATCCACGCAAGGCATTGCGCATCGCGCCGGTCTCACCAAGCCTCAACTGCACTACTATATTTCGAGCAAGGAAGAGCTTTACGAGGATATCATCGTCTATATTCTCGACGAGTGGGAAGAGATATTCCTCGGCGCCAATACTGAGGATGATCCTGCCAAAGTGATCCGGCAATATATCCGTGCTAAGCTCGAGTATAGTCAGAAGAATCCCAAGGCTTCACGCCTTTTCACCACCGAAATTGCCAATGGCGCTCCATATCTGAGCCGCCATTGGAAAAAACATGTCTCTGCCACCCATAATGCGGTGAAACTTATCCAGTCATGGGTGGATGACGGCCGCATCAAGCCTGTCGATCCCCTACTGTTTCAAATGCATATATGGGCTGTTACCCAGCATTATGCCGACTTTGAAGCACAGGTCCGCAGCATGATGGAACTCGACAAGGACGAACCGCTCGACATTGAACGGATCGAGAAGGAAGTTTCGGCGCTGTTTCTGCGGGCCTGCGGGCTGGAATAAACTGCGTACTGAAACCTCGTATCAACGTAGCCCTTCAAGTTCCGCAATGCGGGCCGCGCTGTCCTTTTCCAGCATTCTGGTCATTTCGCGAATGACCGTTTCTGCCAGTACAAAGAGTGCTGCCGACGAATCCCAGGCTGACGGCACGGCTGTACGTCCTGCCAGAACATGCCGCGCCACGCGTGCAATCGGCGAAAGCCACTGGTCGGTCACAAGGATGACTTCTACCCCTCGCGCCCGCGCCTTCTCAGAGAGCTTCAGAAGGCTGTCCTGATAACGACGAATATCGAAAACCACCAGAACGTCGCGCTTCCCCATATCGAGAAGACGGTCACGCCACACGCTCTCCTGTCCGCCCAAATGAAAGACGTGCGGACGAATGACAGTCATATGCGCCGCCATATACTGCGCAATGGGATCGGTGAAGCGTCCACCAATGAGATAGACATTTCCTCTCCCGTCGCTCAAAGCGGACACGGCCTGGCGCAGTTGCTTTTCACCGAGGTGCCGAAAGCTTTCACGGATATTCTCCAGCGTGTGCTCCACAGCCGGATAGGCTGTGTCTGGCCCTGTTCCCGGCTGTTCGTTCCGATGGTGCGGCGATTGCAACTGGGCTGCGAGCTCATCCTGTAATCGCGCCTGAAAATCAGGATAGCTTTGAAACCCGAGCCTGTTGACAAAGCGCAAGATCGTAGGGGAGCTGACACCGGCCAAAGCAGAAAACTCCGCGACGGTTTTTAGCCCCAGCATCGGGTAGTTGGCGATCAGCGTCTGTGCGGCACTGCGCTCGCCTGCCGGCATTGTATCGATCCGCTCATTGATCAGCTCCGCAACGCTTGCATGCACCGGCACAGCACTTTCCGTTCCTGAACGCCCTTTTTGAATTTGGGCGAAATTGTGTTTGACAAATAATCATAGGACGTATCAAATAATCCGCAATAGCGCATAATTGGAAAAAACGTAACATAAGTTACAGCGCGGGGAACAAACAGAATGACGGACGAGCGAGAACATCGCACGGCTTCGTGCGAGCCTGTTTCTGTCTTCAACAAGGATGGGGAAAGTCCCTATCTTCTTGTCTGCGAGCACGCATCCAATTTCATTCCCGAGACTTTCGACGGGCTCGGACTGAACGCCGATGCATTGCAGGCTCATATCGCCTGGGACCCCGGCGCGGTGGAAGTCGCAAGACATCTCGCTACGTCTCTTAATGCGCCTCTCGTCGAAAGCCAGCTTTCGCGACTGTTGATCGATTGCAATCGTCCACTCGACGCTCACGACCTCATTCCGGAAATCAGCGAGACGACCGTGGTCCCCGGAAATCACGCGCTCAATTCCATGGAACATTTGGCGCGTATCGATCTTTCGCATCGTCCATTCCACACTACTGTCGAACACGTAATTGCAGATCGTGCGCGACGAGGACTGTCATCCTGGATCGTGACGATCCATTCCTTCACGCCCGTCTATCGCGACATCCCCCGCCCCTGGCAAATCGGTATCATACACGATGAAGATGACCGGATTGGCAAACCGCTGATTGCCGCGCTGCAGAAAGACTTAAACCTCAATGTCGGTGTCAACGAGCCCTATTCGCCGGCGGACCGCGTCTATTACACGCTGGAGCGGCACGCCCGCCCGCGCAATGCGCCCTGCGTGATGATCGAACTTCGCAACAATGAGATTGCCGATGGTCCGGCGCAGGCCGACTGGGCCGAAAAACTCGCAACGATATTGAAGGACATTGCGAAAGCAATTGGCCCCCACAACACGGAACAGAAAGCCTGAAGGAGCGGAAAATGCCGAAGCCGATCAGACTGTTCGTCAAATATGTTGATGCAGTGAATTACTACGTCGGGCGCTTTGCGATGTATCTCTTCTTCGTGCTCGGTGCCTGCCTTCTATATTCGACTTTTTCACGCGTGGTTCTCGGCGTGCCGGTCAACTGGGTCTTGGAAATGTCCCAGTTTTTGCTCTCTGCCTATTATCTGCTCGGCGGCGCCTACGCCATGCAGCAAGGCGCGCATGTACGTATGGACCTGTTCTTCGACCGTCTTTCACCGCGCAGGAAAATGATCACCGACATGATCACCATCCTGTTCATCATCTTCTATCTCGGTGTGATGGTCGCCGGCGGCATTTCATCGACCAACTACGCCATCGTTTACAACCAGAAAAACTATACTGCCTGGGCTCCGCTTCTATGGCCGATCAAGCTCATCATGACCGTCGGTATTTTGCTGCTGCTACTGCAATGCGTCTCCAATTTCTTCAAGGACTGGGCCTCCCTGCGTGGAAAGCCAATCAGCACCATTGCGGGTCCCACCATTGAGGAAGGGCATCACATATGAGTTCGGAATTCATAACGCTCTTCATGTTTGCAACCATGATGGTGCTGCTCATGACCGGGCAGCGCGTATTCGGCGTGATCGGTTTTGTCGGCTCGCTCGCCGCGCTCCTGCTTTGGGGCAAAGGCTCGTTCGAGATGCCGTACAATGCCACCTTTGCGGTGTTGAACTGGTATCCGCTTATCACAGTGCCGTTCTTTGTCTTCATGGGTTACATGCTCTCGGAATCGGGGATTGCCAGCAATCTCTACCGCATGTTCCACGTGTGGTTCGGCGGCATTCGCGGCGGTCTGGCACTGGGCACGATCGGCCTGATGGTCATCATTTCCTGCATGAACGGCCTGAGTGTTGCGGGCATGGCCATTGGCGCGACCGTAGCTCTGCCGGAGCTTCTCAAGCGTGGCTACAACAAGGTTATGGTAACGGGCGTCATTCAGGCTGGCAGCTCGCTCGGCATTCTCATTCCGCCAAGCGTGGTGCTGGTTCTCTACGCAATGATTGCCCGGCAGCCGGTTCTGCAGCTCTGGCTCGCAGGGATTGGTCCCGGCCTTCTCATGGCCGCGCTCTTTGCGATCTATATCTACATACGCTGCCGCATCCAGCCCGAACTCGGACCGACTTTGCCGCAGGAAGAACTGGACAGGATCACATGGCACGACCGTTTTGTCGCGCTACGCGCGGGCATTCTTCCGCTCGTGGTTTTCGGCGCAATGATGGGATTGTTCCTCACAGGCGTTACCAGCCTTGTGGAAAGCTCCGCCGTCGGCGCGTTGCTCGCGACACTTGCCGCGCTTTTCACCGGACGCCTCAACAAGATTGTCTGGGAAACCACGACACGGAACAGTCTCACCGTCACCTGCATGTTCCTCTGGATCATTCTGGCCGCACTCTGCTTCTCTTCCGTCTATGATGGTCTCGGAGCGGTGAAAGCGATCGAAAGCGTATTGCTCCATACCTTCGATCTGTCGCCGTGGACAATCCTGATATTGATGCTGTTTTCGTTCATCATACTGGGCATGTTCCTTGATGACACGGCAATGCTGGTCATCGTGGCGCCGCTTTACATACCGCTGGTCAAGAGCCTCGGCTTTAACGCCATCTGGTTCGGCGTGCTCTACACGATCACCTGCCAAATCGCATATATCACGCCGCCTTTCGGATACAATCTGTTCATGATGCGGGCCTTGGCGCCGAAGGAAGTCACATTGATAGACATCTATCGTTCAATCGTGCCGTTCTTCTTCCTCATGGTGTTGACCATCATTATCCTGATGATCTTTCCGCAGATCGCGATGTGGTTGCCCAACTGGTACACAGGACGATGACGATAATTACGGGAGAATACGCATAAGCCGGTGACAAGAGCCCGAAGGGCCAGACCGGGACAAATAAAGGGTGAACTCAAACAAGAGTGGGAGAATGGGCATGAGTGAGAATAGCAAGCTTAACAAACGCGATTTTCTCAAGAAAGCCGGGCTGACGACCGTTGGCGCGCTGGGTGCAAGTACACTTGCAACGCCGTATGTCAGGGCACAAAGCCCGATCAAATGGCGGCTCCAGACCTATGCGGGTCCGGCACTTGCAGAGCACGTCATCAAGCCGTCTATCGACGCCTTCAACAAGGCTGCCAATGGCGACATGGTGATCGAACTTTATACTGCCGACCAACTCGTGCCGCAGGGTGAGTTGTTCCGTGCCGTTCAGTCCGGCACAATCGACGCCGCGCAAAGCGACGACGACTCCATGGCGTCTCCAGTCGATGTCGCAGTGTTCGGGGCTTACTTCCCCTTCGCATCACGCTACAGCCTCGATGTGCCCGCCCTGTTCAACTGGTATGGGCTCAATGAAATCTGGGAAGAAGCCTATAAGGAGATTCCAGGAGTTACATGGCTTAGCGCCGGTTCCTGGGACCCCTGCAACTTCGTGACCACCAAACCGATCCGCAGCGTCGCGGACCTGCAAGGACTTCGCGTCTTCACTTTCCCGACCGGCGGTCGCTTCCTGACCAAATTCGGCGTCGTGCCCGTCACGCTGCCATGGGAAGATATTGAAGTTGCCATCCAGACGGGCGAACTCGACGGCGTTGCATGGTGTGGTGCGACCGAGGCCTATACGGTCGGCTGGGCCGACATCAACAAGTACTATCTGACCAACAACATCAACGGTGCATGGGCTGGTTCCTATTTCGCGAATACGGAGAAATGGGAAGCCGTGCCGGATCACCTGAAGACCCTGTTCAAGCTGGCGATGGATTCATCGCACTATTACCGCCAGCACTGGTACTGGTGGGGCGAGGCTCATTATCGCACCACTGGCGGGAAGCTGGAACTGACGACTATTCCGGAATCGGAATGGAAGCAGATCGAAGATGCTGCACAGGAATTCTGGGACGACATCGCACAGAAGAGCGAACGCAACGCCAAAGTCGTCGCGATCCTGAAAAAATATCAAGAAACCATGCGAGGTGCGGGTGCGCCTTACCGCTACGCATGAGAATTTTGGACGCGGCACACTGTGCCGCGTCCATCACTTTTTTCCGTTCTGGAGCGAGCATAAATGGCCGAACAGTTGACTTTCGATGCATTGAAAAGAGCCGTTGCAAACGATGAAATCGATACGGTGCTCGCATGTTTTGTGGACATGCAGGGACGCCTGATCGGCAAACGCTTCTACGGACAGTTCTTCGTGGAATCTGGTTACGACGAGACCCATGGCTGCAACTATCTCCTCGCCGACGATATCGATATGGAGCCTGTGCCAGGCTATGAGGCCGCCGGATGGGACAAGGGCTATGGTGATTTTGTCATCAAGCCAGACCTTTCGACCCTGCGTGTCGCCACATGGCTGGAAAAGACCGTCATCGTGCTTTGTGACGTGCTCGATCACCACGATCATCAGGATCTGGCGCATTCCCCGCGCGCTATCCTCAAGAAGCAGCTCGCACGCCTGCACGAGCGCGGCTATCGCGCTTATTTCGCGTCCGAGCTTGAATTCTACCTCTTCGACGAGACTTACAAGACGGCCCGCGCCAAGCACTGGCAGGATATGGAAACGGCTTCGCCTTATGTGCAGGATTATGTCATCCACCTGACCACCAAGGAGGAGCCGGTCCTGCGCGCAATGCGCAACCAGCTTGCAGCAGCCGGCATCCCGGTCGAAAACTCCAAGGGCGAATGGGGGCCGGGACAGGAAGAGCTGAATGTACGTTACGCCGAAGCGCTCGAAATGGCGGACCGCCATGTCATCATGAAGAACGCAATGAAGGAAATCGCTGAAGCGCACGGCAAATGCATCACCTTCATGGCCAAGTATGATTACAGCAAGGCTGGAAGCTCAAGCCATGTGCACAATTCCATCTGGAGCGCCGACGGCAAGGAGCCGCTCTTCTTCGATCCGAAAGCGCCCTATACCATGACACCGCTGATGCGTTCCTGGGTGGCCGGACAGCTCAAATACGCCACCGACTATACCTATTTCCTGGCGCCCTACATCAATTCCTACAAGCGCTTTCAGGCGGGAACCTTTGCGCCAACGAAAATCATGTGGAGCCAGGATAACCGCACTGCAGGTTTCCGCCTTTGCGGTGAAGGAACGAAAGGCATCCGCATCGAATGCCGCATCGGCGGCGCTGACCTCAATCCATATCTGGCTTTTGCAGCGCTCATCGCATCGGGCCTGCAGGGCATCGATGAACAATTGGAACTCGACGAGCCTTTCGTCGGCGATGCTTATAGTGCGGTAAAACTGAAGGAAATTCCGTATACGCTGCGCGAAGCCGCACAGGCGCTCAAAAACTCCGCGTTCCTCAAGGAGGCTCTCGGAGAAGCAGTCGTCAACCACTACGTCCACACCGCCCATTGGGAACAGATCGAATATGATCGGCGCGTAACCGACTGGGAGTTGCATCGCGGGTTCGAGCGCTATTGACCCGCGCAACCAATCCCGAAATGAATAACGCAATGCCAGACTTCAAAGGAAATTGCAGATGAGCGGCACGGCCAAGATCATCTCTCCGATAGACGGCTCGGTTTATGCCGAGCGTCCTTTTTTAAGCGAGGCTGCAATCGCCTCGGTGGTGGCGGCTGCACGCGATGCGCAAACCGGCTGGGCTCAACTGAGTATCAATGAGCGCGCGCACTATTGCCGGGCCGCGCTGGATGCACTCGCCGGGATGCAGGACGAAATTACCCCTGAAATCGCATGGCAGATGGGACGGCCAACGCGCTATGGCGGCGAGAACGGCGGCGTGCAGGAACGCGGTCAATATATGATCGATATCGCCGAAGAAGCGCTGAAACCCTATATGCCTATGCAAAAGGATGGCTTCCGCCGGTATGTGAAGCACGTGCCGCTCGGCATTGTTCTGGTGATTGCGCCGTGGAATTATCCCTATCTAACGGCTGTCAACACAATCATTCCCGCACTTATGGCCGGGAACACCGTGATCCTCAAGCACGCAACGCAGACGCTTCTGGCCGGTGAACGCTTTGCAAAAGCGTTTGAAAAGGCCGGGCTTCCCAAGAGTGTCTTCCAGAACATCGTTCTCGATCACGCATCGACGGAAAAGCTGCTCGCATCGGGCACGATCGACCATGTGAATTTCACCGGCTCGGTCGGCGGGGGGCGCGCCATCGAAAAGGCTGCCGCAGGCACCTTCATGACGCTCGGGCTGGAGCTTGGCGGCAAGGACCCGGCCTATGTGCTGCCCGATGTCAATCTGGACCATGCCGTCGCCAATCTGGTCGATGGCGCCTTCTTCAATTCCGGCCAGTGCTGCTGCGGGATCGAGCGCATCTATGTTCATGAAGCAGTCTATGACCGCTTCGTCGATGGTTTCATCGACCTGACGAAGCAGTATGTCGTCGGCAATCCGCTGGATAGTTCAACGACGCTCGGCCCAATGGCACAGGCGCGCTTTGCCGATCTTATCCGCGAGCAGAAAGCGGAAGCCTTGCGCAAGGGTGCGAAGGCCCACGTCAACATGAGCGTCGAGAACGACCGCGCAGGTTCGCCCTATGTCGCGCCGGAAGTGCTCACCAATGTCGATCACCAGATGAGCGTCATGCGTGAAGAAAGCTTCGGCCCCATCGTCGGCATCATGAAAGTGCGCAACGACGAGGAAGCCCTCGCGCTGATGAACGACAGTATCTATGGCCTGACAGCTTCGCTCTGGACGGCAGACACGGACCACGCCGCTACTCTCGGCGATCATATCGAAACAGGCACGGTTTTCATGAACCGTTGTGATTATCTCGATCCCGCACTTGTCTGGACCGGGGTGAAAGACACTGGCAAGGGGGCTGCCCTGTCACCCATCGGCTACAACAATCTCACGCGCCCGAAATCCTTCCACCTGCGTGAGAAAATCTGATCTGAATTGAATTTCTGGAAAGCAATCGACATGACCACTTTGACTGCCAAATGGAATTTCCCCACCACCGTGCTTTTTGGCCCAGGCCGCATCAAGGAATTGCCTGCTGTCCTCAAGGCCGCTGGCATTCAGAACCCGCTCTTTGTGACTGACCCCGGCCTGGCAAAACTTCCTGTGGTGGCGTCCACGCTTGCTATTCTGAACGAAGCCGGTGTGAAGCATGGGGTTTTCTCCGACGTGAAGCCAAACCCGGTCGAAAGCAATCTCTATGCAGGCGTTGAGGTCTTCAAAAGCGGCAAGCATGATGGCGTCATCGCCTTTGGCGGCGGCTCGGCGCTGGATCTTGGCAAGCTGATCGCCTTTCAGGCAGGACAGACGCGACCGGTCTGGGACTTCGAAGACATTGGTGACTGGTGGACCCGCGCCGACAGCAAAGCAATTGCACCGATCATTGCCGTGCCCACCACTGCTGGCACCGGATCAGAAGTTGGCCGCGCAGGCGTTTTGACCAACGAAGCGACCCATACCAAGAAGGTCATTTTCCACCCGAAGATGCTGCCGGTCACAGTCATTGCCGATCCTGAGCTTTCCACCGGGATGCCGCCCTTCATCACCGCAGGTACAGGCATGGATGCGCTGGCGCACTGCCTTGAAGCCTATTGTGCTCCGGGATTTCATCCAATGGCTGATGGCATCGCGGTGGAAGGTATCCGTCTGGTTTTTGAAAACCTTCCTACCGCCTATGCCGATGGCAAGAATATTGAAGCGCGCGCGAACATGATGGCGGCGGCGGCGATGGGTGCAACAGCCTTCCAAAAAGGGCTCGGCGCAATTCATTCGCTGTCGCATCCCATCGGTGCCCTCTATGATACCCATCATGGCATGACGAATGCGGTTTTCATGCCCTATGTCCTGCTCCAGAACCGATCCGCCATCGAAAAGCGTATAAAACGGCTTGCCGATTATCTCGGCATCAAGGGCGGCTTTGACGGATTTCTGGCAGCTATCATGAAGTTGCGTACCGAATTGGGCGTCCCCAACACACTCCCTGAATTCATCAAGGGTCTCGAAATGGACAATGCGCGGAAGGACCTGATTGCCGAGATGGCTATCGTCGATCCAACCGCTGGCGGCAACCCGATTGAATTGACAAAAGAACGCGCGTTGAAGTTGCTAAATGCTGCACTCGAAGGTAAGGTCTGACACGCTGAATTCAGACATGGCAAAAGCCACGAGAGGTAAGCATCGCACCACCTATGGCGGGGGGCGATGCATTGGGGGGCAGGTTCTTGGGGAGGAGCCTGCTCCCTTTCATTTTGGGGATTGTCCAACCCCGCCCGGAACTGTGAAAGCCCGGCTTTTGGGTTCTTAAATAAGCGGGAACAAAGCGATATTTCAAGCGTTTACCCTGATCATTTAAGACGGAGGGCTGCACGTGAATATCTTCAAGCAAAGCTGTGTCGGGGCGTTCGCTTTGATCTTTGGAGCAACGTCCATCGCACCGACGATGGCTGCCCCTATGAATCTGGATCGCCCGGCCCTCAACCAGAATGTCGAACAGGTGCGCGACCATCGCCGCCCGCCGCGTCATTATCATGGCCACAGGCCCAACCGGCCGGGACATTGGAACGGACATCGCGGCTATCGGCATTATCGCCACGGCTATCGTCGCCATAGCGATGGGTGGTGGTATCCACTGGCCGCGTTCGGTGCAGGGGCGATCATTGGCGGCGCAATAAGCCAGCCTCGCCCTGTTTATCGCGCACCGCGGATGTCAAATGCGCATGTACAATGGTGCTATAACCGCTACCGGTCCTATCGCTCGTCCGACAATACATTCCAGCCCTATAACGGGCCGCGCAGACAGTGCTATTCGCCCTATTCTCGCTGATAATTGGAAAGCGCCCCTCAAGGGCGCTTTTTCATGGAATTTGCGATCTATTGAACAGAACGTGATGAAATTTCCGGTTTCTGCCATAACCCAATGCTGGACGCCTCCCTCAAAGAGGAATAAGCAAGCCCGCGTCATATCAATGTCGCGGGTAAAATTTTCTCTATTCCCATTCTTTTGCGACATGAAGAACAATATTCGGAACGCGGATAGTGGAAGAAATGTGCTCGACATTCTCCATGACCAGTTCAGTCCAAAGCCGACAGTCGTTCTTTAGCTGCGTGCATTGCGCGGGCAGCGGAACATTTTCGGCGTAACTTTGAGTTTGAAAATGTCGCATACCACCGCCACAAGCCCCGCTCCTACCAATGCGCAACGTCTGGCGATGACCGCTCTGATCGTTGGCGGAATCGCTATTGGCAGCTCGCCGATCTTTGTCCGGCTTTCCGAGGTGGGTCCGCTCGCAACAGGCTTCTGGCGTCTTGCACTCGCAGTATTACCGCTTCTGCTCATGGATGGTCGCGAACGGCGCGACGAAAAGGATACTACCCCGCTCACGCTGTCCGACTGTTTGCGCCTCGCCCTGCCCGGTCTGTTCATCGCCTTCGATCTCGGCGCGTGGCACTTGTCGCTGCACATGACATCCGTTGCAAATGCCACGCTGCTTGCCAACATGGCGCCGATTTTCGTGACATTGGGCGCTTGGTTGCTTTTCAAATCGCGCGTGAGCACGTCCTTCATGATCGGCCTTGCCGTCGCTGTCATTGGCGTCGTCGTGCTAAAGGGTGGTCCGGGCGAGCTTCTCCAGTCCCAATCGTCCGGCGATGCGATGGCGCTTCTGGCCGCAGTCTTCTATGCCGGTTACATCCTTTCGGTTGGCCGCTTGCGCAGCCGCTTTTCCACCATGCGCATCATGCTGTGGAGCAGCGCAATTGCCGCCGTCTTTTCGCTGCCGGTTGCGTATTTCATGGAAGGTCAGATACTGCCTGCTACGCTCTATGGCTGGCTTATTCTCGCAGGCCTCGCATGGGTAACCCATGCCGCAGGCCAGAGCATGATCGCTTATGCCCTCGCCTATCTTCCGGCATCATTTTCGTCACTCACCCTGCTTCTACAACCGGTCGTCGCGGCGTTTCTTGCCTGGACTATCCTGTCGGAACCCATCGGCATGTTACAGGCTCTGGGCGGTATCATCGTGATATCGGGGATTCTGATTGCTCGAAGAGGATAGGATATGAAAAAGCCCCGGAAAACCGGGGCTTTCTTACCGAGCTGATTATTCAGCCAGCCATTCCTTGATGCGGTCGGGGTGGTCCGCGATATATTTATCGACGGCCTTCTCATAGGACGTTTCCTGCGCATCGAACATCGCAGCTTCGAGCTCGCTGATCGGAATGCTCATCTTGGTCAGCAGCGAAGCAACCTTCGGATTGTCTTCCTTGAAGCCCTTGCGCGCGATGGCGTCGATATGTTCGGCCCCGCCGAGTGCGCCTTCAGGATCGGCAATGTAACGCAGCTTGTACTTGCCGAACATCCAATGCGGGCTCCACGACGTTGCCACGAACCAGCCATCAGAACGCGTGGCACGATCAACCGTCGTCAACATGGCCGCTTCACTCGAAATATTGAGCTTGTAGTCCAGCCCGTATTTCTTGATCGCTTCCTGCGATAGACGCGTGAGACCTGCGCCCGGATCGATGCCTTGAATTTCACCCTTCAGCTTCTCGCGAACTTCCGGCTTCTTCAGATCTTCAATGGAACTGATCTCGCTTTCCGGAATGTAAGCGGGAACGATCCAGCCAAGCTTCGCGCCTTCATAGAGCGGGCCGAGGTCTTCGACCTTGTCCTTCACGCGCGCATAGTAATCAGCATGCGTTTCCGGCAACCAGGCCATCATCATGGCGTCGATATCGCCACGGCTCACGCCCTGATAAAGTGGGGCCACGTCTGTCTGAACCAGCTCAACCTTCTGGCCGAGATTGTCTTCGATCAGCTTCTTGGCGAGTTTGGTGACGAATTCGGCATCCGACCAAGGTGCCCAGCCGATTTTTACCGGCTTGCCGTCCTGCGCAAATGCTGCGCCCATGGTCATCGTTCCCGCCACAACTGCCGCCAGACCGAATTTGGTTAGTTTGCCTAACATAGCTTCTCCTTTTCGATTGGTATCAGTTCCCGTTGTTATTCTTGGTTATTATTTTTGCTTGTTTCATGCTTCCTGCTTGCGAAAGGACGAGGCGGACTGAGCGTCCGCCGCCTTTCCCAAAGATGCTAGCCGCTTGAAAAGTCCAGTTCCGCCCTTGCCGAAGCTCTGGGTAATGCGGTCGAGAATGACCGCCAGAATGACTACTGCGAGACCACCTTCAAAGCCGAGGCCCACATTGAGGCGCTGGATGCCGGTCAACACAGTATTGCCGAGGCCACCCGCACCGATCATCGACGCGATCACCACCATCGAAAGCGACAGCATGATCGTCTGGTTGATGCCGGCCATGATCGATGGCATGGCGTTTGGGAGCTGCACCTTGAACAGAAGCTGCCGGGATGTACAGCCGAAGGCAAGCCCCGCTTCAACGAACTCCGCATGCACCTGCCGGATACCGAGATTGGTCAGACGCACAACCGGGGGCATCGCAAAAATCACCGTCGCAATCGTTCCGGGCACGGCACCGAGGCCAAAAAACATTGCCGCTGGAATGAGATAGACAAATGCAGGCATCGTCTGCATGAGGTCGAGCACCGGGCGCACGATCGAAGCGACTGTATCGCTACGAGCCATGGCGATGCCGAGCGGAATGCCGATAACGACAGCGATTACTGTCGATGCCAGTACGAGAGAGAGGCTTTCCATCGTGCCCGTCCACAATTCCATGTGGATGATGAGCCCCAATGCGAGAGCCGTGAATATCGCGAACTTCCACCCCACACGCCACAGCGCGAGCAGCGTGAGAATTGCAACCCCACCTAACGGCGGGACAGCGAGAAGAGCGTTTTGAATACCGTCAGTCACAAAACCGATGGCGGCTGCGATCATATCGAGCGCGGGCGTAAAGTGGTCGAGAATGTAGTTGACCACGACATCCGCCCATCCGCCGACACTGAAATTCAAATCCATGTTTTACCGTCCATTTCCGTATTTCTTCTGGATTGGACCAATTCTGCCTTCATCAGGCAAAAGGCCGTTGGCGCGCAGGTCTCAACCCGCGCGACCAAGCGTTTCAAGCAAGGCCGATTTGCTGATAGCACCGACATAACGGTTCTGGTGATCAGTAACCGGAACCGGCCAGGGGCTTTCCGCCACCTGCGTCAGCAATCCGGAAAGCGGTGCTTCGGCTTCGATGGCAGAGACACTATCCAGTCTCTCGCCGCCTTGCACTGCGATACCCTTTGCCAGAGCGTCACGACTGACCATGCCGCGATATGTGCGGTCTGCATCGATTAACACACCGAATGTCTTCCCGCTCGCATCAAAACGTTCGAGCGCTGTTGCCAACTGTTCGGGTTCGAAGACGATCAGTTCGTCCTCGCGTGCCACATCGGCGGCCTTGAAAACGCGGGACACATCGACATTGCGGAAGAAGGAACGGACATAATCATTGGCCGGTGCGGACACGATTTCGTTCGGCGTTCCCACCTGCACGACCTTGCCGTGCTGCATGATGCAGATACGGTCACCGATGCGCATGGCTTCGTCCAGATCATGGCTGACGAAAATGATCGTCCGGCTATGCTCTGCCTGAAGCCGCTTCAATTCGTCCTGCATTTCGGTGCGGATCAGCGGATCGAGGGCGGAAAAGGCTTCGTCCATCAGAAGAATGGTCGGCTCGCTTGCCAGAGCACGCGCCAGTCCGACACGCTGTTTCATGCCGCCGGAAAGCTGGTCCGGCATGCTATGGGCATAAGGCTCCAGCCCGACGGCAGCGAGTGCCTTCAGCGCTTTCTGGTGACGCTCCGCCTCACCCATTCCAGCCACTTCAAGACCGAAGGATGCGTTGTTCAGAACCGAACGGTTGGGCAGGAGCGCAAAAGACTGAAACACCATGCTCATATCGCGACGACGAAGATCGATCAGCTCGCGCTTCGTCATTTTGACGATATCGCGGCCGTCCACTTCGATGGAACCGGCAGTCGGTTCGATCAAGCGATTGAGCAGACGCAGAAGCGTGGATTTGCCCGAGCCAGAGAGGCCCATAATAACGAATACTTCGCCTTCATAGATGTCGAAGGTCGCATCATCGACGCCGATTGTTGCGCCAAGTTCGCTGTGAATCTGGGTTTTTGATTTACCTGCGCGCAATTCTTTCATTGCACGCTCCGGGTCATCGCCGAAGACTTTAAAAACGCTCTTCAAGCTTATTTTCATCTCAGCCGGCGACTTCATACTTTCTTCCTTGTATAAAATACCATGCATTAAGTTTAACCCCGCTGTGCTGGCGGACTTAATCTCCTTTTTAACATTGACAGAACTTCATTCCAGCGCAAAGTGCCCACACGCGATCTGCGTTCCGCAAACGGTCCGCATGGAATGATTATCGATAGATTTCTTGATTCTATATAGGTCATTTCCCGACATGTCCACCCACAGCCGTGAATTCATCTAAATGTTCCGTCCAACAACCGTCCCCTTGAATGTTTTTTTTGAAGGGTTGCGCGACAAACTCAGAGGACTGTTCGACACTGCTTAAAGCAGGTGTCAATCGACCAGCTTGAAGACAATAGTAGTCCCGTTCCAATCAATTACTGGAACGGCCTGCGACAAATATGCAATCAGCTGCGACATCATTCGAATTAGTATAATTCGAGACTGAAACGAATATAATTACAGAAAAATAGTATGATTATACTATGAACCAGAATTAACCAGAGCCAGGCTTAAAGAGACGCCAGAGACCGCAAGGAAGCACGCCATTTTAGCATGAGTGGATCAGCTCCCCAAAATGCTCTCCCGGAATTCGCCGGGAGAGACAAGGTACATTATCGGATTGCTTTATAATGATCGCTTAGGCTCAGGCAAAAGTGACATCATTTTCCGACAATTCGGCAAGCGTAACATTTTCGATAATGATTCCGTTTGCACTACCATCAATGCTCACGAAAACGCCTTCGGACGTATCGACAGATGCGGCAACAAAGCTGTCGAAGTTTGTGATGGCATCTACGCCTCGGAACAGGAGGACATCTCCGCCATCTACGTTGAAATCAGTTACGCGATCGAGACCTCCGGACTGAACAGATTCATCGTCCCAGATAAATGTATCGGCACCGCTGCCACCGGTCAGAATGTCGGAACCTGCTCCGCCCAACAACCGGTCCGAACCCTCGCCACCATTCAGTTCGTCGTCACCATCCCCACCAAGGAGATTGTCGGAACCGCTTGCACCGTAGATATAATCATTGCCCCCACGGCCATCATAGGTGTCATTCCCGCTAAACCCTTCCCGAAACGTCTCCGAGCTGGTGATACGATCATCTCCGTCGCCGCCGAAAATTTGAGCCCCCATGGTCGCCGAGCGAACATCGAGGTTGAATTTCTCTATCGTGGTGTAAGATGCGGCATCGAAAGTAAAGCCACGGGCAACGTCGTCAAAATTCACCGAGAGCGTGTCGGTTCCTTCACCGCCATCAATACTGCCGAGGTTGCCGTCACTATAAATCGAGAACGTGTCGTCACCGGCGCCGCCAGACATCTGAAACCAGTATCCGGCATAGTAGCTATCCTGCACACCGGCCGAAAAACTGTCATTGCCATCGCCACCAATCATGATGTCGCTATCTGCGTTGTAACTGATGAACGTGTCATTACCCGCGCCACCGATCAAGGTGTCCGTGCCTGGTCCTCCGTAGAGAATGTCATTACCGTCGCCGCCGTTGAGAGTGTCGTCGCCGTCACCACCATTCAGGATATCGTTCCCCCGGCCTCCCAGCAGCGTATCATTTCCTTCATCGCCGGAGATATTGTCGTCGCCATTGCCGCCGTCGATGATGTCATTGCCGCTGCCGCCGCGGATTTCATCGGCACCGCCTCCACCCCAGATATGATCATGTCCGGCACCGCCGGAAATCTGATCATTCCCGGCTCCAGCCACAATCTTATCGTTGCCGGCACCCGCGTGAATGTTTGCAAAGGCAAAACCTGACGCATCGATGACATCGTTGCCTGCACCCGTCTGAAGATTCAGACGTTCGACATCAGTGAAATAGAGGTGGTTGTCACTGACCGCTGGATCTGCCCAGTAAGCGTGCCCTTGCGCCGCACTGAACACAACGGCGTCTTGCTGGTTCGACAGATCGGCTACAAGCGTATCAATTCCTTCCCCACCTCGTGCAGCCCCGCCAACGAAATTGAAGACGAGACGGTCATCACCGGCTCCTCCCGTAAGTTCATCAAATCCGGAGGCATCTCCCCCGGTAGTGGTCAGAACGTCATCGCCCGCGCCCCCATCGAGAATGTCGCTGCCGCGACCTCCATCGATAAAATCATTTCCAGTTAGACCCCATATACGGTCATTCTCGTCAGAACCGACGATATTGTCTGAATTGGTTGTGCCGACTATTTTTGCCATAGTACATCTCCTCGCATGGAGAAGAACCATAGCTTCAAAATTTTGGAATATTAAGTAAGAATATATTACATGTTTATTATATTTCAAATTTTGAATTATATTATTTAGTTATTATTTCCAATAATATACTGAATCGTTAAATATATCAACATTATTATTCACAATAATACCAATTAAAATCATATCTATATTATATTTTACTTTGCATTCATTATTGCAGAGTGCTTACCCCTGCGGAATGAGGCGCAGACTGATTAATCCGCGCCGTGATTAATGCCTCAAAAGCCAGATATCTCAGCGATACGCCAGGTATCCGACAAAGCCGGTGATCTTCCAGCGTGCGCCGTCGCGACGACAAAAATAAAGCGTTTGCCAGTTGAGACGATCAACTGTTCCGTCCCTCCTGGCTATCGTTCCATCGAATTTTTTCCGCGCGACGGCAACATCGCCCGTAATATCGATCACACGCAGGTTGGTCGCACGAAAGATACCGTCTGCCAGAGGTTCGGCGTATTCGACCGCCGCACTTTCCGCCGCCTGTCGGAGCCATTCGTCGCGATAACTTGCGAGCGTCGGAAATCCGGCATCCCATTTGTCGGGATCGCGATCATTATGCGCATGAATGCCAAGAAAGCGTGCTTCATCGAAATCATCGGCCACCAAGGACCAGTCCTGCGATACGAAAGCTTCAATATCGCGCTGTACAAGCATCTCCCAAATCTGCTCACGATCCTTGTCGCCAGCAAACGGATTGGCCGCAGCCTTCATTCTATCCTCCTGATTATCTTAATTTTCCACGTGCGGCGACCGGCAGGATATCGACAACATCCTCACCTGAAACAAGATGGACCTCATCAAAGAGATTGGATACGACGCAGACGTGATCCGGAATAATCCGGACCCGTTCGCCAACCTTCAAGCTGGCGACGTCACCGGTCAGCTTGCCGTGCTCCTCACTCAGACCGATAACACGTGCATCGGGGCGGCCCATCACTTCACCAAAATCGCTCAGCCCAAGTGTATCGCTGGACAGTGCCTTGGACCCGGCATCGATGATCGCACGTCCGGAGGTCGGATGGCTGACGACTGTTGAAAGCACCGTAAAAGCGCAGTCATCCACTGTCGCAGCCCCCTTCTCGACCTGATAACGGTCGAAATAGATATAGGTGCCGGGACGATATTCGGTGACAACACTGTCACTGGGTTTGCGCCACATATCGGGCGTGCCGCCGCTCGAAATTGTCTCACAAGGAAGACCGTTTGCTTCCAGCAGCTCACGCGCCGAATAAAGCCATTGTTCAGCCTCGTCCGGCTTGCCCGCTGCGGGATAGGTCATCAGACCGCCGAAACGAAGACCTGCACTTTGATCAATGATCCGCGCCAGTTCCAATGCTTCGGCTGGCGTCTGCACGCCACAGCGCCCCATACCGGTGTCACATTCGACCAGCACTTTCAACGGGTGTTTTTCATCGGTAAAACGTGCCGCCAACCCCGCAAGTGAGGTTCCATTATCAACCGTCACTGCCAGGGTGATGCGTTGATGCAGCGCATGCAGACGGTCAAGCTTTTCCTGTCCCAGAATATTGTAGGGCAGGAAAATGTCCGTCATTCCAGCATCGGCCATGACTTCTGCCTCGCCGAGCTTCTGGCAGGTAATCCCGGTCGCGCCCGCCTCCACCTGCATTTTGGCAAAGAGCGGCAGTTTATGCGTCTTGATGTGCGGGCGCAGTTTAACACCCACTGAATCCGCATGAGCTTGCGCCTTGGCGATATTCGCTTTCACACGATCAATGTCGATGAGGATAGCGGGTGTATCCACCTCGTGAACGGTTTTCGGTCTGGTCATGAATTAGTCTCCCAACGGCAAGCGCGGATCATCTATGGTGAGCGTATTGAGGCTATGCTTGATGCGACGCAGGCTTTCCAGCACCTTTGGGCCACGCGCTTCCGCTGTCGCCGTAGCGATCATATCGAGAATGGCGAGCAGCGCGAAGCGTGATGATGTCGGCTTGTAGATATTGCCGTCTTCATTGGCCTGATAAGGGATGAGCACGTCCGCCGCCTTGGCAAGATCGGAACCGGCAGGCGTGATCGCGACTGTCTGCGCTCCATATTGCCGCGCGACCAGCACAGCCTCTACCACCGAACGCGCAAAGCCGGAGACGGAGAAAGCGATCACCGTCGTTTCATGCGTGGTGACGGCGGCATACATGCGCTGCAACTGCCCATCCACTTGCGCACTGACCGGAATCCCCAGGCGGAACAATCTGTTCTGCATTTCTGTTGCCAGCATGGACGAGATGCCGCCAGACCCCAGACATAGCACAGGGCCACCGGCGGCAAGCCGTTCCGCCACTTTCATCAACACGCTCATATCAAGCCCGTCGCTGGCGCGTTGGATAGCGGCAACCGCCGCATCGGTCACAGCCGTGGCTATACGGCTTTCACGCACATCGCGGGCGGGTATTTCCGCCGTCAGATACTGGCCACCAATGGCCAGCGCCTGTGCCAGAAAGAACTTGAAATCGCGAACCCCATCACAGCCGAGCGCGCGGCAGAAGCGGGTCACTGTGGGTTCGCTGACACCTGCTCTGGTCGCAATCTCCGAGATCGCCGCCTTGGAGGCGTAATCGGGATCAGCCAGCACGAGCGCAGCCAGCCGCCGGTCGGATTTCGATCCGTCCTGCGCTACGACATGCAGCCGCGTGATGATGTCGGCAACCTTGCTCATCGGAAGTTCAAAGCGGGAGACCGCTATCCTTATCGAAAAGATGTATATGTTCGCTCTTTGCAGTTACAGGCACTTGCTCGCCCGGCGCAAGATGTATGCGCTCGCGAAACACAGCTCGTATGGGCTGTCCGGCAATCCGGCCATAAATATGGGTTTCAGGACCCGTCGGCTCAATCACCTCCACAGTGAGCGTCAGCCCCTTGCCATCCGGCGCGACCGTAAAATTTTCAGGCCTAATACCAGCTTCCGCCTGTCGGGTATCGGATATTCCTGCACCAACGGCGATTTCCTCACCCTCGCCAGTACGGAATATTCCGCCCGACACCGTGCCCGGAATGAAGCTCATGGACGGTGAACCGATAAAGCTCGCAACAAACTTGTTGGCGGGACGGTCGTAAAGATCCAGCGGCGCACCGATCTGTTGAATCTTGCCCTGATTCATAACCACGATCCGGTCGGCCATGGTCATGGCCTCGATCTGATCGTGGGTGACATAGATCACCGTCGATTTCAGCCGCTGATGCAGGGCCTTGATCTCCGTGCGCATCTGCACACGCAACTGCGCATCGAGATTGGAAAGCGGTTCGTCGAACAGAAACACCGATGGTTCGCGAACAATGGCGCGCCCCATGGCGACGCGCTGGCGCTGCCCGCCCGAAAGCTGACGCGGATAGCGATCAAGATAGGAATGGAGATTGAGGATGGACGCCGCCCTGTCGACCTTCGCGGCTGTTTCTTCCGACTTCTCGCCGCGAATGCGTGGGCCAAAACCGATATTTTCACGCGCCGTCATATGCGGAAACAGCGCATAGGATTGAAACACCATCGCGATATTACGCTTTTGCGGTGGTAGCTCATTAGCGCGTTCCCCACCAATCAGAAGGTCGCCGCCGGAAATGGGCTCAAGCCCGGCCACCATCCGTAAAAGCGTGGATTTTCCGCAACCGGAAGGACCGACCAGCACAAGGAATTCCCCGCTTTGAATATCGAGATCGACACGGTCGAGAACAGTCAATTGTCCGAAGGTTTTGGTGATACCGCGCAGCGAAACCTCTTTCATCGCTCAGTTGCCTCCGAGAATATCTTCGATGAAAGGACGGCAGCCCGCAGTCAGACCGGCATCGACCGGAAGGATCGCGCCGGTAATGCCCGAAGCACGATCCGACGCCAAAAATGCGACCGTTTCCGCCACTTCACGCGTGTCAACGATACGCCCCAACGGATAAAAGCGCTGCAGGCGGTCCAGCACGCTTACATCCTGCGCGATACGATGATCCCATGCAGGCGTTCTTATCGACCCCGGACAGACGACATTGGCGCGCACGCCCTTCCTTCCGAACTCAACCGCAATACCGCGCGCAAAAGCATTGATTCCGGCTTTGGCAGCCGCATAAGCCGGGTTTCCGAAATGCAGGAGACCGTTGACCGAGGAAATGAAGACAAAAACGCCGTGTCCGCGCGCCGCCATGGCCTGTGCCATGACATTGGAAAATCCGGCAACCGCAGTCAGGTTGAGGTCGATCTCAGAGTCGATATTGCCCTGCCTCAGCCCATCGAAGGTCTCGGCACGGGTCCAGCCCGCATTGTTGATGACAATGTCAGGCAAGCCCAATTCCGCTATGATCCGCTCTGCAGCCAGCTCCAGCCCCTCACGATCAAGCAGATCAAAGGCATGACGCGCATGAAAATCATCGCCGGTCATTGCCTCCAGTGTGGTATCGCAACCGATCACGCGGGCGCCGCGTTCAGAGAACAGCTTGACCAGCGCGCTTCCAACACCGCCACCGGCCCCGGTAACCAGCACCGACTTTCCGGCAAATTCGCCTGCTTGCTCCACGCTATTCCCCTTTTATGCGGCAGCTTTCTGCACCTGTTTATTCCCACCAGCGTAAAAGTCAAAATGTAAGTTTGCAACAAAACTTTTTGCTTGAAAGTACCAATTAAGCCGATAATGTAAGAAAATAACAAAAATAGATCGTCATCGCACCAATGCGGGGCAAAACAAGGGAACGGGAAGATGTCTATCAATAAATGGAAGGCTGGCCTTCTGGCCGGATTGAGCATTCTGGCGCTGTCGTCGGTTGCGAATGCAGGCGAAGTGCGCATGACGGTCGCGGAGTATAGCTCCAAGACCGGCCCCTATTTCGAAGAGGTCAAGAAGGCGTTTGAAGCTGCCAACCCCGGCATTACGCTCAATTTCGAAATTGTTCCGTGGGATGTGCTTCTGCAGAAACTGACCACCGACATTTCAGCAGGCACCAATGCAGACCTTTCGATCATCGGCACACGCTGGCTGATCGACTTCGTGCAGCAGGGCATCGCCGAACCCCTCGACGGTTACATGAACGATGAGTTCAAGGGCCGCTTCATTGAGACTTTCCTGTCTCCGTCCGTCCTTGAGGGCAAGACCTACGGTCTGCCGATCGCAGCCTCTGCCCGCGCCATGTATTACAACAAGGATCTGCTGGCCAAGGCAGGTGTCGAAAACCCGCCCGCAACCTGGGACGAACTGAAAGCCGCCGCCACCAAGATCAAGGCGCTTGGCGGAGAGAATTACGGTTTCGGCTTACAGGGCAAGGAAATCGAGACCGACGTTTATTACTATTACGGCATGTGGTCCTATGGAACAGAAATCCTCAACAAGGACGGCACGTCGGGCCTCAGCACACCGGGCGCACTTGAAGCCGCGAAGCTTTACAAGTCGCTGATCGACGATGGCCTGACCCAGCCTGGCGTCACTTCCTATGCCCGTGAAGACGTTCAGAATCTCTTCAAGCAGGGCAAGGTCGGCATGATGATTACCGCGCCTTTCCTTTCCAACCAGATCAAGGAAGAAGCGCCGAACCTCAAATATGGCGTTGCAGCCATTCCTGCCGGACCGACAGGCGCGCGTGGCACCTATGGCGTGACCGATTCCGTCATCATGTTCCAGAATTCCAAGAACAAGGAGGAAGCCTGGAAGGTGCTCGACTTCCTGTTCCAGACCGAATGGCGCGCCAAGTTCACGCAGGGCGAAGGCTTCCTTCCGGTCAACAAGGAAGAAGCGAAGATGGATTATTACGTCAATAATGCCGATCTCGCCGCCTTCACCGCACTGCTGCCGGATGCCCGCTTTGCACCGATCATTCCGGGTTGGGAAGAAATTGCCGACATCACGTCCAATGCCATGCAGAGCATTTATCTCGGCAAGGGCGAACCTGATGCCGTGCTGAAGGACGCCGCCGCCAAGGCGGACGCGATCCTGAAGAAGTAACACTCCCCGCCTGCCCGGCAGTGCCCTCGCTCTGCCGGGCTTTTTTCTTTTCAGGATTTTGATTGCCGATGCAAAGCCGCACCCTGCCCTATCTCCTGATCCTGCCGAGCCTGCTTCTGGCTGCGGTGGTGATCTTCTGGCCCGTGGTGCATCTCGTTGAAATTGCCAGCCATGACGTGAACCGCTTCGGGCAGCTACGCGATTTCAATGACGGCGCAAATTTCACCGCACTTTTCGCAACGCCCGATTTTCTCAATGCACTCTGGCGCACCGCACTTTGGACCGTCGCCGTGGTTGGCGGCGCGCTGATCGTTTCCATTCCGGTGGCCATCATCCTCAACATGGATTTCTATGGCCGCTCGGTAGCGCGCGTCATCGTCATGCTACCCTGGGCGGTTTCACTCACCATGACTGCCATTGTCTGGCGTTGGGCGCTCAACGGCGAAAGCGGAATGCTCAATTCCGCACTGCGCAATCTCGGCATCATCGACAGCAATATTCAATGGTTGGCGAGCGCAGCTACCGCCTTTCCCATGCAGATACTGGTCGGTATTCTGGTCACGGTGCCTTTCACGACCACGATCTTTCTCGGCGGACTGTCATCCATCCCGGAGGATCTCTACGAAGCATCGTCGCTGGAAGGTGCCAGCCTGTGGCAGCAGTTTCGCGAAATCACCTTTCCGCTGCTCAAGCCCTTCGTGAATATCGCCATCGTGCTCAATACAATTTATGTCTTCAATTCTTTCCCGATCATCTGGGTCATGACGCAGGGCGGACCGGCAAACTCCACCGATATTCTGGTGACGCATCTCTACAAGCTCGCTTTCCGCCTCGGAAAGCTGGGAGAAGCCTCCGCCGTATCGCTTATCATGCTGGCAATACTCCTCGTCTTCACGGCGATCTATATCCGCCTTGCAATGCGGGGAGAACGCTCATGACCGGCTCAAAGCTGAAACGCACAATCATTGCCTGGGCCGTTCTGTCGCCGCTTATCGTGCTGACACTGTTTCCCTTCGCGGTGATGTTTTTCACCGCCGTCAAGCCGCCACAGGAAGTCCTGTCTCCAACTTGGTGGCCAAGCAGCTTCCGCTGGCAGAATTTTTCGGAAATGTGGGTCCAGACCAAATTCGGGCAGGCACTTCTGAACTCGCTTTACGTCTCGATCATTGCTTCCGTCGGCGCCATCATCGTCTCCATTCCTGCCGCCTATGCCATGTCGCGCTTCCGCTTTGCAGGCCATGGTGCATTCCGGCAATTCCTGCTCATTTCGCAGATGATCTCGCCTATCGTTCTGGTGCTGGGTCTTTTCCGGCTGCTCGCCGCCTATGGATTGATTGAAAGTGTCTCCGCGGTCGGTGCAGTCTACATGGCCTTCAACATCGCCTTTACCGTGTGGATGCTGCAGAGCTATTTCGACACCATACCGCGTGATCTGGAAGAAGCCTCGTGGATGGAAGGCGCCGGGCGCGGCAAGACACTGATAAAAGTGTTCCTGCCTCTTTGCCTGCCTGCCATTGCTGTCACGGCAATCTTCACCTTCATCAATGCGTGGAACGAATTCGTCGTGGCGTTGACCATGCTACGCAGGCAGGAGAGCTACACCCTGCCCATTCAGGTCTTCTCGCTGGTAGCGGGGCGCTACACCGTCGAATGGCATTATGTCATGGCGGCGACCTTCCTCGCCACGCTGCCGGTCGCCATCCTTTTCATCTGGCTCCAGCGCTATCTCATCAAGGGACTGGCCCTTGGAGCAGTCAAATAACCGGAGAAAATCATGTCCAAAAAACAGGTCTTCGGCGCATCGCATGTGCCTCTTTCCCCCGCTGTTCGCGCAGGCGACACAGTCTATATTTCGGGTCAGGTGCCAGTCGGACCAAACGGCCAGATCGTTGAGGGCGGCATTGAAGCGCAGACGAAACAGGTGCTCGAAAACGTCAAGGCCGCATTGGCACTTGCAGGCGCCACAATGGAAGATGTGGTCAAAACCACCATCTGGCTGGAAGATGCGCGGGATTTCGGGCGCATGAATGCCGTTTACGGCACCTATTTTCCAAAAGAGCCTCCAGCGCGTACCACTGTCGAATCCCGCCTGATGATCGACATCAAGATCGAAGTCGAGGCCATCGCCTACGCACCGCAGAAATAAGCACGTCACTTCCCCGCACAGAGTATTTCCATGCGCATTTTCACCGCATCGCTTGCGACAGAAACCAATACGTTTTCGCCGGTTCCAACCGATAGAGCCTCGTTCGAAATGGCCTTCTATGCCGCGCCGGGCAAGCATCCGGAAACGCCCACGCTTTGCTCTTCGCCCATTGTCGCATTGCGCAAGCGTGCGGCAGCGGAAGGGCTGACCGTCATCGAAGGCACTGCCACCTGGGCAGAACCTGGCGGTTTGTTGCAGCGACAGGCTTTCGAGGAATTGCGCGATGAAATTCTCGATCAGCTCAAGGCGGCAATGCCCGTCGATGCAGTCGTTCTCGGCCTGCATGGCGCCATGGTCGCCCAAGGCTATGACGATTGCGAGGGTGATCTTCTGGAGCGCGTGCGCACCATTGTCGGGCCGGATATTCTGGTTGCCAGCGAATTCGATCCGCATAGTCACCTGACGCCGAAGCGTGTCGAAAACCTCAATATTTTCGCGTCTTTCCTCGAATTTCCTCACACGGATTTTTATGAGCGCGGCGAGCATGTGGTTGACCTTGCGCTCGATGCCCTGAAAGGTCACATCAAGCCGGTCATATCCACTTTCGACTGTCATATGATCAGTGTGTTTCCCACAAGCAAAGAGCCGATGCGCTCCTTCGTCGACCGCATCAAGGCGATGCACGGCAAGGACGGGATTCTGTCGATCTCCGTCATTCATGGCTTCATGGCTGCCGATGTGCCGGAAATGGGAACCCGCATTCTCGTCGTCACCGACAACGATCCGGCCAAGGGCGCAGCACTTGCGGAGAAACTCGGGCGTGAACTGATCGCCCTGCGCGAGCAGACGCTGATGACCATGTTCGACACTGATCAGGGCATAGATAGGGCATTGGCCGCCCATGCAGCCAATCCTGCCAAACCTGCGGTGATTGCCGATGTATGGGACAATCCCGGCGGCGGCGTTGCAGGAGATGGAACCTATGTCCTTCGCCGCCTGATCGAACGCGGCATCGATAATATCGGCCTTGCCACGATCTGGGACCCCATCGCAGTGACCTTTTGTCATGCGGCGGGCGAAGGTGCGGTGATCGACCTGCGTTTCGGCGGCAAGTCTGGCCCGCTTGGCGGCGAGCCCATTGATGCGCGTGTGACGGTCATGAAGACCCTTGCCGAAGGCTGGCAGAGTTTTGGCCCAAGCCGCGTGACGCTTGGAGCCTCGGCGGTGGTACGAATTGAAGGCACCGAGATCGACATCATTCTCAACACCAACCGGACGCAGACATTCGAGCCGGATATCTTCTCAAATATCGGCATCGACCCGATGAAGAAGGACATATTGGTGGTCAAATCCACCAATCATTTTCATGCAGGCTTTGTGCCGATTGCTGCCGAGATCATCTATGTTGCAGCGCCCAGTTCCTACCCGAGTAATCCGCGCACGACCAATTACCGCAAGCTCAGCCGTGCCATCTGGCCGCGCGTCGAAAACCCTTGGTGACCAAATGAAAAAGCGCGGGATTTCCCGCGCTTTTCTCCTTGATCAACCTGCCAAGTCTAGTGCGCCAGATAGGTTGAGATAATCGGCACGTAAGTAACCAGCGCCAGCAGGATGAACAGCGCCATATACATACTGAATGCCTGGCGGGTGAAATCTCCCACCCTCACCTTCGCAATATTGCAGACCATCAGCATGACCGTTCCGACAGGCGGTGTCAGCGTGCCAATCGACAGGTTGATAATCACGATGATGCCGAAATGTACCGGATCAATGCCCAGAGCCTTTACCGTCGGCATCAAGAGCGGCACCAGAACGATCATCAGGGCCGTACCCTCGATCAGCGCACCGAGAATCAGTAGGATCACGTTGACTGCCAGCAGGAACGCATAAGGATTGCTGGTGAAAGACGAGATAAGCTGCATCAGCGACTGGCCGGCCTGTTCAAGCGAAAACACCCAGGCAAGCGCCGACGACGCCATGATGACCAGCATGACAGACGCAGTCGATTTCGCCGTTTCGATCAGCGAATCCACCACATGCGAGATGCGCATTTCGCGATAGATCACGAAGCCGATAATCAGAACCAGCGTGACAGCAACTGCACCGGCTTCCGTCGGGGTGAAGATGTTCAAGCGGATGCCGCCGATGATCGCGAACAGCAGCAGCACCGCAGGCCATGCCGAAGCGAGTGTCGAGACAACTTCGGCTCCGCTCATCCGCTTTTCACGGCTTGGCTTGTAGCCGCGCTTTACCGATGTGACATAGGCCGCAATCATCAGGATAACGGCGCCCAGAATGCCCGGAATGACACCGGCCATGAACATCTTGCCGATGGAAACATCCGCAATCAGACCATAGATGATGAGCGCAATGCCTGGAGGAATGATGGGCGTAATCAGCGAGCCCGCAGCCGTCACCGCGCAGGAAAATGCCTTGTCATAGCCACGCTTGACCATCTCCGGCACCATCATGCGGGTGAGCATGGCGCTGTCGGCCAGATTGGAAGCGCTGACGCCACCCATCAGAGTGGAAACCATGATGTTGGTGAGCGCCATGCCACCACGCATACGACCGACCAGAATTTCCGCAACCTTGATCAGACGTTCTGCAATACCGGTATGTGACATCACCGTGCCAAGCATGATGAAGAACGGAATGGCGAGCAGCGACGTGTTCTGTGCCGGGCTGATGAAGCGCTGCACGGCAATCGCTATCGGCATCTGGTTGAAGAAGGTGAAATAGGTGAAGACCGCAATCAGAATAGCCACATAGAGGCGCATGTTGAGCGCGATCAGCGCCAGCATGATGAGAACGATAGTTGTCAGGTTCATGCCTTGCCTCCCGCAAAAGCGGCACGCAAGGATTTGAATGCGCCTGCAAACATATAAAGAGCGATAATGACGAAGCCGACCGGCACAGCGATATCGATCCAGTAATAGGAAACCCGCAGCACGTCAGTCACTTTGAACTGAGCCGCAACCGAAAGCTTGTAACCGGCATAGGACACGTAAAGCAGGAACAGTCCCGACAGGATGGAGACGATGGCGTTGACGACATCGCGCACCTTTTCCGACAGCAAATCCACGAGCATTGGAATGGCAAGATGCTGGTTGCTGCGTTCTGCGGCGACACTGCCGAGCATCACGATCCAGATCATCAACAGACCGGCCATTTCCTCGGTCCATTGCAATGGCTGATGCATCCAATAGCGCATGACGACGGCGATGTTGAACATCGCAAGCAGGATGAACAGCGGTACTGCAGCCAGCCATTCGATCAGTTTTTCAAACAGTTTCATCGGATTGAATTCCATAAGCGAACCATGCCGCAGCAACGCCGCGACATGGCAATATCCGAATAAGGATGAATCAGTTCAGTTCGGCTTTGATCTTGTCGTAAAGACCTGGCGACCATTCCGGGAACTGGGTGTAGACCTTTTCAGCAAGCGCCTTGAAAGGAGCACGGTCGACGTCGATGATCTCGACACCGGCTTCCTTCATCTTCTCGATCATTTCATTGTCTTTTTCGATCGTCAGCTTCTGGCTGTAGAGGCCCGCATCATAGGCAGACTCGTGGATCATCTTGAGCTGATCTTCCGGCAGCGTGGAGAAGAAGGCTTCGCCGCCGACGATGAGCGCCACGTTGGTCAGATAGCCGACCTTGCTCAGATATTTGGCTTCTTCCTGGAACTTCTGGCCGTAAAGAACCGAAATCGGGTTCTCAACGCCATCGATCACGCCCTGCGCCAGCGCCGGGAAGGTTTCGCCCAGCGGCATCGGGGTCGGAGTCGCGCCCATGGCCTCGAAGGTCTTGATCTGCATGACGTTGTTTGGCACGCGGATCTTCATGCCCTTCAGGTCTTCCGGCGTGCGGATCGGCTTCTTGGAAATGATTTGACGAATGCCATAGAGATAGTTCGGCATTACGATGTGAATGCCCTTCTTCTTCAGCTCTTCGCTCTTTTCCTTGAACCAGGGGCCGTCATAAACCTTGAACAACTGCGCCGGATCGTCAGTCAGGAACGGACCATAAAGCACGCCGAGGTCCGGGTCATATTCGGCCAGAAAGCCAACGTCGGAAATAGTCACGACATTGAGGCCCATCATGGCCTGCTCGGTCACATCCTTCTTGGAGCCAAGCTGCGAGCTTGGATAGAGTTCGAGCGTGATTTCGCCGTTGCTGCGCTTGGCGAGATCATCTTTCCAGTAATGCATTACCTCATCGAAAGGCTCGCCAGGATTGTTTTCATAGGCAACCTTGATCGACACATTGGCGGCGTATGCAGCCATGCTTCCTGCCAGCAACATGCTGGCGGCGATCATGCCGGTAACGAGTTTCTTCATCTTTGTCCTCCCGTATGGGGTCATTAAACAATTGGCCTTTTGGCCGGTTTCCTCCACTAGCGTCCGATGCCTTCCTTAGTGGCACCGAACATTTGCTTCGATTTTAGTCGTGTTCGATGATGATCTTCAAAACATTGCGATCACCGTCCCAATAGGGAAGTGCCGCTTCAGCCTCATCGAACGGAAATACCTTCGAGATCAGCTTGTCGGCATCCGCCCCAAGCTTTTCCAGATGCGCAATCACGGCTTCGAAATCCGTGAGCGTCGCATTGCGCGATCCCATGATGTCGAGTTCCTTCAGGTTGAAGAACTGTGTCTGGTAGGTGACCGGCGCCTTGGAATAGCCGACATAAACCACGCGGCCTGCAAAGCCTGCCAGATCGACAGCCTGCGTGAAGGTGATCGGCAGGCCGACCGCTTCAAAAGCAACATCCACACCGTCGTCGTTGGTCAGTTCCTGAACCTTTGCGACGACATCTTCACCACCTGGCAGAGCGTGCGTTGCGCCGAATTGCAGCGCCAGTTCGCGCTTTTCAGCACTGGGATCGATGGCGATAACCTTCGCACCGCGCGCAAGCGCGCCAATGAGAACACCCATGCCAATCATGCCGCAACCGAGAACAGCAACCGTATCGCCTGCCTGAACGCGTCCGCGCTCGACGGCATGGAAGCCAACCGAAAGCGGCTCGACCAGCGCCAGATGACGAGGTGCCAGCGTATCGTTCAGGATCAGCTTTTCGGCAGGCAGAACAATCTGGTCAGCCAAGCCGCCATTTTGCTGAACGCCAAGCGTTTTGTTATAACGGCACGCATTAAGCCGACCTTTGCGACAGGACGAACATTCACCGCAATTCGTATAGGGTAGCACGATGACCCGCTTGCCTTTGGCGTAGGCAGCACTGACGCCCTCTCCGGCTTCCATGATCTCGCCGCCGATTTCATGCCCCGGAATACGTGGCAGTTGCACCAGCGGATTAAGCCCCTTGAAGGTGTTCAGATCGCTGCCGCACAGACCCACATGCCGTACCCGCACACGGACTTGACCGGCCTGCAACGGCGCTTCGTCGATTTCTGCAAAACGTGTGACGTTTTCGCTCTCGATACGCAGAGCTTTGACCATCGAATTATTCCTGTCAGTCGTCATTAGAGAAAGGGGATCAGGTTACGGCGCCGACCTGCCAAGGCACGAATTCGTTGTCGCCATAATCGTAGACTTCGCTCAACGTCTTCTCGCCGGATGCTACCGCGATGATATGTTCGAAAATGCGGGTGCCGGACTGCTCTATGGTCTCGTCGCCGGTGACGATACCCCCGCAATTGATGTCCATGTCTTCCTTCATGTGTTCATACATTTCGGAATTCGTGGCGATCTTGATGCAAGGCGAAGGCTTGAAGCCGGAAACCGAGCCGCGTCCGGTCGTGAAACAAATCACGTTGCAGCCGCCAGCCACCTGTCCGGTTACCGCGACAGGATCGTAACCCGGCGTGTCCATGAACACGAAGCCGGGTTCAGTCACGGTTTCAGCGAATTCATAGACGGCCTTGAGCGGCATGGAGCCTCCCTTGGCAACGGCGCCGAGCGACTTTTCCAGAATGGTGGTCAGCCCGCCGAGCTTGTTGCCATGCGACGGATTGTTGTTGAGCTCGTCGCCATTGCGCGCCGTGTAATCACGCCACCAGTCGATGCGCTGCAATAGCTTTTCGGCGACCGCAGGCGTTACCGCGCGGCGGGTCAAAAGATGTTCAGCGCCGTAGATTTCCGGTGTTTCCGAAAGAACGGTCGTGCCGCCATTGCGCACGATAAGGTCAGAGGCATAACCCAATGCCGGATTGGCCGAAATGCCGGAATAGCCATCCGACCCGCCGCATTCCAGCGCCACTTTCAGCTTCGACAGAGGCTGTTTGGTGCGCACCGCCGAATTGACCAGCGGCAGCATTTCCTTGATCTCCGCAATCGCGTGATCGATAGTCTTGCGCGTACCGCCATGCTGCTGGATCGTCATGGTGCGCAGGCGTGAGCCTTCCTCCATGCGATAATGTTCGAGGATCGGCGCAATCTGGTTGGTTTCGCAGCCAAGCCCGATCAGCAATATGCCGCCGAAATTCGGATGCTTGGCATAGCCCTGAATAGTGCGTGTCAAAAGACGATAGCCTTCCGACTTGGTATTGAGCGCGCAACCGCTGCCATGCGTCAGCGCCACGACACCATCGACATTGTCGAAACCGTCGAGACCGCCCATGCGGTTGAAATAATCCGCAATGTAACGCGACACCGTAGCCGAGCAATTGACCGACGAAATCACGCCGATGAAATTGCGCGTGCCGACACCGCCAGCACCCCGGTCATAGCCCATGAAATGACGACGCTCCGCCTCGGGCAGCATACCGCGTTCATCGATATCGATGGAGAACTGATGCTCGTGTTCGGAGGGCAGCATGGCGAGGTTCTGCAAATGCACATGCTCGCCCTGAGCAATATCCTTCGTCGCAACGCCGATCACCTGACCGTATTTCAGGACTTCCTTGCCTTCCGGAATATCGCGAATGGCAACCTTGTGTCCGCGTCCGATCAGCTCGCTGGCCTTGATCCCGTCAAGGCCGATCGGATCACCGGCACGAACCGAAATGCGCGCAACCGCAACATCATCCGACGGATGCAGCAGAATAACCGGCGCAACCGCTGTTTCAACGGATTCATTCATTTGTCTGACCTCACTCCCAAATCGTCCCGGCTAATCACTCGCTGGGTTCGTTATCCATCCAACGCTGCTTGGATCGGTCCAGATGCGTTCGCATGGCTGCCTGCGCCTGAAGCGGATCCCTCGCTTCCAGCGCCGCATAGATGGCTTCGTGCTCGGCCAGAGCCAGAGCCCATGTATCGTTATCCTCGAAGCGCGTCCTGATATGCGACGTCAGTGGACTATGCCGCTCGTCAAAAAGGTCGCGCACGATGCGCACCAGCACGGAATTTCCCGATTGCTCGGCAATGAGCAGATGAAACTGCCTGTCGAGCTCAATCGCCTTGCGCCCAGCATCGACATTCACCTTCATTGCATCAATCGTTGCGCGCAATTCGGCCAGCGTCTCAGGCGTCATGCGCGCGCAGGCCGTAACGACCACGCTGCCTTCGACCATTTCGCGTGCCTGCATGATTTCAAGTGGGCTCTCGCCGATGGAAGCGCCATGCGAAAGCGAACGCTTTTCCGACTCTGCCGTGACGTAAATGCCGGAACCCATGCGGATTTCGACATTACCGGCGATTTCGAGAGCAATCAGCGCCTCGCGTAGCGAAGGCCGCGACACGCCAAGTTGCTGCGCCAGCTCGCGTTCAGCCGGCAGCCTGCTGCCAGCAGGAAACTGGCCATCCTGGATAAGGCTTCTCACCCGATCTGCAATCTGCTGATAAAGCCTGCGGGGTTCCGCGGTTGCCGTAAAGTCGCTCATTGTGCTCCCAAATTCGCCTCTCCTCGAATTGGCCTTACCATATTTCCAACCGGATAGAAGCGCAATATGCTTAAAATCCCGAAGAATTGCGGCAAAAAGCACATTTCCACATCTGGAACCGAACCAATCCCTAGATAAAGATTCCTACTGGCTTGACCAATTTACCGTGCATCGCTTAGTTAAAACCAACGATTTATGGGAGAAGGTCATGCACGAGAAGCCAGCGATCCTACAGTTCGGCACCAGCCGTTTTCTGTTGGCTCATGCCGATTTCTTTGTTTCGGAGGCACTTTCAAAGGGGAAAGCCATCGGGACAATTGCCGTCGTGCAGACGACTTCAAATCCGCAGAGTAGCCAGCGCATTGCCGCTTTGAACGAAAGCCGCAGCTATCCCGTAATGATCCGTGGGCTTGTTGACGGCAAGCCGTCCGAGACCGAACATCAGGCCAAAGGCGTTACCGTTGCCTATTCCGCACATCACGACTGGGCAGCGATTCTCGACCTTGGCGCCAGCGTCGATGTGATCCTCTCCAATACCGGCGACAAGGGCTATGAACTCGACAGAAGCGATGACAGCTCACTTATTGCCAATCCGGATGCATTGCCGAAGAGTTTTCCGGCCAAGCTTCTGATGCTTTTGTATCATCGCTGGCAGCACAATCCCGATGCGCCATTGTCGCTCTTTCCCTGCGAGCTGATCTCGCGCAATGGCGACAAGCTGCGCTCGATCCTCAGTGATCTGGCCCATGACTGGAAACTGCCGGACGGTTTCGTGCAATGGATCCAAACCCGGTGCGTGTTCGCCAACAGCCTTGTCGACCGCATCGTTTCCGAACCCATCGAGCCAATCGGCGCCGTTGCCGAGCCCTACGCGCTCTGGGCAATCGAGAAGGCCGATGGCCTGACGCTCCCTTGCGAACACGACGATATCGTCGTCACCGACGATCTTGCACGCTATGAGCATCTGAAGCTCTACTTGCTGAACCTTGGCCATACGTTCATCGCGGAACAATGGCTTAACGGCAGCCGCCCGAAAGACGAGATCGTGCTGGAAGCCATGCAGGACGAGACGATCCGGAATGAGCTGGAAGCGGTCTGGCGTGAGGAAGTCCTGCCGGTATTTGCTGCGGACGGCCTTGGCGAACAGGCCGAAGCCTATGTAGCTTCTGTACGGGAGCGGTTTCTCAATCCCTTCCTCAAGCACCGCATCGCAGACATTGCTTCCAACCATGAGGAAAAGAAGCGCCGCCGCTTCGCGCCGGTCATTGCCCGCGCGTCGGAACTCGGCCTCAATCTCGCACAGAACCGTTTGAAGGCAGCTGTCGGCTAAGCCATTCGTTCAGCTCGATTTCTGCGCGTTCCAGCGCACTGTAGTTCAGTAGTTTGCGCAAAAGCGCAACCGTCACGGCACGAGCCCGGAGGTTGAAACGCCCTTCTTCCGGCTCACCCTTTTCCTGATAAACGCCAAGTTTTTCATAGAGTTGCTGCAATCTGTTCTGGACGCTTCTCAGCGACAGATTGCGGCGGCGCGCAATAACACGATCCGTAAGCCCCAGTGCGATATCGACCAGAATTTCATATTCACTTTCGCTGAAACCACTGGCATGACCGAGGCTCTTTTGCTGCAAGCCGCGCACCTCGCGGTCGATAACGCATTGCGCTTCGACAAAGATGCTGCGCAATGCCAGCCGCAGCTTGTCGTCGGAAGCCGATTTCAACACATAGCCGTAAGCCGCCCCTTCCGGCACGATGCGCGACACGCCGCGCACATAGGCTTCATCGGCGTAATTCGACCAGAACAGGATGCGCGTTTCGGGATTTTCCTTCCAAATGGTACGGGCCGCCTCAATGCCGTTACGCCCGCTCATCTGCAAGTCCATGACAATATGGGCTGCGCGGTGCTGACGGGCCAGCTTCTCACCTGCCGAGCCGTTGTCGGCTTCCAGCACATCGCTGCATTCAGGCAATGCGGCTCGCACCGCCTCGCCAAGATAGGCGCGGTGCAGCGGATCATCTTCCACGATCAGAACATGCATTTTACTCTCCGGCCTCCCGGCAAATTTCCGCGGGCAGATGGATCGTCACGCTGGTGCCACCGCCTTCCCCATTTTTCCTGATAGCAAAACTTGCAGAAATCAACCGCGCGCGCGTGCGCATATTGTCGATCCCATGCCCGACGCCATGCCCGTCACTGGAACGTTGCACCTGGCGATCCATGCCGATGCCATTGTCAGCGACTTCGACGTGCAGGCGACCGCCCTTGTCGCGGAACGTTACGCGCAACCGGCTGGCATGGGCGTGGCGGATCGTATTGTTGATCGCTTCCTGCACGATGCGGAACAGCGAAGTCGCAACCGTTTCCTCCAGCCGGTCAGCCATGCCCTCACTGTGATCATCCAGCGTCCATTCGATGGATGAGCCGCTATCACGCACCGAGCGATCAAGATGGTTTTCCGTCGCTTGCACAAAACCGAACAACTGAAGGATCGAAGGCTTGGCTTCTTCAATGATTTGCCTGAGATCGTGCATGCAATGCTGGAGCCCACGAAACAGCGGTTCAAGCTGCTCGCCCGAGAGGTCGGGGGCATGGGTGAGCCGTTCTACATGACGCGCAAGACGTGTCAGGTCGGCCAGCGTCTGATCGTGCAAATCCATACCGATGCGATGGCGCTCGGTCTCCAGGGCTTCAGTCAGTTTCAGCGCACCGAAGCGCAAGCCCTCCTCGCGAGCTCTTGCTTCCGTTTCCACGATGGCGGAGCGCTTGGCCTGCTCCGCAGCGCGGATCGCAAAGAAGTATGGTGCAAGCAGATCAGCGATTGATTGAGCATTTTCCACATCCCTCAGCTTGTAGCAGGCGGGCATGAGGCTGGAACAACTGAGCGCGCCGATAATATCGCCCTGCGCTTTCAGGGGCACATGCAGGCGGCCTTTCAGATCATGCTCGATGATCGGACTGGAGAAGGAACCTTCAAAATGAAAGCGCTGATCGGTGCGCGCATCGTCGGTCAGAAGATGATCGACCTCACCGGAAAGCACCGTTCGGATGGGACTGCCCGATAACAGCGCGGGAGGATTGCGGCTCCAGGCCGTCGAAATGCCGCTCTCATAGGCGATGTGGAACTTGCCATCCAGCATCTTGATGCAGACGTCCAGATGGTCATAGGGCACGATATGCGTGATCTCCGCCGCCACCGCCTGAATGATGGAATCGAAGTCGAGCTGTCCCGCCAGCAATCTGGAAATATTCAGATAGTGGTCGAGCAACCTTTGGGGCGCGAGTTCGGCCAAGCGCTTCTCCTCCAGAACGCAAATTGCTCATGAAGCTCTATAATACGCCGTGACATGCTTGGCGCGTCTTGCGGGTTCCCGCAATTTTGCTGCGGGAACCCGCAAGACAGTTGCTTCATTCGGCCTTCACAGAAGGCTTCTCTTCTTTCATCCTCGCTTCACCAGAAAATTGCCCGCAAGACAAGAGCGTAAAATCGCGTCAGGCGCAGACTGGTGCCGTTGAGGAGCGGCGGTGCGGGAGGCTCGCATCACAATCAATTCAGACGATCCGAAGTGCCGGGGCGCTGCGGGTCGTATACTGGCAACCGGGAGGAATGAATGAAACTCGCAAAAATCCTTTTCGCATCCGCAGCACTGGCAGGCGTTCTCGCCGCTGGCAGCGCATTCGCCGACACATCGTCGAAGAAGATTGCATTCTCCAACAATTATGCTGGTAACTCATGGCGCCAGGCCATGCTGGAGAGCTGGGACAAGATCACCAAGGAAGCCGTGAAGGCTGGTGTGGTGGCCGCTGCCGACCCGTTCACGACCGCTGAAAATCAGGCCACAGAACAGGCCGCCCAGATCCAGAACATGATCCTGCAAGGCTATGACGCCATCGTCATCAACGCCGCTTCGCCGACCGCTTTGAACGGCGCAATCAAGGAAGCCTGCGATGCAGGCATCACGGTCGTTTCCTTTGACGGCACAGTCACGGAGCCTTGCGCATGGCGCATCGCGGTCGATTTCAAGGCGATGGGCGAAGGCCAGATCGACTATCTGGCAAAGCGCTTCCCCGATGGCGGCAATCTGCTTGAAATCCGCGGCCTTGCCGGTGTTTCGGTTGATGACAATATCCATGCCGGTATCGAAGAAGGTGTGAAGAAGCATTCGAAGTTCAAGGTCGTCGGCTCCGTCAATGGCGATTGGGCCGCAGACGTGGCACAGCGTGCCGTCGCTGGCATCCTCCCGAGCCTGCCGAAAATCGACGCAGTCGTGACGCAGGGCGGCGACGGCTATGGTGCTGCGCAGGCCTTCGCCGCTGCCAAGCGCGAAACGCCGATCATCATCATGGGCAACCGTGAAGACGAACTGCAGTGGTGGAAGAGCCAAAAGGACGCCAACGGCTATGAAACCATGTCGGTTTCGATTGCACCTGGCGTTTCCACACTTGCTTTCTGGGTTGCCCAGCAGATTCTCGACGGCAAGGACGTGAAGAAGGACCTCGTGGTTCCGTTCCTCAGCGTCAGCCAGGAATCGCTCGACAAGGACCTCGCCAACACCCAGAAGGGTGGCGTCGCCAATGTCGAATATTCGCTGGAAGACGCGCAGAAGGTCATCGACGCCGCCAAATAAGCCGGGCGTCCACATAATCGAGCGATTGGGGCGGGTTTCGTTCCCGCCCTTTTTGCATCGCCTATTCTTCAGCATTTCCAGCAATCAGTTGAGCATATGACAGAAGCAGCAGAGAAACGGGAGGTCGTCGCGGCGCGCAACATCCGCGTGCAGTTCGGTGCGGTAAAAGCACTGGATGGCGCCGAACTCGTGATCCGCGAAGGTGAATGTGTCGGGCTTGTCGGCCACAATGGCGCAGGCAAATCCACTATCGTCAATGTCATCAATGGCGGGTTGTCGCCGCATGAAGGCAGCGTTTCCTATCACGAGGAAACAGGATACGGCGTGGCGATGGCACGCAAGCACGGCGTGCGTTGCGTCTTTCAGGAATTGTCGCTGTTTCCGAACCTGACCATTGCCGAAAATGTTCGCATCATGCAGCGCGACCTGACCGGCGCTGGCTGGCGCGGCAAGGCCGTTGAACTGATTTCCAAAAAGCTCGACGAGATTTTTCCCGGCCACAAGATCGACTGCGCCGCGACTATCGATGAGCTTTCCATTGCCGAGCGCCAGATGGTCGAAATCGCCATCAACTTTACCGCGCCCGGCACTGCGCCAAAACTGGTTATTCTCGATGAACCGACGTCATCGCTTGATGCAGGCATTGCCGCGCAACTGATGGCCTATGTGCGCCGTTTCGTCGGCACCGGCGGCGCCGTTATCCTGATTTCGCATATGCTGGGTGAAATTCTCTCAACCTCCGACCGCATCGTGGTGATGAAGGACGGAAAGGTGGTCGCCAATCGCGCGGCAAAAGATTTCACCAACCGCAGCCTCGTCGAAGCCATGGGCAGCGTCGAGCGCGAAAAGGCCACGCGCCGCACCGCAAATACCGATGCGAGCGGCACGCCCGTTCTGTCCTTCGCCAAGCGCGCCACCGACATAAAGCCGTTTGAGGCTTTCAAGGGCGAAGTCATCGGCCTCGCCGGTCTGGCCGGGCACGGACAGACCAGGATGCTGCTCGATCTCTATTATGCACGGCGGCCGAACTGGGTTCCGGCTCGCAATTGCGAAATCGCCTTCGTTGCGGGCGATCGCAGCCTCAACGGCACTTTCCCGCTGTGGAGCATCCTGCACAATCTTACCATCGGCTCGCTGGACCGGCTGTCTTCGCTGAAACTCGTCGACCAGAAGCGGGAAGATGCCCTTGGCAGTGACTGGAAAGATCGCATCCAGATCCGCACGCCGGATATGGGCAACCGCATCCTGTCGCTGTCGGGCGGCAACCAGCAGAAAGTGCTTTTCGCCCGCGCACTGGCAACCAGCGCCAACACTATTTTGATGGACGATCCGATGCGTGGCGTCGATGTCGGCACCAAGCAGGAAGTCTATGAAATCCTGCGCCATGAGGCCGAAAACGGGCGCACATTCGTCTGGTACTCCACCGAAATGGACGAAATAGAACTTTGCGACCGTGTCTATGTTTTCCGCGACGGCGCTATCGTTGCGGAACTGACCGGCGAAGACATTACGGAAAAGAACGTGCTTGCAGCATCTTTTGAGGGAGGTCACGAATAATGCGCCTTTCCTCTTCCTCCATCCGCCTGCTGACGCCGGTTTTCTCGCTTGTTTTGCTGCTTGCCGCCGTCTTCTACATGCAGCCGCGCGCCATGAGCTATACCGGGCTGAACCTGTTGTTCAATCTGGCCGTCCCCATTGCGCTAGCGACCATCGCCCAGATGCTCATCATGGCGGTCAACGATCTCGATCTCTCAATGGGCACCTTCGTGAGTTTCGTGGTTTGTGTTGCCGCAACCTATCTCAACACCACGCCCGTCATCGGGGTATTGATCCTTGTGGCAGCCATTGCAGCTTATGCTGCGCTTGGCGCGCTGATCCACCTGCGTAATCTGCCCTCCATCGTCGTCACGCTTGGCATGAGCTTCGTCTGGGGCGGGTTTGCCGTTCTGCTGCTGCCCTCGCCCGGCGGACAGGCACCGGACTGGGCACGCTGGGTCATGACCGCCAAGCCGCCTTTCATGCCCATGGCCATTGTGGCCAGCATCCTGATCGCGGTTGTCACGCATTTCATTGTCATGCGCTCCACCTTCGGCGTGCTCATGCGTGGCGCGGGCGGTAACAGCCGCTCCATCGAGCGTGCAGGCTGGTCTGTCACCATGATCCGCGCCGGAACCTATGCACTGGCTGCCTTCTTCGCAGTGCTGGCAGGAATTGCGCTGGTCGGCCTCACCACATCGGCAGATGCCAATATCGCACTGCGCTATACGCTTCTTTCCATCGCGGGCGTCATTCTGGGCGGCGGTGAATTCGTCGGCGGACGCGTTTCCCCCATCGGTGCCGTTATCGGCGCACTGACTCTGACGCTTGCCGGGTCCTTCCTCTCCTTCATGCGCATTTCACCAGACTGGCAGATCGGCGCGCAAGGCGGCATTCTCATCGTGGTGCTGGCATTGCGCCTCTTCCTTAATCGCCTTGAAAAGAGGGAGAAAAAGCAATGAGCGGTTTCGCTATCCTTACCAACCGCCCGTGGATATGGTCGTTCATCGCCACTGCCGTCGTCTGGATCATCACCATCCTTTTTACCGGGGGCGCAGGCGCACATGGGCTCTCTCACGCGGCTTTCACTTTCGCCTCCTTCTCGGTGATCGTCGGCCTCGGGCAGATGTTCGTCATCACGCTCGGCCCCGGCAACATCGATCTGTCTGTCCCAGCCAACATGACGCTCGCCGCCACGCTGGCGCTGAAGCTCATGGATACCCAGGACGGCATGGTGCTGGCGGGGCTAGGCGTTGCCATTCTGGTTGGTGTTGCCATTGGCATCTGCAATTATGCGCTGATCAAGCTTCTACGCATTCCGCCCATCATCGCCACCTTGTCGATGAGCTTCCTGATCCAGTCCACCGCCATCTGGAGCAATCGCGGCCTGCGCGTAAAACCGCCTGAAAGCCTCGCGCAGTTCACCACATCCTCCACGCTCGGCATTCCCAACGTCGCCATCGTAGCGCTGATCCTGTCGGTCATCGGCTGGGTGCTTCTGAAGAAAAGCATCTATGGACGCTGGATTTCGGCAATCGGCCAGAACCCCTTCGCAGCGCGTATGGCGGGCGTTCCGGTCGATGGCACGCGCTTCGTCACCTATCTGCTCTGTGCAGTGCTCGCTTCGCTCTGCGGCTTCCTGCTTGCCTGCTTCTCGGGCGGTGCGGCGCTGAACATGGGTGCTGAATATCTTTTGATGTCGATTGCCGTTGTCATTATCGGCGGCACGGCGGTTGCTGGCGGCGATTCCAACATCCCCGGCATTTGGGGCGCCGCCCTCTTCATGTTCCTCATAGTTTCGATGCTCAACACCTACGGCTTCGGCGCCGGTGTCCGTCTTGTCCTGACCGGGCTCACCATCATTGCGGTGATTATCCTCGCCAGTGGCCGACGCGCCGAACGTTAAATTCCTTCGGAGTAACTTTCCTTGTCAAAAACTGTTTCGATTTACGAAATCCACGACGAGCGCTTCAAGCAGATGATCGTGCCGAGCGCCGATCTGGACGAACTTTACAGCGATTGCCGCTGGGCGGAAGGCCCGGTGTGGTTCGGTGACCAGAACTGCCTGCTGTGGAGCGACATTCCGAACCAGCGCATCCTGCGCTGGGTCCCGGAAGCCCCGGTTGGCGGCAGCGTTTCGGTGTTCCGCAGCCCGTCCAATTTTTCCAATGGAAACACGCGCGACCGTGAGGGACGCCTCGTCACCTGCGAGCATGGAGGTCGTCGCGTCACCCGTACGGAACCGGATGGCAGCATCACCGTGCTGGCGGACGGTTATCAGGGCAAGAAGCTCAATGCGCCCAACGACGTGATCGTGCGCTCGGACGGAACAATCTGGTTCACCGATCCGACCTACGGCATCATGGCCGATTATGAAGGCTATAAGGCCGAGCCGGAACAGCCGTCGCGCAATGTCTATCGGCTGGACCCGAAGACTGGCGAGATCAATGCCGTCGTAACCGACTTCCATCAGCCGAATGGCCTCGCCTTCTCGCCGGATGAAACCCGGCTCTATGTCGCCGACAGCGCCTATAGCCACGATGAGAATGCGCCGCGCCACATCCGTGTCTTCGATGTTGTGGACGGCGGCAAGCGGGTTACCGGCGGCGCCATATTCTGCACCATCGACAACGGCCTGCCGGATGGCTTCCGTTTCGATATTGACGGCAATCTGTGGACCAGCGCTGGCGACGGCGTGCACTGCTTCTCGCCGGAAGGCTCGCTTCTCGGCAAGATCAAGACGCCGCAGACGGTCGCCAATGTGACTTTCGGCGGTCCGCGCCGCAACCGGCTGTTCATTGCAGCGACCAAGTCGCTCTATGCGGTCTATCTCACCGTCACCGGCGCTCAATATCCTTGATAAAACAACGGCGGCTTTCCAAAACGAAAAGCCGCCGCTCTTTATAAGTATAGTAATTCATTGAAAAAACTGCATTCGCCGCACACCGCATTCACGCGAACATGCCAATAATGTTTCTTTATTTAAAACGGATCTTCCCGAAAACCGGAACGACCCGCATATCAGGACCGTGAATGACGGAACAAATCAAAGAATGATCTCTTCTGTCCTTCAGCGGTGCACTCAACAAGAAAGGCCCCAGCCTTGCAGATGAGTACACTGTCCCGATGCGCTGAGTTTTTATAACCCAATCGTCAACGCGGCGGAAACAGTTTGTCAACAAAACCGCTCAAATTACTGTGAGAAAAATTTGAAAGAACTACATATTCTCATAACGTTACCCGACATTTCATAGCATCTATATTAGCTATATCTATTTTATAGTCCTATTTATTTCCAATTCATTAGAAGAAATGCAGATAATCGGTCACGCCGAATGTCTGAGCTCCAGAGAGCGACGGCTCGGCGTCCGATAACGGATGTGACAGCCGCTGATACCCTGATATTCGACATCGACATCGACGCCAAAAACCTCGGCAATACGCTCTGCCCGCAAAACATCGCGTGGCGTGCCAAGCGCAACGAGATTGCCCTTGTCCATCACCACAATACGGTCGCAGAACATTGCGGCGTGGTTCAGGTCGTGCAAGGCGGCCACCACCGTCAGTTTCTGGCGGCTGACAAGATCGAGCAACCCGATCTGGTGCCCGATATCGAGATGATTGGTCGGCTCGTCCAGAAGCAAAATCTGCGGTTCCTGCGCCAGAGCGCGGGCAATATGCAGGCGCTGTCGTTCACCGCCGGAAAGCGTATGCCAGCAGCGGTCGGCCAGATGCGCCATATCGACATTGACCAGCGCCTGGTCAACGATAGCATCATCCTCTGCCGACCATGGCGACAGCGCGCCAAGATAGGGCGTCCGCCCGAGTTCGACCGCCTGGCGCGCCGTAATGCGTTCTGCCGTTCCTGCCTGCTGCTCGACCAGCGCCATTTTCCGGGCGATCTCGCGGCGGCTGAAACTGGCGATGGGCGCGCCGCACAGATTGATTTCGCCGACACGGCACCTGCGAACGCCGGATAGCAGGGAGAGAAAGCTGGTCTTTCCCGATCCGTTCGGCCCGATGATGCCAAGAAACTCACCTTCCGCCACTTCCAGCGAAACATTGCGCAAAATTTCGACATTGCCTGCCGACCAGCCGACATTGCGTGCTGAGAGGATCATGACGATGCCCTCCTTTGTCCAAGCAACAGGGCGAAGGCCGGTGCCCCGAACAAGGCCGTGATGACGCCGATTGGCAGAACCTGCCCCGGAATGATGATACGCGACAGAATATCGGCGACGATCATGAAGATCGCGCCTATGAGTGCTGCCGCGGGCAACAGCCTGCCGTGTCTGACCCCGACCACCATGCGCGCCGCATGGGGAATGACGAGACCGATAAAGCCGACAGAGCCGACGATGGAAACCATGACCGCCGTCATCATGGCGCTGACACCAATCAGCACCGCATAGACGCGACGCACCGGTATGCCGAGCGAAGCGGCGGATTCGGTTCCGAAGGTAAAGGCATCAAGCGCACGCGCATGCCACAGGCAGATGGCAAGCCCGATCAGGCAGGCAGGCAGGGCAAGAGTGACATCAGGCCAGCGCACGCCCGAAAGATTGCCCAAAAGCCAGAACATGATGCCGCGCGCCTGCTCCGCATTTGCGGCTTTTGTGACGATGAATGATGTCAGCGCATTGAAAAGCTGCGAACCGGCAATGCCTGCGAGGATGATCGCGCTGCTGCCGCGTCCGGCTCGCAACGCCAGCAGGGACACAAGGCAGAAAGCAACAATAGCGCCAATGAACGCACCCAGCGAAAGCGTCAGCACGCCAGCGCCTATGCCGAGAATGGCAACGCCGACCGCGCCCGTCGAAGCGCCGGCGGAAATGCCCAGAATATAAGGATCGGCGAGCGAGTTTCGGAGCAACGACTGCAGAATGACACCGGATATTGCGAGCGACGCGCCGCAACATGCCGCGATAACCGCACGGCTGAGGCGATAGCTCCAGACGATCCCTTCATCGATGGGCTCGAGCGGATATCCGGCATTCCACACCCGATTGGCCACGGTCTTCGCAACCACATCGAGCGGTATTGCTGTTTCGCCTATCGCCGCTCCTAGCCAAAGAGCAAGAAGAAGCAGGACAAGCGAAAAGGCCAGGAAGAACACGCCGGAGCGTGCCCTTCCCTTCTGTTTGAAGCCTGTTGTCGCCGCCCGAACCGTCACTTGTTCAGGCCCGAGGCGGCAATGTCGGCAGCAAGCGTTTCAATGCCTTCGATCACGCGAAGCGACGTGCTCATCGACTGTGCATCCATGTCGAAGACATGTTTGTCCTTAACCGCAGGCATCAGCTTCGTAACTGCATCGTTCTCGAGGAACTGGTGCTTGACGGCAATGTCGTCAGCCGGATAGCGACGGCGATCCAGCTTTGCAGCCACGATCATCGAAGGGTTCGATTTTGCAATCGTTTCCCATCCGACCGTCGGCCATTCTTCCTCGCTGTCGATCACATTCTTGATGCCGAGCGCCGAAAGAATATAGGCGGGCGCGCCGAACTTGCCTGCGACATAGGGATCGGCATCGACCTGCGTGCTGGAGAACCAGACGACAGCCGAAAGCTTTCCGTCCGCAGCCCCAATTTTTTCACGCGCAGCCGCTTCGCGCGCCTTCAGGTCGGCGACGAGTTTCTCGCCACGGTCCTGCACATCAAAGATTTGCGCCAGTTCGGTAATTTCCTGATAGACGATATCCATTTTGAACGCCGCTGTACGAACGCCGTCGCCACCGCCGGAATTGTCCTTGCCAACGCAATCGGATGGCGAAGTATAGGCCGGAATGCCCAGTTCCTCGAACTGTTCAGGCTTTGCCACGATCCCTGTCGGGCCGACATGCCACTGGAAATCTGCCGTCACGATATCCGGCTTCTGAGCCAGAACGCTTTCAAAGCTCGGATCATTATCGGCAAGCCGCTTGACCTTGGCATTCACCTCTTCAAAGCCTTTGAGAACAGGGCCGAACCACACTGCCGTGCCGACGACCTTGTCGCCGAGACCCAGGCTGTAAAGAATTTCTGTACTGCTCTGGCCAACTGCAACCGCGCGGGCGGGTGCCTGCTTGAAGGTAACGTCACGACCGCAATTTTTCAGAGTCAGCGGATATCGCGTTTCCGCTGCCTGAGCGGCCACACCGCCTGCGAGAAAAAATGCAGCCGCGCAAAAGGCGGCGCGAAACGGCATCTTGCCGAGAATATTCATGAAAGTCCCCGAAATGATGAGAGAAACACGCCCTGTCAGGCGGCGGATAAAGTCCGGCGCGGAAGACGAACAGGTATATCCGGGAACATATCGAAATCATGCGATAACGATGGGAGGAAGCGTCCTGCGACGCGGAAATCTGTCATAACCGGCTCCTGCTCCGGGCATCCCCGCCCGTGACAATGGACAACACTAAACGGCAGGTCTCCTGGCTCACGAATATCTGCTGTTCATCTGCCTTCCCGCGCTTCTCCGGCACAGTGGCATGACGCTTTGAACGTCACTAGGATGAACGGCAATCCGCTTACAGTTGCGGGGGCAGCCACGGTCTTGGCCCCTTTTCGGGTCGTCCTCACCGTGTTCCCTATTAATCCCCTTCGCTCTCGGTCGGGGAACCGTCGTTACACTATTACGTTGGCATATCGCCGCCGTCAAGCGCGTCTCGCGCTCTGTTTCGGCCTGCAATTTCAAGTGATTCGAAAGTCTGCCGCTTAAATTACGGCCAAACTATAGTCGCACATACTGGCCTATTGAATTTGTTTTTGGCAATATCCATGTAGACAACTCCCGCTAGAGGAGCGGGACTTTGGGGAGGTCCGCCGGAAGGCGGCATACATTCTATCTGGGAGGACATATGCGTAGATTTATTTTGGCCCTGACGTCGGTGGCGGCGTTGGCCATGGCAGGCTCTGCTTCCGCAGAAGACTATAAGGTGCTTGCGCCTGCGGCTCCGGGCGGCGGCTGGGACCAAACGGCACGCACGATGCAGAGCGCGCTTCAGGATGAAAAGATTTCCGGCAGCGTTCAGGTCATCAACGTTCCAGGCGCTGGCGGCACCATCGGCCTCGCTCAGTTTGTAAACCAGAACAAGGGCGACCCGAGCCAGCTCATCGTCGGCGGCTATGTCATGGTCGGCGCTATCCTGACCAACAAGTCGCCGGTGACACTCGATGCCATCACGCCGATTGCACGCCTCACAGGTGAATATGAAGCCATCGTCGTACCGGCATCTTCCGACATCCAGAATCTTGGCGATCTTGCCGCGAAGCTGAAGGCTGATCCGGGCTCCGTTTCGTGGGGCGGCGGTTCCGCAGGTGGCACCGATCACATCACCGCTGGCCTCTTTGCCAAGGCAGCAGGGGTCGACCCGACCAAGGTCAATTACATCGCCTTCTCCGGCGGCGGTGAAGCACTGGCGGCCATTCTCGGCAATCAGGTGACCGTTGGCATTTCCGGCTACGGCGAATTCGAAGCCCAGATCAAGGCTGGTACGCTGCGCATCATCGGCATTTCGAGCGACGAGCGCGTGGAAGGCATCGACGCACCGACCTTCAAGGAAGGCGGCGTGGATGTTTCGATCCAGAACTGGCGCATGGTGGGTGCGGCTCCCGGCATCACTGCCGAACAGGAAGCTGCCATCAATGCCGATATCGAGAAAATGGTGAAGTCCGCATCCTGGCAGAAGGCCCTGAAAGACAAGGGCTGGGCGGATACCTATCTCGCTGGCCCGGCATTCAAGGAGCAGCTTGCCAAGGACGTCGCCGCGACTGAGACCATCCTCAAGGAAATCGGCCTCGTCAAATGACAGGATCAGAACCGCAGGAAAACCGCCGCCCGGAAGGGGCGGCGCCAGATTTCGCCGCTCTTGTCATCGCCCTTGTTCTTGCAGCTGTCGCCATCGCCATTGCGTGGTCGACAACCTATGGCAACGACGTGACGAGCTACTCGCCGGTCGGCCCGAAAACCGTCCCCTATGTCGTTGCAGCCGGGTTGTTCGGCCTTGCCATATGGACCGTATTCGAAGCGCTTCGCGGTGATTTCCCCGAGCGTGAGCATCAGGAAATCGCCCCTATGGCATGGATCATCGGCGGCCTGGCTATCCAGATGCTGACGATGAAGACAGTCGGCTTTTCCCTGTCCACCGGCCTGCTTTTCGCAGCAACAGCACGCGGCTTCGGCTATCGCAAATTCTGGATCAGCGTTCCCGTCGGCATCGTCTTTGCCTTCGTGATCTGGTTCATCTTTGCGCGCGGCCTGCAGCTATCGCTGCCGTCCGGCTGGCTCGAACAATTCGTTTAGAGCATTCCCAGTTTTGACTGAAACATTGGAAATGCTCTAAGTCCTTGTTTTGTCGCATTATCCTACGCAAAGCCGCTTCGCGTTTTTGCTGGAAATGCTTTAAAGGCTAAGTGCCATCATGGATACTGTCGCACTTCTCGCCAACGGGCTTCTGGTGGCGCTTGAACCATCGAATCTTCTTTATGCGCTGATCGGCGTCACGCTCGGTACAGCCGTTGGCGTCCTGCCCGGCATTGGCCCGGCGCTCACCGTCGCGCTCCTTCTGCCCGTTACCTACAAGCTGGACCCGTCCGGCTCCCTCATTATGTTCGCGGGCATTTATTACGGCGGCATGTATGGCGGCTCAACCACATCGATCCTGCTGAATACGCCGGGAGAAAGCGCCTCCATCGTCACCGCGTTGGAGGGCAACAAGATGGCTCGGGCCGGACGTGGCGGGCCAGCACTTGCAACGGCGGCCATCGGCTCGTTCATTGCGGGCCTGATCGCCACTCTGGCGCTCGCCTTCGTAGCACCTTGGGTCGTGAAATTCGCCTTGTCCTTCGGGCCTTCCGAATATTTCGCGCTCATGCTTCTGGCTTTCATGACGGTCTCGGCCGCATTCGGCGATTCCACGCTGCGCGGATTGACATCCCTGTTCATCGGATTGGGGCTCGGCCTGATCGGCATCGACCAGTTGACCGGTCAGGCACGCCTTGTCATGGGAACGCCGAACCTGCTCGATGGCATCAATGTCACCACATTGGCAGTCGCGTTGTTCGCCATCGGTGAAACCCTTGCGGTCGTGTCGAAGAAGCTTCGGCCAGAAGATGAAGTCATTGCCGTCAAGGGTTCCGTCTGGATGACCAAAAACGACTGGAAACGCTCGTGGATGCCGTGGCTGCGCGGTACCGCCATCGGCTTTCCCATCGGGGCCATGCCTGCGGGCGGCGCTGATGTATCTAGCTTCCTTTCCTATTCGGCGGAACGACAGTTCTCGAAACATCCGGAAGAATTCGGTAAAGGCGCTATCGAAGGCGTTGCAGGGCCAGAGGCAGCCAACAATGCTTCCGCTGCCGGAACGCTCGTCCCGCTTCTGACGCTCGGCCTGCCCACCACGGCGACGGCTGCAATCATGCTCGCCGGTTTCCAGCAGTTCGGCCTGCAGCCCGGCCCCCTCCTGTTCGTGACCAATGCCACGCTGGTCTGGGGTCTGGTGGCGAGCCTTCTCGTCGCCAATCTGATGCTGCTGGTTCTCAACCTGCCGCTGATCGGCCTGTGGGTGAAGATGCTCACCATCCCGCGCCACTGGCTCTATGCAGGCATTCTGGTTTTCGCAACGCTTGGAACAATCGGCGCAAATGCTTCCACCTCCATGCTGTTCGGCCTGCCGGTCTCATTCGAGCTTGGCCTGCTTCTGGCATTCGGTGTGCTGGGCTATGTGCTGCGACGCTTCTCATATCCCATCGCGCCGGTTGTCGTCGGCCTGATCCTCGGACCGATGGCAGAAAAAAGCTTGCGTCAGGCTTTGCAGATCAGCCAGGGAAACCCGATGACTCTGGTCCATTCCTGGGTATCGATTGTGCTGATCGCACTGGCGATTGCCGCAGTCGTCGTCCCCATGATCATGCGCCAGCGCGGCAAAGGCGAATTGCTGAGCCAGATGGCGACAGACGAAGACTAAAAACAAAAGCAACGGTGTTAGGCGTCAAGCACCGTTGCGTTGGCGTCTCGCATTCTAGCATTTAGGATGATGATCATTTTACGCATGACGGCGACAAGTGCGACCTTTCCGGGCTTTCCTTGCTGCTTGAGACGCGTGAAGAATGCCTTCATGTCGGGATCGAAACGAA
>NZ_WBWA01000125.1 GCF_008932295.1 Brucella tritici | reverse complement strand
TGCTGGCAACCTGCTACCCATTCGATGCGATTACACCTGGTCCGCTTCGCTATCTGGTCTATGCCGATATGGAGACCGGCCGGTCAGGCTATTGATCGGCTTGCAATCTCGTATGAATGCAGGCGCTCGTCCGTCAGATGCTGTCATGCCGTGTGGTCGGTGGACCGGAGACTGTTGCGAAGGGTATCAAGGCCTTTGCAGAGAGCACTGGCGCCGATGAACTGATGTTGACCGGCATGATCCAC
>NZ_WBWA01000124.1 GCF_008932295.1 Brucella tritici | reverse complement strand
TGATGCGCGGGTTGGATACCGCAGGACCGTGGTTCGTCTCGGGCCTTCCTCTGTCTCACGTTAACGCGTGTTGCCATTTTTCAGGCTCGCTGAAACACAACGAGGGTTGCCCTGACCGGCCGCCGCGTCCTGCAATAGGCAGCCCATTAGTCCTGACGCCAAAAGGCGAGACGGAAACCTATGCCAAAATCCTTGAAAACGGACATGAGATCACAACAAAACTGATTTGGGACCGCTGCCGATTC
>NZ_WBWA01000123.1 GCF_008932295.1 Brucella tritici | reverse complement strand
TTTGTTGGCATTTCATTCAAATGCTTCGAATTTCAATAATCATCGATAGTTATATTTTTCTTTGGGAAGTCTGCAATAAAATGGGAACAAATTTATGAATCCATGCAATCTGCTGACGATGCCGGACCATTTCTCAGGAAAGACAACATTCCGAAAACGCCTTGAGCTGCCCAGCACGGCTGGGAAATCCCAACCTTGAGACCGAAGCGCTGTGCATCCGTCCAGATTTGCGGTGCTTCTGCAAA
>NZ_WBWA01000122.1 GCF_008932295.1 Brucella tritici | reverse complement strand
TCTTTGATGACGAAGAGTGGTCGGATGAATACCGCATGGCAGGTGGGCTGACCGCAGATGCGATACTTGCAGGTAATAGCAATAGTTCAGAATAGAGCGGTGGCGTCGTACATGAAGCTTGTCGCACATCGCTGCCTTTCCCTGAGGATAGCAAGCGCGATCACATCGACGGGTACAACTTTTTCGTTCTCTTCGGAGACTTCCAGCCACAAATTTCTGGCCGCATCTTCGATGTCACGGGGAAA
>NZ_WBWA01000121.1 GCF_008932295.1 Brucella tritici | reverse complement strand
GTATTTTTGCCGCCTCCTTCCTCATCTTCTGCCTTGGAACGCTGACCGCCGGTTTCTACGCCGCCTATGTCCAGAGCTATCGCTTTGCCGCCACCGATGCAGCAACCGGCGACATGAAGGCGCGCGCAGCATGAAAAGGACGGGGAGGGCGAGAAGACCCAGAACCGCCTGGCTGAGGAAGCTGCCTGCAAACATCGCATCCGGAATGGTATCGCGCGTCCAGATGACAAGTTGTGGCCCGACAA
>NZ_WBWA01000120.1 GCF_008932295.1 Brucella tritici | reverse complement strand
CTTCTCGCCAGCAGTCGATGCCCGCTTCAGTTATCGCGGTGAGGATGTGGTGCAGACCCTGGAACGGATATGCCGTCAGGTCGGTTATCCTGCGGTTATTCGTGTGGATAACGGCAGCGAATTTATCTCTCGTGACCTGGATTTATGGGCTTACCATAAGGGGGTAGTTCTCGACTTCTCCCGGCCCGGCAAGCCGACAGATAACAGCTACATCGAGAGCTTCAATGGCAAATTCAGAGCCGAATG
>NZ_WBWA01000119.1 GCF_008932295.1 Brucella tritici | reverse complement strand
CGCCGGTCTTTTCGATGCCAGCGGCACCATGCTTTCTTCGGCCAAGCGCGATATCACAATCTGGCGTGAGGCGGGCAGCATTGTCGAGCAGTCGAGCGCCAATATATGGCAGGCCGTGTGCGAAAGTTTCAGGCTTGTTTTCCTTGAGCCAAAGCAGCTTCGGCGTTTCCATCTCGGGGGAAATGGTGCCGCCAACATAATCGAGCACCTTGGCCTTGGTCACATTGATACGCTCAGCCTGACCGA
>NZ_WBWA01000118.1 GCF_008932295.1 Brucella tritici | reverse complement strand
ACTGAAGCGGGCATCGACTGCTGGCGAGAAGCGTGAGAATGTGTCAACCACCGTCAGGATGCGGATCTTCCGTCCAGTCGCCAACTGATCATGGACGAAATCCATTGCCCATACATGGTTGGAACGGATATGCCGTCAGGTCGGTTATCCTGCGGTTATTCGTGTGGATAACGGCAGCGAATTTATCGTATGCGCCGTCTCTGTCCCATTGATTTGGCGTGTTTTTATTGAGTGACGTTTCTGCCA
>NZ_WBWA01000117.1 GCF_008932295.1 Brucella tritici | reverse complement strand
GCTGACGAAGTACGTTGGCCTCAAGCCTTTCAATGGCATAGCTCTCATTTGCACGTGATACCGCGTCTTGTGCCATGGCTTCGGCTATCGCGGCACCCTTCGCTTTCTCAATCTTTCCTCTTTTTCCACACCGCAGACCTTGACCGCTGTTATCAAGGGTTCGGGTTCGGTTATTCCCCTCAAGGCGTTCAAGGCCAAGGAAGACGGCGACGGCGTCACCGCAAAGATTTGGGGGCAAACGCTTCA
>NZ_WBWA01000116.1 GCF_008932295.1 Brucella tritici | reverse complement strand
AGCGCTTGATGATTGCCATGGCGCTGGCAGGTAATCCCGATATCCTGATTGCAGATGAGCCTACGACAGCACTTGATGCTACGATTCAGGCTCAAATTCTTGATCTATTGGCTGCATTGCGTGCGGATAATTATCGATGCGTCGGCCTGCATCCGGTATCCCCACCAGTTCCATCAATCGCAAAGCTTCCGCCCGGGCGGCTGATCCTTTCAGGTTACGATGAAGCCGCACGGCTTCCTCAATCTG
>NZ_WBWA01000014.1 GCF_008932295.1 Brucella tritici | reverse complement strand
TCGATCGCTGTAGTTCTGCTCGAATGGCGTGCGTGGTCTTGGCGCTGCCGTGGAGAATTTGGCCCATAGCTCCCTCCGCTGTGTCGGTGACAATTCTACACCATCACATGCTGGGACCAAACACCTAGCCCTTAAAATCGCGAGCGAGCAGATAAAGCTCGACGGATTCGGCGCGGGATGCGGGCGGCTTTACATGATGCACTGAGCGAAATTTCTGCTTGAGCAATGCCAGGAGTTCGTTTTCCGTCCCGCCTTGAAATGTCTTGGTAAGAAAATGTCCGCCTGGCTTCAGAACCGAAATCGCAAAATCAGCTGCGACTTCGCAAAGATGCACGGTACGCAGGTGGTCAGTACGGCGGTGGCCGGTGGTTGGCGCAGCCATATCCGAAATGACCAAATCCGGCTTGTCGCCGAGCGCGTCCATCAGTTTTTGCGGCGCCTCATCATCAAGGAAGTCCATTTCCAGCAGAACAACGCCAGGCAGGGGATCGACATGGAGATAGTCGATGCCCACAACATGTGGGTTCTCGTCGGTTGAACCTACGATCTTGGCGGCGATCTGCGACCAGCCGCCCGGCGCGGCGCCGAGATCGATGATTTTCTGACCCTTCTTGAGCAGATCATAACGGTCATTGATTTCAATGAGCTTATAGGCTGCTCGCGAACGATACCCGTCCTGCTTGGATTTATGAACATACGGGTCGTTCAAGTGACGCTGAAGCCAGCGGCGCGACGATTCCTTGATCGTGCCTGCCTTCTTCTTCACGCGCACCTGCAGATTGCTGGAACCCGCACCACCGCGACCGCCAGTTTTAACTCCGCCTTTGTTTCCGCCTGCCTTGCTCATTATCAGTGCCTGTTTCTAGCGCCTGTCGCGCGATTGTGTCGCCATGCGCCATCGCGCGACATCAGTTCGGTCAAAATGCCTTCACGCAGACCACGATCGGCAACAAGTAGTTTCTCGCTGGGCCACACTTTGCGTATCGCATCAAGAATAGCACAGCCTGCCAATACCAGATCGGCGCGGTCTGCGCCAATGCATGGGTTCGCTACACGGGCGTCAAAATCCCACGATAGAAGACGGTTGGTCATCTGTGTCACGTCGTCGGCACCCATCCACATACCATCGACCCGACGACGATCATAACGATCGAGACCAAGGTGAATCCCCGCCAGTGTGGTCACTGTTCCCGATGTGCCCAGCAAGTGGAAACGCGGGCTTGCCGCAAGATTTCCAAGACATTGACGCTCAGCAAATTGCGCAAGCAGATCGGTTACATGGGAAACCATGGAATCGAAGCTTTCCTGCGTGACGTTACGTCCGCCGAACCGTTCCGCCAATGTCACAACACCGACCGGAAGAGATGTCCAGGCCATTATATGTTCTGCCAGGCGTGGGGAGCGACGACGGGAAACATCAATCAGCGCGATTTCAGAAGAGCCGCCGCCAATATCGAATAGCACGACTGCATCCGTCTCGCGGGTAACCAGCGTGCCGCAGCCCGAGACAGCAAGCCGGGCTTCCGTCTGCCGGTCTACGATCTCCAGTTCAAGTCCTGTTTCTGCCAGAACCCTTTCCAAAAACGCTTCGCCATTCGAGGCTGAGCGGCAGGCTTCGGTGGCTATCAACCGCGAACGCCGGATTTTCTTGCCTGCAAGTTTGTCACGGCAAATCTTCAGTGCTTCGACAGCACGATCCATCGCATTGTCGCTAAGTCGGCCGGTGGCACTCAAGCCCTCTCCCAATCGTACGATACGTGAAAACGCATCCACGACGCGGAATTGGCCCGGTCTCGTCGGCGACGCAACCAGCAGGCGGCAATTATTTGTGCCCAGATCCAAGGCAGCATAAAGCGGAGCATCGCCCTTTTCGGGGGGCGCGCCGTTAACGGCCCTCAATGTTTGGCCATTGCTGCCCTTACGTTTGTTTTGAGCCGAAGCATGCGGGTTATCCCCACGTGCACCGTTGTGCTGAGCCTTTGCTGTTATCTCGACTATCGGAGGCGTCTGTCCACCTTGCTGCCGTGCCTGCTTCTTCTTGCGAGCACGGCGACGGCGATTCGAGATTTTACCGGGGGATCGCTGTTGGTTGTTTTCTGCTTCAGTTGCTGTGGGCTTCTCTGCAGAAAATTCGACGCCAGGTACAGATTTGCCGCGCCGACGCCGACGCGCCCGTTTGCGCTGGCTTTGCGAATTCGTGCCTTCGGTCTCGTCCTGTGATTTTGAGCGTCCTGAATCGGATGCACTACGGGCATTACCGATATCTGTAACGGCTTTTTTGAGCGGTCTGCGCTTGCCGTTATCGGACGGATTCCGGGCTTGCGAGTTGCCCGATTGTCCGCCGGACGCCCCTTGGTGCACCATTTCGGCGGTGCGCTCGTCGGGGTTCTTCAAGGTTCTTGTCCTTATGGCGCCGCGCGAACCTGTCAGGACGCAAGCAAGGCGCTTCAATTTCTACGTTGTGCATAATGTAACAGTGGTTTTCTGTTTTACCAAGGGGCAGGCTGTGGGGAGCCGCCGGATTTTTTTAATGCACGTATGAAATTTGAGGCACCGGCGCACCCGAGGGCTTTCGCTGGTGGCGAAAGCCCTTACGGAGTCGATATGTCTAGGCCTAGATGTCGTAAGTATGGGCAGCGTTGATTGTCGCAACGAATTGTTTGGTGCGCTCTTGCTTGGGCTTTGTGAAAATCTCGTGCGCAGTTCCGGTTTCGACGATATTGCCCGACTCGAGAAAGACGACATTTTTTGCAATCTTGGATGCAAGCCGTAGGTCATGCGTAGCAATCACCATGGTCGTGCCTTCCTTGGCGAGCTTGCTCAAAACATCAACGACTTCAGATGCAAGCTCGGGATCAAGCGCCGAGGTAGGCTCGTCGCACAAGAGTACACGCGGTGACGGAGCCAGTGCACGTGCAATCGCGATACGCTGTTGCTGTCCGCCAGAGAGCGTTGAAGGCCAAGCATCTGCTTTATGCGCCATGCCCACTTTGGTAAGCAGCTCCATCGCGCGTTCTTTTGCTTTGTCCTTTGGCCATTTTAGAACCGTAACAAGGCCTTCCATCACATTCTGTATCGCTGTCTGATGAGGAAAGAGCTGGAAGTTCTGAAACACCATGCCCGTCTGACGGCGGATTGACTGGATGGCTTGCCAGCTCGGTTTGCGATCAGGCTCGAAGCTGAGGCTCTGGCCACCCAGAACAAGAGTGCCCGATGTCGGAATCTCAAGCAGGTTTATGCACCGCAACAACGTGCTCTTGCCGCCACCGGATGGACCAACCAATGCTGTTACCGTGCCCTCTGCTATCGCAACATTGATATCGTTGAGAATAACAGCGTCATCGAAGCGCTTTACGATGTGTCGAAGCTCGATCATGCGTTTGTCTCCAGTGTGCCGCCATAGCGTCCGAAGCGCCGTTCAAGCCGCACTTGCAGGGCCGAAAGAACGGAACTCATCACCAGATAGATCAGGGCTGCTTCGATATAGAGGATGAGAGGTTCGTAGGTGGTCGCGACGATACGTTGTGCTGACTGGAAAAGTTCAGGCACCGTGATCGCGGCAGCGAGCGATGTGTCTTTTACCAGAGAAATAAAGGAGTTGGAGAGCGGCGGCACTGCAGTCCGGGTTGCCTGAGGCAGGACAGTACGTGCAAGCGCCTGACGCCAGCTCATACCAATGGAATATGCGGCTTCCCATTGACCTTTCGGAACGGCGGATATGACAGCCCGGATAATTTCCGAACTATAAGCACCAACGCTGAGAGAAAAACCAATCACGGCTGCTGGAAATGCATCAAGATAGATGCCTGCGCTCGGCAGACCGTAAAAGATCACGAACAACTGTACGAGGAGAGGTGTGCCGCGGAATATCCAGACATAAAAGCGGGCGACGGACGCAAGCCAGAGTGGTGCAAACAATCGCACAAGTGCGGTCAGCAATCCCAATGTCAGGCCGAAAGCAAAGGACAAAAGGGTGAGGGGAATGGTGAAGATCAAGCCCGCCCACAAAAGGGTAGGTAGAGAATCTACCATTAGTTGAAGCCAATCGGGCACGGTTTTCGGCTCCTCATCAATACTTGGAAGTCAGACTGAAATGAAGCTGGGCGTCTTATCATATACAGTCTGGCATTCATGTCTTTGGAATAGTCTTTCACAATCACAATAAAACGAAGCCGGAAGTAGCTTCCGGCTTCGTGCATGAACCGGGGCCGACGCTTACTTGGAGACGTCCTGACCGAAATATTTCTGCGAAATCTTGTCGTAGGTGCCGTCGGCCTTGACTTCATCGAGAGCCTTGTTGATGGCTGCTACGAGATCGTCGTCGCCTTTACGGACAATGATGCCCGAAGCGTCTGCATTCTCCTTCTCGGCCACAATCTTGACTGGAGCCTTCGGCTGATGCTTTTTGAAGTCGAGGAAAGAGAGGCTGTCATTGAGCGTCGCGTCGGCACGGCCCGTCAGAACGAGCTGGATCGACTGGTCGAAACCGTCGGTGGCGACGAGCTCGGCCCCAGCTTCCTTCGCAAGCTTGCCATAATTGCTGGTCAGCGATTGAGCGGACTTCTTGCCCTTGAGGTCGGCAAAATCCTTGATCGTGTCGTCCTTGTCGTTGACGATCAGAACAACTTTTGAAACGATATAGGGATTGGAGAAGTTGAACTTCTTCTGGCGTTCTTCGGTAATGCCTACCTGATTTATAACGGCATCATAGCGCTTGGCATCAAGACCTGCGATGAGGCCATCCCATTTGCCTTCCACGAATTCCGGCTTTACGCCGAGCTTGGCGGCAACAGCCTCACCAATTTCCACATCGAAACCGACAAGTTTGTTTTCCTTGTCATGATAGGTAAACGGTGCATACGTGCCTTCGGTGCCAATCTTCAAAACGCCAGCCGACTTGATGGCGTCGAGATTTTCTCCAGCCATTGCGCCGGTGAAGAGAGCTGCCTGAATGATGCCTGCGGTAGCGATGATCTGAGCGAATTTCATTTTCGGTATCCGTGAACTGGTTGATGTTCTATTGATCGCAGAAATTTAATTCTAAAGATGCGTCGAAAACGACCATTAAGGTGCAATTATTAGGATGCGTTCCTAATTATAAGGCGAATTTGGGTGAATAATTCTAACATTTTTCAGTGAGGATCGGAAGGGCGGAAAAAGCATTCGCTTTCCTCTTATCCGTCGGCCGATTTTTGCCCCGTTGGAGAATGCAAAACGCCGCCAGAATGTTAGCTGGCGGCGGTTCGTTTATCCATGGATTGGAAGGTTAGGGGAACGATTTACTCAGGCTTGCAGAAACCACCGCCGGTCGGCGTGATGACGGTGAAGGCTTCGCCTGCTTCAAGAACAGTCTGATCGCAATTGCCGAGCACATCGACAGAACCGTCCTTGCGGCGCACTTCGTTGCGACCGGTCTGACCGGCTTCGCCGCCTTCCAGACCGAAAGGCGCCACGCGGCGATGCCCCGAGAGAATGGCGAATTCCAGCGTCTTCAGCGCGCGGATCGTGCGCTTGGTGCCATCGCCCGCATGCCATTTGCCCTTTCCGCCGGAACCTTCGCGAATATGGAAATCTTCCAGCAAGACGGGGAAGCGGGTTTCCAGAATTTCCGGGTCGGTCAGGCGCGAATTGGTCATGTGGGTGTGCACGGCATCGGCACCGTTGAAACCGGGACCCGCGGGTGCGCCGGAACAGATGGTTTCGTAATACTGATATTCGTCATTGCCGAAGGTCAGATTGTTCATGGTGCCTTGTGCTGCGGCCATCGCCTTGGTCGCGCCGAACAGGCAGTTGGTGACGGCCTGGCTGACCTCAACATTGCCTGCCACGACCGCCGCCGGATATTGCGGCGAGAGCATCGAGCCTTCCGGCACAACGATCCTGATCGGTCGCAGGCAACCCGCATTCATCGGAATGTCGCCTTCGACCAGCACGCGGAAGACATAGAGCACAGCCGCGCGGGTGACGGGTTCCGGCGCGTTGAAGTTGTCGGAACGCTGCTCCGACGTGCCGGAGAAATCGACCGTCGCTTCGCGCTTTTCCTTATCGATGGTGACACGCACCTCGATCTGGCAGCGCTGGTCCATCACATAGGTGAAGTGACCGTCCGGCAGCTTGTCGAGTACGCGGCGCACGCTTTCGGCGGCATTGTCCTGAACGTGGCCCATATAGGCTTTGACGACATCCTCGCCGAAAAGACCGATCATCTTTTTCAGTTCGGCAACGCCCTTTTCGTTGGCGGCGATCTGCGCCTTCAGATCATTGACGTTCTGCGTCAGGTTGCGAACAGGGTAGGTGGCGCCGGTCAGAAGAGCGGCGAGCGCCTCTTCACGGAAGGTGCCGCGATCCACCAGCTTGAAATTGTCGATATAGACGCCTTCCTGCTCGATATTGACCGCAAGCGGCGACATGGAACCCGGCGCAATGCCGCCAATATCCGCATGGTGGCCACGGCTTGCGACCCAGAAGCGGATTTCGCGATTGTCGTCATCAAAAACCGGCGTGCAGACGGTGAGGTCGGGCAGATGGGTGCCGCCATTATAAGGCGCGTTGATGAGGAACACATCGCCCGGCTTGATGTCGCTGTTTTCGCGGATAGCGGTGGCGACCGATGCGTCCATGGAACCGAGATGCACCGGCATATGCGGCGCATTGGCGACAAGGTTGCCGGCCGCGTCGAAAACCGCGCAGGAAAAGTCCAGACGTTCCTTGATGTTCACTGAATAGGCGGTGTTCTGAAGTGTCACGCCCATCTGCTCGGCAATGGACATGAAGAGATTGTTGAAAATCTCGAGCATCACCGGATCGGCTTCTGTGCCGATGGCCGTGCGCACGGGCAGCGCCTTGATGCGCGTCAGCACAACATGGTCATGCGCGGTCAGGCGGGCCTGCCAGCCATCTTCGATAACAATGGTCTGGTTTTTCTCAATGATGATCGCCGGGCCGGTGACAGTCTGGCCGCGCTGCATCTGCTCGCGCAAGACGACGCCCGCATCGTGCAACTCGCCTTGCGAGAAGAAGCGGGTCCGCTTGGCGGTTGCAGCTTCCAGATCGCTATCGAGCGATTGGGCGCTTTCGGTCTCGCCTGCGCCGCCGCCAACGGCTTCAACTTCCACGGCATCGATAACAAGAGCCTTGTTTTCCGCAATGAAGCCGAAACGGCGCTTATGGGCAGCTTCGAATTCGGCGCGAAGACGATCAGCATTGTCCTCTGCCGGGAAGGCGGCCTCAATGGACAGCACCGTGTCGGTGCCCGCATAGCGGATATGCGCTCGCAGGTGACGCTGTACGGCTGCGGCTTCGATGCCCTGGGTCAGAAGTTCGGCAACGCATTCCTGCGCCAGTTCTTCACCCAGTTCCTTCAGAGCAGCAGGCGCCGCTGGATCGAGCGCGACGCCAAGCGCCTTTTGACGGGTGGCGCGAATATCGGCCAGACCCATGCCATAGGCGGAAAGCAGGCCCGACATCGGATGAAGAAGAATATTCTTCATGCCAAGTGCATCGGCGACGAGGCAGGCGTGTTGACCGCCAGCGCCACCGAAACAGTTGAGCGCATAGCGCGTCACATCATAGCCGCGCTGCACCGAAATTTTCTTGATCGCCTCGACCATATTGGCAACCGCAATGCGGATGAAGCCGTCGGCAACTGCTTCCGGCGAACGGCCATCGCCAATCTCGGCTGCAAGCGCGGTGAAGAGTTCCCGCACCCGTTCCACATCAAGCGGCTGGTTCTGTTCGGGACCAAAGATCGCCGGGAAAAATTCCGGCAACAGCTTGCCCAGCATGACATTGGCGTCGGTGACGGCGAGCGGTCCGCCATTGCGGTAGCAGGCCGGGCCGGGATTGGCGCCTGCCGAATCCGGGCCGACGCGGAAACGTCCGGCGTCATAATGCAGGATCGAGCCGCCGCCTGCGGCAACGGTGTGGATCAGCATCATGGGCGCACGAACGCGCACCCCGGCAACTTCGGTTTCGAAAGCGCGTTCATATTCACCATCAAAATGAGCGACGTCTGTGGAGGTGCCGCCCATGTCGAAGCCGATGACTTTCGGGAAGCCAGCCGTTTCGCCGGTGCGGGCGAGGCCGACAACGCCGCCTGCCGGGCCAGACAGAATCGCATCCTTGCCCTGAAACAGATCGGCTGCCGTGAGACCACCCGATGACATCATGAACATGACGCGCGCGCCGGTGCGCTCGACATCCAGTTCGTTGGATACTTGCGCAACATAGCGGCGGAGAACTGGCGACAGATAGGCATCGACGACCGTGGTATCGCCACGCCCGACCAGCTTGATCAGTGGGGAAACCTCGTGGCTGACGGAGACCTGTTCAAAGTCGAGACCACGCGCAATGCGAGCAATTTCAGCCTCATGCGCAGGAAACTTATAAGCATGCATGAGGGCGATAGCGACGGACTTGTAGCCCTGTTCCTTCAGCGCAACCAGTGCTGCTTCGGCCTCGGAGGGATCGAGCGCCGTTTCAACTGTGCCGTCTGCCTGAACGCGTTCGTGCAGCTCCACGACCTTTTCATAAAGCGCTTCCGGCTTGATGATTTCGGTTGCAAAGATGTTCTTGCGCTCCTGATAGCCAATGCGCAGCGCATCGCGAAAGCCCTTGGTGGTGACAAGGGCCAGCCGCTCGCCCTTGCGCTCGAGAAGCGCATTGGTCGCGACCGTCGTGCCCATGCGAACTTCGCCGATGATTCCGGCGGGAACCGCTTCGCCGGTCTTGAGGCCAAGATGCAGGCGAATGCCATGAACGGCGGCATCCTTATAGGCAGACGGGTTTTCGGAGAGAACCTTGCGTGCATGGAGCTGGCCCTGAGGATCCCGCCCGATGACGTCCGTAAACGTACCGCCGCGGTCGATCCAGAAGTCCCATACTCCGCGTCCCGTTCCGCTCATCGCTGGCTCCCTCACACAAAATTCCAGATGCATTGAGTTGTGTATTCTGAAAACACTTCTGAAATTGATAGTCACATTTTATTGACAAAATGTCGATAAGATGATGACATAAAATTCACATAAAAGCGGGAGCGTCAAAATGGGTAAAGATAAGGCTTTTGAGGAAGAGCCTAACACCGGAGACGAAATGCAGGAGGCTGGCTTTGATGAAGTCACGCTGCCCAAGCATTTGCGCCCGGTTGCCTCGATCGGCCCCATTGTCTCATCCGCGCATCTGGCTGAAGGCGGTTCGCCCGGCATGTCCGAGGTTGAATACGGCCTCATTCTCGCATCGCACGCATTTTCGCGCTGGATGGTTCGTTGCATGGCCGCGGCGGGATTGCCGGGACTGTCTCCCATCGAAGTGCTGATTCTCCATTCGATCCGCCATCGTGATCGCGAGAAAAAGCTTGCCGATATCTGCCTCGTTCTCGACATTGAAGACACGCATATTGCCACCTATGCCATCCGCAAGCTTGAAAATGCAGGCTTGCTGACGACCGGCAAGGCGGCAAAGGAAAAGACGGTGAAGATCACCGCCAAGGGCGCCGATGCCTGCGCGCGCTATGCGCAGATTCGCGAGCGTCTTTTGGTCGATTCCACGGCCAATGCGCGCCCATCGGAAGAAACGCTTTCCGAAGTGGCTGCCCTTTTGCGCTTCATGTCCGGTGCATTCAATCAGGCCACGCGGTCTGCCATCACACTTTAAGAGGGTTGAAAGTTTGAGCGGAACCGAGTTGAGCGAACCAGTTTCAAAACCTCTGCTGACCGTCGATGGCCTCAGTGTCGAATTTGGCGCGAGCCGTGTCGTTGACGATCTGAGCTTCTCGGTCCATCCCGGTCGCACGCTGGCTGTGGTGGGCGAATCCGGTTCGGGCAAGTCCATTACGTCGCTTTCCATCATGCGGCTTGCCGATATGAGCGGCGCGAAATTCTCGTCCGGTCGCATTCTGTTCGGCGAACGCGATCTGCTCAAGGCCGATCAGAAGACAATGCGGGGCATTCGCGGCAAGGAGATCGCCATGATCTTCCAGGAGCCGATGACGTCGCTCAATCCGGTTTTCACCATCGGTAATCAGCTATCCGAAGTGCTGATGTTGCATGAAGGCATGACCCAGCAGGCGGCGCTTGCCGAGGGGAAGCGACTTCTGGAAATGGTTCGGCTGCCGGATGCGGAAGGGCTGCTGAAGCGCTATCCGCATCAGCTTTCCGGTGGCATGCGCCAGCGCGTCATGATCGCCATGGCGCTTGCCTGCCGCCCGAAACTGTTGATTGCCGATGAGCCGACGACCGCGCTCGATGTGACCATTCAGGCCCAGATACTGCATATTATCAGGGATTTGCAGCAAGAACTTGAAATGGCTGTGATTTTCATCACGCACGATATGGGCGTGGTAGCGGAAATGGCTGACGATGTGGTCGTCATGTGGAAGGGCAAGAAGGTCGAGGAAGGCCCGGTTGGGCAGATTTTCTCGCAGCCGCAACATGCCTATACCAAGACGCTTCTGTCGGCAGTGCCGAAGCTTGGCAGCATGACGGGCGAAGCATTCCCCAAACGAATGCCGGTCATGACCATGCGCGACGGCGTGCCTGTTCTGACCGGTGAGGAGCGCATTCAGGACACGGCGCGTTATGGCGATAAGCCGTTGCTTTCCGTGGACGATCTTTACGTGCGATTTCCGATCAAGAAGAACCTGTTCGGTAAGGTCACCCATGTCTGCAACGCGGTTTCGAAGGTCGCATTCGATATCTATCCGGGCGAAACGCTGGCGCTGGTCGGTGAATCCGGTTCGGGTAAGTCGACCATTGGGCGCACCATCCAGCAATTGCAGACGCCGCTTTCCGGCGATATTCGCTTCAACGGCAAGGCCTATTCGGCCATGAGCGCTGCCGAGCGATATGCCATGCGTCGCGAAGTGCAGTATATTTTCCAGGACCCGTTTGCATCGCTCGATCCGCGCAAGACGGTTGGTTTTTCCATTGCAGAACCCATCCGCACGCATGGCCTTCTCGACAATGACAAGGCAATCAATGCGCGTGTGGCGGAATTGCTGGAGCGGGTTGGCCTTGGTCCTGAACACGCGAAGCGCTATCCGCACGAGTTTTCCGGCGGTCAGCGCCAGCGCGTTTGCATAGCGCGTGCACTTGCCTCCAAGCCGAAGCTTATCATCGCCGATGAAGCCCTGTCGGCGCTCGATGTTTCTATTCAGGCGCAGGTCATCAACCTGTTCATGGACCTGCAAAAAGAGCAGGGGCTCGCATATCTCTTCATCAGCCACGACATGGCGGTGGTCGAAAAGATGAGCCACCGCGTCGCTGTTCTTTATCTCGGCCAGATCATGGAACTGGGCTCACGGCAGCAGGTTTTCGAAACACCGTCGCATGACTACACCAAGCGGCTTCTCTCGGCGGTGCCGATTGCCGATCCGTCAGCGCGCACCAACCGGCCTGCGCTGGAAGGTGAAATTCCAAGCACGACGCGCCGGATCGATGACAAGCCGCCGATCTATCGCCATCGCGAGGTCGCAACCGGGCATTTCGTGGCCGAAACAGCCTGACGCACAAAGTTCAACAGAAACCCAAAGGGGAAAAACAATGATAAGGAAAACACTTAAAGCCGTTCTCATGGCTTCCGCTCTCTCGGCGGCAGTGTTTGCATCTGCTCCGGCTTTCGCTGCCGGAAAGCTGACCGTTTCGTCGCCGCAGGACCCGGGTAGCTGGGATCCGATCGACACTTTCCTTGTCAACTGGGCTTCTGTTGCCACCAATATTTTCGACGGTCTCGTCTATCGCGGACCAGACCTCAAGATCGTTCCGGCACTGGCAACCTCGTGGGATGAGCTGGATGACGGCAAGCGCATCCGCTTCCATCTGCGTGAGAACGTCAAGTTCCATGACGGCGAGCCGTTCAATGCCGAAGCCGTCAAGTTCACCTTTGATCGCCTGCTCGGTGACGAGGGCGCGAAAGGCCCGCAGCGTTCGAATTATATCGCCATCGAAAAGGTGGAAGTCATCGACGACAAGACCGTCGATTTTCATCTGAAGGCACCAGATCCTGTTTTGATCACCAAGCTGGCCGGTTATGGCGGCATGATCGTTCCGCCGAAATATATTCAGGAAAAGGGCGACGACTATTTCAACACCCATCCGGTCGGTACCGGACCGTTCAAATTCGTTTCCTATGAGCCGAAGGTCAATATCAAGCTTGAGGCTTTCGCCGATCATTGGGGCGGCGCGCCAAAGCTCTCCGAACTCGAATACCGCTTCATCACCGAGCCTTCGACCGCTGTTGCCGAGCTTCAGGCCGGTCGCGTCGATCTGGTCATCCCGCCGACCATTCCGATTGGCATGATCCCGACCATTCAGAGTGATCCGAAGCTGGAACTCGTCACAACGGCTGGCCCGACGGTCTATGCCCTGCGTTTCAACACAGCTGACGGCATCACCAAGGATGAGCGCGTGCGCAAGGCGCTGACGATGGCAGTTGATCGCGACGCGATCATCCAGTCCATTCTGGCAGGTCAGGCAGAGCCGATTGCAAGCTTCCAGGGTTCGCTGTCCTTCGGTTTCGACCCGAACATGAAGCCGCTGCCTTACGATCCGGAAGGCGCGAAGAAGCTGCTCGAAGAAGCGGGCGTTCAGCCCGGCGCAAATGTGCAGATCGACGTGCGCGGTCAGGATGCAAGCTTCAATGAAGTGGCGCAGGCCATCGCGAGCTTCCTGCAGATGGTCGGCGTCAATGCAACCATCAAGCCTTACGACACCAATGTTCTGCTGAACGATATCATCCCGCAGGGCAAGACCGGCGCGATGTTCCAGCAGGCCTGGGGCGGCTGGACCTTCGACTACGATAACACCGCCTATTCCATGTACCATTCGGGCGAAAAGTGGAACCCGTACGACAAGGACGAAAAGCTCGACAAGATGCTGGAAGCGCAGCGCTCGGTTATTGATCGCGGCGAGCGCGAAAAGCTCCTGCAGGAAATCGCGCATTACGCAGCCGACCGCGCACTGGAAATGCCACTCTACAATCTCAAGGCAATCTTCGGCGTCAACAAGCGCGTGAAGAACTTCGTGCCGGTGCCTGACAGCCGTCTGCGTCTGACGGACGTCACTGTCGAGTAAGCAAGAATGACAATACGGCAAGCCGGATATGACCGGCTTGCCGCAGCATTTCGGAGGCGCACTGGTGGCCGGATTTCTGATCAAACGAATTTTGCAGGCGTTGTTCGTGCTTGTCGCGATGACGCTGCTTGTCGCTTTCGCCGTCCGCCTGACAGGCGATCCGGCATTGATGCTGACGCAGGGTGCGGGCAGCATCACCGAAGCCGATCTCGCACGCATCCGCGAAGGTCTCGGTCTCAACCAGCCGTTCTTCGTTCAATACTGGCAGTTCCTCAAAGGACTGTTCACGATGGATCTGGGGCGTAGTTTCCTTGGCGGTACGCCGGTTTCCACGCTCGTCGCTGGCGCTCTGCCCGCCACGCTGATGCTGGCCTTTGCCTCCCTGTTCGTTTCCATCGTGATTTCCGTGCCACTTGGCATCAAGGCTGCGGTGTCGCGTGGAAAATGGGCCGATCAGCTCATCCGCATCTGTTCGCTGGTGGGTCTGTCCTTCCCGAACTTCTGGCTGGCGACCATGCTGGTGCTGTTGTTCGGCATCACGCTGCAATGGCTGCCGCCAAGCGGCATGAGCGGCATTGCAAGCTTCATCATGCCCGCGCTCACCATGGGCATCATCCTGACGGCAACCAATGTCCGCCTTGTGCGCACGGCGATGCTGGAAACGCTGCAATCGCAATATATCATGGTGGCGCGCGCCAAGGGGCTGAGTGAAAACAAGGTTCTCTACAAGCATGCGCTGCGCAATTGCGCCATTCCGCTGATCACCTATCTCGGCCTTCAGTTTGGCGGTCTGCTCGGCGGTATCGTCGTGGTGGAACGTGTGTTCAACTGGCCGGGTATGGGCACGCTTGCCTTCGACGCTGTGGCGGGGCGCGATTATCCTGTCTTGCAGGCCACCATCGCGATCCTTTCCATGCTGATCATCGGCGTCAATCTTCTCGTGGACATCGCCTATGGCCTTGTCGATCCGCGTATCCGCACGGAGTAGGACCCATGGCAACCAAAACCTCATCCGTTCTGTTTTCGCGTTTTGCGAGCCTCGAATTCATCGTCGGTGTCGTGCTGACCGGCTGTATTTGTCTGGCCGTGATTTTCTCTGGCTATCTGTTTCCAGGCGGCGCTAACAAGATTGATCTTCTGGCGCGCCTGACGCCGCCATTCGTCAATCCGGCCCATGTTTTCGGCACAGATCCGCTGGGCCGCGACGTGTTGGCGCGGGTTATCACGGGCGGCAAGATTTCGCTGTTTGTCGGTTTCGTTTCGGTGATTGGCTCCGTGGTTATCGGCACCATCATGGGCCTCGTTGCCGGCTATTATCGCGGCTTCTGGGACATGGCGCTGATGCGCTTTGTCGATGTTCAGCTGGCCATGCCGTTCATCCTGCTTGCCATCACGGTGATGGCCATTCTGGGCGGGGGCTTGTTCAACACCATCATCCTGCTGATCGTCTCGCAATGTGTGCAATATGCGCGACTGGTGCGCGGCTCGGTGCTGTCGTTGCGCGAGCGCGAGTTCATCCTGTCTGCTCGCGCTATCGGCGTGAAGGACTGGCGCATCATCTTCCAGCATCTGCTGCCGAACCTGCTCGGTCCGGTCATCGTGCTGATGACGCTCAATGTGGCCAACAATATTCTGCTGGAATCGAGCCTGACCTTCCTCGGCCTCGGTGTTGATCCGACCATTCCAAGCTGGGGCGGCATGCTGGCCGACGGGCGCACCTATCTCCAGACCGCATGGTGGGTGAGCATTTTCCCGGGCCTCGCCATTCTCTTCACCGTGCTTGGCCTCAATCTTCTTGGCGACTGGCTGCGTGACAGCCTCGACCCAACTGGCAGGACTTCCCGATGAGCGTGCTTTTTGAGAAAACCTATCCGCGCACCGTTCATGCGCTTGTCGAGCACTTTCTGAAACCGGAAATGCGCGGCGCGAAGGTGGAAGCATGGCTGTTCGATGATCAGCCGAGCCGCTTTGCTGCCGAAACGAAGCTGCGTGAAGCAGGCGTCGAGGCGCGGCTGCATTCGGCTTATAAGCCGCTCCTGCACTTCTTTCTGGAGGAAGTGGATGGCGCGGCGCTGAAGTCGGCGGTGATCCGTTATCCGCGTCATGAGGCCTGCATACAGAACCGTTTCCTGCTCGAAACCTATCCCTTGTCTGCGTTGCTGCCGAAGGTGGAGGTAACTTTCGCAGCTTCGGGCAAAGATGATTTTCATTATGAGGTCGATCTGGTCTTTGCGGATGGCCAGAGCGAGAGCTATCGGGTTTTCGCGCCGAACCGCGTGCATGTGGATTTCATCGGCGAAACGCTGGTGTCGCCAACCGGCTGGCTGACCGTCACACAGGACGGCAAGACCGAAAGCGCGCGCTATGAGACTTCGTATGAAAAGCTGTTTCATGACACGGTTTCGACCATTGCGGCCCATGACTGGGAGCGCGGCGAACCTTATTTCGATGAGCTGAACATCGCAGTCAGCCTGCCGATCACCGATCGCCGTCTGCCTTACGATGAGGAGACGCTGAGCCTCACCGAAGCCATGCACGAGGATATCTATTTCTCGCTGCTGGAAGTTTTTCAGAAAAAGTCCGGTCGCCCGGTCGGTGACCGTGGCTTGCAACCGGGCCAAATCGTGCCGGAAGTTCGCTTCCGCGATGCAGAACCGTCCGTCAAAGTGGAAACGCGCCCACTTTCCACGGATGATGCGCTGACTGCAGAGCAGGTTCTGGAAACGGCGCAAGCGCCGCTTTCCGCCGATCAGATCCGCCGTGAAATCGCCAGATTGGGCGGTGAGCCATTCGACGCCAAGACCCGCTCTAGCCGAACGGTGCGTGCGACGTATCGCAAGGGCAGCGATGCCGCGATGATGATCAGCGCCGGTCAGCATGCCAATGAGACGACGGGTGTTGTCGGGGCGTTGCGCGCAGCCAACCGGCTTGCCACGCGCGAAGGCGCGCATTTCACGATCTCCCCGCAGGAAAACCCGGACGGATACGAGATACACAAGCGGCTTTGCGCACTTCAGCCGCATCACATGCATCACGCGGCGCGCTATACGGCGCTGGGTGATGATCTGGAATATCGCAGCGGCAAGGGGCTTTACGAAAAAGCCATTCGCGTCGAGGCAGAAAAGCGGACGGACGCGAAACTGCACGTTAACCTGCACGGCTATCCGTCGCATGAATGGACGCGCCCGCTCTCCGGCTATGTGCCGCGTTCCTTTGCGATGTGGACGCTGCCGAAGGGCTTTTTCCTGATCATCCGCCACCATGCCTCCTGGGAAAAGGAAGCAGAAGAACTGATCGACCGCGTGACGAAACATCTGGCCGCGATTGATGGTCTGGTTGCGTACAATAATGCCCAGATCAGGCTTTTCGAGCAGCATGCAGGCGAAACGGGCTTCCGCATCATCAACGGCTTCCCGTGCCTTGTCGGCGTCGATGACCGCCATACGGTGCCATTGACGCTCATCACCGAATATCCGGATGAAACGGTCTATGGCGATGCTTTCGTCAAGGGACACACGGCGCAAATGGAAACCGTGCTGGCGTCCTATGATGCCTTGCAAGCGCTGTTTTCTTCGGACAGGTTTGCTTAAAGATAATACACGCCAATGCGCTTGCCGCCGATGATTTCGACGGCAATCTCCATCTCATAAATGTCTGCAAGAATTTCTGGATGAATGAGTTCATCCGGGCTTCCCTGATGGACGACCTTGCCGTGACGCATGGCGACTATATGGTCGGAATAGCACGATGCGAAATTGATGTCGTGCAGAACCAGAACGACGGTTTTCCCAAGTTCGTCTGCAGCCCGCCGCAACAGCTTCATCATTGAAGCGGAATGCTTCATATCGAGATTGTTGAGCGGTTCATCCAGCAGCACATAATCTGTATCCTGGCATAACACCATCGCCACGAATGCGCGCTGGCGTTGTCCTCCTGAAAGCTCATCCAGAAAGCGTCCGCTCAGATCGCCAAGGCCAAGATATCCGATGGCCTGCTCGACATGTTTGCGATCTTCGCTGTTTGGGCGGCCTTTGGAATAAGGGTAACGGCCAAAAGTTACCAGGTCACGCACGGTCAGGCGGGAATTGATTGCATTTTCTTGCCGCAGGATCGACAGGCGCTTTGCCAGTACATCACCGGATGTCGTTGAAACATCGAGCCCGTCTACGGTCACACGGCCTTTATCCATAGGCAGCAGACGGCTGACCATGGAGAGTAAGGTGGATTTTCCAGCACCATTCGGTCCGATGATCGAGGTTATGCCGCAAGCAGGTAGTTTTAGAGTCACTTCATCGACGACAAACGTGCCGTTGTAGGATTTGCTGACTTGGCTGATTTCTATCAACGTGCGTGCCCCCTGACGAGAAGGATGATGAAGACGAGGCCGCCCAGAAACTCGATGATGACACTGAGTGCGGTGTTGAACGAGAAAACACGTTCAAGAATAGTCTGTCCGCCAACAATGCAAAGGATTGCAAGCAAGACGGCTATAGGCAGGATAAACCGGTGTTTTGCCGAACCGGCAAGCATGTAAGCTAGATTGGCGACCAGAAGACCGAAAAAGGTAATCGGCCCTACCAGTGCGGTGGAAACCGAAACCAGCACCGTGACCATGAACAGGATTTTACGCACGATGCGCCGATGATCGACGCCCAGATTGATTGCCGGATCCCTACCGAGTGACAGGACGTCAAAGATATAGATGAAGCGCAGACCGTAGAGCGAAACTGCAGCAACGATGACGGCTGACATAATCAGAATGTCGCTATTGACGGTGTTGAAGCTGGCGAAAAAGCGGTCTTGCAGGACAGCGAAAAGATTTGGATCAAGCATCCGCTGCATCAGGTTGGAAATGCTGCGGAAAAAAACACCGCAAACAATGCCGACAAGCATAACGAGATGCAGGCTGCGCGTTGCTCCGGAGAAGAGCCAGTAATAGAGTGCGCTAGCGAAAACCACCATGATAGCGGTTTCTGCCAGAAAGCGAATATTCGGTCCGATCCAATCGATCTGGACGGCGCCGAAGAAGAAAATCACCAATGTCTGGATCAGGATATAGAGCGCGTCGAACCCCATGATCGAAGGGGTCAGGATACGGTTGTTCGTAACAGTTTGGAACAACACCGTTGAAACGGCAATCGAGTATGCGACCAGTACCATAGCCGCAAGCTTGGTCCCACGGAAGGACAGGATGAAAGACCAGCTTCCTTTTGCGCCGATTGTCATGAATGCTGCCATCGCAACGAGAGCGAGCACGCAAAGCAGCAGGAGAACCAAACTAGGACGTTTAAGCAAGGCGTGAACCTCGCCGCAACAGAAGGTAGAGGAATAAGATGCTTCCCACGACTCCCATCATCGTGCCGATTGGAATTTCGTAAGGGAAGCGGACCAGCCGCCCAACAATATCGCAGGTAAGAACGAGCCCAGCGCCAAGAACTGCCACCCAGGGCACCGCGCGCCGCATATTGTCTCCAATGAACATGCTGACTACGTTTGGGACGATAAGACCTAGGAAAGGTATCATGCCCACAGTCACAACGACTGATGCGCTGACCATTGAAACGATGACGAGGCCAAGCGTAACCACGCGCCGGTAATTGAGGCCAAGATTGGTGGTAAAATCTTCGCCCAGTCCTGCGACCGTGAAGCGGTCGGCGGCGAAGTAGGCGATAACGGTCAGGAAAAATGCAAGCCATAAGAGTTCATAGCGGCCACGGAGGACACCTGAAAAATCGCCGGTTGTCCAAGAGTTGAGCGATTGCAGGAGATCGAAGCGGTAAGCAATGAAAGTAGTGATTGCACTGACGACACCACCAAGCATGAGGCCGACCAAGGGCACCACAAGTACGGACCGCAACGGAATCGCGCGAAGAATACGAAGAAAGAGGGCGGTTCCGGCAAGCGCTGTGACAGAAGCAACCAGCATTTTGCCGATTACAGGCGTTTCGGGTGCAAATAATATCACCAGAAGAATGCCGAGACTGGCAGATTCCACTGTGCCAGCCGTCGATGGTTCAACGAAACGGTTGCGTGTCAGCATCTGCATGATCATGCCTGAAACGGCCATCGACATGCCCGCCAGAATGATTGCAAGGGTGCGTGGAATGCGGCTGATGAGCAAAACTTCGGCTGCGCGGTCGGTTCTTCCGGCTCCGAAAAGTGTGCCCAGCGACACATCGCTGACGCCGATTAACAGGCTGATGACAGCCAGTACGGCAACAACGGCTACGGCTGCTGCAAGTCCCTTCAAGCTCATTTCCTGTTCTGTTGCCTGATCGCGAATTCGGGCCACCGATGGGTGGCCCGACCGGATTGGGTTTGGAAAACTGTTACTTCGCTTTGTCGAAAGCCTGTGACAGCTGATCGATCGTGCTGTGAAGCGCGCCGAGGCCACCGCCGATCAGATACCAGTTTTGAGCGTTCAGATAGACAAGCTGATCCTTTTTCCAGGCATTGGTCTGGCGCACGAGTTCGTTGTCGAGAACTTGCTTGGCTGAATTGCCTTCACGACCAATGGCCGCATCGCGGTCTATGACGAACAGCCAGTCGGGATTGGTTTCGAGGATGAATTCCGAGCTGACGGGCTGGCCATGATTACCGATGGAAAGGTCCGGTGCTGCGGGCTTGACCCCGAAGCTGTCATGCAGGACGCCGAAGCGTGATCCGGGACCATAAGCGCTAATCTTGCCACCGGAAGTGAGGATCAGAAGGCCGGTGCCCTTGTTGGCGGCCTTTTCCTTCAATGCAGCGAGTGAGGCATCAAGCTTCTCGGCTTCCGCCTTCGCTTCTGTTTCCTTCCCGAAAATCTGGCCAAGTTTCTCGACATTGGCTTCCGTATCGGCGATGAAGTTCTTCGCGTTGGTCGTCAGATCGATGGTGGGAGCAATTTTTGAAAGCTCACCATATTTCGCGGCCGAGCGACCCGCTACGATGATCAGGTCCGGCTCTGCTGCATTGACGGCTTCATAGTCCGGTTCGAACAATGTGCCGATTTTCGCATAATCGTCGCTCTGATATTTCTTAAGATATTCAGGGAAGGATATGCCGCTTGGAACACCGCTTACCTTGATACCAAGGCGGTCCAGATTGTCGAGAGTGCCGAGATCGAAAATCAATACCTTTGCCGGTGAGGCTGGCACCGCTGTCTCACCCTGAGCATGCTTGATGGTTAGACCCGCAGCATTTGCAGTTGCAGCAATGCCCAGCGCCATGATGGCGGCGCCACACAAGCGTGTAACTTGTTGAGCGATATTCGGCATGGTGTTCGATCCTTTCATCAATCCTGTGCTTTACAGTCAAGTATCTTCTCCGTCAAAGACGGAGAGACAAAATTCAGTTGTTTTTTGCCTCGGGGTTTTTGCCGAGCAGAATGAAATTGAGGCTGTCTTCAACGGTGAGCGGGATCATCGAGCCGTGACTTTCATCTTCGAAACGACGAAAGGCAGCATCCATCTGCGATAATTCTGAAAGCTCTTTGAAGACGTCTGAACCGGAAGGTCCGCCACGGAGTTTTTTAAGCCGTTCATTGTCCTGCTTCGTCTGACCGGGGCGGCTCCCGCGCTTGCCGGAGGTTTCTATAAGCAAACGGATCGGGCGAGGGGCAATCTTGAAGCGCGTGATGAACTGATCTTTATCTGTTAGAATTGAGCGGTCGTTCCACCAGATTGATGGATCTGCCGCACTATAGATCTGGAAGGATTCCGTGTGGTTGAACAGGGCGTAAAGGGTGAACAATCCGCCCAGGGAATGGCCGAACAGGGCTTGCCGGCTTTTATCAACATTGAAACGCTTCTCGACTTCGGGCTTTACCTTATTGTCGATAAAATCGAAGAACGCATCTCGTCCCCCGGTCTTCGGTACGTTGAAATGAACGGGGATTAGATCGTCAGGGGTTGGAGGTGTGAGGTCGAAATATCTCAGGCGAACAATTTCTTCCTGATCGTCAGTCGGGTAGCCGATACCGACAAATACAGCCTTTAGGGCGGAGTTCTCTGCCATGAGTTTTGCCGCGATCGGCAACATACGATTGCCATCGACCAAATATATGACCGGATAACCGCCTTCGGGTGCAGCTTCCTGCGGTGCAGCGATGAATATACGATAGGCGATGCCGTTGGCTTCCATGTCAAAGGACGAGGTGGTTGGCTCAGCAGCCTGCGCAGCGGAAGCTGCTAGTACCCCTGCCATCATCAGGTGCATCTTTTTTACGATATTCGTCAGTACGCTCATATGAGCATCCATTCATGGAAAGACGCCCGCCATTGCTGGCAGACGTCTTGTTGTTACGATCCTAGAAGCGGGAGGTCATGCCGACCCAGAGGCGGCGACCCTCAACGACGTTGTTGAGTTCGTCGACAGTCGTCTTTTTATCGAAGATATTATAGACGGCTGCATTGAGGGTTACATTTTCGCTGAAATCATACGAACCGCCGATGTCGAATGTCGCATAAGCTTTGTACTTGCGAGCAATAACGTTGCCTTTGTCATTGTAGGCATAGGGTTCACCAACAGTGCCAATGCGCAGGCCAGCATTGATTTCCTCGCCATGGTAGTTCCCGGAGGCCCAGGCCTTGAGCCCATCGACCGGGGTCATCCAGTCGGCGCGGATACTTGCCATATGCTTGGGTGTGCGAGCTAGCGGCAACCCGGCATATTCGCCGGTCTTCTGCTCGGAATCCGTATAGGTATAGCTTGCGCGAATGTTGAGGCTGGAAGTAGCTTCCCATTCACCTGTCAGTTCCACGCCCTGTAAAACAGCTTCGTCAATGTTGTAGCTGTAGTAGAGAACATAGTTTGGATCCTGATCCCAGCGGCGCGGCTCGCCGGTTACCGGATCATACTGGATGTTGCTGGCGATCTTGTCTGTGAATTTTGTATAGAAATAGGTCGCACCCAGGCGAAGACCTTCCTGGTTGTCCCAAAGAGCGCTGGCTTCATAGCTGGTACTCTTTTCTGGTTGCAGATTGGGATCGCCGATAATTACACCGCAAGTGCCGCTCGGACCGTAGGTACAATTTCCGCCGCCAGTCGTGTAAGCGTAGCCGGGCGCAATTGTCCGGATTTCAGGGGCACGAAAGCCCGTTGAAATACCACCCTTAAGGGTCAGTTGTTCCGTTACGTGCCAAACGGCATATCCGCGTGGGCTCCAATGCGATCCGTAAATCTCATGGTGGTCCATACGCAGACCGCCGGTCAAACCAAAATCTGGTGTTAGCCACCACTCGTCTTCCGCGAAGAGTGCCCACTGCTTGATGCTGAACTCTTCATCAAACCCGGTGCGGCGACCTGGATTCTGATCGGTCAGAACTGAGTCCATAAACTGACCACCCGTTACAAGGGTGTGATTGCCATAGAGTTCGAATGGCGTGGTGAACTTTCCATCGAGAATGGAGTTGCGAATATGCGGAGACCGGGTTGCCTCGACAAAGTTATCGCTTTTCTTGTCCCAGGAGAAACTGCTGCGCCGGGCCGTTTCCTGCATGAAGGAGAAATCAGAGGTGGTCGGACCCCAACGGCCGGTGTGGCTGATCGACCAGTGATCGCGATCGTTGTAATTGTAAGTATCGACTGGTGCGGTTCCCCGCGTGGGGACTGGGTCGATATTGTTGCCGACAGTTGAATCACGGCGAAGACGTGTCTTGCCGAGTTCGAGCATGATGTCGTGATCTTCATTGGGAGTGATCGTGACGCGCCCGGTGATGTCAATATCTTTCTGTTCTGGCGTTCCGTTGATGATTTTATCTTCCTGACGCTTCAGTCCGCGACCCCAGACCTGCACGCCGACGAGGTTCGGAACCAATGGTCCCGTGATATAGTAAGAGCCTTGAAGTGAATTGCCGAACTTTGAGTGTTGCTGCGCCGTACCGTCTACCGTGAAAGAACCGCTCCACTTGTCGGAGACCTTTTTGGTGATGATGTTGATAACACCACCCATCGCGTCGGATCCGTAGAGAGACGACATAGGGCCGCGAATAACTTCGATGCGCTCAATAGCATTTGCAGGCGGCAGAAAGCTTTGTTCAAAGCCGGAATTTCCGTTGGTACGTGCATCGCGCGTGCTTTGGCGCTTGCCGTCAACAAGCAGTAGAGTATAGGAACCGGGGAGACCGCGAATGAATATGTCACGTTCGGCAGCCGAACCAGTGACAGCAACGCCCTGAACGTCCTTCAGAGCGTCGGTTAGATCGCGATAGGCGCCCTTTTCCAATTCTTCGCCAGGAACCACCGTAATGCTTGCCGGAGCGTCGGTGATATTCTGTTCGAACCCGGTTGCAGTGACAACGATCTGATTGAGCTTGACGGCGCCGTCAGCTGTTGTTTCGATACCCGTTTCTGTCACAGATGACTGTCTTTTCTTGGCAGCGGCTTCATCTGAAGTTGCTTCTTCTGCAGCGCTGGTTGCTGTTTGCGCAATAGCAATCGTTTCGCTCAGAAGTAGTGTTGTAGAAAGACAGGTCCCCGCAAGAACCGCCCGATAAATGAGCGATTTGCTGGCCCAACGCCTGTTTTGTGTACCGTTGGCCCACAATCCCCGAAACAAGCTGGTCATTTTCGTCACCGTTTAAAGTTGAGTTTTCAACTCTCCTTATGTATGGCAGTAAGGTGACGTCAATCGTCATGTTTTATAAGCATTCTAAATTTCGAAAACCGCAAATGAACGGGCAATAAGGCGATGTCAGGCAAGCCGGTGAAAACGCAGCAACAAACGGAGAAAGGTGAAAATGAAAGCCTTCGTTTGGGGCAATTGCGCCTGCTGATCGCGCTTGATGCACTTCTTGTGGAAGGCAGTGTTGGCGGTGCTGCCAGGCAGATGGGCTTGAGTATTGCGGCTATGAGCCGACTGCTCGGTCAGATTCGCGAGAAGTTCAACGATCCTATTCTCGTTCGTTCTGGTCGAAGCATGATAGCGACGCCGAAAGCAGAAGCCCTGCGTGGACGTCTGCGGCGGCTGGCGAATGAAGCTGAGACGCTGCTGAGCCTAGACCTGACTGAATTGCCGAAATCGAGCTGCACAGGACACCATGGATGGAAGCGAAGCACCATTACGGCGCCTCCTCCGCTTGGTATTCGTAAGGTCGTAGAACTCGAAAACCATCCAACACCAGAGCAGCTCGCCGCGCAGTTCGCCAATATCCAGGGTGAAAACGATCCGCTCAGAAGGCTTGCAAAATACATCGCCGTTGTCGGACGGAAGGTCGGGCATACCCGTCCTCTCGAAATGTCCGAAGCCGAGGATGCATTCACGACGATCTTTAACGGTGAAGCCGATCCGATGCAGATCAGTGCGTTGCTCCGGCTTATTCATTATCGCGGAGAAACTGCTCCAGAACTTGCAGGCATGGTGCGTGCAGCGAGACATATTTATTCCGTGGACGCAGAATTGAACATGCCTGCTCTGGATTGGCCGGCCTATCTATCACCGAACTCCATGCAATCGCCATGGTTCATGCTTTCGGCCTTGCTCGTGGCAAGAGCCGGCTATCCCGTCGCTCTGCATGGCAACTGCGGCACAGGTGAAATCTCGGGCAAACTTGAATTGGCGGCTGAAGCTATCAATCTGCCGATCGCAACATCACACTCGCTCGCGGAAAGCGCATTGAGAGCGCACGGCATCTGCTTCATGCCGATAGCTGGTTTCGCTCCTCAGATTTATGCGTTGCTGGCGCTTTACCCTTTGTTCGAGTCGCGTTCATCGATGAACAGTCTCGTTCATCTTCTCAATCCGTTGAATCTCGGGGCGACATTTCTCGGTGTTACCCAGTCCGCATATCGCGAATTGCACCGCGATGCGGGCGCGCTTCTTGGCACCCCATCGATTTCCGTCGTTTCAACCTGCCGCGACGTTGCCGAGCTGGTTCCACATAGAACCCATATGATTTATAGGCTGCTTGACGGTAGGGAAACGGATTTGTTGCTTCCCACACTTTCCAAAGAGAGCAGCGACAAGCATTCTAATTTCAGTTCATTCGAGTACTGGTACGGCGTCTGGTCTGGCGCGGCCGTGGATAAACGTGCAGAAAACACAATCGTCGCGACAGCAGCCATGGCCATGATGACGGCGGCCTCCGCAGAAAACGAAAGCCATGCGCAGTTCTTTGAGAGAGCCGAGGAACTCTGGCGCAATCGCCACAATCGGGTAGCGGCATAATGCGGATGCAGTTGCAACTGAGAAACTTAAAAATGTTTCACGTTTCGTAAAATTTGAAAAAAGCTTTTCCCGTGGCCGTCGAGGGCGGCAAGTCCATGCTTTGTCCACTAATTTTATAGGCTTTATCCTCTCCCTGTAAGTTCGATTGCAACAGGGGAGCCTCAATGGTCAATCAGGTATTCGGCGAGGCGGGAACGTCGATCTTCGAGGCGATGTCGCAGCTTGCAGCCGAACGTGGAGCCATCAATCTGGGACAAGGGTTTCCAGAAGGCTTTGAGCCTCCCGAACTTCTTGATGCGGCTGCTCATGCCCTTCGTGAAACCTCGCAACAATATCCACCTATGATGGGCCTGCCTATTCTTCGTCAGGCTGTCGCAGAAAACGCCAGGCGGTTTCCCGGTCTTGATGTGGATTGGGAAAAGGAGGTTCTAGTCACCTCCGGAGCCACGGAAGCTCTGGCCGATACGTTTCTGGCATATCTGGATACGGGCGACGAGGTTATCCTGTTCGAGCCGGTCTACGATGCTTATGCAACACTTATCCGGCGTGCTGGCGGGAAAGTTGTGCCGGTGCGGTTGAGGCCACCTCATTGGGAATTACCGCGAGAGGAACTGGTAAACGCTATCTCTCCCCGCACCAAACTCATTGTCGTCAATACGCCGATGAACCCAATCGGCAAGATATTCGATTTGGACGAGCTGGACTTTCTCGCTGAACTCACGATCAAGCATGATCTCGTGATCGTTTCGGATGAGGTTTACGAACATCTCATCTTCGACGGTCGTCCGTTTCACTCTATGTTCGGTGTTGAGAAAGTCCGCGACCGTGTCGTGCGAATTGGCTCTGCTGGAAAGAGCTTTTCATTAACAGGGTGGAAGGTCGGCTATGTGACGGCTTCCGCAAAGCTTTTAGCACCGATTGCCCGTGCCCATCAGTATGTCACTTTCACCACGCCGCCGGCATTGCAGTCTGCGGTTGCCGTTGGGCTTTCGTTGCCTGATAGCTACTTCGTTGAACTCAGGGCAACGTTGGCATCGCGACGGGATATTCTGGTTGAAGGGCTGAAATCTGCAGGTTTTGCTGTCGTAGCGGTCCCTGCCACCTATTTCGTAGTGGCCGATATAGAGGCGCTCGATCCAGAAGGCGATGATCTCGATTTTTGTCGACGGCTGGCGCTTGAAGCAGGTGTAACCCCGGTTCCCATCTCATCTTTTTATGGTGCGCGCGATGTGCGCAGTCACGTCCGTTTCTGTTTCGCCAAGCGCGAAGAAACGCTGCTTGAGGCCGTTTCACGACTGGTTCGCTGGACCAATAAGTACAATTGGCGCGCCGCATCATAGGCGCGTCCGGAAATCACTACAGGGAAACAAGATGCATTCAGTTTTATTTTTGCGCGGCGCGGTTTCTGCAGCACTCTTTTCAATGTTAGTCGCTTCACCAGCTCTTGCGGAAAAAATCCGGTTTGGTGTGACCTCGGGGCCGCATGCGGAAATCGCCGAAGCACTCGCACCCGTTGCCAAAGCAAAGGGCCTGGATATCGAGATTGTGGAGTTTTCGGACGGCGCACTGATCGATCCGGCAACAAATGACGGCGATCTTGACGCCAATGGCTTTCAGCATACGCCGTATTTCGATCAGCAGAACAAAGATCGAGGCCTCAATCTCGTTGCCGTTGGTGGACGCACTGTGTTGCTGCCGATGGCTGGTTATTCGCGCAAGCACAAATCTCTTGCTGAACTGCCTGAAGGGGCGCAAATTTCGATCCCCAACGATCCCAGCAATGCGGGTCGCGCCTTGAAGCTTCTCGAAGCAGGCGGCGTTATCAAGCTGACGCCGGGTGTGACTTTCAACGCAACTGAACTCGATATTGTCGATAACCCGAAGAAGGTCAAAATCATTCCGATGGAAACAGCCCAGCTTCCGCGGTCGCTGGAAGATGTGGATTTTTCCGTTATCACTTCACATTTTGCGCTGAGTGCCGGGCTAGTTCCGACCCGTGATGCGATCCTGATCGAAGACCAGCTATCCGATTATTTCTGCCTGCTTGCCGTCGCGGAGAAGAACAAGGATGCACCCTGGGTCAAAACGCTGGTCGAAGCCTATAAGTCTCCTGACGTCAAAGCCTTCATCGAAAAGAAGTTCGATGGCAACATCATAGCGGGTTGGTGAGATGAACGTGCTGGTGCGGAACGAATCTGTGTCAAAAGCTGTACCGGACGAAACGGGTTCGGTTCCGCCAATTATCGACATACGCTCGCTGACAAAGATTTATGATGAGACGGCTGGTCCGGTTATCGATGATGTCTCACTCAAGATCACGAGGGGAACGATCCATGGCATCATTGGTCGTTCGGGGGCCGGGAAAAGTACGCTCGTGCGCTGTCTGAACGGTCTTGTGCATCCAAGCAAAGGAGAAATCTTTGTTTCAGGACGTGAGATCACGACGTTGCGTCAAGACGAATTACGACAGGTTCGTCGTGAATTATCAATGATATTTCAGCATTTTAGTTTGCTGTCTTCACGAACTGCTTTTGGCAACATAGCGCTACCATTGGAGTTCGCAGGCATTGGACGTAGCACCATAAGAACTCGGGTGAACGATCTGCTCGATCTGGTGGGTCTAAAGGGAAAGGCCGATGCCTATCCATCGGAATTGTCTGGTGGTCAGAAACAGCGTGTGGGTATCGCGCGGGCATTGGCTCTGGAACCGAGCGTTTTGCTGTCCGATGAGGCGACATCGGCGCTTGATCCTGAAACCACGGAACAAATTCTTTCGTTATTGAAAGATATCAATCAGCGGCTGGGGCTGACGATTGTGCTCATTACGCATGAAATGGATGTGGTGCGCCAGATCGCAGACCATGTGACGGTTCTTGATGGTGGCAAGGTCGTTGAAAGCGGAGCGACCTTCAATGTCTTCGCCTTTCCTCAATCCCCAATTGCCCGTTCGTTTTTAGCGAGCATCGTCGCCCACGACTTGCCGCCCGAAGTATCGCAGCGGTTGCTTCTACAACCTGTTGGCGGGTCAGCCCCGGTTCTGCGCATCATATTTTCTGGGGAAGCTGCCCATGAACCGGTCGTCGCAACGCTCGTGCAGCGCTTCGGGATAAATCCGAATATATTGCACGGGCGCATAGACTATATCGGTGGCAGACCACTGGGCATCATAACACTCATCGCTGAGGGTGGTTCCGCCGATCTCGCGGACGTTCGCAATTATCTGTCTTCACTCAATCTTCATGGAGAGGTCATCGGTCATGTTGTCCGGTCTGCTTCCGCCGGCGCTCGTCGGGCTTTTGCTTGAATCGCTGAAGCAGACGGCGACTATGGTGGCCGCATCTGCCATTCTGTCTACCTTGATCGGCCTGCCGCTCGGTGTTGCACTGGTTGTTACCGGTCCAGGGCAGTTTCTTGAGCGCTCGGTTTTCAATCGCGTTGCAGGCACGATCGTCAATTTGGTTCGATCTACACCATTTGTCATTCTGATGGTGGCGATCATTCCCTTGACGCGTCTGATCGCGGGAACAACAGTTGGTACTTATGCGGCCATCGTGCCGCTGACAGTGGCCATCACGCCTCTCTATGCGCGTCTTGCCGAAACTGCGATGCGCGAAGTAGACCAAAGCCTGATTGAAGCCGCCGAAAGCATGGGTGCTACACCCATTCAGATCATCTTCAAAGTGCTGCTGCCTGAAGCGCTGCCCGGGATCATTGCAGGGCAAACGGTTACACTTGTCAGTCTTGTTGGATATTCGGCGATGGCAGGGACAGTTGGCGGTGGTGGTTTGGGCGATCTCGGAATCCGCTTCGGATATCAGCGCTTCATGCCGGAAGTCATGGTCGCCGTCGTCATCATTCTGGTTGCAATCGTGCAATCCATTCAGATCACGGGCGACCACGCCGCTCGTTTCGTCAATCACCGCGTGGCGCGCAGCCGTCGCTCACGCTGAGAGCTTTTCAGGAGGTTTCAATGACTATACATACCACGCCGATCAATCTGCCCTTGCTTGATTTATCCCGTTTCAACGGAAGTGTCGAAGAGCGCGCCAGTTTCGTCGAGGAACTGCGCCGGACGCTTCACGATCATGGCTTTTTCTACCTGACAGGGCATGGCGTCGATCCGAAACTCGTGGAAGACGTAGTTGCGACTGCAAAGAGATTTTTCGCACTTCCTGCGGAAGAAAAACTCAAGATCGAAATGGTGAAATCATCCCATTTTCGCGGTTATAATCGTGCTGGTTTTGAACGCACTCGTGGCCAGCAGGATTGGCGAGAGCAGCTCGATATCAACACGGAATCAGAAACAGCCGAGATTGGTCCCGATAGCCCGGCATGGAAGCGTCTGATCGGCCCGAACCAGTGGCCGGAAGCATTGCCCGAACTTAAGCCGTTGCTGCTTGCCTATCAGGCTGAGGTGACGCGCGTTGGCATTGATATTCTGAAGGCCATTGCTGCGGCTTTAGGACAGTCGGAAGACTTTTTCGCCCAGATTTATGAGCCGCATCCATCCCAACTGCTGAAGATTATCCGTTATCCGGGGCGCGACGTGGCGGAAAGCGAGCAAGGAGTGGGGGCACATAAGGACGGCGGTTTCGTTACTGTGCTGCTACAGGATGTTGTCCCCGGCCTGCGCGTTCAGCGGGAGGATGGCGAATGGATTGATGCCCCCCCGGGTCCAGGGACTTTTGTTATCAATACGGGAGAATTGCTTGAACTTGCCACCAATGGATTCGTGCGGGCGGATGTACACGGTGTTGTTGCACCTCCAGCTGGCGTGGAGCGCTTTTCCGTCGCCTTCTTCCTGGGTGCTCGATACGATGCAACTATCCCGGTTATAGATTTGCCGAATGAGTTGAAGACTAAGGAGCGCGGCGTCACCGTCGATGCGCTGAATCCAATCTTCCGTGAGGTCGGCGCAAATAATCTCAAAAGTCGCCTCCGGTCGCATCCAGATGTTGCTCGAGTCCATCATGCGGACTTGTTGACGCCTGAACAATTGGGAGATCACACACCCGGATCGGCATATTGAGAGGTTGATAGTCTTTTTCAGGGCACCACTGTCACGCGACCGTGGTGCCCTGTTTAACCCATCCCTTGACGATTAAAGTACGCTGGTCGCTTAAGTCGCCAAGGAACGGGCCGGGGGTATGCCATTGATCCGCGGTTTCCCGGATCAAGCGACACTCTAACGAATGACGCCACCTATACTTTGCTGGAATACGGAGATTTAAAAGCTGCGATTGCTGGCAGGGTGGCGGCGAGGGGCATCAATTCGATGTCGGTTTTTGGCTATTTGTCAGGAAAACGTTACGTCGACTTTGCAAAAGTTTCGGCAAATTGACTGCATGGTTGTCATTTTGAACAATTTGCACCCTCTAAATTTAACAAATCCACGGCTTGATCGGTCAAAGCATCGATGGAAATCTCCCTTACCTTATATAAGCGTGACGTAGGGAGGGGATCGCTGAAATGCCTGTAATGCCCGAATTGTGTGCCGATACCATAGTTTATAACGGTACGATCTGGCGTGGATATGAAGAGGGCACGGTTGAAGCCCTAGCCATCTGGCAAGGAAAGGTTCTTGCCACGGGTACACGGGACCAGATCTGGTCTTTGAAGGGCGCTAATACGCGTTTGATCGATCTCAAAGGGCGCTTTGCCACGCCTGGGCTGAACGACGCTCACCTGCATCTCATTTCCGTGGGACTGACACTCAAGTGGATCGATGCGACGCCGCAGGCAGCACCGACATTGCAAAGCTTGCTCGACGCCATTCGCGAACAGGCTGCTTCTGCACCTCCGGGGGCATGGATCAGGGCGCGCGGCTATGACCAGACGAAGCTTGATGTCGGTCGCCATCCGCATAAGTCGGAACTTGATGCTGTTGCTCCAAACAATCCCGTCATGGTGGTACGCGCATGCGGCCATGTTTCGATCTTCAATTCAAAGGCATTTGAACTGGCAGGTATTAACGAAAGTTCGCCTGTGCCAGAGGGCGGGCTGATTGAGCAGAAAAATGGCACCCTGACAGGTATGGTTGCCGAAAATGCTCAAGGGGCTGTCCGCAAGGCCATCCCCAAGGCAACGACGGAAGAGATGATCGAGGCCATTGAGGCTGCGGGTAATCTGCTTCTTTCCTATGGCATAACCAGCGTCATGGATGCCGCTGTCGGTCAGGTCGCAGGTTTCGATGAAATCCGCGCCTATAATCTCGCCAAGCTGGATAAGCGTTTGCCAGTGCGCACCTGGCTCGTACTGCTCGGCGATCCGGGGCCTTCCATCGTGGAGGAATGCTATAAAGCAGGTCTTGTGTCCGGCGTTGGTGACGGCATGCTGACGGTCGGCGCTGTCAAGATTTTCCTCGACGGCTCTGCAGGCGGACGAACTGCATGGATGAGCAAGCCGTATCTCGGCGACGATGACAATATTGGTGTCCAGATATTGCCAGACGCGGAACTGGAAGCGTTGGTGCTGGATACCCATAAAAAGGGCTATCAACTGGCATGTCATGCTATCGGCGACGCAGCCATCGGCCAGCTGATCACGGCGTATGAAAAGGCGCTCGCTGCTTATCCCGATCCAGATCGCCGCCATCGTATCGAACATTGCGGTTTCTCTACGCCAGAACAGCATGATCGGATGAAAAAGGCTGGCATTTATCCATGCCCACAGCAGGTCTTCATCTACGACTTTGGTGATGCCTACATTTCTGTTCTCGGCGAAGAGCGCGCAATTTCAAGCTACCCGCTGAAAACCTGGAAAGATCTGGGCTTCAAGCCTGCGACTGGCAGTGATTCACCGGTTTGTCATCCGAATCCCTATCCGAACATCTATTCGATGCTGACGCGCGAAACGGGCAAGGGAACAGTGATGGATGCCCGCGAATGCGTGACCATTGAAGAAGCCCTGCAGGTCTACACGGAGTTTGGTGCGTTCTCTCAGAAACTGGAGAATGTGAAGGGTAAGCTTGCACCTGGACAGGTTGCTGATATTGCAGTCTTTTCACGCAATATGCTTACCGCGAAGCCGGAAGAGATTCTCAACGACACGCATTGTGTTCTTACTATGCGTGACGGTGAGGTCGTATTTGAACGGTCATGAAATAAATGCTCCCGGTTTTCGGGGGCGATAAAAAGAATTGAAGCTAAACGCTTCGGGGCAATTTCGGGCAGCGAGGTTTCGGCAGAACTGCCTGAAGAACGGTTCATTTGAATCGCAAGAACGACACTTGAAGGGGAACAATATGAGAAAATTTGCATTTCTGGCGGCGCTGTCTGCAGTTCTGTTGGCCGGAACGGCAGCTTATGCTGCGGACGAGCCACGTTCGGGAGGGGTCATCAATTTTGTCGCACCTTACGGCGACAGCTTCTCGACTCTCGACATTCAGGCTTCGCCTGCCACGCAGGACGAGTTCTATGCCAAAGCTATTCACCGCACACTCTATGATTGGGATGCGGATCTCAACAAGCCGGTACTCGGTCTGGCAACCGATGTGACAGTGTCCGATGACAGGCTCGTCTATACCTACAAGCTTCGACAGGATGCCTTTTTCCACAATGGGAAGCCTTTGACAGCAGACGACATTATCTGGAGCTATACCCGGATAATGGACCCGAAAAAAGCATTCCCACCGGCACGTTACATCGCTGAGATCAAAGGGGCTGAAGAATATACGCAGGGCAAGGCCAAGGAAATTTCCGGTCTGAAGAAGATCGATGACCATACGCTCGAAATCACACTGAAGCAGCCAATCGATCCCGGCTTCCAGTTCATGCGCAATAACACTGCCATTTATCCGGCAGGTGAGGGCGATAGCGAAGAGTTTCAGCGTCACCCGATCGGCCTCGGACCATATAAATTTGCCGAATACGTTCCCGGCTCCCGCCTGACGGTTGAGAAGTGGGACAAGTATTACGAGAAGGGCAAGCCTTACGCTGACAAGATCAACATCATGATCATGGGTGATGCGGCCGCGCGCGACGTTGCGTTCCGCAATAAGGAAATTGACGTAGCGGTGCTCGGGCCAGCGCAGTATACAGCCTATCTAGCCGATCCCGAGCTTGCGAAGAACATGGTCGAGGTGGCCGAGGTTTACACGCGCGCCGTTGGCTTCAATCCTGATTTCAAGCCGTTCCAGGACAAACGCGTCCGTCAGGCAATCAACTACGCTATCGATAGCGATCTCATCATCAAGCGCCTTGTCAAAGATAAGGCTTATCGTGCTGTTGGTTGGCTTCCGAACTCATCGCCAGCCTTCGACAAGGATGCGAAGCCTTATCCGTATGATCCTGAAAAAGCAAAAGCTTTGCTTGCTGAAGCTGGATATCCTGACGGCTTCGAGTTTGAGCTGACGGCAACGCAGAACGAGAGCTGGGGCCTGACCATCGTTCAAGCGATCATTCCGATGCTCGCCAAGGTCGGTATCAAGGTGAAGGCAAAGCCGGTCGAAGCGTCAGTGCTTGCGGATGTAGTTCCGGCGGGCAATTTCCAGGCCTATATGTGGTCGCTCGAAAGCGGTCCGGATGCACTGACGGCGATGCAGTGCTTCTATTCCACGACTCCACAATCTGCGTGCAACTACCAGAAATTCTCTAACACGGAATTCGACAAGATTGTCGATGAGGCAAAGGTGGCGAAAACCGAAGAAGAGAAGAATGAACTTCTAAAGAAGGCCAACAATCTGTTGCAGGAAGAAGCACCGGTGTGGTTCTTCAACTACAACAAGGCGGTCATGGCACATCAGCCATGGTTGCATGGTCTGCAGCCGAACTCGGCGGAGCTCGCAGTTCAATCCTATGAAAAGCTGTGGGTTGATGACTCAGTTCCAACCGGTCGCTAATTCCGGCTGATCTGGATCGGCCCGCTCGTTATCGGGCGGGCCACTGATCCCCTTTGCTCCAGCGTAGTTTACGCTGATCCGAAAGGAGGACCATGTGCTTTATTTTATTTTTCGGCGCGTCTTGCAGATGATACCGACGGTTGTCGCTGTATCACTGCTGATCTTCGTCATTTTCAGTGTTGTTCCGGGCAGCATCGCTTCTGGCCTAATTGCCAATGGCAAGGGCATGAACGACCCGAAGATGGTCGAAAAGATCACTCAGGAATTTGGCCTCGACAAGCCTGTCCATGTGCGTTTCGGCAATTATCTGGTTCAACTGGCACAGTTTGATCTTGGTACGTCCTATCGATCAAGACAGCCGGTTGTCTCGCTTATTCAGGAGCGCATGTGGCCAACATTGAAGCTTGCTTTTGCGGCTATGGGGTTTGCGATCCTGATAGGCGTACCGCTTGGGTTTCTCGCGGCACTTAAACCCGGAAGCCTTCTCGACAGTGTGACGATGATAGGCGCAGTCTCGGGCCTCTCGCTACCACAGTTCTGGCTGGGCCTGCTGGCCATGTATCTATTTGCACTGACACTTGGATGGTTGCCGAGCTTTGGCTATGGTGATGGCGGTATCCGAAACATTGTCCTCCCAGCGCTGACCTTGGGTGTTGCGCCATTGGCACTGCTAGCAAGAACAACACGTGCAGCCGTGCTGGAAGTTATGGGGGCTGACTTCATTCGTACCGCCCGCTCTAAAGGCATGAGCAGCTTTCGCCTGGTGAAATGGCACGTCATGCGCAATGCGCTGGTGCTGATTATCACGACCATCGGCCTACAGTTCGGATCGATGATGGGACAGGCCGTGGTGGTGGAGAAACTATTCTCGTGGCCGGGTCTTGGCTCCTTGCTGATCGATAGCGTTTCTTTGCGCGACATTCCGGTCGTGCAGGGGGCAATTCTCGTAATCGTATTGTGGTTTCTGGTCATCAATACGATTGTTGACATTCTCTACGCGGTTATCGACCCGCGCATAAGCCACGAGTAAGCCCATGAAGCTGCGTTTCAATCTCGCATTTGGCGGGTTCGTGTGTATTGTCATTGTGGCCGCGGCTGTCTTTGCGCCATTGCTGGCACACTATAATCCCGTTCTTGATGCCGACCTGATGAATGCCGAACTTCCGCCTGATGCACAGTTCTGGTTCGGCACGGATGCACAAGGCCGCGATGTTTATTCGCGTATCCTCTATGGTGCGCAAGTATCTTTGACTGTTGGTGTCGTCTCGCAATGCATCAACACTGTTATCGGTCTGTGTTTTGGCATTTCGGCCGGTTATTTCGGCGGATGGTGGGACGATTTCGTCAACGGCCTCACCAATCTGATGCTCGCAATTCCGTCGCTGATCTTCGCGCTGGCAATCATGGCTGTCCTTGGCCCTGGCTTGCCGAGCCTTCTGCTTGCACTTGGTCTGACGAACTGGTCCTGGACTTGCCGCATTGCGCGAAGTTCCACTCTGTCGCTCAAAAAGCAGGGCTATATTCAGGCTGCCAAAATGCTTGGTTATAGCGACGTACGTATCATGATCACGCAGATCGTGCCCAACATGATCGGACCTGTTCTAGTGATAGGCACGCTCGGAATGGGGGATGCAATTCTCGCCGAGGCAGCACTTTCCTATCTTGGTCTCGGTATCAGTCCACCAGATCCAAGCTGGGGCAACATGCTCACCGATGCGCGTGAGTTGATCGTGAACGCGCCTTGGGCTGCAGTGTTTCCCGGCCTCGCCATATTCTTCACAGTACTTGGGCTCAATCTGTTCGGCGACGGTCTTCGCGACTGGCTCGACCCGCATATGAGGACCCGTAAGATATGAGCGAACAAGCACTTCTTGAGGTAGAAAACCTTCGGATCGATATCGTCTCCGGTTCGAGCAAACATAATGTGGTCGAGGATGTATCGTTCACTATTGGAGCTGGCGAGACATTCGGTCTGGTCGGAGAGTCTGGCTGCGGAAAAAGCATCACCGCGCTGTCGATGATCGGGCTTCTGCGCAAGCCGCTGTCGATAACCGGAGGAGCGATCCGCTTTAAAGGGCAGGACTTGCGGTCCATCTCGTCGCGCGAAATGCGCAAGCTGCGTGGCAATCGTATAGCGATGATCTTTCAGGAGCCGATGACTGCTCTCAATCCGTTGTCGCCAGTAGGTCGGCAGATTGCGGAAATGTTCGTGCTGCACCAAGGTGCCACTTGGCACGAGGCTGAGCGTAAGGCGGTCGAAGCGCTTGCGAGTGTTCAAGTCCCTGCGCCAGAGCAACGTGTGAAGAACTATCCGCATCAGATGTCGGGTGGTATGCGTCAGCGCGTGATGATTGCTATTGCACTTGCATGCAATCCTGATTTGCTGATCGCTGATGAACCCACGACCGCGCTCGATGTGACGGTTCAGGCGGAAATTTTGCGTCTGATGCAAGAACTTTGCACAGCGCGAGGGACTTCCGTTCTGATGATCAGTCACGATCTGGGTGTCATTGCGAAAATGTGCCGTCGCGTGGGTGTGATGTACGCAGGACATCTGGTCGAAGAACGCATAACAGCGGGCTTGTTTCACCATGCTGCGCACCCTTATGCGCATGGTCTTCTGGCTTCGCTCCCGCAGCTTGGTTCTCGCCAGAAAGAAGGTCAGTTGCGGCTGCAGGAGATCGAAGGTGTCGTGCCGTCGATTTCCGCTTTTCCAAAAGGCTGCAGGTTTGAGCCGCGTTGCACGCGCGCGACCGATGTTTGTCGTGCGCAAAAACCGGGCTGGACGCCACTTGAGGATGCCGGTGTGGTGAGGTGTTTCCATCATGAATGACATACATTCAACCAAACTGGTAGAACCATTGGTCCGCATCGACGATGTCTGCGTTTACTTCCCGGTGAGCGGTGGCATTTTCAGTCCTTCCAAGCAAATGTTGCGCGCCGTTAATAATCTCAGCCTGACTCTTAACAAGGGTGAGTGCCTTTCGATTGTGGGAGAATCTGGTTGCGGTAAGTCTACACTTGCACTGTCCATCGTCGGTTTACAGAAGCCCACAAGTGGGCAGATTTATTTCGAAGGACGTCCGATCACCGGAAAGAACGAACCATCCCGGTTGGAACGAGCCAAGATGGCGCAGATGGTCTTTCAGGACCCATTTGCTTCACTCAATCCGCGGCAGACAGTCTACACGTCGCTAGCCGCACCTCTGCGACTTCACGGTGTGACGTCGCGTGGTGAAGTGGATGGACGTATCGAAGAAATTCTGCGTCTGGTCGGTTTGAAGCCCGAGCAGGCAAAGCGTTTTCCGCACGAGTTTTCTGGTGGCCAACGCCAGCGCATAGGAATTGCGCGCGCATTACTCCTCAATCCGAAAGTTATCGTGCTTGATGAACCCGTGTCGGCGCTTGATGTTTCAATCCGGGCACAAATCATCAATCTGCTGCTGGAGTTGAAAGAGCGACTTGGCCTTTCCTATATCATGATCAGCCATGATTTGAGTGTCGTGGAGCATATGAGCGATCGGGTGGCGGTGATGTATTTTGGCCAGATTGTCGAGAGTGGGCCATGGGACCGGATATTCTCAAATCCGATGCATCCTTACACCCGGCGACTGATCTCGGCCATTCCCGATCCGATGACGGAGCTAACAGGCGGTCGTTTGATCGACGATCAAAACCCACCCCAAGCTCCTCAGGGGTATGGATTCTATCCTGAGAGTTTCGGCTCACATGATGTTCACGAAGTGCCGCCACCAACGCAGTTCATCGATATTGGTGGGGATCAGCGTATCCGTGTTATCGAGAAAACTTGAACCTCAAGTGGGAAACTAAAAGGCGCCGCTAAGCGGCGCCTTTTTCTTGTGATCGTGTAAGGATCATCCACTGATAAGTTTTACTTCCATGAAGTCTTCCAGACCCCACTTGCCACCTTCGCGACCATTGCCCGATTGTTTGTAGCCGCCGAACGGACTACCGGGTGCGCGCGATGTGCCGTTGATCTGCACCATGCCAGCGCGCAATTTGCGAGCCACGCGTTTTGCACGTTCCAGACTACCGGTCTGAATATAGGCTGCAAGTCCATATGGAGTGTCGTTGGCAATGGCAATGGCTTCTTCTTCCGTCTCGAAAGGGATCATTGCAAGCACCGGCCCGAAGATTTCTTCGCGGGCAATCGTCATGTCATTGTTCACGTCTGCAAAGACGGTCGGCTTGACGAAATCACCTTCGGTGAACCCATCGGGACGCCCTGTACCACCTGCCACAAGCCGCGCACCTTCATCAATTCCCTTCTGGATCAACTGCTGAACTTTCTCGAACTGGATCGAGGAGGAAAGCGGCCCAATGTGATCGCCTTCTTTGGCCGGGTCGCCTACCTTGGTACCTGCGGTCACCTTCTTCGCGATTTCCACGGCCTTGTCGTAAACGGAGCGCTCAACCAGCATGCGCGTCGGTGCATTGCACGACTGTCCTGTATTCTCGAAGCAATGCGCAAGGCTGCGTGACATAGCTTTTTCCAAGTCGGCATCGGCAAAAACGATGTTCGGCGACTTGCCGCCAAGTTCCAGCGAAACGCGTTTTACCGTTGCTGCTGCGGCCCGCGAAACTGCCGTTCCTGCGCGGGTGGAGCCCGTGAAGGACATCATGTCGACGTCTGCGTGTTGCGACAACGCTTCGCCAACAACGGTGCCTTCACCATTGACGAGATTGAAAACACCTTTCGGGAAGCCTGCTTGATCCACAAATTCTGCAAACAGCATAGCCGACATCGGCGCGATTTCGGACGGTTTCAGGATGACGGTGCAGCCAACAGCAAGCGCGGGAATTACTTTCAACGCGATCTGGTTCATTGGCCAATTCCATGGCGTAATGAGGCCGCAAACACCGATCGGTTCGCGCACGACCGTCTGGTTCGGGTGTTTCGGAGAAAGGATCTCTTCGAACTCGAAGTTTTCGAAGGCCGCGATGAAAGCCTTGGTATGAGAGAGGCCAGCTGCGGCCTGCGATTCACGCGCAAGTGTGATTGGCGCACCCATTTCGAGCGAAATTGCCTTGGCCATTTCCTCCAAACGGGTTTCGTAAATTTCTACTAACCGCCGGATATGGCCGATGCGTTCTTCTGCTGGCGTTTCGCTCCAGGTCGGAAAAGCCTTGCGTGCGGCTGCGACCGCCAGATCAATGTCCTGTGAAGAACCCGCAGAAATGACGGCATAAGGCTTTTCGTCGGCGGGATTGATGACCTCAATGGTCTTGGCTTCTAATGGAGCGCGCCACGCCCCATCAATATAGAAGTCAGTTTTCTGGTCGAGGTTTTTCTGAAGCATCGTGCCGTCCTCCGTCGCGCTTAATGTTCAGGGTCAGCATGAACCAACCCGATTTGCGCTCGACACTAATGCGCGGATATGGCGGCGTCAAAACAGAAGGGTACATGGAAACATCAATTTTTCTTATTCATTATCGTAGGCTTCGACATCGAAGCCGAGGGCGACCAGTCCTTCCTCCAGATAATCTCCCAGAAGTGGTGTACCGATGAGATATTTAGCTTCGCGACCATTGTCGCGATCGGCGGCAGTTGAAAGGGCTTCGTCCCATTCATCAGCGCTGAAGTCGCCGCGACCCACCCACATAAGGGCAAGCAATTCCTGCCGCTCGTCGATATTTAGGGAGCGGATAGCCGCAAAAAGTTCTTTGCGAGTGGGGTTTGCCAGCGAGGCATCGAGAATATCGACTTCATTGTCGTCGCTGGCATTCGAACCGGATTCTTCATCGGTTGCGGGAACCTGAACATCATATTCTCGGGCTTTGGCAATGATAAATTCCAGATTCTCGATATTGTTGACCAGCTCGACCACGCTTGCCTCCATCACCCTGGTTGTTTGGCAAACAACGCTTTCGCAAAGGCTTGGTTCCGGCTTTCTCAGGGAGCTGGATCAGCTTCGCGCAGCCTGTAGCCGACGCCTGTTTCAGTTAGAATATAATGCGGCTGATCTGGCGACTTTTCAATCTTCTGTCGTAGCTGACGAACATAGATGCGAAGATATTGAACGTCCGCCGCAGGCCCCCAGACCTGGTTGAGAATGAAATGGTGTGTCAATACTTTCCCGGCATGCTGTACGAGGAGTCGAAGGATGTCATATTCCTTCGGCGACAATTTAACTTCTTCGCCGTTGAGTTTCACAATGCGGCGAACAAGATCGACCGTAAGGCCGCCGCTTTGGAAAAGCGGCTTTTCTCCCTGCTGTTGCAGCCTGTGTCGCAGTGCGACCCGCAAACGCGCAGCAAGCTCTTTCATACCGAAAGGTTTTGGAACGTAATCGTCGGCTCCCTCTTCGAGGGCACGGACGATCCCCGCTTCGTCGGTCCGGCTTGAGAGGATGAGAACCGGCAAGGTCACACCGGTTTCTCTCCAGCGTTGCAATAGAGCGTGCCCATCAGTATCTGGAAGCCCCAGATCGAGAAGCACGATATCGGGCTTTTCCGTTGCGATGTGTGTATCAGCTTCGCCGCCGTTCACCGCCTCGACAACGGTATAGCCTTCCGTGGTTAGCCCAACCCGCAACAACTTCCGGATAGCGGGTTCATCGTCAACAACGAGAATCTTTAATTTCGGATCGTTCATGAGTTTTTGTCAACTTCATCAGCAAGGACGGGCAAAGTGATTGTAAAAACGGCACCGGTGCCTTCATGCCGATTGCTTGCTCGAATAGAGCCTCCCATCGCTTCAATAAAACCGCGAGCGATTGAAAGACCCAGTCCGGTTCCGGCCTGCACATGGTCACCTTTACGTACACGATAGAATGTATCGAATACACGTTCCAGATCATCCGGTGGAATGCCGGGGCCCCGATCACTGATTTCGAGTGTCATACGAGACGGCCCAGCATGGGCCTTAATCGTAATCGATGTGTTTTCAGGGGCATATTTCGCCGCATTGTCGAACAAATTGAACAGAACTTGCTCGAACAGAACAGCATCAAGCTGAACCATGGGCAAATCAGCTGGAACAGAAATATTGACCTGATGATGGACCAGTATCTTGGCTGCACGATTGAGTGCAGCTCCAATGAGGTCGCCAACATAATGAAGGGACAGATTGGGCTTCATCGCACCCGCTTCGATCCGTGTCATATCGAGGAGGTTGGCGATAAAACGGTTCAAGCGTTCCGATTGGTCTACCATCGTTGTGACCAGATCGGACCGATCGGCCTCTGGCAATGAGCTGGAATAATCACGCAAGGTTGTGGCGGCACCGAGAATTGCGGCCAGCGGGGTCTTCAGATCGTGGGAGATTGAAGTCAGGAGAGCTGAACGCAGCTTGTCGGCTTGCGCTGCAAGCCTGGCTCGCTCCACATCACCGACAAGCTGAACGCGTTCGATAGCAATTGCGGCCTGATCGGCCAAAGCTTCGAAGAGGCGCTGCTGTTCTGGTGTGAGAATGGGGCCTATGCGATCATTGTCGAGTCCGATGACACCCACAGATGTTCGTGCGGTTTTGAGTGGCAGATATAGCCGCTTGGCACCTGGGAGCGTATTGGCACCGCGCCCCGCAGGAAGATCATGTTCCCAAGTCCAGTGTGCGGCAGCGATATCAGCGTCATCCAGAGTGTCATCGGGCGGATATGCGCCCCTGACGGCGATGCTGTTTCCTTCGGGGAGCAAGATCACCGCGCGGACCTTGAGCATCGATGCGATCTGGAACGCGGTGGCCCATAGCACGTCATCGATTGAACCGGTTCCCGCCAGTTTTTTGCTGAAAAGATACAGGTCTTCCGTCATGCGGGCGCGTTGTCGCGCAGCGGCGGCCTGCCGCTGAACGCGACTAGCCAGATTACTGGCAATAAAGCTCACAAACAGGAAAAAAATAAGCGCTACGACGCTTTCGGGGTCGGCGATGGAAAGCGTATAGAGGGGAGAAAGAAAGAAGAAATTATAGGCGAAAGCGCTCAATACGGACGCGAAAAGCGCGGGCCAAAGACCAAGGGTGACAGCAACGCCGAGGACGCCGACAACAAAAACCAGAGCTATGCTGCGTACGTCCAGAAACTGGTCGAGAAGCAATCCAGCGATAAGCGCTACACCAGTAATGGCGATACCGATCAGATAAGGTCGGATATCGAGCGTCGCGTTCTGCCTAGCGGTACTGACCTTGCGGCCGGCTCCTCCGTTTTCATGCTCGACACCTGCCGTAATATGAATATCGATAGCGCCGGAAAGCCGAACAAGTTCACGCGCAGTGGAGCCGTCAATCATCTCACGCCAGCGCGACTTTATGGACTTCCCGGCGACGATCTGAGTGAAGTTGTGGGCTGAAGCGTAGCGGACAATATCTTCAGCGACGGACTGGCCCGGAATGATGATTGTTTCGCCGCCAAGCTGTTCAGCGAGCCTTAATGCGGTTGCAAGCCTGTCTTTTGCTTCTTCAGTAAGCCCGGCAGAACGTGCGGTTTCGATATGAATGGCCGCCCACGGCGCACGCAGGCGGTCTGCTAGCCGACGTGCATAGCGAACCAGCGATACACTACGGGGACGATCATCGACTGCAACTAGTATGCGGTCGCCAGCTGCCCATGGCCCTTCAATAGCGTGCGCGCGCATATGGCTGAGCAGCTGCTCGTCCACGCGCTGGGCCGTACGGCGCAGCGCCAATTCACGCAGCGCGGTCAGATTTCCCGGAGAAAAATAATTTCGGATTGCCCGTTTTGCAGTCTTCGGGAGATAAATCTTGCCTTCATTGAGGCGCTTGATGAGATCGTTCGGCGTGAGATCGATCAATTCTATATCGTCGGCACGGTCGATGATACTGTCCGGCACTGTTTCGCGTACCCGGATGCGGGTGATTTGCGCCACAACGTCGTTGAGGCTTTCGACGTGCTGGATATTGAGCGTCGTATACACATCAATCCCACGCGCCAGAATTTCCTCGACATCCTGATAGCGCTTGGGATGCCTGCTGCCCGATGCGTTTGTGTGCGCCAGTTCGTCCACAAGAACCAGTTGCGGTTTGCGAGCCAAAACGGCATCAATGTCCATTTCATCAAGTTGATGACCACGGTAGGACACTTGCGTACGAGGCACGATTTCAAGCCCCTCAGTCAGGGCTTCGGTTTCCGCTCGCCCATGTGTTTCCACAACGCCGATGACGACATCTATTCCGTCGACTTTGCGCGCGCGGCCCGACATCAGCATTTCATAGGTCTTGCCGACGCCCGGCGCAGCACCGAGAAATATCTTCAGGCGGCCACGCGTTTCGCGTTCCGCCTGTTCAAGCAGAGCATCGGGGGAAGGTCTGTTCTCGCCGAAGCGAAGCGGGTCCGATGTCAAACAACACTCCTGAAAGGAAGGGGCGGCAAATCATGCCGCCGCCAGTTATTCTACTTGGCGCCTGTCCTGTCCAGAACAAGGTTCAGCTTCAAAACATTGACCACCGGTTCACCGAGGAAGCCAAGTTCGCGAGCTTCAATCTGTTGCTCGACAATTCCGCGCAATGCGGCTTCATTCATCCCGCGCGCTTTCGCAACGCGGGATATCTGATAAAAAGCCGCCTCCGGCGAAATATGCGGATCGAGGCCGCTTGCGGAAGTTGTCACGAGGTTGATTGGCGGTGGCGCGGAGTCTTCGCTTTGTGCCAGCGCAGTGGCGTCGGCTTTAATGCGCTCGATGAGTTTTGGGTTGGTTGGGCCGAGATTGGAACCGCCGGAACTCGCGGCATCATAACCGTTTTGTCCTGCGGCAGATGGTCGACCGTGAAAGTAGCGATCACCGGTGAAGCCTTGTCCGATCAATTCGGAGCCAATGATTGTACCGTCCTTTTCGATCAGGCTGCCATTGGCATTGGCAGGAAAGATCGCCTGTGCGATACCCGTCATACCAAGCGGATAGAGCAATCCCGTTATGACGGTAAGCGACACGATCATCACAAGCGCTGGGCGAAGTTGTTTCAGCATTTTTGCTAATCCTTATGCGAGGCCAAGGGCGGTAATGGCCATATCGATGGCCTTGATGCCGATGAACGGCACGATGACGCCGCCGAGGCCGTAGATCAGTAGATTGCGCGAGAGGAGCGCTCCAGCGCCAACCGGCTTGTAGGTAACGCCTTTCAGCGAAAGCGGGATCAGGGCTACAATAATCAAGGCGTTGAAGATAATGGCTGACAGAATAGCGCTCTGTGGCGTAGCGAGTCCCATGATGTTGAGCGCGCCAAGTTGAGGATAGAAGGCCAGAAACATCGCCGGAATAATGGCAAAATATTTTGCAATGTCATTGGCAATGGAGAAGGTCGTCAACGCTCCGCGTGTCATCAGCAATTGCTTGCCGATTTCAACAATTTCGATGAGTTTCGTGGGGTCACTGTCGAGATCGACCATATTGCCTGCTTCACGTGCGGCAACCGTACCGGTATTCATGGCCACGCCGACATCGGCCTGAGCCAGGGCGGGGGCATCATTGGTGCCGTCCCCGCACATTGCAACTAGTTTGCCCTTCGCCTGTTCTTCACGGATCAGCGACAGCTTGTTTTCAGGCGTTGCCTGCGCAAGAAAGTCGTCCACACCGGCTTCAGCAGCTATGGCTGCAGCGGTCATCGGGTTATCACCGGTGATCATGACCGTGCGGATCCCCATGCGACGCAACTCTGCAAAACGTTCGCGGATGCCGCCTTTGACGATGTCCTTCAGGTGCACAACGCCAAGAAGGTGGCCGTCTTTAGCGACCGCAAGTGGTGTGCCGCCAGCCTTGGCGATTGTGTCAGCGATGGATTGCAGTTCCGAGTGTGTTCTTTCATCGGCGTGCCTGCTCTGCCCCACATAGGCAAGCACAGCATCCACAGCGCCTTTGCGAATGATGGAACCTTCAATGTCGACCCCGCTCATGCGGCTTTGTGCTGTGAATGGTACGAAATGCGCGTGAAGACCTTGCATATCGCGCCCGCGCAATCCGTATTTTTCCTTGGCGAGAACGACGATGGAACGACCTTCCGGTGTTTCATCGGCAAGAGAGGCCAGTTGCGCTGCATCGGCAAGTTCTTGCTCAGTCACGCCATTGACCGGCACAAAAGCAGTTGCCTGACGATTGCCAAGAGTGATCGTTCCGGTCTTGTCGAGGAGAAGGGTGTCGACGTCACCTGCTGCTTCTACTGCACGCCCGGACATGGCAAGCACATTGAAGCGTACGAGGCGGTCCATGCCTGCAATGCCAATAGCAGAAAGCAAGGCACCGATTGTGGTCGGGATCAGGGTGACGAAAAGTGCGACCAGTACCGTGACAGAGATGTAGCCGCCTGCATAAGTCGCAAAGCTCGGGATCGTAACGACGGCGAGAACGAAGATCAGCGTCATGCCTGCAAGCAGAATATTGAGCGCGATCTCATTTGGCGTTTTCTGGCGTTCGGCGCCTTCCACGAGACTGATCATCTTGTCGATGAAGGTCGAACCTTGCGCGGCTGTGATACGAACCTTGATCCAATCGGACAGGACCTGTGTTCCGCCTGTAACGGCAGAGCGGTCGCCGCCGGATTCTCGGATGACCGGCGCGGATTCGCCAGTGATGGCAGCTTCGTTGACGGATGCCACACCTTCGATGACTTCTCCGTCTGAGGGAATAATGTCATTCGCTTCTACCAGAACGATATCGCCAACTTTCAAGCTCGTTCCCGGCACGCTTTTCCAGCTTGGGCCTCCGGGATTATCCAGAAGTTTGGCTTGAGTTTCCGTTCGCGTCCGACGCAACGAATCTGCCTGCGCTTTGCCGCGGCCTTCTGCGACGGCCTCGGCAAAATTGGCAAACAGGACTGTGAACCACAGCCACAATACGATCTGGAATGAGAAACCGACATTTGGATTGGCGGCGACCACGTCTTTCAAAAGCAGCAATGTCGTGAGTAGCGAAACGACGGCAACCACAAACATTACCGGATTGCGTGCAAGGCTTCTGGGGTTGAGCTTGCGAAAGGCATCGCCGATGGCGGGTAAAAGGATGCGGGCATCGAGAATGCTCGCGGATTTGGACTGGCTCATAACAGAGGCTCCAGTAAAATTACGTTTCCGTTCGGAAAGCTCAGATCAATCCGGCAAGCTGAACCGCGAGAAGAAGAACGGTCGTTGCTAGAAGGATCGAGAGAATGCAGCTAGAGGGTTTCAGCATCAGAACATCTGCCCCTTCACCATAGCGAGGTGTTCGGCAATGGGACCGAGTGCCAGCGCTGAGAAGAAGATCAAACCTCCAACCACAAGGATGACGCCGATCAGCAAGCCTACGAAAAGCGGGCCGGTTGTAGGGAAGGTGCCTGCAGATTGGGGAGCTGCTTTCTTGGCGACAAGTGAACCGGCTATTGCCATTGCAGGAACGATCACCAGAAATCGGCCCATCAGCATGGCGAGACCGATGGTGATATTGTACCAGGGCGTGTCGCCGGAGAGCCCGCCGAATGCCGAGCCGTTATTGGCGGTTCCCGACGTATAGGCATAGAGGATTTCCGAAAAACCGTGCGGTCCCGGATTGGCAATGGAACTCAAGCCTGCCGGAATGACGGAGGCGATTGCCGTAAAGCCAAGGATCGACAGCGGCAGGCAGAGTACGGCGAGCATCGCCATTTTCACCTCCTTGGCCTCGATCTTCTTGCCGAGATATTCAGGAGTGCGTCCAACCATCAGCCCGGCCACGAAAATGGCAACGACGATGAACAGAACAATTCCGTAAAAGCCTGCGCCTACGCCGCCGATGATAATCTCTCCCAGCATCATATTGATCATGGGGATCATTCCGCCCAGTGCCATCATGCTGTCATGCATGGCGATCACCGCACCGCAAGACGCGGCGGTCGTAACGACGGCGAAAAGTGCGGACATTGCAATGCCGAAACGCGTTTCCTTGCCCTCCATGTTGCCGCCATCGATGCCGAGCGCATGGATAAGGGGGTTGCCTGCCGCTTCCGCCCAGTAGCAGATAGCAACGCCTGCAACGAACAATATGCCCATGGCAGCAAAAATCGCCCAACCCTGGCGTTCGTTGCCGACCATTCGTCCGAAGACGTTGGTGAGGGCCGCGCCAATAGCGAAAATCGCAACCATCTGGATCATGTTGGAGATAGCGTCAGGATTTTCGAAGGGATGCGCCGAATTGGCATTGAAGAAGCCGCCGCCATTGGTGCCGAGCATCTTGATGGCAAGCTGCGAAGCAACCGGTCCGAGTGCGATCACCTGTCTTGCGCCTTCCAGCGTCGTTGCTTCAGCATAAGCCCCAATCGTTTGCGGTACGCCGAGGCCGACGAAAGCTAGAGTGAGAACAATGCACAAGGGCAAAAGGACGTAGAGCGTGCAGCGTGTGAGGTCGACCCAGAAACTTCCAAGCGTTTTCATGGATTTGCGCGAGAACGCGCGAATGAGCGCTATGGCGATGGCAACGCCAGTAGCGGCTGAAACGAAGTTCTGCACTGTCAGCCCTGCCATTTGTGTCAGGTAGGACATAGTGCTTTCACCGCCATAGTTCTGCCAGTTGGTGTTGGTGACAAAACTGGCAGTGGTGTTGAAGGCGAGATCTGCCGGCACGTTGCTCATACCCATCGGATTGAAGGGCAGGGAGCCCTGAAACCGTTGCAGTATATAAAGCAGCAGAAAGCCGGCCAAATTGAATAGCAAGAGGGAGACGGTGTAGGTCATCCAATGCTGTTCTTCTCGTTCGCTTGCGCCTGCGAGGCGATAAAGCCCACGCTCGACTGGAACGAGGACAGGTGAAAGGAAGGTCCGCTCACCGCTGAAAACGCGTGTCATGTAACCGCCGAGCGGTTTGACGAGCAAAATGATGATCCCGCAAAAAACGAGGATCTGAATCCATCCATTGAGTGTCATGGTCTTTTCCGAGGCCTGAAAGGCTGCCGGTTACGCGGGCTGGGCCACAGATTGGCCTAGAACCGCTCCGGTCGTATGAGCGCGTAAAGGAGATAAGCGGCTATGAAGGCTGCAACCAAAGCGCCAGCGATGTATTCAATCATCATGGCGATGCCTCAAAGCCGTTCGCAGATGCGCAAATAGCCGAACATCAGTGCGAAAAAGCCAATCCCAATTGCAAGGACGGCGAAATCCATTGTCATGCCTGAACTGCCCCTAAGGGACTCCCTGTTTCTTACAGGGGCATTATGTTGCCGCACCGCATAGGGTTTCGAGAGTAGGCGCGACACTGAAAAATAAAAAACTCATATATGGAATGAGGCCGCGGAAGGCCGATGTTGAGTCTGATACTTTTCAGAAATGGGAGTCATATTCTGGCTGCCGCTGCACGTCCGGCTGTCCGGCCGGAAAAGATGCAGCCTCCGAGAAATGTTCCTTCAAGCGCGTTGTAACCATGATAACCGCCGCCGCCAAAGCCAGCAGCCTCGCCTGCTGCATATAATCCAGGCACTTTTTCGCCAGCCGCATTCAGCACCTGGGCATCCATATCGGTATGCAAGCCACCAAGCGTCTTGCGCGTCAGAATATGAAGTTTGACAGCAATAAGCGGACCATTGGTTGGGTCGAGCAGAGAATGCGGCGGCACCGCGCGTGTGAGACGATCACCGATATAGGCGCGGGCATTGTGGATTGCCATCACCTGTGCATCCTTGGAATAACGGTTCGCTATTTCGCGATCCCGCGCTTCCATTTGATAGCGGATATGATCTGGATTGAGGATTTTTTCGTCAGTCAAACCGTTCATTCTTGCAACAAGTTCGTCCAGCGTTCCGGCTGTAATAAAGTCGGCTCCATTGTCCAAGAACGCCTTGACCGGCGGTGGGGAAGCCTTGCCGAGGCGGCTTTTAAGCAAAAGCTTCCAGTTTTTGCCGGTGAGGTCCGGATTTTGTTCCGATCCGGATAGTGAAAACTCTTTGCGGATGATTTTCTCAGTCAATATGAACCAGGAATAATCGTAGCCGGTCGAGAGAATATGCTTGAGAGTGCCAAGCGTATCGAAACCGGGAAGACAGGGCGCGGGGAGACGATTGCCCCTGGCGTCGAACCACATGGATGACGGCCCGGGCAGAATGCGAATGCCATGGTTTGGCCAGATTGGGTTCCAGTTTCGCACGCCTTCCGTATAGTGCCACATGCGATCAGCATTGATGACATGTCCACCAGCAGCCACGGCAATATCGATGCCGCGTCCATCAACGTGAGCCGGAACGCCCAATACCATTTCTTTCGGAGGAATGCCCAGCCTGTCGCGTGGCCATGCCCTTCGAACTTTGTCCGGGTCGCCGCCTATGCCACCAGATGTGACGATTACGCAGTCAGAAAAATAGGCAAACTCGCCAATAGTATCGCGTGACGAAGATTGCCCGCGCTCGGCGGTCGATGGCGCCAGCACCGCTCCATAGACGCCACCGACGCGCCCGCCGCTAGTAGCGATGCTGTTGACCCTATGACGGCATTTTAGGGTTATGAGTCCTTCGCTGATTGCTGCGCGGAGCGACCGTTCGAACGGTGCTACAACAGCCGGTCCCGTTCCCCAGGTCACATGAAACCGCGGCACTGAATTACCGTGACCATCTGCTTTTGCTCCGCCACGCTCTGCCCAGCCGACAACAGGAAACCAGCGCATGCCAAGACCATGAAGCCACGCCCGCATTTCTCCGGCGGCAAACTCGAGATAGGATTCAGCCCAGCGTTTTGGCCAGTGATCTTCGGAACGGTCAAATTGTGCCGATCCGAACCAGTCCTGTCGCGCGAGGTCGATATTGTCTTTGATGCCAAGGCGACGCTGTTCGGGACTGTCGACCATGAAGAGCCCACCGAGAGACCAGAACGCTTGTCCACCGATGGAATTTTCCCCTTCCTGCTCAAGGAGAATGACTTTGCGTCCGGCTGCAGCTAGTTCGTGAGCGGCGACAAGTCCCGCCAGCCCTGCTCCAATGATTATCGCATCAGCATCGGCCATCCCCGCTTCCTCTCTCCCAAAAGGCGCTTGATGAAAGCATCGTGACCGAAGGGGTGAAGTGTTGCAAGCGGTGACCGAATGTATTCAACCGAAGAAATAAGGCGCAATCCAGTCGGCAATCAACTTGATGGAAAGTCCGAATAATGTCAGCTGCACCAGCAGAAAGAATGGGCCGTCGGGCATGATCCGTGTCAGTCTTGCGCCAACAACGGTGCCAATGACGGCGGCAGGGACGAGCCAAAGGCCGAGTGATGTGTCGAGATTGGAAAACTGCTGCAATTGCCAGTAGGGCACGAGCTTTGCGGCGTTGACGATGGCAAAAAGAATAGTCGATGTGCCAGCAAAGACCAGTTTTGGAAGGTGTTGCGGCAGCACATACATCTGAAACGGTGGTGCGCCGGAATGAGAGACGAAACTGGTAAGGCCGGTAAGTACACCCCAGAAGGCACCGCCGGGAACGTCTGCCTTTCGTGCCTGTTTGCGATAGCGTGCGCCGAACCATGCATTGAAACAGAAAAGGATGCCGACCAATCCGACAAGCATTCCGATGAATGTCGGAGACAGATGCGCACTGAACATCCAGCCAATGCCTACGCCGAGAATTGCCGCCGGGGTCAGGATCGCCAGATTACGCGCGGAAAAGTGGTGGCGATAAAGATACAGGCCGAACATATCGCTGATGACATAGATCGGAAGCAAAAGAGCGGCAGCAGTAACTGGTGATATGACCAATGCCATCAACGGAACGGCAAGTGTACCGACCGACGGCAAGCCACCTTTCGAAAGCCCGACAAGAAATGCCGCAATAACTGCAATTGCGAGAAAAAGGGGCGTATGTTCGATCATGTGATGATGAGGTCAGCTATTGTGGGAGAAGGAACAAACATCTCCGATCCAACGACCGGAGATGTTGTGTTTGGAGATCAGGCGTGAGCCCACTCCCAATAAAGAGCACGAGCGCGTTTGGTCAGCGGCCCGTATTCCAGTTTGCGATCATCAAAACCGATAATCGGCACAACTTTGCTCATATTGCCGGAGGAGAAGATTTCGTCTGCCCGGCGGAAGTCTTCGATCTTCAGTGTCGTTTCGTGAACGGTAACGCCCGCTGCGCGCAGCAAACTTATGACACGCTGGCGCGTGATACCGTTGAGGAAGGTTCCGTTGGGAACTGGCGTAAAAACTTCGTCGCCACGCACCATGAAAACGTTCGATGTGGCCGTCTCTGCAACGTTGCCGACGACGTCGGTCACCAGTGCATTGTTAAAACCTTTTGCCTTTGCTTCACGCAGCATGCGAGCATTGTTTGGATAGAGGCAGGCCGCCTTGGCATTGACCGGCATGACTTCCAGATATGGCCGACGAAACGATGTCGTGGTTATGGTGAAGCCCTTCGGCTCGACCATGGGGATCGCTTCAAGGCAGAGTGCAAAATCCGTGGATGATGCAAGTGGAGCGACTGCGCTGGCGTCACCTTCTTCTGCCCAGTACATGGGGCGGATATAAACGTCTGTGCCCGGTGCGAATTTTTTCAGGCCCTCGCGCGCAAGCGCCTCGATGTCATTGGCGGAAAGTGTCGGTTCCAATCCCAGAGCACGGGCTGAGTCGTTGGCACGTGCTGAGTGACGGTCGAGATCCGGCGTAACACCTTCAAACAAGCGTGCGCCGTCAAATACCAGCGAACCAAGCCAAGTAGCTTGTGATGCCGCACCGAGGATGCGAACATCTCCTTCACGCCATTCGCCCTGGTAATAGGTCCACATCGCCCGTTTATCGGTCATTTCCCTAGTCCTTTGACAAGTATATTTCTCATGCTTCTGCCAGCGTCAGAGCGCATTCAAACACAGATCGCTATCGGAAAAATGCTTGGTGCGCCTCGATATGATTGAATCAGATCAATGTCCTAAGCACTTCTGTTTGAAGCGTTATTTCGTCGATCCTAGACAGGCTGTCCACATCGTAGGAGCAGGCAACGTCCGAGACAAGCGCGAACTTGTCGCTGTCGAGCTTCAAGATTGTTCCACTTTGGCTTCCAAAAGCGCCGGAGTCGGTTCCGATGTGACAACAGCCGGAGGCCCCTTAACGCCGCGTTGTCTCTCGCGGATGAAGGTGAAGAGGCCGGAAATAGTAATGAGAACAATGCCGATCAGCATTGGCGTATCTATATGATCGTGGAAAACAAAATATCCGAAAAGGATCGCCCAGATCATCTGGCTATACTGTGGAGAGGCAATAGCGCTCGCTGGAGCGCGTTGGGCCGCAAGCATCAGTAGGATATTGGCGAGGGCTGCAAGCAGGCCGTAGCCCGCGAGGTAAATCCATTGCTCGGTATTTGGCGCTTCATAGGACGGGGTCATTAAAGCCCCGCAGATGATGATAGGGCCGATTAGCCCGCTTGTATAAAGCGATATGCGCTTTTCATGCTTCCCCATGACGCGGAAGATGATGATGCTCATCGCGCCACCCATGCCAGCGGCAAGAGCCCCGAGATGGCCGATCGAGAGTTCTCTGAAACCGGGGCGAAGCACAATCAGAACACCGACAAAGCCGATGAGAACTGCCGACCATCGCCGCCAGCCAACCTGCTCCTTCAAGAACACCACTGAAAGTATTGTTACGTAGGCTGGGAGCAGGAAAATGAGCGCGAAGGCTTCTGCCATGGAGAGATGCGTGAATGCCGTAACGCTGCCTATCGTGCCCATGGCAGCGGTTACGGTCCGCAACAGCCACATCTTGATGTTGGTGGTGCGAAACATATCGAACCAGGCATCGTCAGCTTTCTTTGTAAAAGGAATAGCCAGCAGACCTAGCACTGCACCGAAGAATGCGACTTCATATGGCGAGAGCATGCCATCAAGAAACTTGACGCAGGCGTCGCTGACAGCGAATGCCGCATAGGACGCAAATGCGAGAAAAATACCGTAAAGCATGGCGATGTCCGAAAGAAACGGGGAGGAATTCATTCCTTCCGCTCCCTTAATCGATTAGAAGCTCATTGGCAAAAGACATTTCTGAAATTCTGCATTTAAGTCTATAATTGGATCATTGCTTGGAAAAGAAGTAAATTCGACCTTTTCAAGGTTTTGAGCTCAAGCAAAAACGCATGCCTCATTTGCAATCATATCCGTGGTGGAAATTTGGGCAAACGCCTATTTAGCAATCATCCAAACGAGGAGAAAGCAAATGAACATTCGTCAGAAAGTACAGCAGTTCGTATCCCGCCGCCGCGCTATTCGTGAGCTTGGTGCAATGGACGACCATCTTCTTGCCGATATTGGTGTTTCGCGTTCGCAGATTCAGAGCGCGGTTTTCGGTAAGTAATAACTTATGGCGTGTCTCCTGAAAGATCGCCCCGTAAGTGAAAATCGAATAAAGTAACAAAGCGTCGGTCTCCAGTCCCGGCGCTTTTGTTTTTTCTATAGCTAATTCTTTGATCTGAGATTCCAGCTCCGGCTTGTATAATTTCGTTTAGCGCGCTGACAGCAGCGCAAATTTTAACTGATCGCTCTTCTTACATAGGAAATGAGACATAATCCGTACCATTTTGGGACAGATCGCGATTGTCGTTCTCTCAATTTTCCGCCAAGTTGCTTTTGCGGGGGCAGGCGATGAAGATACGACCTTTCCGTTGTAGCTGCGGTTGGCTTACCTATCTTCATCGCCTTTATTTCATAGCAGTGTCTATTGCCGGTGCTTGTTTTTTATTGTGCGAAGTCGTTGCCAGTTAGTATTGCGTGGAATGCAGGAGTGCACGCATATCTATCACTTGCATCATCGGGCGGTCTCAGGCTTATCTGGCCGTCCGGTGATGCAGAGGAACAATAAACATGGACATTATCTGGGGTGGAATCCTGATTGGGATCGGCGCAACGATCATAATGGACTTGTGGGCATTGATACTGGCAGCAATGCCGGGGCAGGCGCGCCCAAATTGGGGGCTGGTCGGTCGGTGGTTCTGGCATCTCCGCCACGGGCAAATTTTCCACGATGATATTTCTGATGCCAAGCCTTATAAGCATGAAGTAGCTCTTGGCTGGATTGGGCACTATGCGGTCGGTATTCTTTACGGTGTTATCTTCGCCATCTATGGTGGTGCGGAATGGCTTGCGGACCCTGTCTTTTTGCCGGTTTGGATTTTTGGTATACTGACAGTATCGGCAGGGTGGTTTCTGTTGCAACCCGGCTTGGGAATCGGCTGGGCGGCATCCAAATTGCCGAATGCGCGTAACGTTCGTTTGCTCAATCTTATTGCGCATACGTTTTTTGCGCTAGGCATGTACGGCACGGCCTTGATGTTGCAAAGTTCATTTCAAACAGTCAGTTAGAACTATCAAAACCGCTCTCATGAGCTGTCTTTTTTGAATCTGTTTCAAATATTTCCCGGCAAATCAGTGACTGGCGCGTGGCGATATCTCAGTCCACACTAAATCATGTCAACAAACTGGCATTCACACGGCAGAACTGTGCTTTTGACCGCGATGGGTGTATGGGGAACATGTCCGACTGCAAATCTGCAGCGGCAACTAACATTATGGCAATCGCATAGGTTGCCTCGGCTCGGCATATTACGAAGCGCAACGTGTTGCGCGTCGCAATTTCACGCGAACTGAGGGGCTAATTGACGGGCGCTTGCCTTGGAGGGACGATGCTCGAAAAGCTGTTCAAATTACAGGAACACGGCACTACGGCGAGAACGGAAATCATTGCCGGCGTGACGACCTTCCTGACGATGTCTTACATCATCTTCGTAAACCCGGATATTTTGTCCACTACAGGTATGGATCGAAATGCCGTTTTTGTCGCCACCTGCCTTGCGGCGGCGCTCGGCTCGATTATCATGGCGCTCGTCGCAAACTGGCCTATCGGCATGGCGCCCGGCATGGGCCTCAATGCCTTCTTCGCTTTCACCGTTGTTGGGGCGATGGGCTTTTCCTGGCAGCAGGCGCTTGGTGCCGTTTTCATTTCCGGCATTATTTTCCTGATTTTGACAGTGACGGGTATACGTCGCTGGTTGGTTGAGGGTATCCCGCATTCTCTGCGTAGCGCGATTGCTGCAGGTATCGGTATGTTCCTGGCTCTGATCGGTTTGAAAAGCGCTGGGGTTGTCGTTGGCAACCAGGCAACCTTGGTTGGTCTTGGGGATTTGACCAAAGCTGGCCCGCTGCTGGCGATTGCCGGTTTCTTCATCATAGCTGTGTTGGATGCCCTGAAAGTTCGCGGTGCGATCCTCATCGGTATTCTCGTCGTCACTGTTGCATCGATTGCTCTCGGCATCAGCCAGTTCGGCGGCGTTTTCTCGGCTCCTCCGAGCCTAGCGCCAACCTTCCTTCAGCTTGATGTGATGGGCGCCTTGCATACGGGCATTCTGCACGTGATCCTGGTTTTCGTACTGGTCGAGGTTTTTGATGCCACCGGCACCCTAATCGGTGTGGCGAAGCGCGGCGGCCTGATCGAACCGGGTAAGCCAAACCGTCTTGGACGCGCGCTTTTTGCTGACAGCACGGCAATTCTTGGTGGTTCGCTTCTCGGTACGTCTTCCACGACGGCTTATGTCGAAAGTGCATCGGGCGTTCAGGCTGGCGGTCGCACAGGTCTGACGGCTCTGGTTGTTGCACTGCTGTTCCTCGCAGCCTTGTTCATTTCGCCGCTCGCCGGCTCTGTCCCTGCATATGCGACAGCACCGGCCCTGATCTACGTTGCCTGCTTGATGATGCGTGAGTTGACCGAGATCGAATGGCATGACGTAACGGAAGCTGCTCCTGCCGCGCTGACGGCATTGGCTATCCCGTTCACCTATTCCATCGCAAACGGTTTGGCCTTCGGCTTCATCAGCTACGTCGTGCTCAAAGCCTTCACCGGCAAGGCGCGTGACGTACATCTGGCTACCTGGCTGGTTGCAGCACTCTTCGTCATCCGCTTCGCATTCTTTGCGGAGTGACAATAGAAGCGCCGGGCTTAAGACAGCCCGGCGCTTTTCTGCAACATCCGGAGGAATAGAACTGTGCAGACAGATGAACTGAAACTGCTTGAAAAGCTGATCGACGTTATCGAGCAGAATGTCATTCCGCTGACTGAACGAGGCGTGGCAGAGGGCAACAAGGTTTTCGGTGCAGCTTTGTTGCGCAAATCGGATCTATCTCTTGTTCTTGCGGAAACCAACAACGAGACTGAAAATCCACTCTGGCATGGTGAAGTGCATACCTTGAAGCGTTTCTACGAAATGCCGGAGAGCGGGCGTCCGGATACGAAAGACATGGTCTTTCTTTCCACTCATGAGCCTTGTTCCATGTGCCTTTCGGCAATTACATGGAGTGGCTTTGACAATTTCTACTACCTGTTCAGTCACGAGGATTCACGAGATTCTTTCTCGATCCCCCACGATTTGAAGATCCTCAAGGAAGTCTTCACGCTGGAGCCGGGTGGATATAACCGCGATAATGCCTTCTGGCATAGTCACTCGATCCCAAAGATGGTTGCCTCCCTGCCTGATGCCGACCGCCAGCGTCTTGGCAAACGACTTGATGCCATTTTCGCCAAATATGATGAATTGTCCGACACATATCAGGCAAGCAAAGATGGAAACGCGATTCCTCTCAATTGAGGAGAAATCGTTTCTCATAGTCATACGCCTGAAATAGGCGCGTGCCAGAGGGGATGCGCGATGTCGGATATTCGGCTCGCGCATTTTTCATGTCTGACAGGACGAGCATCATGACCTCTGACCACACAATATCAGCGATTGGCTTCTGCACCCCGACGGGTGACGGCAATTTCAGCACGCTTGAGGGCGCAATCCGAAACATCGTCGAACTTGGTTCGGAAGCTGTAGAATTGTCGCTATATGGCGAGGAAATAATCTCGGGCGGACGTCTCATTCCGCAACGCGTGGATCGTCTTGTCAATATCACCAGACAGTTTGATACGCGCTACAGTGTCCACGGACAGATCGTTTCCAACTTCATGGATCGCGAGCATCTAGAGTATCAGAAGGCTGTTGTTCGAGCGATGCTCGAACTTTGCGACCGTGTCGGGGCGGAAATTCTGGTTCATCACTCTGGCCATGCTCCCATGCCAGCGCTTTCTCGTATTCCTGATCTCGATAAGATGGAACGAGATGCGCTCGCTGAAATGGCGGAGCTTGCAAACACCTATGGCGTCCGGATCGCACTGGAGAATATCTTCGCTATGAGCGACGCTGAATATCGGCAGACACCGGCCCAGGTCGCCGAAACGGTTGCCGCGATCAATCATCCGTCCGTATGTGGATTGATCGACTTCAGCCACGCCTATATTGAATGCACACGCCTGGGTCTGGATTGGCGTCCGCAGATTCGCGCTATGGCGCCTGTGACCGGACATCTGCACATACACGACAGTTTTGGTCGCCCTTATACGATGAACAAGTTTTATCATCCTGCGGAAGCGACAGCCCTCGGCATTGGCGATCTGCACCTGCCGATCGGATGGGGCGATATTCCGTGGGAAGAAATTTTCGATGAACTGACTTTCTTGCCCGATACGTTCGTGATTATGGAAATCGGGGAAGATCGCTTCAGTACCGAACAAGCCGATAGTCTTGCACGGGCCCGCAAGCTGGCTGAACGAGTTAACAATCGTCTGAAAGCGGCTTGAGTGAAATGAGATAGGCCGCGCAGTGAGCGCGGCCTATTCTTTTGGTTCAGGCTTTTACTATTTGCGGATTTCACCTAGCTGCTTTTGTACCGCATCGATGACATCGTCACCGATTTGGGATTTGTACTTGGCATAGATCGGCTGGGATTTCTCGAGCATGCGGGCATGCTCTTCCGGCGAGAGGGTATTTACCTCCAGACCCGCTTCCTTGATCTTCTCGAGCGACTTCTGGTTCAGTTCGCGAATGACCTTGCGTTCGATGTCGCGACCGACAACGGCACATTCACGCAAGGCAGCTTGTTCTTCCGGTGAATATGTGTCGAAGATCGGCTTGGAATACAGGAACAGAAACGGTGTATATGCATGTTTCGTTTCTGTGATGTACTTCTGCACTTCGAAGAATTTTGACGTATCGATTGTGACGTAAGGGTTTTCCTGCGCGTCGATAGCTTTTGTTTCCAGCGCGGAGAAAATTTCACCAAACGCCATCGGGGTCGCATTGGCACCAAAGTTCTGGAACGTGTCGAGGAAGATGTTGTTCTGCATCACGCGGACTTTCATGCCGCTGAAGTCTTCCCACTTATTAACCGGATGTTTTGAGTTTGAAAGGTTTCGGAAGCCGTTTTCCCAATAGGCAAGATTGACGAGGCCGACGGACGCAAGCTTCTCGTCCATCATCTTGCCAAAGGGGCCATCGACGACGGCATCTGCTTCTTTATCATTAGCGAAGAGAAATGGCAGATCGAAGACACCGAGTGCGGGAACGATGCCCACGAGCGGCGATGACGATGTGACGACGCCTTCCTGTACACCGGAGCGCAGTGCCTGTGTTGCCTGCAAATCGCCTCCCAGTGCTCCACCCCAGAACGCGGTCATCTTCATCTTGCCACCGGATTTTTCGGCAAGACATTCATTCATCGCTTTGATGCCGTTGCCGACCGGATGGTCCTCGTTAATGCCATTCGAAACGCGGATGTTGCGATCCTGGAATTCGGCAAATGCAGGTACGGTTAGCGCTCCTGCTATGAGAGCAGTCGTTGCCAGCATAATCAGTTTTCTCATTGAACTCTCCTCCCAGAGTTGATGTTGAACCTAATGAAGCCAGTTCATGGGTACCAGTACGAGACTTGGAAACAGAACCAGCAGGAACAGAACGATCACTTGCGAAATCAGAAACGGATTGACGCCAGCAACCACTTTTCCGAGCGGCACCTTTGAGACGCCGCTCACCACATTCAGCACGACGCCAACCGGCGGCGTGATAAGCCCGATACTGTTATTCATGATAAACAGGACACCGAAATAGGCGGGATCGATACCTGCCTGCTTAACGATAGGCATCAGGACCGGCGTCAGGATGAGAATTGTCGGTGTGAGGTCCAATGCCGTTCCGACCACAAGCACTAGGATCATGATCGCAAACATTAGCAGCTTCGGGCTGTCGATCAGCGGAGCGATATAGCCGCTGATTTCCGCCGGAATGTTTGCTGCGGTGATCAGCCATGACGAAACCAGCGCGGACGCGACAAGAAACATGATGACGGATGTTGTCTTGGCTGCTCGTAAAAAGACGCCATAGAGATCGACAAATCTCAGCTCGCGATAGATGAACATGCCGACGAAAAGGGCATAGGCTGCGGCGACTACTGCAGCTTCTGTGGGCGTCATGACACCCATTCGGATGCCGCCAAGAATGATGATCGGCATGCCGAGCGCCCATAGTGCACGTCCGGTTGCCTGTAGCCGATCTTTGCCGGATTGCTTGGGTAGTACTTTGAGGTTGTCTTTTCTGACGACGATCTGCCAGGTGAAGAGCAGGGCAATACCCATCATCAAACCTGGCACGATGCCCGCCATGAAAAGCTGCGTTATGGATACATTTGCCGCAACACCGAATACGATCATTGCCATGGACGGCGGAATGACCGGTGCGATGATGCCACCGGCTGCCATCAGTCCGGCTGAGCGTGGGATATTATAGCCTGCTTTCGCCATCATGGGGACGAGGATGGTTGCTAGCGCCGCAGTGTCGGCAGCAGCCGAACCCGATACGCTGGCCATGATGATGGCCGCAAGAATGGCAACGACACCGAGACCGCCGCGAATATGGCCGACGCAGGCTATGGCGAAATCAATGATGCGGCGGGACAAGCCGCCCGAATTCATCAGTTCACCAGCCAGAATGAAGAAAGGGATTGCCAGAAGGGTAAAGGAGTCGACACCGGCAATCATGTTCTGCGCGATGATCTGCGTGTTGAACATTCCCATGTACCACATGAGAACGACACCGCAGAACATAAGCGAAAAGGCGATCGGAACGCCGATTGCCATGGCGCTGAGGAGCGAGCCGACAAATACTACAAGCGTCATGTCGTCTACTCCATCAGATGGTCGAGCGAATGTTCGCCCGCAAAGGTGGCAATTTCCTCATCGGTCAGACGACCGGTAACGGCACGGAGAAAGCGCTCGGCTGCAATGATAAACATCGCGCCGCCGGTGAATAGTCCGACACCGTAAACCCAGATCATCGAAAGCCCGGTGACGGGTGCGACCATGCTGGCGTTGATGTCGAATTGCTTCCAAGTGCCCCAGAAGAAAATTGCCGAGCACAACGCGACGATCAGATAGCTGATTGCCATACAGGTAATGCGGCCTTGTCGCCCGAAGCGGGCGACAAGTGACTCGATGCCCAAGTGGCTGTTCTCGCGAAAGGTGAGGACGGCTCCGAGAAACGACACCCAGACGAAGAAATAACGCGCAAGTTCTTCCGATACGGTCAGTCCGGAATTTGCGGCGTAGCGCAAAATCACGTTGACGAAAACCATAATGGCCATGCCAGCAAGGAGGAAGACGAGAATTGCGCCAAGTATCTTGTAGAAGAAGTCTATGGCTTTCGTCATCTATCCGCCCTCAGACTTTATCGAGCAAATCGCGCGCTTGCAGGTTCTGGATCAGCGCCCTGATGCCAAATGTCCATTCTGGACATTTATCGGTCCGGTCGACCCAATTGATGAGGCGGCCGAGCTTGGGAGTTGATATCTCCACACGGTCGCCGACTTCGTGGGTGAAACCTTGTCCGGCACCGCGACGATCCTTGACGGGCGCGAACATTGTACCGAGGAACAATACCGCGCCATCCGGATATTGATGATTGCGGTTCATCATCTGCGATGCGAGGTTTTCGGGATCACGGCTGATCGCTTCCATCGGGCTTTCGCCGGTCATCTCGAAGCCGTCAGCTCCGTGGACAGTTAGCGACAGCTTGAGCTTGCGCAACACATCCATGGTGAATTCGCCATCGAACAGGCGAATAAAGGGACCTATAGCACAGGAAGCATTATTATCCTTGGCTTTGCCAAGCAGGAGAGCGGAACGTCCTTCGACGTCCCTGAGATTGACGTCGTTACCCAGAGTTGCGCCGACAATACGTCCGTCCGAAGTGACGACCAGAACCACTTCCGGTTCAGGATTGTTCCATTGTGAAATTGGTAAAATACCGACGGTCGCACCACAGCCGACGGCGGACATCGGCTGGGATTTAGTGAAAATCTCTGCATCAGGGCCGATGCCCACTTCGAGATACTGGGACCAAAGTCCCATTTCCTGAAGGAGTGCTTTGACACCTGCGGCTTTCTCGGAGCCTGCTGCGACACCTCGCAGATTGTCACCGATGACTGGGGCGAGGCGTTCGCGAATTTCGCGAGCGCGGGAAGGATCACCTTTTGCCTGTTCTTCGATCACGCGTTCAAGCATACTGTCAGCAAAGGTGACGCCCGCTGCTTTGATGGATTGCAAATCGATGGGGGCAAGCAGTTCCCCGCGATCACCGGAAAGAAAATCGTCAACAGAGCCGAGATTTGGAAAGCCTTCTGCATTTTTCAATTCGCTAATCAGTGAATCTCGCTCCAGAAGGCCAGAAACAGTAGCAGACAAGCTGGATAGATCGTGCAAATGACCGCTTTTCACCAATACTGGACAAGGGCCATTTTCAGCTTTTGACCACACCCGGCCGATTAAAACCGCTGAATGGCTGTCGTCAGGCAAAATTGTCTTTGCTTTCAGTTCACGCTTGTCTTGCACAGATATCCTCCCAATGCATGACCATATCCCGCAGGCCATATGTTGTCAGGATGTCTGACAACAATAATACTATTATTTGCAGTCCGGAGTTGAGTCCAGCCTTCAGGTCGTGGTCGCATCAAAAATTAGATCGATCTGTTTTTCTGCGGCTGACCGAGTAGGCCTTGTCCATTTCCGGATTGAGTTCCATGCCGAGCCCGGAACCGGGGGGAACGGTAATCATACCATTCTTTACTTCGGGCAAAGCTGTGACCAGATCGCGATACCAAGTCTTGTAGAACGCACGAACGCTTTCCTGAATAAGTGCATTCGGCGCATTCAGTGACAGGTGCGTCGAAGCACAGAGGACGATTGGCCCGGTACAGTCATGTGGTGCGACCGGTAGATGCCAAGCTTCCGCCATAGCTGCGATTTTGCGGGCTTCTGAAAGGCCGCCACACCAGCTCAGATCAAGCATGACGACGCCAGCTACGCCGGTTTCGAGAAGGTCGCGAAACGCCCAGCGGCTTCCTAACGTCTCGGAGGCACAGATCGGTGCAATGCTTGCTTCCGCATACCGTTTCAGGCTGCCAAGACTGTCCATCTTGATCGGGTCTTCGTGCCAGAAGGTCTTGAAAGGTGCTAGCTCACGGGCGATCTGCATGGCCGGCAGAAGCTGCCACATGGAATGGAACTCGACCATTATATCCATGCGGTCACCGACAGCCGTGCGGATTTTCTCGAAAGGTTGTAATGCCGCCTTTAGATCAGGCTGAGAGATATACTGCCCGCGGGTCTTTTCCGCCGCCATGTCGAACGGCCAGATTTTCATCGCCGTTATGCCCTCGTCCAGTAACGAGAGTGCAAGTTCGTCTGCCCGGTGCAGGAAGCCATTAAGGTCGTCATAATTAGCCCCAGCACCAGCCAGACCATAATTGGCAGATTGCTGGCCCGTCGCCTTCTTGATGTATTCCGTTCCGGCACAGGTATTATACGTGCGGATGGATTGACGGCTGAAGCCGCCGAGAAGTTGGGCGATCGGCAGGTTTGCAGCCTTGCCGTATAAATCCCACAGGGCGATATCGAAAGCGGAGTTGCCACGCACTTCCGCGCCAGTTGAACGGAAACCGAGATACCCCACAAGATCTGAAGCCAGCAGATCAATCTGCAGCGGATCGCGACCGAGAACGCGCGGCGCGACATATTCGTGCAGATAAGCCTCAACAGTCTCAGACATGAAAAAGGTCTCACCGAGTCCGGTAATCCCTTCGTCTGTGTGAACTTCCACCCACAACAGGTTTGGCCGTTCGGCGATGCGAGTGGTTTCGATTGCGGTGATCTTCATTACACCTCCCAAATGCAATTGGATTGCCAACGCGCTAGCCTTTATGGCTCTCGTTAAGCTTTTCGAGATGCAGGAGCAGGGCGCTGTGATCCTTCTCGCCACCGCCTTCCTTCACGAAAGATGCGAAGGCTTCGCGTACGGTCTCGGTCAATGGCAAGCTCAGCGATAGGTCGCTCGCGGTCTGGAGGATCGAATTGAGATCTTTAAGCTGAATGCGCGATGTGCCGCCCGGTTCAAAGTTGCGCTCAATCATCCGCTTGCCGTGCAATTCGAGAATGCGGCTTTCACAGAAACCGCCGCGGATAGCGTCTCGAAATGCGGCGCGCGACCCGCCACCCTTTTCGACCAGGACCATTGCCTCTGCAATCGCTCCAATGGTTACGGCAACAATCTGCTGATTGGCAAGTTTTGCGAGTTGACCGGCACCCGACGGGCCAACGCGGGTAAGGCACCCCATGGACTTGAAAACATCGGCTAGGCCAGCAATGATTGCTTCATCTCCTCCGGCCATGATGGCAAGCGTGCCTTCCTGGGCGCCCACTACGCCACCGGAAACCGGGGCATCGATATGATCGACGCCTATTGCCGCCAGACGCTTGGCATGTTCGCGCGCGAAGTCTGGCGAAATTGAACTCATATCGATGACCACGCTGCCTTTTTTCAAGACGGCAGCGGTCCCTTGGTCGAAAAGAACGTCGCGTACCGCCGGACCGTCGGTCAACATCGTGATGATAACATCCGCCGTCTCCACTGCCTCGGTGGCCGATTGAGCGAGTGCGGCACCTTTTTCAGCGAGAGGAGCAGACTTGGCGCTGTTCCGGTTCCAGACGGTTACATCAAAGCCGGCATCCAGCAGCCGACTGGCCATTGGTGCGCCCATCAGGCCGGTTCCAAGAAAAGCGATCTTGCGTGTCAAAGCTTGCCTCCCATTTCATCTTCGATGTGAACGCGAATGATCTCATCAAAGGATGTTTCTGCGCTGAAGCCAAGAGCCTGTGCGCGTTTTGCTTCGAAACCGGGAGCCCAGCCTGCAACCATACGCATGATCATTTCGTCTGGTTCACGTCGGATCAGACCGACGGCTTTTTCTCCGGCAATGCGACGCAACGCTTCAATCTGCTCGCCTACAGTGGCACTGAGACCAGGCATGGAGAGATTGCGACGTGCTCCAACTGCTTCCGTATTGATGGTGGCTCCATGGATCAGAAAGCCGACGGCTGAGCGTGGTGAAGCATGCCAATGCCGGACATCTTCGGGAACAGGTAAGATTGCTTCCTGTCCGGAGAGCGGCTCACGCAGGATGTTGGAGAAGAAGCCGGATGCGGCCTTGTTCGGTTTGCCGGGGCGTATGCAGATCGTCGGCAGGCGAATGCCGATACCGTCAAAAAAGCCGCGCCGGGTGTAGTCCGATAACAGGAGCTCGCTGATTGCCTTCTGCGTACCGTAACTTGTCAACGGGGTCGTGTGAAACTCGTCGGGGATCGGGTAGGGGAGCGGGGCGCCGAAAACGGCGATGGACGACGTGAAAACTACGCGAGGTTTATAGCCATCGGCAATGTGGGCAAGCCTGATTGCGTCGAACAGATGCCGAGTGCCATCCAGATTGATTCGATATCCTTTATCGAAGTCGATCTCTGCTTCACCGGACACGATTGCCGCGAGGTGAAAGATAACGTCAGGTCGTCCTGACACGATCTTCTGAGCGGTTTCCATGGTGGATATATCCGCTGCGAGAGTATCGACCGATCCTGCAAAGCCGCTCGGAAGTTCTGCTGCTACGATATCGATAAGTGTGAGCTCTTCAACTGGGGTTTCCCCGAGATGACCATCGTTTGAAAGGCGCTGCGTTAGCTTGCGTCCGACCATACCTGCAGCACCGATGATTGCGATATGCATTTAGAAGGCCTCCTCCCTGCCTTGCAGCCGACCCTATTCGAATGTCTCGCGTTGGCTACCACTTCGACACTTATCCGATCTCCCACCAGATTTGTGTTGTAGGGTTGTCTGATAACCTTATATGTAGGCGTTGAAAACAGTTTTCTCCGTCTTGCCACAGGAATGAAACGGAAAAGCCTGTCGCATCTCAAAGACTGTTGTACATCCGCGACAGCACATTGCGCATCGGTAAAGCCAAGAGGATATCATGTACGGTTTGGGGCACATGACCGGAAACAAGCAAACTGATCTCGTTGCTCTTTTGGGCGATGATCTGGTTATGACCGGGCAAAACGACATGCTTGGCTATTGTCGCGACTGGCCGGGAGATGTGGCAAATACGGCGGTTGCCGTCATCCGTCCGCGTTCGACAGAGGGTGTTTCTGCTGCGGTTAAAGCCTGCGCCTCACTGGGATTGTCCATCATTCCGCAAGGCGGAAACACCGGTCTTGTGCAAGGCGGCGTGCCGGATGGTCAAGATAATCTTGTCATTCTAAGCCTTGAGCGAATGAACCGTATTCGTAAGATCGATCCGGATGATTTTTCAGCGATTGTGGATGCCGGCTGCATTCTCTCCGAACTGAAAGACAAACTGGCAGCCGAAGGGATGTTTTTTCCATTAGCCCTCGGCGCTCAGGGAAGCTGCCGCATCGGGGGAAATGTCAGCACCAATGCCGGCGGCATCAATGTGTTGCGGTACGGCATGACTCGCGAGTTGATGCTGGGACTGGAGGTTGTGCTGCCTGACGGTACGGTATTCAATGGTCTTTCGACACTGAGGAAAGACAATCGCGGCATTGACCTGAAACAGCTATTTATAGGGGCAGAAGGCATTCTGGGAGTGGTGACCGGTGTGGCAATCAAACTTATGCCTTTGCCAGACAAGGTGGAAACAGCCCTGCTGGGGCTCAATTCGCTCGGTGATGCGATTGCACTTTATAGGCGCGCGCGTGTGCAATGCTGTGATTTGATGTCTGCTTTTGAATTCATGCCGCCGGTTGCTTTTACATTGGCGCAAGAGGCGATACCAGAGCTTGCCATGCCACTTGGACAGTACCCCGCCTATGTCTTGATGGAGATTTCAGGTTCGGGGCTGGTCGATATACTATCCTTGATGGAACAGTTTCTCGCTGGCGCAATGGAAGACGGCCTCGTTCTTGACGGAACAATCGCGTCCTCTCGTGCACAAGGTCAAAATCTCTGGACATTTCGTGAGGCCATGAATGAGGGGCAGGCGTTACGCGGTAAGCACCTTCGTACTGATATTTCTGTACCGCTTTCAAAACTGGCATCATTCGTTGCCGAAGCTGAACAGGAACTGACCAGGATTCTTCCAGATTGTCTCGCCGTTTCTTACGGACATGTCGGCGATGGCAATGTGCATCTCAATGTCATTCCGGAAAGCAATCTCGATGTTGCAACGAAAGACAAGAAGATCAAGCTTGCGAAAGAAACGATCAATGCTGTCCTGGATCGCTATGCAGGTAGCATTAGCGCCGAACACGGCATCGGTCGCTTGAAAAGGGACGATTTCGAGAAGCGCATTGATCCTGCACGACGAAAACTGCTTGAAGCTCTCAAGCAAGTCATTGATCCAGATAATATCATGAATCCGGGCTGCCAGCTTTTGCTTGACTCTTCAAAAGGGTGACGACACACCAATCGCACGGGCAATCAGGGAGACTTTATCACTTTGTTTGGTGAAATCAGGCGCAATGAGCAGCTTCCCGGACGCATCGCTTCCGAAATTACGCGGCAGATCAGTGAAGGTAGCCTTCTGCCGGGACAAAAGCTCCCGACAGAACATAATCTCGCACAGAGCTTTGGTGTCAGTCGCTCGGTTGTACGTGAAGCGATTGCCCAGCTGCGCAATGAAGGCCTAGTTGAAACTCGACAGGGTGTAGGTGCTTTCGTAACGGAACCCGACCGGCGGCATGCTCTTCGCATAGAGCCTGAAACACTCGCCAATCGTGATAGTTTCCGCAGCCTGTTCCAGTTGCGAATGGCGCTGGAGATAGAAGCTGCCGGGCTCGCGGCAGTGCATCATGACGAACACGAAATGATGCAACTTAATGAAGCACTAGCGGAAATGAGCGGCTCGAAAAAATGGACAGATACAGGTATAGCTGCTGATCTCGCATTTCACCGCGCACTCGCTTCCGCAACACATAATGAGTATTTTCCATTGGTCCTCGGTTTCATTGCCGAGAGGATCAATCAGGCAATCAATGCGGCGCGTGCACGAGCGGTGCTTGAACAGATTGTCGAAATCACAATCGATGAGCACACGGCAATCAGGGATGCTATCCATTCACGTGACCCCTTGCGAGCGCGTGAAGTGATGCGCCACCACATTGTGCAGGCAGCAAGCCGCGTCGGTCTCAAACTGGAAACTTTCTGATGACTTCTTCTTTCGAACTTTTCAGTCTGGAAGGGCGCATAGCCCTGATCACCGGTTCCAGCCAGGGCATCGGTTTTGCATTGGCGCGAGGGCTTGCAGAACATGGCGCCACGGTAATCATCAATGGCCGTGATCGGACCAAGGTGGATGCGGCGGTCGCGCTATTGGAAAAAGAGGGCCATACGATCCTTGCATCTGCGTTTGATGTGACGGATGCCGAAGAAGTTCGCGCGGCCATCGATGGGATTGAAGAGGAAATCGGGGCGCTCGATATTCTGGTCAATAATGCCGGGATGCAGTATCGCGCCCCGCTCGAAGATTTTCCGATCGAGAAATGGCAGCAGCTTCTGGAAACCAATATTTCCAGCGCTTTTTATGCTGGACAGGCCGCTGCACGCCATATGATCGCGCGAGGACGCGGCAAGATAATCAACATTGCTTCGGTTCAAAGTGAACTAGCGCGGCCTTCCATCGCGCCCTATACGGCGACAAAAGGGGCAATCCGTAATCTGACACGTGGCATGGCCACCGATTGGGCCCGACATGGCCTGCAGATCAATGCGATTGCTCCCGGCTATTTCAAGACGCCGCTGAATCAGGCATTGGTTGATAATCCCGAATTTACGGCATGGCTGGAAAAAAGAACGCCGGCCGGCCGTTGGGGCGATGTGGAAGAGTTGGTCGGCGCTGCAGTCTTCCTGAGCAGCAATGCCTCCTCTTTCGTAAATGGACAGGTTTTGCACGTCGATGGCGGCATGACCGCTAGTGTATGAGGAACTGATGCTGCGTATTATCGTTATGGGTGTTTCGGGTTCCGGAAAATCGACCGTGGGTGAGAAAATTGCCGATTTGCTGGCTCTCCCGTTTCTTGAAGGCGACTCCCTGCATCCGAAGTCCAATGTCGATAAGATGTCGGCGGGCATACCTTTGCAGGATGAGGATCGCTGGCCCTGGCTCGACAAAATTGGTGAACGTCTAGCGGCCTCGACCGATGGAATTGTCATTTCTTGCTCCGCACTAAAGACGAGCTATCGTGATCGTCTTCGCTCTGCGGCAGGAGCGCCGGTGCTGTTTGTCTTTCTGGACGGCAGCTTTGAAGTATTGCACGAGCACATGGGGCATCGCACCGGGCATTTCATGCCGGTAACGATGCTGGAAAGCCAGATCGCTACGCTGGAAAGCCCTGTTGGCGAACCGCAGGTTTTCCGCGCAGACATTGCCGAGCCTGTGGAAAAGATAGTCTCTGATAGCGTCGAATGGATACGCTCAGTTCAGCTTTAGCGCTATTTCAGTGGCCAGAAAAACATCAGTGTTGGGACTGTTACAATCGCTATGATGATTGATAGTGGGAATCCCAGACGCGGATAATCGCTGAATTTGTAACCGCCCGGTCCCATAACCAGCGTATTGCATTGATGGCCGATTGGTGTGAGGAAATCACAACCAGCGCCGATCGCAACCGCCATCAAAAATGCTTCCGGCTTGAAACCGAGTCCGGAAGCGAAACTTGTTGCGATGGGAGCCATAACAAGCACCGTTGCGGCATTGTTGAGAAATGGTGTCACCATCATCGCGGCCACAAGAATGAGCGCCAATGCACCCGCTGGCGGTAATTGATGGCCGATTGTGGCGAGCCCTTCTGCTATGAGATCTGTGCCGCCGGTTGTTCGTAGCGCATCCGAAACAGGGATGAGTGCCGCAAGCATCACCAGAATTGGACCATCTATTTCGTCATAGACCTCATTAAGAGGGATCACCTTGAACAACAGCATGGCGACGGCAGCGGCAAAAAAAGCGACTGCGACAGGCACAAGGCTTAATGCGGTTGCCCCGATGGCGGCGATCAGAATGGCGAGTGGGATCAATCCACGCCTGACGCTGCCGAGCATCAGCTTGCGGCGGGCGAGCGGCAGTAATTCGAACTCTGGCAGGAAGGTGGATAGATTTGCCTGTCTGCCCTGCAACACGATCACATCACCGAAGCGTAGAATGACCTCACTGAGACGTTCGGTAATACGTTCACCCGGTCGGCTGACAGCCAGCAAGTTGAGATCATAGCGCGCGAAAAGGGCAAGTCTCTGGGCTGTCAGTCCGACGAGGCGAGAATTCTTGCCGATAACGGCTTCTACCACCTCGATGTCGGTGGAGCCGCTAGTCTCGGAGGGGTTGCGATTTTCGGACAAGGTGAGTTTTCCAGCGCTTATGATCGCATCGAGCGCCTTTGGGTCTCCTTCGAGAAGGACGACATCTCCTTCGGTCAGCATCGTATCGGGAAGTGGTGTCAATCGCTGGTCGTTGCGTATGATGGAAGTCACCATCGCTTCGCCTTCAGCCGCCTTGATGAGATCGGTCACGCGCTTGCCGGTCATCGTCGAAGATTTGGTGATACGTGCTTCGGACGCGTAATTCTTGATCTTGATTGCTTCGTCCAGCGATACGTTTTCGCGAGTGCGTTGTGGAACGAGCCAATAAAAAAGCGCCAGATAGATGAGCCCTACGGCTGATAGCACGGCACCGACGGGGGTGAAGTCAAACATAGTGAATGGTTCGCCGACCATCTCGCCACGTATACGAGAAACGACGATATTCGGCGAAGTACCTACTTGGGTCATCAAGCCGCCGAGCAGTGCGCCGAATGCCATGGGCATGAGAAAGGTCGAGGGGGATACGTTGGAACGGCGCGCGAACTGAAAAGCGACTGGAATCATGATTGCCAGTGCACCGACGTTCTTCACAAAGGCGGAGAGTATAGTAACGACTGCCACCAGAACGACAAGCTGTAGCCTGACGCTGTTCATTTCTGGCAAGAACCGTTGGACTGCCGCTTGCATGAGACCTGAACGTGCAACGCCTGCGCTCACCACCAAGGCACTGCCAACAATGATAACAATGTCATCGCTGAAACCTGAGAAAGCCTGATCGAAGGGGACGACCCCAACAGCTATCGCCAGGAGGAGCGCACAGAGTGCAACCACATCATAACGGAATTTGCCCCAGATAAACGCCCCCATCATGAGTATGATTACTGCAAAGGAGAGTATCTGCTGATGCGTCATCTATCGGAATTTCCTCACAGGCGGAAAAATATTCCACTTCTGTGTAGCGGATAATTTTTAAAACAGAAATCGATTATTATAGCGGGTTGCGCTCCCTTGAGGGCGCAACCCGCTTTGATGTCAATCATTTAAACGCTGACCGTCACCGTCGAAAACATGCACATTTCCTGCTAGGGCACCGACCCTGACGGTCTCGTCGATATTGTGTGCCGAGCGTCCTGCAACGCGGAAAATAAGCGGCTTACCATCCGGCAAACCAGCGTGGATATAACTTTCTGCGCCGACAAGTTCGACAGCTTCAATCCGGACGGTTGCATTGAAACCATCAACATCTGGTTCACCATCCTCCAGAATACGGATATCTTCCGGACGAACGCCGATGGTGAAGTTTCCGGCGGGTGTTTTCACTGCATTGCCAGTTTTCCAGCCAGTGGTGTCTGCGCTTTGCAGCAGGTTCATCGACGGCGAGCCGATAAACGTTGCGACGAACGTGGAGGCTGGCTTTTCGTAAAGCTCGATTGGTGTGCCAACCTGTTCGATATGGCCAGCATTCAGCACGACGAGACGGTCCGCCATGGTCATGGCTTCCATCTGGTCATGTGTCACGTAAACACTGGTGGTGCCGAGCGAGCGTTGGAGGCGCTTGATCTCTACACGCATCTGCACGCGCAGTTTGGCATCCAGATTGGAAAGCGGTTCATCAAAGAGAAAAGCTGCGGGTTCACGCACAATTGCACGCCCCATGGCGACGCGTTGGCGCTGACCACCGGAAAGTTGGCGCGGCTTACGCTCAAGAAAAGGCTCGATTTCGAGTGCCTTTGCCGCTTTGGCAATGCGACGTTCGATTTCATCTTTTGGCGTTTTGCGGTTCTTCAGGCCATAGGCAAGATTTTCTCGAACCGTCATATGCGGATAGAGCGCATAATTCTGGAATACCATGGCGATATCGCGTTCTGCAGGTTCAACATCGTTGACCACACGCTCTCCAATAGAGATTGTGCCGGATGTAATGCCTTCCAGACCGGCAATCATGCGCAGAAGAGTGGATTTACCGCAGCCTGAAGGGCCAACCAGCACTACAAATTCGCCGTCGTTAATCTCCAGCGATACGCCTTTGATGACTTCGACATTGCCGCCATAGCTCTTGCGGACGTTATCAAGAACGATTTTGCTCATTACTTTTCCGTTTCAACGAGACCTTTGACGAACCAGCGCTGCATCAGCACCACAACGAGGATCGGTGGGATGATAGCCAGAATGGCGGTTACCATGACATAGTTCCAAGGCGTGGACGCATCGGCCCAATCGACCATACGGCGCAAACCAATGATGATCGTGTTCATCTTGGCGTCATTGGTAACAAGCAGCGGCCAGAGATATTGGGTCCATCCGTAAATGAAGAGAATGACGAAAAGCGCTGCAATATTCGTCTTTGAAAGGGGAAGCAGAATATCCCGCATGAACCGGAATGGGCCAGCGTTGTCGATACGCGCTGCTTCAACCAGTTCTCCGGGAATGGTGAGGAAGAACTGGCGGAACAGAAATGTTGCCGTCGCGGACGCCATCAATGGCAGCGTGAGCCCCGCATAGGTGTCGATCAAGCCGAGATCGACAATCACCTTGTAGGTGGGCAGGATACGGACCTCCACCGGGAGCATCAACGTTATGAAGATCATCCAGAAGAAGAACATGCGTAGTGGAAAACGAAAAAATACAATCGCGAACGCCGACATGAAGGAGATGATGATCTTGCCGACAGCGATGGCCATGGCGACCACGAACGAGTTCCAAAGAAGTCGCTCGAGACTTACGCCGACGACGCGCTCTACACCGCCGAAGATGGCTTCGCCGTAGTTTTCCACGAAATGATCGCCGGGCAACAGCGAGATTGGCGGGCGGATAATCTGGGTTGAAGTCATCGTCGAAGCGACGAAGGTATAGTAGATCGGAAAGGCGACGATAATGATGCCTACGATCAGAATCAGATGTCCGATAAGATTTGAGACTGGGCGTTTTTCTATCATTGTCGCCTCACTCACGAATAATGCACACGCTTCTCGACGAAGCGGAACTGAAAGGCTGTCAAGGCAATAACAATTGCCATCAGAATAACGGACTGTGCCGAAGAAGAGCCGAGGTTCAGGTTGACGAAACCGTCATTGTAAACCTTATAGACTAGCGTTTCGGTTGCTCTGGCAGGTCCCCCGCCTGTCACAGCATGGATGATGCCGAATGTGTCGAAGAAGGCATAGACAGTGTTCACGACCAGCAGGAAGAATGATGTGGGTGCGAGAAGTGGAAATACGATAGACCAGAATCGTCGCGATCCTCGCGCGCCATCGATGGCGGCTGCTTCGATTAACGATTTAGGAATTGCCTGTAACCCTGCAACAAAGAATAGAAAGTTATAAGAAATCTGCTTCCATGCGGCTGCGACGACGACGAGGCCCATGGCCTGATTACCATCAAGCAGAGGATCCCAGGCGATGCCATTGCGGCGCAGAATATAGGCAAAAGTGCCCATCGCCGGGTTGAACATGAATAGCCACAACATGCCTGCGACGGCGGGAGCCACAGCATAAGGCCAGATCAGGAGCGTACGATAAAACGTCTTGCCGCGGATAACGCGATCTGCTGCCGTTGCAAGTAATAGTGCTGCACCCATCGCAAGCAGTGCGGTCAGTATATTGAAGACAATGGTTACTCTGAACGAGTGTAGATAGTTGGGGTCAGCCAGAACGGTTGTAAAGTTGGCCAGTCCCACAAATGTAGACTTCAATCCGAATGCGTCTTCACGCATGAAGGACTGATAAATTGCCTGACTGGCTGGCCAGAAGAAAAACACCACGGTCAGAACGATCTGTGGGGCCAGCAGGAAATAGGGCAAGACTTTATTCGGAAAGGTAACTTTCTGCACGGGGAGCTTCCTCGTGGGTAACAAGGCCGCCTGCCACAGAGACAGGCGGCGTTGTGTCAATGTGATCGATTACTGAGCTGCGGCAATCGCGTCGTTAGCACGCTTGACGCCGTTTTCGAGTGCCGTTTTCGCATCCTGCTTACCGCCGAGCATGGCTTCGAATTCTTCGTTCAGAATATCGCGAACCTGCGGCAGGTTGATGAGACGAACACCCTTTGAATTTTCGGTCGGTGCCTTGCCCATCATCTGGAGGATAGGTGTCTCACGGCCCGGATTTTTTTCATAGAAATCCGACTTCTTGGTTTCCTCGTATGCAGCCAGCGTCACAGGCAGATAGCCCGACTTTTCGTGCAGCTTGACCTGGATTTTGGTCTGCGAGAGGAAGTTGAAGAATTCTGCTACGCCCTTGTACTGTTCGTCGCTGAGACCGGCGAAGACCCAGAGAGCTGCACCGCCAGGGATCGTGTTCTGCGGGCCGTGCCCTTCATAGTAAGGTAGCTGACCGATACCGTAGTTGATGCCGGACTTTACAACATCTCCGAGGCCGCCGGAGGATTCGGTCAACATTGCGCATTCACTGGAGGTGAAAAGCTGCTTGGCTTCCGATGTGCGGCCGCCATAGCGGAACGTCCCATCTTTCGCGAGATCGGCAATCGACTGGAAGTGCTGGATGTAAAGCGGTGAGTTGATCTCGAGCTTTACATCGGTTCCGCCAAGGCCGTTTTCATTGGTACCATAAGGGACGTTGTTCCAGGCAGCAAAGTTTTCGGTCTGAATCCAAGTCAACCATGTAGAGGTGAAACCGCACGGTGCCGCGCCGCTGGACTTGATCTTCTTGGCTGCTTCGAAAACTTCCGGCCATGTTTTTGGCGGGTTGTTTTCATCGAGGCCAGCCTTCTTGAAGGTGTCCTTGTTGTAATAGAGGATCGGCGACGAGGAATTATACGGGAAAGACAGCATCGTGCCGTCCGGTTTCGAATAGTAAGCGACGATGCCGGGCAAATATTGAGACTTGTCAAACTTGAAGCCGCCCTTTTCCAATACCTCAGCGGCAGGAACCACGGCGCCCTCGGCCGCCATCATAACACCACTACCAGCGTCGAAGACTTGAAGGATCGCAGGCGGCTGTTTTGAACGGAACGCAGCGATGCCGGCATTCAACGTTTCGGGATAAGTGCCCTTATAGACGGGAACGATCTTGTATTCGCTCTGACTTTCGTTGAACTCTTTCGAGAGCTCATTCACCATTTCGTTGTTGGCACCGGTCATGCCATGCCACCATGCCAGTTCCGTCTGGGCAAATGCCTGCGAACCGATGGTGAGGGCGAGGGCGCTCGTCAGCGCCGAAGTCGTAATCAGACGGATAAGCATGTTTCCTCCTCGAGTGTGAGATTGCGTGAACATTCGAGCTCATTGGTAATGGCCTCAAAGTTCCGACATCCGCGGTATATTCATTGCACTTATATGAATGCAATTTTTGCCAAAGGATCAACCTTCGATTCTCCCAATGGCAGAATAAATACGAAAACGATAGCATTCGAAATGAAAAAAAACGAAAGGCAAGTGATAATCGTGGGGAGAACATGTGTATAATTAAGGCGTTGGGAATGCCACCCAAAGCCACTTCCGCATGATGATTTCAGGTTTGCTGGCCGACGGATTGACCAACGCGCCAGACTGAACTGATATATGCCTTTCGAATCTGGTCGATGATTTTATCGAGATGTGTCTTCAACCGGATCGGACATTACCCAATTTGCTGACAGGTGAAGTTATGCCGAGTGACGATCGCAGGAAAAGTCGCGTTACACTTCTGGATGTGGCACGCCACGCCAATGTGTCGCGCGCGACCGCTTCCCTCGTCATTCGCAAAAGCCCGTTGGTGGGAGCGGCAACGCGCGAGAAAGTAGAAAAATCCCTGCAGGAGCTGGGGTATGTCTACAATATGGGGGCGGCCAGTCTCCGGGTAGAGCGGTCGAATACGGTTGGCGTCATCGTGCCCACTCTCGGCAACCCGTTTTACGGCGAGTTGCTTTCGGGAATAGATAGCGTTGTGGGTGAAGCAGGGCTGGTCGTTCTGCTCGCCAATAGTCACGAGAACTTTGCCAATCAAAGCACTCTCATGCAGCGTATGCGCGAACATGGTGTGGATGGCTTGATCATGTCGCCGACCGCAGAAACGGCACCCGAATTCATCGAGCAGATCGCTGACTGGGGTTTGCCTGTAGTGCAAGTGCTTCGCCATGTGACTGATCGAATTGACTATGCAGGTGTTGATTATGCAGGCGGTATGCGACAGGCGGTCAATCATCTTGCCAGGCTTGGGCATAGAACAATCGCATTCGCTGTACACGAGCCGATTCATTCAGCATATCGCGAGCGTGTCGAAGGGTTTCGCGATGCGATGCAACAGCAAGGCCTCGATTCCGAAATGATTGTTCGCTTCCCGCATATCATGCCGGAAATTGCCAAAGCAGCTCCAATACTCTTTCAAGACGGTCGGGAGCCGACGGCGGCGATCTGCTTCAATGACGTGATTGCGCTGGGCCTTTCTGCTGGCCTCTATGATTGCGGGAGGAAAATAGGTGAGGATTTTTCCCTGATAGGCTTCGATGACGTAAGCGATGCCGAAGCAACACGCCCGCGCCTGAGTTCAGTGTCAACCCGACCTGTTACTGTTGGCCAAAACGCTGCTCGACTGCTTCTTTCCCGCTTGGCAAATTCGGAAAGGCAGGCAGAGCGGATCGTCAGTGAGACATATTTGCAGGTTAGACAGTCCTGTGGACCGGCAAAAACATCTGTCGTCTAATCCCAATTAATGATTGACGAGCGAGACTAAACTTATTTAGATCGATCTAAATTTATTGCCGTCGGGAGGAAAAGTCGGCATAATCGGTGTACCGGGAGGTTCAGCATTGTACAATTTCAACTTCGCGCCCGTTTTCGCGTCGATGGATAAGCTGCTTGTCGGTGCATGGCAGACAATTGAGCTTTCCTGCGCTGCCATGGTGTTTGGCTTGATTGTTTCGATTGTCTGCGCCGTTGGTAAGACGTCCGGTCCAAAGCCAGTCCGTTTCATTATTGACGCCTATATCGAAATCATCCGCAACACACCGTTTCTGGTGCAGATTTTCTTCATCTTCTTTGGGTTGCCGTCTGCCGGTTTGCGTCTGTCACCCAACAGCGCCGCGCTTCTCGCGCTGGTCGTGAATTTCGGTGCCTATGGTACGGAGATTATTCGTGCTGGCATTGAATCTATTCACAAAGGCCAGGTGGAAGCTGGAACTGCACTCGGTCTCTCCAAGCTGCAGGTCTTCCGCTATGTCATTATGAAACCGGCATTGCGGACGGTCTACCCGTCGCTCACGAGCCAGTTCATCTATCTGATGCTGACTTCAAGTGTTGTCTCCGTGATCTCCGCAAATGAGCTTGCAGCCGCCGGTAACGATCTCCAGTCGGCGACCTTTGCGAGCTTTGAGGTCTATATAGTTATCACGCTCATGTATCTCGTCATGTCCATCGGTTTCTCGGCCATCTTCGCACTGATCGAAAAGCTGGCATTCAAATACCCGTTGAGCCGATAGGAGCAGGCCATGATCAGACCTTTCGGCTGGAACGAATTTCTCATTATCGTCTATGCAGCGCAGTGGACCATTGCTCTTTCAGCTATTGCATTTGCTGGCGGTGGTATCGGAGGATTGCTTGTCGCACTGATGCGTGTTTCGGACGCTCGTGCTCCGCGTTACATCGCGCTCGGCTTCATTCGGCTGTTTCAGGGCACACCACTTCTGATGCAGCTCTTTCTGGTGTTCTTCGGCCTCAATATTTTTGGCCTGGGTATCAATCCGTGGATTGCCGCGACCATCGCACTGACATTGCATGCGAGCGCTTTTCTCGGAGAAATTTGGCGTGGTTGTATTGATGCGGTGCCGCCCGGACAACGCGAAGCAGCAACAGCGCTGGGACTACGCTATTACAATCGCATGCGTTACGTAATCCTGCCACAGGCAGCACGCATTTCGGTTGCGCCAACGGTCGGGTTTCTCGTGCAGCTCATAAAAGGCACGTCGCTTGCCGCGATCATTGGTTTTACAGAACTGACGCGACAGGGACAGATTATCAATAACGCGACGTTTAGCCCGTTCATGGTGTTTGGCACGGTGGCGGCTGTCTATTTTGTCCTGTGTTGGCCGCTATCCATTTTGGCACGCCGTATGGAAACGAGGTTTTCTCGCGCTACTGCCCGGTAGTGGCAGTTGGGTGTTTAGGGAAGAAGATCAGCATTTCTGACCGAATGAGAACCAAACTGGTGTCGGGAAATGCGATGAAAAATAACGAAACAGTGCCGGCGAGGAGACCGGCATTCAATAGGGAAGGAATAAACATGACTATCAGCAGACGTTTGGCAATGGCCTTGATTGGTGCGGGTGCTCTCGCAACGGCGTTCGCATCGGCTGTATCTGCGCAAACCGTTGACGGCATCAAGTCTGCCGGGAAAATCAAGATCGGTATGCTGGTCGATTTTCCGCCGTTTGGCATCATGAATACCAATAACGAACCGGATGGTTATGACGCCGATGTGGCGAAGTTGCTGGCCAAGGAACTAGGCGTTGAAGCTCAGATCGTACCGGTTACCGGTCCCAACCGTATTCCTTATCTGCAGAGCGGGCAGGTTGATGTTCTGGTTGCCTCGTTGGGTATCACCGAGGAACGCGCCAAGAGCGTTGACTTTTCACAGCCCTATGCGGGCATTTCGATCGGCGTGTTCGGACCGAAGGATACTGCCGTTGCAAAGCCAGAAGACCTGTCGGGCAAAACCATCGGCGTTGCACGCGCTTCGACACAGGACACGGCAGTAACCAAGGTTGCGCCGCAGGACGCCAACATACGTCGCTTCGATGATGATGCGAGCGCTGTGCAGGCCCTGCTTTCGGGGCAGGTTGAGTTGATTGGGCTTTCCAATGTCGTGGCTGCCGAGATCGAAAAGGCTGCGCCGGGCCGTTATGAACAGAAGATCCAACTCAGCCAGCAGGTACAGGGGATCGCTGTTCGCAAAGGTTCGACCGAAATGCTCGAATTCGTCAACAAATTCATCGAAAAGGCGAAGAGCGACGGCGAATTGAACAAGATCCATGAAAAGTGGCTCGGTACGCCTCTGCCAGATTTTGTTTCTCAAGCAAAGTGAGCTCTCGAATTTCGTCATGCCCGTCCATTCGGTGGGCATGACGACCCAGTCCACGAAAGTGAGTTTCTCAACATGAACCAGACGGCTCAGGGAAAAGCGAACCGGATTCCGCAGGATGCTTCCGATCCTGCAGTGCTCATGCAGGGTGTGAACAAGTGGTACGGCACTTATCATGCTCTCAGAGATATTGATCTGAATGTCGCTCGCGGTGAACGTATCGTTATTTGTGGCCCATCCGGTTCGGGAAAGTCGACCCTTATCCGCTGTATCAATCAGCTGGAGACCATTCAGGAGGGCCGCATCATTGTTGACGGCCACGATCTGACGGCGGGTGGAAAGAACGTGGATATTGTCCGACAGGAAACCGGCATGGTTTTCCAGCAGTTCAACCTCTTTCCCCATATGACGGTTCTTGAGAATTGCACTTTGGCTCCGATGAAAGTGCGTGGTGTTTCCAAGTTGGAAGCTGAAAAGATAGCGCGCAAATATCTGGAGCGTGTCCGCATTCCTGAACAGGCGGATAAATATCCGGCACAGCTATCCGGCGGTCAGCAACAGCGCGTGGCGATTGCACGTGCACTCTGCATGAATCCCAAGATCATGCTTTTCGATGAACCGACTTCGGCACTTGATCCTGAAATGGTCAAGGAAGTTCTCGACACCATGATCGATCTTGCCAAGGAAGGTATGACCATGCTCTGCGTTACCCATGAAATGGGCTTCGCACGACAGGTGGCAGACCGTGTCATCTTCATGGACCAAGGGCAAATTCTCGAAATGGCGGAGCCGGAAGAATTTTTCGGCAACCCGAAACATGAGCGCACGAAGGCGTTTATCGGTCAGATTTCCTGATCGTCTCCAATAGTTTAGTAATGGAGTTTGAAGTGACGAACGAAGTTCTGCTCATCGAACCGATGATGCGGCTGATCGAAGAACGACTGGACGCAACATACAAGGTTCTCCGCCTGTACAAGCCGGAAGACAAGGCGGCCATTGATACGAGCCTCGGCACAATTCGTGCCGTTGTTACCGGCGGTGGAACGGGGCTCTCCAACGAATGGATGGAGCGTCTGCCATCGCTAGGCATGATCGCCATCAATGGTGTTGGTACGGACAAGGTCGATCTAACCTTCGCAAGAGATCGGAACATCCATGTCAGCACCACGCCAGGTGTTTTGACCGACGATGTTGCCGACACGGGCATTGCCCTCATGCTGGCAGTTATGCGCCATATTGTTACCGGCGACCAGTTTGTGCGGGAAAGAAAATGGGCTCGTCGCGAAGGATTTCCTCTTGGTGTTAGCCCCAAAGGCAAGCGGGTTGGCGTCCTGGGACTTGGCCAGATCGGAAAATCCTTTGCACGACGCGCGGAAGCATTCGGCATGGAAGTGCACTATTGGAACCGCTCGCCTGTCGCCGGTACAAACTGGGTTGCGCATGCAACGCCCGTGGAACTTGCGCAGGAGAGCGATGTACTCGCGGTTTGCGTTGCCGCTAACCCATCAACGGCCAATATCGTCAACGCGGATGTTCTCGCAGCCCTTGGCGGCAAGGGCTATGTGGTCAATGTGGCGCGTGGCAGTGTTGTTGATGAGGATGCGCTTCTGGCTGCTTTGAATAATGGAACCATCGCTGGAGCCGGCCTTGATGTTTTCGTCAACGAGCCGACGATCAAGGAAGACTTTCTACGCGCGCCGAATACGGTACTGATGCCGCATCAGGGCAGTGCAACAGTAGAAACACGTGTCGGAATGGGCGAATTGGTTCTCGCCAATCTTGCCGCATATTTTTCCGGCGATGTCCCGCCTACCAAGGTAAACTGAGTTACTTCGATGATTGTCAGACAAGCCTTTTTTGAAGGCACTATTCATGCTGGGCGCGAGGATGCGTTCAAAGCTTATGTTGCCGATACTCTTCTGCCGATGTGGCTCAACTTTCCGGGTATCAGGGAAGTTCGTGTTCTTTACGCTGTCAAACGTGACGAAGGTGCTCCAGCCTATCCGATGGTGCTTTGGACCATGTATGACAGCGAGGAGGCATTGTCGGAAGCGCTCGCGTCACCTGTGCGATACGAAAGCCGGGAGGCTACGAAAGGCCTCCTCGAAATGTTCGATGGTCATATTCACCATCATGTTTTCGATCTCACCCTTGAAGGGTGAGATCGCTTCAATTCGCCGTTTAAGCGCCCCAGGTACGTTCAAGTACATTGATCCAGTTCGCATGGGCCAACTTGACGATGGAAGCATCGTCAAAACCGTGTTTACGGAAGGCTTCTATGACGAGCTGTAGATCGCCAACATCGCGAAGTGTTGAAGAAATCGTGGTGCCGTCAAAATCGGAACCTAGAGCCAGATGGTCGATTCCGATGCGGTTGACGATGTAATCAGCATGGCGAACGAGTTCGCTCAGATCGGTATTGGGATCGCGCTTTCCGTCTTCACGCAGGAATGAAACGCCAAAGTTAAGCCCGACGAGGCCGCCAGTATCGCGTATAGCGTCGAGTTGCTTGTCCGTCAGGTTGCGGCTTTGCTGGCAAAGCGCGTGAGCATTTGAATGCGAAGCGATGAGCGGTGCATCGGAAATAGCTGCGATGTCCCAGAACCCTTTTTCGTTCATATGGGAAAGGTCGACCATGACCTTGAGTTCGTTACAGGCGCGAATGAGTGCCTTGCCATGATCGGAGAGGCCGGGACCGATGTCGGGCGATGCCGGAAACCGGAAAGGTATGCCGTGGGCAAAAATATTTGGGCGGCTCCAGACGGGTCCCAGCGTTCTCAAGCCCGCCTCATGCAAAACATAAAGGGCATCAAGGTCTTCGCTAAAAGCCTCCACACCTTCGATATGATAGACAGAAGCGAAAATACCCTTGGCAAATGCATCGCGAATATCGGCAGCCGTGCGGCAAATGCGGACCTTGCCCTCCGATGCTCGTTCGATCTTCAGCAGGATCGCCGACATGGCGAGCGTTGCTTTCATTGCGTCCGTCTGGCTCGGCGTTGCCAGATTGCCGTTTGCGTCGAGTTCTCGTGAAGGCGAGGGCACATATACTGCGCAAAGACCACCGCCCAGCCCACCCTTTTGTGCGCGTGGAAGGTCAATATGTCCGACTTTCTCGCCTTCAAGAAAGCGCTTTTCCGGCGCGGAAGCGTCAGATGACCATAGGCGCAGCAGCACATCGTTGTGACCATCGAAAACGGGTATCATCTGTTCGGTCGCCATGGGAAAGCCTTTTCAAATCAAATCCAGGATTTGAGGGGGTGATGGACCCAAGTGAGAAGAATTGCAAATGCGATTTCGGTCACTCGGTATGACGGCACTGCATGAAGGGTGATTCTTTCATATGAAATAACTCTTTTAGTTTATCCTCATGCAAACTCTGCATAGGGAATGCAAAATTCTGCATTGGCCCCTGCCTCCGCTGACGTGATAGCGGGAAGCTGGAAAAATGTATCCAGAGATAGAACGCTGTCTATATGGCCCCAAATATCAGGAAGCCTTTCAGGAAGCGTTGCAAGAGGAGCTCTCAATGATTTCAAGACGCGGTTTTCTGGCAGGCGCTGCTGCCGTTCCTTTCCTGTCCTATGCAAGCATTTTGCCTGCCATCGGAGCCGGACGTCAGGATATTCTGGTTGTGGCCCAGCAGCTCGACAATATGACCAGTCTTGATCCGCATGAGAGCTTTGAAGCTGTCGGCAGCGAAATCTGCAACAATATGTATCAGCGTCTGGTGCATCCAAGCCTTACCAATCCGGATCAGGTGGAAGGTGGTGTTGCTGTTTCCTGGGAAGCGGATGCTGACGGAAAAGTCTTCACCTTCAAGATCGATCCGAATGCGAAATTTGCAAGCGGCGCACAGATCACGGCTGAGGATGTTGCCTTCTCGTTGCAGCGCGCGATCAAGATGAACAAGGGTCCGGCTTTCATCATTGGCCAGTTCGGTTTTACGCCTGAAAATGCGGAGAAGAACATCGTTGCAACTGATCCGTCGGCATTGACTTTGACGGTTGAGCAGTCAACGTCGCTGCCTTTCCTGCTGTATTGCCTGTCGGCCAGTGTCGCCAGCATTGTGGAAAAGAAGACCGTTCTGGAAAATACCTCCGGTGACGATCTCGGTAACGGCTGGCTTCAGAAGAACAGCGCCGGTTCGGGTGAATGGGTTCTTGTTTCCTGGAAGCCAAGCGAAAGCATTATGCTGAACGTTAATCCGCATGGCGCATATAAGGGCAATGTGAAGCGCATCCTTTTGCGTCACGTTGCGGACCCGTCCTCGCAGCTTCTCATGCTCCAGAAGGGAGACGTCGATATTGCGCGTAACCTCACTACCGAGCAGCTTCGCGTTCTGGATGGCGATGAAAACTATAATCTGGTGCGCAAGGGTGTCGGCGGTTTGATGCTGATGTCGCTCAACCAGAGCGTGGAAGTTCTTGCCAAACCGAAAGTCTGGGAAGCAATCAAGTGGGCTGTGGACTACGATGGCATCCAGAAGAATATCGTGCCGCTGAATTACAAGGTTCACCAAAGCCTCGTTCCTGAAGGTTTTCCGGCCGCGCTGAATGAGAATCCGTTCAAGAAGGATATTACCAAGGCGAAGGCTCTGCTTGCCGAAGCTGGTGTTCCCGATGGCTTTTCTATCAAGATGGATCACTATTCGGCACAACCGAGCCCCGATATCGCTCAGGCGATTCAAGCAAGCCTTGCCGAAATCGGCATCAAGGTAGAGCTGCTGGCTGCTGAAAATCGTCAGGTTCTGACGAAGATGCGCGCTCGTGAACATCAGATGGCATTGACTGTATGGGGATCGGACTATTTCGATCCGAATACCAATGTCGATGTCTTCTGCAACAATCCGGATAATTCTGATGATGCGAAGACGAAGCCTTTTGCATGGCGCTCGCACTTCCAGAATGAGGATTTCTCCAAGAAATCTCTTGCTGCGCGTGATGAACAGGACCCGGCAAAGCGCGTGAAAATGTATGAAGATTTGCAGCGCGAATTCATGAACAATAGCCCGTTCATCATCATGATGCAGAAGTTCGAGACGGCCGCTTGCCGCAAGGATGTTACAGGAATGCGTCTTGGCGTCTTGTCCGATTCCCATTCCTATGCAGGGATCGCCAAGGCGTGAAGAAAAGCCTCAAGAACCTGACCGGTATCCTGAGCAGCGTGTTGATCACGCTGTTCGGGCTTATGGTTATTACTTTCATGATCGGTCGCGTAATGCCGGTCGATCCTGTTATCGCTGCCGTGGGCGACAACGCACCGGAGGCTGTTATTCAGCGTGTCCGCTCGGAGATGGGCCTTGATCAGCCGCTCGTGGTCCAGTTTGTGCACTATGTTGGACAGGTGCTGCACGGTGATTTCGGCAACTCTATTCTGACCCGAAATCCGGTGACGCAGGATATCGCTCGCTATTTTCCCGCGACATTGGAACTGGCAACGGCGGCACTTCTTGTTGCGGCACTTGTCGGCATTCCACTGGGTGTTTGGGCTGCTGTCCGACAGGGTTCCATCGTCGATCAAACGATCCGCGTGGTCTGTCTTGCGGGGCACTCAGTTCCGGTTTTTATGCTAGCCCTGATTTCACTTCTGGTCTTCTATGCGACGCTCGATATCGCACCGGGACCTGGACGGCAGGACATCATCTATGAGGGCATGATCCCACACGTTACCGGCTTGCTCACGATCGACAGCCTGATCGAGGGTGACTGGGATGCATTCTGGGATGCGGTCTATCATATGATCCAGCCAGTTTTGATCCTCGCCTATTTCAGTATGGCGTACATCACGCGTATGACCCGCGCCTTCATGCTTGATGCTCTCAAGGGTGAATTTGTGATTACGGCACGCGCGAAAGGCCTGTCATTGACATCTGTCATCTGGAAGCACGCTTTCCCGACCGTCGCCGTGCAACTCGTGACGGTTCTGGCGTTGACCTATGCAGGTCTGCTCGAAGGTGCTGTCGTGACCGAGACGGTCTTCAGTTGGCCTGGCCTCGGTCAGTATCTGACCGTGTCGCTGATGAATGCCGATATGAATCCGGTTGTGGGTGCTACGCTGCTCATCGGTATCATCTATGTCGGGCTTAATCTGCTCGCCGATATCCTCTATAAAGTTCTGGATCCGCGTGTCCGATGATTTTTGCCAATTTTCATAACTGGGCGCTGGATGAATCGCCCGCTTCCCGCTCTCAGGCCAATTGGGGCAGGCGCTATCGCATCTGGGTAAACCTGCGTGCTAATCCGCTCGCGATGATTGGTCTTTTTATCATCGTCGCTTTCGTCGTTCTGTCACTGGCCGCTCCGCTGTTGGCGCCGTACGATCCGAGCGTTCAGGATCTCGGTAATCGTCTTTCTGTTCCAACTGCAGCGCATTGGTTTGGGACTGATGAACTTGGCCGTGATATTCTTTCGCGCATACTTTACGGTGGCCGCGTAACCCTTGGAATGGTTATCGCCGTCGTCATTCTCGTTGCGCCAATTGGACTCTTCATCGGTTGTATAGCGGGTTATTTCGGCGGTATTGTCGATACGGCGCTGATGCGCGTGACGGATGTCTTTCTAGCGTTTCCACGATTGATCCTTGCGCTTGCCTTCGTGGCTGCGCTGAAGCCGGGCGTCGAAAGTGCCGTGCTTGCAATCGCCTTGACCGCATGGCCGCCCTATGCGCGACTGGCGCGTGCTGAAACAATGACCTTGCGCAAGAGCGATTTCGTTGCAGCCGCCAAGCTGACGGGTGCATCGCCTTTTCGCATTATCCTGCGTCATATCATGCCGCTTTGTGTACCGAGCGTCATTGTGCGCATCACGCTCGATATGAGCTCGATCATCATCACTGCGGCAAGTCTTGGCTTCCTCGGAATGGGCGCGCAGCCGCCATCGCCCGAATGGGGAGCCATGATCGCCACTGCCAAGCGCTTCATTTTCGAACAATGGTGGGTTGCTACTATCCCCGGCATCGCGATCTTCCTCGTATCGCTCGCCTTCAATTTCCTCGGCGACGGTCTGCGCGACGTGCTCGATCCGAAGCAGAATTGAGAGAACAGATGCTGGTTGATATTAAAAATCTGCAGATTAGCTTTGAAACGCGCACCAGCCGTTTCGATGCTGTACGCGGTATCTCACTTCAGCTCGGTCGTGAAAAACTGGGTATCGTTGGCGAAAGCGGTTCGGGCAAGTCTTTGACCGCGCGCGCCCTCATGAAACTACTGCCGCCAATCGCTGAAGTGAAGGCCGACAAGCTCTCATTCGACGGCATCGACATTCTGTCGGCCACCGAACGTGGCATGCGTCAAATTCGCGGCAAGCGGGCAGGCTTTATCCTTCAGGACCCTAAATATTCGCTCAATCCGGTCAAAACCATTGGCGTGCAGGTAGCTGAAGCGTGGCGTACCCATAAAGGTGGTAGCAAGCGTCAAGCGATGGATGCTGCGGTTGATCTTCTCGATCAGGTCATGATCCGCAATCCGCGTGAAGTGGCAAAGCTTTATCCGCACGAAGTTTCGGGCGGCATGGGGCAGCGTGTCATGATTGCTATGATGCTTGCGCCCGATCCGGAACTGTTGATTGCCGATGAACCGACATCTGCGCTCGACGCTACCGTTCAGGCGGAAATTCTTCGCCTGATCGATGATCTGGTTTCGAAACGCGGAATGGGGCTTCTCCTCATCAGCCATGATCTTCCACTCGTGTCGCATTTCTGCGACCGTGTCATGGTCATGTATATGGGCCGCGTCATGGAAGAGTTGAAAGCCGCTGAACTGGTGTGCGCTGAGCATCCTTATACAAAGGGGCTTCTTAATTGCATTCCATCGCTCATGCATCCTCGTGATCGATTGCCGGTTCTCAATCGTGAAGAAAGCTGGCTGAACTCATGATAGTTATTGATCAACTTCGCATCAGCTTCAACGAGCGTGAAGTCGTCAAGGGTGTATCCTTCAATGTCGAGAAGGGCGGGAGCTTCGGCATTGTTGGCGAAAGCGGCTCCGGCAAATCCACCATTCTGCGCGCAATGGCCGGTCTCAACGAACAATGGAACGGCCGCATCGCTTTTGACGGCAAAGATGTTGCTCCGAAGCGTGCATCTGCCTTCTTCCGTCAGGTGCAGATGGTGTTTCAGGATCCCTTTGGATCGCTGCACCCTCGCCAGACCATCGACCGAATCCTGAGCGAGCTTCTGCTGGTCCATGGTATCGGCGACATCGACAAGCGTATTGAAAAGGTTCTTGACGAAGTCGCATTGCCGAAAGCTGCTCGGTTCCGTTTTCCGCATCAGCTTTCGGGCGGACAGCGCCAGCGCGTCGCAATTGCTCGCGCTCTTATCGCTGAACCGGAAGTTCTGTTGCTGGACGAACCAACCTCGGCGCTCGACGTCTCGGTACAAGCTGAAATTCTCAATCTTCTCGCGGACTTGCGCGCAGAAAAGAATCTCACTTATGTGCTGGTGAGCCACAATCTCGCGGTAATAGCGCATCTCTGCCCGCAGGTAGGGGTGATGCAACACGGCGAGATGGTGGAACAGCTTAGCGCTGATGATTTGCGCGCCGGGCGAACTACACATCCGCATACCACAGAATTGCGCGCCCTAAGCGTCAATCTGGAAGAACCTGCCTGACGGAGTTTTCATGTCAACGCATGCTGACTGGAACGCGGCCTCGCACGCCGCGAAAGTCTTTTCAAGAACATGGGCCAAGGATGAGCCAGGCGGCGTTATCATCGGCTTTGGTCCAGACGGTGTGAAATTTGCCTATGCGGGCGGGCTTGAGAGCCTTTCTACGGGTGTACCGTTCACGGCGAATACTGTTATTCGCTACGCTTCAGTCACGAAACATGCGTTTTGTGCGATGGTTCTCAAGCATAGCGATATTATCGCCCTTGAGGACCGGCTCGGCGACCATCTGCCGGAGCTGCAAAGCCCACTAGCCGATGTCACTGTCGGTCGTGCGCTCGACATGACTGGTGGTCTGCCCGACACGCGGGAATGCCTCACGCTTCTGGGGCTATCGGTTTATACAGAAACGGAAGCCCGTCAGCTTCTGGATTACCTTGGCTCTCTTAATCGTCTCAATTTCGATGCGGGTTCGGAAATTTCCTATTCCAACACCGGTTATCGTCTGGTGGAAGCCGCACTGGAGCGAAAAGGGTTTCGTTTCAATGATTTCGTGAAGTCGGATATTGCTGCGCTTCTCGATATTTTCATGGAAGCGCCGGATGTATGGAATGATCCGGTCGCAGGTCTGGTTCCGGGTTACTGGAAGTCTGGCGAAAAATGGCAGCTCAGTTCCGCTGGCCTGCACATTTCAGCTTCGGGCAGCCTGACTGGCAGTGGTATGGCGCTGACCAAATGGGCGCAAGCACTCGTTAACGGCGAGGGTGGGTTCAAGGGCTTGCTCGATAAGCTGTCGGCTGATCGCTATCTTGCTGACGGGCGCGTCACCGGTTACGGGCTTGGGCTGCGTTGGAATGAAGTGGCTGGCAAGCGTTTTGTTGGACATGGTGGCTCGCACCCTGGCTACAAGAGCTACTTTATGCTCGATCCAGCCGCGAAAACCGGCATGATTGTTGTTTCAAACCGTGAAGACGCCAACACTTATAAGATGGCGCGAGATTGCATGGTCGCTCTCAACGGATTGTCGTTGCCGGAGACCAACTGCACGATCCCTGACGGGCTTTATGTGACGGAGAGTGGGCCGTTCTGGCTGGAAATGCGCAACGGCATAGCCAATTGGCTCGATTCCGAAGACACGCTTTACGATATCGGTAACGGCTGGTTCTCATCCTTGTCGCCGTCTTCACCAGTTGAACTCCGCTGGACAGGTACGGAATTGGAAGGCGAGATCGGTTACGTGTCTCGCCGGTTGAAGCCGGTCACATTAAAGCCAATCTGCCGGGAACTCGACGGCCACTGGCAAGCGTCGCCCTATGGTGCCAGTTTCGATATCAAGGATGGCCACTTCATCATGGGTATTGGCCCTACGCGCCAAGCCATGCCATTGGAAGATCTCGGGCAGGGGCGTGTTCTATTCACGCTGCACGATGGGCCGTGGACCAAGCGCGTCTGCATGCACAGGCTTGACGACAATCGTGTCGAACTGGTTCTCAGTCGAGCCAGGACGATTGAATACGTCCGGTAATCTGGACTTTCTAAAGTTATCGACGCGGCGGAAGGGTGACCTTACCGCCGCGTCTTGCATTGTGGTAACTTTCGACAATTGATTCCGAATTTGAGGTGACGTGATGCTGGAACGGATGATCGATCAGGGCGCGGGTCGGGAGCCTGCCGACATCGTGCTGAAGGGCGGTCGTTTTTTCGATCTCGTGACCGGTGAGCTTGTTGAAAGTGACATCGCAATCTGTGGTGACCGGATTGTCGGAACATTCGGCAATTATCAGGGCAAGCATGAAATCGACATTTTCGGACGGATTGTCGTGCCGGGATTTATCGATACGCATCTTCACATAGAATCCTCGCACGTAACGCCGCATGAGTTTGACCGGTGTGTATTGCCGCAGGGCGTCACCACTGTCATTTGCGATCCGCATGAGATTGCAAACGTGCTGGGGGCTGAAGGCATCAAGTTTTTCCTCGATAGTGCTTTGGAAACCATCATGGATATCCGCGTGCAGCTTTCGAGCTGTGTGCCTGCGACCCACATGGAAACGTCCGGTGCCGAACTTCTGATTGATGACCTCCTGCCTTTTGCCGACCATCCCAAGGTGATCGGTCTTGCGGAGTTCATGAATTTTCCAGGTGTTCTGGCGAAAGATCCTGAATGCATGGCGAAGCTCAGGGCGTTTCAAGGACGGCATATCGATGGGCACGCACCGCTTCTGCGTGGGTTTGATCTGAACGGCTATATTTCCGCAGGTATTCGCACCGAACACGAGGCGACAAGTGCGGAAGAAGCACTCGAAAAGATGCGCAAGGGCATGCATGTGCTGGTGCGTGAGGGATCAGTTTCCAAGGACCTGAACGCGCTCATGCCGATCATTACGGAGCGCCACGCACAATTTTTGGCACTGTGTACCGATGATCGCAATCCGCTCGATATCGCCGATCAGGGCCATCTCGACTACCTTATCCGTACGGCTATTGCAGGCGGAGTGGAACCGATTGCCATCTACCGGGCCGCGAGCATTTCCGCAGCACGTGCTTTCGGTCTTTTCGACCGTGGTCTGGTTGCGCCGGGCCAGCGTGCCGACCTCGTTGTGGTGGATAGCCTCGAAGGTTGCCACGCTGAAGTCGTGTTGTCTGCGGGCAGGGTGGTTTCAGAGGATTTGTTTGCTGCTCGCAAGACTGTTGCTCCTGTCGGGCGCAGTAGCGTCAAGGCACCGAAAGTCAGCGCTTCTAGTTTCCGCTCTCATTCCAACAGCGGCAAAACCCGTGCAATCGGTATAATTCCTGGCAAGATCATAACGGAAAGTCTCGAATTCGATCTCAAGGTTGGCCCGAACGGCGTTGAACCCGATTTCGAAAAGGATGTAGTCAAGATTGCGGTTGTCGAACGACACGGCAAAAATGGAAATATCGCGACCGGCTTCGTGCATGGCTTCGGCTTGAAATCCGGTGCAATCGCGTCGACTGTCAGTCATGACAGCCATAATATCTGTGTGGTAGGCACCTCAGACGAAGATATTGCTGCGGCTGCAAACCGATTGGGCGAAATTGAGGGTGGTTTCGTCGTCGTGCGAGATGGCAAGGTGTTGGCCGAAATGCCTTTGCCCATTGCCGGATTGATGAGCGCCGAGCCATACGAAACTGTTCGCGACCAGCTTCGCGTGCTGCGTCATGCAGCAGAAGAATTGGGCTCAGTCTTGGAAGAGCCATTCTTGCAACTGGCCTTCATTGCCCTGCCAGTGATCCCGCATCTCAAAATCACCGACCGTGGCCTCGTGGACGTCGACAAGTTTGCATTTGTCGGGAATTGATTAATGCAGACCGCCGACGCCGAGCAGTTCTTCTACGGTCTGCCGATCTTCGGCGAGTTCTGCTGACGTGCCAGACCACGCGATGCGCCCACGTTCCAGTATGATGACGTGATCGGCAAAATCGAGTGCGCTCTGGATGCGTTGTTCGACAAGCAGGATCGTCATGTCGCCCTTCTGCGCCAGTGTCGAGAAAGCAGCCATCAGTTCTTCGCAGATGACAGGAGCAAGACCTTCCAGCGGTTCATCGAGCAGCAGCACTGTCGGTCGCCCGAGAATGCTGCGCGCAGTGGAAAGCATCTGTTGTTCGCCGCCGGAAAGCTGCGATCCAAGATTACGGCGTCGCTCCTTTAAACGGGGAAACATCGCGTAGGCTTCTTCGAGCGCATCCTTCGGTCGGCTCTTGAGGCCAACGAACAGATTTTCTTCGACTGTGAGGGTCGGGAAAACATCGCGGGTCTGCGGCACATAGCCGAGACCGGCAATTGCGCGCGCGGCTGATGGAAGCGTGGCGATGTTCCTGCCACCCAACAGAATTTCACCGCCATAACGGCGGGTTTGACCTGCGATGGTAGCAAAGAGGCTGGTCTTGCCGACACCATTGCGGCCCAGAATGCCAAGCCGCGAGCCCGGTTCCGCTTTGAACGATACATCCTCGATGACACGCGTAGGCCCGTAACCGGCGAAGAGATTGCGAACTTCAAGTGAGGCAGCACTCATTGGGCATAGCTCCCGAGATAGGCTTCGCGGACGCGGGCGTCCTGCACGACATCTTCCGGCAACCCGTCAAAAATCACCGTTCCGGCAGCCAGCACGATTACGCGCTTTGCGAAGCGAAAAACGAGGTCCATATCGTGCTCGATCATGAGCACTGCCAGATCTGCCGGTAATCGGTCGAGCGCTTCCTCGATGCGGCCAGTATCGCTCTGCGGAACACCGGCAGCAGGTTCATCAAGCAGCAGCACTTTGGGGCGAAGCGCCAGAGCGAGTGCAATTTCCAGAAGCCGCTGTTGGCCATATGCGATCTCGCTCACCCGCAATTGCCCGACATGCAGAAGACCGAGCGCATCTAGAATGTCGCGAACCTCATCCATGACTTCAGGCATCTTGCGATAGTTGCCGAGAATACGGCCCGTCTTGCCTTCGCGTTGCAAAACAGCAAGAGCCACATGTTCTTCGGGAGTCATGTCGAAAAAGAGACGGGTAACCTGAAATGAACGCACCAGTCCGCGTCTGACGCGCTGCATGGCGTTAAGCCTGGAGACATTCTCGCCGTCCAACGCCACGGTGCCGGAAGTCGCGCCGAGATTGCCTGTAACAAGATTGACGAAAGTGGTCTTGCCCGCTCCGTTAGGACCAATCAGGGCGACGCGGTCGCCTTTCGCCATACTGAGCGAAACATCATTTGTGACCGCTAGACCGCCAAAATTCTTGCGCAGTTTCGTTACTTCAAACACGGTGCTCATTTGCGATGCGCCTTCTTTTCAAAGTAATAGGCGACGGTTCCATAGAGGCCTCGCGGCGCGAATAGCACGACGGCGATCAGCAGAGCACCAACCATTGTAAGCCAGTGGAAGGGGTTGGCAGCAGAGACGAGGTCTTCGAACCACATGAAGACAACCGTGCCGATCAGTCCTCCGAACAGCGATCCCGTGCCACCGAGAACCAGCATCACCAAAGCTTCCGCCGACATGGTAAAACTGAGACTGTCGAGCCCGACAACCTGTGTCGAAATGGCATTCAGCGCGCCACCGATGCCAGCAACAGCACCTGAAATGACATACATGCGAAGCTGTGCGGACTGCACCGAAGCGCCCATTGCATGAATGCGGATCGGGTCCTCTTTCACGCCCCGGCAAAGCATGCCAAAGGGTGAACGTACGATATAACGCAGGAAGACGAACGAAACGAGCAGCAGAACTACGGCGTAGATATAGACTGTGTGTCCGTAGAGATCGAACTCGAATATGCCGAAGATCGGATCGGGCGAAATGCCGCTTAGCCCATCACTGCCGCCGGTCCAGCTTGATGCTTTGTTTGCAGCTTCGTGGAACAGATGGACAACAGCAATCGATAGAACAAGCTGTGCGAGGCCGTGGGCGCGCAGAATGACGGCTCCAGAAACAAGTCCGGTGATAGCTCCTGCAACAAGACCGATAAGTGTCATCAGGATCGGGTCGGTAATACCGAAATGGGCGGCAGCGATGCCAGCACCATAGGCGCCAGCGCCAAACAATGCAGCATGGCCAAGCGTTGCAATACCGCAATAGCCCGTCACCAGATCGAGGGACAAGACGAGCAAGGCAATGGCAATGATACGTGTCAGCAATGCCAGATTATCGGGGAACAGAAACCAGCCGACGACACCGGCAAAAATAACGGCCACAATGCCAATGAGACCTGCATAGGACTGACGACGTTGGATGAGATTTTGCGTTAGATCGGTCATTTCCGGGCCAGCCTTCCTGCAAGACCGCGCGGGAACAGAGTAACAATGACGATTACCGCCAGGTAAAAGAAGAACTCGCCATATTCCGGTGCCAGATAACGACCGGTTGTATCGATTGCCCCAAGCAGGAGGCACGCAATCAATGCACCGGGTATGGAGCCTGCGCCGCCGACGGAGACGACAACCAGAAATGTCACCATGTAGCGGAGCGCATAATAGGGTTCGACAGGTAGAAGTTCGGCGCCGACAACACCGCCGAAAGCTGCAAGTCCAATGGCAAGCGCAAAGCTGACAGCGTAAACGATTTCCGTTCGCACGCCGAGGGCTGCCGCCATGTTAGCATTGTCTACAGCAGCACGCAGTTTTACGCCGAAGGCAGTGCGTTCGATGATGTACCAAAGACCAAGGGCCGCCGCGAAGCCGCACCCGATTGCAAAGATGCGATGTTTGGCAATTGCCCGAAAGCCGAGATCGACTGATCCACGCAACATTTCAGGCAAAGGAATGGTCTTCAGCGTCGGTCCGAATATATAATTGGTGAGACCGATGATGCAGAAAGTGATGCCGATGGTCATCAGCACCTGTGTCAGTTCAGGCGCTCCATAAATGCGCCGATAGAGCAGTCTCTCCACCGGAACGGCGATTATCATCGTGCCTATAACGGCGATGATGATCGCAAAGCCGTAGTTGAGACCAAGCTGCTGGGCAGCATAGGATGCAAAATAGCCGCCGATCATTGCAAATGCGCCGTGAGCGAGATTGACGACGCGCATCAAGCCCATGGTGACCGAAAGGCCGATGGAGATGACGAAAAGCACCATGCCATAGGCGAGGGCATCGACAGCAATGCTGAGCACAGTCTGCATTGAGTGGTCCTGTTGGGCGTATCCCGAAAAGCGCGAAAGGGCTTTCGGGGTACGCGTTAAAATACGCAGTTATGAGCCACGGGCACGTACGCTTTACGCCCGTTCAGGCATCAAGGTGTTCACTCTTGAATGCCAGAACTACTGGGCTTTTAGGCCGGGGTCGTCCTGCTTCTCGAAGGTCTGGATTTCCTTGTTATAGTAGGCGCCGTCATCAGCCTTGGCTACTTCGCGCAGATAGATGTTCTGCGTCATATGGCGGCTTTCGGGGTCGATGGATACAGGGCCACGGGGGCTGATCCACTCCATGCCTTTCACGGCCTCCACTGCCTTTTCAGCATCCTTTTCACCGCCGGTAGCTTCGATCATCTTGTAGATAACATGCATACCGTCATAAGCACCGACCGAAGGGAAGGACAATTCCACAGGATTGCCGATGGCCTTTCGGGCTTCCTCGACAAACTTCTTGTTCTCTGGCGAGTCATGCGAGACTGCGTAGTGGAAAGTCGTAAGAACTCCGAGAGCATTTTCTCCAAGCGCCGGGAGATCGGATTCCTGTGTCAGATCACCAGGAGCAAAAAGCTGAATGCCCGAGCCTTTCAAGCCGTTGTCGACATAGGATTTCATGAAACCAAGCGTGGTTGGCCCGGACGGCAGAAAAGCAAACACGCCTTGCGCACCGGAATCCTTGATACGCTGCATGATCGGGCTGAAATCGTTCGTAGCGAGCGGCATTCGAATAGCTTCGACCACTTCACCACCAGCTTTTGTGAACGCCGCCTTGAAAGCGTTTTCCGCATCAACGCCCGGCCCATAATCGCTCACAACCGAGATGACTTTCTTTACACCCTTGTCGAGTGCGACCTTCGCGATCGGAGTTGACGTTTGCCATGTAGTGAACGACGTCCGCACCACATAGGGGCTCTTCGTTACGATGGAAGAAGTGGCGGCATTCATGACCACCATTGGCACATTGCCCTGTTTGAGAATGGGCGTAACCGCCATGGCGTCAGGGGTGAAGTAAAAGCCAGCGAGATATTGCACGCCTTCCTTGACCACAAGTTCCTGCGCAAGCGCCTTGGATTGCGCTGGATCAGCCTGCGGCTCATCACGATAAACAATCTCGACAGTGTCATCGCCGATCTTGTTACCGTGCTCGGTCATATAGGCGTCGATGCCGGCCTTGAAGTTCTTACCCTGAAGAGCAAATGGGCCTGAAAATGGACCAATGACGCCGACCTTCACTACATCGGCATAAGCTGCCGATGTTGTGAGTGAAAAGACCGCAAGCGCGGTTAATGCAATTTTCTTCATGTTCTCCTCCCTATCGCCCAACATTCCCGCGCGTGACCGTCTTGTCGCAACAGGGAATGTCCTGATTTCAGCATGCCTATCTAATTGGTCATGTAAAATGAAAAATTCCTTATAAATGATACCCACATGGTTATGTATCCGAGGATTGCTCGCTTCCGATCCGAACTACTTTATCCATCAGGGTTGACGCAATCTTGAGAGCACTGCCTGTCGATGCAACGATTTGTGGCAGGATCATCCATTCGATCATCCAAGCTGCGCCTGAGCGCTCCTGCTCGTGCACCATTGCCTGATGAAGACCACCCATTTGGGCCGCATTGAAACGGGCAAGGCTGACCAGTATCTCTGCCGACACCGGATTTTGCTTGTGGGGCATGGCGGATGAAGCGCCGCCGCCTGTCAAGGACAGTTCGGTACCCAGCTCAGCCATGAGAGCAATATCTTGTCCAAATTTTCCAAGAGTACCCGTAATCAGCGAAAGCAGATTGCCGAACTCGATAATGAAGGCCCGCTGGCTATGCCATTGCGGACTATCGTGCAATCCAAGTTTATCAGCCAGCAAAGCACGCAGAGCCGGGGCCTGATCGCCGAATTTTTCAAGCGTTCCAGCGGCTCCTCCGAACTGCACAGGAAAGGCGGTGGTATTCAGTTTTGAGCCGTAAGCGCCGAGCGGGCTTTGCCAGCTTGAGATGCGGTCGGATACGGTGATCGGGATAGCAGATTGCATGCGCGTATAGCCGGTCAGGGTATTTTTTCCAAACGCCGCATCAAGCCAATCGAAACGCTGTGTGAGTTGCTGAATTCGCCCATGAAGAATTGTACTTGCGTGCTTCAACCGCAAAATCAGGCTCGTATCGATGACATCCTGGCTCGTCGCGCCGAAATGAACATACTCAGCGCAATCCTTCCCGACGAACTGGCGCAGTTTCTTTACGAAGGAAGGAATGACAACGCCGTCACGTGCCGTCGCTTTCGCCAAATCGGAAAGATTAGGTTCAAACGATTCTACGGCTTGCCTGATCGCTTGTCCGGCTTCGACGGGTATTAGACCCAAACCAGCCTGAGCGTCGGCCAGAACTGTTTCGAAGCGAAGCATCTGCGTAATGTCAGCCGCTGCCGTGAAAAGGCTTAATATCTCTTCGTCGTCACCGAAAAGCTGTGCCAGAAAGGGATGTTCGAAGAGCGAGATACTCATGCGTCAAATATCGAAAAAGACGGTTTCTTTCTCGCCCTGTAAGTGAATATCGAAATGATAGACGCTACCCTCGCGCTGACCGATCAGGGTTTGCGCCCGACTGCGATGTTCAATGCGTGCAAGAATAGGGTCCTCTGCATTGACGTCGGCTTCATCGGAAAAATACATCCGCGTTTGCAAACCGAGATTGATACCGCGAGCCACGATCCACAAGGTAACGTGTGGTGCCATGAGGCGGCCGTCTTTGAAAGAAACGCGGCCAGGCTTGATCGTCTCGAAAGTAAACTCGCCCGTGTCCATATGGCTCGGGCAACGCCCCCAGCCGCGAAAGCCGAGCTCGGCCTTGCCGCCAGTTTCAGCAGGGCTGTTATAGAAGCCCTTCGCATCAGCTTGCCATATTTCAATGAGCGCATCGCGGAGTGGCGCGCCCGTGCCGTCAAACACATGACCTTTGATGGTAATGCGTTCGCCTGTTGTCTTTTCATCATAGAGAGGGCCAGAGCCAAGGTCATGTTCAAAAACGCCATTAATGCCGACAAAGTTGGGCATCAGTCCGATATGGACATAGGGACCTGCCGTTTGGGAGGCGCTTTCTTTCAGATAGCCGAGAGGTTGAACCATATCAGTTGCCCTCCGGGCGATTTTCAAAGAAGGTTGAACGGCGTCCACGCAACACGATGTCGAACTTGTAAGCGAGCATATCCATCGGCAGGTTGGCATTCATATCCAACGGCGCGACCAGCCGTTCGACAGCAGATTTATCGGGGATGGTTTTGACGATCGGGCAGATCCAGATCAGCGGGTCACCCTCAAAATACATCTGGGTGATGAGGCGCTGCGCAAAACCATGGCCGAACACAGAAAAATGAATGTGAGCCGGACGCCAATCGTTCACGCCATTCGGCCAGGGGTACGGGCCGGGCTTTATGGTCTTGAACCAGTAGTTGCCGTTCTCATCCGTGATCGTACGGCCGACGCCGCCGAAATTGGGGTCAATCGCTGCAAGATAGGTTTCTTTCTTATGGCGATAACGCCCGCCAGCATTGGCTTGCCAGAACTCGAGCAATGCGCCTGGAACAGGACGGTTGCTTTCGTCCAGAACACGGCCATGAACAAGAATGCGCGGACCTATCGGCATTTCGCCGGGGCGCGCATAGTTGAGAATGAGGTCGTTATCCAGTTCATGCAGCATTTTATGCCCGAATACCGGGCCGGTAATTTCGCTTTTGGTGCCTTCCAACGAAAGCAGGGCGCGAGTAGGCGAGCGGAGCACAGAGGTCTTGTACCACGGCGTATAAGCCGGTGGATGCATGGACAGATCGCGTGCAAAGAATGGAGTTGTCTCCGGCAGACTGTTCTTCATTTCTCAGCTTCCTCCACTTCTATCTGCGCATAGGTCTGCTTGGCGATCTTGAATGCGTGGTTTGATGCTGGAACCCCCGCATAGATTGCGACATGCATCAATGCTTCGCAGATGTCCTCTTTTGTGGCGCCGGTATTTTTTGTGGCGCGTATATGCATGGCAACTTCATCGTCTTGTCCGAGTGCGGCAAGGAGCGCAATAGTAACGATCGAACGCTCTCGCCTGGTCCAGCCGGGCCGTGACCAGACAGTTCCCCATGCAGCTTCCGTTATAAGCTCCTGAAACGGGGCATCAAGGTCGGTCGCGCCGTTCGAAGCGCGATCCACATGCGTATCGCCCAAAACCGAACGGCGCACATTCATGCCAATCTTGTAACGTTCCGACCGCACGGCATTATCAGCCATGGTTGTTCTCCATGCTAGAATCTGTTTGAAATAAAGCTACGCAACAGCGAGACATAGGCATCGGGCTGTTCAATGCAGGGAATATGGCCGCTGGCAGCGATCTCTGCGAAGTCTGCTTCAGGAATAAGGCTTGCCAGTTCGCGCACCAGGGTAGGCGGCGTGGAGCCGTCCTGATCGCCGACCAGACAAAGTGTAGGCACTGAAACATTCTTGGCTACTTCGGTTAAATCCGCTTCACGCAGCGCAGCACAAGTGGCCGCATAGCCGTCGAGCGGTTGTCGAACGAACATATTACAATAGGCCCGATAGGCAGGATTATCGGGGCGCCGATAGACCGGTGTGAACCAGCGTGGCATTGTTGCGTCGAGGATGCTTGCCAGACCGTCTTGCTGAATAGCGGCTATACGCGCATTCCACATCTCTGCGGTGCCGATTTTATGCGCGGTATTTGACAGGATGAGCCCAGTTACAAGATCAGGTCGCGCTGCATAAACACCCTGTGCAATCAGCCCGCCGACAGAAAGGCCGCAAATGATTGCCCGCTTTATTGATAGCCTGTCGAGCAGGTCAATGAGGTCGGAAGCGAGCAGTTCGATTGTGTAGGGAGTGTTTCCGATATCCGAAAGGCCGTGACCACGCTTGTCATAAACGAGTGTCGATGCGTCATTGTTCAGACGCATGCGAACTTCATTCCATATGCGGAAATCGGTTCCAAGCGAATTGATGAAAACCAGAACGGGCTTTTCGCCTGTCACTCGTTGAAAATCATAATGAACAACGATGTCGTTTATGGACGCGAACTGCACGGCTTTCTCCTCTCATCCAGCACTGTCGTGCTTTAAACTGGTTAAGTAAAATGATATTATTACCAAAAATCATAACTGCAGGGTTATAGATAAGTGATTGGGAACAGGATCAAGTTTCGTCATCTGCATACGTTTGTTGAGGTCGCGCGACAGAAAAGCGTGGTCAAGGCCTCCGAAATTCTAAGCATCAGCCAGCCTGCAGTGACCAAGACAATGCGCGAGCTCGAGGAGATTTTAGGCGTTCCAGTAGTAGAGCGCGACGGTCGTGGCATAAGGATAACGCGGTTTGGTGAAGTATTCCTGCGTCATGCCGGGACGGCGCTAACAGCCTTACGACAAGGGTTGGATTCCGTGTCGCAAGAGCTGGACGGATCAGGACCACCCATCCGTATCGGCGCATTGCCGACGGTTTCGACCCGCATCATGCCGAAAGCAATGAGTTTGTTTCTTGCTGAGAGAACATCCAGTCGGGTTAAAATCGTGACGGGTGAAAATGCAGTTCTTTTGGAACAGCTGCGGGTGGGCGATCTCGATCTGGTCGTTGGGCGACTTGCTGCACCTGAAAAAATGACGGGGTTTTCGTTCGAACATCTTTATTCGGAGCAGGTTAGGTTTCTTGTGCGGGCTGGTCATCCTTTAACCGATGGACGTGCAGTCTTTGAAAGCATGGCTGACTATCCGGTTTTGATGCCGACACGCAATTCAATCATTCGTCCTTTTGTGGATCGGCTGCTGATCACAAATGGGATTGGTGGCTTGCCCGTGCAGATTGAAACTGTGTCCGATGCTTTCGGACGTGCCTTTGTCCGCGATAGCGATGCGGTGTGGATCATTTCGGAAGGCGTTGCAGCGCGTGACGTTTCAGAAGGAAAACTTGTCGCGCTTCCCATTGATACAAGCGAGACGACAGGACCGGTAGGGCTTACGATGCGCACGGATATGGTTCAAACTGCTGCCATGCAGATTTTGATCCAGACATTGCGGGAGGCTGCGGGTTTGAAGTCCTGAAAACCAACACGGTCAGCTACCAGAATGTGGTAGCTGACCGCGCTAGAAGCGAGAAGTTCTGGCCGGAACTTCACGCCCGGGGGTCCAATGATAAATGGAAGTCTACATCAATTCTAAAATAAAACATTAGTTTTATAGGACCTGTATTAATAATATTATATGATATTTACTTACATTAGATAAGTCTTAATTATTGTTTTCTTATCGGAGTGGTAGTCCCACATAGTTTTCAGCAAGTGAAGTCAATGCAGATTCGGAAGTGCAGAAATAGTCGAGCTCGGCTTCCTGTACTTTCTGGTCAAACGGAACCATATCCGGGAAGCGGTGCAGCATTTTGGTCATGGACCATGAAAAACGCTCAGCCCTCCAGATGCGAGCAAGCGCATTGGCGGAATAGGCGCCGATACCGGCGTCCGATTTGTCCAGATAAAACTCTCTCAGTCCTTCATAAAGATAGTGAACGTCGCTGGCAGCGAGGTTGAGCCCTTTTGCACCGGTCGGGGGAACAATATGTGCGGCATCACCGACAAGGAACAGTCGCCCGAAACGCATCGGTTCGGCCACGAAGGAGCGTAGTGGGGCAATCGACTTTTCAAAAGACGCCCCGATTACCATAGCCTCGGCATGATGTTCGGGAAGACGTCGGCGCAGTTCATCGTAAAACCGCTGGTCGCTCCAATCTTCGATTTTTTCGTCCAGCGAACATTGGATATAATAACGGCTGCGTGTGAGTGATCGCATGGAGCAAAGCGCAAAGCCGCGTTCGTGGTTGGCATAGATCAACTCGTGAGCGACTGGCGGAATATCAGCCAGTATACCGAGCCAACCGAAGGGATAGACCTTTTCAAAGAGGTCGATTGCCTTGTCGGGTACTGATTTGCGGCTTATGCCGTGATACCCGTCACATCCGGCGATAAAATCGCAATTGATGCGATGTGTTTTCCCGCCCTTTTCGTAAGTGACGTAGGGCGATATTGTGTCAAAATCGTGTGGCGTCACGTCAGAGGCTTCGTAAATGCTGGTGGTGTTCGACCTTTGCCGTTCATTCATAAGATCATGCGTCATTTCGGTCTGGCCATAGACCATAACGCGCTTACCGGTCAGCTTGTGTAGATCGATGCGGTGATCCCGTCCGTCAAAGGCGAGTGAGAAGCCGTCATGCGGTAGTCCTTCGACGTGAAGGCGCGCCGACGCTCCAGCTTCATCCATCAGATTGACAGTGCCTTCTTCCAGGACGCCGGCGCGCACTCGGCCTAGAATGTAATCCGCGCTGACGCGATCCAGTACGACATTGTCTATCCCGGCTTTCGCTAAAAGTTGACCGAGAAGCAGGCCGGAGGGACCTGATCCGATGATTGCGACCTGAGTGCGCATGTAGTCCTCCCAATGCAAGTTCGCCTTTATTCTTTAGCGAACCTTCGATCTGGCAATGGATAATTCCCGCAATTTATTGTACAAATCGAACATTCTCGGAGGGCAAGTGTCGCAGTACTTTGTTCCAACATACGAGCTTTATGGAGAAGAGAGCGAGCAGAAACCGGATTTCTGGCTGCACTGTGAAACGCTTTTCTCTCGATCGAGCTTGCACAATTTCGAGATTACGCTCCATCGTCACGAGAGCTTCTTTCAGCTTTTATATATTGAAGGTGGTACGGGACAGGCGAATTTCGACGGCGTCGTTCGCACCTTCCAAACGCCGTGCGCTATCCTGGTGCCACCTGGGTTCAATCATGGGTTTGCATTTTCTCGAGATATAATCGGTCATATCGTGACAATTCTGAGCCCTCATATGTCATTTTTCGGAGGAGGGGCCGGAGGTGTGACAGCGGAATGGTTGATGCAGCCGCAACTCATCTCAATGACAGGTGCAAGCGATGAAGAATTGACCCTACTTTCTTCTCTTCTACGGCAAATTCAAGATGAGTTTCACGCGAGAAAGCTATATAAAAACAACTTACTGGAATCTTTTGTTCGAGCTGTATTCGTTTACATCATGCGGCACGCTTATTCTTCAAGCTCAGCGAAGCAGGAAGACCGCCAGATATTGGGGTATGCTCGCATTGAGCGCTTGCAGGAATTGATCGACCGCTATTATCGAGAACACAAGCCTGTTTCATTCTATGCGAAATTGTTGGGCGTTTCACCAACACATCTCAACCGGACCGTCAAACAGATGACAGGAGCAACGACACAGGACATGGTTGCGAAAAGGCTGATTGAGACGGCCAGGCGCGATTTGATTGCCATGCCGTCGTCGGTGCAACATATCGGTTATAGTCTTGGGTTTTCAGACCCCGCATATTTCTCACGCTTCTTCCTGAAGATGACAGGCGAAACACCGCGTACATTCCGCTTGAGGGAACGTGAGCGTTTGGCCGCTCTGGATTCATCATCATAGAATAAATTGGATTTTTCATTCTCCACGGTTATCTCAGCAAGCTGCGCAATTCCGACTGGATCTGAAGCATCGCAGGCAGGAAGTGTTCCACAAGGTCATGTGTTTCGATATGAGCCACGGGCGCTCCGATGTTGAGTGCTGCGACCACTAAACCTCGATGATTGAAGACAGGAACCGCAATGGAGCGCAGTCCAAGTTCCAGTTCCTGGTCGTTGATTGCATAACCTTGGCCACGAATAGTGGAAAGTTCTGCCATGAGTGGGCCAATTTCCACTTTTGTAAATGGTGTCAATGCTTTCCGTTCGGTGCGTTCGAGAAGCGCCTGCGCCTCCGGTTCATGAAGCCAGGCCAGAAGTACCCGCCCCATCGAAGCACAGTAGGCTGGAAGTCTGCTTCCGGCCATCAGATTGATGGACATCACGCGCATTTGTGAGGCGCGCGCGATATAAACGATTTCCGTTCCATCCAGAACTGATGCGGACGCACTCTCGCCGACGGTATCGGAGAGCTGGTCCAGATGCGGCTGAATGATTGTCGGCAGTGGTGTGGAAGAGAGATAAGCATGCCCGAGCCGAAGAATTTTGGGAAGAAGCATGAAGAACTTCCCATCATATTCGGCATAACCAAGCTCAGCGAGAGTCAGCAGGCACCGTCGCGCGGTTGCACGATCAAGGCCGGTAATTTTTGAGACTTCCGCTATTGAAAGACGTGATTGATCTTCACCGAATGCTTCGATGGCTTTCAATCCCTTGGCAAAACCTCCGACGAAATCCGTTTCGCGCATGAAATCCCCTCAATCTGAACTATCATTTTGTGCGATATATGAACAAATGTCAAATAACGCACAAATTGTTTGACCCTTTGCCGACGCGGTGGCTAACTCCACCGCGATTGAGACCGGAAACGCTCAAGCATGAAGCTCGAACGCTCCGGTGTGGAGGCAAAATGGACAAAACAATCGGAAGTCTGGCCGAGGCCGTTGCCGGGATAGGTGATGGCGCGACGGTCATGATCGGGGGATTTGGTGGCTCAGGCGCGCCAATCGAACTCATTCATGCCCTGATCGACAAGGGCCCAAAGAACCTGACGGTCATCAACAACAATGCAGGCAATGGACGGATCGGTATTGCGGCCATGATCGATGCAGGGATGGTCAGGAAAATGATCTGCTCGTTTCCGCGGTCTTCCGATCCGCGCGCTTTCACCGATAAGTACATCGCCGGTGAAATCGACCTTGAACTTGTGCCGCAGGGAACGTTGGCCGAACGTATCCGTGCGGGCGGTGCCGGTATTCCGGCTTTCTATACGCCGACAGCCTATGGCACCGAGCTTGCCGAGGGCAAGGTCATAGCCGAGTTTGATGGAAGATCTTATGTGCAGGAGCGGTGGCTGAAAGCCGATTTCGCGCTTATCAAAGCACATCTTGGCGATGCGCATGGCAACCTGACCTACCGCATGGCTGCCCGCAATTTCAACCCGTTGATGTGTATGGCTGCTGCCAAGACGATAGTGCAGGTATCTGAAGTTGTTCCGCTCGGCGGAATCGAACCGGAAGACGTCATCACGCCGGGCATCTTCGTAGACAGTGTCGTCGAAGTTCCCAATCCACAGCAGGAAGAAGAACTTATTCGGACGGGAGTGGCCTACGCATGATGATCGATACTCATGAGGACATTAAACTGTCCAATGCCCAGATCGCATGGCGCGCCGCACAGGATATTCAGGATGGCGCCTATGTAAATCTTGGAATCGGTTTTCCTGAAATGGTGGCCCGCTATCAGCCGGAGGGACGGGAGGCAATTTTCCACACAGAGAACGGTGTTCTGGATTTCGGTGAAGCGCCGCCCGAAGGTGAAGAGGACTGGGACCTGATCAATGCTGGCAAGAAGGCCGTCACGCTGAAACCTGGCGCGGCATTTTTCCATCATGCCGATAGCTTCGCGATGGTGCGCGGCGGACATCTCGATGTTGCGATTCTCGGCGCCTATCAGGTTGCCCAGAACGGCGATCTCGCCAATTGGCGGGTAGGAGCTAAAGGTGTGCCTGCGGTAGGTGGCGCAATGGACCTCGTGCATGGTGCGAAACAAGTCGTCGTTATCACCGAGCATATGACGAAAAAGGGTGAGCCGAAACTCGTCGAAAAATGTACTTTTCCACTGACTGGCGTCGCATGTATCACTCGCATCTATACCAGTCATGCGGTGATCGACATCGCCAAGGGGCGTTTCGTGCTGCGCGAAAAACTGGCCGCCATGACGCTTGATGAGCTTCAGGCCATGACTGGCGCGAAGCTTCATATTGATGGCCCAGTTGCCGATCTCGTTGTTCCCGAATTGTGAGACCATGCCATGAGTGAAGCCTATATCTGCGATTACATCCGCACTCCCATTGGTCGTTATGGCGGCGTGCTTTCATCTGTGCGTGCCGATGATCTCGGGGCCATTCCACTGAAAGCGCTTATGGAGCGTAACGGTTCCGTCGATTGGGAAGTCGTCGATGATGTGATTTTCGGCTCGGCCAATCAGGCGGGGGAAGACAACCGCAACGTTGCGCGTATGTCATTGCTTCTGGCCGGATTGCCGGTGGGGGTGTCCGGAACGACGATCAACCGTCTCTGCGGTTCTGGAATGGATGCAGTCATAACGGCTGCGCGAGCTATCAAGTCTGGCGAGGCCGAGCTGCTCGTCGCTGGTGGTGTGGAAAGCATGAGCCGCGCTCCCTTCGTTATGCCCAAGGCCGACAGCGCATTTTCACGCAAGGCGGAAATTTTCGACACGACGATCGGCTGGCGGTTCATCAATCCCTTGATGAAAAAGCAGTACGGCGTCGATTCCATGCCGGAAACGGGTGAAAACGTCGCCGAAGATTTTGCGGTCTCACGGCAGGATCAGGATGCTTTTGCACTTCGCAGCCAGGAAAAAGCGGCAGCCGCGCAGGGCAATGGACGCCTTGCGAAGGAAATCGTTCCGGTCACGATCTCACAACGCAAGGGTGATCCGGTTGTTGTCGACAAGGATGAACACCCACGTGCGACCAGCTTGGAAGCACTCGCAAAGCTGGGTACGCCCTTCCGTGAGGGTGGCACCGTGACGGCGGGTAATGCCTCCGGCGTCAATGATGGAGCTGCTGCGCTTGTCATCGCATCTGAAGCAGCCATCAAGAAATACGACCTTACACCGATTGCCCGCATTATAGGCGGTGCCGCGGCGGGTGTTCCTCCGCGCATTATGGGTATAGGCCCGGCTCCGGCGACAAAGAAGCTTTCTGCACGTATCGGCATTGCACCCGATGCATTCGATGTAATCGAACTGAATGAAGCATTTGCGTCGCAGGGGCTGGCAGTGTTGCGCGATCTTGGAATTGCCGATGACGACAAACGCGTCAATCCGAACGGTGGCGCTATTGCGCTCGGGCATCCGCTCGGCATGTCCGGGGCGCGTATTACGGGTACGGCGGCGCTCGAACTCTCGCTCAACGGTGGCAAATACGCTCTTGCAACGATGTGCATCGGTGTGGGACAGGGTATTGCCATTGCGCTGGAACGCGTTTGAGCGTGAATAAATGACAAATCCGGGTGAAAACCGCCCGGATTTGTTCTCTCCCGCAAAGCAGATACAACTTTTGTATTCTTGGGCGACTACAATATTGCCCACGCCTACCGATCAAGTTAGCATGACCTCATTACAACAACGGCGGGAACAACCCGTCGAGCCAAAATGGGGAACATGTCGATGAAAATTGCTCGCCTTGCCCTGATGGGTGGACTCCTCGCAACTGCGCTTTATACCGGCTCCGCTGTGGCCCGCGATCTGACGGTGGTTTCCTGGGGTGGGAACTATCAGGATGCCCAGCGTGAAATTTACTTCAAGCCCTTTTCCGAGAAGACCGGAAAGCCTTTGCTGGACGAATCCTGGGACGGTGGTTACGGCGTCGTTCAGGCGAAGGTGAAAGCAGGAAAACCCAACTGGGATGTCGTGCAGGTAGAGGCTGAAGAACTCGCTCTCGGTTGTGCGGACGGTCTTTACGAGAAGATTGACTGGGACAAGGTTGGCGGTAAGGATAAGTTCCTCGACAGTGCGGTCAATGATTGCGGCGTGGGTGCGATCGTGTGGTCGACGGCAATTGCCTATAATGCCGACAAGCTGAAAGATGGCCCGCAGTCCTGGGCTGATTTCTGGGATGTGAAGAAGTTTCCAGGCAAGCGCTCGTTGCGTAAGGGTGCCAAGTATACGCTTGAATTCGCGCTCCTCGCCGATGGGGTCAGCAAGGATGAAGTTTATGACGTGCTCTCGACACCGGAAGGTGTGGACCGTGCATTCAAGAAACTCGATGAATTGAAGCCGAACATTGTCTGGTGGGAAGCAGGGGCACAACCGTTGCAATTGCTGGCCTCGGATGAAGTGGTGATGGCATCGGCCTATAACGGACGCATCACGGGCATAAACAGGAGCGAAGGCAAGAACTTCAAGGTGGTCTGGCCGGGCAGCATTTATGCTGTCGATAGCTGGGTGATCCTGAAAGATGCCGAGAACAAGGATGCGGGGCTGGATTTCATTGCTTTTGCCAGCCAGCCTGACAATCAGGTGAAGTTGCCGAAATATGTCGCTTACGGTTTGCCGAACAAGGAGGCTGCAAGCAAGGTGCCAGCGGAATTCGCGTCCGATCTTCCAACGGCGGAAGCCAATCTGAAAGACGCCCTTCCGCTCAACGTCGATTTCTGGATCGATAATTCCGAAGAGTTGACGAAGCGCTTCAACGCCTGGCTGGCGCAATAATTCACGGTCATAGCCCCGTCGGTGCAATATCGGCGGGGTTTCCCTGTTTTCCGGAAGATGGAGTGATTCATTGACGGACTGCCGCATCCGCTTCGAGAATATCAGCAAATCCTACGGTGATTTCAAAGTCATAGATGGTCTGAACCTCGATATCGATCGAGGTGAATTCGTGAGTCTTCTTGGCCCTTCCGGTTCAGGCAAGACGACGCTTTTGATGATGCTTGCCGGGTTTGAAAGTCCAAGCAGTGGAGCAATCCATGTGGATGGCAGGGCAATCAATACGGTTCCTTCGTACAAGCGCAATATGGGCGTGGTCTTTCAGAACTATGCTCTGTTTCCGCATATGACAGTTGGCGAGAATGTCGCCTTTCCGCTTCAGATGCGAGGTATAGGAAAAGCCGAGACCGGCAAGCTGGTGGATAAGGTGCTCGATATGGTGCAGCTCTCCACAATGCGCGAACGTAAGCCATCACAGCTCTCCGGTGGACAGCAACAGCGCGTGGCGCTTGCCCGTGCACTGGTTTTCGAACCGGGTGTGGTTTTAATGGACGAACCGCTCGGGGCGCTCGACAAGCAACTGCGTGAGCAGATGCAACTTGATATCCGCGCGTTGCATGGCCGGTTAGGACTGACGATTGTTTTCGTCACCCATGACCAAAGCGAAGCGCTGACCATGTCGGATCGGATCGCCGTCTTCAACAAAGGAAAAATCGAACAGATAGGCACGCCGCGTGCAATCTATGACGAGCCACAGACTCGGTTCGTCGCCGAATTCATAGGCGAAACCAATCTCGCTGAAGGAACAATCGAACGGGTGGAAGGCACCAGTGCCGTTATTCGCTTGAAGGATGGGGGTATCCTAACCGCATCATCAAAGGGAATGGTGGCGACGGGACAGAAAGTTCTCCTGTCCATTCGGCCTGAGCGCATTGAACTGGGTCGCGAGGGCGGTTCGGACAATCTTCTTAAAACACGTGTCATCGACAGTGTCTATCAAGGGGATCATCTACGTATCCAGCTTGATGGTAGCGCTCATGATTTTATCGTGCGGCTCGACAGAAAAGCGCGCGAATGGGCGCCCGGAACGGATGTCGTGGCGGGTTTCAATGCCGCTGACTGCTGGACTATCACGGCATGACGGTTCTGTCCGGCAAAACTGTCCGAGCGATGTTTCTGATCGCGCCTCTGCTTGTTTTCATCGCCTTGTTTTTTCTGTGGCCGCTCGGAGTGATGATGAAGCAGGCCGTGTCCGATACGGCGGTTTTGCGCGTTCTTCCCCAGACGGCTGACGCTGTAAGTCTGTGGGACGGACAATCGCCTCCATCACCAGAAATGAAACAGGCTTTGGTGACGGATCTGAAGGCTTCGACCGACCAGCAGGCCATAGGCGATATGGTTCGCCGTTTGAACAGCGCTCAATCGGGTTTTCGGACCCTGATGAGCAAGACACTTTCGGCAATCGAGAAAGACGATCCAGTCCCGGACCTTGAAACAATAGATAAGCGATGGAGCCGACCGGAATTCTGGCAGGCGATTGCGAGCGCGCTTTCTCCGACAACTGATCGCAACCTGCTCGCGGCCGTGGACATGGAACGCGATACGTCTGGTGAAATTGTTTCAATGGCGCAGGGCACATCGGCCAACCGGGCGATCATGCTGCGCACATTCTGGATCGCCGCGCTGGTGACATTGGCTTGTGCAGCGATTGGTTACCCTTATGCTGTGTTGCTTGCATCGTCTAAGGGCTGGGTCAGAAACGTGCTTTTTGCCGCCGTTCTGTTGCCCCTCTGGACGTCGTTGCTGGTGCGAACTGCTGCCTGGTTCATCCTCCTGCAGGACAAGGGGCTCATCAATGATACGCTGATCTGGCTGGGCATCACCGATGCGCCTTTTCCCTTGATCTTTAACAGGGCAGGGGTGGTGATAGCCATGACCCATGTGCTTTTACCGTTCATGGTGCTTCCGATCTACAGCGTGCTCGTATCGATTCCGTCTAATTTGATGCCTGCCGCTGCATCGCTGGGTGCGCCGCCGTGGAGAGCTTTCCTGCGAGTGCTTCTGCCACTGAGTATGCGCGGCATTCTGTCCGGCATGCTGCTCGTTTTCATGAGCGCAATCGGCTACTACATCACACCGGCATTGATTGGTGGGCCGAGCGACCAGATGATAAGCTCGATTATTGCCTATTACGCAACCGGTTCGGCCAACTGGGGTATGGCTGGTGCTTTGGGGCTCGTGCTGCTCGTCGCCTGCCTCGTACTCTATGCCGTTTACGGACGGCTCACCGCTGATGAACGGGGGAGAGCGTAAGTATGGAGCGCTTCGCTAAAATCCTGTTCGGCGTGGCGGCCGTGGTCTTTTTGATTGCACCTCTGTTTGCAATTCTTCCACTTGCTTTCACATCCAGCGTATTCTTGACCTATCCGGTGCCTGGTTGGTCAATGCGCTGGTTTGAGGAACTGGCAACGGCGGATGTCTGGCAGCGCGCAATCGTCAACAGCCTGATTATAGGCTCAGGAACGACGATCTTGGCAACTGTGCTGGGAACCATGGCCGCACTTGGTTTGCGCAGCAGGATTTTGTTTTTCTCGGGCCCTATTAAAACTCTGTTCCTCTTGCCCATGGTCGTTCCTGCCGTGGTTATGGGCGTCGGTATGCAGTTACTGTTCGTCCGGCTCGGAATAGCAAATTCCTATCTTGGTGTGATTGTTGCTCATACCGTGATTTCTATACCCTTTGTTTTGGTAAGTGTTACGGGCGCTTTGGCAGGTATCGACCGACGTGTCGAACTGGCAGCCGAAAGTCTTGGTGCATCGCCTCTAACGGTGTTTCGTAAGGTCACGCTTCCGCTCGCCATGCCGGGCATCGCGTCAGGCGCGGTGCTGGCGTTCGCTACGTCGTTGGATGAAGTTGTGCTGACCCTGTTCGTGGCCGGTCCAAATCAGCGCACTCTGGCGCGCCAGATGTTTTCGACAATTCGAGAAAATATCAGCCCGGCTATCGCTGCTGCTGCTTTTCTATTCATTGCGGGCACGGTGCTCTTAGGTCTTGCGGCGATGCTCTTCCGCCGAAAGCGTGTGAGTGGGGCAATCACCTCCTGATGGTGCGAGAGGCCTCATTTGCCGCACTGCTAATCCTTGCGCCTTAGCGATCGATCCGTGTTGAAAGGATGATCGATGACATCGTGCGCTCGACGCCTTCCAGCGCGCCTATCCGATCCAGAACGGCGTCAAGTTCCTGTATGGATGGGGCTTCCACAACGACGATCATATCGAAATGTCCGCTGACAGAATGGAGCGAACGGACGGCCATCATGCCGCGCAGAGCTGTTTCGACTTTGGGCGCGAGCTTGGGTAGCGCGGTCACGAGCACATGGGCGCGGACCAGATCGCGCTCGAATTCAGGTGCGATTCGTACTGTGTAGCCCTCGATAACCCCACGTTTTTCAAGCTTTTCGATGCGGCTTTGGACGGTAGTTCGGGATACGCCGAGACGCCGTGCCAGGTCGGCTGTCGAGGCGCGGGCGTTTTCACGGAGGAGGGCGATGAGGGTAAGATCGGCTTCTGTCGTCATAATGCATATTAAATACGTCAATATGCACAAACAAACAACGTCATATCGTCAGTTTGTATGCTTCTTTTTGCATGGAACTATGCGATTCTTGCATATCCGAATTGCATTCCAAGGGGAAAGTTACATGAAAGAGATCGTTGTTGTCGGTGCGGGCAAAATCGGCGCCACCATTGCCGATCTTCTCGCTTCCACGGGCGAGTATGCCGTTACCGTTGTCGACCGCTCTCAGGCGCAGCTCGATGCACTGGAATCGGGTGCGGAAGTCAAGACGCAGGCGCTTGATATCGAAGATGCCAAGGCTCTTGAAGCTGCTCTGACCGGCAAGTTCGCCGTACTCAGCGCCGCTCCATTCCATCTGACGACCCGCATCGCGGAAGCTGCAGCCAAGGCAGGCGTTCACTATCTCGACCTGACCGAAGATGTTGCCAGCACACGCCGCGTCAAGGAACTGGCGAAGGAAGCCAAGACCGCTTTCATTCCGCAATGCGGCCTGGCTCCTGGCTTCATCTCCATCGTTGCCTATGATCTGGCGAAGCGTTTCGACAAGCTCGACAGCGTTCGTATGCGCGTTGGCGCTCTGCCGCAGTACCCTTCGAATGCTCTGAACTACAACCTGACCTGGAGCACCGACGGCGTCATCAACGAATATATCGAGCCATGTGAAGCCATTGTGAATGGCGAGCTGACAGAAGTTCCTGCTCTCGAAGAACGCGAAGAGTTCTCGCTTGACGGCGTTACCTACGAAGCTTTCAATACTTCCGGTGGTCTCGGCACGCTCTGCGAAACGCTGGAAGGCAAAGTTCGCACGCTCAACTACCGCACCATCCGCTACCCGGGTCACGTTGCGCTGATGAAGGCGCTCCTCAACGATCTCGGCCTGCGTCATCGCCGTGAAGTGCTCAAGGACATCTTCGAAAATGCCCTGCCGACGACCCTTCAGGACGTCGTGGTGATTTTCGTGACCGTTTCGGGCACCAAGAATGGTCGTCTGGTTCAGGAAACCTACGCGAACAAGGTTTACGCCGCTCCGGTTGGCAAGATCGTTCGTTCGGGCATCCAGATCACCACAGCTTCGGCAATCTGCGCCGTGCTCGACATGCTGGCGAAGGGCGATCTTCCACAGCAGGGCTTTATCCGTCAGGAAGACATCACTCTTGCGGCGTTCCTCGCGAACCGCTTTGGCAAGGCCTATGCACAGGAAGACCATTGCGCCCGCATGGTCGCTTGATAACTCCTGCCGCATGAATGCGGGGTCTGTTGCGTTTGCGCGCAGCAGGCCCTTTTTGCATTTTGGTATTCGGCAAGTCAGTTCTACCAAAGTTGCAATTGAACGGGATCGGATTTAAGCGCATTCCCCGATCCAAACAGAGAGATGAACGTTCATCCGCCTGATGTGTCTCTATCCGCGCAGTTTGCCCGAAAACTGGTTTATAGTTTCGGGCTGTGTTCTGAAGAAGTAGGAAAATCATGTTGAAATCAGTATTGCTAGCCGGTCTGGCCTCTGTCTTTCTCGTTTTGCCGGTTCAGGCAAAGGAATGGAAAGAAATCCGCATCGCCAGCGAAGGCGCATATCCTCCATTCAACTACATGTCTCCAGACGGCAAGCTTGAAGGTTTTGATCTTGATATCGCGAATGCGCTTTGCGAAGCAATGGAAGCCAAGTGCACGATTGTTGCCAATGATTGGGATGGCATGATTCCGGGACTGCAGGCCAACAAGTTCGACGCAGTCATTGCTTCGATGGCCATTACCGAAGAGCGCGAAAAGCAGGTTGCTTTCACCGAGCGCTATTACACGACCCCGCTTGCGGTTGTCGTGCCAAAGGATACGGATATGACCTCGCTCGATCCGTCGGCATTCGATGGAAAGACGGTTGGTGCACAGGCTGGTACGACGCAGGGCAACTATGCCGATGACGTCTACGGCAAGGCAGGCGCGGATGTGAAGCTTTACCCGACGGCTGATGAAGCCAATGCCGATCTCGAAAGCGGTCGTCTGGACGCAATCGCTGCTGACAAATTCCTCGCTGCGGATTGGCTAAAGAAGCAGGGCGCAAATTGCTGCAAGTTCCTCGGCGACATACCGGGTTCTGAAACGAAGATTGCTGTTGCCCTGCGCAAGGGGGACAACGACCTGCGTGAACAGTTCAACGCCGCGATCAAAAAAATCCGTGACGACGGCACCTACGAAACGATCCGCAAGAAGTATTTCGATTTCGACATCTATTGATGTGACAAATTACGCTCCGGACACCTTCAGAACCTGCTTGCAGTGGAAGGCGTCCGGTGCTTCAGTCATGGCAAGCGCATGAAATCAGGCGCTACCATTCGCGGGGGGGGCCCTGCCAATTACAACGATAACAAAGCAATAAGGGGAATAGTTATGTTGAAAGCCATCCTATTTGCGGGCGTAGCATCTGTAATCGCTGCCTTGCCGGCGCAGGCCAAAGAATGGAAAGAAATCCGCATCGCCACCGAAGGTGCGTATCCACCTTTCAATTTCGTGGCGGCGGACGGTTCGCTTCAGGGACTTGATGTCGAAATAGCCAATGCCCTGTGCAAGGCGATGGATGCCAAGTGCACGATTGTTGCTAACGACTGGGACGGGATGATTCCCGGCCTGAAGTCGAACAAGTTCGATGCGGTCATTGCATCGATGAGCGTCACGGAAGAGCGCAAGAAAGAAGTAGCGTTCACGGATAAGTATTATTCCACACCACTGTCCGTTGCCGTGCCGAAGGATAGCCCGATCACATCGCTGGATGCCGAAGCATTCAAGGGAAAGTCGGTTGGTGCCCAGGGATCGACGACGCAGGGTAACTATGCGGAAGATGTCTACGGCAAGGCTGGCGCCGACGTGAAGCTTTACCCGACTGCCGATGAAGCCAACGCAGACTTGAAAAACGGGCGCCTTGATGCGGTTGTTTCCGACAAATTTCCGATCTCTGACTGGATCAAAGGTGACGGTGCGGATTGTTGCAAGCTTATCGGCGATATTCCCGGCACGCAGACTGATACCGGAATTGCGCTTCGTCAGGGCGATGACGATCTGCGCGAGCAGTTCAATGCGGCAATCAAGAAAATTCGCGACGATGGAACCTATGCCACGATCGTGAAGAAATATTTCGACTTCGACATCTACTGATTGCTTGTAAAAGACACAGCTCTTTGCTGTAAGCAACAACGCGCCGGCTGCAATCGGCGCGTTTATTTGTTTGATTTGTGGATGCCAGAAATGCCGATTCAGCAACAAGATGTCATCGTTCTGGGCGCGGGTATTGTTGGCGTGTCCACGGCACTACATCTGCAGGCACGAGGCCGCTCAGTCTGCCTGATCGACAAAAGTGACCCCGGCAACGGCACCAGTTTCGGCAATGCCGGTCTGATCGAGCGGTCGAGCGTCATTCCCTATTCCTTCCCGCAAGGCTTCTGGACGCTTTTCCGCTACGGCATGAACCGCCGCTCAGACGTTCGCTACAACCCGTTTTACATACCGAAGATGGCTCGCTGGCTGTTTCGATATTGGCGGGAATCGTCACCAGAGCGGTTGAAGATTGCCACGAATGCCATGCTGCCGTTGATTGAAGCGAGTGTTCGCGAACATGATATTTTGGTGACCCAGTCAGGCAGTGAACGGCTGATCCGGTCCCAAGGATGGATTGAAGTGTTCCGGACATCTTCGGCATTCGACGCAGCAGTGCGCCGTTTGCCAGATCTGCAGCGTTTCAAACTGTCTTATGACATTCTGGATGCGTCAGCATTGCGCCAGCGCGAAACGTCGCTTGGCGATGTGGCTGGCGGCATTCATTGGCTCGACCCCAAGACCGTTGTGAACCCCGGTGGGCTGGTTAAAGCCTATGCAGATCTGTTTCGCAGGCATGGTGGCGCCTTCGTTCACGGAGATGCCGCGACCCTTACACAGAATGAGAATGGCTGGCAGGTGACGACGGAGGAGGGCATTGTCCATGCGCGGGACGTTGTCGTAGCACTCGGTCCGCAATCCGGCCTCATTTTCAGGAAATTCGGCTATCCAATACCGCTTGGCATCAAGCGCGGTCATCATCTTCACTTCACCATGAAGGACGGTTCGCGGCTCGGTCATACGGTGGTGGATGAAGAAGCAGGTTATGTCCTTGCCCCAATGGTGCAGGGTGTGCGGCTGTCCACAGGCATAGAGTTCGCTTCGCCTGACGCGCCTGCCAACCGTATACAGCTCAAGAAGGACGAGAAAATCGCGCGCAAGCTTGTACCCCAATTGGGAGACGCAATCGAAACGACGCCATGGCTTGGATTGCGTCCCTGCCTGCCGGATATGCGCCCGGTGATTGGGGCCGCGCCAAAACATAAGGGCCTTTGGTTCAATTTCGGCCACGCTCATCACGGGTTGACGCTTGGGCCTGCGACAGGACGTTTGCTCGCTGAAATGCTCGTCGGAGAAGAGCCATTCGTTGATCCGAAACCCTATTCGGCAGAACGGTTTCTATAGTTTATTCTAAAACTTTCGCGACAGGCTTGTCAGTCATGGTGGAGCAGGGCTATCAATTGGCTCCATTCTCATATCGCGTAGTTGCGAATAATCGATCCGGAAAATTCTCGTGAAAATGAAGCCTTTGGGCCGTACCGGCCTTACTGTCACTGAAATTTGCCTCGGCACCATGACCTGGGGCGTACAGAATACCGAGTCTGACGCTCATGAGCAGCTCGACATTGCTCTCGATGCCGGTATCAACTTCATTGATACAGCTGAGGGATATGCCATTCCGATGAGCGCGGAAAGCTATGGCAAGACAGAGACCTACATCGGCAGTTGGCTCAAGAAATCTGGAAAACGTGACAAGATCGTACTGGCGAGCAAGATCGCCGGTGGCGGCAGACAGAAGTGGATTCGAGACGGCGCCAGGCCGAGCCGAGCCAGCGTTCGTGAGGCGGTAGAGAGTAGCCTGAAACGGCTTCAGACGGACTATATTGACCTCTATCAGGTCCATTGGCCGATGCGTGCGCACTACCATTTCGGCCAGAGCTGGAGCTTCGATCCGTCCAACACGGATGGGGCGGCAGAAACCCAACAGATGCATGACGTTCTGCTCGGACTCGGAGACATGGTTCGCGACGGAAAGATCAGGCATATCGGTCTTTCCAACGAGACAACCTGGGGAACTATGCAGTGGCTTCGTTTGGCGGAGCAGCACGGTTTGCCGCGCATCGCCTCAATCCAGAACGAGTATAGTCTTCTGCAGCGCCAGTTCGATTTTGACATGGCAGAATTGGCGCTCTGCGAAGATGTTGGACTGCTTGCCTATTCGACGCTTGCAGCTGGTGTGCTGACCGGGAAATATCTGGGCGGCAAGCTGCCCGCCGGTTCACGCGCAGCCATTTCCGAAGGTGGCATCTGGCGGAACAATGTTCACTCAGAGCCTGCAATTCGCGCCTATATCGATGTTGCGAAGAAACACGGTCTCGACATTGCCCAGATGGCGATTGCCTTTGCACTGACACGTCCGTTCATGACCTCGGCCATCATCGGCGCTACGACCGTCGATCAGTTGAAGACCGATATTGCGGCGCATCAGGTTAGGCTGTCCGATGATGTTCTGAGCGACATTGAGAAGGTCTATCGACAGTATCCACGTCCGCTTTAAGCCAATTAAAAATGCATGATAGAAGCCCGCCAACTGGTGGGCTTTTTCTATCCGGCAAGATAAACTTCGTGTTTGACGATCCATTGATCGATTGGCGTCTCGCTTGAGGAGCTGACGATCACCATTCGGTCGAAGCGTAGATTGCGACCAGCAAGTGATCTTGTCAGGTGAGCTATCTCCGTTGCACGCGAAGCCTTATCGGCAACGCCATAGGCAAGCGAAACATGGGGGAGAAAAGTCGAGATGTCTTTCTCTCCCGATATGTCCAGTGAATCCTGCTTCAGTGCCATCAGTGCAGGCGTTTTCTGCAGTTTGGCGTAGAAAGAGCGGAAATAAGCCTCTGTTCCGGTCACGTCTTCAATAAGAACATCCAGAGGTTTGCGGCCGACCACAAGGCTGAGCACCAGCGGCAGCAATTCGTCTGCCGAGCGTTTCATATCGGGTACGAGTGTCGCGTGTGGTTCAAATACGGGCGAAGCAAAGCGACCTGCCAGTTCCGCGACAATGGATTCAAGAAATTTGAGGTCATCGCGCGCAGGACGTAACCAGATGGAGTGGAAAGTCATTGATTTGGCATCCCTCGAACGCCGCGTTCGCTTTTAAGTGCCCTGACGCTGTTGCGCAAAATGAGCGGTAGTTCGAGTACAACTGTCTGAGGCGGCGCATTTGGCGCAGCCTGCCTCTCATCGAGCAGGCGTATGATTTCAGCGGAAAGGCGTTCGGCATTCTGGTCGAACGTTGTTAGCCGATAGGCGCCCCAGCGTGCTTCGGTGACATTGTCGAAACCGACGACTGAAATATCGTCCGGAACGGAAAGATTGAAAACGTCACGTGCGCAGTCCATCAGGCCGAATGCCATAAGATCGTTGACGCAAAACACACCTTCGACACGCTCTCGTTCGCCAAGTAGCAGAGATGCTGCGCCGTAGCCGCCGTCGTAATCGGTCAGGTTGCCGCGCTGAACACTGACGCTCAATCCAAGGCTCTTGCCTTTGGCGATGAAAGCTTCCTCACGTTCAACCAGATTGAGGCTGCCGACATTCGACGTTATGAGGCCGAGATTTTTCATGCCTCGTGCCGCGAAGATTTCAACAGCCGTTTCGGCGGCAAGTCGATTGTTGATATGAATATGATCGGCTCCCTCTTCGGTTCGCCCGACGAGGATCAGGGTCTGGCCGTTTCTCTGCGCCAGCTCGACAAATGAAGAGGAAGGCATGCCGGAAAGAACTACCGTCGCTTCGGCGCGATAACGCAGCAGCGTTTCGTGGGCGGCAGAGAGATTTTCTCCATGCTGGCCAGTCGGAATCAACACCGGCACACTGCCGCGTGCTGCAAGCCGACGGGAAAGTGCTGCAATCTGGCGTGAACGAAAAGGACTGTCCGGGTCTGCCGCAATCATTCCGACGATACGGCTGCGGTTAGCAAGGAGGCCGCGCGCAAGATCGTTGACCTGATAGCCAAGCTTCTCAGCGGCTTTCAGCACTTTTTCGCGTGTTGCAGGCGAAACACTGGCACCCGGAGTAAAGGTTCGGGACACCGCAGAGCGAGAGACGCCAGCCTCAAGCGCGACTTCATGCGCGCTGATGAACCGTGGCTGGTTATCCGCGCTGTCCTGTTCTCGCTGCGTTTCTTTATCTGGCATTTTATCGCCCTACTTTTGAAAGGACATCGGCCCTGAGGAAGCGCTCGACCACGAACATGAAGGCAATTGATGGCACCAGCAATATCAATGCGCTGATCGACGCGATTTGATAATTGCCGCCTGAACTCGCTGTATAGAGTAGCAAGGGCAGGGTGGAAATATCAGGAGCTCCCACGAAATAAGTACCGGTGAACTCATCAAGCGATTCAAGAAAGACGAAGATCGCGCTTGCAAGCAAACCGGGTGCGGCTATTGGCAGAGTGATGTCGAAAAATGTCTTGAGGGCTGAAGCGCCCATTGAGCGCGCCGCTTCTTCAAGCTCACGATCAATTGCCGAAAACGCCGCCGTTGCGATCCATACGGCATAGACCAGCCCATGGGTCACGTGGACCAGAACGACGCCTGTGATCGTGCCATTCAGCCCAAACGAGTAGAACATCTGCGCGATGTTCACGTAAACGGGCAGGTTTGGAAAAGCCTGCGGGATCAGCAGCGTCAGCAGGATCAGTCCGCGAAACGGCAGTTTCAATCGTGCGAGAGCATAACCGGCGGGAATGGCGAGGCCGAGTGAAACGATCACTGTAAGGCCTGCGATAAGCACGCTCGTGCCAAGTGACGAGAGCGCGTTGCCGCGAGGCGAAAACACATTCGCCCAGAATGAGAATCCATATTGAAGCGGCAATGTGTGCGGGAAATACCAACGTTCAGCGACCGCCCATAGAAGCAGATTGGCGAGCGGTCCGAAAATCGCGAAGGCGAGCAGGCCGAGCGATATGCCACGTGGTATCCAGCGCCAGTCGATGATGTTGCTCATTGGCCGTGTTCCTTCATGGTCTGGCGGAGGTAAACCCAGGCGACGAGGCTGGTCATGAGAAGGGAGATCGTACCCAGTGCATTTGCGACGCCGTAATCCCCATAAGCATTGATACGAAATGCCATATTCGCTGTGATCATCGTTGGCGACTGGGCGTTGATCATCAAAGGCACGGACAAAACGGACATCATGGTGACAAAGCTCAGTATCAAGCCAACGAGCAATGTCTGGCGGACTTGAGGGAGGACGATCTCGATGAGAATGCGTAGCCGTCCAGCGCCAAGATTGCGAGCGGATTCGATTGTGCTGCGATCAATGGATGCCATGGCACCCGCCAGCAACAACGTGACAAATGGCGTCTGTTTCCAGACGAATGCGATGACGATCCCACGCCAGTCGAGAAAGCTCATGGCCTGTAGGGGCGTTAGAAGCCCTGTTTCGATAAGCAGGCTGTTCATCAATCCGTTCTTGGCAAGGAAGGTGCGAAGTATCTGACCAACGACGATGAAGGGGATGAAAAGCGGCCACCGATAAAGCCAGCGCAGAACAGTGACAGCGCGCGGGTTGGAGCCAAGTGTCAGATAGCCACCGATAGCGATAGCGAATAAAGCAATCAGCAACGACGACAGCGTGACGATAACAAAAGTAAAGATGATGTCACTGGAATACAGTTCGAATGCTTTGGTGAAATTGCCGGTTCCCCATCCACCGGAAACATAGAAAGCCCCGGTGATAGCACCAAAAAGTGGTACGATGAACAGCAACAGGACGATCGCCAGTGCGGGTGCGACAAGAAGAATCCCCGTCAGTCGATACGACATTCGAAACCTCATGACAGTGTGGAGTGCCGGACACGCTCGTGGTGCCTTGATTGCATATCCGGCATCGACATCAGAGCGCTTTGCATGGAACCAGGTTCGTCAAGGCGCCCCGATAGAAAGCAGGATTGTCGGGCTTAGTTACCGACCTGGCGCTCATAAGCTTCCAGGATCGCGGTGTTATAAGGTGCGATCGGGAAGGGCTTACCGTATTTCGCAAGTTCATCCGGCGAAATATCGGTGAAGAGCTTGTTCCATGTTTCACCGTCAAGCTCTGCCTTGACGTGGTCGGCATCGATGCCCGGATACCAGTTGAAGCGCTTTACAATACCTTCGGCCTGTACTTTCGGGCTCGTCGCCAATGCGACGAATTTTTCGGCCAGTTCCTTGTGCGCGCTCTTTTCCGGGATCACATAATGCATCGGCTGACCGGGCATGCCGGGAGCAGGCAGGACAAGCTTCATTTCTGGCGGAAGCTGACCATTCGCTTTCCACGAATAGAACATGTCTACCCAGACTGGTCCCATCGCGATTTCGCCGCGGCTCAACATGTCGAGTGTGCCAGCATTGCCGGGGGTGAGGGTGGCATTCTTCGTGAAGTCCTTGAGCGAGGCGAATGCCTTGTCCCAGTTCTTTGCTTCGCCCTCTTCGAATGGCCCCTTCATCAGCTTGTCTGCGTCGCCGCCATAAGCATAGATCCAGCCCATGACAAAGCTCACGCCCGACGCGCCGCCCTTAATGCCGTTATAACCGAACTGCTTCGGGTTGTCCTTGGCCCATGCGACGAGCTCGTCATAGCTCTTCGGAGGATTGGCAACGAGAGCAGGGTTATAAGCGAGTGCGGTCTGGCTGTTGAACATCGGCATGACGTAACCGTCGACGTCGGTGCCGAGCGCCATTTTCGCGTTCTCACGTGTCACCAACTTGCCACTGTCGATTTTGCCGCGATAATTTTCTAGAAACTTTGCCGTTACCATCGGTCCGACGAATTTCTCGTGGACGACTGCAACGTCGGTGTCCCATTTTTCCACGCCGGCCTTGGATTGGGCTTCAAAACGTTCGAGAACCTTTTGCGAGCCTGCGTCGCCGGGACCTGTCCCAACAACACGAACGGTCGTTCCGGGGTTCTCTTTCTCGAATAACGGTCCAAGATATTGATTGATATAATCGACCATGTTCTGGTCGCCTGCGGTGATGACGGTAAGCTCATCAGCAGCGGCGGGTGCAACGGTAAGGCCGATTGCCATTGCCGCGTTCAGGATAGTTCTCATGAAAAGGACTCCTGTCTGAACCGGGATTCCCGGTCTTGTGATTGAAAGAAGATGCAGCGCATCAGTGGTGTTTATCGGGAACAGTGGCATCCGCGGACAAAATTGCCCGTGAAAACGAATTTGAACGGGGGGCTCCCCGTATTGGCGCCGGCAGAAATCAAGTTTGCTATGCACAGCTGTGCACCGAAATTTGACGAATGCCGTATTCCGCTCTCTGGCCTTCTTTAACTAAACGACGCATTATTAAACGCTGACGAAAACGCCACAGGTGCTTGGCTATTTGTCGAATAGAAACAGAGCATGCTCGGGTATGCGGATTTCTACATTGGCTCCGGGTTGGTGGCTTTCCTGAGCGTCAACCATGATGTGCCGATCTCCAACGCGGATCATATGCCTCCAAAGGCCACCGGGATAGCTGGTCTGCTCGACCGTGCCGTTGAGCGCTAGTTCGGACGTCGGGGAGTTTTGATCAGTCCCTGGCGCAGAGAGGCGGGCAGCTTCGCTGCGGAAACGTGCTGATGCCATGCCATCGGACAGATTTTTGCGCCCTGCCGAAATGATACTGACTTTGTTGTTCGCCCCTGCTGCAATCTCGATATGGTCAGCCTTGATCTGGATTGGTACCTCGATCAGATTCTCAGCGCCCATGAATGCTGCGACGAAATCTGTGGCCGGGTGGTTGTAGACTTCTTCTGGAGCGCCCGCCTGGGCGATTTCACCATTATTGAGGATGACGATGCGGTCGGCCATGACCATAGCTTCTTCCCGATCATGCGTCACATGAACTGCTGTGATACCGAGGCGACGCTGCAAGGCGCTGATCTCATGGCGCACCGATAGTCTGATGCGCGCGTCAAGATTGGAGAGCGGCTCATCGAGAAGCAGGATGTCGGGCTGAATGGCGAGGGCACGCCCGAGGGCGACACGCTGGCGCTGTCCACCGGAAAGGGCAGCGGGTTTGCGCTCTAGTAAAGAGTCCAGCCCCAGCAGGCGAGCGACTTCTTCGACCTTCTGTTTGATGGTCTCCTTCGCTGCGCCGCGAATGCGCAGGCCATAGCCCATATTCTGTGCGACAGTCATATGCGGCCAGAGCGCGTAAGACTGGAAGACAAGTGCCATGCCGCGTTTGTCCGGGGGCAGTCGGGTGACATCTCTGCCGTCTACCCGGATTGCGCCGCCTGATGGCATGTTGAAGCCCGCTATCGCGCGCAGCAATGTTGTTTTACCGCAACCGGAAGAGCCGAGAAGCGCGACGAACTCACCCTTCTTGACGGATAGGTTCACGCCTTTGAGAACTTCATTATTGCCATAGCGAACGCGCGCGTCCGCCACCTCCAAAAACGCTGGCATAGGCGTCTCCTCCCCAGGATCGCCGGCTGATTTTATTTTTTCTGCACAGCCGTGCAAATTGGATTGAAGCATCTTTAAACAACCTCGACAAGCCGCAAAATTGAAATTGCGCGGGAAAAACTGTCTTGAGTTCCATTGTGGAACGTCATTTGAAGGCTGTTTAACGAGATTTCATAACAGATGTATGACGTAAAGACGAAGACGTGGACAGCTTTGCAAAGCTGTCCACGTCGCACGCAAGCAGGTCTGACGGAGAGTGTACAGGAACCGGCTTGTTATCAGTCGTCAGTCAAACTTCTTCTGCGCGCTCTTCGAATTTGGCATTTTGCCGGGAAGAGTAAATGAACGCGGCGAAGAACATAACAGTCATCAGCAGAACGATTGTTGGAGCGGGTGCGCTGTCGATGAAAAAAGACAGGTAGACACCAAAGAAAGATGCGCTGACTGCAATTGTCACGGCGAACAGCATCATGGTGCTGAATTTGCGCGTGAGCAGAAACGCAATTGCACCCGGCGCAATCAACATGGCGATGGCTAAGATGATACCTACTGCTTTCAGAACGCCGACAATCGTCAGCGAAATCAGGCAAAGCAAACCGTAATGCAGAAGGCGGACCGGTAAACCGACCGCTCTGGCTTGTGCCGGATCGAAAGCGTGCAGCAGGAAGTCGCGCCATTTGACGACAAGAATGCCGGCGGTCAGTGTGGCGATAATGGCCGTTTCGATCAGGTCGCCGGATGTTATTCCGAGCATGTCACCGAACAGGATATGATCGAGATGCACTGTTGAGCGGATCGCAACATAAAGAACCAGACCGAGGCCGAACATGCCGGAGAATACGATGCCCATCACCGTATCCTGCTTGATACGGCTGTTTTCGGTGAGGTAACCTGTTGCAAGGGCGCAAGCCATGCCCGCTACAAATGCACCGATACCGAACGGTATTCCAATGATGTAGGCGACCACTACCCCCGGGAGAACGGCATGGCTGATCGCGTCGCCCATCAATGACCAGCCCTTGAGGACAAGAAAGCATGACAACAATGCTGTCGGGATCGCGATTAGTACCGAAATGGCTAATGCATAGCGCATGAACTCGAACTGAAACGGGGAGGCCAGCATATTTAGAATGGTCATTGCTGGAACTCCCTGAGAGCGATTGCTGCCTTGCGGCGTGCGGCCAGTAGTCCGTGCTTTGGAGCAAGCAAAAATACACTGAGGAAAACCAGCGTCTGGAGAACCACGATGATGCCTCCCGTCGCGCCGTCCAGAAAATAGCTCACATAGGCACCTGTGAAGCTTGTGATGGCGCCGATTGCGACAGCAATCCAGAGCAATCGCGAAAATCGGTCCGTCAGCAGATACGCGGTTGCACCGGGCGTCACTACCATGCAGATGACGAGAAAGGCGCCTACCGTCTGCATGGCAGCGACAGTCGATGCCGACAGCAATGTGAAGAACATGATCTTCAACAGATTGGGCTTGAGACCAATCGAACGTGCATGGTTTTCATCGAAGAACACCACCATCAAGTCTTTCCACTTCAAAAGAAGAAGCGACAGGGAAACGAAGCCGATGACCGCCAATTGCAGCGTGTCTTCTGGCGTGATGGCGAGGATATTACCGAGAACGATGGTTTGAATGCTGACAGCCGTTGGCCTCAGCGAGACCATGAAGAGGCCAAGCCCGAAGAACGACGAAAAGATCAGGCCGATGATCGCATCTTCCTTCAGCCTTGTCCGCTGGTTGAGAAAAAGCATTGCTGCAGCAGCGAGGCCACCTGAAAAGAAAGCTCCAATGGAGAAGGGCAGTCCGAGCATATAGGCGCCTGCCACGCCGGGAACGATGGAATGGGATAGAGCGTCGCCAATCAGCGACCAACCTTTCAGCATGAGATAAGCCGAAAGAAAGGCACATACCCCGCCCACCAGCGCCGAAACCCACATCGCATTCAGCATGTAGCTATAACTGAACGGCTCAAGTAATACGGTCATTGTTCTTGGCTCCGTTTGCGGGTCGCGGAGTCTTCGTTCTCATAAACAACAAACGGGCGCTCATCGTCAGTTATGACGCTGACGGCGCCTCGTCCTGCACCGCTAGTCTCGCCGAGTACAAGATGGCGCAGCACTCCGCCGAAAGTCTTTTCGAGGTTTTCTTGCGTGAAAACCTCCGCAGTCGGCCCGTAACCGAGAACTGTTCGTTTCAGTAATACGGTTCGGTCGCAGAATTCGGGAACACTACCAAGATTGTGGGTCGAGACCAGCATGACGCGCCCCTCATCTCGCAAACTGCGAAGAAGTGTGACGATTGCTTCTTCGGTCTTCACATCTACGCCAGTGAAGGGTTCATCCAGAAGAATGACGCGCCCGTCTTGTGCGAGCGCTCGCGCAAGAAATACCCGTTTCTTTTGCCCGCCTGAAAGCTCACCGATCTGTCGATGACGAAATTCGAGCATATTCACGCGATCAAGCGCTTTTTCTACGGCTTCGTTGTCGGCGCGGCGCGGGATGCGCATCATGCCCATATGGCCGTAGCGGCCCATCTTGACGACATCTTCAACGAGAACCGGAAAGTTCCAGTCAACGTCCTCACTTTGTGGGACATAAGCCACAAAGTTCTTCTTGAGCGCAGTTTCAACCGGCATTCCGAGAATGGATATCTCCCCCTTGGCGAGTCTCACAAATCCCATGATCGCCTTGAAGAGGGTCGACTTGCCGGACCCGTTGATGCCGACGAGCGCTGTAATCGTTCCGGTTGGGATTGCGAAACTTGCATTGTGCAGAGCCGTATGACCGTTGCGGTATGTAACGGTCGCCTCCCTCACATGGATACCATCGGTCGCGCCGTTATTCAGCGCTGCGGAGGTATTGGCGTGAAGGTCCACGGGAGCATTCATTGTTTGAGTCCTTCCGCAATCGTACCCGAAGTGATCTTCAAGAGGTCGATATAGGTTGGCACGGGGCCATCGGGTTCTGAAAGGGAATCGACATAAAGAACGCCAGCGTATTTTGCGCCGGTTTCGCGGGCCACCTGCTCGGCTGGAGCAGGGGAGACGGTGCTCTCCGAGAAAACCGCCGTAATGTTGTTCTCACGTACTGCATCAATCACCTTTCGCACCTGCTGAGGAGTGCCCTGCTGGTCGGCATTGATTGGCCAGAGATAAAGCTCCTTCAGGCCGAAATCCCGTGCGAGATAGGAGAAGGCGCCTTCGCTGGAAACAAGCCAGCGCTTATCTTCCGGAATAGCCATCAGTTGCACTCGGATGGGATCGATTGTGGCCTTAATTTTCGTTTTATAGGCTTCGGCATTGGCCTTGTAGGTATCAGCGTTTGCGGGGTCGTTCTTAACGAAAGCATCCCGTATATTATCAACATAGATCAGGGCCGCATTTGGCGACATCCATGCGTGCGGGTTTGGTTTGCCTCTATAGGGCCCTTCGCTGATGTCGATTGGTTCAACGCCGTCCGAGACAACTGCATTCGGAACGTCTTTGAGACGCGAGAAGAATTTTTCGAACCATAGTTCCAGCCCAAGACCGTTCCAGAGAACGAGCTTCGCATCCTGTGCTTTGATCAGATCGCCGGGAGTTGGCTGATAATTATGAATCTCGGCGCCTGGCTTTGTGATCGACTCGACTGTCGCGGCATCACCCGCAACGTTCTGGGCAATATCGGCGATAACAGTGAATGTCGTCACGGCCTTGAATTTTTCCGCAAGTGCAGCGCTTGCGCTTGTCCAGAGAAGAGCCCCGCTCAGAAAACTGAGCACCGTTGTTCGTAAAACGCGACGCAGCATATCCAAATCCTTGTTGCCAATCAGTTGCAATTGCATAACTGGTCACCAATCCACAATCAAGTGCTATTGCAAACCATTTGCATTAAATGAAAGAGGTTGGCTAACGAGATTCTGATTGCAAATTGGAAATACACGCTTAAATTGTATTCGAGTGAAAATTTAAAGTTTTGAAGTTGGGCTTTCGATTGAGGCGCAATGGAGAAGAAGTGCACAGTCCATCAGCGAACTGTATGTCCTTATTCTCAATTTTCATATTAAACGAATAAATGTGAGGGTGAGTTTAGTGGTTGATTTACACCCAATTATTGCGAAAGATGGGGCCGATGGAAGGATTTTTCGGGAAGTGCAAGCGATATCAAGCAATAGCACTTTGACCTGTACCACAACCCAAGTTGGGCCAGCTATTTATTGCGGAGCCGATACGACCATCATTGTCTTGCGCGAGCAGATTCGCAATCTGAAGTGGTATTCCTCCGCACTGGTGGCTGAGCAGTCCAACTGTTCGGCTGGAACTGTTTTCATCATTCCTGCTTCTGTCGATTTATCAATCGACTGGCCGGATTCGATTGAAATCATAATCATGCAGCCTGAAGAGCAGCTTGTGCGGGAAACGTTCTGTCTTGAGCCCCGATTCTATGAAATCAATGACACCAGGAACGTTGAAAAAATTTCGTGCAAAGAATCTATCTCATTATCTCATTTGATATGGGATGAGGTCTGTCGGCGCGGCGGGCAGGATAAGCCCTACCTAACTGCTCTCAGTTTGGTTCTTATGCGCACACTAGCGCACATTGCTTTGAATGATCGCGTTTCAGGCAATAATAAAGCCGGACTCAGTAAATCAGCGTGCCAGCAGATTGAAGCTTATCTCAGTCAAAATTTTCATAAAGCTCTTTCTGTGCCGAATATGGCCGCACTGGTGGGAATCTCAGCGGGGCACTTTTCGACATGTTTTCGAAATAGTTTTGGTCAGACGCCCCATCAATATCTGTTGGGGCTGAGGCTTGATGAGGCCGAACGACGTCTCAGAAAGACGGTCGAGCCAATAAGCGAGATTGCGCGTCTTTTGAATTTTTCCAGCCAGAGCCATCTAACGACGGCGTTGCGAAAACATCGACATCTGACACCAGGTGAACTGCGTAAGTAGAGTTTTCGCCTTTTTGCAGTAACAATTTCCTAGTGCTCGTTCCGTTGAACAGTCACTTTTTTTGAAGTTGACTTGAGTGTGGGATATCGAGCTGCAAATTGATCAGCTCGATATGTCGGACGGCTTCCGTCTCACCCATTTGCGCCAGATGTGGACTTCGCTTCTGCGGCGCCAGCGACGGACGCGATGAGAGTCATGAGAAAGGACGATTAATCCGAGTGGAAGCATCCAGAAACCGAGAATCGGAAGAAAACCCAGCGAGCCGCCGACAACGAGTGTGCCGCCAAGCATGCGCCGCATCATGACTGATTGCGGCATCGGGATTCGCCGACCAAGAATCACGATGGCTTTTTTTCGGGGCATTTCTGCGGATTCGTCATTCACAGGGGCATCTCTCGGACTGATATGTTACAATTCACAGGAGTAAAACGTCCCAGAGAATATAGGGTTTCGAGGGGATAATGCAAAAAGATGAAAAAAAATGGATTTAGCCCTTTGCAAACGCGAAATCCTTTTGCTATACGCCACCTCGCTGACACGACGAGCACCTGTTCCCCGGTAGCTCAGCGGTAGAGCAACCGGCTGTTAACCGGTTGGTCGCTGGTTCGAATCCGGCCCGGGGAGCCAATTCTTTCTTAATGAAAACAGTAGCTTAGGAATATCTAGGTAATCCCAAGATTTTGATTTTATCGGCTCCGGGCAACGTCTGGGGCAACAGGCGCGTGTTTTCGGGATAACTGCTAGTTCGCTGTTTTCCGTATGGAATCTAGCTTCTGCAAAGCCTCATCAAGTTTGGTCATGCCAACGGTAATGACTGCTGAGGCTGATTCTGTTTCAGGTGAAGCAATCAAGGCGTCGACGATAAACGAAGCTCCGCTAAACAGATGCTTCACCGTGGTTAGTTCATCGTAACAGTCCAGCAATGTGACCACCGATGACGCTTGACGTTTGCAATTCGTGCTCATTGTTTCGACTCCTTCCACTTGCCTTCAACCAATTCCTCCAGCTTCTTGAGATGACCTTTTGCGGTCAGGGCAACGGCTTGCAACGCGTTACATTGGTCAGAGTCGCTCACTTGTGGTGCTATCATGAGAATCGCGTCGAGCAAGAAAATGGCGTCATCGTTCGCATTTAAGATATCTTGAAACGATATCGACCCTGTTTGAGACCTGTTGTTCATTGCGGTTCCTGTCGTTTAGAAACTGTTAACTGTGTTTCATACACATAATCGACAGGCGGCGCTTGTCAATATAAATCTGTGTCTGGTACATAGAATTATATTAATGAGGGACGATATGCTGACGACAGGCAACCAATTGAAGGCCGCACGCGCGCTCATCGGTGTCGAACAGAAAGAGATCGCAGAGGCATCCGGCGTTCACGTAAATACTATTCGAAGCATGGAGGCATCGGGGCTTGCCCCCATCGCGGGGCGATCTCAGAACGTCCAAGCGGTACAGCGGGCATTAGAAGCCAAGGGAATTGAGTTTCTAAACCATGGCAAGCCGGGCGTACGCATCAAGGGAGTTATAGATTGAACCACAACGATGAAAATGCTGCGCACTTCGATGCCGCGGCTTTCTGGCTGGACATGATCGTACAGTTCATCCGAGACTTACCAGCACGAGAAGGGGAGGTATCTGAAGCGGCCCAATTAATGATCGATATTACCCGCGTAATGGCTGATCTGAAGAACGGAACTGGGGGGGAGGCTCAGGCGTTTGTAGACAATCCTGCCTCATTTGACGCAGCAATGCTCAAAAACATTCCGGCATTGGAAACGGTGGCCCAAAAATTGCTGGCGCGACTATCCGGCGGGAGCAATCTAATCACGCTTTAATCTCGACTTTGTCTTTGACGCCCATTTTTCTTCTCCGTCCAAAGCTGGGGGCGGGGAGAGTGGATCAAGAAGGCCGTATCGTCTGTCAAAGAATGCTCTTACTGCGGGCCAGTAGCGTCGGTTCTCGAACAACGGCTCTGGCAATGGAAGCCCTTCTTTTTCCAGTGCTCTTAACGCTGGCTGGCAGTGCTTATGCGGGAGGCCAAGCATTTTGGCGATCTCGCCATCAGTCATGAAAAGCTTTTCGACCATTCTGATTAATTCCCCACAAACAGGTCGAAAGTTTACAGAATTTGACGGATGTTTACAGTTTTTAACACCGACATTTGAAAATATTTCGGTTATTTCGCAAAAAAGAAAACGCCCTCGGAAGGGCGTTTATTACTTCAGGTCGCTTGCTCGCGCCTTGTTTCTTCCCATGCCAGAATTTCTGATTTGAGGAAATATCGGCGCCGTTTAATTTCAACAGGGCGTGGGAACGCCAAATCGGTATCAGCCAACCAACGTTTTAACGCCATCGCGCTGACGCCATATCGATCTTCGCTTAGCCATTTTGAACCAAATCGTTCTTCGTACGTTGATTAGCTATCTGTTAACCATGATTGGAGAGTGGCAATGCCTTGGTATTTTCGTCTCGAATCCGGCTTCGCGGCTGTTTTTGTAGTTGCAGTCTGTGCCCACATGATTGTTCAGCTGATCCAATAGAGGCGTGACACGTCTTCGGAATGGTCTGCCGTGGACGACAGGCCACAACAGATCGGTTGGCTTGTGGGTGACTTTCACTACGGTAGCTAACGTACTGTCTCATGGAGGTGCAGTCTAATATTGTACCTCCATGAAGTTGATGAAACAAACATCTCGAGTGAGAAAGTTATTCATATGGGGATTTGGTTATTACGCGGGCTCTAGGGTCCAGACTCAATTGATCCACCATGTGACGATGGCGGCGATGTAGCAGGTTGCTGCGAAGTTAATCATGAGCTTGTCATATCGTGTCGCGACACGCCTCCAGTCCTTGAGGCGGCAGAAGGTG
>NZ_WBWA01000115.1 GCF_008932295.1 Brucella tritici | reverse complement strand
GATCCAGACCGGGCAGGTTGATCTTTTCTTTGGGCTTGATGGCACCCCGCAGCGTGCCGCTGCAGTCGAGTTCATTCATACGCCGGTTTATAAATACGGCGTCGTATTCTTCGGGCGCGACGATCTGACCGGTCTGAAAAGCAGCCATGACTTCAGAGGTCGAAGGGAAACGCTGCACGCTCGCATTCGGTGCATGTTCCTGCAGCATGGAATCAAAATTGGTACCATTCACGATCCCAAGTTTCAC
>NZ_WBWA01000114.1 GCF_008932295.1 Brucella tritici | reverse complement strand
GCGCGGTCGCCATACCGGAATTTGTCGACCAGTTGACCCGGTTGCTGGAGGGGCTTGCGGCTGGCATTCATTGCGTTGCAATGGTTACCGGCGAGACCAGTGACGATATTGTCATTTCTGCACCGTCATTTCCAGAATACGGGCCTGAACCTGCATGAAGCGTTCAGCTCGCTTCTTGACGGAGATATCACGGGAAACGCCCACGACGCCGATGATATTGCCGCTTCTGTCCCGCAAAGGCACCCGC
>NZ_WBWA01000113.1 GCF_008932295.1 Brucella tritici | reverse complement strand
TATTGCTGAGCCACATCGGCCTCGGAAATCCGGGCGCCGGGTGACAATGCATTATCAATGATGGCAGCCCGCAGCGTTGCGTAGAGCTGATCGACCACACTGACGTGCTTTGGTTGCAATAATGGGCGTTTGCTGCTATTGCGCTCATGCTCGCGACATATCCGTATAGCGATGAGCTCGGCTTTGCTGCCTGTGCGGCCTTTCTTGCATGGCATTTCTGGAGGTCGCGGCCTTCCGTTGTCGCGACA
>NZ_WBWA01000112.1 GCF_008932295.1 Brucella tritici | reverse complement strand
GAGTTCCTCCCCAAGACGTTGAGCAACAATGGTCTCCTGCCCTGGATGGAGATTGCAGGGATCGAGATAGAAATAATTGTGTTCCACCTCGTGATCTCGGGTGATGATCGGTGGGTTCCCTCGGGCATCGAACGAGATTATCGCCACTCCCTTTGAGGATCGAAGCAGGCATCGCTTCGACAGCTTGCTGCGTTGGCCGGATTGATTGGCGGAGCCTGAGTAAAGCGGAGGAACATCATGACGTCTGA
>NZ_WBWA01000111.1 GCF_008932295.1 Brucella tritici | reverse complement strand
ATAGAGCCACACAGCTTCAGCGATGATCTCAGCTGGAAAACGATGGCGGTGGTAAAGCGAAGCGCGTAGTTCAGTCATCCCCACTTATCGCCGGTGAAACTTGCTCTCAGGTTAACGTTACGCTGCCTTCGCGACTGATGATCATTTCCATCAGTTGCATCGCTGCCTTCGGTTGTGAGGTGGACGGTCCTGCCGTGACGTTCGATGCGCCCAAGGCATCCTCTCGCGGCTTCCGGCCACTACCTTCCGCATGG
>NZ_WBWA01000110.1 GCF_008932295.1 Brucella tritici | reverse complement strand
ACCAAGCTCGGGCTGATCTCGTTCCTGAAGGAACATCGACGCCTACACTACGCTTCATGAACCGCCGTATACGGAACCGTACGTACGGTGGTGTGGGGGGAGGGCCTAAAATGCCCTCCTACCCGATGTGCGCCGAGCATGGCGCGTGGTGCGCAATCACCGTTTGACCGGGATGGTATCCGGTCGATGACTTGGAGGTGAAAGTCCTCTACGGGCCCTGGTGATGGGAACCGTTAGCCGAACAGCAAGGGCGT
>NZ_WBWA01000109.1 GCF_008932295.1 Brucella tritici | reverse complement strand
CACCTTCTGCCGCCTCAAGGACTGGAGGCGTGTCGCGACACGATATGACAAGCTCATGATTAACTTCGCAGCAACCTGCTACATCGCCGCCATCGTCACATGGTGGATCAATTGAGTCTGGACCCTAGATGTTTGGTCCCAGCATGTGATGGTGCGGTTTGACGATAAAGGCTTCTGGCTTTGATTTCCAGAGTTCCTGAATTGCTTCATAGGGTGTTTTGAACTTCAAGGCTTTGAGTTGTTTGGCAAAGTTGTA
>NZ_WBWA01000108.1 GCF_008932295.1 Brucella tritici | reverse complement strand
AGGTTTGAGCAAACCATTGCGACATCAGCTATAAAGCTGATCCGATTACATCTTCTCTTCACGATTTCATACAGAACAGGCAGACTTCGTAAAGTCCGCAAACTTGGTTCTTTCTCTTGTTGACTGCCAATATCCGTCTCAACACCAAAACACGCCCATTCTCAAGGAATGATGGTGGAGCCGGACGGGATCGAACCGACGACCCCCTGCTTGCAAAGCAGGTGCTCTCCCAGCTGAGCTACGGCCCCTTATCATGTA
>NZ_WBWA01000107.1 GCF_008932295.1 Brucella tritici | reverse complement strand
TGCTCGTGCAACGCTTCGCTTCTCGACCGCTTCGGAAACCGAACTCGGCACTCTGAAGACTTACGTTGAAACCCGTTTCCAGTGGGCTGACGGTAACGATTCCGGCTCCACGGGCACTCTGCGCTTTGGTTACATCCAGCTGGGTGGTCTGCGCGTTGGTCTTGATGAATCGGCCTTCGTAACCTTCCCAGGCTACCTCGGCAATGTCATGAACGATGACGTGATCCTTGCTGGCGGCTATCGCACTGGCTTGATCAGCTACACCTTCACCGG
>NZ_WBWA01000106.1 GCF_008932295.1 Brucella tritici | reverse complement strand
ACGCCCTTGCTGTTCGGCTAACGGTTCCCATCACCAGGGCCCGTAGAGGACTTTCACCTCCAAGTCATCGACCGGATACCATCCCGGTCAAACGGTGATTGCGCACCACGCGCCATGCTCGGCGCACCCAATAAGAAGCCCCGGAAATCCGGGGCTTATACATTTGAGGCCGGAACGTTAAACTTCGTTCCGGCCTCTATGTCATTGTGGTGAATGCAACACCGCAATGGCTGCTGCAAAGCGGTTGAGCCCATCGGGGCGTGAACTTTCGTTCGT
>NZ_WBWA01000013.1 GCF_008932295.1 Brucella tritici | reverse complement strand
ATGGCGCAATCATTGCCCACTGCTGGTCATCAAGCCAGAATTCTCCTGCCATGGTCCAAAACTCCCGCTGCAGAAGCGAGTGAATCACGGAGTGCCAGTATGATCAAGAGTCTGATTGGGTTTTGGCCCTAGTGCGTTCTGTTGCGTCGTGTGTCTAAGCCGTTCTTGTGTTTCAAAAGTTTCTGGTGAAGGTTCTGCTCCTGCCATTCGAGGCGCAGCCGGTACTGATCAGTGCCCGCCCGCACAGCCTGCTCCAGTTCAGGGCGACGAAGCAGCATATCGTCTATCTGCCGGATCAGAGTTGGCGGGTCGAAGCTTTCCACGTGGTGGCAGAATTCGCTCAGGCCATTATCTGCGAGAAGCACATCGTTCTTTCGCGCATAACTCAACGAGATTGTGGGCCGTCCCATATGGAGCGCGCAGATCACATTGTGATAGCGGCTCGCCAGGACGATATCCGTCTGTGCAATCTGCTTCATAAGATCATGCAGCGAGGCTATCGGCTCATAGATGAGTTGCTGGTTGTGGTCGGCCGGGGGCAGAAGCGCCATCAGGTCATCGATAGCTGCACGGTCGATATTGTCGCCGGTCAGAAGACGCACGGTACGGCCCTGCTGAAGCTGCGACTGGATCACGATGGACATTTTTTTGAGGTAGTTGCTGTAGATGGAGTTGCCATTTCCGTCGCGTCGCTTCCAGCCGCGATAAGCCATGATCCCGATACCTATCCGCTCGATATGTTGCTGCGGATCGTTATGCGGCAGGATTGTTTCGGCTGCCTTCGGCAAGGAGAAAGCAAGATCGGCACTGACGCTGTCGCCGGCCTGCTGAACCCCCAGCGTTTTCATGAACTCATGCGAAATCGTATCGCGATACGATCTGAATGTGGCCATAAGAGCGGATTGCCGCATGAACCACCGGCTGAGTGGATGATTGATCGGGCCTGCACCAATCGAGACCATGAGAAGCTCTGCACCGCTCAATCTGGCGGCAAGCGACCAGCGTAGTATTGCGAACGGCCAGCCGAAGGGGTCTGCGCTGAAATCGTCGAGAAAACCGGTGCCCGGTACGATGAGAAAATCGAGCTTGCGACCAAGCGCCATAGAGTTCGCAAAATTCCAGATGCGGCGCGGTGCCTGCATCAAAAATCGGTCGGCGGCTCGCAGGAGGCGATTGGAAGGGGCATAGCCGCCGATAGGAACAGTTTCTATTCCATACGTATTTCTGATGACGTCAGGCCCGGAACATATGCATATGACCTCGATCTGTGGATCTGTTCGCTGCAACTGTCGCAACATGGCTTCCAGCGAACCGTCATTGCCGGTGTTGCCGGAACCAAATTGCCCGAAAAGCCCTATTCTCATGCGCGTGTCTCCCGCTGCATCTAGAAGCTAATGCGGGACGCGTCGTGGGGAAAACTGGCAGAAGGGTGAACACCCTCCTCTATTGTAGGAGGGGGTGTACCCCTCATAGCCGAAATGCGCAGCAAAGCAATTTCGATACACTGACGAGCGGTATATCCATTGCCCCCCGATATACCGGAGTAAGGCTTCGAGGGAATTGTTCCCTCGAAGTCTTCTCTCCCCTGAAATGTCACTCCTGAAATATCACCGGGGCAACAAGGTTCTGACCATGAAATGTGCTTACTTTGTCCGTCCTCACATAGGCGGAACCTATTCGGTTTTCACACGCCTGCGCTCGTCGCTCGGTCAGTCGGGCATAGAGCTTCGCTGGCTTGCCGCGGGCGCTGCGGGGGATACGGTCAACGTGCCGACTGGGCAGGGGCTGGAGGACGCACTTCGCAAGGGCGATGCTATCGACCGGATGGGTGTGCTGGATGAAGAAACCCGCGCCAGGCACATGATTGGCTTCCTGCGCGACAACCATTTCGACGCTGTTTTCGTCAATGTTCTCTCGAACCGTTTTGAAACCAACCTGGTACGCTATCTGCCAGCCGATATTCTGCGCATCATGATCGTCCACAACATCACGCCTGGCACATACGCTGCGGCAAAGATGATACGCGATCATGTTCACGCTACGGTCGGCGTTTCAAAACGCTGCCGCGATGATCTCGTGCGCCAGCATGGTTTCGATGCGTCGCGCACGCTGGTCATCCCGCATGGACTGAACCGGGACATTCACTTGTCGCGCAATGTTCAAAAGCCGGATGAGTCCGGCCCGCTTCGCCTGCTTTATCTGGGGCGCATAGAAGATAATTCGAAGGGCGTGTTCTGGTTGCCGAACATCCTGCGCGAGCTCCACTGTCCCTATCATCTGACTGTTGCCGGCGATGGTCCCGATCTGGCGGAGTTGCGGCATCGTCTTGCGCCCTTTGGCGACAAGGTCAGTTTCAGCGGCTGGGTTGCGCCATCCGATGTGCCCTGGCTGGTGAGCCAGCATGACGTCATGGTCATGCCGTCGCGCTTTGAAGGTTTCGGCCTGACGCTTATTGAGGCGATGAGCCAGGGATGCCCGGCAGTGGTGTCGAAAATTGCCGGTGTAACCGATACGATCGTTACCGATGGCGAGGACGGGCTTTTGTTCCCCGTCGGTGACTTCCGCCAGGCGGCGCGACATATAGACAAGCTCGCGCGCGATCGCGAATTGCTTGCGGGCATGGCAGGTGCTGCCCAGCAGAAGGTGAAAACGGTCTTCGATAACGATGCAGCCGGGCGCGCCTATGCAGGACTCCTCAAACATTTGGCGGAGGATCGCCCCGCTGTTGCGTCGCCGCTGGCGCTTTCTCAATGGTCGATGCCGAATGCACTTCATTCCAGTTTGCGCAGCCGCCTGCCGAAGCCGGTGAAGAACTGGCTCCGCCAGATGCGCGAACGTCTGCATACGAGATGGTCGGCAGCATGATCTGTGAATAAGAAAGGAGAAGGGGCATGAACCTTTTCACATCGCAGTTCCGCAATTCCCAATTGCTTGCCAGCAAGGCGCACGCGCTTATTCCGGGCGGCTGTCACACCTATGCCAAGGGCGACGACCAGTATCCGGTTCTGGCGCCGGGCTTCATCCAGCGCGGTTCCGGCTCGCATGTCTTCGATGTCGATGGCCACGAATATATCGAATACGGCATGGGCAATCGTGCCGTCGGGCTCGGCCATGCCTACCCTCCTGTCGTTCGCGCCGTGCGCGATGCCTTGCAGGACGGATGCAATTTTACGCGCCCAAGCGCCATCGAAATCGAATGCGCGGAAAGCTTTCTGGAGCTGATAGACAGCGCCGAAATGGTGAAGTTCTGCAAGGACGGGTCGGACGCTACCTCCGGCGCGGTGCGACTGGCGCGGGCCTATACGGGACGCGACATGATTGCCTGTTGCGCCGATCATCCATTCTTTTCGACCGATGACTGGTTTATTGGAACGACGAAAATGAATGCGGGCATTCCGGCATCGGTTTCAGCTTTGACGGTCACATTCCGCTACAACGATATTGCAAGCGTAGAAGCGCTGTTTGAGGATTATCCGGGGCGTATAGCGGCTATTATTCTCGAACCCGCAAAGGCTGACGAACCGCAAAACAACTTCCTGCACGAAGCAAAGCGCATCGCCCATGAAAACGGGGCTTTGTTCATTCTGGACGAGATGATTACCGGTTTTCGCTGGCATCTGCGCGGCGCGCAGAATCTCTATGATGTCGAGCCTGATCTTTCCTGCTTTGGCAAGGCACTGGGCAACGGATTTGCCATTTCGGCGCTGGCTGGCAAAACGGAATATATGCAGCTTGGCGGCCTGACCCAGACTGAGCATCCCCGCGTTTTTCTGCTCTCAACCACGCATGGTGCTGAAACCCATGCCATGGCTGCGGCGATTGCCACGATGACGATCTATCGTGACGAGCCGGTGATCGAAAGGCTTTATGAGCAGGGGGCCAAACTGGCAGAGGGTGTGAATGCTGCGATTGCCAGTCATGGCTTGCAGAACCATGTTCGCCTGTTCGGGCGTCCGTGCTGCCTGGCCTATGGAACGCTTGACGAGAAAGGTCAGTCCTCGCAGGCTTTTCGCACGCTGTTTCTTCAGGAGACGATCCGGCGTGGCGTGCTGATGCCGTCGCTGGTCGTGAGCTATACCCACAGCGACACAGACATTGCCCGCACGGTGGATGCTATCGACGGTGCGCTTGGCATCTATGTCAGGGCGCTGAATGACGGGGTGAGTTCTTATCTGACCGGGCGTCCTTCGCAAGTGGTCTATCGCCGCTTCAACGAAGCACCGACCTATCCGCCGACAATGCGATGAAGACCTTCACAGCTATCGTTCTTGCCGTATCTCTGCTGTCGATGACGGCAGGATCATCACACGCAACTGATCCGTTTCCGATCAAGGTTGGTCAGGACCGGCGTATATTCGAGGATGCAACAGGCAAGCCGTTTCTGTTGCATGGCGACACCGCCTGGTCGCTGATCGCGGAGTTGAAGCGCGAGGATGTCGAGGACTACCTGCAGGATCGAAGGAAGCGCGGCTTCAATGCTATTCTGGTCAATCTGGTCGAACACCAGTTCTCCCGCCACCCGCCCGCCAATGCTTATGGCGAGAAGCCTTTCAACGGCGAAGCCTTCGTCGATCTCAACCCGAAATATTTCGACCATGCCGCATGGGTGATCGAACGGGCGCAACAACTGGGCTTTGTCGTTCTTCTCGCGCCTGCCTATCTTGGGGTGAGCGGCGGCGATCAGGGCTGGTTCCGGGATATAGAGGCCGCGGGACCGGAAAAAATGCGTCTCTACGGCCAGAAAGTGGCCGAGCGTTTCCGACAATATCCCAATATTGTCTGGGTCATGGGAGGGGATTTTAACACGCCGGACGAAAGACTGGTTTCCAGTATGGCTGAGGCGATCATGAAGATCAGTCCGACGTCACTGAAGACGGTTCATCCGAGCCCTGAAACCGATACGGCTGAACACTGGAGCAAGAATGACTGGTTCACTTTCGATGCTTTCTACAGCTACAAGGATGTTCATGCGGGGATGTTGAAGCGCACGGCGGAAGCCGCAATGCCGGTCGTTTTGCTGGAAACATTCTATGAGAGTGAGCGGGTGACGAACTCGCAAACCATCCGGCGAAACGCCTATGGTGCACTGCTTGCCGGGGCCGCCGGGCAGTTCTTTGGAAATAATCCTATGTGGCATTTCAGCAGTTCCGGCCTGGAGGCGTATCACGGCACATGGCGCGACGCTCTGAATAGTCCCGGCGCACAGTCAATGACGGCGTTGAAGACACTCTTTGACAAACTGCCATGGTCGCAATTGCAGCCAGATCGCGAAAGACGCATTGCTGTGAATCCGCAAAGCTATGCCTCATTTCTATCTGATGGCACCATGTCGGTGATTTATGGTGATGCCAACGGATTTGCGGTTCAGAAGGATTCCGTGAAGAATGGTCAAAAGGCGGTCTGGTATGATCCTTTTTCCGGCACGTTTGCCGATGCAGGCGAGCCGAAGATTGAGGGTACGATTGCGACCTACATGCCGAAGCAGGCAAAAAATACCGATGGCGGAACCGACTGGCTTTTGTTGATCGGCAGTGCCGCACGCCTGCAGGACATCCAAAAGAGGTAGGCGATACGCCCTTTCACGCTTTTCATAAACGCTTGTCCTAACCGGGCATGCCTTCGGTCAAGTCGTCGCTCCTGTCCTCTCTGGCTAACATGCATTTATCAAAGCTTGAGGAGTCGGACATGAAAGTACTGGTCACGGGCAATCAGGGCTATATCGGGTCGGTCATGGTGCCGGTCCTCACAAATGCGGGGCATGAAGTGTCCGGCTATGACATCGGCCTTTACGAACATTGTCTTTTTGAAGAGGGCGGTGCAGTGATGAATGTGCCGACCATCCGAAAGGACGTGCGCGATGTGTCGCCGCGCGATCTGGAAGGGTTCGACGCGGTCATTCATCTCGCCGCACTATCCAATGATCCGCTGGGCAATCTCAATGAGGAACTGACCTACGACATCAATCACCGGGCGAGTGTCGCCATGGCAAAAGCTGCCAAACGTGCCGGTGTGGGACGCTTTCTGTTTGCTTCGTCCTGCAGCAATTACGGTATCAGCGATGCCGATCTGATCGATGAAACCGGCGAACTGAAGCCGGTAACGGCCTATGGCCGGTCCAAGGTGCGGGCCGAACAGGAAATTCGGGAACTGGCGGATGCAAGCTTCTGCCCTGTCTATCTGCGGCCTGCCACGGCTTACGGCGTTTCGCCGTTCCTTCGTTTCGACATCGTGCTCAACAATCTCGTGGCATGGGCGGTGACAAAAGGGCTGATCTATCTCAAGTCCGATGGCACGCCATGGCGCCCCATCGTGCATATTCGCGATATTTCCCGCGCCTTCATGGCGGCTATGGAAGCGCCGCGCGAAAAAGTCTGGAACGAAGCCTTCAATGTCGGTTCGACGGAACACAACTACCGCATCCGCGATATCGCGGGCATCGTTGCCGAGAATGTTCCCGATTGCCGTATCGAATATGCGGACGATGCCGGGCCGGATACGCGTTCCTATCGCGTCAGTTTTGAAAAGCTGGCACGGGTGTTGCCGGAAGCGAAGCCGGAATGGGACGCCGTTGCTGGTACGCGCGAACTGCTTGCCGCCTATAGCCGCTCAACGCTGACACTTGAGGAGTTTGAGGGCCCGCGCTTTCAGCGTATTGCCCATATCCGCAAGCTGATTGCGGAAGGGGTCTTGGATGCCGATCTGCGGCGCACTGACGATGAACCGCAACCGCTTCGGGCAATGGCGTGATGGATACGGGGGCCGGGCACAGGGGCGTTGAAATTGCCATTCCGCCGTTGTCGAACGGGATGGCCATCTACGATCTTGCTGCTCGGCTTTATCCAGTTTGCCGCAGTCTCGCCGGTGATGGCGTGCGCGAAACGCTTGCCATCATCGGGGAACATTTGCCGCTGGCGGTCCATCAGATTCCGACCGGTACACCGCTTTACGACTGGAAAGCGCCGCAGGAGTGGATCATTTGTGAGGCCTATATCGCGGACATGAACGGCGATCGTGTCGTCGATTTTGCCCGGCACAATCTGCATGTGGTGAATTTCAGTGTGCCTGTGCGGGCGCGAATGCCGCTCAGCGCGCTGAAAGAGCATATTCATACGCTGCCCGATCAGCCGGACCTCATTCCCTATCGCACCTGCTACCATGCGGAAGCATGGGGCTTCTGCATGACACATAACGAGTTCCTGTCGATGCAGGACGGCGACTATGACGTCGTGATCGATGCAGAGCGCCGCGATGGTTTTCTGACCTTTGGTGAGTTCATTCACCGGGGAGAAACCGACGAGACGTTCGTCCTGTCGGCCCATCTCTGCCATCCGTCGCTGGCCAATGACAATTGTTCCGGACTGGCGCTGCTGGCGCGTCTTGGCGAAGTGCTGCAATCACGACGCACGCGCCTGACTTATCGGCTGCTTTTCGGTCCGGCGACTTTCGGCGCTCTCGCCTGGCTGCAACAGAACGAGGTGGATCTGGGGCTGGTCCGGCACGGGCTGGTCCTGTCCTGCGTTGGCGATGCTGGCGGGCCCAATTACAAGCGCAGCCGTCGCGGTGATGCGGAGATTGATCGGATCATGGGCCTTGTACTTGGTGAGCGCACCGATGCGACGACGCATGATTTCTGGCCCTACGGCTATGACGAGCGCCAGTTCTGTTCGCCGGGATTCGATCTGCCGGTCGGCATGTTCCAGCGCAGTCTCTATGGCACCTTTCCAGAATATCATACATCGGCCGATAATCTCGATTTCATCAAGCCGGATTATCTGGAGCAATCGTTCAACATGGTCTTGCAGGCTATTGAAATTGCGGAACGAAACTGGTGTCCGCTGAACACGTCGCCAAAGGGAGAACCGCAGCTTGGGCGGCGTGGCCTTTATGGAAACATGGGCGGCGACAGCCGCTCGGCACAAAACGCAATGGCATTGTTATGGGTGCTTAATCTGGCGGATGGCGAGCATTCCATCCTCGATATGGCTGAACGGGCGAAACTGCCCTTCGCAACCCTTGCCGATGCCGCTGACCGGCTTCGCGAGGCAGGGTTACTGGTGGAAAGCTAAAGCAGCGGCCAGGCCAGATCCTTGTCGGAAATGACGCTCGGCCTGTTTGGCCAGGGTATCCCGAGCGACGGATCATCATAGCGTAAACCCGTTGCATAATTAGGCGCATAGGGCTTCGAGATCATGTAGCGCACGAGGACGTCAGGTGTCAGGGTCTGGAAGCCGTGTGCGCAGCCTTCCGGGATATAAAGCTGCATGCCGTTTTCAGCGGACAGTTCCACGCCGGTCCAGCGTCGATAGGTCGGCGAATGCGGGCGCAGATCGACCAGAACATCCCAGATGACGCCTTGCAGGCAGGTGACAAGCTTGGTCTCCGAATGCGGCTCGTTTTGATAATGCAGACCGCGCAGCGTTCCTTCCTCGCGTGAGAAAGACAGACTGTGCTGCGGGAAATGCGTTTCCATCTGCCGTTCCGTGAACGCAGCTTCGCAATAGACCCGCGCGAACCAGCCGCGTTCGTCTTCAAGCCTTTCAGGCTCGATAGACCAGGCGCCGTCGATATTGAGCGAAGTGAAACGCATGCTTTGCCCCGTTTGCCATATATGCGCATTCTGACAGCGGGAATATCGGGCGATAGAACCTTCTTCGATGCATCTGAATAGCCTTCCGGATGATGCCAACCCGTCCGAATGCGGTAGGCGCCTACACCCCCGCCGCCATTGGGTGAAGATCGCGGGCCTACTCCTCATAGGTCATCCGGTGAATGTTGCGCCCGATCGTATGTACGGCTCGCTCCCGATGACAGTCTCGGCAATTTTTAGGCCGCTTAGTAGTTTTGGTTATCCGACGCGGATCGGAGTTCAACTCTATCAACCCATAACGGACCTGCCCAAAAGGTTCGATGAGGCGAGGAATGACGTATGACCATCCAGACGGCGGATATTTCGCGGAGCACGAGCATGGCGCAAGAGCAGACCGGCTGTCGCCTGTGCGGTAAACTACTCAAACATACTTTCGTTGATCTTGGGATGTCGCCGCCTTGCGAGAGCTTTATCACGGCGGATCGCCTCGACCGGATGGAGCCCTATTATCCGCTCTATGCGCTCGTTTGCGACCATTGTTATCTGGTGCAGTTGAAGGAGTATTTCTCACCGGCTGAGATTTTCACCGAATATGCCTATTTCTCGTCCTTCGCCACGAGCTGGGTCAGCCATGCGAAAACCTATTGCGACGAGATAACCGAGCGGCTGGGGTTGAATGAAAACAGCTTCGTGGTCGAGATCGCCAGCAATGACGGCTACCTGTTGCAGCATTTCCTGCCGAAGGGCATCCCGATCCTCGGCATCGAACCGGCGGCCAATGTGGCCGAGACTGCAATTGCCAAGGGCGTGCCGACGCGGGTGGATTTCTTCGGCTCAACACTTGCCGCCGAACTGGTCGGCGCAGGACGCAAGGCCGACCTCCTGATCGGTAACAACGTTCTGGCGCAAGTTCCTGATCTCAATGACTTTGTGCGGGGGCTGCAACTGCTGTTGAAGCCGGAGGGCGTCATCACGCTGGAGTTTCCGCATCTCGCCAATCTGATCGAGCAGAACCAGTTCGACACGATCTATCACGAGCATTTCTCGTATTTCTCGTTGCTGACGATCCGGTATATGGCGCACCGTCATCACCTCAAGGTCATCGACGTGGAGGAACTGCCAACCCATGGCGGTTCGCTGCGCGTGTATCTTGCGCATAACAGCAGCAAGCGGAAGGCGGGGCCGCGTGTGGCAGCGCTTCTGAAGCGCGAAGAGAGTTTCGGCCTCAACGAGATTTCGACCTATGAGCAGTTCGCTGAAAAGACGCGGCGCACCAAGCGCGATCTCCTGTCCTTCCTGATCGCAGCCAAGAATGCGGGAAAACGCATCTGCGGTTACGGCGCGCCCGGAAAGGGCAATACACTTTTGAACTATTGCGGCATCGGCACAGATTTTCTGGATTTCACGGTCGATCGCAATCCTTACAAGCACGGACGTTTCACGCCGGGCATGCACATTCCGATCTACGATGTGTCGGCAATCGACAAATACCGGCCCGATTACATCCTCATTCTGCCGTGGAACTTCAAGGACGAGATCATCCGGCAGATGCAGCACGTGGTCGAATGGGGCGCGAAGTTCATCATTCCCATCCCACACGTCACGTTGATTGACCCGGCACTACTCACAGAGGAGCGGTAAGTCATGAAAGTCGTTTTGTTCTGCGGCGGTCTTGGAACCAGAATCCGCGAATATTCGGAAAATATCCCGAAGCCGATGATCCCGCTCGGCCATCAGCCGATCCTGCATCACGTCATGGAATATTACAGCGACTACGGGCACAACGACTTCGTCCTGTGCCTGGGCTACAAGGCCAATGTCGTGAAGGATTTTTTCCTGACGATCCGCCCGCAGACCTTCGCGGACTGTGTGGTTTCCGATGGCGGGCGCAATGTGCAACTGCTTGAGGAAGTGGATCGTGACTGGAGCGTGACGCTGCTCGATACGGGGATCTGGCGCAATATCGGCGAGAGGCTCTGGAGTGCGCGGTCGCATGTAGCGAACGAGGAGATATTCCTTGCCAATTACAGCGATGGTCTCAGCGATGTCGACCTCGACGACATGACGGAACGTTTCCGTGCCAGCGGTAAGATTGCCTGTTTCCTCGCCGTCCGTCCGCCGCTGACCTATCACCTTGCAGATATTGCCGAAGGCGGCGACGTGCGGGCTTTCCGGACCTCGAACACCTCCGATATCTGGATCAATGGCGGTTACTTCCTCTTCCGCAAGGAAATCTTCGACTATATGCGCGAAGGCGAGGAACTGGTGCTTGAGCCCTTTGGGCGATTGATCGCTGAAAACCAGCTCATGGCCTATAAATATGAGGGCTTCTGGCGCTCCATGGATACGCTGCGCGACTGGCAGACGCTTGAGGATATGGTGGAGAAGGGCGACATGCCCTGGAAGAGGCACAAGGCGGAAGAGGCCGAACGACGCGCTACCAATGTCGCGATAGCACTATGATCGATCTGCGCTCGCTCGCAAATCAGAGCCGCCCGCTGCAACTGCTTTGTCTGGGCGCACATTCCGACGATATCGAAATCGGTTGCGGCGGCACGCTTCTCAGCCTGATCGAGAGCGGCACGCCGCTGCATGTCGAATGGTGTGTTCTGTCAGGGAGCGAGACAAGGCGCGCGGAGGCAGAGGCTTCCGCACGCGATTTTCTGCGCGGGATAGACAGTTTCAACATCCATCTTGCCTCTTTCGAGGATAGCTATTTCCCGGCGCAAAGCCGCGAGATCAAGCAATGGCTGATCGAACAGCGCGGACGCAGGCAGCCGGACATGGTCTTCACCCATCGCCACGGTGATGCTCATCAGGATCACCGCACCGTCAACGAACTAACATGGAACCTGTTTCGCGATCAGGTGATCCTTGAATATGAAATTCCGAAATGGGATGGCGATCTGGGTCAGCCCAATGCTTATTCGGCGCTACCGGCTGTGATCATGGATCGCAAGATCGAATTGTTGATGAAGCACTTCGGCACGCAGCGCTCGAAGGACTGGTTCGATCCGGAAACTTTTCGCGGGCTCGCCCGGCTACGCGGCATGGAATGCCGCGCGCCTGAAACTTACGCCGAAGCTTTCCATGCTAGAAAACTGCGGTTGTTCTAGTTTGCAACTGGCTCTGCATTGGTGTCGACACGGACGACGACCGACATGCCGGGCGCCAGATGTGCCGCATCCGGCTGATCTTCATCAATGGCGATGCGAACGGAAAGGCGCTGCGTGATCTTGGTGAAGTTGCCGGTCGCGTTGTCGGATTTGATGACGCTGAATTCAGAACCGGCAGCAGGCGCGAAGGCTTCGATGTGCCCCTTCAGCTCGGCATGACGTAGCGCATCGACGGTGAACGTGACCGGCTGGCCGACCTTCATGCCGTAGAGCTGTGTTTCCTTGAAATTAGCCATTACCCATTTGGTCTTTGGCACGACGGAGACGAGCTGCGTTCCCGCTGTTACATATTGACCGAGACGCACGCCCACTTCGCCGAGCGTGCCGTCACGCGGGGCGATGATATGAGTGTTCTGCAGGTCGATCCGCGCCAGTTCAACGGTTGCTTCCGCATTGGCGATATCGGCATTAAGACTGTCGCGATTGACGATGATGGATTGCAGGTCCTGTTGTGCGACGGCAAGTGCGGCCTGCGCTTCCTCGACGGAGGCCTGTGCCTGAAGCAGCGTGCCATGTGCCGTATCGGCAGAACTTTGCGTGGTCACGCCACGTGGCAGCAAGGCCTCGACGCGCTTTGCATTGGCTTCGGCAACCTCAAGTGCTGCCTTGGCGCCGGAAATCTGCGCCTGCCGTGACTGGATTGTCGCTTCAGCCGAACGCTGGCTCTGTTCTGAATTGGCCAGAGCTGCCTTCTTGCTATTGAGGGCGGCCAGTGCCTGATCCAGCTTCTGCTGATAGCTGCGGCTGTCGATCTCAAACAGGAGGTCACCCTGTTTTACGGTTTGATAGTCGTTGGCATTGACCTTTGTGACATAGCCGGCGACCTGCGGGCTGATAACTGTCACCTGTCCGCGGACATAGGCGTTATCGGTTGTCTCGACGGTGTGTTTGAAAGGCGGCAACTGCCACGCCCACAGCACCATCAGAACGCCTGCAAGGCCGATGATGAGAGCGAGGCCGCCGCGAATATACTGTTTTCCAACTGACATTTTCAAATACTCGTCGATTTAACCAGCCACCGTAGCGTTATGGTGGGTGTGCATGTTTTCATAGAAGCGATAGGCGATCAGGCAAACGAGCGAGAGGCTTGCGATGACGGAGATTGCTAGAAAAGCATCGTTATAGGACAGCACCGTCGCTTCCTTGGTGACCTGTTGTCCGAGAAGCGCCAGCCCTTCGGCCTTCGTTAGTCCCTGGTCAGCCAGAACCTTTGCATAGGTGCCGGAGAGCGCCTGAACGCGTTGGGCGACCACAGGATTGGACATGACCAGTTGTTCCACCAGATAGGCGGAATGGTATTTTTCGCGGATCGCGATGAATGTGCTGAACACGGCCGAGCCGATAAGACCGCCAATGTTCTGTGTGAACAGGAAGATGACGATGAAACTCGTCATGTAGGTCGGTCCTTGTTTCAGCGCCTTGGTGATGCCTGCAAGCATGGCCGGGGGCAGGAACAGAGCGCCGCCAAAGGCAATCAGGCCCTGACTGAGATAGGCGTTGTGCGGACGGGTCAGGTTTGTCGCATGGCTGTCGAGAAAGGCCCCAACGGCTATGAAGATCAGTGCCAACCCGAAGATGAACGATACACGTTCAAGCTTCATCCACATGCCGCAGGCAATGCCGCCTGCCAGCGACGCGGCAAGGATGACGAGATAAAGGCCGCGGCTCTGGCCATCCTGTAGGCCGAATGCCTGAAAGAGGCCGACCGCACCGGTCGTCTGCTCGGCAAGCACGATGCGGAAGATGAAGAGGATCAGCGTGAAACGCAGGATTTCCGGAGAGAACAGCCAGTGCAGGTTCATCAGCGGCTGTTCGCGATTGAGTTCGATGGCGGCAGCGCAGGCGAGGACCGCGATTGAGATCGCAAGGCATACGCCGATCCAGGGGGCTTCGAACCACCAGTAGTTCTTTCCCTGAACCAGAACCACCGCGAGAAGCCCAAAGCCGATGGCAATCAGGCCGTAAGCGACGAAATCCAGCCAGTGCAGCACTTTTGCGCGCGGCGCCTGCGTCATTGGCAAAATATAGACCACGGCGAAGGCTGCGAGCGACAAGCCGATCTCGACCATATAGAGTTGTTGCCATTGGCCGATATCGAACAGCAACGGCGAGATGACGCGGGCGAGCGGCCCGGCGGCAGCCGAACAGGTCAGCGCAAGGCTGAGACCCCACGTCATTTTCTTGGCAGGCGGAAAGGCTTCGAGCATGTAAAGGAAGCCGATGGTGGAGACAGGTGCGGCAGCAGCGCCAGCAATAAAGCGGATCGGGATCGCCGACCAGATGTCGTAGACAAGCAGATGCAGCAGAGAAGAAATCAGGAACACGGCGATTGCGATTTCCGCAAAACGGCGCAGTCCGAACTGCGTGCGGATTTTGACGAGAAGGATCGTCAGGCTGGCATAAGGGGCCATATAGGCCGCGATCAGCCATGAAGTTTCCGTCAGCGTTGCGCCAAGTGCCCCCTGTATCTGCTGTGTATTGGCCGAGATGAAATACATGCTGAGGCCACGCGTCGACCACATGAGGACAGATGCGGCGATATAGATGGCCGACATGTAAACCGGCATATGCGGCGCCGCTGGCGTTGCCACCTGCGCCGGTGCCTGCTGCTGGCCTGCCTGGGAAGTCTCCTGTCCCTGCCGATCTTTATCTTCTTCCGACATTGTTCTAGCGGTCTTTCCCCGCGAGCGTCGTTTCTACCGTCTGGCTGATTTCCTGAAGAACAGTTAGGGCAGTTTCGAGCGACTTCTGATCAAATTTCTGCAAAAGCTCTGCACGGATGTCGCGGGTGATTTCCTGCAACTCACGCACCTGTGCCTGTGCTTCATCCGTCAGTTCGATACGTTTTGCGCGGCGGTCGGTTTCAACCGCAGCACGATAGATCAAGCCCTGCTTTTCAAGGCCATCCAGAAGGCGAACCACGGAAGGGTGCTCGATTTCCAGAGCATCTGCCAGCTCGCGCTGGTTCCAGTCGCGCGGCTGGGCGAGAAGCAGGAGCACACGGGCACGCGCCAGCGTCAGCCCGCGTTCCCGGACGCGGGAATCGAACAGGTTGCGCATTTTGCGTGCGGCTGTGGAAAGCTCCATCGTGAAAGCCGCTTCGAGATCATGTTTTGAATGAGACATTGTATAGCTATCTATTATGTGTATAGCTATACATATATTGTTTTCTTTCTGCTAATCAATGGGATTTGAGCACCTCAAAGGCAGAAACGGAAAAATATTTCCGGCTTCGGGAATAAATCGCGGTGGCCGATTGTCTTACCTCCATATCGCATGTCGCGATTGGAACTCCCGTGAGGCAGATCATGAAAACGTTTGGTTTTATGTCCGTACTGACAATTGCAGCCGTGGCGGCGTCAGCCGCGCTGGCCGCGCCATCCGTCAAGACGATGGAAAGCTCGAAGGGGCAGGTTCTGGCAGGCGCCAAGGATATGACGCTCTATACTTTCGACAAGGATAGCAAGGGCGAATCCAGCTGCTATGATACTTGCGCCAAGAACTGGCCGCCCTTCATGGCGATGAAGGGAGCAAAGGCTTCCGGCGCATATACGCTGGTCAAGCGCAAGGATGGCAGCGAGCAATGGGCAAAAGACGGAATGCCGCTCTATTACTGGGTGAAGGACAAGAAGCCCGGCGATGTCACCGGAGACGGCGTTAATGGGGTCTGGCACGCCGCAAAGCCATGAGGCCGATGTGAGCCATCCTGCTCCCGAAAGTTTCGAGGGCCAGCTTCTGGCCCTCCTGCCGGTGATGCGGCGCTATTCTCGCAGCCTTGCGAAGTCCGATGCCGAAGGCGAGGACCTTTTGCAGGACTGCGTGGCGAAGGCGCTGTCGCGGCGCGGCCAGTGGCGTGGCCTTAATCTGCGTGGGTGGATACTCACGATGATGACCAACCTCTATCGCAATGGCTATAAAAGCCGCGCCCGGACCCGACATGAAACGCTGGATGCTGCGGAAAATGTCAGTGTCGCGGCGACGGAAACCGATCCGTTCCAGTTGCAGCAGCTTGAAGAGGCGATCAACTCCCTGCCGGAAGATAACCGCGCGGTGCTGATGCTTATCGTTGTTGAAGGCTACAGCTATGGCGAAGCGGCTGAAATGCTGGGCATACCTGTCGGAACCGTCATGTCGCGGCTTTCACGGGCGAGACATCGCCTTGCCGAACATATGAGCGGTTCGAATATCGTAACGCTTCGGAGAAACCGATGACAGAACGCAATTCTCCCATAACCGAAGCGGAACTGCTTGGCTTTGTCGATGGGCAATTGTCCGATGCGGAACATGCGCGTATTGCCGGGCTTCTTGAGAACAACCCCGAGCAGGCGGCGCTGGCTGCCGAGTGGCGCAGTCAGAACGACGGTATCAGGCAACTCTTTTCCGGTTATGCCAAGGCGAAGAATGACGATCCCGCATTGATCCGCTCAGCGGGGATACGCCAGTCGCGAACCTATCGCGGGGCCGTTGCAGCAGCGGTTCTGGCAGCGTTATTGATCGGTGGCGCAGGCGGCTTTGCAGGTTCGCGCCTGCTTGCGGAAGCCGAGCCGCAAATAGCGAGTGCGCAAACCCTGCCGCAGCAATCCCAGGCGGCTTATCTCATCTATGCCAGCGAAGTGCGGCATCCGGTCGAGGTGTTTTCCAATGAAGAGGCGCATCTGGCGACATGGCTCGGCAAACGGCTTGATATACCCGATCTCCGCGTTCCCGATCTCCGTTCGCTCGGTTTCCAGCTTGTCGGTGGGCGTCTGTTGCCGGTTGACGGCAAGGCGGGCGCCTTTTTCATGTATGAGGACGAGGCTGGAAAACGGCTTTCGGTGATCGTCGGCCGCAATCCGGATAACCGCGACACGAGCTTCCGGTTCGCCTCAAGCGACGGTGTCGAAACCTTCTACTGGATCGACAACGATCTTGGTTATGCGGTGAGCGGAGAGATCTCGCGCGAGCGGCTGCGGCAGGTGGCGGAAGAATGCTACCACCAGTTTCCGGGTTGACCCGCTTATCGGTCGTCGCTGAAAGCGTGGATCATCGCATCCTTGGAACTACCGCTGGCGATCAATGCAGCAAGCAGGATGCGGGCCTGACCAGGGCGAAGCGTATGTGCGTGAATGGCTCCGGCTTCGCCAAGATCATATCCGCCGCCGCCTCCGCCATAGCCGGGTGCCAACAGGCCTTCCGGCACGCGGCTTGAAACTGCAACGGGAATATTGCGGCGCGAGCATTCGCGGACAGCTTCGACAACGCAGGGCGTAGTGTTGCCGGAACCCAGTGCAGCAAGAACGATGCCGCTGGCACCGGCTGCAATGCTCGCTTCGATGTGGAGGGCGTCGCAGCCCGGATAAATGGCAATCGTGTCGATCCGGCGGTCACCGACGGGCGCTGGAAGCACCGGGCTCTGGCTGTGGATCATACGGGCAGAGCGGAAGGCGTCGGCACTGTCGCTGCTGAACTTGTATGCACCCCAGGCCGGAACGATCCGCCCGCCGAAGACAATAAGGACACCTTTGTCGGCATTGGCCGGATCGCAGGCAAGACGAATGGCGGTAGCTAGATTTTCCGGCCCATCGGCCTGCGGATGATCGGCGGTAAACTGCGCGCCGGTGAAGATCACCGGCTTGCCGATGTGGCGCTGCAGATGCACCAGCAGCGCCGTTTCTTCCATGGCATCCGTGCCGTGCAGGACGACGATGCCATCGACTTCGCTATCCTTGAGACCGGAGGCGACGGCATCGCTGATGCGTTGCATGTCGGAAAGGGTGAGGCTTGCGGAATCCTTCGCCATCAGGTCGACCGGGCGAAGCTCCGCTTCAAGGCCCGGCACGAAGCCGAGCAAATCCTCACCGGACAGGACCGGTGTGCTTGCTCCGTCTTCCCCGCGCTTGCTGGCGATGGTGCCGCCAGTGGCGATCACCGCTATGGAAGGCTTTGCAAGCGTCATATTTCCGAATCCTCTCACTTACCGGGAATGCTGGCGTCTACAGCACGTTCGGCAGCAAGTCGATGGATGCGTTCACGCATCATATACCAGCCAAGGATGAGGGCAGGGCCGATGATCGCCAGCGAAGCAATCGTCCAGGTGCCGACTGGATAGTCGAGCGCCATCAGGACAAGTACGCCGAGCAGGAATGCGAGTGTGAGGATGCCGGTGTAAGGCGCACCGAACATGCGGAAATCCGGACGCACGATTTCGCCGCGACGTGCGAGATGCCACAGTTTCAACTGGCAGAGGACAATGACGCCCCAAGCCGTGATGATGCCAAGCGCGGAGAGATTGAGCGCGATTTCAAAGGCTGCCGCAGGCACGACCGCATTGAGAACGACACCGATGACAGTGACCACGGCGGTAACTGCAATACCCATATAAGGAACGCCGTTCTTGTTCATCTTGGCCAGCGAAGCAGGTGCAGAACCGGATACAGCCATGGAATGCAGGATGCGTCCGGTGGAATAAAGCCCGGCATTCAATGACGACAGAACTGCCGTCAGGACGACGAGGTTCATGATGACATCCGCGCCCTCGACGCCGATCTTGCCGAAGAAGGTCACAAACGGGCTCTCGCCAGCCGAATAGGCGGTGTAGGGGAGAAGCAGCGAGAGCAGCAGAACCGAACCCACATAAAAGACGAGCAGGCGGAAGACCACGGTGCGGATTGCACGGGGCATGACCTTGCGCGGGTCTTCGGTTTCTCCCGCTGTGGTGCCCAGCAATTCGATGGATGCATAGGCGAAAACCACGCCCTGTATGATGATGAAGGCCGGCAATATACCGTTCGGGAACAGACCTCCGCTATCCGTGATGATGCTGAAGCCAGCAGGATGACCGTCAATAGGCGTGCCGGAGACGACAAAGTAAATGCCGACCACCAGAAAGGTCACGAGCGCGATCACCTTGACGAGGCTGAACCAGAATTCCAGCTCGCCGAAAACTTTCACCGACATGAGGTTCATCGCCAGCACGATAACAAGCGCCGTCAGGGCGAATACCCATTGGTCGATACCTTGCAGCCAGGGCACATAATGCTTGAAGAAATTCATGTAGAGCGCAACAGCCGTTACGTCTGCCACCGATGTCATCGCCCAGTTGAGCCAGTACATCCAGCCTGCCACGAAAGCCAGCTTTTCGCCGTAGAACTCGCGGGCATAGGAGACGAAGGAACCGGAGCTGGGACGATGCATGATGAGTTCGCCCAGTGCACGCAGTACCAGAAACGCAAAGAAGCCGCACAAGGCATAGACGAAGACCAGAGCCGGACCTGCCAGTGCCAGACGTCCGCCTGCGCCGAGAAAGAGCCCGGTTCCGATTGCGCCGCCAATCGCGATCATCTGAATCTGGCGCGGTTTCAGGGCTTTGTGATAACCGCGGTCCTCTTCAATGAACACTTCGCGTTCGGCCGGGGTGGCTTTCATGGTTTTGATCGGCATTGCTCCTCCCTGAGAGCGCGGTTTCTACAGGCGACCGTTCGGCGTGAAAGGCCAATTAGGGCGCACCGCCGGTCATTCAATGAGGGTATGGAATTCATCCCTATTTGATGGGTATTCTGTAAAGCTGCATGACAGATTTTAGAGGCGGTTTTAACGCATATCGCAGAACGCACGTCAAGTATTCGGCTTCAAATGAGAAGCTCGACACCCAATTTCAGAAAAGGCTGGTAGGGAAAAAATCAGCAGGAAGAAAGTGTTACGGGCTTGTGCTTATTCGGCAGGAAAATGCTGCGCCAAGGCGGATTGGCACGAATAATCTGCGCGAATCCTGTGCAAAGCCACCGCCTTGTGGCGTCAGACTTCATCCTTGCCGATGATCGTCGTCACGGCTGTCTTGACCTTGCTCAGATGGGCTTCCATCGCGGCACGGGCTTCGGCTTCCGATCCAGCCTCAATGGCCTCGACAATACGGCGATGCTCGACATTTGACGCTTCACGGCGACCAGACATCAGATTGACGAGTTCGGATTGCTGGATCAGTGCTTCGCGGGCATCGGCGACGATCTTGGAGAAGACTGTGTTTCCGGAAGCCTCAGCAATAGCGCAATGAAATTCGGAATCGAGCAATTCCCATTTCTGTGGGTCCGTCTGGCGGTCCATCTTGTCGCAAAGCTCAAGCAGGTGGGCGAGTTGCCCGGCGCTGCGGCGCAGTGCTGCCCAGCCCGCCGCCGGTACTTCGATGAACGGGCGCGCCTCGATCAGATCACGCGCCGAATAGCCGCCATAACTCAGTTCGCTCACGGGGGAAGTATTCAGGACATAAGTGCCACTACCTGTCCGGGTCTGGGTTAGCCCTAGCGTCTGTAGCGACCGCAGCGCCTCGCGCACGATTGGGCGGCTGACGCCGAACCGACCAGCAAGCTGGGCTTCTGAGGGCAGGCGGGTTCCAACTGCAAGGCGACCGGACGTGATGGCCGAGCGAATATCGTCGAACACAACTTCTGCCGCATTCTTTCGTGTGATCGGATGGGTGTCCGATAGCCAGTCGGCCAATTCGCTCATGTCCGAACCTCAGTCAATTGCCTCGCTCCTGTCAAGCAGCTAGGCAATTTTCGGAAGGATATCAATCCCAAAGCGGTTCAAAAAGGTTCGACCAACAGATACAAAAAGCCCTGCGCTCTAACCGGAGTGCAGGGCTTTCCGAATGGCAATTATCAGGCCGCCGTGGCGGACGTATTCAACTTGTTGGCCGACAGGATGCTGATGAACGCTGCACCATAAGCCGTGAGCGGCGCCATCTTGGCAAGCGCGCTCGCAATGGCGTCATGGTGGCTCAGTTCTTCCTCTGAATTGTGGCGGAAGGATACGCAAACAGTTTCGCCATCTTCACCGATGAATTCTACCAGATAGGAATTTTCCTTGTCGCATCTTTTGACCAGAGCATCGACAACTTGCATGCAATCATTCTCCTTCCGAGCCGCATGAACGTGCTGGAATGGATATGGTTCCATAAAATTTTATCTTTTTTCCAATGTCAGTCCCGGTTTGACAGGCGGGCTGCACCCAATGCCGCCGCGAACGCAATGGCAAGCATGACAAAGGTGAATTCGGCAACCGCAGACCATCCATCCGCAACCCAGAAATAGCCACCTGCTGCACCGGCGACACTGGAGCCGAGATAATAGGCGAGCAGATAGAGTGATGATGCATGTCCCTTTGTGTGGAGTGCCAGTCGTCCGACCAGAGCGCTGGCGACCGAATGGCTGACGAAGAAGCCGACAGTCACGAGGATGATGCCTGCGATGATGACTGGCAGCGGCGCAAACAGGGTCAGAAGGCAGCCCGCCGCCTGTATCGCAAGGCCGATGGGAAGAACGGTGAAATAGCCGAGCCTGTCGCCCATCCTGCCAGCAAGCCATGAAGCGGCAATGCCGAACAGATAGACCGTGAAAATGGCGCCGAGCGCTGTCTGGCTGAGGCTGTAAGGCGCTGCGACAAGACGGAAACCGATATAGTTGTAGATGGTGACGAAGGAACCCATCACGAGAAAGCCAATGGCAAAGAGCAGCGGCAGGGCCGGGTTGCGGATGTGGCCGATCCATGCGCCGAGGTGAAACCGTGCATTGAAGCCTGGACGCGGGACGAAGTTCTGCGAGGCGGGCAGCAGAAAGAGGAAGCCAATGGATGCGGAAAGTCCAAGCAGTCCCATGCCTGCCAGACCGACGCGCCAGGAGAAATACTCTGCGAGCGTTCCGGCAATGACACGGCCCGCCATGCCGCCGAATGCATTGCCAGCAATATAAAGCCCCATTGAAGCGCCAAGGCCGCGCGGGTCGATTTCTTCCGCCAGATAGGTCATGGCGACTGCCGGAACCCCGCCCAGCAACAGGCCCTGCAGGGCGCGGATGACGAGCAGCATATGCCAGTCCGGCACCAAAGCACTGGCTATCGTGCAAAGTGCTGAGCCGAGGAGCGAGACGAACATCAGTGTCCTGCGTCCGAAGCGTTCAGATACGGCGGCGGCACCGAAAATTGCAAAGGCGAGAAAGCCTGTCGAAACGGAAAGCGATAAGGAACTGGCCGCAGGCGTGATGTTAAAATCATGCGCGAAAAGCGGCATCAGCGGCTGGACACAGTAAAGCAGGGAGAAGGTTGCGAAGCCGGAGAGGAACAGTGCAATGCTCGCATTGCGAAATGCCGGCGTGCCCTTGACGAGATACTGCTTTTGTTCGGTTGCCGTGGGAGCTGAAACGAGCTTGAGCTGGCTTTCCGGTGTTCTTACGCTGTCGAGGCTGCGTTCTGCGAGGCGTGACATGACTTTGCCTTTTCAAATCCTCCCGCTTTTTGATCTAGTCAAATGCCCTTCATTTGTCCAATATATGGAAGTGACGATTGCAATAGCTTTTGGATATAGCGATGGAACTACGTCATCTGCGTTATTTTCTGGCCGTGGCCGAAGAGGGCAATTTTACCCGCGCGGCTGCGAAACTCGGTATCGGCCAGCCGCCGCTCAGCCAGCAGATACGCGACCTCGAGAACGAGATCGGGGTGGCGCTGTTTCATCGCGTGCCCCATGGAGCCGAACTAACGGCAGCCGGCACGGCTTTTCTTGGTGAAGCGAAGGCCTCCCTTGCCGCCGCCGAGAAAGCGAAGCTTGCAGCGCAGGGCGCGGCGCGTGGAGAAACCGGCAGGCTCGCGCTGGGTTTCACTGCATCGTCCGCGTTCAACCCGACCGTCAGCGGTACGATCCGCAAGTTTCGGGCCAGATGGCCCGATGTCCGGCTGACCCTGACGGAGATGAACAGTCATTTGCTGATGGAACAACTGGTCAGGGGAGAAGTGGACGCTGCCTTCATCCGGCCCGGATTGGAAAATCCCAAGGACGTACGCATGAAGCGGCTGGCTGATGAGCCGATGCTGATCGCCCTGCCGAGCCATCATCCGCTTGCCGTTCATCCCAAGCTGCCGATTTCAGCTCTGGCAAATGAGGCATTCGTGCTTTTCCCGCGCATTGTGGGGCTTAGCCTTTACGACGATGTGGTTGAGGCTTGCCGGAATGCGGGCTTTGAAATGATCGTCGCGCAGGAAGCGCCGCAGATGCCGTCCGTGGTCAATCTGGTCGCAGCCGATCTGGGCGTCTCGATTGTTCCAGCCGCCATTGCGCAGATCAAGCTGGCCGGGGTGACTTATCGTCCAATCGAAGGCGAGCCCCTTCTGGCGCGATTGGGGCTGGTTTCGATGAAGAACAACCGGTCGCCGCTTATCGATAATCTGATAAGCCTGTTGCCGGATCAGTAAGGACGATCCCGGAATATCCTTTGTGTCCTCACAGCGGAGCCTGCGAGCTCATATGCAAGAGCCTTGCATGAACAGGGCTTCTCCGGTTTGATGATGGGATAGAATGCATATTTTGCTTTACGTACCTCAAAACGAAAGCTAAGCTTTTTATCGTGGCGCTTTGGGAGGAGTTCACGTGCAGCCAGAACTATCGGCAAAGAGCATATTAAAGACGCACCAAATGCGGCAGCCCGCCATGGGCGGTTGCCTATGAGTGCGCAGGAAAAAAATGGCAGGCCTGCACTGCTGGAGGCTGTGTCGCTTTCCAAATCATTCGGTCCTGTCCAGGTTCTGAAGAATATCGATCTGCGCATCTTCGGTGGCGAAGTTCATGCGATTATCGGCGAGAACGGCGCCGGAAAATCGACGCTGATGAAGCTGCTCGCGGGCAACGAACGCCCGACGAGCGGGGAAATCCGCATTGACGGCAAGCCTGTTGCTTTCTCGGGGCCGGTGGAAGCCGAAGCGCAGGGCATTGTGCTGGTGCATCAGGAAATTCTCCTCGCACCCGATCTGACCGTCGCGCAGAATATCTATCTTGGTCGCGAGCTTAACCGTGGGCTGGTCGTCGATGACAAGTCGATGCGCGAAGGTGCGCGCAAGGCCATCCGTGATCTTGGTGCCGATATCGATCCGGATGCAGTTGTCGGCTCCCTGTCGATCGCACAGCGCCAGCTCGTGCAGATTGCGCGCGTGTTGCTGGTGCCGCATCGTGTGGTGATTTTCGACGAACCGACCGCCTCGCTGACGCCGTTCGAGACGGAGGCGCTGCTGAAAGTGATCCGGGATATTCGTGCGAAGGGTGTCGCGGTCCTCTACATCTCGCATCGTCTGCCGGAAGTGAAGGAAATATCCGATCGCGTGACTGTGCTTCGCGATGGCAAGCTTGTTTCAGCGCATTTGTCTTCGGAATTGCAGCCATCGGACATGGCTCGGCTAATGGTCGGTCGTGACGTTTCAAAGCTTTATCCTGACCGCGCAAGCCAGCATGACAACGCTGCCATTCTTGAAGTCCAGAACTTCAGCGTGCCGGGCTATGTGCAGAATGCGAGCTTTCATCTGAACCGGGGCGAGATACTTGGCTTTGCCGGTCTGGTCGGCGCGGGACGCACGGAACTGATGGAAGGTATTGTCGGACTGCGCCCCGGCAAGGGGGATGCGCGTCACAATGGCAAGCCGGTCCATTTCCGCAACGCGCATGAAAGCCAGAAGGCTGGGATCGTTTATCTCAGCGAGGACCGGAAGGGCAAAGGGCTGCTTCTGTCCAAGGACCTGGGTGTAAATCTGACACTCGCCTCGCTGACGAAATTCGTGAGCGGTTTGCAGATCGACCGCAACAGGGAACGCACTGCACTCGATGATGCGATCCGCGAGTTCGATATTCGCACAGGCCGCAAGGACATTCTGGCAGGTCAGCTTTCGGGCGGGAACCAGCAGAAGCTTTTGCTTGCCAAGATGATGATGCTCGATCCGTCCATCGTCATCATTGATGAACCGACACGCGGTATCGACGTTGGCACAAAGGAGCAAATCTACCAGTTCATTGCCAATCTGGCGGATGAAGGAAAATCGATCATCGTCGTTTCGTCGGAAATGCCGGAACTGATCGGTATCTGCGACCGCATCGTCGTGATGCGGGAAGGGCGGGTTGCCGGTGAGGTGACAGGCGACCGTATGACGGAACATGACATCGTCGTGCTTGCAACCGGCGTTGAAGCCGAAAATGCCGCATAAAAACAATAAAGTGGAAAGTAGATGACACAGGTTGCGACCGATAAAAGCTCAGTGGCGAGGACGTCCAAGGATTGGGATCTGCGGGCAATTGCCCCGTTCATCGCGCTCGCCCTGCTGCTTGTTCTGGGCACGATTGCCAATCCGAACTTCATCAGCATCGACAATCTTCTCAATGTCGCAACGCGCAGCGCTTTCATCGCCATTATCGCTCTCGGCGCCACCTATGTGATTTCATCGGGCGGGCTCGACCTTTCCGTGGGCGCAATGGTGGCTTTCGTCGCCAGTATCATGATCCTGTTCATGAATAGCGGGGTGATTGCCGATCCGGTGATGATGCTGATTGCGGCCGTGATGCTGGCGCTGATTGTTGGGGCAGCCTGCGGCCTGTTGAACGGGCTGATAACGACGGTAGGCGGCATCGAGCCTTTTATCGCCACGCTTGGCACCATGGGCATCTATCGTGGTCTCACCACATGGCTGTCGCAAGGGGGGGCGATCACCTTGCGCAACCCGGACATTCAGGCGCTTTATCGTCCGGCTTATTTTGGTTCCATTCTTGGCGTGCCAGTGCCGGTTATCGTGATTTTCGTGACGGCAGCGCTTGCCGCATTCGTCCTTTACCGGACCCGGTATGGCCGCCATGTCATTGCCGTGGGATCGAACGAGGATGTGGCGCGCTATTCCGGCATTTCAGTCAAGAAAGTGCGCACTATCGCCTTCGTCATTCAGGGCCTTTGCGTCGCTGTGGCTGTGCTCCTCTATGTGCCGCGTCTGGGTTCTACGTCGGCGACGACCGGCCTGATGTGGGAATTGCAGGCGATCACCGCCGTCGTTGTCGGCGGTACAGCTTTGCGCGGCGGCGTGGGCCGTATCTGGGGCACGATCTGCGGCGCGTTCATTCTGGAGATCATCGGCAACATCATGATCCTGTCGAACTTCGTCAGCGAGTATCTGCTCGGGGCAATTCAGGGCGCGATCATCATTATCGCCATGCTGGTGCAGCGTTCGCTGTCGCGAAGATAGGTCTAATGCATGTCTGCCAAAAGCTGGAAGCGGTTTTGGGATAAAGACATGCATGAAAACAAAAGCTTAAAGCGTGTCTTATGAGTACGATGAGATGCGGCACGCTTTAAGGATTGGCGGAATTGTTGGGGCGATTCCAGCCTGAGAGGAATGAGAGCCCCGTGTTTACTGGGAGGAAGACTATGCGAGGGAATTTGATGAAGCTTGCTTTCGCCGCTTTGACGGCGGGCGCGCTTGCCTTTGGCAGCGCAGCAAGCGCACAGGACAAGAAAGTGACGATCGGCGTGTCGATCCCGGCTGCCGATCACGGCTGGACGGCAGGTGTCGTCTATCACGCCGAACGCGTTGCGAAGCTTCTGATGGCTGAGCATCCGGGCCTCAACGTCATCGTCAAGACGTCGCCCGATGCGGCATCGCAGGCCAATGCGTTGCAGGATCTGGCCGTACAGGGCCTCGACGGGCTCGTTGTTCTGCCAACCGATCCAGATCCGCTTGTCAACGCCATCAAGGAAATCAAGGACAAGGGAACCTTTGTCGCTCTGGTCGACCGTGCGCCGAGCAGCAACGACAACTCCATCCGCGATCTTTACGTGGCGGGTAACAACCCGGCGCTCGGACAGGTGGCTGGCGAATATATCAAGAAGACCACGCCCGATGCGCAGGTCGTCGTCATTCGCGGTCTGCCGATCCCGATCGATCAACAGCGTCAGGACGGTTTCGACAAGGGCATTGAAGGCTCCAACGTGAAGGTTCTGGACCGCCAGTATGGCAACTGGAACCGCGACGATGCTTTCCGCGTCATGCAGGACTTCCTGACCAAATATCCGAAGATCGATGTGGTCTGGGCACAGGATGACGACATGCTTGTCGGCGTTCTCGAAGCCATCAAGCAGGCCAACCGCAGTGACATTCAGTATGTCGTGGGCGGTGCAGGCTCCAAGGACATGATCAAGAAGGTGATGGATGGCGACAAGCTTGTGCCGGTTGATGTTCTCTATCCGCCGGCAATGGTTTCGACGGCCATGGAACTCGCCGCCGGTCATTTCTATGACCAGATTCCGGTGAGCGGCAGCTACATCCTCGATGCTACGCTCGTTACCAAGGACAATGCGAAGGATTTCTATTTCCCGGATTCGCCGTTCTAAGGTGCTTGAATACCGTGCGCCTGTCTGAGCAGGCGCACGGCTTTTCTTTTCATTCCCGATATGCAGCGCGAAGCGCGCTCTCAAATTGCTCGATGCCGGTTGATGGCGGGGTTCGAGCATATTCAGGAGAAATTTGATGAAGACGATCAAGGGTCCCGGGATTTTTCTTGGGCAGTTCGCAGGCGATGAAGCGCCGTTCAACACATGGGATGGCATCACCAAATGGGCTGCCGAAAAAGGCTATGCCGGGGTGCAGGTTCCCACATGGGCCAGCCAGTTGATCGATCTGAAAAAGGCTTCTGAATCGAAGGATTATTGCGACGAATTCGCCGGAGTGGCTCGCCAGAACGGTGTCGAAGTCACGGAGCTCTCGACCCACTTGCAGGGCCAGCTCGTTGCGGTGCATCCCGCCTATGACGAAGCTTTCGATGGTTTCGCGGTGCCGGAAGTGCGTGGCAATCCCAAGGCGCGTCAGGCCTGGGCGGTCGAACAGGTAAAGATGGCAATCCGCGCCTCACGCAATCTCGGCATTGGCGCGCATGCGACCTTTTCCGGCGCACTGGCCTGGCCGTTTGTCTATCCATGGCCGCAGCGTCCTGCCGGTCTGGTCGAAACCGCATTTGAGGAACTCGCCCGACGCTGGACGCCGATCCTCGATCATGCTGACGAACACGGCGTCGATATATGCTATGAAATCCATCCCGGCGAAGACCTGCACGACGGCGTGACCTTCGAGATGTTTCTGGAGCAGGTCAAAAATCACCCGCGGGCCAACATGCTTTATGACCCGTCGCATTATGTCCTGCAGTGCCTCGATTATCTCGACAATATCGACATCTACAAGGACCGCATCAAGATGTTCCACGTCAAGGATGCGGAGTTCAATCCGACCGGGCGACAGGGCGTCTATGGCGGCTATCAGGGCTGGGTCAACCGTGCAGGCCGCTTCCGCTCGCTCGGTGACGGGCAGGTGGATTTCGGCGCGGTCTTCTCCAAGATGGCCGCGAACGACTTTGACGGCTGGGCCGTGGTTGAATGGGAATGCGCGCTGAAGCATCCTGAAGACGGAGCGCGTGAAGGCGCGGAGTTCGTCAAGGCGCACATCATCCGCGTCACCGACAAGGCATTTGACGATTTCGCAGCCGGCGGCACCGATGACACTGCCAATCGCCGCATGCTTGGATTATGAGGACGCAATGACCATCGAAGCTAAAACTACGGAAACTGCTGCTCCCCGTATCCGCCTCGGCATGGTGGGCGGTGGGGCTGGCGCGTTTATCGGCGGCGTGCACCGCATGGCGGCGCGTCTCGACAACCGGTTTGAACTGGTGGCAGGCGCTTTGTCGTCATCGGCGGAAAAGGCGCAGGCCTCGGGGCGCGAGCTGGGGCTGGCCGAAGATCGCATTTATTCCAGCTACAAGGACATGGCCATTCGTGAGGCGCGGCTGAAAAACGGCATTGAGGCCGTTTCCATCGTAACGCCGAACCACGTTCACTATGAAGCTGCCAAGGAGTTTCTGCGGCGCGGCATTCACGTCATCTGCGACAAGCCGCTGACCTCGACGCTTGCCGATGCGAAGAAGTTGAAAAAGGTCGCCGATGAAAGCGGTGCCTTGTTTGTTCTGACTCATAATTACACGGGCTATCCGATGGTGCGGCAGGCGCGCGAGATGATCGCTAATGGCGATCTTGGCGATCTTCGTGTCGTACAGGTGGAATATGCGCAGGACTGGCTGACCGAAGCGGTGGAAGCGACAGGTGCCAAGGGCGCTGTCTGGCGCACCGATCCGGCACAATCGGGGCTAGGCGGCGCGACCGGCGATATCGGCACGCACGCGTTCAATCTCGCCTCCTTCGTAACCGGCTTGACGCTCGACAGCCTTGCCGCCGATCTCGACAGTTTTGTCGAGGGACGTCGCCTGGACGATAATGCGCATGTGATGCTGCGTTTTGCGGGTGGTGCCAAGGGCATGCTCTGGTGCAGTCAGGTTGCGCCCGGCAATGAAAATGCGCTGCGCCTGCGCGTCTATGGCACAAAGGGTGGCATTGAATGGGCGCAGGAAGACCCGAACTATCTCTGGTTCACGCCTTTTGGCGAACAGAAGCGGCTCATCACGCGGGGCGGTGCTGGTGTCGGCTCTGCGAGCGCCCGCGTGACCCGCGTACCGGCTGGGCATCCTGAAGGTTATCTGGAAGCTTTTGCCACGATCTATTCGGAAGCGGCCAATGCTATCGAAGCCCACCGCAACGGCAAAAAGCCGGATAGTGCCGTGATTTATCCGACCGTTGATGACGGCTTGAAGGGCGTTGCTTTCATTGATGCCTGCGTGCGCTCGGCACAGAAAAACGGTGGCTGGGTCAAGCTTTAGAAGTCGATATGTTATAGAAGAAAGGGCGCCGGAGGCGCCCTTTTTTATCCGTCGATTTAATGGCTTCAAACGTAACGATTGACGACGTTTTCGAGATATTCCTGACGGCCGGATTTCGGCTGCGGATTGATGTCCTTCGCTTCGACTTCAGCCGTGATCTGGTCCAGCGAGAGACCTGTCAAAAGCTTCTTGCCGAAATCGCCATTCCAGCCTGCATAACGTTCATCGAGCGGCTTGGACAATGCGCCGTCTTCAAGCATTCCAGCGGCTGCTTTCAACCCGCGCGCACAGCAATCCATGCCACCAATATGGCCGATCAGCAGGTCCTGCGGATCGAGCGACTGGCGGCGCAGCTTGGCGTCGAAATTCGTGCCGCCGGTGGTGAAGCCGCCTGCAAGCAGGACCTGATAATAGGCGAGCGCCATTTCCGGCACATTGTTCGGGAACTGGTCTGTATCCCATCCTGACTGATAGTCATTGCGGTTCATGTCGATGGAACCGAAAATGCCAAGCGCACGGGCAAGCGCCAGTTCATGCTCGAAGGAGTGACCGGCGAGAATGGCATGGCCCTGCTCGATATTGACCTTTACCTCGTTTTCGAGGCCGTAGCGCTTCAGGAAGCCATAGACAGTCGCGACGTCGTAATCATATTGATGCTTGGTCGGCTCCTGCGGCTTTGGTTCGATCAGGATCGTGCCCTTGAAGCCGATCTTGTGCTTGTATTCGACCACCAGATTAAGGAACCGTCCCATCTGATCGAGTTCGCGTCCAAGATCGGTGTTGAGCAGCGTTTCATAGCCTTCGCGACCGCCCCAGAGCACGTAATTCTCGCCACCGAGCCGTTTCGTCGCGTCGATGCAGCTTTTCACAGTTGCTGCCGCAAAGGCGAACACATCCGGATCGGGATTGGTTGCGGCACCGCCCATATAGCGGCGATTGGAGAACAGGTTGGCTGTGCCCCAAAGAAGCTTTACGCCGGTTTCGGCTTGCTTCTTCTCGAAAATATCAACGATTTCGTTGAGATATCGCGTGTTTTCCGCAAAGTTGCGTCCTTCGGGCCGCACATCGGCATCGTGGAAGCAATAATAGGGCGCGCCAAGCAGGGAGAAGAACTCGAAAGCCACGTCGGCCTTGAGTTTTGCCGCATCCAGCTCGTTGGAATACCAGGGACGGTCGAAGGTGCGTCCGCCGAACGGGTCGCCACCCTCCCAGGCAAAACTGTGCCAGTAGGCGACCGCAAAGCGCAGATGGTCTTCCATGCGCTTTCCCAGCACAATTTCATCCGGATTATAGTGGCGGAATGCCAGCGGGTTGTCGCTGTCCGGTCCTTCATATTTAACCTTTTGAATGTCGCCGAAAAATCCGGTGCTCATTGTGTCCTCCCGTTCGAATGTCGTCATGTCTGGTTGTTTGCGGCAGCGTCACTAACCGGCGAGGGCGTGAAGTGCCGGATAAAGGGCGTGATAACGCTGATAGGCTTCCTCATAGGCCGGGAGCAGGGCGGCTTCCGGCTCTATCGTGCGTTCCGTGCGCGGCGGCGTGCAGACGGCAAATGGATCAGCGCCGGTGGCCGCAATGAGACCCAGTCGCGCGGCGCCAAAAGCGCCGCCGAAGTCGCCTTCTTCCGGCAAGGCAATCGGTACATTCAACGCGGTCGCGATTGCCTTCAGCCAATAAGTGGAACGCGAGCCGCCGCCGACGGCGGTAAGCGACTTGATATCTGTACCAGCCGATTGCAGCGCGGCGAGATTGTCGCGGATCGCAAAGGCAACGCCTTCCAGAACGGCTTGCGTCAATGCACGCTGATCGGATTCATGTTCCAGACCTGAAAACACGCCGCGTATCTTCGCATCATTATACGGGGTGCGTTCGCCGGAAAGATAAGGCAGGAATGTCGCGCTGCCCGGTGCATTCACCGTGTCGCCGAGCTCCCTATCAAGCTCATGTGCCGTTTTGCCGACAAGCCGTGCATACCAGTCGAGTGCGCTTGCCGCGGACAGGATGACACCCATCTGGTGCCAGGTGTCCGGCAGGGCGTGGCAGAAGGCATGAACTGCACTTTCAGGCTTTGGCTGATAGGCGCCGTTTGCTGCAAAGAGCACGCCTGATGTGCCGAGCGAAACGAAGGCATGGCCGGGCTTGACCGTGCCCATACCGCAGGCGGAAGCCGCGTTGTCGCCAGCGCCCCCCGCCACGACCGGCTGACCGGCAATGCCCCATTCTGCGGCAAGTTCAGCTCGCAGCCGTCCGGTTGCGTCCGTGCCTTCGGCAAGACGCGGCATCTGGTTTTCATCGAGACCAGTCTTGTCCAGCAGTTCTTGAGACCAGCGGCGTGCACCGGTATCGAGCCAGCTCGTGCCTGCTGAATCCGACATATCGGAGACATATTCACCGGTCAGCCAGAGGCGAAGGTAGTCCTTCGGCAACAGCACCTTGCGGATGCGCGCAAAAATCTCCGGTTCATTATTGGCAACCCAAACCAGCTTTGGTGCGGTAAAACCGGGAAAGACAATATTGCCGGTGATGGCGCGAAAAGCCGGATCGGCATCGAGCTTCGCCGCTTCGCGATAGCTGCGCGTATCGTTCCAGAGGATGCAGGGACGCAAAACCTGATCCTGTTCGTCCAGCAGGGTAGCGCCATGCATCTGGCCAGAAAGGCCAATACCGGCAATAGCTGAAAACTCCTTTGGGTGGGCAGTGCGCAAGCCATCGATTGCAGTGCGACAAGCCTCGATCCAATGTGCCGGCTCCTGTTCACTCCAGCCCGGATGGGGACGGGAAACATCCAGTTCACCATGGGCCGAACCGATCACTGTCTGCGCGTCGTCGATCAACAGCGCCTTGACACCGGATGTTCCTAGATCGAGCCCGAGATACATATTTGCTCCTGTTGGAAAGGCATTGTTGCCCGCGCATCAAACGAAATGCGGCAGGTTGTCTTTAAGGAAAATTTCGATGCGGATGTGTTCCTGTCCCGGAACAATGGCCAGACGATCCGCAGATGCTTTGAGAACCCGGATGGCGCTGCGGATTTCATGGCCTGCATCCTGCGCCAGCACCGCATGGATGATGCCGTCTGTCAGTGCTTTCGAGGTCACGTTATCGCGTTCATGCGCGATGACGAGCGGTCGATAGGAGCTGTGTTTGGCGAGTGCCTTCACCAGACCGCTATTGCCAGCACCAAGACTGTAAATTCCCGCGATGTCACTACGCTCGTCAAGCAGCTTGTCGACAAGGTTTTCCACACGCGGGCCTTCATCGAAGCCTTCCAGAACAGGCAATATCTCGCGGCCCGGAAAGTCTGCTTTCATGGCCGCCGTAAAACCGTCGAAACGTTCCCGATGATCGCGAACCTTCAACGAACCGGCGACGACCGCTAGCGCGCCTTCTGTCCCATTCGCGAAAAGCCCCAGAAGCCGCGCTGCCGTGCGCCCGGCTGCACCATTGTCGACGCCGACATAATGCGTTCGCGTTGATTGTCCGAGATCGGATACGAGCGTGACGGCGTGAATGCCTTGTTCATCCAATCGGGCGCAGGCTTCACGTACAGGATCGGTGTCGACCGCCACAAATGCAACGCCGTCAGGCTTGCGCGTGGCGCAATCGTCCAGCGCTGCGACAAGGGCTGCCTCATCGAAGGCGGGGACAAGCACGACATTGACCAGCACGCGCTCGGCCAAAGCCCGTTCAGTCGCGGATTGCAGTTCCGCGCGCAGGCTCAGCATGAAGGTATTTTCATTGTCCGGCAAAATAAAATCGAACTGATAAAGCTTGCCGCGCGCGAGGTTGGCAGCACCCACATCGCGCACATAGCCGAGCGTGTTCATTGCGGCCATAACTCGGTCGCGCGTCTTCGCTCTCACACCCGGACGTTCGTTCAGCACACGGTCTACCGTGGCGAGACTGACGCCCGCTGTTCTGGCTATATCATGGACTGTAGGTTTCATCCTCGCTCCTCGACGCGGACCATAAGATCAAAAATGAGGTACGTAAATCAAAAAATGCTTGCTATTCATTTTTCTTCACGTATCAATGGTCTCCGAGGATGGGGCGGTGTGCCTTTTGCATGCTGTCCCGATGGAGTGATCTTGGCGTAGAACGCCTTTGGGAGGATCAGCCATTCAAGGAATAAGCAGCTCCAAAGTGGGCTGTTTTGTCGTGCCAAACTCCGGGGGCGGAATACGTTCGGGGGCGCGGATTAGTATCAGCCGGTAGCAAGCCGGTGTTGTTTGGAGGAGATTTGCATGAAACGTCGTAATTTTCTGACCGGCGCGCTGGTTGCCGCAGCTTTGGGCATTGGCGCCATGGCGTCCACGCCGGTCTATGCTTCGCCGGAAAATCCGGTCATCGGCTTTTCCATCGACGATCTTCGCGTCGAGCGCTGGGCGCGTGACCGCGATTATTTCATTGAGGCTGCAGAAAAGCTGGGCGCCAAGGTCAATGTGCAGTCGGCTGACGGTAACGAGGAAAAGCAGGTCAAGCAGGTTGAAAACCTGATTGCGCAGGGCGTTGACGCCATCGTCATCGTGCCGATGAACTCCAAGGTCTTCGACGCAGTTGTGGCTGATGCCAAGGCATCCGGCATCAAGGTTTTGTCCTATGATCGTCTGATCCTCAATGCGGATATTGATGCCTATATCTCGTTCGACAATGAGCGCGTCGGTTTCATGCAGGCGGAAGCCGTCCTGAAGGCCAAGCCGGAAGGCAATTATTATCTCCTTGGCGGCTCGCCGACGGATAACAACGCCAAGCTTCTCCGGGCCGGTCAGGAAAAGGCGCTCAAGGAAGCTGTCGATTCCGGTAAGGTGAAGGTCATTGGCTCGCAATGGGTGAAGGAATGGAGCCCGACTGAAGCGCTCTCCATCATGGAAAACGCTCTGACGGCTGCGCAGAACAAGATCGATGCGGTTGTCGCTTCGAACGACGGCACCGCCGGTGGCGCTATTCAGGCACTTGCCGCACAGGGGCTGGCTGGAAAGACTGCCGTTTCCGGACAGGACAGCGACCTTGCCGCCGTCAAGCGTTTGATCGACGGTACGCAGACCGTGACGGTCTACAAGCCGCTGAAACTTATTGCTTCGGAAGCTGCCAAGCTGACCGTCCAGATGGTCAAGGGCGAAAAGCCTGAATTCAATTCCAAGCTCGACAACGGTGGCAAGCAGGTCGACACGCTTCTGCTGACGCCGACTGCCGTGACCAAGGACAATATCGACATCTACGTTCAGGACGGCTTCTACACCAAGGAGCAGATCTACGGGAAGTAAGCCTTTCCGATGGGTATCGCCGGAATTGGTTCCGGCGATTTAAGCCTGTGTGAATAGTGGGGCCGGAAGTCTGGAAACCATGATCCAGCTTCTGGCCCCACCGAGTTGTCGATGCTGTCTTTGACAGCGTTGTCCGGACTATTTCCGCCAGAAAATGGTGTGGTTTGAAACCGGGCGGCTCATTCTGCTGTGTTACTGCAAGGTCATATGCGATGTCCGAATATCTTCTAGAAATGCGCAATATAGGTAAGGACTTCAACGGCGTGAAAGCGCTTGACGGTATCTACCTGAAAGTGCGCGCGGGCGAGTGTGTCGGCCTTTGCGGTGAGAATGGCGCGGGCAAATCCACGTTGATGAAAGTGCTTTCCGGCGTTTATCCCCATGGCACCTGGACCGGGGAAATTTTCTGGGAAGGTCAGGAACTGAAGGCGACGGGCATCCGTGATACGGAAGCCGCGGGTATCGTCATCATCCATCAGGAACTTATGATGGTGCCGCATCTTTCGGTTGCGGAAAACATCTTTCTGGGATCGGAGCCGACAAGCGGCGGTTTCATCGATTATGACCAGATGAATGCGCGTGCGACGGAACTTCTGGCGCGCCTCAATATCCATGACATCAATGTCGCGCTTCCGGTCTATCATTATCCGGGCGGCAAGCAGCAACTGATCGAGATCGCAAAGGCGATCAACAAGAATGCGAAGCTGCTCATTCTGGATGAACCGACATCGGCGCTGACGGCATCCGAAACGCGCGTCCTTCTCGATCTCATCAAGGACTTCAAGGCGCAAGGCATGGCCTGCGTCTATATCTCCCACAAGCTGGATGAAGTGGCCGAAATTTCCGACACGGTGACGGTCATTCGCGACGGAACGCATATAGCGACCAAGCCGATGGCGGAACTCACCACGCCAGCCATCATCACCATGATGGTGGGGCGCGAGATGAAGAACCTGTTTCCGCGCGAGCCGCACGATATTGGCGAGGTCATTTTCGAGGCGCGCAACATCGATTGCTGGGATGTGACCAATCCCGATCGCAAGGTGGTCGACAATGTCTCGTTTGCGCTTCGGCGCGGGGAAATCCTCGGCATTGCCGGGCTTGTGGGCGCGGGGCGGACGGAACTGGTGTCCAGCCTGTTCGGCGTCTGGCCCGGAGCGCATGAGGGGCAGGTCTTTCTGGAAGGCCGGGAACTGAAAATCCGCACACCGCGCGATGCGGTTCGACAAGGCATCTGCATGGTGCCGGAGGACCGCAAGAAGGATGGCATCCTGCCGATCATGCCGGTGGGCTATAATATGACGGTCTCGGTGCTGGATCGGTTCTCCTTGCGCGGATTGCTCGACAAGGAAGCGGAACTGGCCACGATCCAGCGCGAAATTCTGCGCCTCAAGGTGAAGACGGCCGATCCAATGCTGGAAATCGCATCCTTGTCCGGTGGAAACCAGCAGAAGGCGGTGCTGTCGAAGATGATGCTGCCGGACCCCAAGGTGCTCATTCTGGACGAGCCGACGCGGGGCGTCGATGTCGGCGCGAAATATGAAATCTACAAACTGATCTTCGCGCTCGCGAAACAGGGTGTCGCAGTGCTGATGGTCTCTTCCGAAATGCCGGAAGTTCTCGGCATCAGCGACCGTGTTCTCGTGATCGGCGAGGGCAGGCTGCGTGGTGATTTCCCCAATGAAAATCTTACCCAGGAGAAGGTGCTTGCCGCCGCAATCGGCAAACCGACAACCAATGCGGCCTGATCCTCGAATAACTCTTTGTTTTCACGCATTTTCCTTATGCAAAACCGTTTCACATCTTTGCTGGAAATGCTCAAATTTGACCGGTGCATGATATGACATTGACGGGCAAAAGCCTTCGGAAGTTTCTGGCGGATTATAAGATTGTCGCGCTGCTGATAGTGGTTGCGCTCATCTGGGCATTATTTGCGATCCTCACCTATGATCCCGAGATGGGGCGTTCGCAGTTCCTGACTGCACGCAACTTCTCCAATCTCCTGCGCCAGATGGCCATTACCGGAATGCTCGCATCTGCGATGGTTTTCGTCATCGTTGCTGGCGAAATCGATCTTTCGGTCGGCGCGCTGTTAGGGCTTTTGGGCGGCGTCGCCGCTGTCCTCGACGTGATCTACGGATGGCCATTATGGGCGACGATCAGCACGGTTCTGGTTCTCGGTGTGGCGCTTGGCGCCTTTAACGGCTGGCTGACTGCCTATCTCGGCATACCGTCCTTCATCGTCACGCTTGGCGGCCAGCTTGTGTTTCGCGGTATCGTGCTTGGCATCATGGGTGGCGTCACCATTGCGCCGATCTCGCCGGAGTTCAAATATATCGGGCAGGGTTATCTACCGGGCTGGCTTGGCAATCTCTGCGCCATTGCGCTGTTCGGTGTGCTGATCCTGATGACGCTGCGCACGCGGGCCAGCAAGCGCAAGCACAATCTCCAGACGCTTACTTCCGGGATGGAAGTCGCAAGGCTTCTGGGTATCGGTGTCCTGATCCTTGGCTTCATCCTGATCCTCAACAGCTATCAGGGTGTGCCGGTTCCGGTCTTGATCCTGCTGGTGATCCTCGGTGTCTTCACCGTGATCGCAAAACAGACCGTGTTCGGTCGTCACATCTATGCGGTCGGCTCCAACACAGAAGCGACACGCTTTTCCGGCGTGAACGTCAATTTCGTCAAGATGGCGGTCTTCGCTCTGATGGGACTGATGGCGGCGGTGGCTGGTCTGACAACAACCTCGCGCCTCGCAGCGGGCACGCCTTCGGCGGGCATGGGCGGCGAGCTCGACGCCATTGCGTCATGCTTTATCGGCGGCACCTCTATGCGCGGCGGGGTTGGCTCGGTGCTTGGCGCACTGGTCGGCGCGCTCATCATGTCGAGCCTCGATAACGGCATGTCCATGCTCGGTGTCGATACGTTCTGGCAGCAGATCATCAAGGGCAGCATTCTTGTTCTTGCCGTCTATCTCGACATTGTATCTTCCGGCACGCGGCGCGGATGAGTGTCGGTCTATATATTAGGCAAATAAAATATATTGAGCCCTACCAATCAGCTTGCTAAATTGCGGCCATGACGATGCTCAAGGATATCGGCGGTCTGCTCGCTCTGACAGCCCGTCTTCTGGCTCGGTTCTGGCCCCAGCTGTTGCTTATCGGTACGCTGGGCTATATCGCGCGCGACCTGCTGCTCGATGCTGCGGTGAGCGCGGGCGGATATTTTCCGCTCGCCGGAATGGTCGTTCTTTCGCTGGTCGTGCTGGTCAAGTTGCTTGTGGTGGTGACGATGTTCGCCACGCTGCGGCCTGGATTACCTGCGCTCGCTTCGTTGCGTCAGACGGCGACCGTAGGAGATACCGCATCTTCGCCCGACAATCGCAGGGCAGACCGCATGCTGATGGTGACGGCGGCTGTCATCTTGCCGTTCTTCGCCTATTACGCCGCATGGGGTTTTCTCGGCGATACGGTTCGCGAATATTCCCGGCTTGCTTTTGAGCGCACTGCCTTTGGCGAGAAGATGCACATATTCGACCTGGTGCGCTCCGGCAGCCTGATAGCGGCAATTTTCGTCTGCTGGCTGATCCGCTGGATTGCCAAACGCGCCAATGAAAAAGTTCAATCGCCATGGTTGCGACTGCTCATTGTCGCTGCGGATGCAAGCTGGATATTCATCGGTCTGTTTGCACTCGACAAGTGGAAAGACGATCTCATTCATTGGATCGGGGCCGGGTCTCTGCTCGACAGTTTCGATGTCAGTGCGGCATGGTTTTCGATGAGCGCATACGCCGCCGAAAATTTCGTGCCTGTGGAGTTCCAGCAACCGAGCTTCTGGGTACAGGCGCAAAATCTGTTCTTCTACGCGCTCTTGCCGATGGTCTGGCTGGTTATGGCCGCTATCATCTACGGCTATGATCTGTCCGCCAAGAAAGCGCCTGTGCCGCCAGCCCCATCTCGCGGAACAACCTTCCGGAAGTGGCTGAGCGACTTCGCCGCGCATTATCTGGGCGGTTATCGCAGCCGTTACCGGCCCGTCTGGACCTGCCTGAAACTGGTCGCCGGGGCGGGGCTCGGAACCCTGCTGTCGTTTGTCGTTCTTTATCGTGCGATAAGCTGGATCGGTGCGTGGATCTGGTACAGCACGACCCATTATCTCGGACCATACGATATCGAAATCTGGCAACGTATTGCCAATGTTCTGGTTATTTTTATCGGCAGCCCGACGGAGCTTGATGGCGGCATTCTGCTTGATGCAATACGTATTGCGCTTCTGGCCGCAGTTCTCGAATATGCGTTGGTAAGCCAGAAGAGCAGGGCTATTTCAGAACCAGATGCTCAGGTTGTTTCCCAAGCATAGTGAGCAATAGCGAAAGCTCTCCAGCATCTGCAGGTACAAGAAAGCTCTCGACGATACGAACTGGGGCGCTGCCGTTTTCATTGGCCAGATCGTAACATTTCGGCTTGTCGGCGGCTTCCGGTTTCAGTTTCTGGATTGTTTGGTTGGATACATATAATGTCGACCAGCGGCGGTCCTCAGTGTCCGTCACGGTCATGAAACAGGGTATCATCTGTTTTAATTGTTCGGCATCCTGAATAGTCACTTCGATTTCAGCGAGCACAATGTTTGTTTCCGGCAATGTGCCCGGAAACCTGTCCAGCGCGACCAGTTTCCAGTTGCCGCCTCCATAAGCCTGCACATCGCCACGGGGCACGATAACCGGCTCTTGCAGCTTCTGCTCTATCCATCGTAGTAAACCGCCGTCGGAACGAACGAAAACGGCAAGGGGCAGGGCGATAATCAGAAGGGCAAAGCATATCCAGAACGACTTCCGCTCGCCTGAAGAGGTCGCTTCACTCATTGGCTGACCTCCAATTCCCAGGGCATGATGGTCCCCATGCGTTTGATCGCGATTGACCGGCTGACATTGTCCTGTGCCGTGGGATTCATGCTGATCTGCACCTGTTCTGAAAGAGGTGTCATTGAAGATTCGGCAATCAGCAGCTTTCCGCCTGCGATCTGGTCGCGCGGCAATTCAAACACCATCAAGATTGGACGCGGAATTCCTGGCTCCAATCGCTCGGAGCCGACTATGCCGGGTGCATAGGTCGGACGGCTGCTCATGGCATAGCGGATACCATTCGACCCAAGCCATTCAACAGATGCGAGGCCAAGGCTTTCGATCTTTGCTTTCGCAGCCGCTTCGATGACCAGCCATTCGCCGTCCGTATCATAAACATGAGTGTTCCCGATGCCAGGTGTCGTCACTTGCCGGGTTCGATAGGCATTGACAATGCCGACGACGAAACGGCTGGTTTCTGCTGGCTTTCCCTGCTTTCCTTCAACGGTTACCGAGGAAAAAATATTGCTGTAATAAGGGGTTGAATGCTGCATGCCGTAAAGCGCGGCGATGGCCACGCATAACATGACGGCGCTCTTGAGCCAGCCTGTCATCCTTCGCCCTCGGCGGATGATATACGTACTGGCAATTGAATGACGGCGATGGGGTCCCGATCGAGCCATGTAGAGGCCCCATAGAGATTATCCCGCTTCTTGTAGATTTCGCTGCCAATGAGGAGGCGAATTTCCTGGGGCGGAGCTTCGCCTTGCGGCCATTCCCACGCCGCCGTCAGCTTTTCGGGCATGCCGGGATTGACCCGGCCAGCAATCCACTTGTCGCGGATGATATAGAAAGTTGGATCGGTCAGAGCTGGGTTCGGCGGGTCGAGGGTCAGAAGCTTTCGCGACGCATAGGCTGAAGATGCGGAACGATTGTCGAGACTGACATCGACCATGAGGTAGTTCTTGGGTTTGTAAGGTTTCACGCCGGTTGGCGGAACAGGGCCGAAGCGTGCCTCAGTGACGGCCACATGCCAGCGCCCGGTATCGACCGTCTCGCCGGGGCTCGCCTCGCGCATGGGTTCGGGATTGGCTGCTTCATAGATAGCCGTTGCGTAGGAGAATACGCTTGCGGCAGCCGTGCCGATACCTGCGATGACGATGGCAGCCAGTCGCTGCCGAATGCTTCGACGCTGTTCGTCCGCCATGACACCTCCCTCTGTGCTGGCGATTCAAACGACAATCTAAGCCCCCGGCTAAGCCATTAGCTCCTATAGCATATCAATGTTCCATCGTCATCTTTTGGCTTAATCTATGTTAGCTCTCCTCGACAAACACCTCGTCGCGCTTCTTGCGTACCGATGGAAGCAGCACGACCACGAGAACGGCAGCAGCTATGGCAAGCAGAACGGCGCTGATTGGCCGGGTGAAGAATGTTGCCGGGTCGCCGCGTGACAGGATCATGGCGCGACGCAGGTGTTCCTCCAGCAACGGGCCGAGAACGAAACCAAGCAGCAGAGGAGCCGGTTCGCAGCGCAGTTTGGCCAGCAGGTAGCCGATGAAGCCAAAAAAGGCGACTGCGTAGAGATCGTAGACGTTCGAGTTGACGCTATAAACGCCGATAGAACAGAAGGTCATGATGATGGGGAACAGCACATAATAAGGCACTGTCAGGAGCTTCACCCATAAACCGATCAACGGCAGGTTCAGGACGATAAGCATGAGATTGCCGATCCACATCGACGCGATCACGCCCCAGAACAACGCAGGCTGTTCTGCCGCAACATTCGGACCGGGCACAATGCCTTGAATAATCATGGCGCCGATCATCAATGCCATGACCGGATTGGCTGGAATTCCAAGCGTCAGCATGGGAATGAAGGATGTCTGCGCACCGGCATTATTGGCGGATTCCGGTCCTGCAACGCCTGCAATCGCACCTCTGCCGAATTCCTCCGGCGTTTTGGAGATGCGCTTTTCCACTGTGTATGAAGCAAAGGATGCCAGGATGGCTCCACCACCCGGCAGGATGCCAAGTGCCGAGCCGATGGCGGTTCCACGCAGGATCGGCGCTGTCATGCGCTTGAAATCGTCGCGCGTCGGCATCAGCCCTGTGACTTTCGCCATCAGCACTTCGCGCGTATGCTCGCTTTCAAGATTGCGCAATATTTCGGCGATACCGAACACGCCGACCGCAACTGCGACGAAGTTGAGCCCGTCGGCATATTCCGTAATACCAAGCGTGAATCGTGGTGCTCCGGTGTAGATGTCCGTGCCGACAAGACCGAGCAGAAGCCCCAGAACGACCATCGCCAGTGCCTTGATGATCGAACCGTGAGCAAGCGCCACAGACGACACCAGCCCGACGACCATCAGCGAGAAGTATTCAGCAGAGCCGAATTTCAGGGCAATTTCAGTCAGCGGCGGAGCGAATACCGCTACCAGAAAGGTGGAAACAGTGCCGGCGAAAAATGAACCGATTGCTGCAATTGCAAGTGCTGCACCGGCTCGCCCTTGGCGCGCCATCTGGTAGCCGTCGATGGCGGTCACGGCGGATGAGGATTCCCCCGGCATGTTGATGAGAATTGCGGTTGTCGAACCGCCATACTGGGCACCGTAATAGATGCCAGCGAGCATAATGAGTGCAGAAACCGGATCACCGATCTGGAACGTGACCGGAAGAAGCATGGCGATTGTGGCCGTAGCGCCGATGCCAGGCAGGACGCCGATCAATGTGCCAAGCAGCACACCGATGAGGCAGAACCCAAGATTGGCAAGCGTCGATGCGGTTGAAAAGCCAAGCGCGAGATTGTTGAAAAGTTCCATGCTCATGCCCCCTTAGAATGGCCACCAGGGCCCGAAACGCTGATAGGGCAGCGCGAGCGCGTAACTGAACACAATGACGGAGAAGACCGTGATTGCAGCAGCTAGAATGATTGCAGCAAGCGGTTTCATGCGCATCGAGGCGAACGAGGCGATGAGGCAGGTCAGAAACAGCGACGGCACGAAACAGAGGCCGCGCACGGTCAGGCCAAAGAATATCGGGGCAGGCAGAATGAAGAACAGGCCGCGCCAAGCAATCGGCCCCATTGGTTCGCCAGATACATGTGTGGCCTGGACGAGAATGACCAATCCAAGCAGGATCAGGACACCCGACAGGACAAGCGGGAAATATCCCGGTCCCATGCGAAGCGATGTGCCGATGTCCAGACCTAGCGACTGGTAGGCGAAAAAAGCGCCGGTCAGTGCGAGAAGGGCGCCGCACAATCCGTTGGTCGGGTCGATTGAAAATTTTCTTGAGGGCTCGTTCATGGGCCAATCATCTTTCGGATTTGCCGTTGAAAGGGCTATACCGGATGCCCGGCATGTGAAGTCGGTCACTTATCCCTGTGGCTGCGATTTTGATGCGCAACAAAGGGAAAACGACAATCAAGGCGCGTCAAACGACACACCTTGATTGCTTGCGATACGGTCAGTCTGCGTATTGCCCGGCGGCTTCGATGACCGGCTTCCAGCGTGCGACCTCGGATTCGAGCTTTGCTTTCAACGCTGCCGGTGTTGCATCGGAATCCGGTGACGGCTTTGTGCCGAGTTCGGCGAAGCGGGCGACCACGTTCTGGTCTTTCAGAGCCACCTGAAGCGACTTCGAAAGACGCTCGGTAATTTCTGCCGGGGTTCCTTTGGGCGCATATATGCCGTGCCAGATACCCACTTCCATACCGTCCAGGCCTGCTTCCTTGGTGGTTGGAAGGTCTTTCAGCACGTCCAGGCGTTCGGGCGAGGTGACGGCGTAAGCCTTGATCGTGCCTGCCTGAATCTGCTTCGTCGTATTTGTGGTCTGGTCGCACATGATGTCGACCTGCCCGCCGAGCAGATCGGTCATGGCCGGGCCTGTTCCCTTGTAAGGAACCGTGACGAGCGGAGTTTCAATCGCACTCATGAACAGCATGCCGCACAGATGCGATGCCGCGCCGATACCGGCATTGGCGACCGTTGCGGTATCCTTGTTGGCCTTGGCATACTCGATCAGTCCCTTGAGGTCGGTCGGTTCAAGGTCCTTGCGCGCAACGATTGTCATCGGAACTTCCGTGACGAGGCCGACATATTCAAACGCATTCAGCGTGTCATAGGCGAGCTTGCGATAGAGTGTGGCGCTTGTAGCCATGCCGATATGGTGAAGCAGCAGCGTATAACCATCGGGGTCTGCTGTGGCGACGCGCCCCGCACCGAGTGTTCCGCCTGCGCCGCCAACATTCTCGACGATCACCTGCTGCCCGAGATCCTTGGACATGGATTCAGCAACAAGTCGCGTCACGGTGTCAGTCGGCCCGCCTGCGGCGAAAGGCACGACCATGGTGATCGTCCGTTCCGGATAGTTTTGTGCGTGTGCGGTGAAAGCTGCGGTGGAAATAGCAAGTGTTGTCGCCAGTGTGGCGATAAGCTTCATCATAGCGTCCTCCCAGACTATGTTGTGGCGGGCTGGCCCGTATTCTGAATTTAGTTCCCCACACCTCTTCGGGCGCTTCGGGCAATCTGATTTGATATTATCAAGTCACTGCAATAAAAAGATTTTACACCGATGTTGCTCTTGAATCGGCATGATTATCCGGTGCATTCTGAAAAGAATGTAGATGTATCCTGACGGCTTGCCAATGCCCGAGCTTCAATGAAAGCGCTTATACTACCAAAGTCTGGGTAGCTTACTCATCATGCTTTAACGGCCCGGCGAAATCGTTCACGCACATTGTCTGGCAGGTCACGTTATGACCGAGGCTTAATCTAGCGGTCTGCTTTCGACATTTGCATCCCTCGGATATGAGCGCCGAGCAAATGTCAGAATCAAAAAGACCACTAGTAACTTTATGAATCTCGTGGATTTTTCGAATTTGACGTTTGAAACGAGAACTATATCGGACGGGTATCAAACGTCAAATTCAATCCACTAGCACAGTTTTGCCCGCGAGTGGCCGGACCTGCTTGGCGAGGTGATCGACAAAGCTTCTTGCAGGTGCGGTTAAATCTTCCAGAGATCGCACTGCGATTACCAGGTTTCTTTTTGCCCATGCGTCTGCAATTGCTGCCGTTGCAATAGGGAGTGTTTTTCTGAGACGTCGTGCAGCCGTCTGTGGAATGATCGCAATGCCCACATTGGCAGCAACCATATTGCCGACGCCCTCGAAAGTGCGGAGCCTCGTCCTGATTTTAAGCCTGCCGCCCAGCCGTGTTGCTTGAACTTCTAGGTGTTCCTGCAAAGCGCCAGAGGAAAGGCCGATGAATTGTTCCTGCAGAAGATCGGAGAAGCTCACCCGCTTATGCTCGGCCAAGGGATGATGTCTGGCCGTGATCAGCATCAGATGATCTGTCGCAAAGGGAACGAGTTCCAATCCGGTCGTTTCTACGGCATCCGATAGAATGCCGATTTCAACGAAACCGCGCAAAACGGACCGGGCAATATCGCTGCTCTGCCGTTCTTTCAGTTCCACATCAATGCGGGGATTATCAGCCATCCAGCTCGCGAGCCTTACCGGTAGATATTCGGTGATGGCAGCGGTATTCGCCGCGACGCGAATGGCTGTTCGCATGGCTTTGGCATGCAAACCCAATTCACTATGCATGTCCGCCATCTGCCGCATCACTGCCCTTGCATGATGGACGAGGGCTTCCCCCGCTCCCGTAAGGGCAACGCCGCGTCGTCCACGCTCCAGAAGCAAGACTTGCCCCGTCGCCTCCATGTCGCGCAGGCGCTCGCTTGCTGCTGGAAGCGACAGTCCGACTTCAGCCGCACCATGGGTGATGCTACCGGTATCGGCGACGGCGAGGAAGAGGCGAAGGTCGGTAAGATCAAAACGCATAAGCGATGTTAGCGCGAATTCTGCCTATGGGAAAGCCGAAGGCTGGATAAGGAACTTCCGCATTCCGTCCGATGAACAGGTCGTTATAGCAGGGGCATGACTTATTCTTTTTCCTTGATCCTGACGATTGCGGTTACATTCCTCGGTGCTGGCTTTGTCAAAGGCGTGACGGGAATGGGACTGCCCACGGTCGCGATGGGCGTATTGGGCGCGCTGATATCACCGCTTGCAGCAGCAAGCCTGCTGATTATTCCGTCCTTCATCACCAATCTTTGGCAACTTCTGGTGGGGCCTAGCTTCGGCCAGCTTATGCTTCGACTCTGGAGCATGATGATTGCCATTGCAGTCGGGACCATTGCGGGAACTGCGGTTCTGGTTGGCGGAAACATTGCAGTCACCACATCGATGCTGGGTTCCTCGCTTGTTATCTACGCAGGCTATACGTTGTTTGCCCGCCAGTTGCAGGTGCCAGAAAGGCTTGAGCGCTCGCTGTCTCCTGCCATCGGGCTGTTGACTGGCTTGATTGCAGGTGCAACGGGAGTATTCGTCATTCCGGCTGTGCCTTATCTGCAATCGCTGGGTTTCAGAAAAGACGATCTCGTACAGTCGCTCGGGCTTTCCTTCACTGTCTCCACCGCCGCACTTGCGCTCGGGCTTTCTAGCAGGCAGGCCTATTCACACGATCTCCTGCTGGTGTCCGTTCTGGCGGTCGTTCCTTCACTGGTCGGCATGTTCATAGGGCAGGCTTGCCGCCGCAAGATCCGACCGGAAAACTTCCGTCGATGGTTTCTGATCGGCCTTATGATTCTCGGGCTTGAGATGGCGTTGAGACCTTTGTTCTCGATGAGTTGATGAACGGGGAACGATTTTTCCCTTCTGACACGCGGATACGGATTTGCTTTCTTGTTCGAATCCGGCAAGGGCAGGATATTGTCTCACCCCCAAGAGAACAGTCTTTAGCTTCAACGGGCTTTCGCTGAAGCTTCCCTATCATCGGCCTGATTGACGGAATGACCCAAAGAAATCCAGAACAACACCAGTCGCGCGCGTTCCGGCTGTTCAAGCCGGTTCTTGCCGGTGCAACGCTGCGAGAACGTTCGATTGGTTGCCTTGGCGCCCTGATCGGTATTGCGCTAACCGGTTTCATATCGAGCATGTTGCTGGGGAGCGGTCCGCATCTGCCTTTGATCGTAGCACCAATCGGCGCTTCGGCCGTTCTGCTCTTTGCTGTTCCAACAAGTCCGCTGGCCCAACCATGGTCGATCATCGGCGGCAACACGATTTCAGCCTTTGTGGGGCTGGCCGTCACCCAGTTCGTTGATGATCCGGCTTTGGCGATCGGCCTTGGCGTGGCGCTTGCCATCGCGGCAATGTCGGTTACCCGCAGCCTCCATCCGCCCGGCGGCGCAGCGGCGCTGACTGCAGTTCTGGGTGGTTCCGCAGTTGCCAAGTGGGGATTGCTGTTTCCGCTTGTGCCGGTTGCGCTGAATTCGTGCCTTCTCGTTGGCCTTGGTATCCTGTTCCACAAACTGTCGCGCCGGAAATATCCGCACGTAGCCGCTGCCGTTCCTGTAAACAAGCATAGCACCGAAGATTTGCCGCCTTCGGTCCGGATGGGTATCCGCGAGGAAGATATTGATCGCGCCTTGCTTGCTCTGGATGAGAGCTTCGATATCGATCGCAACGATCTTGGACGTCTGCTGCGGCAGGTGGAGCTTGAAGTGTCCATTCGTTCCCACGGTGACCTGACCTGTGCCGACATCATGTCTCGCGATGTCGTCAGCATCGATGAAGACGCAACGGCGAGCCAGGCGCGCGAGCTGATCCTGCGTCATAATCTCATGACATTGCCAGTGCGTGGGCTCGATGGCCGCCTGAAAGGCGTGGTCGGCCTGCGCGAATTGATGCATCCGGGCGATGATTTCAGAAACTATATCGTGGAGGCTCCAACCGCTTCGCAAGCCGATCCGGCGATGAGCCTTTTGCCCAGCCTGACCGATGGATTGGCGCACGCTGTCGTGGTCGTCGACGAAATGCGCCGCATTATCGGTTTGGTGTCGCAAAGCGATCTTCTGAGCACGCTTGCGCGTTCACTCCCCAACGAAAAACTGGCGCCTCTGAAAGCGGCCTGAATCGCTCGGCCTGTGCTTCTCTATTGAATTGAAATGGTTTTCCGGGCAGGGTTTCCTGACCCGGAAATCTGTAGCAGGTGATTATGTCCGTCCAGCGCGCGAGCTTTTATATTTTATTGGCACTGGTCACTATCGCCTTTGCATGGCTTCTGCTGCCTTATTATTCGGCAGTTCTCTGGGCAGTTATCCTGGCCGTGGTTTTCTCGCCGGTACAGCAGCGGCTTGAACGTCTGCTTGGTGGCAGAAAGAATATTGCCGCTTTGCTTTCGGTGCTGATGTGCATCTGTTTGGTCATCATTCCGATGCTCGCAATTTTCGGCTCGCTGGTACAGGAGGGGAATTCCCTCTATCAACGCCTGAGCAGTCGGGAGTTCGATCTGAACAGCTATATCTCACGGATTCTGGGCGCCTTGCCGGATTCACTGGAGGAGTGGCTCACCCGATTCGAGCTGGGCGATTTCGCGGAATGGCGGGCGCGTATATCTTCTGCGATTATGCAGGGCAGTCAGCTTTTTGCGGGAAAGCTGGTCAGCTTCGGCCAGAACACGCTGCAATTCTTCATCGGCTTCGGCATCATGCTCTATCTGCTGTTCTTCCTTTTCCGCGACGGTGTGGATCTTGGGCGCAAGATCAGGCAGGCCATTCCGCTCAACGATGATTATACGCGGCAGTTTCTGGAAAAGTTCATCGCTGTCATCCGGGCCACCGTGAAGGGCAATATCATCATTGCCATCATTCAGGGTACGATCGGCGGCGTGACTTTCTGGTCCTTGGGCGTCGAGGCGGCTTTGCTCTGGGGCGTATTGATGACGTTTCTCTCCATGCTGCCAGCAGTCGGCGCTGCACTGGTCTGGGTACCGGCAGCGGCGTGGTTCTTTGCAAGCGGAGAATGGGTCAGCGGCGGAATTCTGGTTTTCGTCGGTGTATTCGTGATCGGACTAGTTGATAATCTTCTGCGTCCGCCTCTCGTTGGAAAAGGCACCCGCATGCCGGATTATGTCGTCCTCATATCCACTGTCGGCGGTATTTCATTGATCGGGATCAACGGATTTGTGGTCGGGCCCCTGATTGCCGCGATGTTCATCGCCGCATGGTCGCTTCTGGCAGAAGAGCAGAAGAGCAAGGGTTCCGCCCAACTGCCAAAGAACTAAATCTTACGCGACCTTCAACTCCGCTATGGGCAGTCCGGTGTCGGTCATCTTGTTGTCGACACCATTTTCATCAAGAAACTGCTTCATCTCGGCATAAGTCTCGAACCATGCCCGGTTATATTTATCGAACAGCGATTGATCCCAATAGTCTTCCAGTTGGAAAGGCTTGTCGCTGAAGACGTCATAGCTTGGTATCTTGTAGGTCTCGGCGAATTCGGCCGTGCGGCTGTCATAGGTGAAATAGATGGACGGTACGCCATTGGCCAGCGCCATCAGATTACCATGCAGGCGATAACCGAGAACGAGCTGTTGCCTGCGCACCAGTTCCTCGTAATCAGCAACGACATCTGAATAGAACATACGATGGCGATAGAGGTTTTCTATCGTCTCGTCGAAATACCAGTCCGCTGTCCAACGATGGTTCTTGAGGGCAGCAATGGCCTCCTCCTTCTGCTCCGCGGTGCCGAAGACCATCTTTTTTTCATCGACTTCGCCCTGCGCCATCAGCGTTACATTGAAGCGTGCGGCCATGGATTTGATGAGGTCGCGGTGACGGGTCAGATATTGTTCTATGTCTTGCGCATAGGCAGGTGAAACCTCGCGGCGAACCGTAACACCGACCTGGGCAACGTTTTCGAGCGGCGGCAACTTGATACGCAAATGCTGGTTGTTGCGGCGAAATGCGGTCGGGCAGCCGACGATCCGGACATTGCGGATGCCGATATCGTTCAGCACCTGAGCGGTATAAGCGCCGCGCACACCGATGGACGTCGTGGAATCTGCAATGATGCGCAGGACCGCCTTGGTCTCTTCGGAAAGCTGTATTTCCCCTCTGACCGGTGCTTGGGCCCCAACGCCGAATGCAATGACCGGCAGTTTCAGCCGCTGCAAGACCGGGATCGTGTCACGCCAGTTCATATCCTTGTTGATATAGTTCGAGCCGCGCAGGATCACATAATCATATTCTTCGCGCAGTTGATCGATCTTCTCAGGTGAGAAATTGGTGATCGGAAGTTCGGAAGCCTTTTCGTAATTCATCAGCTTCAACGACGACTCGAAAACGAAGGCATCACCGATATTGTGATAGTGATTGATGCTGCCCTGAACGTCGGTGTGACGATACCAGCGGACATTGTCGTGATCGTACATTTCTCCCGCAGGGATCATGACGAGGGCGCGTGCCATACGGTCTTCCTTCTGTTTCACTAAGGTCAAGCCAGGCTCAGCTTGCCTGAGAAAGAGCAGTTTGCGTAACTGCCGGTTTCTGTCTGCGCGGTTTTGACTCCCGCAGTCGCTTATAGAGATCGAGATGTTCCCTGGCGCAGTCGACATAGTGGACCGGATTGCGGATGGAATGATGCAACCTGTCCCATATGCTCGGCTCGCTCAGCACTTCTGTAAAGCGGTCGGCCAGATCCTCGGCGCTGCGAACACGGAAATGCAGGCCGTCTTCGCCATCGCGGATTTTCTCGGCCATGCCGCCAATATTCGAGCAGATGACCGGGCGGCGATGATGCAGTGCCTCCTGAATGACAATGGGTGAGTTTTCCCACCAGATCGAAGGCATGACCACCCAGTCGACCGACTGCATGAGGCGTGGCATTTCAGCATTCTGGTAAGCACCATAGAAACGCACGCGCGGGCCAGCCTCTTCAATCAGCTTCTGCATGCGCTCCTGAAAAGCGGGCGGCTGCTTTTCCAGATTGCCGCCGAAGATCATCAATCGGGAATCCTCACCCCAGACCTGTTCCGGTACACGCGATACGGCATCGACCAGAACGTCTATCCCCTTGAACGGGTTGATCTGACCGAAAAAGGCGAACCGGCTGCGACGCGGGTTCGGGCCGGTCAGCTCACGCGGAGGGGTAACATCGCGGATGGCGACGCCGTTCTCGATGACCGCCATCTTGTCAGGATTGAGGCCCCATTCGAGATAGCGGTTGGCAAGGAACTCGCTCGGCGACACGAATGCATCGGCCAGTTCCAGCATGCCACGCACAAAGCGCTCGCGCTTGAGAAAACGCGCTGGCGGTATTTGCGGGAAGCAGGCATGGCAGTCGATAGGGGACGCCTCATTGCAGAGCTTGGAGGTGCCAGCTTTGACCATCTGGCCATCATTGTTGCAGATGGACAGGAATTCATGAAACGTCACCAGAATGATGCGGTCTGGCAGCGCCTCACGGATGGCATAGAGCGTTTCAAGCCCGAGGCCTAGAACGTGATGGAAATGCACGATGTCCGGGTCGAAGTCGCGGACAAAGCGCAGCAGGTCACGGCGGATTTCATCAGTGTTCTTGTTCGACAGATAGAAGTGGTCGTATTCGTCGGCATGGAACAGGATTTCGTCGCTGGCGCGCCGCATGCTCATGAGCGCCGTTGTGCCATGCCGGGGGATCGGGTGGGCGGTTCGCGCCAGATAGACGGACTGCACATCGGTAATGCTGTTCAAACCCTTGTGCAGATTGTAGGAAGCGATTTCACCCCCGCCCAGCGAAATCGACGGGTGAGCGTGCGAGATGACGAGAACACGGAGTTTGTCGCTCATGCAGGTTCCTCCGCCTGTACCTTGCGTCTGCCAGCGAGAATGGAGGACCAGCGTGCGTCGAAGACTTGCCGATCGATGCGCTCGATGAGCGCGATAGTCGATGCCCTGTCTGTTACGGATGTATCGTCTGCTCCCAGCATCTGCGCTGACGGTAACCAATAGGAGCGCAAGCCCGATTGTTTCAGTTTCAATCCGAGATCCAGTCCCTTTTCATGGGTGCCGAGATAACCGCGCGTGAAGCCGCCGACGGAAAACAGGGCTTCGCGCGGAAGGATGCAGCACTCGAACGTAGCCGTTGCGACTTCCGTCAAGGACATTCCTGAAACGGCGTCGATGGGATAACCGGCATAGCGACTGATCAGAGCGCGATCCGCCGACATGCCGGATTGTGGTCCCGCGACCCAGGTTCCCGCCCAGCGAATTGAGTCGTCTTCATAGGCAAGGGTGGGAGACAGAACGCAGTCCTTGTGCGCTTCATATGCGCTGACGAGCTTGTTCAGCCATCCGGAGCGGCGCGGCAGCAGCGAACCGGCCAGAAATATGACCTGATCCGTTGAAACCGTGCGGGCGCCGACTTCCAGCGCATCGTAGAGGTCTTCCGATCCCGTGGCCGAAACGAGCCGGATACGCAGCCGGTAGAAATCCGCAAGACGCCTGATTTGTACGCCGATACGGTCGATGATCTCGGTCGCAGCCGCGATCACAATCGGCGCAATACGGGTTTCGGGATCGAGCGCAAGAAGTGCCACCAAAGGTTCGATTTCCTCGACGCGCTCGTCGATACCAATGATGATCGCTGGCCCTATTGCATCTTCGAAAGGCCCGAGATCGACCACGCCAAAGACTTCCGGGGCAGGACGGTTGACACCGCGCAGCAGCGGCACGAGTTGCTGGTCGACAATATGGCGCAGCGCCCATGCATTCGGATCGGTCGCGCGGATTTGCCGTACGATAGCGTCACGCGACGTGACGCGGGTTGGCGTCAATGGAAAGAACGCGCGTCTGCCATCGCTGATCGCAAGTTCGAGATAGAACGGCGAGGTGCTGTCACCGGCAAGTTCAGGCGCGAAGGCGACGAAACCATGGGCGTGACGGCTGGGGTCAAGGCCTGCATTGAATGGCGGCTGATTGTCGAATTCTCTTGTGACGTCGGGCCGGTCGATACGGGTCCAGCTTGTATCGATCTGGATTTCACCGCGGTGACGACGCAGCTTCACGCTTTCTACGTGGCTGTCGGGATCGAGCAGCCAGCCCGAAACCAGCATGCCGCTGCCTTCGACCCGAAAGACATTGTCTAACCCCATCCGGACAGGAAAGGGGAGGCCGGATACCGTGTCAGCGCCATCGAAACGGTTTGCGGCGGAACGCATGCGCAGCAGAATGTCAGTCGAGCTTCGTACTCGTGGCAGGATTGCCCGAATATGACCCGGCGTTTCACGCGAACCAGACAACAGCCTGCGGTCATAGACTTCGGTAAAACGCCAGCCCCTTCGCCCGCGAAACAGAAGCCGTTCGATATCAGTTGGTTCCACCGGCTCATTGGCAAGCAGAAGGCCTGCAAATCCGGAAGCTTCATCGTTCAGGTCGGGACGGGCAAAAACGCTGACTGCGCATTCTGCAAGCGAAGGGTTTTTGCCGCTGATCAGCAGCCGGGTGACAGCGGGCGTCAGATCCTGTGCCCAGCCCTGAACGAAAATCTCGCCTTCATCACTGCCGCCGATGAGTTCGATGCAGCCGTCGGAGCGGGCTCCCGCCTGCAGCAGAACGGTGATGGCCGAAAGTTTTTTCCGGCTGATAGGGCCAGAAATCAGGCCTTCGACCAGCTCATCAATGACGCCTGGCAAACTCGGTCCGGCTAGATCGCTGATCATGGCGACAAAATCGGCAATGGAAGCAGAGCGCGATGCGAAATTATAGCGAGCGACTTTTGCGCGGTGCTGAAACATGATCGTCTTGAGAGTGCCACGGCGCAAAGCAGCCGTTGGCACAATGGCGACGAAACCATGAGTTCCAGCGGGTGAAGGCTCTTTGAGCGGCCATGTGATCAGGTTCGTCTTCACACTCACGGCAGGATCGCCATTGAGAAAAGCTGTTACCTGATCGCTTGCAGCGCTGCCGATCCCGAGTACCAGCACCAGCGTGTCTTCGATCACGCTGCCGACGACCATTTCGCCCTCCATCATCATGGGAGGGCGATCCGGCGTGCGTACCTGTCTTGAGGCGGTTTTTGGTGTGTTGGGGCGTTCATCTTGAACCATGCGGCTCGTCCTCAGGGCATGACCGCAAGCGTGAGAAGCGCGCCAGCGACGAACCCCGTCAAGACCGCGGCCAGCAAGAACAGGAACTTGAGGTCCCCGCCGCTGCGCTTGCGAACGTCATCGATGCGCTGTTCCAGCCCTGCAACAACGCCGTCCATACGCATGATATGCACGTCGAGTTCAGTCATGCGCTGATGAAGATCGGTACGCAGCCCATCGACGGAACTTGCAATATCGAGCAATTCCGCCGGAGCTGCATTGCCGGATGCATCGAGCGTTGGCGCAACACGTTGCAGTGAACGTTGGTTGACCTGAAGCTGACGCTGCGCCGCCATCAGCATGTCAAGCTTGTCCAGAATGCGTGTCATGGGCGCGGCGATAAGCGCTTCGGCGGCCTGTTCGTCGGGTTTTGGCACGCGCAGTTTCTGCTCCGTGCCAGCCGAATTGGCGGCAACCACCACAAGTTCGCCAGCTCGAACGGCGGCAAATTGCGGCAGCATCACCTCAAAAGCGTGTTTGCCATCACCAATGCCATTGCGCTTCAGGTCGGGGCGATCCTTGTCGGCAGGTGCTTCAGCAATAGGCTTTTCGTCCAGCAGGACGCGGATCAGAAGCCGTTCCGTTGGAACGGAAGGATCGAAGGCCCAGCCGTAAAGGCGGCCTTCCTCAATGGCGTCAACGCGTCCTTTCATGGCTTCGGTCCTTTGAGGCCCGGCGGCGGCATTGGGTGTCGCTGCCTGCTTGGTTTCCCCCTCGGATGGAACTTTGGTCGCGATGTTCATGATTTACCTCTTATGCTGCCTCGACACGTGCGACACGCAATGTCCCGATCAGATCGAGATAGCGTGCGGCGGTCGTGTCGATGGTGTCCGGATGGCGTGCGTTCTCGCTGAGTGACTGGCGCAAATCCGGGTTTTCCGCCATTCGGCGCATCGCCTGGGCGAGCGCGAGCGGATCATTCGGCGGAACGGTGAGGCCATTGACCTCGTTTTCAATCATTTCGGCCATTCCACCGATGTTGCTGCAAATAACGGGACGGTTCTGTCCCTGTGCTTCCTGAATGACGAGCGGGGCATTTTCCCACCAGATTGACGGCATGATCGCGCAGTCGACAGACTGGATCAACTGGGCGATGTCATCCCGTCGATAAGCACCCCGACGCTGGACGAAGGGGTATGTCTCTGCAAAGAGCCGCTCGATTTCACTGACAAAGCTTTCGCTTTGAAATGGTGCTGCGCCATGTACGCGCAATTCAAAATCGAAACCTTCTGAGATAAGCTGCTGTGCTGCTTCGAGCAGGACGGTTGCGCCCTTCCACGGATTGAGGTTTCCGAAATAGCCGAAGATCGGCTTGCTACGCTCGACCTGCCGCGTTTCGACTGCGGGGCGTTCCGGTTGACCATTGGGAATGACACTGATCAACTCTTCCGCAAGGCCCCATTCAACGTAACGTTGTTTGAGAAACTCGCTCGGTGAAACGAAAGCATCAACAGCGCTCAAGAGCGATTTGATATGCCTTTCGCGCAGTACGAATTTATCAAGTGCGATGTCCTTGAAACAGGCATGGCAGCGGTCTGGGCCAGCTCCATGGCACAGTTCCTTGCCTGTGGTGCGCACCATCAGCCCGTCGTGATGGCAGATGGGATAATAATCATGCAAAGTCAGAACAATACGGCAGTCGGGTAAAGTACGACGCACGATATGCGGGAATTCGGCGCCGAGCAAAAGCAGGTGGTGCAGGTGGACAACATCAGGCCTAAAGTCCTGCAATAGTTCAACAATATCAGGAACGATCCCGTAAAGGTCGATCTGGCTCATGTAGAAGCGGTCGAAATGGCCCGACCAGAGCAGGATTTCGTCCCCGCCATTGCCGATGCTCTGGAAGCTCGTACCGGGACGGGCTTCGCGGTGCACCTTGTTGGTGGCACCCATGAACATGGCTTCGCAACCAGCACGCTGATAGGCGCGGAACAGATCATGCGCGAAGATTTCCGTTCCGCCGGGGTGCAGAGAGGGGTGGTTATGGGCTGCTATGAGGACGCGCTGAGCCATCAGGCAACACCTCGCGAGGCGATGAAAATATCCTGATAGTGATCCGCATCAATGCCGCGCCAGTGACCAAAGGATTTTGTTTCGAGCGTCAGTTTCGCTCCTGCAAGCGCACGATCCAGAAAGCCGTTTTCAAAGCCCACTGCCGCAAGCGGTGGGAGTTCCGGCACAAACCAGCACGGTCCGCTGCCATGCCGTTCAAATGCAAGTCGTTTGTCGCGTTTGCCATGACGGTCGCGCGCGGCAACATCATCCACGACGAATGCCGTCATGAACAATTTTCCACCGGGAGCGAGGACACGGGATACCTGATCGAGATAGGTCTTGACTTCATCTGATGGCAGATGCGTGACCACAGATGTCATGATGATGAAATCGAAACCCTTGTCCGCGAATGGCAGAGTAAGAGTGAGCCCGTTTACCGCCCCTTTGGGGTTGTAGAGGTCATGGGCGATATCGATGTGGCGAAACTCGAAATTAGGGTAGCGCGACGTGATGTTCTGGCGGCACCAGTTCACGCCGCCCGCTACGGGATCAATCCCCGAATAGCGGGCTTTTGCCGGATCGAGATATTGGGTCAGCGGCACGGCCATGCGACCGATACCTGAACCGATGTCGAGCACGCGCGCATCGCGGCGAAGTCCGCCCTTGCGAATGAAATGGCCGAGAAACTCGGCACCGACCGCTCGATAATCACCATCACCGACGAACACGCTGTTCGGATCTGGCGAGGGCAAGAAACGGTTCTTCAAAACAGACTGCATCAGCCAGTCGATCTGCGCATCCGGTATTGCTGGTTTTGCTTCAAATGCTGGCTGTTTCAGCGCTACCACGTCCGTCAAGCGGCGCTCCTTTCAGATTTGGTCATGATCACATTGGACAGGTCGGCGGTACCTTCCTGTTCCTGTGGCAGGACCATCAACTCGGTAATGTCATCATCCCAGCGCTGTGTATGGAGCCAGGAATTATATTGGCTTGCGAGGCCGCGCATGTAATCCGCGCTGCGGCGGATCGAGCGCCGTTCGAAATGGTAAAGTGCCACGGAAGGCTCATAGAATATCTGGAAGCCGAGTTGCCTGATCTTCAGGCACAGATCGCTGTCCTCATAGTCGCCGATGACGTAGTCTTCAGTATAGCCGCCGACGAGGTCGAAGATATCCTTGCGCGTTATCAGGCAGGCGCCGGTGATGCCCGGCACTTCCCGTGAACGAAGCGCTGGCGGATAGTTACCCGGCATGCCTTTGTAATAGTGGTGATTTAACCAGATACCTTGACGGTCGCGGACAAAATAAAGCCCCGCATGTTGAAGCGAACCATCTTCAAACAGAAGGCGAGGGCCGATTGCTCCGAGCTTCGGCTGATCGAACAATGGCTGGATGAGTTGCTGCAACCAGCCATGTTCGGCAGGCACGACGTCAGAATTCAACATCACGATGGTCGTTCCTGTCGCAATGCTGGCACCCGCATTACAGGCACGTGCATAGCCGCCATTGCGGTTCATGATGGCGAGTTTGAACGGCATGTCATGCAGAATGTGCAATCCGCCAAGCATATGCTCGGTGTCGTCCTGAATTTCAGGAGAATCCAGCACGAATATAAACTCTGCGTTTTCCACCAGCCAAGGGTCCGTGGCCATGGATGAAAACTGGAAACGTAAGAAATCGAGGTTGCGGTAAAGCGGAATAACGATGGACGCGAGCGGAGAGGCAGGCGTCGCTCCGTAGTCCTTCACCTCGGAGATCCGTACCGTTGCAGCGAGCTTCTTCTCAACTTCGGTAAGAGCGGGTCCCAGAATGTGCGAGAAGACGTGAGGCTTTGCCTGTTGTGGCGGTACAGACCGCAAGATGCGATTGCGCTGCGCCGATGGTTCGAAGGGTTGCGGTGCTGGCACGAGCGGGGCGGTCGTGCCGGATGCAAGGCGCATCTGGAATCGCGGCTGCAAAAGAGGCCCAAGATTCTGCACCGAAGGAAGCCAGGCGACAAAGCCCGTCACATCCTGCTGCGGCGCATCTTCCCGCTTAGCAATCTTGCCGGGAAATTTGTGAAAATTGGGTTTCAGCGACAAAGCGCTGCCATTTTCCGGAAGATATTCGATGTCTGCGAGCATGGCGGCCGGGTCATGCATCCATCCTCCAACAATCAGCCCGCCGTCGAGCGCCAATGCAAGATCGATTTCCGCCGCCGGATGAGTGGCAGACTGCGCGATCTGGCGGACGGGCAGTGGAGTGCGCGTTTGCAGGTCGATGGCGACTGCAGCACCGGAAGGACTTAGTTTGCCGAGCTGGCGAACGAGAAACTCCCGCAATGCGCCATTACCCTGCCATTTGGTCCACCATTTGGCAAAATCCGTTTGCTCGCCTGTCATTGGCACAAGCTTGCGAACGGCAACGCCTTTCTGACCCGTGAGCACCAGCAGCAGCGATGACGGCAGGTCTTGTGCTGCTTCCAGCAGAAAATGGCATGGCTGCCAGGCATTGCGAGCTTGCTTGCCCACCACAAATCTTGGTGGAATGACCATGACACTGCCGGAAGTGATGCCATAGATAGCCGAAATCTCACCCAGCATCGGGTCGACCGCTGTTTCAAGGAGATGATGTCCCTGAACCGGTTCACCGCAATGCTGGGCCTCGCGCGGTTCCGGCGTCAACGCGAAAGTCAGTTCACGCACGAGGGATGCGAAAGTCTGGTTTCGCGAGAGCCGGAAAGTGCTGCGCCACGTGGTCAGTAGATTGGTAAGAAGCTTGATATGTCCGGGCAAAGTGAGTTCGCTGACGACATATTCGACGTCGAAGGGCGCAAGTTCGTTGGCCGGATAGACGATCGCCTGAGCAGTGGGCCCAAGGGAGCCAGCAGACAGCGATAGCTCGACGGGTTCACTGCCGGTGCGCAGTGCCCAGAACATGCGCAGGCCGCCGTTCTCGAGCGGAATGCCAACACTCAACAGCGGGACCGGCTGAACCGGCATTTCAAATTTGCATTTGGTTGTTGTGCGAGCCGGGCCCGGGATATCCCAGATGACCACAGCGACATCGGCGCAGAGACGGCAAATGGAGAGGTTCTCGGTTTTGCTTTCAGTGTCCGCCGAATGGTCGAGGTTCAATGTGTGGCCCTTTCATTCTTGCAGGAATATCGGCTTGCATGGATTCAGCTTGCCGGAATGCCCAGGCACGCAAAGCTAGGGAAAATGCGTGCCCGGTAAAGACGAAACGTGCCCGGCGGGAGGACTGCCGGGCACGCTCTCAATTGTTCAATTAGTGAACAGTGAAGTACTGGTCGGGATGAGCCTGTACGTCGTCTGCATTGGTGTTCACGAGGGTAACGGTATCGCCATTGCCGAGATCGACAACGACATTGCCACCAACCTGCGTGACACGGTCGGCAAGATCGTCTGCGGAAGCGATATCAAGACCATTGATACCCTTCTGGATTTGCAGAATGTCTTCGCCGGGATTGAAGTCGAGAATGACGTCGTTTCCGCCGCCACCATTGAACAGGAATGTATCGCTGCCATTTCCGCCGATAAGGATATCGTCACCGGCACCGCCATCGAGGATGTCGTTGCCGTTGCCACCCTGCAGGATATCGTTTCCGTCGCCGCCAAAGAGAAGGTCTGCGCCATTGCCGCCCTGGAGAACATCGTCTCCAGCACCGCCAAACAGCACATCATTCCCATTGCCGCCGCTCAGGACGTCGTTTCCTGCATCACCGAACAGAATGTCATTGCCATTTCCGCCGAAAAGTAGGTCATCACCATTTCCGCCGAAAAGGGTGTCGTTCCCGTTATCGCCGAAGATGGTGTCATTGCCATCACCTCCGAATACGAGATCATCACCGCCATGGGCACGGATGAAATCGTCAAAGCGGGAGCCGAACAACACGTCGTCGTAGGCGCCGCCTTCTAAAGTGGCCATCTGCTTCTCCTTGTGTTCCTGTATGGGGTTTCCACAAGCCGGAATGCTCCGACCATTATGCTCTTAGTAGTCTGCTCTGCATTAATTGGAATTGCAACATTGGTAATTGGTATAATTGCGGCAACTATAAGTAACAAATTATTACCATTAATTTATATTGCAGTTGTGTAAACACAAATATGAAATATATTTGTCATCATTATAATTTCTATTTACATTGTATTTATATTAAAACTAATTCAAAATTTGAATTTTTTTGATTGGTGGAGCGGGAATTGAAAATTATTTCAATAAGATGACGCCGCACATGAAATTTCACGCGCGGCGTTTCTGTCTTTTGGAATTTCAACCTATTATCGAGTTTTACTTTGAAATTCTCTGACTATTAATCTTCGCGGAATGCGCGGTTCAAGCTATCTGTGATAGGTGAAACCAAGTAATCGATAGCGCGACGTTCCTTGTGGACGATGATTATTTCAGCAGGCATGCCAGGATAAAGTCGCGCAGTTGGATTTGCTGCAAGTGACGCCGGAGTAATTTCAGCTCTTGCGACGAAGAATGCGGTATCTGTCTTTTCGTCGAGCGACTGATCGGCGGCGATATAGGTCAGTTTGCCGTCGAGCGGTGCCATTGAGCGTTGATTGTATGCCGTCAACCGGATCTGTGCCCCAGCGCCAACCGAGATACTGTCGATATCGCGTGGGCTGATTTTCATCTCAACGACGAGAGGCTCATTTTCTGGAACGATATCCATGATCGCTTCGCCCGGAGCGATGACGCCACCCGGCGTGCGCAATCGAATATTGGCGACGATACCGTCCTGCGGCGAGCGAACCTCCACGCGCCGCATCACGTCCTTGGCGGCAACGATACGTTCCTGCACATCCGAAAGCTCGACCTGGCTCGATGTGATCTCGCCAGCGATTTCGGACTGTAGATCGCTTTCGATTCCTGTCAGGGCGAATTCTGCGCCGGCTTTTGCTTGTTCAGCCTTCGCTTTGTCACCGGCATATTCGCCACGATCACCCGCAAGCTGGCTGAGGCGTGTATCGATTTCCGTGAGCTTCGATTTCTGGGCAAAGCCTTTCTCAACGAGACTGGCAATCGCCTTGCGTTGATCGCTGATGAGTTCGATCTGCCGGTCGGTGGCCGCAATCTGCGATGTGGAGGCCTTGGCTTGCTCCGTATATTGCTCGATAGTCTTCTGCTGTATGTCAATCTTGCTCAGTTTCTGTGCAAGTCGCTTCTGGAAAAAGATGTTCTCGGCGCGGACGGCGTTTTGCGCGTTTTCACCGCCATCGGCGAAACCTTCCGGGAAGCTGATTTCTTTTTCGCCGGATTGCTCGGCACGCAGGCGGGCCAGTTTTGCGATCAGGCCGATACGCCTGCTTTCCAGAGACTGGAGATCAGAACGGGCCTTGGTGTCGTCAAGCCGGAGCAGGGGCTGACCGACCTTAACGACATCGCCTTCCTGTACGAGCAACCGATCAAGAATGCCGCCTTCAAGATGGCTGATCGTCTTGCGCTTCGAATCGACGATCACAGTGCCCATTGCGACTGCCGCACTTCCCAGATTGGCAGAATAAGCCCAGGCGAAAAAACCGCCGAAAGCGACGCCGATTGTGGCGAGGCCAGCAATGATGAGACCGCGCAATGGTGATCTCGAATCCTCCCGCTCCAGATCGAGCGCCCATTCAGGTTTGACGCTTCCGAAACGAGTCAGGGTTTTGTGATCCGACGATTCTGCACGCGGTGCGAGCAGGCTGGAAACACGACGAGGAATGACCGATTTACCCATCATGCGTTTGCTGCTCCCATTTGCGGGCCGTTATTGACGGGTGTCAGTGACGCGACGACATCGGTGCGCGGGCCAAACTGTGAAATGCGCCCGTTTTCGAGGACGAGCAGTTTGTCAGCAACCTGCATGATAGACGGCCGATGTGCGATCATAATGACAATCGCTCCATCGTCACGGGCATGCTCGACGGCACGGATCAGGGCGCGTTCACCGACAGCGTCGAGATTCGAATTCGGCTCATCGAGAACGATTAGGCGTGGGCGATTGTAGAGGCAGCGGGCCAGCCCGATTCTCTGGCGCTGACCACCAGACAAGGTCAGGCGACCGTCGCCGACCGGCGTATCGTAGCCAAGTGGCATGCGCCCGATCATCTCGTGCACATCCGCAAGACGTGCGGCTTCAAGTACGCGATGCGGGTCGCTGTCACCCATGCGAGCGATGTTGTCCTTGATGGTTCCGTCGAGAAGCGAGACAGACTGTGGCAGGTAACCGGCAATCTCGCCGAACGAACCGCGTTCCCATAGATAAACGTTATTGCCGTCGAGGAAAACGCCGCCTGACGTGGGTTTGACGATGCCGATCAGCAGACGGGCAAGCGTCGATTTGCCTGCTGCCGAAGGACCGACGACGCCCAGCACTTCACCTGGCGAAATCGAGAACGAAATGCCCTTGATGATCGGAACATCGACGCCTGGAGCAGCATAGATCAGCTTGTCGATTACGAGATCGCCATTGGGGCGCGGTGTCGGCATGGTCTGTCGAACGGCCAGATTTTCCGAAAGCAGGGATTGGACACGCTTCCAGCTAGCAATAGCGCTGACCCACTGACGCCAGTTTTCGACGATTCGATCGAACGGCATCAGCAAGCGACCGATGATGATGCTGGTCGCAATCATCGCGCCGGGGGTGATTTCCTGCTGCATGGCAAGCAATGTGCCGATGCCGAGCGATCCGATCTGGATGATGAAACGCGCTGTGCGGGCAATTGAGGAGAGGGCGCGGGCGCGTGTCCCCCCAAGGTCGAGCACCTCCAGCGCCTGAACCTGCATCGTGCGCCAGCGGCGCGCGAGTGCTGGAAGCATGCCCATGGCTTCAATGACTTCAGCGTGGCGCAAGCTGCTGCCGATTTTGGAAACCGCTTCGATATTTGCTTGATTCGCTTCCTGAATCAGATTTCGGGTCAGGAGGTCGGTCAGCAGGCCGCATGCGACCAGGATAATCACGGCGACCAGGCCGATCACACCCAGCATCGGGTGAAGCAGGAACAATACGCCAAGAAAGATAGGCGACCATGCCGCATCAAGCGGAGCATTGATGGCAGGCGACGTAAGGAAACTGCGCAGCTCATTGAGATCGCGAAGCGTCTGTGTCGCTTTCGGCATGCCCTGATTCACGGAGGCCTGTACCGCTGCTGTCAGAACCGCGAGGTTAAGTCGACGGACAAGCGCGCTGCCCATGGCCTGGAAGGAAAGCGAGCGGATATATTCCAGAACGCCGAACACCAGCATGGCTCCGATGGCGAGCACCGTCAGCATGGTGAGCGTGTCCATGCTTCGGCTGTTCAGCACCCTATCATGAACCTGCAACATATAGAGAGGTACAGTGAGTTGTAGCAAATTGATACAGGCGCTCAGCAGCACCGCATAAAGTAGTCCGGACAGGAAAACGCGGCGGGCCTTGAAAATCAGGCCTTTGGGCGTAGTCACCGAATCGTCTTGCCCCTTTTTGTGCGCAGGGCTCTTGCCAATCGATTTGAATTCGCGAGTATCATTCATACGCTATCTGCCTTGGAATGGTCACAGGTGGCGGATATCCCTAAAAACTGTGTTCTAGTTCTCAAGATCAGTAAAGTAATACTGCAGAGAATGTGACAGAAAAAAGGTTCTTGCGGCGGGGAAATGCGAAAGGAGCAAAGAAAATATAACTGCAAATTTCTTCAAAATTTGAAGTAAAATTGAAAATGGAGAGCAAAAGATGCAAAAACTTCTACACGAGGGAGTGGAAGTCGAAACATCAGTCGATGGCTTTACTGCCGTTGATTTTCCTGAAGTTACCGCCGAAAAACAGGAACGCAGACATCCGGTCCATACAGTCGTTATCACGCATTTCGAACTGGCCCGGATGATAGAACGAGTGAACCGCCGCTTTGTGAGCTTGCTGAAAACCGAGCTGACGAAGTTGGGTGTGGAAGATATCGGTCCGGCCCAGACCTTGGTTCTGATGGCTATCGGCGATGTCGAGCTCACTGTGGGTGAACTATTGGATCGCGGACATTATGTCGGTTCCAACATTTCCTATTATCTTAAACAGCTTACCGATGGTGGGTATGTTGATCGCGTCGCCTCGCAGAGGGACAAACGGTCGGCCCGTATCCGCCTGACGGACAAGGGTGAGCGGCTGTGTGCAAGCTTGCGGAATGCAAGTAGGGCCTACAACCATATCCTTACCCGGGATGATGACGATCTCAGAAATCTCGAGATTGCCTATCAGACTCTGCACAGACTGGAACTCGTGTGGGGTAACGCCGCACGATTTGGCATTTGATGTGTTGCGATGCTTTTCGGCCGCTAGCCGAGCACGTTTCGTAACATGCGTATAGCATTTGTGCACAGGCGTGGTTTCGGCCAGTTCGCTGCGCTAGCTGAGAATCTGGCTACCAGCGGACATGATGTAAGCCTGATCTGCGAGACAGTGGACCGTCGCCTCCCAGCGGTCCGCGTCATCCGCCACAGAGTGGAATCTGGTCCTCGCACAGGCGGTGCGATGGCCAGATATCTTGAAGTACCCGATCACCACACGAGGATCGGGTACCGTGTGGCCGAAACCCTGGAATCCATGGCTCGTCAGGGCCAGGCACCCGATATCGTCGTCGGTCATATTGGTTGGGGCAGCATGATGTTCGTCAAGGACGTGCTGCCCTCAGTGCCTGCACTCGGCTACTGCGAGTTCTTCTATCGCGCCAATGGTGCGGATGTAGGCTTTGCGCCGGGCGACAGGCCGGACATCGAAACGCGGAAGCGTCTGCGTCTGCGCAACACGGCGCAGCTCGTCACCCTTGAGGCTATCGACGGCGGGCTTAGTCCGACACATTGGCAGAAAAGTCTCTACCCGCGTTCCGTGCAGAATCGCATCGCTGTCGTGCATGAAGGGGTGGATACGAAACTTTTCTATCCAGACCGTCACGCCACGATTCAGTTGCCCGATGGACGAACGCTTAAGGCAGGAGAATCGCGCGTGATTACATTCGTTGCGCGCGATCTCGAACCTTATCGCGGTTTTCCCCAAGCGCTTGAAGCTGCAGCCAAGGTCATTCGGCAGAACGACGATGCGATCTTCGTATTTGTTGGCGGCGATGGCGTAAGCTATGGAACGCCACCACCCGGTGGCGGATCGTGGCGCGAGCATCTGGTCAAGAATTTCGATCTGCCGCCGGATCGTATCGTGTTCGCAGGTACAATTCCGCATGCCCAGTTGCGCAAACTTTATCAAATATCGACGGCCCATATCTATCTGACTTACCCGTTCGTTCTGTCATGGTCGGTCGTGGAGGCGATGGCCTGCGGCGCGCTTGTCATCGGTTCGGATACGCCGCCTGTGCGGGAAGTGATCCGCTCCGGTCAAAACGGGCTGCTCGTACCGTTTTTTGAGCCGGGTGTACTGGCGGAAGTGATCATGAATGTCCTTCGCGATCCCGATGCATGCCTTCAGATGCGGGCAGCGGCGCGCCGGACCGTCGAAAATCGGTTCAGGTTGTCGGATTGTTTACAGCAGCAAAAAACCTTGATCGATGCAGTATTGAATGGCAGGTAGCCAGTATGTGGCGATAATCGGGCGATTAAACACTGATAATGAAATATAAAATCCCGTATTTCTGCGTGTTTACGCTGTATACGCAATATACATGAACATTATTTCAAAATTTGAATTAAACTCATTCCAAATATTCGTAATATTATCATATAGTTGATGCTATAAGCCTGTTGACAATACATAGCCTGTATTTTCTCATTGCAAGTGCAGGCCGAGACTCCCAAGTCGGCCATCACACAATGGATGATTATGTTGAGCACACCACTTCCTGCGATCTCGGCGCGGAAATCCCGCCGATATGCCATTGCTTCGATGCGTGATCGTGAAGCGCTGGAAGCGACGTCTCTGGGCGAGCTGACTACCTTTGTCGAAGGTGATGGAAAACGTCTTCGACTGGCGAACACGTTTCCACTCATCGCGGTCGCCGCTTCGCAAGAGGGCGAGAACGAGCTGAAGACGATTCTGCAGCAGGTTTATCGTCTAAGCACCATTCCGGAACTTCCCGTTGTGCGTATCGACGACGCGACGCCTGAAGCCGTTCCTTTGCTGGTTACGCAATTGCTCGAAAGCAGTCTGGATCGTCTCGTCGGTCACGTCAGCAAAATTCACACAGAGCTTGCGATGCTGCGTCGCGAGCGTGAAACCATGTTTGAAAACTACCGGGCAATCGAGGATGCATTTCACGCACGCAACTGGGATTCCTCAACAGAGATATTCAGTCATTCCCCTCTGGTCGACCCGAAGGATGAAGGCTTTGCACGTCTGCTGCGCGAATCGGAGATCGAACAACTTTTTCCGGTTTCGAGTTATGCAGTTTCCGGTTTTGCCCTGCATTTCCGTGACTTGCCTGCCAATCGTAACGGCCAGTTGATCGTTACGCTGGACTATCTTGAAAACGGCGAAGGGATCGCTGAATGGTTGGTACCCTACGGTATGCTGCATCCAGAGTGGAACTTTTTCTCGCTTCCCAAGGCATGTGACGGCAGCCATCGGACATTGCGTTTACGGATTTCTGCATCGGGCGGGGTTCCTCCGGAATTGTCGCTGGGCAACGTGATCGCCAATGAACGCTACGCGGCACGGGCGCGCATCCCACATGCCGACCTCGACATGCGCCCGCTGGCATTGCGGATTTTCACTGGCCTGCCGGGCGTTCGTCCGGCATCGCTGCCAAATGCCATCGCGCCGACGGCGCTGATCAATGGTCGCAAGGTCGATGATTACCGTCTGCCGGTCGAATTGCTGCGGAATGTGACCAATGTGTCCGTAACACCCATTACGCCTGACTTTCCCACTGTGCGTTTTCTCGAACATGAAGACGCCATCGGCTGTCACCCGCTTGAGGAGGGTATAACTGCGGCTGCAATCCGCCGTGTGGTCGCACCGGGCACTGTGCGGGTTTCTGCGCGCGCCGTTATTGACCATCCGGAAGGCCAGCCCTGCGCGGTCGGCTTGTTGCTGGTCAATCTGGCCTCGGATGTGAAGGATGAAATCGATGCGATTTCCAATCTCGACCGCCGCCGTCAGCAGGTATTGTTTAGTGGCTGGTCGGAAGTGGCGCCTAGCCGTCCGATCGATATCAATTTTATGCTTGAAGAACCGATCGATCGCACGATGGATCTCATCGTCTTGAGCAAGGCGGCGGCGGACTCGGTGGACTTCTCCTGGCTCAAGGTTTTCAACTTCCGTCTGGTCAAGCACGTCGAGGCGCGCTCGAGTCAGGAATTAGTCAAAGAGGCCGCGAATGTACGATAGGTCCAAGGATTTGATCGTCGTTGCCATGCCGCTTTATGGGCATGCGGCGCTGGCGCTCGAAGCGCTGGAGACAGTGCTGGCGTCAGAAACGGTTTTCCGCACACAAATCGTGGTGTCTGTCGATGGCGATCCGCGCCGCGAAGTGTTCGACAGTCTGACCCTCTATGCGGCAGCTCACCCCAATATTCACATCATCTTTGGGGAGAATGCAGGCCCCGGTGGCGCGCGCAATCGCGCTGTTGACTATATTCTCGAAGAGATGCCCGATGTGAAGGCAGTCTATTTCGTTGATGCTGACAATCGTGTGCAGCCGCACACCATCGATACGCTTTATCGAAAGCTTCTGGCGTCGAATGCGGGCTGGGTCTACACCAATATCGACACCTTCTCTGTTAATTGGCGCGCTCATTATGGTGATAGCTATTCGCGACTGATCCACTGCATCACTGACAACATCTGTGATACCGGATCTATGATTTCTGCGGATGTTTTCCGCAGTGGTGTCCGTTTCGATGACGACCGTCAAAATGGCTTTGAAGACTGGGAGTTCTGGCTCTCCGCGATTGAGGCGGGTTTTGTCGGCACACCTTGCCATGATACCGGCTTCGAATATCGCCTGCGAGCGGAAAGCCGTTTCAAGGAAGCCAATCGCGACCGTTCCGGGTCGATCAGTTTCTTGCGCAAGCGGCACAAGGCGCTGTTTCGGCGCCCGACACTCGTTGGATTCGAGCATGAGGAATGTCCGCGCTATGGCGTCATTCGAGCAGGTGAGGGAACAGTCAGCCTTTTCACCGACCTCAGCCTTGGCACCTCCGACCTTAAATTCGATGATGCTATCCGAGCATTTTGGGGCAGTGTCTCCGAACCGGATAATTTTCACTTTCCGCCATTTCTCGCTTCGTCAAATACCGAGACACTGAAGCTTCTGGCGCGTTCACGACTGTTGCCGAATATCCTGTCGCGGCTCGAAAAACTTTCTGAACAGGCCAATATCGTCTTTGTGGAACTTACCAATGTCGAAGACGAGCGGCGGATCGATACCGAGATCATGCCGTCCGGCACGCGCCAACCTCACGCTGACCTGATTTTCGTCTCAACGAAGCTGATCAAGGACATCATCGAAAACGATGCGCTGGATTGGTTTGCATCGTTGGGCACGCAGCAATTGTGGCCCACATCGGCGCGGATGAAGGTACGCTTCCCGTTTCCGCGCGTGCGTCAGCGCCGGGCCTTGTCACGGCCTGAGCAATCCATGCTCAATCTGGTGACATCAATTGCGACGAGCCCGCTCAAGCAAAGTGCGGCCATGCGCTGGACATGGCGTCCGCGTCGCCTGCCTGCACTTTCTGAAATGTATCAGGTGCTGCGTAACGAGCTTGGCGGCGGTCCCGTTTTGCCGCTTGCTCATAATGCGGCAAGGAAGAAGACGGCTGCCGTTCTGGTACCGAATGCGTCGTTCGGCGGTGCCGAAAAAGTCGCCTATGCCGCCGGACGCGAATTGAAGAACCAGGGGTTTGAAACTCATCTTTTCGTACTCGGAAATGAGCGCATGGATGTGCTCGACGAGTTCGACCAGTCCTTCGATTATCTGCATTTCTGGAAGGACGGCATTCCGGCCTGGGGAGACACAAACCGGTTTCTCGGTCAGGACTTCATCACCGACGATCACCCGCTTGACTGGAGCATCCTGCGTGGCCAGCTTTCAGGCTTCGATCTTGTCGTAAACAATCACGTCATGGCGGCGCATCCTCTGATGGGGAAGCTCCGTTCCGAAGGTACGCGCACCGCTTGTTACCTGCATGTGGTGGACGAAACGGTCTTCCGCAGACAGGCGGGGCAGCCCTATGCGGCGATTGCGTTCGAACACGCCTATGATGCATTTCTGACCTGTTCTGATCAGCTGAAAATCTATCTGCACAGCTTTGGCGTTCCTTATGAAAAAGTGTTTTCCGTGCCAAACGGGGCCAGTTTTTCAATCGATACAAAACTGCGTACGCAGGTCACCGCAGCGCGCAAGCAGGGCCGCAAGGGCGAGCCGATGCGAATGCTCTATATGGGGCGCCTCGACCGTCAGAAGGGTATCGACCGGCTGCACGACGCCATCGTCAAGCTGAAAGAACAGGGTATTCCCTTCGAAGCGCAGGCAATTGGCGGCGAAATCCTCTCTGATGATCCAAGCGCATCTTGGATGACACGCTTGAAGGATGCGGGTGTGAAAGTTTCGCCGCCGGTTTTCGATGGCAAGGACATCGCGAACCATCTCGCATGGGCCGATGTTCTCTTGATGCCATCACGCTGGGAAGGTGCACCGCTGATGATTGCTGAAGCACAGCAGCTTGGCTGCGTGCCGGTTGCCACAGCCGTTGGTGCAGTCGATGAGCTTATCAATCATGGTCGCGATGGCATTCTCATCCGCAATGGCAACGATGCACAGATCGTCTCCGACATGACGCGCATTCTGACCATTCTTGCGCAGGATCGTGAAGCCCTGATGCGGACCGCTGAAGGTGCGCTCGCCTCCGCTGCTCACCGCACATGGAGTTCGGCTTTCTCCGAATTTACCGATTGGGCGAATGAAATACGCCCCGCTTATCCGAAATCCCGGTCTTCCCAGCCGGATGTTGCAGACGCTGCCAGCACGATTGCCGCTCTTCCCGGCCGTGCAGTTGCCTGATTATAGCAGAAAGGTCGACCTATGAGCCGCCCAACCAATCCAAGAATCCTTGTCACGGGCATTCCGAGCCATCTGACGCGCCTTATCCAACGTGCGGATAAAGCGCAGGTCCATTACTCGGAAAAACAGCGTGATTCAGAATCCAGGGATAATTTCATCCAGGAGCTGAAGAACATCAGCAATACGGGCAATTATCTAATCGGCGAAGGCGCGATGACGGCGCTGCTACCGACAGCCAAGCACATTCCGTTCTGGCATCTCTACAATTGCGTGAACAATGGAACTGGTCTCGAAGAGGTCAACAAGGAATTTGATATCTGCGTCTTCACTTGCGCAAACCTTCTGCGCAAGGGCTTGTCGGCAGATGCCGAAGCGCTCGTTCTGTCCAAACTCGACATGCCGGTGGTGATGCTTGGTATAGGCATCCAGAACCGTCCTGACATTGAGGGTGAAGACGGCCTGCCAGCGGGCACGAAGAAGCTTTTGGACGTTCTCAAATCCCGCGAACATTATTTTCTCACGCGCGGTGAAAATGCAGCCGGATATCTCCGTGATCAGGGCTTTTCCTATGTCCGTCCGGTCGGTTGTCCGTCGCTTTATTTCCGCCCGGACAATATGCGCAAGGCGATCAGCCGTCTGCCGGATGTGAAAGTGGGTGAGGGGCGCACTGTCTTCACCGGATATATGGGGGCAGAACTTGAAACCATCGGCGACATGAATGCGCTGAGTTCTGATGATGGCCGTTCAGCCTATGTGGTTCAGGACGAACTTCTGCATTTCGATATGCAACTTGAATCCGATGCCAATGGCCGCGCCTACGATTCCACCACTGGCGAACTTGTCGGTCCACTCACCTATAAGGGCTCGGGTGATCTCAAGAAGAAGATCAGCGTTCACGCCTTCCTCGATACAAATCAATGGCGGGCCTGGTGCTCGACCATGGATTTCTCCTTCGGTCGTCGGTTCCATGGCAATGTTATCTCCATGCAGGCTGGTGTGCCGAGCCTGATGGTCGCCGTCGATGACCGTATGCGCGAGATGTTGAACTTCTCCGGTCTGCCGAAGATCGATGCCCGTGATCTTAATGCGGCCAATGACCGGAGGGCATTCGTGAGCGACCACATCGCCGCGATGAACATTCCCGAAGTCATCGAAAACTACTCGGCGCGCGAACGCAATTTCCGAAGCGTGCTTTCAGAAATCGGCATTGGATAACTCTCGATCCAAGCCGGTCTGAAGCAGGCTTCAGATTTTTGTTACTCGCATGTCTCCCAAAACCGGTTCCCACTTTTGGGAGACATGCCTCAACTCCAGCGAAGATGGATCACCATGCGCATAATGATCACCGGCATTCCGTCATATCTGATGCGGACCGTCGAAAGTGTGTCCGGGGCGAGTGTTAAGCATCGCCCCTATTTCGAGCCCATCCGGACTAAGAAGGATGTGATCGATCAGGTCAAGAAGATTGCCAATACGGGCAATTACCTTATCGGCGAGGGCGCGGCGAACGCCGTGCGCGGCCACGATGTTACCTATGTACCGTTCTGGCATCTGGCTAACAGCCTCAACTCACCGGATACCTATGCGAAGTTGAACGAAAGCTTCGATCTCTGCCTGTTTGCCTCAGCCAACCTTTTGCGTCCCGGCTATGCGGCAACGACGGAATCCTTCGTCTTTGAAAAGCTGAATATGCCAATTGTGGTCATGGGCATCGGTATTCAGAAGAAGGAAAATCTGAAAGCGGAGTTGCCGGAAGGCACGCGCCGATTCCTTGAAATTCTGCGCCGCAAGGAGAGTTTCTTCCTCACGCGCGGGCATTTTACCGAGGAGTTTCTCAAAGATGCGGGCATGAAATATGTCCGTCCGACAGGTTGTCCATCGCTTTACTATGCGCCGGACCAGATGAAGCGCTCGTTGACCCGCCTTGCAGATCCAACGCTGGCCGATGCGCAGAAGATCTCCTTCGGCGGTTATCTCGGCAGTGTGGCAGATACGATAGTCGATGCTCATGCGCTGCTCGAAAAGGATAGTGTTGCAAGCTACGTCATTCAGGACGAAGTCATCGTCTACAATATGAATATGGCTGGCGAAGATCATTCCGAAGCCTATGATCAGGCCGCAAGCCGCATCACTGCACCTGTCGATTACAAGCATATGGAAAAATGGCAGCGCAAGAACGAGTTGCTGGTGTTCTTCGACACGCACAAATGGCGCAGCTGGATTTCCAGTCAAGATTTCGGCCTGAGCCGTCGCTTCCATGGCACAATCATCGGTATGCAGTCCGGCGTTCCGGGCTTGATGATTGCCGTCGATGATCGCATGCGGGAGATGCTCGGTTTTATCGGCTTTCCGCATATTGAGGCGAGCGTCTGGAACCGTGAACCGCAGAAGAAAGCTTATCTGCGCGACTTCCTTTCCAAGATAGACGTACCTGCAGCCATCAACCGCTATTCGGAATGCGAGGCCAATTTCAATGGCGCGTTGAAGGATATCGGTATCCGATGATGAAAAGCCGCAAGGGCGTCAGGGGCAAGAAACCGGCAATCGTAGCCTTGCTTGGTGCTGCCTTGCTAGCTATCGCGCCTATTGGTGCCCCTGCCGATACGCGCTTTGGCGTCAACCGGGTCAATATGGCCTGGCTCAAGCCGGCAGAGCGCGAGCAAATCTTCGATCAGATGGTTGAGAACGGTGTGGTGGCGGTTCGGCTGTCACTCACACGACCGCTCGATCAAAGCATTGATGCGGTGCGTCTTGCACATGAGAAGGGCCTGGCCATCCTGCTCGAAATATCGCTCAACAATGCAGACTTCTATCCTGAAGGAACCAAGCCTCGTTCCGGGCGCGGGCGCATATGGGATATGTATCGGCTTTCCGACATATCTCCGGAGCGCTTTCAGCAAGCGGTTGCAGATGCCTTGCAGAAGATTGATGCGTTGGGTGTACCTTTGGTGGCCGTGGAACCCGGAAACGAGATCAACTGGGGGGCTTATAATGGCGATCTTGCCATCCTGCCCAAGGAAAAGATGAAGACCGCACGCTCCTTAGGCGAGATGGAGGAGCTTCCTCTGGTCGAAAAAGGTGCGGAGAAATACGTTGAACTTTTACGCATTGTCCGGGTGGAGCTGGCAAAAACCAGGCACAGCACCAAGGCAAAGGTCGTATCTGCGGGGTTGTCTGATATCCCCTTCATCGATGCCGACCGGCGCGGGATAGACACTGTCGAACCCGGCGACTTTACCGATCTTCTCAAGAAGTATGGTCTCGATGGTGCTGCTGACGGCTATGGCATTCACATCTATCCGGGAAGCAGCGGTACGCGGGCAGCACGTGCAAAGCATATCAACGACGCGCTTTCGTTCTGCGGCGGTACTGATGGCAAGCCCTGCTGGATCACGGAATGGGGCTTCGCCAATACATCAAAGGCCTGTCCAGCCAATGACAATAATCGCGAACAACTGGTCGAGAAGGCACGCGACCGCTTCCGCCAGATGATGGATAGCGGCCAGATCGCAGCCGCTTATTATTTTGATTGGGATGCAAGCACTTACGGTGTGTGGCGTTGCGGTTCGCTGACGCCAGCCGGTAAGGCTGCAACGGTGACGAAATGAAACTCAAGACTGTAATTATTGGTGGTTCCAACACTGTTATGCTGCCCGGCTATCTGCCGACGCTTCTGTCGACGATGGCGAAACGCGGGGTGGAGCTAGATGTCGTTGCTGATCTTGCGGTCGGGGGAACGACCAGCGCGCTTGGCCTTTATCAGCTCAAGCAGTTTGAACAGCTCGAAGAGTGCGAGCTGCTGCTGATCGAATATGCGATCAATGACGCCTTCGTTTATGGCGATGAACGGCGACCGTTTCGCCATTGGGCAAGGTTTTACGAAGGGATCATTCGTTACGCGCTTGAACGCAACCCGAATTTGCGGATTGCAACACTTGTATTTGGCGCGCGCAATGGCTCGTTTCTGAATTCTGTTCCATCGATTGATGCAGGCATCAATTACATCTCGCAATGGTACGGAACGATCTCAGCCGACGTTTCGCGAATGCTGATGCAGCAATATGGTCGTGATGTCGTCAGTAATCCGGCTTTCTATCTTGATCAGGGCCATTATGCGCGCCCTGTTTCGACGACCATTGTTGCGAACTTGATTGCCGATGTTCTCGAACCGGCCTTGTCTGTTCCACATCGTCCTAAAGCACTGCCATTTGCCATTGATCCAGACCACTTCGCCAATGCGCGTGCCCTGAGCGGTGAGCAGTTATGCAAGCGACTGGGTCGCGTTCCGGTCCAATACAGCAATCGCCGCTTCTCGATCTCGGCGCTCGATCTTGGTGCGGACAGGATGCGCTTTGAGGTTGATAACGGACAGTTGCTGGCACTTGGCTATGTCTGCGATCCGCGTATTCCGCCACTGGATGTGGCGATAGGCGGGGAGGTGCATCGCGCGGCAATGATGAAGGGCGGTGTACGCGACGGAACCTACAAATTCCTCGTTTCGATGCTGAGTTTCGAGTTTCTGTATGGCACGAAATTGCTGGATGCACGTGGGAATGTGGCGCTTGTCATGTCAGGTGCTGAAGGCGGAACCGAGCACAAGCTGCATGTTCCCAAAGACAGTGCTCACCACGAGGAACTGCCTGCGGAACCGGTGCTTCCGATAACCGGCATCCTGTTTTCCGGCAATTTGAAAGTCATGTCGCTGGAGAAGAAAGCTGCGGTAGACGCCGTTCTATCGGAAGCTGCTCAATAGGCTGTTATTCAACAAAAATCTTGACGCTGGCGGCTCGCCCGGCAGCATCAACCACAGTCAATGTTGAATAACCGGTTCCATCCGGTTGCCAGTTTGTTGTCCGCCTCCGCTCAATCTCAGCAATGGGTTTGCCATTGGCAAGCCAGCGAAACGGTGCGCGACCGCCTTGCAACTTCAGCACCAGCGGCGATGCATTGTCGGTCAGGGCTTTCAGTTCTACATGCGCGCCATCCGGTGGAAAGACAATACGCGGTGCAGGCTCAATCGTGGCTTTGAGAACCGGCAGCGGATCGCTGCTCGATGAAAAGCGTATCTGCGTTACAGGAAGATCGGCGCGTGCTGTGCGAAATGCGCCAGCAGGCGCACGCGGCAACGGTACGGAAGCAACACCTGAACGCACAAAGGCTTCAAACAGGATGGGCGCTGCCGAAACATAACCAGCAAGGCCCGGCACCGAGCCGCCATCGGCACGCCCGACCCAGACACCCAGCACATAACGCCCGTCATATCCGACCGACCAAGCATCGCGATAGCCATAGGACGTGCCGGTCTTGTAAGCGAGGCCGAGGCGTTTCGCACCTTGCGGCGGCACGACACCGGCCAGAATATCGCCAATCTGCCACGATGCCTGCTCGCTCAGAATAGGAGCCGATGGCTGCACAGGTTCTGAACCTTCGGTGCCGTCACGAAGGGCTGCCCCTCGCCCGCCATTGGCAAGGCCAGTATAGAGCTGCACCAGATCGCGCAGGCTAATGCCCGCGCCACCAAGGCCGATAGCCAGTCCCGGCGCTTCACCTTTCGGCAATTGCAGATTGACCGCCGCCTGACGAATGCGCGTGGTGAGCCGCGCAGGACCGATTGCATCGAGCAAGCTGATGGTCGGCACATTCAGCGACATTTGCAGCGCCTGACGGATGCTGACATCGCCCTGATAGCTCATATCGAAATTGCGCGGACGATAGCCTGCAAAATCCTGCGGGCGGTCTTCGATTATGGTTTCCTGCGCAATCAGTCCTTGCTCGAAGGCCAGCCCATAGATGAAAGGCTTGAGCGTGGAACCGGGCGAGCGCACGGCGCGTGTCATATCGATCCAGCCCTGCCGCTTGCCGTCAAAATAATCAGCGGAGCCGACTTCGCCTAAGATATTGCCGTTGCGACTGTCGGCCAGCACCATGGCGACCGATACTTTTGGCCCAAGCTTCGCAGCAGCTTCGCGTGCCACAACTTCAAGCCCAGCCTGCACCGACTTCTTAAGCGTCAGCTGATGCCGGGCCTCGGTCGGTGCCTGTTTCAAAGCGAGATCGGCAAAGTGAGCGGCCAATGAAGGCAAGGGATGACGCGTAGCGTATATGCGCTCACGCGATGCACGCTCGGCTTCTTCGCTCGTGAAAACATCAGACGAAACCATGCGTTTTAGAACGCGATCCCGTGCGGCAACCGCGTTCGCCATCTCGCGATCCGGGCGGCGGCGCTCCGGCAATTGCGGCAGGGCCACAAGAAGCGCTGCTTCCGATATGCTGAGGCGCAGCGGCTCCTTGCCAAAATAGGCTAATGATGCCGACCGTACGCCTTCCAGATTGCCGCCATAGGGCGCGAGTGTCAGATAACGTTCGAGAATTTCAGATTTGCTCAGCCGTCGCTCAATTTGAACTGCACGCGCCAGCTGGCGGAACTTCGAGCCGAAGCTGCGGCTTTCGCGGGGCTCAATAAGGCGTGCAAGCTGCATGGAAAGTGTGGAACCGCCGGAAACAATACGGCCGCTCCCTGCAAGCTGATACGCGGCCCGAAGAAGCGCTGTGAAATCAATACCGCCATGCTCGTAAAAACGCTTGTCCTCATAGGCGATCAGCATTTTCACGAATTTCGGATCGACATCTTCGATGCGGGTATTCAAACGCCAATAGCCGTCCGGCGTTGCATAGGCGCGCAGCAAAGCGCCGTCGCGATCCATAACTTCGGTGGAAATGGTCAGCCGTTCCGGCAAAGGCGGAGGATAGGCGCGGTCGAGCCAGTCAAGCCCGACCACGGTTCCGAGTGCAGCGATGCCGAGAAACGCGGCACCGCCAATCGCTATTTTCCAACGCCTTTTCATTTGTTTGAGCATGATCTTGTCCGAAAACCGGCTCCCACTTTTCGGGATCATGGCTTACGGTGCCGCCACCTCCATCATGCCTGTCGCCGTGCGCGCTGCAAATTGCGGACGATACATATCCTCAACCGTTGCCGCCGGATGGGTGTAAAGACCCGGCGTCACCGCACGCACAACATAAGCCAGCGTAATCGGATTCTTCTCGCCTGCAGAGCGATCGAAAGCGGCCACAAAACGATCATTGCGGAATTCGAGATGCGCTGCCTGCGTGCTTTCAAGCCATGGGAAATTGCCAAGATCGGCACTGGAAACAAGACCCGGATTGTCGATCTCGAAACCAGCTGGCAGCAGATCGGTCACAAGCAGACGCGACTGCCATTCCTGCAGATCGTCGATTTTCAGAACAACAACATAGCGCTCATTCTGATTGACCCCGGTGACATTGGCCGGCTCGCCATCAAGCGTATAATAAGTGCGCTCGATGTTGAAACCTTCTCCACCCGCAGGCAGTGACTGAGCGGGTGCCGCAACAGCCGTGACGACCGCATCAACCGAACCCTGACCCTTGTTGGTGACGACCAGCGGCTGCGTTTCAAGGGCTGCACCATTGAGACGCTCGGAGAACGCCCCCTGATGCGCTGTGCCATTGATGTCGAGGCTGATTGCGCCATTGTCATCCTGAAGCCCGCGTGCTGCAAGCAGCATCCATGCCTGATCCTGCGTGCTGAGATAACGTGCCTTTTCGCGCTGGAACTCGACCAGTGTAATCAGCGATGGCAGCACTTTCGGCGCAGGCTTGGTTTCTGACGCAAGAGCCAGCATTGCCGCGCCATCACGCAGCGGCGAACCATAATCGGAGCGATTATAGTCGTAGCTGGACTGGCTGGTTGCGAGCTGGAGCGACGCATTGAACACGCGTTCCGAACGCGGCTGATCACCATAAAGGGCAAGTGCTGCACCAAGCTGGGCAACGGCCATCGGGCTTGCAAAGTTTTCAAGCTGGGTATCGGCAAAGTAACGCAGATCGCCAACAGAAGCCTTCTTGTTGCGTGCCAGAACATAGAGCGCATAGGCAATGTCGTTGCCGCGTTCCTTGACGTCGGTGGTATAGCCGAGCGCATTTTGCAGATTAGAAAGTGCGGACAGCATCGCCTGCTGCGGCACGTCATAGCCCTTTTCGCGGGCACGCGTCAGGAAGTCAGTCACATAGGCGTCCATCCAGAGATCACCCGATCCCGGCGACCAGAGGCCAAACGAACCACTCGAAGACTGGTTGTTGAGCACGCGGAAGATGGAATCCTGTACGCGCTTTTTAAGTTCTTCCTGACTTTCCAGACCCGCTGCCGCTTCCGTACCTGCAGCCATTTCGCTCAAATAAAGCAGCGGCAGTGCGCGGCTGGTGGTCTGCTCTGTGCAGCCATAAGGATAGCGGTCGAGCGCCATCAACAAAGCTGGCACATCAAATGCGGCACTTCGCGTTACACCAACGCTGACAAAAGCACCATCAAGCAGGCTTTCAGACAGAAGGCCGCCATCGACTCGCACACTTCCGCCATTGGCCGTGAGATTGACGACATGGCGGCTCGTGACCGGCAGATCGACCGGACGCACCGGCAATGCCAAAGCCTGTTCAACATTGAGGCCTGCATCGTTGGAAAGCCGGATCGTCACACCACCCGCACCCGTGGCCACAGCATTGAGTGGAACGGTGATCGACTGCCGCTTGCCACCTTTAAGCGCGATGCTTTCAGGATAAGAGCCAACCTCAACACCGAGATTATCGGTGGTCTCAAGGCTCACACGATAATCGCCGTCCGGTGCATCCGTATTGGCAATATCGAAGCGGATATTGGCCTGATCGCCAGGGGCCATGAAGCGTGGCAGACCAGCGGTGATGACCACAGGATCGCGGATGATGACATCGGTCACCGCATGGCCAACAGCCTTCTTGGTCCATGCCACCGCCATGACGCGCGCGGTGCCGTTGAACTGCGGTATGTCGAAAGTAATTGTTGCCTTGCCGTCACTGTCGAGTTCAACCGGACCGGAGAACAGCGCAACCAGCTTTTCGGTGGGCGGGCTGCCTTCCGCTGCCATATTGCCACCATCGCCACCTGTGCGCAGCTTGCCGGTGACGCCGAGCGAACCATCGATCAGGCGACCATACATATCGCGCATTTCAAGGCCCAGCTGACGCTGGCCGAAGAACCAGTTTTCAGGGTTCGGCGGCTGATAGCGTGTCAGATTAAGAATGCCGACATCGACTGCCGCGACCATGACATAGGCCTGTTCGCCACCCGCATTTTCAACCGAAACCGGGATGGAAAGTGTGGAACGCGGCGTGATCTTTTCAGGCGGGGTCAGCTTGACAGCAAGCTGCTTGTCGGCAGGATCGACCTTCAGCCATTTAAGACCAATCGCACGGGCTGGCATACGGCTTTCAATAGCCTCACCCGGACGGAACAGCGTTGCCGTTACATAGGCGCCCGCACCCCAATCCTCACCCACCGGAATATCGATGGTCGTGCCACCTTCCGGCACGCTTGCGGTGATTGTCTTAAGCAGCTTCTCCGCACCAATGGTGATGAGCAACTCACCCGCAAAACGCGGGGAGATTTTCAGTTCTGCCGTGTCACCTGCCGCATAATGTTCCTTGTCGAGCGCGATTTCGAGCCCGTCCGGCGTTTCGGTCGAGGTTGAGCTGACAAACCAGCCTGCATCGAATTCATAGCTTGTGGCCGGGCCCGAAGCATCAGCTGTTTCGATTTCCAGACGGTAACGGCCCCAATCGACCGGCAGACTGATTTCAGCCTCGCTATCGGTTGTAAGGTCAATCTTGCCGTTGGCAATCGCCTTGGTGAAAGTGACCGGCTCATAGTTCCAGCTGTTGCCACTGCGATACCACTGATAATTACGCTCGATCTTGACCAGCGACCATTGTGCGCCATCAAGCGCCTTGCGATCACCCTTGCTGTCAGAGGCGATCAGGCTGAACTTTGCAGTTCCGCCCTGCGGAACTTCATCGCCAGCAAAATCCGGGCGAATGCCGATGAGATCAGTTTCCGGCTGAATGGCCACATCGATCTTACGCTCAACGGCACGACCACCGGTTTCGCGCATACGAACGGTCACGGCTGCGTTTACGAGACGCGTCGTTGACGGCATTTCATCGACTGTAACCGGGAAAGTCGCTTTGCCATTGTCATCGACTTTTGACAGGCCATCGAGCGGCAGGCGCGTGGCTTCGCCCTGTTCTTCATCGGCGAGGCCGAAATAATAGCCCTTGAAACGGTCCCACTGACGCTTGGTCGAAAGCGTGACTTCGCCTTCAAGCGCAAGACCGGCGGCAGGTGCGCCATAGAGGAAACGACCGTCCACGGTGATATTGGCGGTTTCGCCAACAGCGATTTCCGGCTTGTCAGACGTCAGATCGAACTCGATCCGGTCCGGCACGAAATCTTCAACCAGGAACATCTGCGTGGCAATCGCTGGCTGCTTGGGATCGGTATAGACCGAAACGTTCCAGGTGCCGCGCATGGCGTTCGACGGCAAGGTCAGGTCGATGGCATGACCACCGGCCAGTTTGCTGTCGGAAACAAGACGGCGATCTTCCACGCCATCGGGACGCGTAAAGATGAAGGTGAGCGGCAGATCATCGATTGCGGTTGCGGTGTCGTCACGCGCAAGCGCGCCTACATGCACAACTTCGCCCGCACGGTAGATACCGCGCTCTGTCCATGCATAAAGATCAAGCGCTTTCGGCACGGCACGGCCCGTCACACCACGATCTGAAAGATCGAAACCGGCGCGCGCCATATCGAGGAATGTGAAATCCTCATCATCGCTACTTGCCATCAGCACCGCTGGCACCATGCCGTCTGTGCCACGTGTCAGTCCCGGCGTAAACGTCGCACGGCCATCGCTGTCGGTGGTCGCTTCGCCCAGCACTTCATTGTTGCGTGCAAGCAGCGTCAGCTTCACGCCTTTAAGCGGCTCTGCGCTTTCCAGCGAACGAGCAAACACATTGATGCCGTCCTGTCCGGTATAGGTCGAAAGGCCGATGTCGGAAACGACAAACCACTGCGTTGCCTTGGTGCCATATTCATCATCGGACTTCTGAACCAGCGGCTCGGCGGTCAGCACATAGACGCCGGGCTTGCGTTCCGGCAGCGCTTCATCAACCGGGAAACTGGTCGTCACTTCCTTGTTCAGCTCATTGCCTGCAACCTCGATCTCACCTTCCCAGACAGGCGCACCCATCTGATCGGAAACCGTGCTGATGTCGTAGCTGTCCAACTGGCGCAGGAACTGATAGCCGGAGAGAAGCTGTGCCAGCGAACGGTCGCCGACGCGGTAGAGCTTGACCTTGGCTGTGCTCAAATTGACGCTGACCAGCGGAATGCCGCGACGGGCTTTCGCAGGCAGCACGAAGCTGTCGCCGGTAAAGCGCACCGATGGCGCGCGGTCCTGCACATAGATCGAAAGATTGACCGGAGCTGGCAGCACTTCGCCAACAGCCGATGGCAGGCCCTGACGAAAAGTCACCGTATAATTGCGGCCATGTTCCAGACCCTCGACGCAAATCTGGCGGTCCTTGGCGTCAACAGCTTTTGGCGCGCCATTATCGAGCGTAACGAAGCTCGAATAATCGACACCGCTTTTCACCAGTTCTTCCGAGAACTGCGCGCAGATGCGCGGCGCGGCATTATCATTATCGACCGTATTATTGACGATGCGGAAGCCTTTGCGGGCCTTCAGATCTTCATAGGCGTCACGAACGGATGCGGAATTGACGAGATCAAGGCTCGCTTCATAAGCCTGCAAGGCCGGGCGCGATGCATCGCGCTTTTCGAGTGCCTGCGCCATGACGGCAAGCGCTTGCGCGCGCTCATCCTTGGTGCGTGAGGTCTGGTAGGCAAACCACGAGGCCGACGTCGCATCGCGCTGGAATTTGGAGCGTTCCTGACCATTAGACGGCTCGGTCGCAAGCGCTGACAGTGCATATCCGGCCCAGATTTCGCTTTCGTCCGGCGACATGCTGGCAGCCAAGCGGAATTTTTCCATTGCCGTGCGCGGATCGCCATTCATGCCAGCAGCGCCTGCTTCATTGCGCAGATCGCGCAGGCTGTCAGAGCTTTCAAGGCCGCTGATTTCGCGCTTCAGACGGCGGGCTTCATCAACCAGATTGGTGGCAAAGAACGAGATGCTGGGTGGGGCACCGATATCTTCAACTTCACGCGCGGCTGCGGATTGCGTTACGACCTTGCCCGCAATGGAGCCAATGGACTGATTGAGCTTGTTGAAATCAGATTTCAAGAAGCACCATTTCACCTTCGGATTATAGGTGAAGGCGAGGCATGCATTGTCGCCCAGACAAATGCCTTTGCACTGGTCGAGCGAAACATTCTTCTCCGTACGCAAGTCGAAGCCGAAATAATCACTATCTTTGGTAATCTCTATCCGCCGGGTTTCGGCAGCCTGTGTCGTGTATGGAACTGCCGACAGACAGGCTGCGACCGCAAAAGCCGATAAAAGCCGGTTGAAACCAATACGCATTTGCATCCCCTCACGACGACCGGTGCCATTTCTAATTCTATTAGAAAAGGCAAAAAGAATTCGGCTCATGTGAAGCCTCACCGCGACAAACTGTCAAGGCGAATAGGGGATATCTACAACTATTAGGATAACTCTAGGGGAAAGTGCGTTCTGCGAGATAATACGTGCATCGCAGAACGTAGCCAGTACTTCAGATGACACCGCCATTGGCACGCAATGTCTGGCCGTTTACCCAGCCGCCATCCGGTCCAGCCAGGAATGCGACTACCGCCGCGATATCTTCCGGTGTGCCGAGACGTTCAAGCGGGCTCATTTTGGCCATGCGCGCGATCAGTTCTTCAGACTTTCCATCCAGAAAAAGATCGGTCGCCGTGGGGCCGGGCGCAATGGCATTGACGGTTATGTTTCGCCCGCGCATTTCCTTGGCCATGATGGCTGTCAACATTTCAACTGCGGCCTTGGTTGCGGCGTAGATACCGTAATTTTCCAGTTTCAAGCCAACGACGGTAGTGGAAAAATTGATGATACGCCCATTGTCGCGAAGACGTTTTCCGGCCTCCCGCATGGTATTGAAGGTGCCCTTGAGGTTGACTGCGACAAGATTATCGAAATCAGCGTCTTCAGTCTTGGCAATAGGTGAGAGGGCCATAATCCCGGCATTGTTGACGAGAACATCTACGCCGCCGAACACGTCTTCGGCAGCATCGAACATTCTCTTTACTGCGGCGGGATCGGAAACATCTGCCTGTGCTGCTCGCGCAATGCCGCCGGAAGCCTCGATTTTGCTAACCACTGCATCAGCAAGAGCGGCATTGCCTGCATAATTGACGATAACGATAAAGCCATCGCGGCCCAGCCTTTCGGCAATAGCCGCGCCGATACCGCGCGATGCTCCAGTGACGATGACAACCTTGCTTTTCGTATTGGACATTGTCCTCTCCGTTCGCGTGATTTGATTTTGTGCAACCCACAGCAAGATTGCACTTTTCTGCATCCGCTTAATCGGGCATTATTTGTCATCACTATCCGAAAATACCGAACAGTGAGATGGACAGATTTGACGCGATGCGGGTGTTCACCCGCGTAATGGAACGGCGCAGTTTCACTCTGGCGGCGGAAGATCTCGGGATACCCCGTTCAACGGTTACGGACGCGATCAAGCAGCTTGAAAAGCGCTTGGGCGCACAGATGTTTCTGCGAACCACACGTCATGTCAATCCGACGCTTGACGGTCAGGCATATTATCAGCGCTGCATAGAAATTATCGCCAATGTTGAAGATGCAGAAGGCGGATTTTCGGGGGCAACCCCCAGAGGCTTGCTGCGCGTAGAAGTGCAGGGGACGCTTGCGCGTCATTTTCTCCTGCCGGAGTTACCAGCCTTTCTGGAGAAATATCCGGAGATTGAATTCTATATGACCGAGGGGGACAGGTTCGTTGACCCAGTTCGGGAAGGTATTGATTGCGTACTGCGCGTCGGCGCATTGCAGGATAGTGACATGATTGCCCGGCGTGTTACGACGCTGGAAGAAATCACCGTTGCATCCCCTTCTTATATCGCGCGATTTGGACATCCCAAACATCCAGATGATCTGGCCGTTGGTCATCGGATGATCGGTTTCAGGACCAGCGGTAGTATTGCGCCTATGCCATTGGAATTTATGGTCGAAGGCAGGTTACGGACAGTCACGATTCCAGCGCCTGTAACGGTCAATGCCGCTGAAAGCTATACAGCCAATGCCTGCTTGGGGCTCGGCATTATTCAGATACCCCGTTATCACGCGATGAAACATATCGCTGGTGGAAAATTGGTGTCGATACTCACTGCTTATCCTCCAAGCCCGTCACCTGTATCCGTTGTATATCCACGCGATCGGCAGCTTTCTCCACGCGTGAGGGTATTCATCGATTGGCTTGTCGCAATATTTGCCCAACAGAATAGCGGGGACTGTTAACCTCCTATTAAGAATATGGAACAAGCGGCGCTTTTACGTGTTAGAATAGAAGCTGCAGAGATGCAGGATGCACATCGCTACGCACCATGGGAGGGAGGGCAGAGATGAGCAATATTCTATTCTGGACCGCTTTGGTAATCGTGCCAGTGCTTTTGGGTACTGCCTATGCCTATCTGCAATCGATCCGGCATAGGGACGATTTCTAGAAGCTGAAAAATAACTTCAGTGTGGTTTGTCTGGCCTGGTTGAAATCAAGTCAGATGTTTTTGTTTGCAAAGACGTTGCGCTTATCACACTGCGATTCTTTACTGATTTTCAGATTCAATCAATTTGCTTCCCTATGTCGCGTCAGGCGTATAGTGGAGAGCCGCGTTGCATGTACTTTTTTTCCGACAAAGTTAATGCCTATCTCAATGTGAAATCTTTGACTTCATACAATTGTAGATTGCTTCTTATTTGATAAATCAATCATTGGTAGCTGTTTTTATGTCCCCGCATATTCCCCTATTCAGGGGGATTTTGACAAATTTTCTAATAAAATTAATATTTTATAGGTGTAAGTATATGCGATAGCGGTTTACTCAGCATGAATATACTCCATATTGAGGCGTTCCACGCGGTTGTTTTATTTGTTTGATTATCCTTGGTTTTACAGAAGTAGTTTTATTTTCCATCTGATATTTTGCGTTGCCTAATGAAAGAAAATGCCCTTCTATTGTTACGAGTAATGCATTGCTAGTAACTGAGGGGTTTCAATGCATCGTCGCAGCGTTGGCTTTAGCGCGTTTCATTTTTTATCGAGTACGGCGCTGATTTCTTTGGGCGCCGCCTTGCTGCACGGCACCCCTTCCTTGGCTGCATGTTCGTTCTCTCCAACGCTCGGCGATGACACATTCATCTGCGATAGCGGCACATCTTCCGGTGGCCTTGCCGATACTGGCGGCAACAACACATTGCTTTTGCCATCTGGAGGAGCAGGAACCATAAGCGGGGATGTTGTCTTCGGCTCCGGCGTTGATCGTGTGGAAGTCCATTCCGGTTCGATCGTGGGGAATGTCAATCAGGGTGACGGTCTCAACAGTTTCCTCATTACGGGTGGAAATGTCACGGGCAACGTTCGTCAAGGAAACGATATTGACGAATTCCGCATAACGGGCGGCGAGATTGGTTCGCTCAATCAGGGCAATGGTTACGACCGTTTTTTCATGTCGGGCGGGCGTATCGTCGATGCCTTTGACGACGGTGACTATGCCGTGATGACTGATGGGCGTATCGGACGTGTTAATCTCAAGCTCGACAATAACTATTTCAATATGTCCGGCGGAACCATTGACCGCAATCTTATTGCAGGGCTTGGCAACGATACGATTATCGTTTCGGGTGGCATGATTGGCGGCAACATAAGTATCAGTAGCGGAACCGACAGTGTCACCATGACGGGTGGAACAGTCGCGGGCGACGTCCTGCTTGGTTTCGGTAACGATCAGTTCTCTTGGAACGGCGGCGGTATAATCTATGGGGCGATTGATCTCGGCCCGGATAATGATACCGCAATTCTCACCAACCTCACGGATGCCAATATTGGCGCAACCAAACAGCTTACCGGTGGTGCGGGGACCGATGTTCTCACGTTCAATAATGTAAAGACGGGAAAAGTCGCCCGTTTTGATAGCTGGGAAACGATCAATCTTACCGATGACACACGTCTTCTTTTCGATAGCGCTCTCACGTTGGGCGACGCCGGAACAGGGACAGGGGTGCTCAACATAGACGCGACGAGTACGGTCTATGGCGGTGCGGCAAAGGGCGGTGTAAATCCGTTCGCGGCAGGACAACTGGCCAATGTTTTCAATGCCGGGCGCATTGATTTGACCAATGGCGGAACCAGCGTCGCTGACACATTTACGATCAAGGGCAACTATGACGGCCAGAACGGTCTTCTGTTCGTAGACACAGTACTCGCTTCCGACAGCGCACCTTCGGACAAGCTTGTGATCGATGCGGGCGTTGCATCGGGTAATACAAGCATCGCCGTCACGAATGTTGGTGGCGCAGGCGCTGCGACGAATGCCGACGGTATCATGGTTGTGCAGGCGTTGAATGGTGCCTCGACTAACCAGAACGCATTTTCTTTGAATGGTCGTGCGGCTGCCGGCGCTTACGAATACTTTCTGTTCAAGGGCGGTGTATCGGCAAATACGACTGAGAACTGGTATCTGAGATCCACATTGGTTCATGGAAGTGAACCGCCTGCCTCGACAGGCGGAACTTCCGTTACACCGGAAGAACCTGAAACGACTGCTCCACCCCCTGCACTTGAGCAGCCGCCAGCAACCTTGCCAGCCGATCCGGACACAGAAACTCCGGTGACTGAAGGTGCCATCGCTCCTGAAGCTCCGCCACCGCCAGATTCGGCAGAAGCGCCTCATCCCCCGAATAATGCGATAGGGCAGCAGCACGAGGTTGGCCTTCCATTTGATGGAGCAGTTCCGCCTTCTCCGGGAGCTACACGGGTTCAGGGCGACGTAGTGCCGCTTTATCGTGTGGAAGTGCCAGTCTATTCGGCTTTGCCGCCAGTGGCACACCATCTGGCACTTTCCACGCTCGGTACGTTTCATGAGCGTCGCGGTGAGCAGGATTTGCTGGACACCGCCGGCTATCTGCCTGCGAGCTGGGGCAGAGTCTTCGGGCAGGATGTCGACATGAAATGGCGGGGGACAATTGCACCGGGCCTCGATGGAAAGCTCTTTGGTATTCAGGCGGGACAGGATATTCTTGGTCGCGAAACGGGTGGCGGACATTCTGACCGTTTCGGCCTGTTCTTCGGCTATTCCCGCGCAACAGGTGACATTACCGGGCAAGCGCTCGGCTGGAATGATCTCGCAGTTGGTGATCTCGAAGTTACAGGTACAAGTTTCGGTGGGTACTGGACTCATATCGGGCCACAGGGCTGGTATCTTGACGCCATACTTATGGGAACCTGGTTCGGTGGTGATGCAGCCTCGAATGCGGGCCAGAGTATCGATCTCGACGGGCAAGGGGTTACGGCTTCGCTCGAAGGGGGCTATCCTGTTGCCCTGAGCGAAAACTGGACACTGGAACCGCAGGCGCAATTGATATGGCAGCGCCTTTCGCTCGACGATCAGGCGGATCGATATTCTTCGGTAGAGTTTGATACAAATGATGCTTGGACGGGGCGGATCGGGTTCAGACTGCAAGGCAGGCAGGAAACATCGGTCGGAAAATTGCGACCGTATCTAAAAGCCAATCTATGGCAGAATTTTTCGGCGGATCAGACTGTGCGTTTTGCCACTGATCCGATTGTGACCGATCTCAAAGGTACGTCGCTGGAACTGGGTGGCGGACTGACCTTGGATATCACCGAGAAAGCCAGTCTGTTTGCGACAGCTGATTATACGACCAATCTTGGCGGGGAGCGCAGCCGGATATGGGAAGGCAATTTGGGGCTGAATGTAAAGTGGTAAAAACAATGGTGATCGAAATCAATCGCCAGATTTCAGAGGAGGGAACAACGACAATGGGTAGACGTGCATACGAAAAGCTCGCGAGAATATGTGCATCCCTGAACACTTCCGAGCAAGAGTTGGCGCACTCTCTCGGTATCTCGCGAGTTGCGCTGAAGGCGATAGATCGCACAGACGCGCCTCTCTATCTGCGGTTGGCATTAGCTGCTCTGGTATCAGAAATGAATCCTGATGAAGTGCTGAACTCCAAACGCGAAGGTTCAGAATTGGAAGCACCTCGACAGCTCTTGTCGGTGAGGTAATCATCAAAAGTTATGGGTTTCAAAGGTGTTGTGGTGGCAAAATCTTTCGCCTTGCTTCTTTTGACTGGACTGCTTTGTTTTCCGCAATTGGCTGCCGCGTCTTGTACGCGAGCAGCCGGTGCTGCGGATATGATGACGCAGCGCCAGCTTTCGGCACTGCGCGCGCTGGAACGCAGTCGAGGTTGCAAGGGCGGGGACGAGCGCGGTGGTTTTTTCAATCCTTGTCGCGATCTTTCGCAGCGAATAGCTGAAATACAGCGGCAGCTTTCGTCCAGTTCGCTTTCTTCCCGTTCTTGTGGTGAGCAGCCCGGTGCCAGTCAAACCACAAAGGTGAAGCTTGATCGACCAAAGATGTCGGCGGTTGCAACGAACAGCAAACCATGGGTGCCGAACGGCATCAAAGGCGCTTTGACTTACTGTGTTCGTTTGTCGGATGGCTATCTGTTTCCCACCCCGCATTCTCAATTTCAGAAATCTGACAATGTGGCGGAAACGATGGCACAATGCCGGTTCATCTGTCAGGGGCAGAATGTCGATCTCTATGTTCTGAACGACCCGAACGGTGAGACAGCCGATATGGTGTCAGTCTCGAATGGCAAACCCTATATCGAGTTGCCCACTGCCTACAATTATCAGGGTAGCAGCGAATTCCAGAAATGTGATTGGGCTGGCTATATCGGCAAGATCAGCGAGTTGCGCGCCAATAACAGAGGCGGTCGAGCACTCAAGAATGTGGTTGTTCCCATGCCGGATACGCGTCCCGCGCGTAACGATGTTGTCAGTGTTTCAACTGCGTCTTTCGCACCCATAACCGACCGCAACGTGCGCATAGTCGGCTCTGCTTTCATTTTTGATGAAGGTGGGGAGAACGTGAAGCCTTCTGTATATTGACGGTGCGACCTTCATTCTCCCACGGTCAATTTGAATGAGACGTGTCGCGATTGAGACTGAACAGCTCGCTGTCAGTCTGTAACCTCCGTGAAACGGGCATTTTCAATTCATGCCCGGAAACTATCGATCATTGCATTGCTTGAAATCTGTCAGTGTTGTTCGACCTGGAGGAGGTAGACATGAGCAAGAACCGTGGTGTCGTTTATTTGCGGCCCGGGACAGTCGAAGTACGCGATATTGAAGATCCAGCGTTGGCGGCACCTGATGGGAGGAAGCTGGGGCATGCCGTCATACTGAAGGTGATCTCGACCAATATTTGTGGTTCCGACCAGCATATGGTTCGAGGACGCACCACTGCGATGCCCGGCCTTGTGTTGGGTCATGAAATCACGGGCGAAATCATAGAGAAGGGCAGCGATGTCGAGATGCTCGACGTGGGCGATATCGTCTCGGTGCCGTTTAACGTTGCTTGTGGACGCTGCCGCTGCTGTAAATCCCAGGACACTGGTGTCTGCCTGACGGTCAATCCATCGCGTGCTGGTGGCGCCTATGGATATGTTGACATGGGCGGGTGGATTGGCGGGCAGGCACGCTACGTCATGGTGCCCTACGCTGATTTCAATCTGCTCAAGTTTCCTGATCGTGAACAGGCGATGGAAAAAATCCGCGACTTGACCATGCTTTCCGACATCCTGCCGACGGGCTTCCATGGCGCGGTCAAGGCCGGCGTCGGGGTTGGTTCCGTTGTGTATGTCGCAGGCGCGGGACCGGTCGGTCTTGCCGCTGCTGCTTCAGCACGTATTCTGGGCGCTGCGGTTGTCATGATTGGCGATTTCAACAAAGAGCGCCTCGATCACGCTCGAAAAGTTGGCTTCGAACCTATCGATCTTTCGGCAAGCGACCGCCTTGGCGATATGATTGCTGAGGTCACAGGCAGCAATGAAGTCGACAGCGCGATCGATGCCGTCGGTTTCGAGGCGCGGGGACATAGTGGCGGTGAGCAACCGGCAATCGTGTTGAACCAGATGATGGAGATAACTCGTCCAGCCGGGGCAATCGGTATTCCGGGACTTTATGTCACCGAAGATCCGGGCGCCGTCGATAACGCTGCGAAACAAGGTAGTCTTTCGCTGCGGTTCGGCCTCGGTTGGGCCAAGGCGCAGTCGTTCCATACCGGACAGACCCCCGTTTTGAAGTATAATCATCAGTTGATGCAAGCGATCCTTCATGGGCGCTTGAACATCGCCGAAATCGTAAACGCTCAGGTCATTTCACTTGAGGATGCAGCGAAGGGCTATGAAAGCTTCGATCAGGGTGCTGCGAAGAAATTCGTGCTCGATCCGCATGGCCTTTTGAATAAGGCTGCCTGATTTAAGTCTATTTCGAAAAGCGAAAGGACGTCCTCGCGGGCGTCCTTTTTGTTTGCGGCTTACGCAATCTGTAACGTTACAGATTCTTTCTAAATGTGTGTTCTATGCTGAGTTGGTCATGAGGAAAAACACAGGCTGATGCTCTCACAAGCAAAAATATATCAAGGAAAAATAAGGGAGATTCAATTAGTTAATCTCCACGCAAGCGTTGAATTCTGTCCGTTGGAAATTAAATACTTGCAAGAGAGATTGTTTCGAATACCATATCTGTAACGTTTCAGATTTGGGAGGATATGAAATGTTAATTGAAAGAGCAAAGCTTCTCGCCGCATCCGCTTGTCTGGTTATGACAGCGTTGACAATGGCAGATACAGCTTCGTCGGCCAATCTTGAAGTTACGCATTGGTGGACATCTGGCGGTGAGGCTGCGGCGGTCAAAGTTCTCGCTGAAAAATATGATGCACTCGGTGGCGACAAGTGGGTCGATGGAGCGATTGCCGGTAGCGGGTCTACCGCGCGACCGATCATTATCAGCCGTATTCTCGGTGGTAATCCGATGGGCGCAACCCAGCTCAATCACGGACGGCAGGCCGAAGAGCTGGTTCAGTTCCGCATGGAAACCAACAGACCAAGACACTTGGTGTCGGCATTATCGGTTGCGGTAATATATCTGCTACCTATCTACGGCTGTCTCCGTTGTTTCGAGGTATCGAAATAAGGGCATGTGCCGATATCAATCCTGCCGCAGCAAAAGCGCGTGCGGAAGAGTTTGGTGTTAAACCACAGACTATCGATGAACTGCTTCTGAACGACGACATCGATATCATCGTCAACCTTACGGTTCCCGATGCTCATTATGCTGTCACAAAGAAAATTCTGACTGCAGGCAAACATGCTTATTCGGAAAAACCTCTGGTTCTCTCGATGGAACAGGGCCTGGAACTGAAAGCGCTTGCCGATGGCCGCAATCTCAAAGTAGGTTGCGCGCCGGATACGTTTCTGGGCGGAGCGCACCAGTTGGCGCGGCGCGAAATCGATAGCGGTAATGTCGGGCGCATTACGTCAGGTACATGCCATGTCATGAGCCATGGCATGGAACATTGGCATCCGAACCCCGACTTTTTCTTTCGACAGGGTGGTGGACCGATCCTTGATCTAGGGCCCTATTACATCGCCAATCTCGTTAATCTGATTGGCCCTGTAAAGCGCGTCGCAGCTTTGACCTCGGCGGCTACACCAACGCGAATGATCAGCTCGGAACCACGCAAGGGCGAAACCATTCCAGTGGAGACGCCGACGACCATTCACGCATTGCTGGAGTTCGAGCAGGGGGCCACAATAACGCTTTCAGCGAGTTGGGATGTCTGGGCGCATCGCCATGCGAACATGGAGTTGTATGGCACCGAAGGATCGCTCTATCTGCCGGATCCCAATTTCTTTGGTGGAGAGGTTCAACTGACGAAGCCGGGCAAGCCAGCTGAACCAGTTGGTAATTGGGAGCACCCCTTTGGAATTGCCAATGAACAGCATTCTCAAGGTATGATGGCTAACTATAGAACAGCTGGTTTGGCAGATATGGCGGCTGCTATTCTGGATGGCCGTGATATGCGTTGTTCGCTGGAACGCGCACTGCATGGGGTCGATGTCATGCTGGCTGTGCTAAGATCTGGTGAAGAAAGGCGTTTTATCGACATCGAAACGCGCTGCACGCGCCCGGAAGCACTCAACATTGCGGCAGCAGAAGCTTTGCTGCGGCCAGCAGAAAACGGAAAGAATCGGGTGGCAAACTGACTTTGCATCGCTCCTCCCGAGCGATAGGAGGCTATTCCGGTTCTACGGGGTCGGAGTGGCCTCCGCCTATTCTTACCCGATGGTCTGCAAAGACCTGACATCGACGCCGTTGATCCGGCCAAGAATGGCTTTACCGAGCTGTTGCCCGGCGAGCTTGAAACTCTCTTCAACGACGATCAGCCCTGGTCGAAACCAATGCAGAATCTGCGTTGATTGTTTGGCTGCGACATCGACCTCATTGCCAATGTTCAATCCGGCATCTTCGACGCCTGCAACGATTGCCAACGCAGCCGCACTACCGGAACAGATGATACCATCCGGTCGATCAGGTCTTTTCATCAATTGAGCAATATGCCGCCGCAACTCCTCAAGCGGCGTATCGAGATCAACACCTTCAAGGGGCGACCCGCTACAGTGAAAGGCAAGAAGTCCTTCATAAAACCCGCCCACCATATGCCGGAAATAGGTGAGATGGGCCGGTGGAGTCAGCAAAGCGAGCCGCTTTCGTCCACGCGATGATAGTTTACCGACCATATCCAGCGAGAAATTGAAATTATCAAAGTCGTGAAAAGGGTGCTCAATGCCCGTATCAGTACGACCATGGGTGGCGAAAGGAAAATCATGTTCCGTCAGAAAATGGACTCGCTGATCGTCCGGTTCTGTACGCGAGAAAATAATGCCGTCGGCTGAACCCGTTTCCACGATGTAGCGGATCGGCTCGATCGACGCCTTCGAATGAAAATAGGGCGTGAGAATGAGATGGTATTGTGTTTCAGCTAGAACATCGGCGACGCCATGAATGACCTGACTGGTGAAACCCATGATCTCGTCCTGTGTATTCAGGACCAGCGCAATGACATTTGTCTTACCTGTTCGAAGACGCACACCCGCACGATTGGGACGATAGCCGATCTGTCGGGCGATCAATTGTACGCGTTTCCGCGTTTCCAAACCAATTTCTGGTGCATCCTTCAAGGCACGGGAAACCGTGGTCACGCCAAGGCCGGTCATGAATGCAATTGTCTTCAGTGTCGGACGTTCATTCTCAAGGAATGATTTGGTTGGATTTTGCGGCTTGGAAGCCTGTGAGCTCCGTTTTTCATTCATGCGCATTTCATCCGGCGACGATGAGCGATTTATATAGGTGAACGATAGAATTCACTTTAACTATCAATAGCTTGTTTTGAGGGACTTGTCATCTTTTATGAGGCGATATTGACATCTTCCGATGCTATTTCGGGCACAATGCATTGCGCGACATCAGCGTTCGTTGAGGCATATTCTCCGTTGTTCGGATGTTGTGCTCGTTAGGCAGGATGACTGCTTCCTAATTGCTGTTTTGACTGGATTGTCATGATAAATTTCCAGTATGATAAGACAATTATAGATATGTCATGATGGAGTCAGTGGACGTATGTGGGAACCCATGTTGGAAATGCGCAAGGGTGTCACAAAGCACCGACTTTTGACGGACAAAATCGTTGACGATGTCGAGAAAGGTATTCTTCTGCCCGCCACGCGCATGCCTACCCATCGCGATTTGGCTCACAAGCTCGGGCTTTCTGTGCAGACAGTCAGTATCAGTTACAAGGAGGCTGAACGGCGCGGTTATCTGCGCGGTGAGGTCGGGCGAGGAACATATGTTTGCAATCGAGTGACGGAGCGAGCAGACCGGTTCATGCTTGATCGGGATCCCAGCGGGACAGCCGACCTGTCGATCATTCGGGCGGTTTATACCGAAGTGCATGAGAATGCCTCGCGTCGCTTGCTCGAAGAAATGAGCCGGTCGGATAATGCAAGCTTCATGCGTCCTTGCCGTCCGATTGCGGGACTGGATCGACATCGCGCGGTCGCACGGGAGTGGCTGCGTGGTCTATCCGTAGATGTCGATCCGGGCCGGATTATCATCACAAACGGTGCCGCACATGGGCTGTTTCTTGCCGTCGCCGCGGTTGTTCAGCCGGGGGAGGTAGTGCTAACGGAAAGCCTGACCGACCATGGCATCATTGGTCTTGCCAATGTGCTTGGATTTGCCCTGCGCGGGCTCCCGATTGACGAACAAGGCATTTTGCCGGATGCGTTCGAAACCGCCTGCAAAGCTGGAGACGTTCGTGCACTTGTAATGATTCCGACACTCGGCAATCCGACCAGCCATTTGATGGGGGCCGAGCGTCGCATAGCCATCGCAGAAATCGCGCGGCGATATGACGTCTGCGTTATCGAGGACGAGGTTTACAAACCCATCCTTGAAGAGAAACTGCCTTCGATGCCGGAGCTGCTTCCAGACCTTGGCTTCTTTGTGACCAGCTTTACCAAGACGGTCATGACTGGCTTGCGTACGGGTTATCTCGTTGTTCCGACGCAATATTCCATTCGGGTTACATCCATTCTACGCGTAACAAGCTGGAGCGGCGTCAATCTCATGGGAGAAATGGCCAGCCGTTGGATCGAAGATGGTACGGCTGAGGAACTTATCGACATCCAGCGTAGCGAGTTGAGATCCCGTCAGGCGCAAGTGACCGACATTCTGGGCACACTGGTGGCAGGCAGTAATCCGCTTTCTCTATGTGCCTGGCTGAAAATTCCTCGCAACTGGTCTGAGGATGGGCTGGTGCGCGCGCTTGCCAACAAAGGTGTTGCAGTCACACCGTCCGATCCTTTTGTTGCTGGTGCGGATCGGGGAAACGGGGGCATCCGGGTCTGTCTTGGCGGACGGCTTTCGCGTTCGGCTTTGCAGACTGCACTTGAAACGATCCGTGAAACCTTTGCCCAACTGCCGCCCGTTTATGATGTTGGTTCGATCGCTTAGCGCATCCCGAAAAGTGTGAAACGGTTTTCGGAAAAGATACGCGTCAAAACAAAGAGATAGAGCGCCGATCTGATCCAATCAGATCGAAACGCGCTCTAAACGATCAATCTCAAAGTACAGACTGCAGGAATTCCTTGGTGCGAGCTTCTGTCGGTGACTGGAATATCTGTTCCGGGGTGCCTTGCTCGCAGATACGTCCCTTGTCAAAAAAACAAACGCGGTCGGATACTTCCCGGGCAAATCGCATTTCATGTGTGACAAGAAGCATGGTGAGATCATGTTCTTGTGCCAGGCTGCGAATGACGGAAAGCACTTCGCCCACCAACTGCGGGTCAAGCGCCGAGGTCGGTTCATCGAACAACAGGACACGCGGGCGCATGGCAAGCGAGCGAGCGATAGCAACGCGCTGTTGCTGGCCGCCTGAAAGTTGCGAAGGATAATGATCTTTCTTGTCGGTCAACCCGACAAGCGAGAGCAGGTCAAGGGCACGAGCCTCCGCTTCATCGCGTTTCATGCCCAGAACATGAACCGGCGCCTCGATGATATTACGTAGCACCGACATATGCGGAAACAGATTGAAGCTCTGGAACACCATGCCAACATGTGATCTGATCTTGCGCAAATGGCCTTCGCTCGCCTGAAATTGCCCTTTCCCGCTCGGCTCGTGATAGGACATGTCTGCAAGCTCAAGCGTACCCTCCTGAAACGGCTCCAGTGTCATGAGGATACGGAGGACCGTTGACTTTCCCGATCCAGAGGGGCCGATCAGCGTGACCTTCTCGCCTGTCTTGACCGAAAAATTGAAGCGATCCAGTACAGTCAGGGCCCCGAAGCGCTTGGTTACGTCCTGAAAGCGGATAATTTCCTGGGTCATTTGAGAGCGATCCCGTTCTTTGGAAGTGTGCGTTCGAGCAGGCGTATAAGCGCCGAGCAGATGAGGGTCAGCACAAGGAAGATCAGGCCGACCATCGATAGTGGCACTAGATATTCGAAGGTGCGGTCGCCGATCAAATTGGCGAGGTTCAGCATGTCGACAATGCTCACGACAGACAGAACTGGTGTCTCTTTCAGCATGGAGACGAGGTAATTGCCCATGGCCGGGATGATCCGGGGTATGGCTTGCGGAATGACAATATCCCGATAGGTCCGCCATGGCGTAAGATTGAGCGCCCGCGCCGCTTCCCACTGTCCGCGCGGAATGGCTTCGATACCTCCACGATAAACTTCCGACGTGTAGGCAGAATATTGAAGGCCAAGTGCCATTGCGCCAGTCAGAAAGGCAGGCAGAACAATGCCGTAGACCGGCAGCACATAGTACAAGAAAAACAGTTGCACCAGCAGCGGTGTATCGCGAAGGAATTCCACTACGATTGCTGTCGGCCAGGATATGATCTTGTATGGGCTGCGGCGCAGAAGCGCGAAGACAAGACCGAGAACCAGCGCAATTGCGAAGCCGGTAGCGGCAGCCTTTAAAGTTACAGTCAAACCAATCGCCAGAATTGGCAAAATGGAAATCGCGAATGAGAGCGTGGACGAGGTGTCCCAGGCATAGCCGTAGATCATGCGAAACCTCCAGCCATCGTCTGACGTTTCAGACGCCGTTCCAGCCAACGAATGGCAGCGGCCAGCACGAGCGCCATCGCAAAATAACCGAACAAGGTCAGCGTATAGATCGTCACACTGTCGAGCGTCAGATTGCGCAAACGTTGGGCCTGGAAGGTCAGGTCACTGATCGCGATCAGTGAAGCAAGCGCGGTATCCTTGAGATTGTGGATTGCAAGGTTACCGAATGCCGGCATCATTTCGACCACCGCTTGCGGCAGGATGACGTGAAATAAGGTGTGCCCCTTGCTGAAATTGAGTGCGCGTGCGGCTTCATGTTGTGCTTCAGGAACTGCCTGTAAGGCACCACGAACCACTTCTGCGCCATAGGCGCCGATATTGAGCCCAAGCCCCATGATGCCGGTCGTGATCGGATCGAACGAAATGCCAATCAGCGGCAGGGCGTAATAGAGCCAGAACAGTTGCACGAGCAGAGAGGTGCCGCGGAATATCTCGATATAGATCACCGCAATCGTGGATAGGATCGGTCCGCCTGCAAAGCGAGCAATTCCGGCTGCAAATGCCAGTATGGTGCCGATGGCCATAGAACTGAGGGCAAGAATGGCGGTGATTTGCGCCCCCTTGAAAAGGGCGGGAAGATATTCCGTCCAATGCATATGGTCGTCTCCCGGTTGAGATGAGACAATGCCCGCCGAGCCGTCAACCGGTTCAGCGGGCAGCAAATCGACTTACTTTGCGTTGCAGAGGCTGGCAGTATCCACGGTTCGTGCAGCTTCTACGCTTTCTTCGCTAAGCCCATAATTCATAAGGATTTTCTTATAGTCGTCAGTCTTTTTGAACTCGATGAGCTCTTTGTTGAAGGACTCATAGAATTCCTTATCTTCCGGACGGAAGCTGAAAGCGCCGAAGCTTCTGGCAGATTTGCCATCGACAACCGGATCGGTAAATGGATGCGCCTGTTCCAACTCTGGTGAATTGTCGACCAGCTTGGCGACTGTCAGTTCCGTTGCGGCATAGGCATCAGCTCGCCCGGTCTGGACGGTCGATGGTGCATCGGCATTGCCCTGGATCATGACGATCTGAGATTCATCGATACCCATTCCATGCAGGAAGTCGATCTGATCCGCACCGGAAACGATTGCGACTTTCAGGGATGGATCTTTCTTGATGTCTTCATAGGAATGGATATTCTTCGGGTTGCCCTTGGGTACCAAAAGACCTTCACCATAACTCGAATTTGCAACGGTGAAAGTTACCTGCTTGCAGCGATCAGGCAGGACATTCTGCTCGGCTGCGACGAATTCGAACCGCTTTGCCTTCAGGCCGGGAATGAGCGAGCCGAATGGGGTAACCGTCCAGTCGATTTCCTCGATACCGAGTTTCTTGAAGATCGCAGCCGCGACGTCGGGGCCAATGCCTTTGGCAGCGCCGCTCTCGTCCATATAACCATAGGGCACTTCGTTCGCTGTTGCCCCGCGAACGAAGCCCGCACTCTTGAGTTCATCGACCGTGACGGCGTGCGACGGAAGCGTAAGTGCTAGGACTGCCGCAGCCGAAAACAGGGCGGAAATCGTATGAAGTTTCATGCGCATCGTGTTCACTCCTCTTTTTGAATGCCGGTTGTTTGTCTGTCCGGCTTGTCGGTTGGCTGGTATTGATAGGTTTATTTCGAGGCTGGTTCCTTACTGATCGTGGCAATGACCGACAGGCAGTCACCGATCTTGATGAGGCCTGGAAAGTGCCGGGCCGCGAGAACTCCGTCGAGTGCGGCGCGGTATTCCTGCGGAGCCGCACCAGTGCGGGTTATGGTATGAACGCGGGCAATGAGGTCGCCTTTGCGTATCTCGGCGCCGAGATCGACCAATGGTTCAAGCAAACCTTCGGTATCGGCAAAGCCAAAACATTCCTGCGATGGCATGTCGAGCCATGTCGTGGGTGAAAGCTCCACATCGCCATCGAGAATGCCTGCATGGCGCAAAAGGTTGCGAATGCCGCGCTTGGCTATGGAAGCGGTGCGGGCAGAAATTGTGCCGCCGCCCGAAAGCTCGGTCGTCACAAACACTTTGCCCGCTTCTTCCGCTATCGTATCGTACATGCCGACGGCGTCGATCTCGATCATCCGCATGGAAAAAGGAGCAGAGAAGGCTTTAACAGCGGCAAAGCAGCGAGCTTCCTGTGCCGTATCGGGCAAGGCATGTGCGGCAGCGTAAGGCAAAAAATCAAGTGTCCGTCCGCCGGAATGAAAATCCATGACAATATCGGCTGCCGGTAAAAGGTAGCGGGTGAAATAGTCCGCGATCTTTTCTGTGACGGTGCCATCCGGGCGACCGGGAAAACTGCGATTGAGATTGCCCTTGTCGATAGGGGATGTTCGCGTCCCGGCTAGAAATGCCGGGAAGTTCATTGCCGGAACAATGATAACACGTCCGCTGATCTCTTCCGGTTTCAGATTGGCGGCGAGATCGTAGAGGGCGACCGGACCTTCATATTCATCGCCGTGATTGGCGCCAGTCAGGAGGGCGGTAGGGCCATCGCCATTGCGGATTACGCAGATGGGCAGCATCAGCGAACCCCATGCGGAATCGTCTCTGGACCATGGCAGCCGCAAATGTCCGTGCTGAACGCCGTCGCGATTGAGATCGACGGTCGGTGTGATCGGGGAGGGACGTGAGGGAGGCGAGGTGTGCATCATCGCAGCGTCCTAATCCTTGACCACGAGCTTGCGTGGCACATTCGAAAGGCATTCCACGCCCGTTTCGGTGATAACGATACTCTCGGTAATCTCGAGCCCCATGGTTTCCAACCAGAGACCCGTCATGAAATGAAAGGTCATGCCGGGTTGCAGTTCGGTGCGGTCGCCTGGGCGCAGGCTCATCGTGCGTTCACCCCAATCCGGCGGATAGGACAGCCCGATTGAATAGCCGGTGCGGTTGTCCTTGATGATCCCGTATTTCTTCAACACGTCAAAGAAGCCGTTGGCGATATCTTCGCACGTGTTGCCGGGGCGGGCTGCGGCAAGTCCTGCCTCCATCCCTTCGAGTGTGGCTTTTTCGGCGTCAAGAAAGGCCTGTGTCGGCTTGCCGAGAAATACGGTACGCGACAGCGGGCAATGATAGCGCCTATAACAACCAGCGATTTCGAAGAAGGTACCTTCGCCAGTCTTCATCGGCATGTCGTTCCACGTCAGATGCGGCGCGGATGCGTCCGGTCCGGAAGGCAGCAGTGGCACGATGGCAGGATAGTCGCCGCCGAAATCATCAACGCCGCGCGTGCCTGCATCGTAGATTTCAGCAACCAGATCGCATTTACGCATGCCCGGCTCGATTTTTTCGACAATACGCCGGTGCATCGCTTCAACGATACGACCGGCCTTGCGCATATAGTCGATTTCAGTTGGGCTTTTGACGGCGCGCTGCCAGTTGACCAGCCCTTGCGCGTCCTTGAAGCGGGCATTCGGCAGATGTTTCTGCAAAGCATGATGCGCGGCAGCCGTGTACCAATAATTGTCGAACTCGACAGCTATGGTTTTGTTACCCCAACCCTTTTCTTCCAGCATCGAGGCCAGGAGATCCATGGGGTGGCGCTCCAGCGATTGCACGTAATGATCGGGATAGCCGATAATATTGTCGTGGCGGAGCCATGCGGTGCGTTTCGCACCGTTGCCATCCTGACCGCGACCGTACCAGATCGGTTCCCCTTCCATCGAAAGCACAACGCATTGATGGACATAGAAGGACCAGCCATCATAGCCGGTTAGCCAATGCATATTGGATGGATCGGTGACAATGATAATATCGAAGCCTGCCTTCTCCATGGCGCGACGGGTTTTGGCTATCCGCTGATCGTATTCCGCGCGGGTGAAGTTGAGTTCCACACTCATCGACTGGCTCCTGCAGTTTTGGTTGAATCGATTTTCGTGCCTGCATCGCGCAGGCTGGCGCGCTCCGTTGCAAGACGGGCGATAGCCGTATCCTGAACGCCTGTCCCGGTGAGGTCGCAGAAGGTTATGTCTCCCGCCTTCCGCTGGAATACGGCTGCACCGAGAGCGATCTGGCCCAGTTCCGGGAAAACAGTATCCACTGCAACAATTCCTGCCGAAATTGCATGATGCAATTCGCCAAGCCTGCGCGTTTGGGCGAGACTGTCGGCAACATAGGTGATCGGTCGCCGGAACAGGGCGGGATCGATCTCGTTCTTATGTTCGGCATCTGAACCCATCGCAGTAACGTGTTGGCCGGGTGCAAGCCATTCAGCCTTTATAAGCGGCGTTTCCGACGGCGTCGTCGTGACGATAATATCAGCAGCGTCGCAAGCCTCTTGCGCATCTGCAACTGCCGTCACCGGTATTCCAAACTTCTCGGTAAAGTTTCGCGCGGCTTTTTGGGCGCTGTCGAAATTGCGTGCCCAAATCCTTGCTTCGGTGATGGTGCGCACCAGCGTCAGCGCTTCAAGCTGCATTGCAGCCTGCATGCCTGCGCCGAAGATGGCGGCCACATGGGCGTCTTCCCGCGCCAGATATTTTGCGGCGACAGCACCTGCTGCCGCAGTTCGCACGTCGGTCAGATAGCCATTATCCAGCAATAGCGCTTCAATAAGCCCGGTCCTTGCCGAGAACTGGATCATCAGTCCGTTGGTAGAGGGCAAGCCGATGGAAGGATTGTTGAAGAAACCGGGACTTACTTTGATGGCAAAACTGTCAAGTCCGGGAATATAGGCCGTTTTCACATCGACTTCGCCACGTTCGGCGGGGATGTCCAGCCGTAGAATTGGCGGCATGCTGACACCGCCACGGGCAAGTGCCTGGAAGGCATTCTCCACGCACGTCACGCTTTCAAGATCGAGGGCTATGATCCCTCGCAGATCAGCTTCGGTCAGAATTCTCATTTCAGCCATCAGCCAGCCCTCCGATAGCGGTCTTCCATAATCGCGCGATGTTGTTCGGGATCGATATTGCCGCCTGAGATAATGATGGCGGTGGGGCCCGTTGGTCTGATCTTGCCGCTCAACAGGGCGCCAATGCCGACGGCAGCAGCGCCTTCGACAATTTCCCCTTCGTGTGTCGCAGCGTATCTGATCCCTGCGGCAATCTCCTCTTCATCGAGCAGGACCACCTCGTTCAGCAACGAGCGACACATCGCAAAAGACCAATGGTTGTTAAGCCCGATGCCTCCGCCCAATGAATCTGCAAGTGTCTCCAGTTCCTCGACATTGACTGGCTTACCGGCTTCGAGACTGGCATTCATGGCGGCACCGCGAGACATGGAAACGCCGATCACACGGCTATGAGGGCGTAGGACTTTGACTGCTGCGGCGATGCCAGCAGCAAGTCCCCCACCTGAAAGAGGAATAAGAACAGTTTCGGTGTCGGGTTGATCATCAATGATCTCCAGACCGATTGTGCCCTGTCCGGCAATAATTCGCGGATCATCAAAGGGCGGAATGATGTTCATTCCTTCTTCGCGCGCCAGTCGCGCCACCTCGTCCATGGCGTCATCCTGCGATTTCCCGACGATGCGCACATCCGCACCAAGATCGCGGATTGCGTCGACCTTGTTGCGAGGCACGAGCGATGAAAGACAAACAGTAGCGATCAACCCTTGTTCGGAAGCGGCATGCGCAACAGCACGCCCATGATTGCCGGTTGACGCGGTCACCAGTCCACGTCTGCGATCATCGGACGACAGACTAAGGACAGCGTTGGTCGCACCACGCAGTTTGAAGCTGCCGGTCGTCTGCCGATTTTCCAGTTTCAGATAAACCGGAGTCCCGGTAAGCTCGCTTAGACTATCGGAGCGTGTCAGCGGCGTTCTCAGGACGAGGCCCTTCAGCCTGTCGCGCGCTGCTTCGATTTCCTCAAGACCAATCATTTCATTAGTCATTCTTGGCACGGCGCTGCCTCTCATAGCGTCATGGCAATGGGGAAGGCAGCATTGAATTTTGTCGAACGCTGCAATGGATGAGCGGACTGAAGGTGTAATAATGCACCACGTGCGAAACCGTAAGGTCGCATCCTCGTTCCCCATATGTTTGATTTTTTATTCTTGGCTCTATGTGTGAAAGACCAATAGGATCATGTCAATAATTATATTGGATCATTACAATTTTGATCTGTAACGACTTTTCGGTGTCGGAGCCTTGTCAGCGGCGCAGGGGCGTGCCAATGAGAACAGGAATGTTTGCAGATGCTGGATCAACAGAATGAAAGCCGCCTTGAAGCTCGACGCCGTCGATTTGCGTATTCTCGAAGCCGTTCAGGAGAATGCGCGGATCACCAAGCTTGCCTTGGCCGAGAAGGTCGGACTTTCCGCGACACCTTGCTGGCTGCGACTGCGCAAGCTGGAAGAGGCGGGCATCGTGACTGGCTATCACGCCCGCGTCGCCTATCGAAAAATAGCACCGATTGCGCATGTAATTGTGCAGATCACTCTGGGTAATCATCGTCAAAGCGATTTTGAGCGGTTCGAAAGAGCCATCACAGTTATACCCGAAATCGTGTCCTGCTGGTCGGTTGGCGGTGGCGTGGACTATTTTCTGATGATTGTGGCACCCGACATTGACGGCTATCAGCGTCTGATTGATCGTCTTCTGGACCAGAATATCGGTATAGAACGCTACTTCACCTATATCGTGACCAAACTGGTCAAGGACGAGAAGGCGAGCGCACCTTTGTCGCTGTTCAAGGAAATCGCGGACTAGCCCAAACAGACTGTCTCGCTTTTAAATTTAGTCCAATTCGCATGTCCGTCAGGATGTCTTTGGTCCGAACCCGGAGCTATCTTGTGACAAACTTCTTTCTGAATTGGGAGAAGAACAATGAATGCCGTTCTGGATCATCCGATACAACATGACGGGCTTGGCAGGCTTCGCGATAAGCATCTTTTTCGTGAATTGGGCTATGTCGAAGGACGCTGGGTGGCGGGAGAAAAGGCCGAAACCTTCGCTGTTCTCGATCCTGCAACAGGCCAGCGGCTTGCCCGTGTGGCAAGTCTTGGCGAAGCGGAGGCGACGCTTGCGATCGATGCCGCAGTAAAGGCGTTTCCAGCTTGGCGTGATAAGCTACCCCAGGAACGCTCCGCAATCTTGCGGCGGTGGTTTGATCTGGTCACGGCAAATCGCGAAGATCTAGCATTTCTGATGACGCTGGAGCAGGGTAAGCCGCTGGCGGAATCGCGCGGTGAGATCGACTATGGCGCATCTTTCATCGAGTGGTTTGCTGAAGAAGCGAAACGGCTCAATGGCGAAACCATAGCGAGCCATCTCGCGAATGCAGAAATGCTGGTGCGCCGTGAGGCGTTGGGCGTCGTCGCGCTTGTTACCCCTTGGAATTTTCCGCATGCCATGATTACACGCAAGGCGGCTGCAGCGATTGCCGCCGGTTGCCCGGTGGTGGTGCATCCGTCTTCAGAAACACCGCTTTCCGCGCTTGCCTTGGCCGAACTGGCCGAACGTGCCGGAATGCCTGCCGGCATATTCAATGTTGTAACAGGCAAGGCTGCGCCCATCGTTGATGTATTGTGCCGTGATGAGCGCGTGCGGGGACTGAGCTTCACCGGTTCAACGGAAATAGGCAAGCTGATTGCCACCAAAAGCGCAAACACGATGAAACGGCTTGTCATGGAACTCGGCGGCCATGCGCCGTTAATCATCTTCGATGATGCCGATATCGAACGGGCGGTAGAAGTTGCTTTGGCTGCCAAGTTCGCGACATCCGGTCAGGATTGCCTTGCTGCGAACCGCATCTTTGTCCAGCGCGGAATCTTAAAAGCCTTCACCGAGGTGTTTGCGGCGCGCATTGCGGCGCTGAAGCTCGGTAACGGGCTAGATCCGGCGTCTGACATCGGTCCTCTGATGCATAGTCGGGCGGTCGATAAGGTCGAAGAACATGTGCGGGATGCTCAGCAACGGGGCAGCAGGATAGTCGTGGGCGGTAACCGGAGAGGGGAATCTGGGCTTTTCTTCGAGCCGACTTTGCTGGTCGATGTGCCGGATGATGCTGCGATCATGCACGAAGAGACATTCGGACCTGTTGCCGCCGTCACGGTATTTAACGATGAAGACGAAGTCGTCGAGCGTGCCAATGCCACACAATATGGTCTCGTTGCCTATGTCGTAACGGCAAACGGCGCCCGACAGCTCCGTATGGCCCGGGCACTCGAATACGGAATGGTAGCCATCAACCGCGCGAAGATCACCGGCGCGCCGATCCCTTTCGGGGGGTGGAAACAATCCGGTCTTGGCCGCGAAGGCTCCCATCAGGGCATAGAGGCCTTCACCGAACTCAAATATCTCTGCATTGATACCGCCGCGTGAGAGCGTGGCGACAGGAAAGGAACATAACCATGTTGAACAATAGCAATGAACTCACCGCCTGGGACCGGGATCATTTCTTTCATCCCTCCACTCATATGGGTATGCATGCGCGGGGCGAAACACCGACGCGCGTGCTGGAAGGCGGCGAGGGCGTTTATATTGCCGATGTGAACGGTCGCAAGAGCCTAGATGCCTTCGCAGGCCTCTATTGCGTCAATGTTGGTTATGGCCGGACAGAAATCGCCGATGCAATTGCGGAGCAGGCGCGCAAACTTGCCTATTATCACGCTTACGTCGGTCATGGCACAGAAGTATCGATCACACTCGCCAAGATGATCATCGACCGCGCACCAGAGCATATGAGCCGCGTTTACTTCGGTTTATCTGGCTCGGATGCGAACGAAACCAACATCAAGCTCATCTGGTATTACAATAATATTCTGGGCCGCCCGGAAAAGAAGAAGATCATTTCCCGTTGGCGCGGATATCACGGTTCAGGCGTGATGACCGGCAGCATGACCGGTCTTGCGACGTTCCATAATGCCTTTGATCTGCCGCGTGCACCGGTTTTGCATACGGAATCGCCGTATTACTTCCGCCGCGCAGATCGCTCTATGAGTGAAGAGCAGTTCTCACAACATTGCGCCGACAAGCTTGAGGAAATGATCCTCGCAGAAGGCCAGGATACGATCGCGGCCTTCATCGGTGAGCCTGTTCTGGGCACCGGAGGTATCGTCCCGCCACCCGCTGGCTATTGGCAGAAAATTCAAACCGTTCTTGACCGCTACGATATTCTGCTTGTTGCAGATGAGGTCGTTACCGGATTCGGCCGTCTTGGCAGTATGTTCGGTTCCGACCACTACGGCATGAAGCCCGATCTGATTACCATCGCCAAGGGACTGACTTCGGCCTATGCACCGCTTTCCGGTTCGATTGTATCGGACCGGATGTGGCAGGTGCTGGTTCGAGGATCGGACAAGATGGGACCAATCGGTCACGGCTGGACCTATTCCGCCCATCCGATCTGTGCTGCAGCAGGCGTAGCCAATCTCAAGCTCATCGACGAATTGAAGCTCGTTGAAAATGCCGGTTCCACAGGCGCCTATTTCCGTAAGGCATTGCAGGACGCTCTTGGCGATCATAAGCACGTCGGCGAAATTCGTGGTGAGGGCCTGATGGCGGCAATCGAATTCGTGGAAGATCGTGATGATCGCAAGTTTTTCGATCCGTCGCTGAAGATCGGCGCACAGGTTTCAACGGCGCTTCTGGCTAACGACGTTATCGGACGCGCCATGCCGGAAGGCGATATTCTGGGATTTGCGCCACCGCTTTGCCTCACGTCTGAAGAGGCGGACAAGGTTGTCGCAGCTACGAAAAAGGCGATCGACACCGTTTTTGCTTGAGCCATAGTCCTCGGAGGCAGGTCTTCCGGGGACTATTCCCGCCAGGCAGGCAGATGTAACTCGGCGACCAGTCCGCCTGATGGATCGTTCTTCAAAAAGATTTCACCAGCGTTAGCATGCGCCACGTTGCGGGCGATAGTCAATCCAAGGCCGAAGCCGCCGGAGTCCCGATTTCTGGATTTGTCTGCCCGGTTGAAGGGCTTGAACATTTCCTCGATCTGGTTCTCAGGAATACCCGGCCCATTATCCTTCACAAGCAACACGAGCTCATTACTGTCTTGCCGAAGTGAGAGTTTGGCCTTGCTACCATAAGCAAGGGCATTATCAATCAGATTGGTGATGCAGCGCTGGATCGAGACAGGCTGGCAGTAGGCTACAGCGTCCAGTCGGTCGGAATTTCTCTCATCCAGCGTTGCCTGCGGGTAATTGTCGGCAATGGACAGGAGAAGCGACCAGAGATCGATTTTCTCCCTCTTTTCATTGGCAAGTTCGGATGTCGCAAAGTCGATTACCGAACGCGAAATCGCCTCAATATCATTGAGATCTTTGGCGAGTGACTTTGCCAGAACTTCATCTTCGACCAGTGCCAGGCGAAGCCGAATGCGTGTGAGCGGGGTGCGCAGGTCATGCGCAAGAGCGGCCGCAAGCTGTTCGCGTTCAGCAACATAATCAAGCAGCTTCGATTGCATCGTGTTCACGGCTTGCGCAGCAGCTTTATATTCACGGCTTCCATCTTCAGGCAGTGGCGCGCTTTTCAAGTCGCCACCAATCCGGTGCACGGCGCGTTCGAGCACCCGATAGGGTGCTGTCAGACGGCGGGTCGCCCATATCGCCACGAGAACCACGCTCAGCGCCACAAGCGCAAACAGAGGAATGGTTTCGATCGTGATGATCGGATCAGCCGGTGTGATCCGTGTCGCGAAGTTCATCCAGCGCCCGTCGCCGAACTGTAGTGAGGTAGTCAGGCTCGCGCTCAAGTTCGTTGTTGCTGCAAGATCGTTGATCTGCTTTTCGACATCGCCGATATCACTGTTGTCGGTGGTTTGTGTCGAAGCGGCGCGGAATCCATGTGCAACTTTATCGCGGCGTATACGGGCGTCGATAACGCCATAACGTGCCAGACGCGCGACAAGCACGTCTTCGAGTTCAGCGAGGTCATCTTCGCTGGCCAGCACGGTCGGCACATCGGGTTGTGTCGTGATGGTGATGCCCTGACCGGAATTCGTCAGGCGAGTGGCAAGACTGTTCCAGTCGCTGACTGGTGTTGTGCTGAGCAGTTTGACGAGAGCCGTTGCTCTTTCGCTGAGACGGAACAGCTCCAGCGCATTGTTCGCATCCTTGCGATCCTGCGAAACAATCCAGAGCGTAGCAATCTGTGTAATCAGGAGGCCGCTGATCAGAATTGTGAGAAGCCAACTTGGCAGGGAACGAGGGAAGGGAAACCTCATTCCATTTCGACCTCATGGCCGAACTGGTAGCCGCCGCCGCGAATGGTGAGGATCAGTTTCGGGAAGCGAGGATCGTCATTCAATTTGCGCCGCAGTCGACTGATTAGGATGTCGACGCTTCGATCATAGCCGTAAACAGCCTGATTTCCGGCCATTTCCATCAACTGATCACGGCTAAGGATGTGTTGCGAACTTTTGACGAAAGCTTCAAGCATATTGAACTCTGCCGTGGTCAGTTCGACGCGCACGTCGGACGGAGACGTAAGACGCCTGCGCGCGCAGTCGAGTGTCCAGCCAGCGAAGCGGTAGCTGTGCGTGACGGGGCGGCTGGGACCACGGTTGTTTTCCAGGCGCCTGAGCACAGCGCGGATACGAGCAAGAAGCTCGCGCGGATCGAACGGCTTTGCCAGATAGTCATCGGCGCCGATCTCAAGGCCTAATATCTTGTCGGCGGCATCAGCAATTGCCGTCAGCATGATGATCGGAACACGCGAATGACGGCGGATATCCTGACATATTTCGATGCCGCTTCTGCCGGGAAGCATGACGTCCAAAATGATCAGATCGATGGCCGTGCGGCTCATTACATCATGCATCTCCTCGCTGTTCTGAGCGATGGAAACGCGCATGCCACGGCGCTTGAGAAATTCGTGCAGAAGGTCACGTATATCTTTGTCGTCATCGACAATCAGAACGTGGGCGTCTTCTTTCAATTTGCAGCTTCCATAATAGCTAAAAGTCTCCTGATAGTAGCGCCCGGATTGCGACGATAAAAAGCCTGAAGCTTTGGTTTTCAACCGGCATTTGCATGGCGCTACAATTCAGAAACAAATTGCAACAGATGCGAAAAACAAGGGCAAACAAGGCGTGCAATAACGGTCTCGCTGAAGAAACTGAAGCCCAATGAAAGATCGAATTCGTATGTTCAACTCGATTTTTATATCGAAAACATCTGCGAAAGCGTTTCTTTCAACACTTTGTCTAGCGGGTCTGCTGTCCTTTCCGCTTCCCAACGGAGCAATGGCAGCGCAACTCGTAACACGCAGCGAACGGTGTGACAGGCTTCAGCATCAACTGCAAACCGCACTTTCCGGTCGTGTCGAAACTCGGCAGGCTCGTCAGGCGGAGACCTTGCAGAAGAGGGGGATGAAATTCTGCGCAAGCAGAAGAGAGGCACAGGGCCTGCGAGCCTATGCCGAGGCCCTCAAGCTTCTAGGGGGCAAACCTGACATGGCCGATACAGGCGGACAGGAAATTGTTTTACCTCCGGCGGGGAAGACCCCGAACGGAAAACCCAATTGAGGAACCGGAAAATGAAGAAGTCCCTTATTTCTGCTCTTGGAATGGCTGTTGTTCTGGGCCTGTCTGCTCCTGTCCTGACGGCAAGCGCTGCTAACGCTGCTCCGGCTGCTGCGGCTCACACGACCACCGCCAAGCATCATGCGAAGAAGCATACAGCTCACAAGAAGCATCACACTGCGAAGAAGTCGCACAAGAAGGCCGCTCCGGCCAAGAAGAATTAAGTTTTCCGTTTCGTGCGATAACCGGCGGCTCCCTCGCAGTCCGGTATTCGCAATCAAAAGGCCGTTGCCTGTCGGACATGAAATGTCTGATGTGCAGCGGCCTTTTTCTTTCGCGTTCTTTTAAGTTGACTTGTCGAAGGCTTTTGCTTCGCCATATGTGTCAACAGGGTACTGAGGAGCCATTCCTATGACGACGATTGACTTGAAGCGGATTTATGAAGCTCCTTCGGCGGATGACGGCTATCGTGTCCTCGTGGACAGGGTCTGGCCGCGTGGCATGACGAAGGAAAAGGCAGATATAGACCTCTGGGCCAAGGACGTGGCTCCATCGACTGATCTTCGTAAATGGTTTGGCCACGACCCTGCCAGATGGAATGAATTTCAGGAAAAATATCGCGAGGAGCTTGAAGGAAACAAGCCAGCGCTCAAGGATTTGATTGCGAAGGCAAAGGGTGGCCGGCTGACGCTTCTATATGGTGCGCGGGACGAAGAGCACAACCAAGCTGTGGTTCTGCATGAGTTCATGCAATCCCTGTAGGCCAATCTGAAGGGGCTGGCTTCTCAGTCTCTGCCTTCTTCGGGTGCACCCAATGGAAAAAGACGACGAAACGGTCGCGCCTCATCCAGCGCGCGTGCATAGCTTGGTCGCGCAAGCAGGCGTTTGCGATACGCCCACACATTGGCGAATTTTTCGGGAATGGCATAAGTCCAGTCTGCATAGAGCAGAGAAGGTGCCGCAGCACAGTCGGCAAGACTGAAATTGTCGCCGGAGACCCATTCACGCCCCGCCATGTGCCGATCCAGAAATGCGTAGGCTGTATCGAACGCCGCCCGCCAGCGGTCACCACCGTCGTCATGTTCACGACCAAGTGCAATGTAAACGAGGCGTTGTTGTGGGTAGTTTATGTAATTATCAAAGAAGCGATCCCACATTCTAACGTCCGCGCTGACCAACGGGTTTGATGGGATCAGCCGTCTGGTATGCGGGTAGGTGGCTTCTAGATATTCAATGATGCCCGTCGCCTCAAACACCAGTTTTCCATGGTCCGTTAGCACAGGAAATTTACCGAAGGGCCAAAGTGAGGTGAACTCGCTGGCCACTGGTTCTGTGCCGTCCAGTATTCTTGCTTCGAAAGCTATGTCCTTTTCATAGAAGGCTGTTATTGCTTTCTGGCAGTATGACGAAAAGGGGTGAAGGTAGAGTTTCAAGGTCATCGTGGTCCTCCCAGACAAATGGCGGATGAACTTCAATCACCATTGGCGCGGTAGTCCGCGCGATTTATGCCATGGCGCTGCATCTTATCGTAAAAGGTCTTTCGAGGAATACCGAGCGCCTCAATCGTTTCCTGAACATTGCCATGATGCGCGGCAAGGGTTTCGCGAATGAGCGTTTCTTCGTAGCGCTCGAGCCGCTTTGGAAGCGCTTCTTGACTGCTGGCCATGGATTGCGGCGAATGTCCCGGTTTTGCAATACCAAGCGCAACACGGTCGGCAAAATGTGCGAGTTCGCGGACATTTCCCGGCCAGTTGTGGCTCATAAGATGGCGGTGCGTGGTGGCGTCGATCGCAGGTACATCGCGATTGAAGCGCTTCGACGCCCGCGTCAGGAAATGTGCGAAGAGTAACGGAATGTCGTCCCGCCGTTCTCTTAGCGGTGGGATGGAAAGCGTGACGACATTCAACCGGTAATAGAGGTCTTCACGAAAGTCGCCTCTTTGGGTCGGGTCGCCGAGGTCTATCTTTGCCGCTGCCACAACCCGCAGGTCGAGCGGGCGAACCTCATTCGTGCCAAGTGGCGTGATTTCGCGCATCTCAAGCACGCGCAGTAGCTTCACTTGCGTTGCTGCAGGCATGCTCTCGATTTCATCGAGAAACAGAGTGCCGCCGCTTGCGTGTTCAATCCGTCCGAGCCGCTTCTTCTGGGCACCTGTAAAGGCGCCTGCTTCATGACCGAACAGCTCACTTTCAATCACCGTTTCGGGCAAGGCTCCACAATTGAGTGCCACGAAATTGCCTTTGCGGCGGCGGCCCCAGTTGTGCAGCAATTGTGCGACCACTTCCTTGCCACTACCGGTTTCACCAGCCACCAGCACATCGACATCCGTATCTGCTATATCGCGCAAGGTTCGGCGCAGATTTTCCATCGCCGGTGTCTGGCCGATCAACGGTAGATCGCCCTCCACATTCTCAGCGGCTTCGCGCAGGGCACGGTTTTCCAAGATCAACTGGCGTTTTTCCCATGCGCGACGGATGCTGTGTACGAGCCTGTCGGCTGCAAAGGGCTTGGCAATAAAATCATAGGCGCCGTCCTGAATGGCCTGCACAGCCATGGGAATATCACCGTGGCCCGTAATCAGGATTACAGGCAAATCGGGGTCGATGGCCTTGATCTGAGCAAAGAATTGGAGACCGTCGATCTGCTGCATGCGGACATCGGTAACGACAACGCCATCATATTCAAAAGTAACGCTATTCAAAGCATCCAGAGCGTTTGAAAAGTCGGCAACTTCGAAACCAGCCAGTTCGAGCGTTTGACGGGTGGCGCGACGCAGCGCCTTGTCATCGTCGACGAGAATAACGGAAAGGGACTTGTCCATCATACTTTTCTCAATTCAATGCGGAAAGATGTACCTGCGGTGCTGCTTTCGGCGGATATGGTTCCGCCATAGTCGGTGATGATCTCCTTGACGATCACAAGACCGAGGCCGAGCCCTTTTTCTTTCGATGTATTGAATGGCGAAAACAGATTGTCGCGAATATGCTGTGGTATGCCGGGTCCATTGTCTGAGACCGTGATGATGACCTTATCGTTATTCACCTGTGTACGAACTTCTATTCGTCCGTCATTTTCTTTTAAATCAACAGCTTCCAGCGCATTCTGGAATAGGTTTATGAAAACCTGTTCAAGTCGGAGGGACTGGCCTGTCACGCGCAGTTCGGACGGCGGCAGCGCGATATCAAGCTGATCCATGCGTCCGGAGAACCGACTTCGTAACAATATCAGCGCGCCTGAAATGACCTGACTGAGCGAAGTCGGCTCTGAAGGAGAGCGGCCCTTTCGGGCGAGTGCTTTAAGGTCACCTGTGATTGTGCCGATACGGTCTGTCAGTGCCGCGATTTCATCGAGATTCTCGGTTGCATCGGAGAGGCGCTTCCGTTTGATAAAAGTTTTTGCATTGTCAGCATAGGCGCGAATGGTTGCAATCGGCTGGTTGATTTCATGTGCTACTCCAGCCGCAACTTGGCCCATGATGGCAAGCCGGTTGGCATGAACAAGATCCTGCTGGACGCCTTGCAGCATTGTTTCGGTGCGACGATGGTCGCTGATTTCGGCCTGCAGACGATCACGCGCCAAGCTGAGATCGCGGGTGCGCTCCTCCACGCGCTCTTCCAGTTCTGCTTGCGTGCGTTGGGCATCGGCAATGCGTGCTGCGATTTTCTGCCTGCGTCGCAAAAGAAGTCCGGCAACCGTGGCAACTGTTGCCAGAACAATCAAGGTAAACAGACGCGCTTCACGCATGGCTGCGGTAATTTGCGGGCGGATTGGAGCGAGACTGTACATCTGCCATGGAGTGGATGGCACGGACGAACGAATGGCGAGAAAGTCTGTGTTGCGGGCGTTACCCGGCAGCAATGCATCGATCAGCAGAACATCGCCGCTGCCGATTGACTTAACCGTCAGCGGCAGTGCGGTGAGAGGTGCTTCACCAAACTGCAGGCTATCACGGATGGACTGGAGTTGTTCCTGACCGATTGAACCAACGGTCATGAAGCGCCAGGACGACAGACTGGTAATCAGAACGATGTTGCGCTCGTCTGTGACGAATGTCGGTCGTCCGGCATTGTTCCAGTCGCTCTCCAGACGGTCGAATTCCAGCTTGACGACGATCACGCCCAGCGGTCCGTTCGGCCCCTCGATACGACGGGATATGTAAAGGCCGGGACGATTGCTGACATTACCGAGTGCGAAATATTCGGCATCCCCATTCTTCAACGCTTCCTGAAAATAGGGCCGGAACTTGTAATCGTTGCCGACGAAGCTGGTCGGTCCGCGCCAGTTGCTCGCAGCAATTGCAATACCATCCATGCCAACTAGATAAATGACGGCAGCCTGCGTACCTTTCGCCAACGTCTCCAGCTTCTCGTTTAAAGGATCGATTGTCGCGGAAGTTTTGTCCTGAAGTGCTGCTTCAAGTGCCCTGTCCTTTGAAAGCACCAGAGGTAGGGCGCGCTGTTTATCGAGAACGGCACGCAGTAATGCAGTGTTGAGATTGGCATCGATCCTTGTCTGCTCGCTCAATGCCAGAATGGCTTTGTCCCGCGCAAAATCGCCGACAATCCACAAAGCAAATACGAAAACCACAACCCAAAACAACCCAAACAGCGCCCATGTGCGGCGGTTGGAATTAGCGGATTGGGCCGTGATGCCCTCTGTCGAAGAGTTCGAATTCATTGCTTCCATGGTGCATTATTCCACACATATTGAAAATAAAAATGTGCGGATATTCGCACTTTTGTTGGGGGGTGGTCGTTTGGATGGATAATAAATCTATATAAAACAATACCTTATATAAAACTGACCAAACTGGCACGGACATTGCAAACAAAAGGTTCAGCAGCGGCTCAGACCGCTGGAATTCCAGACTGAAAGGCTCGGGAGGCCGGACAGGTTCCGGACTGGGTCGAACGGAGGACATCATGATTGCAGTACCGACAGGCACCGCGGCAGAGCCGCGCGGTCCGATCCCACTTTATAAGCATCTTTATGTACAGGTATTGGTAGCTATTGCTGCCGGTATTCTGCTTGGCCATTTTTATCCCGAGTTGGGCACGCAGCTAAAGCCGCTCGGAGATGCGTTCATCAAGCTCGTGAAAATGATTATTGCACCTGTCATTTTCCTCACCGTTGCGACAGGCATTGCCGGGATGACCGATATGAAAAAGGTCGGTCGCGTTGCCGGTAAGGCGATGCTCTACTTCCTGACCTTCTCGACACTTGCCCTGATTATCGGTCTCATCGTGGCTAACGTTGTGCAGCCGGGCGCCGGAATGCATATCGATCCGGCTTCGCTGGATCCGAAAGCTGTTGCCAATTACGCCGCCAAGGCACATGAGCAAACCATCACCGGCTTTCTGAGCAATATCATCCCGACAACGATTGTTGGAGCATTCGCAGAAGGCGACATTCTGCAGGTGCTGTTCTTCTCGGTCCTGTTCGGTATTGCGCTGGCTCTCGTCGGCGACAAGGGGAAGCCTGTTACCGACTTTCTTCATGTCTTGACCGCACCTGTTTTCAAGCTGGTTGCGATCCTTATGAAGGCGGCTCCAATCGGCGCTTTCGGTGCCATGGCATTCACCATCGGTAAATACGGCATCGGTTCGATCGCCAATCTCGCACTTCTGATCGGCACATTCTATCTCACGTCCTTGCTGTTCGTGCTTGTCGTTCTAGGGGCGGTTGCACGTTACAATGGCTTCTCAATCCTTGCCCTTATCCGCTACATTAAGGAAGAACTGCTACTGGTTCTGGGTACATCATCCTCAGAAGCAGCACTGCCTGCGCTGATGGACAAGATGGAAAAGGCTGGATGCAAGCGCTCCGTTGTCGGCCTCGTTATCCCGACCGGTTATTCGTTCAATCTCGACGGCACAAATATCTATATGACGCTGGCAGCCCTCTTCATCGCGCAGGCGACGGATATTCCACTGTCACTGAGCGACCAGATTCTGCTTCTGCTGGTGGCGATGCTAAGCTCCAAGGGCGCTGCGGGGATTACCGGGGCCGGTTTCATCACGCTTGCGGCGACATTATCTGTCGTTCCGGCCGTTCCAGTCGCGGGTATGGCCCTGATCCTCGGTATAGACCGCTTCATGTCGGAATGTCGTGCTCTGACCAATCTCGTTGGTAATGCGGTCGCAACAATCGTCGTGGCGCGTTGGGAAAATGAACTTGATGCGGACAAGCTCGCTGCGGCGATGAACGGAACGCCCGTTATTACAGACCTTGTTCCGCAGCTTGAGCCAGCTGAATAGAGTTTATCGGGCAGAAAGTGCAACGGCCTGCTTTTGGCGGGCCGTTTTGTATTCAACGTTCGACTGGCTTTCCCTGTGTTATCAACCGGGCGCTATGCTGGCCGGAGATGTAAGTCCACAGCCAGCTCCAGGCGACAGCCGCACGGCTTCTCGTTCCAATGAGGAAGAAAATGTGCGCAATTCCCCAGAACCACCAGGCGATGATCCCTTTAAGCTTGAAGCGCCCCATATCGACAACGGCAGCACCTCTACCAATAGTCGCAAGGTTGCCCTGATGCTTGTAACGGAATGGCATCGGTGGCGTTTTTCCTTCAATACGGCTTTTGATGACTTTGGCAACATAAGCCCCTTGCTGCTTGGCGGCAGGCGCAATGCCCGGAACCGGCTTGCCATCTGGTCCTTCCACCCAGGCCGTATCGCCGATGACGAAGATATCATCATGCCCCGGCACATTAAGGTTGGACAGCACCTTCACACGTCCCGCGCGGTCGCTCTCAGCGTTCAGCCATGTAGCAGCAGGAGAGGCGGCAACGCCCGCCGCCCAGATTGCCGTATGGCAGGGAATGAACTCTTCGCCGACAGTTACGCCCTCGGCTGTAATATCCTTGACCGGAATTCCGAGCCGCACTTCGACGCCCAGCTTTTCGAGCGCTTTCAGCGCATAATCGGATAGGTCTTCTGGAAAAGCCGCCAGAATGCGTGGACCTGCTTCCAGCAGCATTACGCGTGTCAGCCGCGTGTCTATATTGCGAAACTCCGGCCATATGGTTTGCTTGGCTAGTTCCGCGATAATGCCTGCAAGCTCCACACCGGTCGGTCCGCCACCTACGATGGCAAATGTCAACAATGCCTGCCGCTTTGCTTCGTCTGTCTCACGTTCGGCACGCTCAAAGGCCAAAAGCAGGCGACGGCGAATGGTGGTTGCATCTTCAAGCGCTTTCAGCCCGGGCGCCAGCACTTCCCATTGATCATTGCCGAAATAAGCGTGGCGAGCTCCAGTGGCAAGTACGAGCATGTCGTACGAAATTTCAGTGCCGTTTTCGAGCTGCACCTGACGGCGTCCGGTATCGACATCAGTAACTGTGCCCAGCAAGGTGGTTACTTCCTTGCGGTCACGAAACAGATGGCGGATTGGCCATGCGATTTCGGACGTGGCGAGGATGGTTGTTGCGACCTGATAGAGAAGTGGCTGGAAGAGATGATGATTACGCTGATCGATCAGCGTTATCCGCACGTTGACGTTTCTGAGGTCGTGGATCAGTTGCAATCCGCCGAAACCGGCGCCGACAACAACGAGATGGGGGACACGCTTATCACTCATTATTTCAGCCTGCTTTCATCTTTAAACTGATCGCAATTGTTTCGTTGCGAAACGGGGGGCTTTAGACTTATTTTATGCCCGAGCCACACGTTTTCCAGACCTTACGTTCTTAATATTTATGTCTGTCAGGCTTTTCATCATCGAGATGTGTAAGAATATTGTCCCAGTTCTGAAATAGGAAAGCTCCGGAAAACACTTTCAACTTTTCAATCGAAGTGTGCCTGACCGCCATTGCTTTTCCATATAGTGCACGAAACCAGCATTGTTGTGTTGCCGGGCGCCGGCTTTGGCACCCTGCAGGCTGTATTTCGCTGGCGAACCCCAATGAATATGCCGCCATCGGGCATTCGCTCCGACGTATTGCGGAAAAGGCTTATGGCAAGAAATTCAATCTGCCATCAGACCGACGATAGAACCAGCAAGTCCCTGCGCACTTTATCGCCATTGCCGCTTATGAGCTGCTTCTCGATATCCGCATGCGTGGCCTTCCATATAGGTACCGCTGCAGCGAGAGCTGTCTTTCCCTCAGACGTGAGCTGCAATAATCGTTCGCGCCTGTCATTCGGGTTGACGATGATCTCGACCCAACCTTGCCGCTGCAAGGGCTTCAAGGCTGCCGTCAAAGTGGTCTGATCCATTGCCAGAAGTTCCGCAACAGGCTTCATCGGTGGCGGTGCCGGGCGGTTGAGCGACATCATTAAAGAGAATTGGCCGTTGGTCAGCCCGACCGGACGTAGAGCATCGTCAAAGCGGCGGGCGAGGGCGCGTGCGGCGCGCTGAACATGCAAACAAAGGCAGGTATCACGAACCAGAAGTGTTGTTTCAAAAGGTACATCGAGGCTATTTGACATGACTTATTAATATTGATATCAATGTAAATCGTCAAGCGGGAACATTCATATATGGGCATAGACAGGGAGCAAAAGCCGGAGGAGGGCTTGCACCATGAACAAGGTCGTATCCCGAGAAGTTTGGCTGGAAGCGCGACGCGCGCTTCTGGCAAGCGAGAAAGAAGCCACCCATCTGCGCGACAAGGTCAATCGTGAGCGGCAGGCTCTGCCGTGGGTGAAGGTTGATAAGGATTATACATTTGATACGCCTTCAGGACGGAAAACGCTTTCCGATCTGTTCGATTGGCGTAGCCAGTTGCTGATCTATCATTTCATGTTCGGACCAGACTGGGATCAAGGCTGCACAGGATGTTCGTTCCTCGCCGATAATTTTGACGGCGCGGTCACACATCTCAACAATCACGATGTCACGCTTGTTGCCGTTTCGCGTGGCCCGTTGGCAAAGCTCGAAGCATACAAGAAGCGGATGGGTTGGCACTTCCCCTGGGTTTCGTCAGAAGGCAGCGATTTCAATTTCGATTATCACGTCTCCTTTACAAAGGATGAGCTCGAGAACAATCGCGTTTTCTACAACTTCGACAAGCTGGCAGCAGAAGATGCTTTCGATGAGCTGCCCGGCATGAGCGCTTTCTACAAGGATGAAAGCGGTGCGATCTATCACACCTATTCCAGTTATGCCCGCGGTATCGAAGAATGGATCGGCACTCTGATGATCCTCGACCGCGCGCCCAAGGGTCGGAATGAAAATGGCACGATGCATTTCGTCAAACGGCACGATGAGTATGAAGCACAGGCTTCCAAGCACAGCTGCTGCGGCTGATCATTCAACCGCGAAATAAATCCAAGGGAGTACTTTCAATGAAAAACGGTTCTTCTCCGTTCGTCTGGTACGAATTGATGACAACAGATGCTGACAAGGCACAGGATTTTTATACAAAAGTCGTCGGCTGGACGGCAAAAGACGCCGGTGTCCCCGGCATGAAATATACGTTGTTTGAAGTGCCCGGATGCATGATTGCGGGCATGATGTCGATGGCCGACATGCCCAAAGAGGACTGCGGCGGCGAGCCCGGCTGGATCGGCTATGTCGGTGTGGCAAATGCTGATGACTACGCCCGGAAAGTTGAGGCGGAGGGCGGCAAAGTTCTCAGAGCTGCGCAAGATATTCCGAACATCGGGCGATTTGCGATTGTGTCGGACCCACAAGGTGGTGTCTTTGCACTTTTTGAGCCGAAAGACGAAATGCCGCCACCGGCCGACTTCGGTTCGCGCAAACCGGGACATCCGGGCTGGCACGAACTCTACGCCCAGAACGGCGAGACAGTATTTCCTTTCTACGAGAAGGTCTTCGGCTGGAAGCTCTCACGCAACTTCGACATGGGGCCTATGGGGAACTACAAGGTGTTCAGTGTCGATGGCGCCGATCATGGCGGTATCATGACCGCGCCTCCTGGTACTCGCGTCGGCTGGGGTTTCTACTTCATGGTCGATGGCGTGAAGGATGCTGCCAGCAGGGTCAAGTCTCTCGGTGGAGCCGTTTTGCAAGAGCCGATGCAAGTGCCCAACGGCGAATGGGTTGTTCAATGCAAGGACCCGCAAGGCGTGAACATCTCGCTTGTTGCCTCGAAACCGTAGGATAGATTGTGCCTCCCGATTGACTGCCGTTACATTTACGATGATTGGATGGAACATCGAAACGTATCGGCGGATGATCAATGATGCACGACAGAAGGACGCGTCAGTCTCAACGGGCTGGAACAGTTTTCGCCGCTGATGTTGGCGGGTCCTTCATTCGGCTGGCGCGCTCAGCCAATCCGGGCGATATCGAGCTGCTTGAAAAACTGCCAACGCCGGCCAACAGTTGGGATGAGTTTGGCGGGGCATTGGAAACTGCGCTCCGAACCCACGCACCGGACGACAGGGGGCCACTTGCACTTTCCATCGCTGGATTAGTTGATCCGGATACAACTACCGCTTTCTCTGCAAATATCCCATGCATTACCGGACACAGGCTAAGCTTTGAACTCGGCGAGCGATTACAACGGCAGGTAATTGCCGCCAATGATGCCGATTGTCTGGCGCTTGCTGAGGCAATCGAAGGAGCGGGTAAGGGACATGACATAGTCTTTTGCGCAGTGCTGGGAACAGGCGTCGGCGGTGGGCTTGTTATCGACGGTCAATTGGTTCGCGGTAAAGGTGGTTTGACTGGTGAATGGGGGCATGGCCCGATCCTCAACACGTGTGTAGAAATAGACGGGCAAACAGTGTCGGTTCCTCGCTTCGATTGCGGGTGCGGTCAAAGCGGTTGTGTCGACACGATCGGCGGTGCACGCGGGATCGAAAAGCTGCACCAGCTTCTGAATAGTATCGACGCGAATAGCCATACGATCCTGCAGGAATGGCTGGAAGGCAGACCGGAGGCGAGACGGACAATTTCGGCCTATCTCCAGTTGGTTGCCGATCCGCTTGCTGCCGTCGTCAACATAACCGGCGCATCAATCATACCGGTTGGAGGTGGACTTGCTACCGCTTCCGAATTGATCTCAGCAGTCGATGAGGCGGTCAGGGCTCGAATTCTGCGGAAGATAGACAAGCCGTTAGTTGTTCCGGGCATATTCGGCAGCGATGGCGGTTTGGTCGGGGCAGCAATATTGGGGCATCAGACGTGAGCGCACTACTTGAGGTCTGCGTGGATAGTGCCGATGGCTTGCGGTCGGCAATTGAAGGTGGTGCTGATCGGATTGAGCTCTGCTCTGCGCTCGAGCTGGGTGGCTTAACCCCTTCGCTGGGGTTGATTGAGCTTGCCTCGAAAGCACCAATCCCGGTTTACGCAATGATCAGACCGCGCGGGGGCAACTTCTGCTTTTCGGCAGAAGATGAAGCCATAATGCTGGCTGATATTCGCAACGCTAGAAATGCTGGTTTGGCCGGTGTCGTTGTCGGTGCATCGCTGAGCGACGGCTCTCTCGATGCGGTTATGCTGGAAAGACTGATTGCAGAGGCAAAGGGCCTTGGAGTAACGCTCCATCGCGCATTCGATCTTGTTCCCGATATGGAGATTGCGCTGCAGCAAGCAATTGCGCTCGGCTTTGAACGTATTCTGACATCCGGCCTGTCACAAACCGCCGAGGACGGCCTTGATAAACTGCGGCGGCTAGCTGAAATGGCTGGCGAGGGTATCAGCATTATGCCCGGTAGCGGCGTGAATGCTGAGAATGTGGGACGGATCATGGAGGCAACTGGCGCCGCAGAAGTTCATGCTTCATGCCGGGTCCCGGTCGAGGAGAAGGATCCTCGTGCTATCGCCTTCGATTTTGCTGCTGAACAATCATTTCGGACATGCGTTCAACGCGTTAGAGCTTTGAAAACTGCAATCGCGCGCGCTTAAAGGCCATTCAATCCAAATTCGCGGCGTCTGTGAGAGTAGTATTCGCATATTGATCGACGCCTGAAACGGAAATTTCTCATACACTTTAAGGTGACACTTAATCCCTATTGCCACTCCCAAAGAGTTTGAGTAGAAGTGTCGTCACATCAAGAGTTGGGGAGACGCCCAACGCCAACCTGCCTCTCCGGGCAAGGTGGTACTCTCTGCAAGGAGAGGATGTGGCCAAACCGGCAAATATACGGATAAAGCCACTCGCGTCCTCACCAACATAAACTAGGGACCGACGCGACATGCCGATTAAAATTCCTGACGATCTGCCAGCAACCAGTGTTCTCCAGTCCGAGGGCGTCATGGTCATGCGTGAAGCAGATGCCGTTCGTCAGGATATTCGCCCGCTGAAGATCGGCCTTCTTAATCTGATGCCCAACAAGGTCACCACCGAGACGCAGATTGCGCGGCTTCTCGGAGCAACGCCGTTGCAGGTGGAGTTGACCCTTGTTCGTATCACCAACCATGTGGCGCGCCACACGCCCGCCGATCACATGCTGTCCTTCTACCAGCCGTGGGAAGATGTGAAGGATCAACGCTTTGACGGTTTTGTCATCACCGGGGCTCCGGTCGAACGCCTTGAGTTCGAGAAAGTCACCTATTGGGACGAAATGCAACGCGTGTTCGACTGGACACAGACCCATGTGCATCGGACACTGAATATTTGCTGGGCTGCGCAAGCTGCCGTTCATCATTTCCACGGCATGGGCAAATACGAACTACCGGGCAAGGCGTCGGGCGTCTATAGCCAACGCAACCTTGCGCCATCGTCTCCCTACCTTCGCGGCTTTTCGGATGATTTCAAAATCCCGGTTTCGCGCTGGACCGAAGTGCGCAAGAGCGACATTCCGTCCGACAGCGGGTTGAAGGTGCTGGTCGATAGCCCAGAGACGGGGCTTTGCCTGTTGGACGATCCGCGTCATCGCTCACTGCATATGTTCAATCACGTGGAGTATGACACGACGTCACTGGCGGACGAATATTTCCGTGACATTCAGGCCCAACCTGAAACAAAGGTTCCGGCGAATTATTTCCCTGGAGACGACGCAACGCGCCAGCCGGAAAACCGCTGGCGCAGCCACGCGCATCTTCTTTTTGGAAACTGGATCAACGAGATGTATCAATCGACGCCTTACGACCTGGAAAATATCGGGAAGCGCTAAGAGCACGGAGCGGACGCGGCCTGAATATAGCGGCCCAAATGAACGAACCCGGCATGGCGATATTGCATGCCGGGTTTTGAGCGGTTAACTGGCAGCGCGCGCCAGCCATCTGTGCCAGTCGTCCTCTGAGCCGTGGAAGACATTCAGGTCAATCTTTTCGCTTACACCCTGCGAAAGCCCTGATCCTGAATACTGCCAGAAGGTCCATGGACGCCCCGGATAAACCTTGGACGGATGTTGGGCGACGGCACGTAACCAGAATGGATAGTTGGTGAAGGCACCTTTCAGATTGTCGTCATAGAAATCTGGCGCGGTATAGATGATTGGCCGCTTGCCGTAGTGCTGTTCCAGCCTGTCCATGAAGACCTGCATCTTTTCCCGCACCTGCGCCGGAGAAGGCCGCCGCTTGCAGGAGGAATCGCCGTTCCATTCCACATCGATGACAGGTGGAAGCGCATCGGCTTCCTTGGGAACATTGCGGATGAACCAGTCGGCCTGCTGGCTTGCCACGCGGCACCAGTAGAAGAAGTGGTATGCACCGCGTTTGATGCCTGCGGCTTTCGCCTCACGCCAGTTCTTGCGGAACATGGGATCGAGATGGTCGCCGCCATCAGTTGCCTTGATATAGGCGAAGTTTGCACCTTGTGTACGCAGCTTCACCCAGTCGATATCACCCTGCCAGCGCGAGACGTCCACACCGTGAACTGCCAGCTTGCGCGGCGAAGAGCGTCCGAAATTGATCGGTTTTGCATCGCGGAAACGGTGGCTGTAGATTTTCGAGCGTTCTTGCGGCGTAAGGCGTACCGGCGGGTAGGCTGCGACTTCAGGCTTCGGAAGCGAGATGCGCGCCTGGGGGCGTTCCTGCGGCTGTGGTTGCGGCGTAATGCGGGCTGGCGGCTCTGCCTTGAACGGGCCTGCATCAGGTATGGGGCCTGCCCAAGCCAGAACTTCTTCCTGTTGGGCTGCTGGCATCGGCTGCGAAGCGCTCGCCATTTCGCTCAGAGGAGCGGGCGGCACCGGGCGAGCCACCGAACTCGTTGTCTCAGCCGAAGTCTTCGACTGGAGCATGATGCTGTCGATGCCGGAACTTGACGTACAGCCCGTCAAAGCGGCGCAGGCAAGGGCGATGACTGATACAACCGAAGAACGCATGAGCACCCGTAACGCAAAACAAGTGGGCTGCAACGCTCCCTCTGAGCTAATTGCTAATCAAAGCTTACCGGGAAATGCTGAATCCAAAGTTTACGAAATTGCTAATGCACACTCTCTAATTTGATTGCGCGAGAATTTTAATCAGTGCTGTTGCAGAATTCTCCAATACGGTTTCATCAAATCCTGAGAAGCCGAGGATAAGCCCCTGGCGCGGCTTCAGTTTCGTGTAGAGTGTCGATAGTGCATGAACCTCAATACCAGACTCTGACAGAATGCCTGCGAGACGTGTATCGCTTTGCCCGTCCGGTAAAGCCAGAAGCAGTGAAAGCCCAGCAGGAGGAGCCTCAATCCGGAACAGTTCCGGCTCTCCGGGGGCAAGTGCTGCCATCAGTTTACGCCGCCGCGATGCATGTATGCGACGCATACGCCTGATGTGCTGCGCAAAGGCTCCCGTTTCTATGAAGCTGGCCAATGCTGGCTGCGCCAGTGGCGACGGCGCAGGAAACAGGGTTTGTCGCAAAGCTCTGAATTGAGCGGTCATATGTGCCGGTACGATCAGGAAGCCTAGCCGCAGGAGTGGCGAAAAGACCTTGGAAAAGCTTCCAATGTAAAGAATACGGTCTGGGTCCAGCGACATCAACGCCGGCAGGGGCTGGCCGATATAACGGTGTTCGCTGTCGTAATCGTCCTCGATGATGACAGCATCACGCTCTCTTGCCCATGCAATCAATTCAAGACGGCGCCCCAACGTCATGGTTACGCCTGTCGGGTGATGTCGAGCCGGTGTGACGAACGCCCCACGTGCGTCGTTGGCTTTATCTCGCCCCGTCGAGACATCGAGACCGCCGACATCGACGGGAACGGCTATTATGTCGAGGCCATTGGTACCTAGGATCTTGCGCGCAGGCGGATATCCGGGTTCTTCCATCCAGAGTCTGTCACCCGGCGCAAACAGCGCTTCCCGGATAAGGCCAAGAGCGTCTGCGCTGCCGTTGGTGATGATAATCTGTTCCGGTGAGACAATCATACCGCGCCATTCGTGCAAATGACGGGCCAAAGATGACCGCAGAGGATGAAAGCCAAACACATCGTCGCTGCTTAATAGATCAGGGGAGGGATTGCGCCAGATGCGTCCTAACAGTTTGCCCCATTCGTCGTGCGGGAAATGATCGCTATCGAACATACCGAGCCGGAAGGCTTTGGCTTCCTCACGGTGTAACCGCTGCTGGGCTATCGTATGAAGAGGCGGTTGGTCGACTGTCAGGCTGGTTTCGGGAAGTTCGGCGGTGACATGGGTTCCGGAACCTTGACGTCCTTCCAGATAGCCTTCGGCGATCAATTGGTCGAAGGCCGCAAGAACGGTTGTTCGTGACAGGCCGAGTTCCAGAGACAAGGCACGGGTAGAAGGCAGTTTTGCATTGGGTTTCAGGCGTCCGGCCAAAACCGCTTGTCTTATCTGACCGACCAGTTGTGCAGTAAGCGAGACATCGCTGGCGCGATCAATCCCGAATTCCGGAAGCGTATTGGAAATTGGCATTATCGTATTCGTTGAAAGTGGTTATTTTCTCAAAACCACTATGGCGGCAGTTTGGCCAAACATAAAGGAGAAATATCGGCCATGACGACACCCCCTTCCGAACGCAGCCGCGTGAAGCGCATGCATGAGCGCGGTGCCTATGATGCAGCCACGGTTCACGCAATCATCGATGCTCAGCCTCTGGCGCATGTGGCTTATGTGTTCAATGGAACGCCCTATGTCACACCAACGCTGGTCTGGCGTGAAGGCAATTTCATTTACTGGCACGGATCATCCGCCAGCCGCATGCTGGAAAGCTGCGACGAAGCGGAAGTGTGCGTGAGCTTTACACTGCTCGATGGGCTGGTCCTTGCCCGATCAGCGTTTCATCATTCCTGTAATTATCGCTCGGTCATGGCTTTCGGGACAGCGCATAAAATCTCGGATGTCGCGACGAAGGAACATCACTTGCGCAGTTTCGTAAACGGACTTTTTCCCGGTCGCTGGGAGGGACTGCGTCCGATGATGGCAAAGGAGCTGAAAGCCACCATGCTTTTGGAACTGGAATTGAATGAAGCCTCGGCAAAGGTTCGTTCCGGTCCGCCGAAGGATGATGACGCCGATTATGCACTGCCAATCTGGGCAGGCGTCATTCCTATGACTACCCGGATGGGGGCTCCGGTGGATGACGGTCATATTTTGCCTGGCGTTGCTGCGCCGGACGCCATTTTGCAGTTCGGTTATGTGGCAGAAGCTGCGGAATAGAGGGTCGAAGATTCAGGCGGGTCCGAGAAAGATGTGCGTCTCGGACTTAGCAATCCCGTCCATGGCGCGGATTCCTGTTACCAGCCGGTGAAATTCATTCATGTTTGGGACTTCGATCTCGGCGATCAGGTCCCATGTACCATTCGTGGTATTTACAGCGGAGAAGCCTGGGTTCTTGCGTAAAGTCGCTATCACGCTTTTGATGTTTCGTCCGGTCAGTTCGATCATCATGATACCGCGGATCATGTCGGTGGCGCCATGATCCTTCAATCTGACTGTAAAGCCTGCAATGACCCCTGATGCGATCAAACGTTCCATACGGCTTTGGATCGTGCCTCGCGCCACCCCCAGAATGCTCGCAAGCGTCGGGATGGATGCACGCGCATTGATACGCAGTTCCGATATTAAGCGCTGATCCAGATCATCCATCACCAAACCACCATTTGACGATTTCGTCAGTTTGATTGCGTTTATCGCAAATTACTGGATATTTCTATACCGAATTGACGTTTTCGTTGATCCTTTGCTCCGTTAGCGTGCTTGAAAACAAACAAGCCGGATAAGCAGCAACGCAACTGGCAGGGGAATTTCGGAGGTGGATCGATGGAGTTTTTCTTTCTCCCGCTCCTGGGTACCAGAGCGCGTCGATCTTGCCTGTTCCGAATCGGTTTTCCCGACAAATTTGCCGCCGCCCGTCGGGCGTCGACGATCTGGAAAGATGCGTCCATCCGGGCGCTCGGAACGGGCATTGCCCGTGATCGCGCACGATCACTTAGGAGAAAATAAAATGAAAACCCTTCTGTCGTCACTCGTTGCAGCTAGCGTCGGCGCGCTGATGATGCTCGCTCCCGCTCACGCTAACGACCTCGAAAAAGTCAAGCAGAGCGGCGAATTGCGCATCGGCATGAGCGGTGTTTTTCCGCCGTTCAGCTTTGTTGATGGTCAGAACCAGGTTGTCGGCTTCGACGTTGATATCGGTGCTGAAATCGCCAAGCGCCTTGATGTAAAGCCGGTTGTCGTGACCACCGCTTTCGACGGTATCATTGCAGGGCTGCGTGCAGGTAAGTTTGATGTCGTCGTCGGCAGCATGAGCATCACGCCGGAACGCGAAAATGCTGTCGATTTCGCAGGTCCTTACTATCGCGGTGGTCGTGGTATCTTCGTGACGGAAGCATCGCCGGTCAAGTCCATGGACGAACTGAAGCAGGGCAAGACCATTGCCGTTACGCTTGGCGAAACCAGCGACAAGTGGGCGCGCGAGCAGGGCGGCTGGACCGTCCGCACCTATAAGGGCATTCCGGAACTGCTGCTTGAGCTTCGTTCGGGCCGCGTGGACGCCATTGCCTCGGATGACATTCCAATCCTGATTGCCATCAAGGAAAGCGGCGAAAAGGTTCGTCAGCTCGATACGCCTGAACTTCAGGGTACCGACAATGTTGGTATTGCTCTGCGCAAGGGTAACCCTGAGCTGAAGGACGCGATCAACAAGGCTCTCGATGACATGAAAGCCGACGGCACCTACGAGAAAATCTCGACCAAATGGATCGGTCGCGATATCCGCTAACCGCGTGAAACCCCATGCCGGGACGGCTATTAACGCAATTGTCCCGGCAAAGTTTCTTTCCGGCTTGGTTTTCCAGACAGGAAAGGGGAGATAATGAATTTCTCTTTGATGGCGGAGGTCTTTCCATACTTTCTGGAAGCCGCCCTGGTTACCGTCGAAATCTCGGCGCTTGCCATTCTGATCGGGTTGAGCGTCGGTGCGCTTGCAACATCCGCAAAACTGTCGCGCTTCTGGCTGCTGCGGTTTGTCGGAACAGCCTATGTCAGTGTTTTTCGCGGCACGCCCTGCCTATTGCAGCTTTTTGTTCTCTATTTCGGCGGACCGCAGATCGGCATCAATCTTGAGCCCTTTGCAGCCGGTGCCATCGGTCTCGGACTCAATATTGGTGCTTATTACGCCGAAGCCATGCGCGGCGCTATTCTGACGGTTGATGCCGGGCAGAACGAAGCTGCTCGTTCCATTGGTTTCAGCAGTGGACAGTCGATGCGCTTTGTGGTGTTGCCGCAGGCAGCCCGGCTCATGATCCGCTCGCTCGGTGTCAACACTGTCATGCTGATCAAGGGCTCTGCTCTTGTTTCCGCAATCTCCGTAGTCGAACTGACCTACACAGCCCAGCGTTTCATCGGCTCGACCTATCGTCCGTTTGAAATTTTCGGCATCGCCGCGGCCATCTACATGGTCCTCATCTATATCGTTGCACGCTTCGTCGATTTTCTCGAAGCCCGCTACGCACTCAAATAGGCGGTGATATCATGCAACTCGATTTCTCCATCGTCCCGCCCTATACCGAACTCCTGATGACCGGCATCTGGTGGACACTCATCATCGCTGTGTCCTCATCTATCGTTAGTTTTTTCGGTGGCATCGCATTTGCCCTGCTTGTTCTCTACGGCAACTGGCTGGTGCGCTATCCGGTCCGCTTCTTCATCTGGCTGTTCATGGGCACGCCGCTGCTTCTGCAACTGTTTCTGCTCTATTACGGCCTCTCGCAGATCGGCATCAACATTCCTGCCGTATGGACTGGTATCATCGGACTTGGCTTGCATTTTGCGGTCTATAATTCGGATATCTTCCGCACCGCAATCCTGACTGTCGATCCGGGGCAGAATGAGGGTGCCCGTTCGTTGGGCTTCGGCAGTGGCCAGACGCTGCGCTACATCATCGTGCCGCAAGCTGTCCGCAACGCGCTACCGCAGGTGGGCAATAATCTGATTGCTCTCTTGAAGGACACGGCACTCGTGTCGGTGATCGGCATCACAGAGCTGGTGCATGCGTCACAGCAGGCAATCAGTGAAACCTATAGCCCGTTTGAATTCTACATCACTGCCGCAGTGATCTTCTACGTACTCAATCTCATCCTGGAAGCCGGATTGCACTGGATGGAAAAGAAAGTCGAGGCTTACCGATGAGCAACAGCAAACCCATGGTGGAAGTGCGCGACGTCCACAAGGCTTACGGCGCACTCGAAGTTCTCAAGGGCATCAATCTGTCGGTCGAACGTGGACAGATCATCGCCATTATCGGCCCTTCCGGTTCCGGTAAAAGTACGTTGCTTCGCTCCATCAACCACCTGGAAACGGTCAATTCGGGCCAGATACTGCTGGACGGCATTCAGGTGAACCAGTCGTTGAACGGGCGGGCATTCGAGCGGCATATCAATGCCGTGCGCCAGCAGATGGGCATGGTTTTTCAGCACTTCAATCTGTTTCCGCATCTCAATGTCATGGAAAACATCACGCTCGGCCCCATCAAGTTGAAGGGCAAGAGCAAGCAGGAAGCGCAGGAACTTGCCGTTTCTCTTTTGAAAAAGGTCGGCCTCGCCGACAAGGCCAGTATGTACCCGTCGCGACTGTCGGGCGGTCAGAAGCAGCGCGTGGCTATTGCCCGTGCGCTTGCGATGCAGCCCAAAGTCATGCTGTTCGATGAAGCAACTTCCGCACTCGATCCGGAACTGGTCGAGGAGGTCAATCAGGTCATGAAGCAGCTCGCACAGGAGCACATGACCATGCTCATCGTGACCCACGAAATGCGTTTTGCCGCTGAAGTCTCCGATAAGGTGCTCTTCATGGACAAGGGCGTTGTGGTCGAGGAAGGCAAGCCGGATGTTATCTTCAGCAATCCGGAAAATGAAAGAACGAGAGCGTTCCTGAGAAAGCATCTCAACCAGTAAGTTGATGTTTGGAGCAGTTCCGGCAAAAGTGTGAAACGGTTTTGCGTCTGGAACTGCGAAAACAATTAGTCAGATCGTGAAAACCTGCCTGTGCCTTGTTCGAGGTACGGAGGCGGGGAACTATTGAGCGAGGAAAGACCGTGGCATCCCCAAATGAATGGAACCCGACAGAACGGGTGAGAGAACTCTCCTATCGCATGGTAAAATGGCCAAGCGAGACCGGAACACCTGACGAGGCATCGTTCGGTCCGAAGCTTGCCGAACTTTTGCGCGAGATTCCATATTTCCAGAAAAACCCGGACAACATCGCTGTCATCGATAGCCACGGTTCACCGATGACCAAGAATGTCATCGCGGTCGTCCGCGGCACGGGGCGCAGAACCCTGGCTCTGGCGGGCCATTTCGACGTGGTGGAAACTGCAAACTACCGTGATTTGAAGCATCTGGCCTTCGAGCCGGATGCCTTGCTTGAAGCGCTTCTCGCCGACCTTACCAGCCGCCCGCTTGCTCCGAACGAGGAAAAGGCACTCGCCGACTTCCGGAGCGGACATTACATTCCAGGACGCGGCATGCTGGACATGAAGAGTGGCGTTGCCGCTGGCATCGCCACACTCGAATATTTCTCGCAGCAGCCGGATCGCGAAGGCAATCTGATCCTGTTTGCAACACCTGACGAAGAGCGCGGTTCGCGGGGAATGCGCAGCCTGCGCGATGCTTTGCCGGAACTTGCCGAACGCTGGGACCTCGACATCGTCGCCGGTATCAATTTGGATGCAACAAGCGATCAAGGTGACGGTGCGGAAGGCCGCGCCATCTATCGCGGCACTATCGGAAAGCAACTTCCCTTTGCCTTCGTGGTCGGGCAGCCTTCGCATGCGAGTTATCCGTTCGAAGGTGTCAGCGCGCATCTCATCGCATCGGAAATCATGCGGGCAGTGGAAGCCAATGCAGCTCTTTGCGATACAGCGGATGATGAAGTTTCGCCGCCCCCGATCTGTCTTGAAGCGCGGGATTTCCGCGGTGGCTATGAAGTGACCACGCCGGAACGAACATGGATTGCCTTCAACTGGCTCACCCATTCCGTCTCGCCTGATGCTTTGTTCCAGCAGTTCAAGGCGGTTGTCGGCGAGGCACTGGATCGTGCGATCAAGCACTTCAATGTTGAGGCTGAACGCTTCGCAAAGCTGGTTGGCAGCGATGCAGACGCCAATCACAAGGGTCGAATTCTGACCACTGCCGAGCTGCGCGACGAAGTCCGGCGTATTGGTGGTGACGCGGCACTGGAACGGATAGCCATATTGGAAGCCGAGCTTTCAAGCAGCGACAACCCGCTTCTCATCACGCGGGAACTCCTCAATGCGATGGTTGCCGAGGCGCGTATTACAGGCCCGACGATCATTATCGGTTTCGGGAGCCTTGTCTATCCACATGTTCGGATGGGGACCGAAACGGCAGAAGAACTGCGTTTTGCGGAAGCTCTGGAAACCGCACGCGTGGATGCGGAGCGCCAGTTTGATACGACGATCCGATATAGGGAAATCTTTGCCGGGATTTCGGATATGAGCTTCTTCGGTCATATCCCTGACGCGATGGATAGCGAAGTCATCGCGGCCAACACGCCCGCTGCTCAGTTTATCGACCGTGCCAATCCAAAGGCGCTTTCTTATCCCGTAGTAAATATCGGCCCATGGGGACGCGAGTATCATCAGCGGCTGGAACGGGTCTATGCGCCCTATGCCTTTACGGTGCTGCCACAGTTTCTTTATGGCATCGCTGTGCGCTTCCTTAAGCCTTAGAGGTTCACGAACGACACGGTGTCCTTCACCTGGCCTGATTGACTGTTATAGCGATCATGTGGAGGACATCGTCAGCGCTGCAGCCGCGCGAGAGGTCGTTTGCGGGTTTGGCGAGGCCCTGGAGCACGGGGC
>NZ_WBWA01000105.1 GCF_008932295.1 Brucella tritici | reverse complement strand
CAAAACTCCCGCTGCAGAAGCGAGTGAATCACGGAGTGCCAGTATGATCAAGAGTCTGATTGGGTTTTGGCCCTAGAGCATTTCCTGTTTTGATTGAATCATTGGAAATGCTCTATCTGTTTGTTTTTACGCATGTCTTTATCCCGAAACCGGTTCCCACTTTCGGGAGACATGCTCTAGGGTCCAGACTCAATTGATCCACCATGTGACGATGGCGGCGATGTAGCAGGTTGCTGCGAAGTTAATCATGAGCTTGTCATATCGTGTCGCGACACGCCTCCAGTCCTT
>NZ_WBWA01000104.1 GCF_008932295.1 Brucella tritici | reverse complement strand
TCGCGCCAGAGCCAGAAGCCGTTGAATATGTCCGCGTCTGCGATGCTTACGGCGCTGGCTACTTCTACATCCCGGGCACCGAAACCTGCCTGCGTATCCATGGTTATGTTCGTTACGACGCAACCGGCGGTGACCGCGTTTATGCTCGTACGCCTGGCGATCTGGACCGTGACACCTGGGGCAAGCTTGCTCGTGCAACGCTCCGCTTCTCGACCGCTTCGGAAACCGAACTCGGTACTCTGAAGACTTACGTTGAAACCCGTTTCCAGTGGGCTGACGGTAACGATTCCGGCTCCACGGGCACTCTGCGCTTT
>NZ_WBWA01000103.1 GCF_008932295.1 Brucella tritici | reverse complement strand
GTATGCGCCGTCTCTGCCCCATTGATTTTGGGTTTGCGCTTGAAGTATTGAGATTTTGATCATTCGCTGAATGAGCGTATTTGTTACTCACAAATGAGCTCATTTTTGCTCTCATTCAATCTGCGCGCATAGGCCCATGGCATCAAGGCGTCGATGTCCTTGGCCAGATGACCGTTGGCGAGGCTGATGAAGAGATCGCGCAGATAAGCATAGGGTTCGACGCCGTTCATCCGGCATGTGCCGATGAGACTGGCAAAGCGAGACCAATTGCGTCCACCTTCATCGTGACCAGCAAAAAGCGCATTGCGACGATTCATGGCCGGACTGCGGATGG
>NZ_WBWA01000102.1 GCF_008932295.1 Brucella tritici | reverse complement strand
TCAAGCGCTCCGATCAGGCCAACGGTTTCGAAGCCCTGCCACGCCGATGGGTGGTCGAGCGAACATTTGCATGGCTGGGAAGGTGTCGCAGACTGGCCAAAGACTTCGAGAAAACTATCGCTTCTTCGTGAGCGCGACGAACATCCCACCTTTTCTTTTGTGAATGATGCCGCGAGATAAGCTCCTTCATTGATAGGAGCGGACCGGGATGATTGGAGATCGCGCTGATGCCATGCTTGAAGACATGGATGAAGCCAGGCATGAGGGAAAGTATCGTCGGATCGAGGTGATTACCGGCCGGCGGCAGCGGCGGAATTGGACTGACGAGGAGAAGGCGCGGATCCTTGCGGAAAGCGCGGAACCT
>NZ_WBWA01000101.1 GCF_008932295.1 Brucella tritici | reverse complement strand
AGACCGCCAACGATGTGCGGCGTGTAGTCGTTCAGCGTTACGTCAACGTCGGAGTCGCCGTTGCCGCCTTCTTCGAGCGACAGGATAGCCGAGAAGCCGTTGCCACCGGTGAAGGTGTAGCTGATCAGGTTGGTGCGGTAGCCGCCAGCGAGGATCACGTCGTCGTTGATGACGTTGCCGAGGTAACCGGTGAAGGTTACGAAGGCCGATTCATCAAGACCAACGCGCAGACCACCCAGCTGGATGTAACCAAAGCGCAGAGTGCCCGTGGAGCCGGAATCGTTACCGTCAGCCCACTGGAAACGGGTTTCAACGTAAGTCTTCAGAGTGCCGAGTTCGGTTTCCGAAGCGGTCGAGAAGCGAAGCGTTGCACGAGCA
>NZ_WBWA01000012.1 GCF_008932295.1 Brucella tritici | reverse complement strand
ACGAACGAAAGTTCACGCCCCGATGGGCTCAACCGCTTTGCAGCAGCCATTGCGGTGTTGCATTCACCACAATGACATAGAGGCCGGAACGAAGTTTAACGTTCCGGCCTCAAATGTATAAGCCCCGGCCTGATTGCTCAGGCCGGGGCTTTTGAAACTCTACTATGCCGTTAGCGAATGATCGGGCAGCCGCGTACATTGGCGAATACAACACCGGCAGGACGGCCGTGACGGAAGCCGCGAACCTGAACCGACTTGCCACGATAGACGACACGCGCGTTGCGGATACCCATGCGGTTAGCCTTCATCTTGGCACCTTCCACAGAGCAGGCAGGACCGCGATAAACCGGACGGCCATGGCGATAGTCTCTGTAGTCGACATTCACGATGGCGGAGCTTGCCTGCGTGCTGATGGCTGGAGCAACAATCGGCGATGCGGCGCTGGCCGAAGCTGCCGTCGTGAAGATGGCGGCAACACCAAGAGCGGCGGTTACGACGAACGACTTGAGCGAAATAGCAGACATCTTTGAACCTCTTTCAATTTGTTTTCAGGTCTTGCCTGAGACACCCGAGAAGTAGCGCCCGAAAGATGAACAGAATGAAAAACTCACGTTCATGTGCCATTCAGCTTCCTGTGAAGCTGAGGGAAAGCCCGACACACATCCTCTATAAATTTAATAAATTCAATATGTTATGAGAGAACAAAGTTCGCGCTACGATATTTGAAGCACAGATTAAATTTACGCAATGTTTGAAAAACGCAAGCGAGCCATCAGCGATGGCCCGGCATCGCCATATGATCCAGATAATCATCGTCATCTTCCAGATCGTGATCGAAAGCCGTCACCTTGCCGCGAACGGAAACACCTGCCTCGTGCACCGTTTCGGGTGAACCTGAAACCAGCGGATGCCACCAATAGAGGTCCGAACCTTCTGCAACCAGACGATAGGCACAGGTGACAGGCAGCCAATCCACTTCGTCAACGATTTCCGGTGTCAGAAAAACGCAGTCCGGCACCGTCTTCTTGCGATTCGGATAATCACGGCACTGGCAGCTATCCGGGTTGAGCAGCGTGCAGGCAACGCTGGTCCAGTAAATCTCGTTTGTGTCGTCATCCTGCAATTTATGCAGGCAGCATTGGCCGCAACCGTCACACAGGCTCTCCCACTCGCTGCGGGTGAGCTGATTCAAGGTCTTGGTGCGCCAGAATGGTTTGTCGTTCATGATGCAGCGTATAATGGAATTATGTCGGGAATGGCGTGGACAAATCGCCGCCGTTTCAGAACACTTGATATTCAATCCTTATCGGGTTATTAGACCCAAGTCATCATCATGACCGTAAGCGTCTTACGTTAGGCAACGCATCAATCTCGCCGGGAACGGCAATTCACATTGATGTTTCGTTGCGCCTTCCCCGCATAATATTCAGGAATACAGATGTCTCAGTTTGAATGCGCACGCCGCAGGAAGCTGCCCGCACGCTATGCATCCATCGTGATGCCGTTCATCCTATCGATCATGATGACGTTCATTGTGTCGTTGATTGCAACCGCCAAGAGCCTTGGCGTTACCCATCCCCATCTCGCATCGAGCTGGATGACGGCATGGGCTCTTTCGTGGGTGGTCGCTTTTCCGGTTCTCCTCGCCATTCTGCCCCTCGTACGCAGAATGGTCGCCATGGTGTGCGACCCGCATTAACCTCTAAACAGCAAAAGCCGCGCATTTTGCATGCGCGGCTTTTTCAATTCTCTTGCGGACGGTTCAGCGGAAAATAGCTTCGCCCTGTTCATCCACAATCTGCCGGCCCTTGTTCAGCGAAATGCTGGCGGCATCTTCGATGCCGGGGCAACGGTCGGCACGAACGAAGCGATATTCCTTCACTTCGCCATCGATCGTCTTGGAAATGACGCCGCAGACCTGATATTGCCCGCCCTCGCTATAGGGCGTGGCAATGATCAGAAAGTCCTTGTGCTCAAGGCGACCAGCCTCTTTCGGCTCTGCCGGTGTCTCGGAGGCAGAGCCCCCACCGAAAAGACGCTTCAAAAAAGACATATCGCCTCCCCTTCCCATATGTTTTTATTCAGTTCAGCTATCCAAGCCCTAGCTATCGAGGAACGAACGCAGCTTACGCGAACGGCTCGGATGCTTCAGCTTGCGCAGCGCCTTGGCTTCGATCTGGCGGATACGTTCGCGGGTAACCGAGAACTGCTGGCCGACTTCTTCCAGCGTGTGATCGGTGTTCATGCCGATGCCGAAGCGCATACGCAGAACACGTTCTTCACGCGGCGTCAGCGAAGCCAGAACACGGGTCGTCGTATCGCGCAGATTGGCCTGAATGGCGGCATCGATTGGCAGAAGCGCGTTCTTGTCCTCGATGAAATCGCCCAGATGTGAATCTTCCTCGTCGCCAACCGGCGTTTCGAGCGAGATCGGCTCCTTGGCGATCTTCAGCACCTTGCGCACTTTTTCGAGCGGCATGGCGAGCTTTTCAGCCAGTTCTTCCGGCGTCGGCTCACGACCGATTTCATGCAGCATCTGGCGCGACGTACGAACGATCTTGTTGATCGTTTCGATCATATGCACCGGAATACGGATGGTGCGCGCCTGATCGGCAATCGAACGGGTGATTGCCTGACGAATCCACCAGGTCGCATAGGTCGAGAACTTGTAACCGCGGCGATACTCGAACTTGTCGACAGCCTTCATCAGGCCGATATTGCCTTCCTGAATGAGATCGAGGAACTGCAGACCACGGTTCGTGTACTTCTTGGCAATCGAGATGACGAGGCGAAGATTGGCTTCGACCATTTCCTTCTTGGCGATGGTCGCTTCGCGTTCGCCCTTCTGCACCTGATTGACGATACGGCGGAATTCGCCGATGGAAATCGCGGTTTCGGTCGCCAGCATCTGGATTTCAGAACGCAGACGGTCGATGGCGCGCTCTTCCTTGGCTGCGAATTCCTTCCAGCCACGGGCTGAAAGCGTGCTGACGCGCTCCACCCACTTCGGGTCCAGCTCGTGGCCCTGATATTCCTTCAGGAATTCCTCACGACGTACGCCGAAGGATTCTGCCAGACGCAGCAGCTTGCCTTCGTTCTGCACCAGACGCTTGTTGATGTCGTAAAGCTGTTCGACGAGCTGTTCGATACGGTTCTGGTTCAGCGACAGCGACTTCACTGCCTTGATGAGCTGATCTTTCAGTTCCTTGTAGCGACGCTCCTGGCTCGACGACAGTTCGCCGGTCGCGGCCAGACGGCCCTCGACCTGCTGGTCCTGCAGCTTGCGCAGTTTCTTGTAAGTGTCGGCGATAAGGTCGAGCGTTTCCATGACCTGAGGACGCAGTTCGGCTTCCATGGCCGCCAGCGACAGGTTGGCTTCGTCCTCGTCCTCTTCTTCCTCTTCCGCGGGCATGTCGCCGCCGACATTGGTAATGTCGTCGTCATCACGCGAGCGGCGCTGAGGCTTGTCATCGCGCGGCTTTTCCTCTTCCACGCGCTCGATCACCGGGGCCTGCTTGGCTTCCGGACCGGCATAGGTGGTTTCGAGGTCGATGATTTCGCGCAGCAGAATGTTGGAATCGTTCAACTGGTCGCGCCAGATGATGATCGCCTGAAAGGTGAGCGGGCTTTCACAAAGCCCGGCGATCATCGTTTCACGACCAGCCTCGATGCGCTTTGCAATCGCAATTTCGCCTTCACGCGACAGAAGCTCGACGGAACCCATTTCGCGCAGATACATGCGCACCGGATCGTCGGTACGGTCGGTCGGCTCTTTCTTGGTCGTGGTGGTGGCAACAGCCGTACCGCCAGACTCAACCAGATCGCCGCCCTCTTCCGAGTCGTCGTCGTTGTTCTCTTCGCGGTCGTTGTCCTGCTCGTCATCTTCAACGACGTTGATGCCCATATCGGAAAGCATCGACATCGTGTCTTCGATCTGCTCGGATGTCACTTCCTCGGAAGGCAGCACGGCATTCAGCTCGTCCATAGTGACGTAGCCGCGCTTCTTCGCGAGTTTGATCATCTTCTTGACAGCATCGTCAGAAAGGTCGAGAAGCGGACCGTCGGCAGCACCTTCGCGCTCGACTTCGGCTTCTTCGTTTTCCTTAACCTTCGTTGCCATATGTTCTTCTCCAGGCGACCCCGGTCGCTTCTAAGATATATAGAGTTCTCGGACAGTTTTGCGAGGCCGCAATCCGTCAGTTGGTTCTGCGAGTAGCCGATTTCCTCTTAATGGCGGATTAACCTTGCCATCGGTATCGGGCTTCTTCATCTCCGATTTCTTGTGGGCAGATCGGGCGGTCAACCAGACATTGCCTTTTAACCGGGCCTTTTCCCGGCCATGTTTCGGCCCGGACCCAGCTTGCCGCCCTGCAGCATCGGATATCACCGGTTTCTGTTCTTTTCCTTGTTCGAACTGTCGTGATTCCGTCATTTACGCCATACGTCAAGAGCGACTCACCTGATTCGCGCTTAAAAAGCGAATCATTTTGTTGTCGCAGCCTCTTCGCGGGCCAGATAGAGCACGTTTTCCGGATCGCAACCCCGCATTTCCGGCTTTTCTCGCATGACTGATTCGGAAATCCGAATCAGAAACCGCCGGGCGGACGCCCTGAAGACAGGCCAAAACCGTCGATCAGAGCTTCAGTCGCATCAGCTTTCAAAATCTGATTTTGTATATCTCTGAGACGCGCAAACAATTCGCCCGTCTCGTCTGTTTCAAGCGCAGCCTCAACGGCTCGCAGTTCCTTATGTAGTGTGCGCGCACGCTGATGCAAGTGAAGCGCCTGTCGAAGGGCTTCGCGTGCATCGTCTTCTGCGGCCAGAGCTGTCGCAGTCCAGAGTTTCGCGCCCTTTACCACGAGTTCGAGCATTTCAATCTGCTCGCCATGACCGGCATTGACGAGTGCGTGCCGCATGGCGTGGCCATCTTCCATGTGACCGGCAGCCAGCACATCCAGCATGGCCAGATGCAGCGACTTGAGCGCTTCATGTCCCAGATCAAGTGCGGCCAGGGTCTCGAAATCCTCTTCGATCAGTCGCGGATGATTGAGAAGCGTCAGCACAATTGCTGTTTCGCGCAAGGGAGCGTGAGATCCGGCGCCCGGCCTGCCGCCCTTGACCAGCGTGGAGCGTACCAGACTGTCGGAAATCGCAAGACGACCATTGCCGCCAGCAGGTCCGCCGCGTCCACGCCCGCCATCATTCCTGCGGTTGAAAGACGAATTGCGCTGTCCGCCGCCTTGATAGCCTTGGCGCCCCTGATGACGGCCCTGCCCGAAAAAGGCCTGTGCCCGGTCGCGCATATCCTGACTGTAGTGGCGCCGAATATCCTCATTCGCGATGCGGCTGGTAATTTCGCGCAAGCGTGCTTCCAGTTCGGCCCGCCGTTCGGGCGTATCGAACACACCGCCCGTCGTCTCCCGCGTCCACACCATATCGACCAGCGGTCTGGCGTCATGCAGGACCGCATGAAATGCGGCTGGACCTTCCGCCTTGACCAGATCGTCCGGGTCCTGCCCTTCCGGCAATAGCGCAAAGCGCAACGATTTGCCCGGCTGCAAGGCAGGCAATCCGAGATCGACGGCACGATATGCGGCACGAAGCCCCGCCCCGTCGCCATCAAAACACAGAACGGGTTCAGGGCTGATGCGCCAGAGAAGTTCGAGCTGTTCTTCCGTCAGTGCCGTGCCAAGCGGGGCCACCACCTGATGGATACCTGCCTGCGCCAGCGCAATCACATCCATATAGCCTTCAACGGCAATGATGGATTTGGCGGATTCACCCCCTTGCGGCTGGCAGGCCTTGCGTGCCCGCAATCCGTTATAGAGGACCCGTCCCTTGTGAAAGAGTTCGGTTTCCGGCGAGTTCAGATATTTGGCCGGAGCATCGGCAGAGAGCGCACGCCCGCCGAAAGCAATAATACGCCCGCGCAAATCCTCGATCGGGAACATGACGCGATCGCGAAAGCGGTCGTAGGAAACGGCAATGCCCTCGCCATGCACGACAAGGCCACACGCCTCGATCTGCTCGCGCGACACGCCTTTGCCAGCCAGAAACTCCTTCAAGGCATTGCGCGATTCCGGCGCATAGCCAATGCGGAACGCCTGCTGCGTCGCGGTCGAAAGTCCGCGATCCCGCAGATAGGCGCGCGCCTTGGCGCCGACGCCACTTTGCAACTGATTTTCAAAAAACTGCGCGGCCAGTTCCATCACATCGTAGAGCGTAGCGCGCTGTGCCTCGCGCTTTTCCATTTCCGGATCGCGCGCGGGCATCGGAACGCCCGCCATATCGGCAACGCGCTCCACCGCTTCAGGGAAACTCAAGCCTTCAAGATCGGTCAGAAACTTGAAGTGATCGCCGGTTACGCCGCAGCCGAAACAATGATAGCGGCCCTTGCGATCTTCACAGTGGAAGCTTGGCGTCTTCTCGCCATGGAATGGGCAGCACGCCCAGAAATCACCCTTGGGCGGATTGCTTTTCTTGCGGTCGAACGAAGCACGCGTTCCTATCAGCGTCGAGATCGGGACGCGGTCTCTGATCTCATCGAGAAAGGAGGGTGGAAAACGCATTACAGATTTCACTTTCAGTTCGTTCGGCAGTCCGTTCGGGCAGTTCGTTCGGGCAGGCAGGTGATAGTCTATAGCCTATATAGGCTCGCCCGTTCTGACAGTCCATCGCACGCGCATGTCCCTCCCCGCTAATCACATGTCGCTGCCAAACAAGCGAACTGTCACAAAACTGTCATATATCCGTCATGACGCTGCGGGAATGGATTGCTTTTAGTTGCGAACAAGCCCATATCTCTTGGAGAATTGATTAGCCGGAACATATTTTTTCTTCATTTGTTGCGTTAGCTTAATCACAAATGTCCACCTCCAACCCGAAGGGATTTTGCCGTGAATGGTTCTTTGGTCCTTTTGCACCTGGCCGGCGCTGTCGCCCTCTTGCTCTGGGCAACCCGCATGGTTCGGACCGGGGTGGAGCGTGCCTATGGCGACCGGCTGCGCAGACGCCTGCGCAACCAGATGCAGAACCCGCTGCTTTCCGTCGCCTTTGGCCTTGCCCTTGCTGTCGCCCTGCAAAGCTCGACAGCGGTTACGCTTCTCGTCGGTTCATTTGTCGGTTCAGGTTTTGTCAGCGGTGTCGCAGGTCTCATGGCCGTGCGCGGCGGTGAGCTTGGCTCCGCCCTCGTCGTCAAGATCCTGAGCTACGACCTCACCCTTCTGGTGCCGCTCTGCCTTGTCATCGGCACTGGCATCTTCATGACCACCGAGCGCCGCGACTGGCGCCAGATCGGCCGCATTCTGGTCGGCATCGGCCTGCTCATCATGTCGCTGGAAATGACCGGACAGGCCACCGAGCCGCTGCGGCAAAGCGAATTGCTGCCGGTCATCGTCGACTATCTGTCAGGCGATCCGATCACGGCCTATCTGCTTGCCGCCCTCATGACATGGCTGTTTCATTCGAGCGTTGCCGCCGTCATCCTGCTGACCACCTTTGCCTCGCGCGGGCTGATCCATCCAGAGCTTGCCGTGGTGATGGTTCTCGGCGTCAATCTGGGTTCGTCGATCATCGCCCCGATCCTGACCCGCCATGCCCCACCGGAAACCCGTGTCGTGCCGCTCGGCAATCTCTTGATGCGCGGCGCCGGATCATTGGTCATGCTGGTGCTTTACCAGACCTTCAAACCGTCGGTCGCCTTTCTCGGCACCGATCCGGTTTCGCAGGTGGTCAATGCGCATATCCTGTTCAATGTCATCGTGATGATTGCCGGCATTCCGCTTTCCGGCCTCGTGCTGCGCGCAACCGAGGCACTGGTCAATCTCAATGCGGACAAAAACGCCCCGGCTTCGCAGCAGCCGATCGAGATCGAGCAATATAGCGCGCTCGATACCGCCGTGCTCGACCGACCCTCGCAGGCGCTTGCCAATGCAACCCGCGAAGTGGTCGGCGTCTGCGACACGATCGAAGTCATGCTGCGGCGGATCATCGAGCTTTATGAAAAGCCCGATCAGGTGCGGATCGATGAACTCGAAGCCCTCGATGACCGCGTAGACAAGCGCCATGCCGCGATCAAGCTCTATCTGACCAAGCTTGCAACCCATGAGCTCAGCGATTTCGAGTCGCTGCGCATGCAGGAATTGCTGGGTGCATGCGTGAAGCTTGAGCAGGTCGGCGACATCATCGTGCGCAACATGCTGGCGCATGTTCAAAAGAAGATGGATCACAAACTGGAATTCACCGAGGAAGGCTGGAAGGAACTCAGCCATTTCCACGCCATGGTTCTGGCCAATGCGCATATGGCATTCAATGTGATCGTCTCACGCGATGGCCGCACGGCCCGTCAGCTAGTGCAGGAAAAAGACCAGCTGCGTGAACTGGAAAAGCAGACGAGCATGCGCCATTTCAGCCGCCTGCGCGAGGGCGCCACCCGCAGCATCGAGACAAGCAGCATCCATCTCGATACCATCCGCGATCTCAAGCAGATCAACTCGCTGCTCGCCTCGATGGCCTATCCCGTCCTCGAAGAACAGGGCCTCCTCAGCGATACGCGGCTCAAGACCGTCAAGCAGAGCTGAAATCAGACCATGCGGCGGCGGGTACACACCCGTTGCCGCATGACTTTGAATATCAAAAGGAAATATCCGCAGCAGGACGAACCCGCACACGGGCATTTCCAGCCTTGAAGCCATTCAGTGTTTCGTTGTGATGCGCAACGATATCCGCAAATTTCAGGCTGGCAGTGTCGCCCGTGGTATGCGCGTCCCCAATCAGAGTGACGTCATAACCGAGAGAAACGGCGCGCCGGACAGTCGTGTCGATGCAATATTGCGTCTGGCAACCACCGACGACGAGATGCGAAATATCCAGCTTTTGCAAAAGAGCCTGAAGGTCCGTCTCATGGAAAGAGTCGCAACTCCGCTTTTCAACGAGAACATCTCCCGGTCTTAAAGCAAGTTCTTCGCGGATTTCCCAACCGGCTATGCCTCTTTCAAGCTCGTCGCCTGGACCGCCATCATGCTGCACCATGATGACCGGAATGCCGGCCTGACGCGCTTTCTCCTGGAGATCACGCAGTCTGATGACAATCTCATCGAGGGCATGGTCGATAGCGGGCTGCCGTTCCGGCGTGCCCGTCCCCGCCACGATGTCGTTTTGAACGTCTATGACAAGCAAAGCTGTTTTCATCGGTTCACATCCGGTCATCGACTAATCCTTGTCATGCATAGCACAAGAAAAAGCCCCCGCCAGAGCGGGGGCTAAACAAAACAAAGGCGCTTATGCCTCACGCTTTCACTGCAGAAGCGATTTCACGATGGCGCTGGCCTTGGTGAAATCCATCTTGCCTGCATAGCGCTCTTTAAGAACAGCCATGCACTTGCCCATGTCGCGCAGGCCCTGGGCGCCGATTTCGGCAATCACATCCGCACAGGCCTGTTTGACTTCATCCTCGGTCATCTGCTGCGGCAGAAACTCGGAAATGATCGTGATTTCCTCGCGCTCGGCTTCTGCGAGCTCAAGTCGGCTGCCTTCTTCATAGATACGGGCAGATTCTTCGCGCTGCTTGACCATCTTGCCGAGAATGCCCAGCAATTCTTCATCCCCGACCGGGTCCTTGCCAGCGGTACGGTTGGCGATATCTCGGTCCTTTACCGCAGCCAGGATCAAACGCAGCGTCGACATGCGACGCTTCTCCTGTGCTTTCAGCGCGGTCGTGAGGGCCTGGGAAATCTCCTGGCGAAGCATAACGTCTCTCCTGACGGTGTAAGTTCTGTATTGTTGGTTTCCTGCATCTATACAGCAAGCGAATAGAATCGCCGAGCTGTCCGAACCACCATCCCGAGAAATAATAATACGACGATTATCGTCATTATTTCAGGAAAGCATGGCTGCGGACGATTGACCCGGCCTTCAAGTTTCTCTATTGCTCAAGGCTTAGCAGGACATCGGCACGTGCTCGCGGCGGGAGGTTTCAAATCCCCGCTGCCTTTTGGCGCATATATGACCCTTGACGCTCCATCTTTCAAGCCATTCGCCTGTAACGGCAGTGTGGCTGGCTGAAACATGGATACGTGCCGCATAAAGCATGCCGCCCAAAAATGGGAACCGGTTTTGGGACAACGGCATGCATGAAAACAAACAGTTAGGCGTCGATTTGATTCCATCAGCTCGACGCACTAACTGGTAACGAAGTATTAGCACACGCTGGCGCGCGGCTAACCAAACAGGAGTGCAGACCATGACAGAAACCACACCGAAAACAGCACCCTGGACTGTTGAGAAGCGAACCGCCATCCTCGTACTTGCCGATGGAACCGTGATCGAAGGCAAAGGCCTCGGCGCAATCGGCGCTATCGAAGCCGAAGTCGTGTTCAACACGGCACTGACCGGTTACGAAGAAATCCTGACCGACCCGTCCTACGCCGGTCAGATCGTAACCTTCACCTTCCCGCATATCGGCAATGTCGGCACCAATGCCGAAGACATTGAAGACCTGACGCCAGCCAATCGCCACGGCGCGGTCGGCGCGATCTTCAAGGCCGACATCACGTCACCATCGAACTTCCGCGCAACGGAAGATCTGGACGCCTGGCTGAAGCACCGCGGCGTCATTGCGCTGGCCGGTATCGATACGCGCGCGCTGACCTCGCTCATCCGCGAGCGCGGCGCACAGAACGCAGTCATCGCGCATGATCCAAGCGGCAAGTTCGACCTCGACGCACTGAAGGCACGCGCCGCCGCATGGAGCGGTCTTGAAAATCTCGATCTCGCCAAGGACGTCACGGTTGGCCAGAGCCTCACATGGAAGGAAACGCCATGGACGCTCGCCAACAGCTATGGCGAGCAGGATGCCCCGGAGTACCACGTGGTAGCGCTCGACTTCGGCGTGAAGCGTAACATTCTGCGCCTGCTCACCGGCCTCGGCGCAAAGGTCACCGTGCTGCCTGCGACGGCTACGGCTGAAGACGTTCTGGCCCACAACCCGGATGGCGTCTTCCTGTCCAACGGCCCCGGCGATCCGGCAGCGACCGGCGAATATGCCGTTCCAACCATCAAGAAGCTTGTCGAAACCGACCTTCCGGTCTTCGGCATCTGCCTCGGCCACCAGATGCTGGCGCTCGCTCTTGGCGGACGCACCGAGAAGATGCATCAGGGCCATCACGGCGCCAACCATCCGGTGAAGGATTACACGACCGGCAAGGTCGAGATCGTCTCGATGAACCACGGCTTCGCGGTCGATTCAGACTCGCTGCCGGAAAATGTCGAGGAAACGCATGTGTCGCTTTTCGACGGCACCAATTGCGGCCTGCGCGTCGTCGGCAAGCCAGTATTCTCGGTGCAGCACCATCCGGAAGCATCGCCCGGCCCGCAGGATTCGCACTATCTGTTCCGCCGCTTCATCAACCTGATCCGCGAAAAGAAGGGCGAAACGCCGCTTCCGGAACGCGAACAGGCGGCTTAAACCCTCTAAAAGAATTATCAAAGTAAAAGGCCGGAGTGAAAACTCCGGCCTTTTCGCTTTCCAGTTTCGATCAAGCCTCTGACAGCTTGACCGATGGCGTCGGGCGCACCCGCGCCACCACGATGACCAGTGCCAGAAAGACCAGCCCGGCGCCGACGGCATAGGGCATGCCCGCAAAGACGAACGGCGCATTCATGCCGGTGAACACGGCGAAAAGCTGCGTGAAGATGAGCGGACCGATGATGGTCGTAATGCTCGACACGCTTGTCAGCGCCCCTTGCAATTCGCCCTGTGCTGAAGGCGGAACCTTGCCTGCCGCAATACTGCGCAGCGGCGGATCGGCCAGACCTTCCAGCGCTGTCAGGAAGATGACGGCATAAACCATCCAGCCTTCCCATGCGATGGCATATCCGATCATGCCAAGACAGGAAAACAATACGCCTGTAATCGCGGTGCGCCGTTCACCAAGCACTGGCAAAACCCGTGGCAGAACGAGTGCCATCACGAATGCCGCGCCGATGCCGAAAAGCCCCAATGAGAGACCAATCTGGGCTTCGCTCCAGTTATAGCGATAAGCACCGACGAAGGCCCAGACGGACGGATAGACGGCGTGGGCCAGCCAGAACAGGAAGAAGACCAGCACCACCCAGCCGATGCCGGGATAGCTTCGCATCTGCTTGAGCGCGCCCAGCGGATTGGCGCGGGCGATCTGGAAAGGACGCCGGTTTTCGCGCTTCAACGTCTCCGGCAGCAGGAAATAGGCAAGGATGAAGTTGATGAAAGACAGGAACGCCGCTCCGTAGAACGGAACGCGCGGACCGAATTCACCCAACAAACCGCCCAGAACCGGACCGAGTGCGAAACCGACCCCGAAGGCAATGCCGATCAGACCGAAATTGCGCGCACGATTGCTGTCATCGCTGACATCGGCGATATAGGCGGATGCCGTCGCGAAGCTCGCTCCGCTGATACCAGCCAGAACACGACCGACAAACAACATCCAGTAGGAGACTGCGAGCGCACAGATCAGATTGTCGAGCGCGAAGGTGAAGATCGAGGCGAGCAGCACCGGGCGGCGCCCGAAACGGTCGCTCAGATTGCCGATCATCGGCGCGAAGAGGAACTGCATCCCTGCATAGACCAGCAAAAGCCAGCCACCATCGACGGCGGCAGTGCTGATATCCGCGCCGGTCAGCTCTTCGAGAAAAGTCGGCAGAACCGGCATGATAATCGCAATGCCGATAATGTCGAGGAACAGTGTCATAAAGACGAGTAACAAGCCCCGCCGTACAAACTGGGGATCATGCATGGGACACCTGAAATATGCTCCACGACAGACAGAGTGGAACATTCATAAATTGTGTTGATTGAAGAACTCGCGCGCCATCGCCGCTCAAAACTGAGCGTCACGCTTGCAAATCGGAAAAAGGCCGCGCCGGTGCGAAAGCATTTATCTGGAAAATTATTTCACGACAAGGCGAATATTGCAGGCTTCCGACAAAAAGAACCGGCATTTTCCCTGCATAAAGAAAAAGGCGGTCGAAACCGCCTTTTTCTACAGTATCAGAACGACTTTAAACATCACCGCTAAACGTATCGCATGATTCCAGCTTGCCGCTATCGAAACCGCGCTGGAACCACTTGGCACGCTGGGCGGAAGTGCCGTGGTTGAAGCTTTCCGGCACAACATAACCCTGACTGCGGCGCTGCAGCGTGTCATCACCGATCTGGTGTGCCGCATTCAGAGCTTCTTCAAGGTCGCCTGCCTCCAGAATACCCTTCTGCTCCGTGTAGTAACCCCAAACACCGGCAAAGCAATCGGCCTGAAGCTCGACGCGAACCGACATCTGGTTGGCTTGCGCTTCGCTCATCTGCTGGCGCATCTGGTTGAATTTCGGCAGAATGCCGAGCAGGTTCTGGACATGGTGCCCGACCTCATGCGCCAGGACATAGGCCTGCGCGAAATCGCCGGAAGCGCCGAAGCGGTTTGCCAGTTCCTTATAGAAACTCAGATCGATGTAGAGCTTGCGATCGCCGGGGCAATAAAACGGCCCGGACGCAGCAGAAGCAAAGCCGCAGGCCGAACGCACCTGCCCGGAAAACAGAACCATCGTCGGCGGCGTATAGGTCTGGCCACGCGACTTGAAAATGCCGCTCCAGACGTCTTCCGTCTCAGCCAGCACCGTACGGGCGAACTGCGTTGTCTCGTCATTGGCAATAGCGCCACCCTCGGCAGCGGTCCGTCCGGATTGTCCGGCCTGCTGGGTTACGCTCGGCCCCATGCTGCCATCACCGAACAGGATCGGCAGCGGATCGATGCCGACCGCGCGCAGAACGAAGAACATAACCACCAGAATCAAAATGCCGGAAATGCCACCGCCGCGAACGATTCGAAAACCGGGACCGCCGAGGCCGCCGCCGCGACCGATGCCGCCACCTATGCCACCGTCCTGCGTCCCGCGCTGATCTTCCACATTGTCACTTTGCCTACGGCCTTGCCAGCGCATTGACCAACTCCCCTGCACCGTGCCGCTCTCAACGAAGCAGCACCAAACTATACCTGCAATTGTCGCATAAAGAGTTGGCACGGCAACATAAAAAGTAAATGGCAGCGTCAATCACAAACGAAGACTCTTTCGCAATAGTTTGGGCACAAGAAAACTCTTTCTGCTTCGATAGACAAAACCTGTCAAAACAAGCATCAAGGGAAGGGATCCTAGAAAAATTGATGGCTTCCTTCACGATGTCACAAACATGAAGGCGAAGCCTCCACAATCTATACGCTAGCAATTGCAGAAATGCGCGGCATTCGTTACAGCGTGTACCGTCAATGGGGGGCATAGAAGATGCAGAATCGAAAACAGCTTTATTCGATCCAGATATTGCGCGGTCTTGCGGCAACGGCCGTCCTGATCGCCCATACGATCGAGCATCCGCGCGCAGAAACAAACAATGCCATCACGATGCTAGGCGTTTTCGGTGTTCAACTGTTCTTCGTCATCAGCGGTTTCATCATCGCCTATGTCAATGCCGACGGCCCGTTCAGGCCCGGTGACTTTCTGCTGCGCCGCGTTTTCCGCATCGTGCCGCTTTACTGGCTCTGCACGATCACGGTTTTCATCTGCGCTCTCTATCTGCCGTCACTGTTCAAGACGACGGTTCCGGATGTGGGCTATTTCATCAAATCGCTGTTCTTCATACCCGCAGCCACACCCGGCGATCCAAGTGATTGGCGCCCGATCTTCAAACTCGGCTGGTCGCTGAACTACGAATTGTTCTTCTATCTTGTGTTCGCCTTGTTCTGGTGGTGCAAAAATGCCTTGCAGCGCACGATCTTGCTGACCGGTATCTTCGGCGCATGTGTCATCGGAAGCTTCTTCGTTGAACCATCAGCGAGTATTGCAGCCTTCTATCTGCACAAGAACCTGCTGACATTCATGTTTGGCATGTGGCTGGCAGAAGCGGAAAAGCATCGCCTGTGGGAAAGAATGCCCCCGGTCGCACTGGCCGGAATTGGCATCCTTGCCATGGCAGCGCTTTACGGCACCTTCTCCACCCCACTGGTCGCGTTCAACAACTTCTCCACCTATCTGGTCATGTGCAGCGCGGCTGTATTGCTGGTTGCCGGTGCATTGGGCATCGAACGCTGGCTCGGCGACCTGCGAGACAATTTCTTTGTCGATCTCGGCGCAACGTCCTATTCGCTCTACCTGACCCATATGTTCGTGGTCGGTTTCGGCTGGGCGGTGATGCGCAAGCTGAACCTCGGTCCCACGCTTGAAATCGCCGGCATGGCTGCCATCGTGATTGGCGCGATCATCGCAGCAAAGATTTCCTACCGCCTGATCGAACTACCGTCGAACAGGCTCGGCCATATGCTCACAAAGCGCAAAAAGCCGTCTCTGAAGGTCGCTCAGGCAGAAGCCTGAGCGACCCGCGGGCGCTTTGGTTCGGTTACAACATCCATAGAGAAAGCGCGAGGCGGGCAAGAATTTCCGTGAATGCCTGCACTTTCTTTGAAATAAAACGATTTGTGGGGTTCCGCTTTCGGAATCGATTGCCTATAAGGCCCGCTTAGCCCACAGAATTCATACGCTGCCAACCCGCCGGAAAACCGTGCGGGCTTTTCTGGCAGGCTAAGCAGCATGTCTCTCGAAGGTGGGAAGCGGTTTCGAGACAAAGACATGCATAAAACAAGAGCATGATCCCGAAAAATGGGAACCGGTTTTCGGACAAGATCATGCGCGTGAAGAAGATAGGACGAGCGCCCATGCCGAAACGTACAGATATCAAATCGATCCTGATTATCGGCGCGGGCCCCATTGTCATCGGCCAGGCTTGTGAATTCGACTATTCGGGTACGCAGGCCTGTAAGGCGTTGAAAGAGGAAGGCTACCGCATCATCCTCGTCAACTCCAACCCGGCCACGATCATGACCGATCCCGATCTGGCGGACGCGACCTATATCGAGCCGATCACGCCGGAAGTCGTCGCCAAGATTATCGCCAAGGAGCGCCCGGACGCGCTGCTGCCGACCATGGGCGGCCAGACCGCGCTGAACACCGCATTGTCGCTGCGCCGCATGGGCGTGCTGGAGCGCTACAATGTCGAGATGATCGGCGCCAATGCGGAAGCCATCGACAAGGCAGAAGATCGCGCGCTGTTCCGTGAAGCCATGGAAAAGATCGGCCTCGATACGCCGGAATCCAGGCTCGCAAACGCCACCGAAATCAAGGACGAAGACCGCAAGCGTCACGAAGCAAAGCGCGCCGAAGTCAAGGCTCAGTTCTCGGGTGACGAGCTGGACAAGGCTCTCGACAAGCTTGAAACCGAATGGCAGCTCGGCGAAGTCGAGCGCAAGCAGCGTTACATGACGCATGCGCTTGCAAAGGCTGCGCAGGCGCTCGACGTGGTTGGCCTGCCTGCCATTATCCGCCCAAGCTTCACGCTCGGCGGTACGGGCGGCGGCATTGCCTATAACCGCCAGGAATTCTTTGAAATCATCGAGCGCGGTCTGGATGCATCGCCGACGACTGAAGTTCTGATCGAAGAGTCGGTTCTGGGCTGGAAAGAATATGAAATGGAAGTCGTCCGCGACAAGGCGGACAACTGCATCATCATCTGCTCGATCGAAAACCTCGATCCGATGGGCGTGCACACCGGCGATTCGATCACCGTTGCGCCTGCGCTGACGCTGACCGACAAAGAATACCAGATCATGCGTAACGCCTCGATTGCGGTGCTGCGCGAGATCGGCGTCGAAACCGGCGGCTCCAACGTGCAGTTCGCGATCAACCCGGCCAATGGCCGCATGATCGTCATCGAAATGAACCCGCGCGTGTCGCGGTCTTCGGCTCTGGCTTCCAAGGCAACCGGCTTCCCGATTGCCAAGGTCGCAGCCAAGCTTGCCGTCGGCTACACGCTCGACGAGCTGGATAACGACATTACCGGCGGCGCGACGCCAGCCTCGTTCGAACCGTCGATCGACTATGTCGTCACCAAGATCCCGCGTTTCGCCTTCGAGAAATTCCCCGGCTCCTCGCCGATCCTGACCACTGCCATGAAGTCGGTCGGTGAAGTCATGGCCATTGGCCGTACCTTCCAGGAAAGCTTGCAAAAGGCGCTGCGCGGCCTCGAAACCGGCCTGACGGGCCTTGATGAAATCGCCATTCCGAACATCGAGGAAGGCGACGAAAAGAACGCGATCCGCGCTGCTATCGGCACGCCGACGCCGGACCGTCTGCGCATGGTCGCGCAGGCAATGCGTCTCGGCCTGACCGTCGAGCAGGTGCACGACGCTTCGAAGATCGACCCTTGGTTCCTCGAGCAGATCGAAGCCATCGTGAAGACCGAAGAGCGCATCCGCGAACATGGCCTGCCGCAAGACGCTGAAAACCTGCGTATGCTGAAGTCCATGGGCTTCTCCGACGCACGCCTTGCAAGCCTGACGGGCAAGGACGCGGAAGACGTGGCCAAGCTGCGTGGCGAACTCGATGTGCATCCGGTCTACAAGCGCATCGACACCTGCGCTGCCGAATTCGCTTCGCCGACCGCCTATATGTACTCGACCTATGAAACGCCATTCGTCGGCCAGCCGCGCTCGGAAGCCGAAGTGTCGGATCGCAAGAAGGTCGTCATTCTCGGCGGCGGTCCGAACCGCATCGGTCAGGGCATCGAGTTCGATTATTGCTGCTGCCATGCGGCTTTCGCGCTCAATGATGCCGACTATGAAGCCATCATGATCAACTGCAACCCGGAAACGGTTTCGACCGACTACGACACGTCGGATCGTCTCTATTTCGAACCGCTGACGGCAGAAGACGTGCTGGAAATCCTGCGCGTCGAGAGGCAAAAGGGCACGCTGCACGGCGTTATCGTGCAGTTTGGCGGCCAGACCCCGCTCAAGCTCGCCGATGCGCTTGAAAAGGCCGGTATCCCGATCCTCGGCACGTCGCCCGACGCCATCGACCTTGCGGAAGATCGCGACCGTTTCCAGAAGCTGTTGATCAAGCTCGATCTCAACCAGCCGAAGAACGGCATCGCCTATTCGGTCGAACAGGCCCGCCTCGTCGCCGCCGATCTGGGTTTCCCGCTTGTCGTGCGCCCGTCTTACGTTCTGGGTGGCCGCGCCATGCAGATCATCCATGACGAGCGTTCGTTGCAGAACTATCTGCTCGACACCGTGCCGGAACTGGTGCCGGAAGACATCAAGGCCAAATATCCGAACGACAAGACCGGCCAGATCAACACGCTGCTCGGCAAGAACCCGCTTCTGTTCGACACCTACCTGACCGAAGCCATCGAAGTGGACGTCGACTGCCTGTGCGACGGCAAGGACAGCTTTGTCGCCGGTATCATGGAGCATATCGAGGAAGCCGGCATTCATTCCGGCGACTCTGCCTGCTCGCTGCCGGTGCATACGCTTTCGCCAGAAATCGTTGCTGAACTGGAACGCCAGACGGCAGCGCTTGCCAAGGCGCTTCATGTCGGCGGCCTGATGAATGTGCAGTTCGCCATCAAGGACGGCGAAATCTTCATTCTCGAGGTCAATCCGCGTGCATCGCGCACGGTTCCGTTCGTCGCCAAGACGGTCGGCACCCCGATCGCCAAGGTTGCAGCCCGCGTCATGGCCGGGGAAAGCCTGGAAGCTGCACTCGGCGCCTATGGCGGCAAGCCGAAGACGCCTTCCCGCCCGCATATCGCGGTCAAGGAAGCGGTGTTCCCGTTTGCCCGTTTCCCCGGCGTCGATACGCTGCTTGGACCGGAAATGCGCTCGACCGGCGAAGTCATGGGTCTCGACTACGACTATGCTCTGGCCTTCGCAAAGGCACAGCTTGGTGCAGGCGTGGAACTGCCGCGTGAAGGCACGGTCTTCGTGTCTGTTCGCGACGAAGACAAGGAACGCGTGCTCGGCGCAGTCCGCAAGCTTGCAAGCATCGGCTTCAAGGTCATGGCAACCGGCGGAACGCAGAAGTTCCTCGAAGCCAACGGCGTCGAATCGACCAAGGTCAACAAGGTCATCGAAGGCCGTCCGCACGTGGAAGATGCGATCCGCAATCGCCAGATCCATCTGGTCTTCAACACGACGGACAGCGCAAGTGCTGTATCCGACTCCAAGTCGATCCGCCGCGCAACGCTGATGCAGAAGCTGCCTTACTACACGACCATGGCCGGAGCCGAAGCAGCCGCCGAAGCTATCGCCGCGCTCAAGGCCGGATCGCTGGAAGTTCGCCCGCTGCAGGATTATTTCCGCTGATAGCCTAAAGACATCCCGAAACAAAAAACCGCCGGGTGACCGGCGGTTTTTTTTATGCTGTTTTAAGGGCTGGTATCTCCAACGGCTTACCTGAAGGATCACCTTCCAGACTGACCTGCTGGGTGAAAAGGCCATCGTGCAGATGCGGCTTGCCAAGATGGATGACGGCTGCATCCTTCAACTCGGTGTTCAGCATATCGCGAATCCGGTCGTAGGCTTCGGCATCGAGACCATCGAGCGCGCCGTCGATCACAATCCATTGCGGCTTCTGCAAGATCAGGCGGGCAAAAGCGATACATTGGCGCTCATCGTCGGTCAGAACACGATCCCAGCGCGCAACGCGATCAAGACTCGTGGAAAGCCGTTCAAGCCCGGCCCGCCGCAGCACATTCTCCAGGTCTTCTTCCGAAAACTTTTTGATATCAAGCGGATAGACAATCACACCCTTGAGGTTGCCGGGCGGAAAATAAGGTGCCCGCGGCATGAAAGCGACACCATCGCCGACGGGCATACCGATCCGCCCCTCGCCCCATGGCCAAAGCCCGCCCAATGCGCGGAACAACAGCGTTCTCTGCGTCTCGGTTCCACCCGTGACCAGCACCCGTTCGCCGGGTTTCACCGAAAAGGCCTTGCGGGAAAGCTTCAGGCACAGATCGGGCGCGGCAATGGAAACATCATCCAGCGTCAGCCTGTCATTATCATTCGTCGCAAGATCGATCTGCCGGTCCAGATGGCCGAGTTCGTCCATGCGCAGCACCGCCTGACGGAAGCTCGCGACACGCAGCAGCGTCGCCCGCCAGTCCGCAATCGCCCCGAAATTATCGACAAACCAGCGCAGTGAATTATGCACCTGCGTAAATGCTCCAACGGCCATCATCAGCCCACCGAAGGTCAGTCCTCCGGAGAAATAGACCGGCGCCGCCACGAGAATAGGCGCCACGATGGTGAGCCAGCCGTAGCCGGCAGTCACCCAGGTCAATCGCGTGGTCGCAAAGACGATCTTGCGGATTGCAGCCACGACCGCATCGATATCCAGATCAAGGCGGCGTCTCTCGTCCCCTTCGCCGCGCGACAGGGTGATGGCGTCCACGTGCTCATTGACCCGCATCAGCGACGCGCGGAAATCAGCTTCGCGCGCATAGCGATTGGCGTTGATATTGACCAGGCTGCGCCCGACGATCCATGTCAGCCACGATGCGGATGCCGCATAGATGATGACAGCCCAGACCATGTAACCGGGGATCGAGAAACTGTAGCCCGCGACATGAAACACGAAGCCGCTCGACAGTGACCACAGGACGCCGACAAAACTCACCAGAATGACGGTCGACTGGAGGAGATTGATCCCTAGATTGCACGATGTTTCCGCGAGGTGACGTGCATCTTCATGCAGACGCTGATCGGGATTGATGCCGATCTCGCCTGCATTGGCGAGACGAAACGCCCTCCCCGGCACCAGCCATTGCCCCACCAGATCACGCGCCAGCCCCTCGCGCATCTTGAGCGCAAACATCTGGTTGAGCCAGGTTTGCGATACGTTGAGCACGAGCAGGCTGCCCGCAATGCCGAAGAAGACCATCAGCTGATGGAAGAAAGCCTGCAAATCGCGGCGGGAGAGCGCATCGTAGAAAGGTTCGTTCCAGCGATTGATGGCGACCTGCCCGACGGCAATCAGCACGACGAGAACGAAAATGCCGGTTCCAAGCATAATCAGCGTGTTGCGCACCGGCGAAGTCATAAAGGCCCCGACCATCATCGACATCTGCGAGAAAAGATCGGTTCCGTCGCGTGAGGGGGCGCCGCCAATCAGCTTTGCCGAACTTTTGCGCAGGCGCTCGGTAACACTGCGTCTGGGCTTTCTGCGGCGGCGCTCTTTTTTGGGCGCGCTCTGCTTCGTCTTGTCCTTGTCTGGTTCAGACGTCATGTCCTGCCTCGCTGCCCATCCGCCCGCTCAATTTTGCAGATATATTTGCAACATGCTCATTATGTACGTCACGTGGAAGTCAAAGATAGGAGATCACACGCTTTTCGCGTGGGCCAGCGCAATGACCCACAACAATATGCGGGTTTTACCGCAAATCATTCGTTGCAATTATGGCCTGAACGCAAACCCTGCCGGAAGCATTCCATGACTGTCACAATCCAGCCCATCGACAAGGTACTCATTTACGCGACATGGAGCGGCCGCCTTCTGGTTTTTGAAGAGCCGGATTTTCCCGAAACGCCGCTTCAGGTGCCGGGCGGCACGGTCGATGCAGGAGAAGATATTTTCGCGGCCGCCTATCGCGAATTCGCCGAAGAAACAGGGCTTTTCTACGACGACGGCATGATCCATCTCGAAACTATCGATTATGATTATCCCGAACGGGGACAAACCGAGCTTCACCGCCGCCACTGCTTTCATTTGCAATTGAGACGTGCCGCGCCTGAAACCTGGGATCATTATGAAATGGCGCCATGCGATGGCAGCGCCCCAATCCTGTTCCGGCTGTTCTGGCTCGACCGATCGAGCGCGCAAAACCGGCTCGGACTCGGCATGGCAGAAAGCCTGAGTAAAATCAGTTTCTAGCTAGCATTCTAGCTGACTTGTATTGGTCAAATTTGTCGCATATAGTTAGCGCATCGATTTTTCGGTCAAGTGACTTTGCGACCCGTGCGGCCCGCCGTGCTTCCTGACGATCTCCTGTCCATAAATTCGATTCACAGGGACGTGTGCGAAGCATACGGACTACTCTACTACTAATGTTACAAAGGAATTTCCCATGGCTACGGGAACAGTTAAGTGGTTCAACACGACCAAGGGCTTCGGCTTCATTCAGCCTGATCAGGGCGGCACGGACGTTTTCGTTCACATCTCCGCCGTTCAGCGCGCTGGTCTGGCCACGCTCGATGAAGGCCAGAAGGTTTCGTACGAAATCGTACAGGACCGTCGTTCGGGCCGTTCGTCTGCCGACAATCTGGTCGCAGCATAAGTTTTGCCGCAAGGCAGAGGAAAGGCGGGTCTTCGGACCCGCCTTTTTTATTTGTCTGCCTTCCTCAGCCTCTCGCCAATGCGCTTGCACCCAGAATCAGGGCCGCAATCAGCGCCGCGACGGTGCGGACGTGATTCCATATGGTCCAGTCGCGCACATAAGCGAGCCAGACATCCGCCGAAGCGGCGGCATTGGCATCCATCGCGGCAAGCTGGTTGTTCAGCGGCACATTCAAAGCCATCGTGACGCCAATAGTGCCGACGAGATAGACGGCAGCGCCAATCATCGCCCATTTCGACAAGCCTCCGAAGCCCATCAATCCCAGTACGATAATCGCCAGACACAACAATGCAGTGCCGAAGAAGACGGCAAAGAACGTGCCATTAATGACGGTGATATTGATCGACTGCATAGCCGTTATGCCCGCATTGGCCGGAATGCGCGCCAGCGCGGCCATCACGAAACTTGAGAACGCATAGAAGATGCCGCCGGTAATCGCGCTTCCCCATGCTGTCAGCAAAACCAGCAATTGAAAACTCATTGTCATGATTATCCCTCCCATATGCCTTCAACGGCAGCCTTGCGCGCAAAATCTGCAAACCGGCGCGGCTTTCGTCCAAGGGCTTCCTCCACGCCATGCGCCACATTGGCGTTGCGGCCATCGAAAAGTTCGGTGAAAAGATAGCGCAAAAGCGTGATGACATCTTCCGGCAATGCCTGTTCACGCAATGCGGCTTCGTAATCGGCGAATGAGACCGGATGAAACGACAGCGCCCGACCTGTCGCTCCGGCGATTTCGCTCACAGCCTCGTTGAAGCTGAACAGTTCCGGCCCAGTCAGCTCATAGAGCCGGTTGCGATGCCCCGCCTCGGTAAGCGCGGCAACCGCCACATCCGCAATGTCGTCAGCATCGATGAAAGGTTCCTTCGTCGGTCCGACCGGTAAGGTCAGCGAGCCTGAAAGCAACTCGTCCCGCATGTAGTTTTCGCTGAAATTCTGCATGAACCAGCTGGCACGCAGCACGGTCCAGTCCAGCCCGGAAGCCTGCAGAACCCGCTCCGCAGCTTCCGCCTCCTCCTCGCCCCGTCCAGACAGAAGCACGACATGCTTGACACCTGCCGTCTTTGCCGCCGCGAGAAATGCGCGAATGACATCGACGGCGCCCGGCAAGGCAATATCCGGCTGGTATGTCACATAGGCGCTGTCGATATCGTCAAGCGCCGCAGCCCAGGTGGATTGGCTGTTCCAGTCAAAGGGAATCTCGGTGCTCCGCGATACGGCCCGAACTGAAAGCCCCTTCTGCCGCAGCTTTTCCGCAACGCGCCTGCCAGTTTTGCCGGTAGCACCAATCACCAGATAACGATCATCAAGATACGTATTCATCTTCCTTCTCCCAAAATATGAGTAACCCTCATATTTGCAATATGTGAGCAATCCTCATATTCCGTCAAGAGAGAAAAATTGTGAGTCGGTCATGAAGCAGAATTCCGCCAAGCAAGCAGAGACAAGCAGCGCACCGATCCTGCGCCGCACGCCCAGCCAGAGCCGCGCACAGGAAAAGATTCGGCGTATCGCTGAATGCGCCACAGCCCTGATCGCCGCCAAGGGCAGCGACAGCCTCAAGATGAGTGAAATTGCCCAGCAGGCCGGTATCTCCATCGGAGCGCTCTATCAGTATTTTCCCGATAAAAGCGCCCTGATCCGTTACCTGTTTGAAAGCTGCAATGCGCAATCGCGCCAATGCATCGCGGAAGGGCTTGCAGCAGCCAGTTCGGCTGACGAGTTGATCATCGCCTTCAATGCACTGATCGATGAATATCTGACGCTAATGCGGCTGGAACCGGCAATGCGTGACATCTGGTCGGCCACGCAGACAGACAAGTCCCTGTCAAAGCTGGAAATTGCCGAAAGCAGGCAGAACGGCCAGCTCCTGGCCGATACGATCCGCCGGATCGCCCCCGATAAGCTGCCGGCGCAACTGGACGAAACCGCCTTCCTGCTGATGCATTTCGGCGAATCCACCATGCGCATCGCCGTCGAGGTTCCGGAAAACGAGTGCGATGCGCTGATAGCGGCTTATAAGGTGATGGCCACGCGTAGCTTGCGCGACCTGATGGCGGGATAGAGCCCAATACCGCCCGATCCAATCAGTTTCCTTGCGTTAATATGTCAGCATTGCTGATGGATCTGTTCGTTTCGGCAACACATTTTCGCGAAATCAAGCAATTGCCGATGAAATCACAATCCATCTGTTGCGCTTCCTGCGCCGATGGGACATAGAAAACCCGCAAAACCGGACCTGCCCGGTGCCGGTTAACAGAGCCTGCCATCTATGGAGATCTATCATGGCATTTCTCGCCGACGCCCTTTCTCGTGTAAAGCCATCTGCGACCATCGCGGTCAGCCAGAAAGCACGTGAACTGAAAGCCAAGGGCAAGGATGTGATTGGTCTCGGTGCGGGCGAGCCCGACTTCGACACGCCCACGAATATCAAGCAGGCTGCCATCGACGCGATCAACCGCGGCGAAACGAAATACACGCCTGTTGCCGGTATTCCTGAACTGCGTCAGGCCATTGTTGCCAAGTTCAAGCGTGAAAACGGCCTCGACTACAAGCCGGAACAGGTCATCGTCGGCACTGGTGGCAAGCAGATTCTGTTCAACGCCTTCATGGCCACGCTGAACCCCGGCGATGAAGTCATCGTTCCTGCCCCTTACTGGGTCAGCTATCCTGAAATGGTGGCGATCAACGGCGGCAATCCGGTGTTCATTAACACGAAGATCGAAGACAATTTCAAGCTGACGGCCGCCGATCTGGAAAAGGCGATCACGCCGAAGACCAAGTGGCTGATCTTCAACTCGCCGTCGAACCCGACCGGCGCGGCTTACACGGAAGCAGAACTCAAGTCCCTGACCGACGTTCTGGTTCGTCATCCGCATGTCTGGATCCTGACCGACGACATGTACGAGCATCTGGTCTATGGCGACTTCGTGTTCACGACGCCTGCTCAGGTCGAGCCTTCGCTTTACGACCGCACGCTCACCATGAACGGCGTGTCAAAGGCCTATGCCATGACCGGCTGGCGTATCGGCTACGCAGCAGGACCGCTGCAGCTCATCAAGGCCATGGATATGGTGCAGGGCCAGCAGACCTCGGGCGCTTGCTCCATCGCACAGTGGGCCGCAGTCGAAGCCCTCAACGGCACCCAGGATTTCATCCCGGAAAACAAGAAGATCTTCCAGGCCCGTCGCGATCTGGTCGTATCAATGCTGAACCAGGCAAAAGGCATCAAGTGCCCGACACCGGAAGGTGCGTTCTACGTCTATCCCTCCTGCGCTGACCTGATCGGCAAGAAGACGGAAGCTGGCAAGGTCATCGAGACCGATGAAGACTTCGTCACCGAACTGCTGGAAGCTGAAGGCGTCGCCGTCGTTCACGGTTCGGCTTTCGGTCTTGGACCAAACTTCCGCATTTCCTATGCAACGTCAGACGCGCTTCTCGAAGAAGCCTGCACCCGCATCCAGCGCTTCTGTGCCAGCCTGCGTTAAACAAAACAAAATGGAATGACGAAGGGGCCGAAAGGCCCCTTTTTCGTTTCTGTATTTCTGACAAAAAGAGGCGGCTTGGCAAAAAGCCAAAAAAAAAGCCAGACAAATGTCTGGCTTTGAGTTTTGAAGGTGCCTTTGAGGCAAACCTCCAGAGGGGAACACTCAGCCTGCGCAAATGGGAGGAGGAAACGCAGCGCTGAGATGACCTTTATATGCCTGTTGCCCATTGTTTTTGCAATGCGACTTTAGCGCAATGCAGCTATGCATTTTACGCATGTCTAGATCAGGCCATAAAACAATTTAAAAACAATGCGTTATGCCGATAAAAATTACTTCGTAATATTATAATGAGCAGATTAGCCGCCTAAAGCATAAGCATCGGCAAAACAACGATGCCTCCAAATTTGGCAAATCCCCCTTTTTGAGTCGCTCAAAGCAGATGTCATGCAACTGTCACTGCAATGCAGCGGGCCTGTCACACAACACGCCTAAAAGCCCCGGCAAGATGCCGCGCATGATGCGCCCGGCGGAGTGCCGCGCGTAAAAAAGTGCTGCGGCACTAGACAGACCCGAGAAGGAGCGTACCTGTGCGGATCGTTCAGATTACAGACACCCACCTCAGCCCAATCAAGCCGCACTTCAACCGCAACTGGGAACCGCTCGCTGCCTGGATCGATCAGCAGAAACCTGATCTCATCATCCACACCGGCGACCTCACAGTCGACGGCGCCGATGTGGAGGCCGATCTTCTGTTCTGCCGCACCTGTTTGAACGAGCTTCCAGCGCGTGTTCTCAGCCTTCCGGGTAACCACGATATCGGCCATCTTCCCGAAAGTCACCAGCCGGTCAATCCGCAGCGCCTGATGCGCTGGCGCCGTCATATCGGCCCGGACCGCTGGGCGGAAAACTTCGGCAACTGGCGTATCATCGGCCTCAACAGCCTTGTCATCGGCTCCGGCGAGGCCGAAGAAGCGGAACAGTTCCAGTGGCTCGAAGACGAATTGAAAAACAGCGATGGCAAGCCCGTCGCCGTCTTCGCCCACAAGCCGCTCTTTGTGGACGATCCGGATGAGGGTGATAGCGGCTACTGGGGTATCCGCCCTGCCCCACGCCAGCGTCTTTATGATCTTTTCGCGCAGTATAATGTGCAGCTTCACGCCAGCGGCCACCTGCACCGTGCGTGGTCGGGCGATGCTTTCGGCACGAACTATGTCTGGGCGCCTGCCGCCGCCTTCATCGTCGGGCCAATGGAACGCGACCTCCCCGGCGAGCGCATCCTCGGCGCTGTCATCCACGATCTCGATGAGATCGCCACAAGCAGCATTGTCCGCATCGACGAACTGACACCCTACGTCATCGATGACGTGGTGCATGAGGTCTATCCGCACCATACCGGCGATGGCGAGAAAGTCACCGAGGAGGCAAGCCAATGAGCACGCTTGCCATTCGCCACATCGGCAAATCCTATGGGGGCAACCGCATTCTTGATGGAATTTCCATCGAAGCTGCGGAAGGTGAATTCATCGCTCTCGTCGGTCCGTCAGGCTGCGGAAAGAGTACGTTGCTGCGTATTCTCGCCGGTCTGGACCATGCGGATGAAGGAAGCGTGGAGCTTGCAGGGCGCAACATAACCGGCGCTCACCCTGCCGACCGGAACATCGCCATGGTGTTTCAGTCCTACGCGCTCTATCCCCACCTGACGACGGCACAGAACATCGCGGTGCCGCTTGCAATGCGTGATCTGACCGCCGTGGAACGCCTGCCCATGATCGGCGCTTTCATTCCCGGCCAGCGCAGCAAGCGCGCCGCCATCCAGAAGCAGGTCAAGGCAACCGCAACAAGCCTTAAGATCGACCATCTGCTTGACCGCAAGCCGGGCCAGATGTCCGGTGGCCAACGTCAGCGTGTGGCCCTTGCCCGCGCGCTTGTCCGTCAACCCGGCGCATTCCTGATGGATGAGCCGCTGTCGAACCTCGATGCCAATCTGCGTGTTCACACCCGCGCAGAAATCGTTGAACTGCATCGCCGTGCCGGTGTCCCCACCATCTATGTGACCCATGACCAGGCCGAAGCGCTCAGCATGGCCGACCGCGTTGCGGTCATGATGGGCGGCAAACTGCTGCAGATCGACACGCCGACCGCGATCTATAATGATCCGCGCCATATCGAGGTCGCGCAATTCATCGGCACGCCGCGCATCAATATTCTGGAAGCGTTGGTCAGCGATAGCGGCATGGTACATTTTGCAGGCCGCGCCATCCTGCAGGACGTCGCCGCCCATTCCGGCACCGCTATCCGCATCGGCGTTCGTCCGGAACATTTCCAGCTCAAGCCGCACGACAAGACAGGCATTTCCGGCACAGTCTCGCGGATCGAATTTCTCGGCTCGGAAGTTCTCGTCTATCTCAAGGCTCCCGGTGCCTCGCAGGACCTCACCGTGAAACTTGCGCCCGAAGAAGCGCGCGACATCGTCGTCGGCCTCCCCGTGGGCCTGCATTTCGATGCAAGCAACGCCTACCTCTTCGCAGAAGATGGCCTGCGCCTGCGCCAGCCCGCCGGAAACATCGTCAAGCTTGCAGCACCGGCAAAGGCTGCCGCTCATGTCTGATATGACGCTATCCAGCCACGCAGCCAGCAGCGCACGCACGGCGGCCGAAGAAGCCCGTCGCCGCGAAGAGCGGCTGGCATGGAAACTGGCAGCTCCAGCCATCATTTTGACGGTACTGCTGATCCTCCTGCCAACTGCCGCCGTCATTTTCTGGAGCCTGACCAATTTCGAGCTTGGTTATGACGGTTTCGAATTCATCGGACTGGAAAACTATGCCGAACTCTTCAGCGACCGGACATTTCTGATCTCGCTGAAGAACACCGCCATCTATACCGCGATCGTGGCACCCGCTTCCGTCTTTCTCGGCCTCGGCGTAGCCCTCCTCATTGAAGGCGAAGTTCGCGGCAAGTCCTTCTTTCGCACCGTCTATTTTCTGCCGGTCGCATCGCTCCTCGTGGCGATGGCAACCGTCTGGCAATATCTGCTGCATCCGACACTCGGCCCCGTCAACGCCATGCTGGGCATGATCGGCATCGCCGGTCCCAACTGGCTAGGCTCCAGCGAGACGGTGCTGTTCAGCCTCGCATTGATCGGCATCTGGCAGAGCGTCGGCTTCAACATGGTGCTGTTTCTGGCCGGTCTCACGGCCATCCCGCGAGAACTCTATTCGGCTGCTGAAGTGGATGGCGTGAAAAACGGCTGGGAGCGCTTCCGGCTGGTCACATGGCCCCTGCTCGGCCCCACCACGCTATTCGTCACGACGATCAGCATCATCAATGCCGTGAAGGTCTTCGAGACGGTCAAGACGCTGACCGAGGGCGGCCCGAACAAGGCTTCGGAAGTCCTGCTCTGGACCATTTATCAGGAAGGCTTCGTCTATCTGCGCGTCGGCTATGCCTCGGCGATGACAGTGATCTTTCTCGCGGTCCTCGTGATCCTGATGATGTTGCAATTCCGCGTGCTCGACCGCCGCACCCATTACTAGAGCATGTCTCCCAAAAGTGGGAACCGGTTTTTGGATAAAGACATGCGTAAAAACAAATAGTTAGAGCGACTACCAAGATCCCGTTTTAACTAGAACCACTCTGAGGAATCCGGTATGTCCTTCGCCCGTTCGCTTCGCCTCGGCATTCTTTCACTGGGTGCCCTGCTTTTCCTCGCACCCTATATCTTCATGCTGTCGACGGCGGCAAAGTCGCAGCAGGATATTTTCTCGTCTTCCTTGTCGCTGATCCCGCACAACTGGGCGCTCTGGGATAATCTTGCCAAGGCATTCAGCCGTGTGCCGATGGGGCTTTTGCTGTTTAACGGCGTGGTCGTCTGCGCGCTCGTTCTGGTCATTCAGGTCGTGGTCGCAATTCCCTGCGCCTATGCCATGGCAAAGCTCAATTTTCGCGGCCAGCGTGCCATGATGATGATGGTCATGCTCGGTCTTCTCGTGCCGATCCATGCCACCGCACTGCCCTTCTATGTCGGCTTCAATCAGCTCGGCGTGCTCAACAGCTATTTCGCTCTCAGCGCACCGTTCTTCATCTCGGTCTTCGGCATATTCCTGTTTCTGCAGTTCTTCCGCGCCATGCCGGATGATCTGATCAGCGCCGCTCGCCTCGACGGCATGTCAGAGGCAGGCATCGTCATGCGGGTGATCGTACCCAATGCCTGGCCTGCGATTACAGCCTTTTCGATCTTTTCAGTTGTCGCGCACTGGAACGATCTGTTTTGGCCGCTGATCGTCGTCAATGGCATGGAACGCGCCACGCCGCCGCTCGGCCTCCTCTATTTCCGCGCTGCGGAAGCAGGCGATGATTACGGGGCACTGATGGCCGCAACTCTCATCATCACCCTGCCGCTGCTGCTGGCATTTCTCGCCGCCCAGCGCCGCTTCATCGAAGGCATTACCCTCACCGGCCTCAAGGGCTGAATTCTTCCCTCCCATCCTCCACAGGAGTTCAAACATGAAACGCTTTTCCAGTGCACTCGCCGCTCTGGCAATGGCAACAGGCCTCGGCTCGCCTGCCTTTGCCGACACGACGCTGAACGTGCACTATCCGATGCCGGGATTTTTCAAGGATGTCATGGCCGACATCTCCAAAAAATTCATGGAGGAAAATCCGGACATCAAGATCAACTTCGTCAGCCCGTCGGCGACCTACGAGGAAGGCATCCAGACGATCATGCGTCAGGCCGGAACGTCGGAAATGCCTGATATCACCTTCACCGGTTTGAACCGCCTGCGTGTTCTGGCGGAACGCAATATCGGCGTCGACATGAAGCCTCTGGTCGAAAAAGAAACCGACATGGAAGCGCAGGGTTTCACCGATCATCTTCTGAGCCTCGCCCGGGTTGGCGACCGTCAGGTCGGTCTTGCTTTCGCAACCTCCAATCCGATCATGTATTACAATGCCGATCTTCTGAAAGCGGCAGGCGGTAATCCCGACACTCCCCCCACCACCTGGAACGAAGTGATTGAGCTCGGCGGCAAGATCAAGGCGCTCGGCGACGGCAATGAGGGCATCGACTTCCGCTGGCAGGGCGACGACTGGATGTTCTCAGCCCTTCTGTTCGGCGCGGGCGGCACCATGCTGACCGATGACGAGAAGAAGGTCGCCTTCAACGGTCCGGAAGGGCTTGAAGCCTTCAAGCTTGTCGACCGCATGGTGAAGGAAGGCGGCATGCCGGTTCTGACCAAGGCTGCGGGTGAACAGGCTTTCGCGGCTGGCAAGGTCGGCTTCTCGTTCCAGACGACTGGCGCGCTGCGCAACACGATCAAGAATGTTGGCGACAAGTTCGATCTTCGCACGGCGAAAATCCCGCTCATCAACGCTGAAAAGGGTCGTCTGCCAACCGGCGGCAACGCGGTTGTCATCCTGACCGAAGATCAGGCCAAGCAGGATGCGGCGTGGAAATTCGCCAAGTTTGCCGCCGGACCATACGGCGCTTCCGTCGTCGTCCCCGGCACCGGCTATGTGCCGAACAACGAACTCGCTGCAAAGTCCGACGAATATCTCGGCAAGTTCTACGAGGAAAATCCGCTCTTCAAGGCTGGCCTCAGCCAGATGTCGCTGATGATCCCGTGGTATGCCTTCCCTGGTTCGAACGGCGTGAAGGTGACGCAGACCATCGTGGACAATCTTTCGCGCGTCGTTGAGCAGTCCGCCACACCGGAAGATGCCCTTGCCGATGCGTCCAAGGAAGTTCAGCGCCTGCTGCCGCGCAAGTAATCAGCCATCACCAAAAAACAAAAGGCCGCGCTGATTGCCAGCGCGGCCTTTTTTGAATCGCAAGCTGCAATCAATAGGTCCAGTTGCGGGCCTTCGAGAACAGGAAGTCGCGGAAAGCGTGCAGTTTCGCGGAATTCTTCAAGGCTTCCGGATAGCAGAAGAACGTATCGAAGGACGGTATTTCTTCCAGTTCCGGCAGAAGCTGCACCAGCCCGGATTCCTTGTCGGCCATATAATCGGGCAGAACCGCAATGCCGACGCCGCGCTGCACAGCGCGACGGATCGACAGCAGATTGTTCACCTGCAATGCAGGAATGCGTGTGCTGCCATCGGCACGTCCGGCAATCTCCAGCCAGTTCAGGCCTGTCAGATAGCTTGGCGCCGGTTCGCCGAAGGTCACGACGCGATGCTGGTCGATCTCGTCGATTGAGTTCAGCTTGTCATATTTTGAAACATAGCCTGCCGACGCATAGACATGCATATGCACCGTGAACAGCCGGCGCTGGATCAGGTCCGGCTGCTGCGGCTGCCGCAACCGGATGGCACAATCCGCATGGCGCATCGTCAGGTCCAGTTCCTCATTGTCGAGGATCAGTTGCAACTGGATATCGGGATAAAGCTCGACGAACTCCTGAATGCGCTCGACCAGCCAGCCGGAACCAAGACCAACAGTCGTCGTCACGCGAAGACGACCTGTCGGCTTTTCCTTGCTTTCTGCCAGCTTCGAGCGAACGTTTTCGAGCTTCATCAGAACGTCATGTGCCGTACGATAAAGCGTTTCGCCCTGCTCGGTCAGGATAAGACCGCGCGCATGACGATGAAACAGCGGGACGCCGACATCCTGCTCCAGGGCACTCACCTGGCGCGAGATGGCCGATTGCGACAGATGCAATGTCTGGGCTGCGTGGGTGAACGACCCAGCCTCAGCCGCAGCATGAAAAATGCGCAGTTTATCCCAGTCGAGCGGAGCGACCACGATTATCCCCTCTCATTGTTTTCACCGCATTCATCTTACGCAAAACCGCCTCACACCTTTGGCCAGGAAATGCTTTACTCCGCGGCTTCGTGCAGCGGTTCCTGTGCAGCAAGCCAGCGCTCGGCTTCAAGAGCTGCCATGCAACCCAAACCGGCGGCAGTCACAGCCTGTCGATAAATATCGTCCGTGACGTCGCCCGCAGCGAAGATGCCCGGAACGTCGGTAGCGGTCGAATCAGGCGCGGTCCACAGATAGCCGTTTGGCTTCTGCTTGAGTTTGCCCTCGAACAAAGAAACCGCAGGTGCGTGGCCGATAGCGACAAAAACACCATGCGTATCGAGTTCCTGCGTCTCGCCCGTCACCACGTTCTTGAGACGCACGCCGGTCACGGTCGCGCCCATTGGCGGCTTTGCCTCGGTGCCGAGGATTTCGTCAATCACGCTGTTCCAGACAACCGAGACGTTCTGGCGCGAAAGCAGGCGATCCTGCATGATTTTTTCTGCACGGAAACCGTCGCGGCGATGCACGACCGTCACGCTCTTGGCGATATGCGAAAGATAAAGCGCTTCCTCGACAGCGGTATTGCCGCCGCCGACGACGACCACATCCTTGCCGCGATAGAAGAAACCATCACAGGTTGCGCAAGCCGAAACGCCGCCGCCCATGAAGGTCTGTTCGCTGTCGAGGCCAAGCCACTTGGCCTGTGCACCCGTAGCGATAATCAGGGCATCGCAAGTATAGACCGTGCCGGAATCACCCTTAAGGCGGAAAGGACGCACCGTGGTTTCGACCTCGGTGATGATGTCATGGACGATTTCAGCGCCGACATTCTGAGCCTGCGTCGCCATCTGGTCCATCATCCATGGTCCCTGCACCGGATCGGCATAACCCGGATAGTTCTCCACATCAGTGGTAATCATCAGCTGGCCACCCTGCTGCAAACCGGCAATGACGATGGGCTTCAGCATGGCGCGGGCGGCATAAATCGCCGCAGTATAACCAGCAGGACCTGAGCCGATGACTATGACTGGCGCGTGACGCTGTGACATGAAGTTTCTCTCCGGTCCGGGAGCGCTTCGACCTGATCAAGGCAGATCGGCGCTCCATATGTTGGTTTTCACACGTTTGCTTTTACGGCACCTTGTCCAAAAATGTTCCACAGTTTTGGGATGCACTCTAAAATCGATTTAAAGCGGCGGGTTCCAGCGTACCAGAATCGCTTTCGCGCCTGTTCAGCCAATGCCCCGACATTATGGCCAAGGTAGGTCTGCCCCTGATTGTTTGCAAGGTTCCACAGGGAATTGCTGAGCTTTAGCCACAGCTTGTGACCTTTTACGCCAACCCTTTCACGCCAGCACGTTGCGGGTGGATCGATCTCACGCTAAACAAGCTTGATATAAGGAATAATTCGCCCAACCCCGGAGCCGGCCGCCATTTACAAGACAGTCGCCAATATCTGTGCGCGTTTCGGCCTCATCATGGCTGCTGCCATGCTTCTGCCTGCGGCCATCGACCTGCGCGATGGAAGCGACGACTGGCTGATCTTCGTGCGCTCGGCTGCCGCGACAGGCGCCCTTTCTGCGCTGATCCTGCTTGCCACGCAAAACCAGACCATGCGTTTCACCCCGCGCCTCGGCTTCCTGCTGACGGCGTGCCTCTGGCTCACAGCAAGCTTTCTCGGCTCGATCCCGCTCTATTTTTCGCATCTGCCCATCAGCTATGCGACGGCGTTCTTCGAGGCCATGTCGGGCGTCACGTCCACCGGCGCGACAGCGCTGACCGGGCTCGACAACATGCAGCGCGGCATTCTCCTGTGGCGCTCGCTTCTCTGCTGGATCGGGGGCGTCGGCTTTATCGGCCTGGCACTCCTGATGCTGCCCTCGCTGCGGGCAGGCGGGCTTGCGCTCTTTCATATGGAGAATTCCGACAAATCGGAGAAAATCCTCCCGCGCATGAACCAGATAGCGCTGGGCATTGTACTGGCTTATCTCAGCCTGACGGCTGCTTGCACCATCGCCTATTTTGCCGTTGGCATGAGTGTGTTCGACGCCATCAACCATGGCCTGACGACCGTGGCCACGGCAGGCTTTTCAACCCACGACAGTTCCATCGGCTTTTATGAAGGGAACCGCCTGCTGCTGGTCGTTTCCACGATTTTCATGGCGCTCTCGGCCCTGCCTTTCGTGCTTTACATCAAGGCCTTCATGCCTCGCCGCATGGAACTGCTGGCCGATCCGCAGGTAAAACTGTTCTTCACAATCGTCATCGCATTCAGCTTCGCGCTCGCAGTGGTTCTGAGGCTCGGCTCCAATGTGCCTTTTGGCGATGCGCTGATTTCGGCCTCGTTTCACTTTGTGTCGGTCATGACCACGACCGGCTATGCGACGGAAGACTATTCGCTGTGGGGACCGCCAGCGATCGGAATTTTCTTTCTTGCCTCGTTTCTCGGCGGCTGCGCAGGCTCCACGTCCGGCGGCATCAAGATGAATCGCCTCATCATCCTTTGGAGCCTGACACAGGCCAATCTCGCCCGGCTCATCATGCCGCACGCTGTCATCAAGATTCGTTACGGCAGCTCGGAAATTTCCGGCGAAATCGCGCAGAATGTGCTTCTGTACCTGTTTCTCTATTGCGCGTCGCTCGTCATCGGTGCGGTGCTGCTTGCTGCTCTCGGCCTCGATTTCGTATCGGCCTTCACCGGCGCACTGACCGCACTTTCCAATGTCGGCCCCGGTTTTGGTGACACGATTGGCCCCGTCGGCAACTTTTCCACCATTCACGACCCTGCACTGTGGGTGCTTTCATTCCTGATGCTGGTCGGGCGTCTGGAGCTCGTTACCGTGTATATCCTGTTCACTCGCGCTTTTTGGGTGCGGTGACAGAGCGTTAAAGCGCGACGCGCCTTAACATTTTGCTTGGGCATGTCTTTATTCCCAAAACCGGTTTCCACTTTTGGATGACATGCTTTAGGCGGTTTACATCCGCCCGTTTCATTTGATATGAGCAGGATTAGATTGCGCCACAATGGCGACGAATGTTCTATAATTACCCCGGAATGAAATTTCCTTGCGCGCGGAGTTACGCATGCCGATCAAGGCCGATCTGGATGAAATCGATTGGAAAATCCTTCGGGAGCTCCAGAATAACGGGCGCATCACCAATGTCGAGCTGGCCGAACGTGTCGGCATTTCGGCTCCGCCCTGCCTGCGCCGCGTGCGCAAACTGGAAGAAAGCGGCGTCATCCGGGGCTATCGTGCCATTCTCAATGGCAATTCGCTCGGGCAGGATCTGGTTGCCTTCTGTTCGGTCGGCCTCCATCGTCAGGCCGATGCGGATCTCAAGGCGTTTGCCGAGAAAACCAAGCAATGGCCGCTGGTACGCCGCGCCTGGATGGTTTCGGGCGAGTCTGATTTCCTGCTCCATTGCGTCGCGCGCGATCTCAACACGTTCCAGACCTTCGTGATTGAGGAACTGACCGCCGCTCCCAATGTGGATTCCGTGCGCACAGCTCTGACCATTCGTCCGGTCAAGGACGAGCCACTGATGATCCTTTAAATATTAGAGCATTTCCAGCAAAAGTGCGAAGCGGTTTTGCGTAGGATAATGTGTATAAACAAAGAGATAGAGCGGTCCCACGATTCCGTTTTAACTGGAACCACTCTAGATTTTGCGCCGGGGGTTACTTATTACTTCCCGGCGAATACGCGCTCGTAAACGCCGCTGATTGCAGCGGCTTCCCTTTCGAGCGGGAACGTGGCGCGAACATGCCTGAGAGCATTTTCGCCATCACGCTTGGCCAGAGCCGGATCGGCCAGATACGGCTCGATAGCCTTGCGCAGGGCGTCCCCGTCGCCAGCAGCAACCGATGTCCCGGTGCCATCCACGATCATTTCTGCATAGGCACCCGCATCGCTGGCAACGACTGCCGTTTGCGACGCCATGGCTTCCAGCGGCGTCAGCCCGAAACCTTCATTGCGCGAAGGCGCAACATAAAGCGTCAGGCGGCGATACCAGACGCGGATATCCGGCACTTCCCCCAGAATGAGGATGCGGTCCTGCAGGCCGGCTGAGGCGATCTTTGCCTTCAGTGCGTCTTCGAACGACTGGTGTTCAGCAGTCGTTCGTCCGGTAATGATCGCCGTCCAGTCCGGATATTTCGGCAAAAGCGCAATCATTGCATCGACAAAAAGGTCCGTTCCCTTGGAGGAACGCACACGACCGAAACAGCCGACAGCATATTTTCCGGGCAAACCCGACGCCGTGAAATTATCCTCGTCGCCGACAGGCGGATGAAACCGCTGCAGGTCCACGCCATGCATGATGACCTGATGCGGAACTTCGAGAAAGCTCCCCGAGCGACCGCTTGTTGCAATTACCGCATTCATGCGGCGGATGAGCCATTTGGTAAAAGGCTTGTGGTCCCGCTGTGCAGCCGAGGTAAAGATCAGCCTCAGTTTCATGCGCAGCACGTCGCGCATGAAAATACCGGCGAGCATTTCGATATTGCGTCGCGCGTGCCAGATGCGGAACGGTTTCGTCCTGGGCTTCGACCAGAAGGACCAAAGAGCGCTCCATCCCAGATGCGGAAGCGTGTCCGGCAGGCCCGGTCCCATCGTCGCAATGTTCAGGCCCTTTGCACGCTGCAAAGGGATGAGCTGAACAATCGTCGATGTGACACCGGAGAGGCGGCGCTTGAAATTCGGCGCCACCACCTCGACGTCCTGAACGCGAACCTGTACGGAATCTGGCTTATGCGCGGGCACGGAAATCAGACGAACTTCAAGCCGATGATTTCGTAGGAACGCGAACCGCCAGGAGCGTTGACTTCAATCGTGTCGCCTTCGCCCTTGCCGATCAAGGCACGCGCAATCGGCGATGAAATGGAGATGCGGCCTTCCTTCACGTCGGCTTCCTGATCGCCGACGATCTGGTAGACCTTTTCTTCTTCCGTATCCTCGTCGATCATGGTGACCGTGGCGCCGAACTTGATGCGATCGCCCGACAGCTTCGAAACGTCGATAATTTCGGCGCGTGCAACCAGATCTTCCAGTTCGTTGATACGACCTTCATTCAGGCTCTGGGCTTCTTTCGCAGCGTGATATTCCGCATTTTCCGACAGATCGCCATGCGCGCGCGCTTCAGCGATTGCCTCAATAATCCGAGGACGCTCCGATTGCTGACGCCAGCGCAGCTCTTCCTTGAGCTTTTCGAAACCGCCAGGGGTCATAGGGAACTTTTCCATACCCAGTCCTTTCCTTCGTCCGGCGCTTGGCCTCTCCCCGAGGCCCTGCACGCACCGGCAGTTTGATTTGCCCGCCTCACCTCGCGCATTGCTTGGATAGTGCGAGGCGCTTCTCGAAGGCCAGCCAGCCTTCGACACACAAAAAGAAAACGGTCACCGAAACATCCGCCTCGGAACCGTTCGAATAACCGTTCACAGAACTATAGCACTTCCATCAACCATTTCACGCGGAAAAATATGCCTCTGTCAACTCTGCCCATGAACGGACCCTATTTCGCATTGATCGGCCAGCTCGCGGGCCACTTCTCCGGACCTCCGGCGTAATTGCCATCGCAATCGCCTTTTGACCGTTCTTGCAGCAGAACGAAACGCACCCGGCCCTCGCCGCTGTCCGTGGCTTTCCAGACATCATAGATGCCGCAATCTCCAAGCCCCCTTCCCTTGAAGAAGGCTGTCAGCGTCAAGGCTTTCTGTGACCAGTCGATATTCCATGCCGTATCGGTCACTGTCGGGCCATCATCGGAAATGGTCGGCAGGGAGATCGGCACGATCTTGTTTTCATAGCGGCTATAGAAGGCATAAGGCTGGTTATAGGCGCCCGGCGAACCGCAAGGCAGGCCGATGAGGTCAAGACCATCGGCAACCTTCGTCTCGAAACCGCCTGCATTGCGGAACGTGCCGGGGCTGGCCCCGCCGCAAACCGCCGCTTCATCTGAAAAATCCTTGCGGATTTCTGCCGGTATTTCTTCGACCGTTTCAATCAGCTTGAGCTGCGGCGGAATCGGTGCCGGTTTGCTGCCTCTGACCTGCAATGCCTCGATGGTTCCGTCGCGCGATTGCTGTTCGTCCACATAGATCAGCCCGCCAACAAGGCCTGAAAGCGAATAGGTCGAGGTCTTTCCGGCAAATTTCAGTTGCAGTTTCTGGCCGTTCTTCATCGCATCGAGCGTCTTGGCAAGATCGCCCGTATAATCGAGCTGATCGTCCTCAGCCTTCAAAGCCGAGACATCGACATCAAGCAGTGTTTGACCGTCGATGGAAATCTCCAGCTTGCCGGTTTTCTGTGATGGATCGACATAGGAAAGCCTGAGCAATGGCTTCGAGCCGGACTGGCTGCTGCGAAAGATGCCAAGCCCCGGTGCGCCGTCGCTTGCGACCGGTGTAAGCGTCAAAGTGCAGTTCTGCGCGAAATCGCAAAGAACCAGCGTGTCACGAACCTTCTTGAAGGCAGCCTGCGATTCCCCACCCGCCAGAAACAGCATCACTGTGGCAATCGATGCCGCGAGAGCGGATTGACTATTTAAAGTGAGCATAAACACCCCGTCAGTAAGAAATCGCTCTAACCAAATGCATGCCAAATGCATGCCAAATGCACGAATGTCGCAGAATCGGAAGTTATCTTGCCGTCTGCCCATAATATTGCCTATAGCATGAAGATCGGGAAAGGCTGAAAAGCGTCCGGTTTCTCTTTCTGTTGTGACATATCCTGAAAAGTTCGAAACGAGGCAATGATGACGCGCGTACAGGCCAATATGCTGCTGCTTCTGGCAGGCGTCATCTGGGGCATGGGTTTCGTCGCCCAATCGACGGCGATGGCCAGTATCGGTCCGTTTCTGTTCATCGGCATCCGCTCGGCAATTGCGTCGCTCACGGTCCTGCCATGGGCCGTAGCCGAAGGGCGCCGGGCGAAGACCAGCCTGAGCCGCTCGAACTATCTCTTCTTCATGTTCATCGGACTAAGCCTGTTCACCGGGCTTGTCCTCCAGCAGATCGGGCTTATCACCACATCCGTCACCAATGCCGGTTTTCTGACCGGGCTTTATGTCGTGATGGTGCCCGTGCTCGGCGTCATTCTGTTTCGCACATGGCCCCATCCGGTCGTGTGGCCAAGTGCGGCGGCATGTCTTGCAGGCATATTCCTGCTTTCCGGCGGAACGCTGAACGCGCTCAAGCAGGGTGACTGGCTGGTCATTTGCGGCGCAGTCTTCTGGGCCTTGCAGGTGGTCCTGATCAGCAGGGCAAACCGTGCAGGACGGCCGATAACGCTGAGCTGCATCCAGTTCGCAACCAGCGCCGCCGCAGGGCTTGCCATCGCATCCATGGTCGAAGACTTCAACTGGACCGCCATCGCGCTCACCTGGAAGGAAATCCTCTTCACAGGCGTGTTCTCGTCCGGCATCGCCTTCACCCTGCAGGCTATCGGGCAGCGCTATACGACTTCCGCACAGGCCGCGATCTTCCTGGCATCGGAAGCGCTTTTCGCCGCCCTGTTCGGCGCGCTCTTCCTTGGCGAGCGGGTGACCTTCATCGGCTTTATCGGCTGCGGACTGATCTTCGCCGCCATGATGGCGGTGGAACTCATCCCCATGTTCTGGAAACGCAAGTCTGATCTTGTCCCTGCCGAATGATCCCAATCACCCTTTGAAGATAAGAGCTGCCCCACCCGCTATGAACGCAAAGCCCAGCAGATGGTGCCATGTAAAGGCTTCCTTGAGGTAGAACACCGAGAACAGACTGAAGATCACCAGCGTGATGACCTCCTGAATGGTCTTGAGCTGCGCCGCCGAATAGATCTCGTGCCCGATGCGATTGGCCGGAACCGCGAGGCAATATTCGATCAGCGCGATACCCCAGCTAATGAAAATGACGGTGACAAGCGGCGTATTGGTGAATTTCAGGTGCCCGTACCAGGCGAATGTCATGAAGATGTTCGAGCCGATGAGAAGCAGGATCGGCAGAACGCTCGGCGAAATCAGTGCTGACATGGAAGTGACTTCAGGGACCGGGAGGATGTTGGCTGCGGCATGGCCCGAAGCCGCAGCATGGTGATAGAACAATGGCGACATTTTGCCAATGCCGCGCCCCGGAGCGCGTTTCACTCTGGTCGGATTATGCTCTGGCCGCTGCCCCGTTTACGCCACAGCCCTTAACGCGGGCGCTGACTCTTCCTTTACGCTTGCAAGCTAATATTCGTGGAACGCCATCGGTCTGGTCTCCTGAAGAAAAGGTATGGACATGAGTTCTGTGTTGTCCGCCACCGCTCCAGTCAGCCGCCAGCGCACCCGGTTGCGGGGTCTGGCCCCGTCTTTATCCATCGCCCTGCTGGCCATCATCGCAGGTTGTTCCGGCGAGAGCGCCCCGCGCCCGCAGGCCAGTGTCGGCAATTCCGATATGATGGTTCCCGACGCGCCGGTCGCAAGTGCTGCCCCGGTTAATGCCCCTGTCGTGGAGGCACCCGTCATGCAAGCACCTGTCATGCAAGCGCCGCAGGAAGAGCGCGTCGTCGGGCTTGCCGAAGAGGAAGAAAACCATGTCGCGCGATCCCCACAGCAGAGCCAGCCGCAATATTCCGACGACTACGGCTTCACGGCCCCCATTCAAAATCCGGTGACCGCCGCCGAAAACATCTACACGATGTCCAATGCGGAAGCGGCTTGCCGCACGCGCCTGAAGCGGCTCGGCGTCGTCTTCAAGGAAAAGCCGACAATCTATCGCAGCAGTTCCTGCCATATCGAAAACCCGATTGAAGTATCGGGCTTCAACAGCGGGTCCATCGCCTTCAAACCCGCAGCGACACTGAACTGTCAGGTGACTGAAGCCTTTGCGCGCTGGATCAAGGGCGACCTGCAACCCGCCTCCCGGATGCGCTATCTGTCCGGCGTGAGCACGATCTATAATGCCGGGGGCTATTCCTGCCGCACCATGAACAACCGTCGCGGCGCGAAAATGTCGGAACATTCACGCGGCAATGCCATCGATGTCACCAAGATCGTGCTGAACAATGGCAAGAACATCATGGTACGCAAGCCGGGATTCTTCGCCTTCCGCGAAAAAGGCCTGCTCAACAGCGTACGTTCCGATGCGTGCGGCTATTTCTCGACGGTTCTCGGTCCCGGCTATAACCCGGAACATGCCGATCACTTCCATTTCGACCTGATGCAGCGCCGCAGCGGCTATCGCGCCTGCAAATAAGCCCGGCGCAATGCCGGGCTTGACGATGCTTTATTCTTCCGGCGGCACCGGTGTCGGCTTGCCGTTCGCGTCCAGGGAAACCATAACGAATTCGGCATGAGTAACGAGGTCGCGCCTATCGCTGAGATAGCGCTTCGCCCAGGCCTCGACCCGCAGTGTGATGGAAGTGCGGCCTACCCGCGTTATTTCCGTGTATACGCAGAGCGTGTCGCCGATCTTTACCGGCCGGGCGAATGACATCTCGCGTACCGCCGCTGTCACCGTGCGCCCCTTGGCGCGCTCGGCGGAACGGATGCCAGCGGCCATATCCATCTGCGCCATCACCCAGCCGCCGAAAATATCATAGGCTGAATTGGCGTCCTTGGGCATGGCGGAAACGCGGATGGTCAGCGTGCCATTCGGCTCATTGTCAGTACTCATCAATGTCAGTCCTTAAGTGCTTGAGAGAGTCGGTCTCTAATATGAGACAAGCCCGCCGCGAAGAAAAGTACCGCATAAAGCGCTTAAACCGTTAGCATGAATGTCAACTTCAAGAGATAGATATCCATTAATCATGAATTGAAATCGAAAAATCGTGATGCACGAAAATAATAATCTTCGTGATATAAGTAATTCAAATAAGTATATTAGAGGAATGATATATGAAACTATCGGCAAGAACTTCCATAGTTACATTAGCACTTCTTGTTTCAGCCAATGCTTATGCATCATCGGCAATCGTAACATCGACAATTAATCTTCGCGTAGGCCCCGGAACTCAGTACGGAGCTATCGGCGCAATCCCCAATGGCGTCGGCATCACGGTTGCCGGTTGCACCAGCGGTTATGGCTGGTGCCAGGTGACTTATGGCGGCATGACTGGCTGGGCAGCCTCGAGCTATATCGCCATTCAGACCGGCAACGGCTACACGACGAACGACAATTTCGGATCGACCGCCGCAGCCGTCGGCATACCGCTCATCGCAGGCATCGCCATCGGTTCGGCCCTGTCCGCCAATAGCGGTCCCTATTGGGGTCCCGGCCCTTATCGCGGCTGGGGCGGCGGCGGCAATGTCTATAATGGCTGCATCGGGCGCAATTGCCAGTCGAACTGGGGGCCACCGCGCCCACATTGGACGGACCGTCCAGGCTGGCGTGACCATCCGGGTTATCATCCCGGTTTTGGCCCCGGCTTCGGGCACGGTTTCGGTCCGGGCCCCCGCATGCGTCCCGGCGGCAGGCTGTAAAGCACTCTGGAAAAACCGCGCCTCCTGACAGCCTCCTGTCAGGAGTATCGCTGGATAAGAAAAGGGTACGGAGGATTTCGCCTTCGCACTCTTTTCATTTGGACGCTGAAATTCCATATTGAGGGCATGGCTTCCTCAAAAGACAAACACTCCCAGGATTCGCACGACAAGGCTGGCGGCTTCGGTGAAGCGCCGCATTCAGGTGGTTTCGGCGAAATGCCTCAGGCCGAGTTTTCCGGCGCGCCCCTATCTGGCCCCATTGCTGATTGGGCGAAGGAGATCGGCGACGAGGCTGCGAAGCCCCGCGCGAAAAATCCAAAACAACCCAAGAAAATTCCCGAGCGCAGCAAGGAAGCGTCGCGCAGCGGGCGCGGCACGTCCATGGGTGGCGCTGCTTCCGCCAAGGAGCGTGCGGCGGCTGGCCTCAATCCCGTTGCCGGTCTCGATATCAGCCTGGAAGACGCAGCGGGGCTCAATCCATCCGGTGCAACGGCAACGGTTCAGGCCCTGTCGGACCTGATTGCCTCCGGCAATCCGCTGTTCAAGAATGGCGAACTCTGGACGCCTCACCGCCCGGCCCGCCCGGAAAAATCCGAAGGCGGCATCGCCATCGAGATGGAAACCAGTTTCGAGCCGTCCGGCGACCAGCCGACAGCTATTCGCGATCTGCTGGAAGGGCTGGACAACGACGACCGCACGCAGGTCCTGCTCGGCGTCACCGGTTCGGGCAAGACCTTCACCATGGCGCAGGTCATCCAGCGGACGCAGCGCCCTGCCCTTATCCTCGCGCCCAACAAGACCCTGGCCGCGCAGCTTTACGGCGAGTTCAAGAGCTTCTTCCCGAACAATGCCGTCGAATATTTCGTTTCCTACTACGATTATTACCAGCCGGAAGCCTATGTGCCGCGCTCGGACACTTATATCGAGAAGGAATCGTCCATCAACGAACAGATCGACCGGATGCGCCACTCAGCCACCCGCGCGCTGCTTGAACGCGACGATGTGATTATCGTCGCCTCCGTATCGTGTATTTACGGTATCGGATCGGTGGAAACCTATACGGCCATGACCTTCGAAATGAAGATCGGGGACCGGCTTGACCAGCGCCAGCTCCTCGCCGATCTCGTGGCCCAGCAATATAAACGTCAGGATATCAATTTCGTGCGCGGCTCGTTCCGCGTGCGCGGCGACACGATAGAATTGTTCCCGGCCCACTTGGAAGATCGCGCCTGGCGCATTTCGCTTTTCGGCGACGAGATCGAGACCATAACCGAATTTGATCCGCTGACGGGCCAGAAGACCGGCGATCTGAAGTCGGTGAAGATCTACGCAAATTCGCACTATGTGACGCCACGCCCGACCCTCAATCAGGCGATCAAGTCGATCAAGGAAGAGCTGAAACATCGCCTTGTCGAACTGAACAATGCCGGTCGTCTTCTGGAAGCGCAGCGCCTCGACCAGCGCACGACCTTCGATCTGGAAATGCTGGAAGCAACCGGTTCCTGCGCGGGTATTGAAAACTATTCGCGCTATCTGACCGGCCGTAACCCCGGCGAGCCGCCGCCGACGCTGTTCGAATATATTCCCGACAATGCGCTGGTTTTCATCGACGAAAGCCACGTCACGGTTCCGCAGATCGGCGGCATGTATCGCGGCGACTTCCGCCGCAAGGCTACGCTTGCCGAATATGGTTTCCGCCTGCCATCCTGCATGGACAACCGCCCGCTCCGTTTCGAGGAATGGGACGCCATGCGCCCGCAGACCATTGCCGTTTCGGCAACGCCGGGCGGCTGGGAAATGGAAGAAGCTGGCGGCGTGTTCGCAGAACAGGTCATCCGCCCGACCGGGCTGATCGATCCGCCGGTCGAAATTCGGCCTGCCAAGACGCAGGTTGACGACGTGCTCGGCGAAATTCGCGAAACCGCGCAGAAGGGTTACCGTACACTGGTCACGGTGCTGACCAAGCGCATGGCCGAGGACCTGACGGAATATCTGCATGAACAGGGCGTGCGCGTTCGCTACATGCACTCCGACATCGACACGCTGGAGCGTATCGAGATCATTCGCGACCTGCGGCTTGGCGCCTTCGACGTGCTGGTTGGCATCAACCTCCTGCGTGAAGGTCTCGACATTCCGGAATGCGGCTTCGTCGCCATTCTCGATGCCGACAAGGAAGGCTTCCTGCGTTCGGAAACCTCACTGGTCCAGACGATTGGCCGTGCGGCGCGTAACGTCGACGGCAAGGTCATTCTCTACGCCGACAATATTACCGGCTCGATGCAGCGCGCGATGGATGAAACCAGCCGCCGTCGCGAAAAGCAGGTCGCCTATAATGAAGAGCATGGCATCACGCCAGCTTCGGTGAAGAAGAATATCTCGGATATTCTCGGCTCGGTTTACGAGCGCGATCATGTCCGCGCGGATATTTCAGGCTTTGCGGAAGAAGGCGCGATGATGGGCAACAATCTTGCCGCCCATCTGGAGCATCTGGAAAAGCAGATGCGCGACGCCGCTGCCGATCTCGACTTCGAAAAGGCCGCGCGCCTGCGCGATGAAATCAAGCGCTTGCGCGAGACGGAACTGGCTATTGCCGACGATCCGCTGGCACGCGAATTTGAGGCGGGCGATGCGGGTGCAAGCCGCAACAAGGGCAAGCCCACCGGCAATTCGCGTTTCCGCAAGCCGGCACTGGATGAAATGGGCTCCGATACCACCCGCCCGCTTGGCAAGCCGTCTTTGTTCCAGAAGCCGTCGCTTGACGATATGGGACCGGGCACTGACATGGCGAAGCCACTATTCCGCAAGAACACGCTTGATGAAATGACGGTCAAGCGGACTGAAGTGCCAAGTGGTGGAAACGATGCCGCAATCCGCCGTGAGCGCGCAGGTATCGGGTCTTACGAAGATCCTGCCGAAACAGCGCGCAAGAAACGCCGCCCCGGCAAGACGGGCCGTCCGGGGCGTTGACTCAATTAAACCGTTAGACCATTACAAATATCTAGCAATAGCTTTATCAAGATCATTTTGAATTATGGTCTTAGTAAGCCTACGATATCGGCGCGTTTGCTGGGAAAATATTGGAGAAAATCCAATAAATGCCTTGCTAGCCCGTTGTGCGTATTTAACGAAGGTCCAACTTTCAAAGCCGTTATCCTGATTGAAAGTGACGTTTTGCAGCATTCTCTTTTCAAGGGCGAGGTATGGATAATTATTTCTTATCCATACCTCGCCCTTGTTTCTATATCTCAAAACAAAGCGCCAAGCATGCCCGTATGATTTCCGCTTTAGTTTCCGCCAAGCATTAGACAACGTTGAGTTTTTTATTTTTACTCTTTGCCCGTCGTATTCAAACCCAAGGTACTCCAATCCATTTTTGGACGCATCACCAAATAAATGGCTGTAGTTAAGAGTTGCACCGATATCGTTAAACTCCCCAATGCACACTTTTTTATCTTGAATTTGAATTTTGGCTCCATACTTTCTTATCCGATCCTGAAGAAAGATCTTCATGTCTTCAAAAGAATCAACATTTTCTGCAGGCAAAACGACAATAATATCATCTGAATATCTATGGTATATTCCACCTAACGCGTCGACATGCTCATTCACTTCTTTATCGAAATCGAGAAGGTAAAAATTGGCAATTAAGTCCGAAATAGGCGTTCCTTGCGGAATACCAAAATCAAATCCGTTTTTTTGTATCAGGCTCGGATGCTTGCCATTGCCCCCAGCCACAATGTCTCTGAATTCTTTTGGAGAACATATCTGCCTATAACCATTAGCCCTGAGAGCATCAATTCGGCGTTGGCGCCTCTCCTTGCGTGATCCAACACTCACTTTCTCTTTCATTTCCAATCGGGCAAACAGCTTCTCAACATCTACAATTGAGTATTTTGTTAAAGATTTAAAAACAGCCAAGTGATCCTCTGGAAGGCTTTTCCCAATAAGATCTGCCCATACAGCTTCGATTCTTCGATGATCCAAACTCTCGAAATATGATTTAATATCTACGACGGTTACAGTGCACTTTCCCGTCTTTTTAATAAAAGAAAAAACATCTTTCGCGATATCAATATTACATTTGTTGCCACCCTCTTCCTTTGGAAGACGCCGATAAGCAACAGGAACATTGGAAATTCCTTTGATAGCTAAAGCTTCTTCATAGTATTCCGAGAGCTCACACCGATAGCGCGCGTATATAGCCGCATCCAATCGTGACGCATACCTTAGAGGGCGCACCTTCTTCTTCTTTGGCTTTTTTTGATCTCTAAACTTCGTCCACTGCTCATGAAAACGAAGCAAAGGAAAAAAGGGATGTCGCGCTACCGCAACACGATCATTGGCTATTCTTTGAATTTTTTGGGGAGATATAGCTCTATCAAAGTGAATATAGTGCTTGATATCTTTCTCTCGTGGCTCCCATTCATCATGAGAGTGAGTGGAGGTGACAACACCAGCAGGCATAGTACTGTTATCACCTCCGCCATTTTAACATGGCATTTGCGCCACTATCGTCCTTATTTTCAACGATACATGTTATACTGCCGGTATCGAGATAATGATGGCCATGGCCAGCATCTTGATACAGTCGCTGATATCGAAACTAACCACAGGAGTTATCCCATTGATTAAGATGATATTGACTGTCTTCCCAATTGACAGTGTAAACACTTGACTCACGCGCGACCGTGATCCGGACTATCTTGCGTTGCAGCGTTTCCGACGTTTCCCGTGTGGGGCACCCCATAAACTATATATTACTTCTCTTAATCGGCTTTTCAAGAGACGAAAAAATTTTCTTTATTAATATTACTATATTTAGCTTAACCTAATATATGGCAGCAGAATAGCCTGCCGCCATATTTACTTCTTTACTTCAGCGGCACTGTCCGCCATTCATGATGCGATAGCCTGCACGGTCGGCTTCGCAACGGTTGGGGAATGTGCGCCGTTCGTTACCGCGTCTTGCGCAAACGGGCATATATTCCCGCGTGCAGGCGCCCATGCCCGGCCTGTTGCCCTGATGCGGCGGATGCATTCCGCCAGCCCCGCCCCAACCCGAACCCGGCCTTGATGAGCACTGGCCGTTTGCGATGATGCGGTAGCCTTCTGCTCTCGCCTGGCATGAATTGCCGAATGTCTTGCGCGAAGAACCGCGCGTGGCGCAGACCGGCGCATAATTCATCGGGCAGATTTGCGGCTGCGACGGCCCTGGACGCATCGGTGGGCGATGATCCATTCCGCCGCCTTCAGCCACGCAACCGGCGAGAAGCAGCGCGCCCGCAAGCACAGCTAATTGTCTCAATTGATGAAATTGCATTTTCCTCTCCCTTTGTCCCGAAGGCTAAGATGGCGCAACCTGCGATAAGGGCAAGTCTTTTTACATAAGTGCAAAACCTTGCGGACCATATCGACAAGCCGCCCATATAGGTTACCTTGGCCGAAGTTGAGGGGCGGAACAGGCGGCATGAATCGGTACCGGCACAGCATAGCGGTTATTCTGGCTTCGCAGCTATTCAGCCTGCCTTTCGGCGTCGCCTCGTCCTATGCAGCCAGTGAACCGAACCCGCCCGTCTATGCGCCGCCCCTGCCACCGGAGAAGAAGACACCGACCGTCGGTCGCATCTGCCAGCTCATCGGTGCCAATGCCGACGCCCATGGCATCCCGCGTGATTTCTTCGCCCGGCTGATCTGGAAGGAAAGTCGTTTCGACCATAACGCGGTCAGTCCTGTCGGTGCCGAGGGCATTGCGCAATTCATGCCTTATACGGCGAAGGAGCGCGGCCTTGCCGATCCCTTCGACATTGAGCAGGCCATCCCCGCATCCGCGAGTTTCCTGCGTGATCTGAAAGGTGCATTCGGCAATTGGGGCCTTGCAGCCGCCGCCTATAATGCAGGGGCCGGGCGCGTTTCAAGCTGGATGCGGTCCGGCGGCTTCCTGCCGCTCGAAACTGAAAATTACGTACTGGATATAACCGGCGCGCCCGCCGACGACTTCGCGGCAGGCAAGGAGATCGTGAGCCGTCCGCTCGATCCGAAGCTTGCATTCGATGAGGCCTGCAAGCGCCTGCCGATCATCCGCAGTGCCACGATTCCGATGTCGCGCGTGAAACCCAAGCCCTGGGGCATTCAGGTCGCGGGCAATTTCCGCCGCAGTGCAGCCGTCAATCAATGGGCGCGCCTGCGCAAGCAGTTCAGCGTCGTGCTGGCAGGCCACGATCCCGTCATCAGCCGGATACGGACCCCGATGGGGCGGCGAGGCATCTATGCGGTGCGTATCGGCGCCGACAGCCGCGGGGAAGCCGACAGCATTTGTGCAAAGCTGCGCGCCGCCGGTGGCGCATGCATAGTTTCGCGCAATCGATGAGAATACCAGGACATATCCGTTTAAATTCGCGATATATTAGGGTTAGCCTGTTCTATTTTGGGATTGAGTCCATGATTTTCTTGAAACAATCGTAAAAAATTATGACGATACCGGTTCAAAGATAACCAATCATATGCTCCCCAAAGAATTTGCTTGCCAAATACCGCTTCATAGATCAGTCTCCACCTGTTCGGGCACTTAGCGAACAAATGGAAGACTGAAGAACGGCGTGCCGGGGCCGCTATAAGTTCCGGGTCGAAGGCTCCCCTTCGGCAATGATCGGTTCCTTCCCAATGTCGAGAACTGCCTGCATAACCCTCTGCCGGGTGTGTGGTGCGCTTGGCAGAATTTGTAATACCACTGTCTCCACAAGAGCGGTGGCGCCAAGGAAAAGGAACGGATCCCATGGCACAGACCGGACAGGTCAAATTCTTCAATACCGAAAAAGGCTTCGGTTTTATCAAGCCGGACGACGGTGGCGCTGACATCTTCGTACATATCTCTGCTGTACAGGCTTCTGGCCTCACTGGCCTCGCAGACAATCAGAAGGTTTCCTACGAGACGGAACCGGATCGTCGCGGCAAAGGCCCGAAGGCCGTGAACATCACCGTTACCGGCTGATCGTTCATAAAAGAACCTACCATTTGCCCCGGCTTTCGCCGGGGTTTTTTATTGCCGGCAGGCAACCCTGAACGGATCATCCTTCAGGCGCGAAATATTACAGATGCTGCGTGTAATTGACCGGAAACGGACAGCTTTCCATCGCCCTTCACCATTGTTCAGCCTCCATTCATGTCGAAACAGTTAATTAGTTATTCATAAACGATACGTGCGTGCCCGTTCGGCGAGCGTATCGGAGAAATTACAGTCGAGCTTCTGAAGGAGCGAACAATGAACCGATTTGCGAAAACAGCCATTCTGGCAGCGGCATCCCTCGCGGCAGTTGCCGCACCGCTTGCAACAGCATCGGCAGATTCCTGGGGCCGTCATGGTTGGGATCGTGGTGGCTGGGATCGTCCCTACTACCGCGACCGGCATCGCGGCCATGGCGACGCCGTCGCCGCAGGCGTGATCGGTCTTGCAGCAGGCGCCCTCATCGGCAGTGCGCTGAGCCAGCCGCAGCCAACCTATGTGCAGCCTGCCCCGGTCTATGCACCGCCTCCGCCGCCACCGGCCTATTACCCGGCAGCCCCGGCTCGCCAGGCGACCTATTATCGCTCAAGCTATGAGCCATGGAGCCGCGGCTGGTATCAGTATTGCTCCGATCGCTACCGGTCGTTCAATCCGAATACCGGCACCTATCGCGGTTATGACGGACGCGATCACTTCTGCTCTGCAAATTAAAGCCAGAGTTTAGAGCGCATCCCGAAAAGTGTGAAACGGTTTTCGGAACAAGATGCGCGTCAAAACAAAGGATTAGGGCGCCGATCTGATCCAGTCAGATCGAAACGCGCTTTAATAGAAAAAGCCGCCTTTAAAGGCGGCTTTTTATTTATGCATATCCAATGTCGTTCAGAAACGGATTGGAACGCCGCTCATCGCCGAACCGGCTGCCGGGGCCGTGCCCGCAAATGAAGCCGATATCGTCACCGAGTGGCAGCAGCTTTTCCTTGATGGAGCGAATCAGCGCCGCGTGATCACCGCCCGGCAGATCGGTACGCCCGACCGAGCCGTTGAAAAGCACGTCACCGACAATTGCGAACCGCGCTTCGGGATTGAAGAACACGACATGACCCGGCGCATGGCCCGGCGTATGGAAGACGTCGAACTCGTGCCCGGCGAAGGAAACCTTGTCACCTTCGTCCAGCCAGCGATCCGGCGTAACATTGCGCACGCCCTCGGTGATGCCGTATTTCAGGCCCGTCGTTTCCAGATTATCGAGCAGAAACTTGTCATCCCTGTGCGGGCCGATAATGTCCACATTCAGGGCTTCCTTGAGATCAAGGGCTGCCGCGGCATGGTCGATATGGCCATGCGTGATCCAGATGGCCTCAACCTCAATCCCCTGGGATTCGATCGCCTCCCGGATGCGGTCAAGATCACCGCCCGGATCGATCACCACCCCCTTCTTGGTCTCACTATCGAACAGAATGGTGCAATTCTGCTGGAAAGGCGTGACGGGAACGATGATGGCCTGCAATTGCCCCATTGGTTTTACTCCACTCGAATAAATAACGGCCCGGAAGGCGCTTCTGACACAGAGATAGTGTCCTGTGCCCGTCAGGTGAAGCTTTAAATAGAAACGGGCGGCTGAACGCCGCCCGTTTTCCCTCTCCAGGATGTCCGAGGCACTCTCTCCGAAAACCGTTTACGGCTTTCGGGCTACGCCCCGACAGTTCGTCATGCCGGTTGTCCCCACAACCATACAGTCTCCAGAGCGCATTTCGATCTGATTGAATCAGATCGGCGCGTTACGACTGTTTATTTTTACGCACATCTTATCCGAAAACCGTTTCACACGTTTCGGGATGTGCTCTGATGCATCAGGCCTTGGCGGCCATCGCGTTCTTGATCAGGCCGACAACGGCCGTGAGCACGATACCACCAACGCCGCCACCTGCCAGCTGGCCGACAACACCGTTGAGAACGGAATCGAGGCCACCGCCCGACAACATCGGGAGGAGCTGCCCAAGGATGACACCACCGATGCCACCTGCCACCGTGTTACCCGTAGTGCCAAGGCTGATATTCTTCACTGCGCCTGCGATGTTGCCACCAACTGCGCCAGCGACGAGCTGGAGAATGATAGGTAGTAGAGATTCCATAATCGTCACCCCATCTGAGTTTTAAACCGGAATAGCGCGACTCCGGCAAAAAAATCTTGTGCCTAAACTTTCCAATGTCAAACAATAAGCGACGGGATAACAAAAAAGCGGTCCGAAGACCGCTCTTTTTCTGTTTAAAACCCAGTTATTCCGCTGCCGCCCGCTTTGGCTGAACTTCTGCAGAATAGTCATTCATTAGAAGATTCGTAATCTCGGAAGGCTTGAAACGGTATTGACCGATCTCGGAAACCGGCGTCACTTCCGCTGCTGTTCCGCACAGGAAGCATTCGGAGAAACCGTCAAGTTCTTCCGGCATGATTGCCCGCTCGATAACTTCAATACCGCGGCGCTTGGCAAGATCAATGATCGTGCGGCGGGTAATGCCGTCAAGGAAGCAGTCAGGCTTCGGCGTATGCAGCGCTCCGTCCTTCACAAAGAAGACGTTTGCACCCGTTGCTTCGGCAACCTGTCCGCGCCAGTCGAGCATCAATGCATCGGCATAGCCCTTGGCTTCAGCGGCATGTTTGGAGATCGTGCAGATCATATAAAGACCGGCAGCCTTGGACCGCGACGGCGCCGTGCGCGGGTCCGGGCGGCAATATTCAGCAATATCGAGCCGGATACCCTTCATCTTTTCTTCGGGCGAGAAATAGCTCGGCCACTGCCAGATGGCGATGGCAAGATGAATGCGGTTGTTCTGCGCCGAAACGCCCAGCGATTCCGAACCGCGCCAGGCAATCGGACGCACATAGGCATCTTCAAAACCCTGCTTCGTCAGGAGTTCGCGGCAGGCATCGTTGATTTCTGCAACGCTGAAAGGAATCTCGAAACCGAGAATGCGCGCAGATTCATGCAGGCGTTCGGTGTGCTCATTGAGCTTGAAGATCTCGCCGCCATAGGCGCGCTCGCCTTCAAACACTGCGCTCGCATAATGCAGGCCATGGGTCAGCACATGAATTTTTGCATCTTTCCAGTCGACAAATTCGCCGTCCAGCCAGATAAATCCGACCCGTTGATCAAATGGAATCGCAGCCATTTTCTTGCTCCTAAGTATTTCATCGAGCATTTCCTTTTCAGGATGAAACGTTGGAAATGCTCTATCTATTCGTTTCGACGCGCATCCCGAAAACCGCCTTGCACTTTTCGGCATGCGCTTCAGCAATGCAGCCCGCAGCCCGTCTTCCCCAACTAAATCGATATAACTGGTGAGACGGCCACCTTCCTCTGCATAATTGCTGGCCTTTTTGTTCAAAATGCTTTGAGGTCGCGCAAACATATTGCGCGAATCCCAAGCGGAGCATGCATGGAAAGAAAATAAATCCTCCACAGGGATCGAATATTGCGGCAACCATCCCCATCACCAAACTCTTGAGATGGTGGCGGAAAGCCAGTCGGCGCAATTATCCCTCCTCCTTGCATGCTTCAGCGCGAACATTATTCCAAAAAAGCCAGCTCACGCTTATCGAAAATTATCTGGGCGATTGAATTATGTCAATAATGCTGACATATTTAACGCAACAGAATGGAGCATCGATGTGAATTCGACGAACGATATGAATTATATAAGCAATCCGTTGACGGCTGAGGAGGCGGCCGACCTCAACGTGATCGAACTTCTGTTTTTTTCTTATCGCGATTTCACCGCCGACCCTGATCTTATTCTGGAAAAGATCGGATTCGGGCGGGCGCATCACCGCGTCCTCTACTTCATCAACCGCAAGCCGGGCATGACGGTCGCGGAGTTGCTGGAAGTTTTGCGGATCACCAAGCAGAGCCTGTCGCGCGTGCTTAAACAGTTGATCGATACTGGCCATGTCGTTCAGGCCACCGGCCTGCACGACCGCCGCCACCGCAAGCTTTATCCGACCAAGAGCGGCCGTCAGCTCACACTTGCGCTCGCCCTTCCGCAATCGCGGCGCATCGCACGTGCGCTGGAGGACTGCGCACCGCAGGACCGCGAAGTCATCGAACACTTCCTCTATAATATGGTCAATCCCGAGCGGCGCGCCCAGATCGATGAGTTTTCCGCCGACGATCCTGCGACCCGGCAGGTTTGAGACAAGTGTTACGCAAGGTAGCAGAAAGTGTCTGAATAAAAAAAGTCGTCAGGCCGTGGCGAAAATGGTGGTTTGCGAGAACCGGAGCGCAATGTACTTGAGTACATGAGCACCGGAAGCGCAGAAAACCGCCATTTGCGAGCCAAGGCACGGCGACTTTTGGATCAGACAATGAGTGCTTGTATAAAAGCAGGTCCACGCAGGCAGTGAATGGACGTGCCGCATTCCAGTCGATAATATGTGCACCAAAGCATCGGGCATAGGCTGGAATGCTGAAGTAAATTTATCGGAATGGGATCGAAAGACGCCATGGCTGTAGAAGAAGAAAAGACGCTCTCGGACGACGCGCCGCATCTCCTCGTCGTTGACGACGATACGCGTATCCGCAGCCTTCTCTCACAATATCTGACCAATAGCGGATTCCGTGTCACCATGGCTGGAAGCGCTGCCGAAGCGCGCCGCAAGCTCGAAGGCATCGATTTCGATCTGTTGATCCTCGACGTCATGATGCCGGGTGAAACCGGCGTTTCGCTGACGAGATCGCTGCGCGAGCAGAAGAACGTCCCCATCCTGATGCTGACGGCATTGTCGGAAACCGACAGCCGCATCGATGGTCTGGCTGCCGGTGCGGACGATTATCTGCCCAAGCCGTTCGATCCCCGCGAGCTGACGCTGCGCATCAACAATATCCTGCGGCGCGGCGCACCGCCCGCACAGCCGAAGATCGAGCAGATCGTGTTCGGTCCCTATACTTTCTTCATCCCGCGCCGCGAGCTGAAGAAGGGTACGGAAACGATCAAGCTGACCGATCGCGAGCAGGACATCATGGCGATCTTCGCCGAGCGTGCCGGTGAAACGATCCCCCGCCACGAGCTGACCGGTCAGGACGGCGATGTTGGCGAGCGCACGATTGACGTCCAGATCAATCGCCTTCGCCGCAAGATCGAGCAAGACCCGGCCAATCCGGTCTGGCTCCAGACCGTGCGCGGCATCGGCTATAAGCTCAGCATCGAGTAGCAACCATCGGCCATCGGGAATATCGCGATCAGAAAATGGTGTTTTCTCAAAACGCAGGGCGACGTGTACAAACGGTACAGCCGCAATGTTGTTCATGGAAAACGCAACCGCGCGGCCTTAGGGACGTTTTAACACGATGAAATCGCCCTTGAGAAAATTCTCCCGCTGGTTGGCGCGCATCATGCCGAAGGGGCTTTATGCGCGGTCGCTCATCATCATCATTGCCCCGATGGTTCTGCTTCAGTCCGTGATTGCCTATGTGTTCATGGAGCGTCACTGGCAGATGGTGACCGAACGACTGTCGACCGCCGTTGTGCGCGATATTGCCGGCATCATCGATATTCTCGAAACCTATCCGCAGGAACCGGGCTACGACAATCTCATCCGCATTGCGCAGCAGAGGCTGGCGCTGAACATTTCGATCCTGCCGCCCGATCCGCTGCCGCCTCCCGGACCGAAGCCTTTTTTCGCCATTCTCGATTACTTCCTCAGTGAAGAGATTACCCGCCAGATCAATCGGCCCTTCTGGGTGGATACGGTGGGCGATTCCGATCTCATCGAAATCCGCATCAAGCTTGAGGACAAGGTGTTGCGCGTCTTTGCGCGACGCAGCCAGGCCTATGCGTCCAATACGGGCATCTTCCTGACATGGATGGTCGGCACCGCACTTGTTCTGCTGATTATCGCCATCGCCTTCCTGCGCAACCAGATCAAGCCCATCCAGCAGCTTGCTGAAGCCGCAGAGAGTTTCGGCAAGGGGCGCCCCATGCCGGAAGGGTTCCATCCGCGCGGAGCCGAGGAAGTACGCCGCGCCGGCATCGCCTTCATTCAGATGCGCTCACGCATCGAGCGCCAGATCGAGCAGCGCACGGCCATGCTTTCCGGCGTCAGCCACGACCTGCGCACCATTCTGACCCGCTTCAAGCTGCAGCTTGCTCTGGCTGGTCACTCCATCGACACCGAGCCTCTCAATCAGGATATTGCCGACATGCAGACGATGCTTGAAGGCTATCTCGCCTTTGCGCGCGGCGAAGGTTCGGAAGAAACGGCAAGCTACGATGTCACGAGGCTTTGTGAAAAGCTGGAGCACGAAGCGCGCTTGCGCGAACGCGGCTTCAAATATCATATTGAAGGCGACAGCGAAGTCTATGTGCGTCCAAACGCCTTCTCGCGCCTCGTCAGCAATCTTGTATCGAATGCCTTCCGTCATGCGCAGAATGTCGAGCTTTCAATTTCGCATGAGGATGGCTGGCTGAAGGTCGTCGTGGACGATGATGGGCCGGGCATTCCGGAAGACCGCCGCGAAGACGTCTTCAAGCCTTTCGTCCGGCTGGATGAAGCGCGAACGCAGGATTCAGGCGGCACCGGCGGGCTGGGGCTTGCCATTGCACGCGATATTGCACGCAGCCACGGCGGCGACATTACGCTGGAAGACGCCCCGACCGGTGGCCTGCGCGCCATCATCCACATTCCGGCTTAAAGCATGCCCCAAAATCGGGAACCGGTTGCGGGATAAAGACATACGTGAAAACAAATAGTTATAGAAAACCCCGCGCGTGAGGCAAGATAACACCTCCCCTCATCCTGAGGAGGTTTCTGAGCGTGCGAAGGAACCGTCTCGAAGGATGATGGCAAGCCTCTTTAATTCTCCCTCATCCTTCGAGACGCCGTTTTCAACGGCTCCTCAGGATGAGGGGACAACGCGGTTGCTTAACGCGAAATCATCCGCTCTCAATAAAGCTTGCCGCCGTTCGGCACCCGCTTGTCGATTGCTGCAAGAACCACTTCGCCGTCTTCATCCGGCATGCCGAGTGTCAGCACTTCCGACATGAAGGGGCCGATCTGTCGTGGCGGGAAATTCACCACGGCCATGATCTGTTTGCCGATGAGTTGCTCCGGCGTGTAGTGCCGGGTGATCTGGGCTGACGACTTCTTGATGCCGATCTTTTCGCCGAAATCGATCTTCAGCTTGAAGGCGGGCTTGCGCGCTTCGGGAAATGGCACAGCTTCCACGATGGTTCCGCTGCGGATATCGACCTTTTCGAAATCTGCCCAGGTGATGGTGGTTGCTTCGCTCATTCTTTCACTCCCCGGCCCTCATTCCCGGCTCCGCAGAAAACCCGGCGCGAACGCCGGGCCAAAACTCAGTTATTGGATAGTCAGGCGCGACCGACGGTCTCGAAAACAACGCATTCCAGCGCTTCACGTGCCGTAACACCTGACCAGACCACAAACTGGAAGGCCTGGAAATAGGCTTCGCAAGCTTCCAGCGCTGCCGACAGCAACACTTCCACTTGACGGCTCGTAGGTTCCGCACCGCCTGCCAGCAACAGCGACTGGCGATACATGATCGCGCCTTCCTGCTGCCAAAGATCGAAATGTCCCATCAGAAGCTTTTCATTGATCAGCGACAGCAGGCGCATCACTTCGTTCACACGTGGCTCGGCCACCTTGATGTCAAATGCGCAGGCCAGATGCAGTGCCTCGAAATCCTCCATCCAGGAAAACGAGATGTGATAGTCAGTCCAGTTGCCCGCAACCGAAATTGCGATTTCGTCGTCGCCAGTCCGCTCGAACGTCCAGTCGTTTGAATGCGCGACCTGTTCGATCACATCCACCGGATGTGCCTCACGTGCGAATTCAAGCTCAAGAAGGCTCATGTCCGTTTCCTGTTCTGGGAACCATCTGCCCCCAGATGTTTCCTAATTCCCGGCGCGCAAGTCATTGCTCGCCCGTACCAGCCACCGCGCAAGAACAAGCGCAGGAAAACAGGCACGAATTGATCGGTTGAGGAACCGGCATGCACGACGGCATGCAAGCGCCTCAATGGCACACGCACATACGCAACTGATACTGGAAAGCAGCCTGAAAGACGCGAAACCTGACACTCAGCCCCTCGCCGCCGCCTACATGACCGCGTTACGAATCATGTAGTGTTTTCAGTCTATTGATGCTGAATCTGAACGCCAGCCCCTTTTGAACAAAGAGCCGTGAAAGCATGTGGAAATATACGAGGGACCGACCGCGACCCTTGCCTTAACCGACTCTAAGACAAGGGTTTTTGCCACTTGCGGCCTGTTAATAAATATTCAGGGATTATTTTTGGATTTTGCCGAAGATGACGCCGATTTTGCCGGTTTGGCATCAGAATCAACTTCGAATTTCGCAAGACGTGCTTCGAGAGCTTCGATTCTTGCCAGCAACGCGCTGTTTTCCGCACGCGCCTTGATTGCCATTTCGCGAACGGCTTCAAAGTCTTCGCGCTGCACCACATCGAGCGTGTTCAGCACACGCTCGCTCTGGGAACGCAACGCCGTTTCCACTTCACGGCGCACGCCCTGCGCAGCGCCTGCCGCATCCGTAACAAGCTTGGCGAGTTCATCGAGAACCCGGTTCTGTCCGCTGGTCATGGCAATCATTCCTTATTTCCAGGTGAGACCTGTTGAAAACATAAATTTGAAATAGGGCCGTCTCGGTTCCGATGCAAGCGCGGCCATAGAAAGTGATCGGGTTCAATGCGGTTGAATCAACAACTGCAGACCTCGCGAAATAGCCGTCTGCGGCAACCGGAGACGCCAGTGGCGAATGTACTTAAGGCTGCCTTAAGAGTACATCAGCACCGGAAGCCCAGAAACCGCCATTTGCGGCAAAGCGGGAACAGCTTGACCATAAAGGGTTGGTCCAGCATGTTCCGTCACAAAACGGAGTGATTTCATGATTGAGACGTTGCTGCCCGCATCGGCGCTCGCCTTCCCCAATATCGATCCGGTGATTTTCCGCGTCGGGCCGCTGGCAGTGCACTGGTACGGCCTCGGCTATGTCGTCGGCATCATGTTCGCCTGGTGGTACGGCAAGAAGCTCCTGCGAAGCCATCGCCTGTGGGCCAACAACCAGCCGCCCATGGCACCGGAAGCGCTCGATGATTTCGTCATCTGGGCAGCGCTCGGCGTCGTGCTTGGTGGCCGTATCGGCTACGTGCTCTTCTATAATTTCTCCTATTATATCTCCAACCCGCTCGCCATTCCGGCGGTGTGGGATGGCGGCATGTCGTTTCACGGCGGCATTCTGGGCACGACGCTTGCCATGTTCCTGTTTGCCCGCTCGCGCGGCATCAAGGTCTGGAGCATGTTCGATACGATTGCCGCTGGCGTTCCGGTCGGGCTTGGCGTGGTGCGTGTCGCCAATTTCATCAATTCGGAACTTTGGGGCCGTGTCAGCGATGTATCCTGGGCGGTCTACTTCCCCAATGGCGGCCCGCTGCCGCGCCACCCAAGCCAGCTTTATGAAGCGTTCCTTGAGGGTGTGGTCCTCTTCTTCGTACTGTTCCTCCTCGTCTGGGTCGGACGCAAACTGAAGAAGCCCGGCTTCATTGCAGGCGCTTTCGTCACAGGGTACGGCCTCAGCCGCATCGTGGTCGAATTCTTCCGCGAGCCGGATGCACAGCTCGGCTATCTCTTCGGCGGATGGCTTACCATGGGCATGGTCCTTTCAGTGCCGATGGTGTTGATCGGGCTTTGGGCCATGTGGCGTGCCAATCGTGCAGCGGCGAAAGATGCCTGATCTTTCGCTGAAAGACCGGCTGAAACGCCTGATCGCCGCCTCCGGGCCAATCAGCGTCGCCGATTACATGGCAGCCTGCCTCGGCGACCGGGAGGCTGGCTATTACACCACGCGCGAACCTTTCGGACGTGACGGCGATTTCATCACCGCGCCGGAAGTGAGCCAGATGTTCGGTGAACTGATCGGCATCTGGTGCGTCAGCGAATGGGACGCGCTGGGATGCCCGGACAATATCGTGCTGTGCGAAATCGGCCCCGGTCGCGGCACGCTGATGAGCGACATGCTGCGCACCATCGGCAGGCTCGCCCCGCAAATGCTGGGCTATGCGCGGGTCGTCATGGTCGAGACCAGCCCGCGCCTTGTCGAAAGACAAAGGGAAAAGCTGGCCAATATCGGTGCGAAGATCGACTGGTGCGAACGCTTTTCCGATATTTCCGCCGATACTGCCAACGGGCCGCTGATCCTCGTGACCAATGAGCTGTTCGATGCGATTCCGTTCCGGCAGTTCGTCAAGGTCGATGGCCGCTTTGTCGAACGCATGATCGCGCTCGATGAAAAGGATGAGTTCCATTTCGTCAGCGGTCTCGGCGGTATAGATCCGGCGCTGTTACCTGCGGGCCATGCGGAAGCACCCGAAGGTGCGATCTTTGAAGCGGCCCCGGCGCGCACCGCCTTGATGCAGGAAATCGCCAGCCATATCGCAACCACACGCGGCGCGGCGCTCAATATCGACTACGGCCATCTGAAAGCCGGTTTCGGCGATACGCTGCAAGCCATGTTGAAACACAGCTTTGACGATGTCTTTGCCAATCCGGGCATTGCGGACCTCACCAGCCACGTCGATTTCGACATTCTGGACAAGACCGCACGAGCCAGTGGCTGCAAGACCGGAATGATGACGCAAGGTGAATTTCTGCTCGCAATGGGCTTAGTTGATCGCGCAGGACGGCTTGGCGCGGGCAAGGATGCAGCGTTTCAGGAAAAAATCCGGCAGGATGTCGAAAGACTGGCCGCCCCCGATCAAATGGGAACCTTGTTCAAGGTGCTGGCCATCAGCGATTCCGACACAAAACTCATTCCGTTTGCAGTTCCATGACGGCGAAAGCTTCGATTGACAAGCTGTGCCTCCTCCCCCAACATCCCGCCGTTTGAAGAGAGAATGCTATGACAGATATGCCGCAACCGCTCCGCTCGCCTCTCCTTGAAAAGCCCGTCGGACAGAACGGGAAGCGGATTGCGCATGGCTTTTTCACCCGCAAGGGCGGCGTTTCCGATGGCATCTATACGGGCCTGAATGTCGGAAGCGGTTCGAACGATGTGCCGGAAAAGGTTGCGGAGAATCGCCGTCGCGTCGCCGAAAACCTTGGCGTTGCGCCCGATCATCTCATGACCGTGCATCAGGTTCATTCGCCCGATGTCCTGCACGTCACCGAACCGTTCGGCGCCCCACGCCCGAAGGCTGACGCAATGGTCACAAATGTGCCGGGCATCGCCATCGGTGCGCTTTCCGCCGATTGCGGGCCAGTGCTTTTTGCCGATCACGAAGCGGGAATCATCGGTTCCGCCCATGCCGGATGGCGTGGCGCTTTCGGCGGTGTTCTGGAGAACACCATCGAAGCCATGATCGATCTCGGTGCAAAACGCGAGAATATCGTTGCCGTTCTCGGGCCGACCATTGGTCCGGAAAACTATGAAGTCGGTCCGGAATTCTACGCCGAATTCATCGGCAAGGATGCTGCCTACGCTACCTACTTCCGGCCTTCCGACAAGCCCGACCACAAGTTGTTCGATCTGTGGACATTCATCACCGACCGCCTGACGAAAGCTGGCGTGCGGGCAGAATCCCTTCGCCAGTGCACCTATGCCGATGAGGAACAGTTCTATTCCTACCGGCGCACCACCCACCGCAACGAACCCGATTACGGGCGTCAGATTGCAGCGATCGCCATCATAGAAGATTAGGAGAACCGCATGGCCCTTCACTTCGAGCCGGAAGAATTCGCCGCACGTCGCGACCGTCTGATCTTGAAGATGGAAGAGGAAAAGCTGGATGCGCTTCTGCTGTTCGCACAGGAGAGCATGTACTGGCTGACCGGCTATGACACATTCGGATTCTGCTTCTTCCAGTGCCTCGTCGTGAAGGCAGACGGGTCGATGGTGCTGATGACGCGCTCTGCCGATCTGCGGCAGGCGCGCCATACGTCGAATATCGAGAACATCGTCGTCTGGACCGACCGTGACAATGCCAATCCGGCTTCCGACCTGCGGAATATACTAACGGAACTCGACCTCCTCGGCACGCGGATCGGGATCGAATATCAGACGCACGGCCTCACCGGCGCCAATGCCCGCAAGCTGGACGAACAGTTGCAGAGCTTTGCCAAGCTTTACGACGCCTCCGGCATGGTGGACCGCCTGCGCCTGCTGAAAAGCCCGGCTGAAATCGCCTATGCCAGGCGCGCGGCCGAGTTGAGTGACGATGCGCTTGATGCTGCAATAAAGCTGACCAAAGGAGGCGCGAGCGAGGCCGATATTCTGGCTGCGATGATGAGCGCCAATTTCGCGGGCGACGGTGATTATCCGGCGAACGAATATATCATCGGCTCGGGCGACGATGCCCTGCTCTGCCGCTACAAATCCGGCCGACGCAAGCTCGACAAGAACGACCAGCTCACACTCGAATGGTCGGGCGTCTTCCGGCACTATCATGCGCCGATGATGCGCACGATCGTCGTCGGAAAACCGACCACGCATCATCTGGAACTCTATGCCGCCGCACGCGAGGCACTGGAAGCCGTGGAAGCGGCGATGACACCCGCCTCGACATTCGGCGATGTCTTTGACGCCCATGCCCGAACCATGGAAGCCCATGGTCTCACCCGCCATCGTCTCAATGCCTGCGGCTATTCGGTGGGCGCGCGCTTCACGCCATCATGGATGGACCCGCAGATGTTTTATGCCGGAAATCCGGAAAGCATCCAGCCGGATATGACGCTTTTCGCACATATGATCATCATGGATTCCGACACGCAAACCGCGATGACACTGGGGCAGACATATCTCACAACAAATGGCGCTGCTCAGCCATTATCCCGCCATTCTCTTGATATGATTGTAAAATGAGGCGCAATCGGCGATAAAACTGCCACAAGCGCACGCCGGAAACTGCAAAGCGGTTTTCGGACAAGATGCACGTCGATAAAATCGATGGAATATTTCAAACTGGAAATGCCCTACCGCAGAGAACCTGCGCCTTCAGGAGCATGAAGCCGAAGATGAACAAGGCACGTCTTTCAACGATGTTGTTGCTGGCCGGAGTGCTTACAAGCGTCCTTGCCGCCTGCAACAGCACCGAATCCGCTCTGAATGTACAAGGTAGCAATCAGAGTTCCGGGCAAAATTCCGGGCAAACTACTACGCCAGCCGCGACACCGGGCACCCCGGCGACGGGCACCGCTCCCGTGCAGCCCACGGGAACAACTCCGGCCACGACCGGCACAGCACCTGCGACGACCACGCCAGCGGCACCGCAGCGCAGTGCCGCGCTCAAGCCGGGCAAGTTGCATATTGCCCCGATTGTCGGTGCACCGGTCAATGTCGTGACACCTCTCACCCACCGCATGAATGACGATGCCAAGACGAAGGGCATCGAGCTTGCAGGCAATAACGACCCCAATGCGGCCTATGTCATGAAGGGCTATTTCTCTGTTCTTTCGGAAGATAACCAGACCACGGTGCTTTACGTCTGGGACGTGCTGGATGCTTCGGGCAACCGCCTTCACCGGATCCAGGGGCAGGAGAAAGTTCCAGGTGCTGCCGCAGACTCATGGAGCGTCGTTCCGGCTTCCGCAATGCAGGCAATCGCCGACCGCACCATGCAGGAATATTCGACCTGGCTTGCGGCAAATCGCGCATAGAAACTTGCTTTGGCAGCAAAAGACTGAAATCTTTTGCTGAATCTGTTTTGCCTGCTGTGGGAAAGCCGGGAAACCGGGCTTTTTACAGCAATTGTGTTCCCGGGGGCCTTGCAATGACGATGACTCTTTGCAATAGCCCCCGCATCCGAAAGAAAACCTTGCAAGCTGCCGTTCTTGACCCCGTCAAAAACTACGCAGCTTAAAGTTTTTAAGAGATTAAGTCCGTTCCGACGGACTGTTGCGACAGAACCAAACTGCAAACCGCGACCGCATCGGCGTCAGAGGCAAAAGAATGAAACTTTTCGCAGGCAACTCCAACCGGGTTCTTGCCGAATCCGTTGCTCAATATCTCAACATTCCGCTCGGTAAGGCCAGCGTCCGTCGCTTCGCCGATCAGGAAATCTTCGTAGAGATTCAGGAAAACGTGCGCGGCGAAGACGTATTCGTTCTGCAATCGACCTCTTATCCGGCAAACGATCACCTGATGGAACTGCTCATCATGATCGATGCCTTCCGCCGCTCCTCGGCACGTCGCATCACCGCCGTCCTGCCCTATTTCGGCTATGCCCGTCAGGACCGCAAGCCCGGCCCGCGCACGCCGATCTCGGCCAAGCTCGTCGCCAACCTCATCACCGAAGCCGGTGCCAACCGCGTTCTGACGCTTGACCTTCACGCCGGTCAGATTCAGGGCTTCTTCGATATTCCGACCGACAATCTCTATGCCGTTCCGGTCATCGCCCGCGATGTGAAGGCCAATTATGCCACCGGCAACTGCATGGTCGTTTCGCCTGACGTTGGCGGCGTGGTGCGTGCCCGTTCGCTGGCCAAGCGCATCGATGCGCAGCTCGCCATCGTCGACAAGCGCCGTGAGCGTCCAGGTGAATCGGAAGTCATGAACGTCATCGGCGATGTTTCCGGCAAGGACTGCCTGCTGTTCGATGATATCGTCGATTCCGGCGGCACGCTCTGCAACGCAGCCGAAGCCCTGCTCAACAAGGGCGCCAACAGCGTCACCGCCTATATTACGCATGGCGTTCTGTCCGGCGGCGCGGTTGCCCGTATTGCCTCATCCAAGCTGAAGGAGCTGGTCATCACCGACTCGATCCAGCCGACCACCGCCATCAACGATGCGCCGAATATCCGCGTGCTGTCGATCTCGGACCTGATTGGCGAAGCCATCGCCCGTACGGCAGCGGAAGAGTCTGTTTCGAGCCTGTTCGACTAATCAAAACATCAGGCGAATAGCAATTCCGAGACATGCCGCCAGCAACAGCACGAGCGGCATGTTGAGCCTCAGAACGACAAGCAAGAATGCCGCCGCGCCTGCGATCAGGACGGCGGCATTGTCTATTGTGCTCCAGACCGGCAGCGGCAATGTGAAGGGGCCGACGGCTTTCTCCACCACCTGCGAAAACAGGACGTGCAGCGAGAACCACAGCGCCAGATTGGCAATCACGCCGACAACCGCAGCCGTAATGCCGCCCAGCATCGCCGACAGCCAGCGTACCTGACGCAGCCGTTCCACGAAGGGCGCCCCTGCCAATATCCATAGAAAGCAGGGCACGAAGGTAAACCACAGCGCAATCAAACCGCCGAAAAAGCCGCCCAGAAGTGGCGGCAGGCCCGAAAGATTCGCAGCTCCCACAAAGCCGACAAAGACCAGCACGAGGATCAGCGGTCCCGGCGTGGTTTCGGCCAGTCCCAGCCCGGTCAGCATCTCGCCCGGTTTCATCCAGCCGAAATGCTCGACCGCCTGCTGCGCCGTATAGGAAAGAGCTGCATAAGCGCCCCCAAATGTCACCGCGGCAAGCTTCGAGAAGAAGGCCGCTTCCTGCACGAAAACATGCGCACCGCCAAAAGCGAAGAAGAGCCCGAGCAAAGGTAAAAGCCACAACCCGCCCCAGATGAGTGTCTGCTGCGTGAATTCACGCAGGGCGCCGGGTGTCGCATCCCCTATAACGGTTGCTGCACCCTTCCCCTGAACGACGTGTCGTAGTCCACCTGCAACAGCCGCAAGCAGAACGACGAGCGGAAACGGCAGTTTCAGGAAAGCTATCGCAACGAATGCCGCAATCGCCACCGCATAGGAAAAACCCGAGGCCAATGTCCGTTTGGCCATGCGGTAGAGCGCTTCGAAAACCACAGCCAGAACCGCAGCCTTGAGGCCGAACAACAGTCCAGCCACGATCTCGACATGCCCGAAGGCGATATAAAGCGCCGACAATGCAAGCATGACGACAGCGCCTGGCAGCACGAACAACAGCCCTGCCAGCAAACCGCCGCGCCAGCCTTTCACCGCCCAACCGGAATAGGTCGCAAGTTGCATGGCTTCCGGCCCCGGCAGCAACATGCAGAAATTGAGCGCATGGATCAGCCGCTCCTGATCCATCCATTTTTTCTCATCCACGAGAATGCGTTGCAGCATCGCGATCTGGGCTGCGGGACCGCCAAAAGACAGAAGACCCACTTTGCCGAAAGTCGTGAATAGTTCTTTGAAACCTGGCTGTTTTACTGGCTCAGTCACGCTGCTACCCTGAATGAATCGTTTCACAAGCTGTCGGTGAGGATCATTACAGGTTCATGACAGTTATCACAGGCAACACCTTGTTTTACTCGGCGGCTGCGCCCTCTTCCACCAGTTCATCCGGCGCATTCGGGTCGCCCGGAGCGGTCTCACAGGCGAGATCGGGGAAATTGACGATGCGCATTCCCTTGAAATCATTGCGCACAACCAGAAGCCCACGCTCTTCAAAATAGGTTAGCAGACGCCGGGCACGGCTGAACGAGTGCGTGCCATAGGCGCGCGCCAAAGCCGCATCGGAAGGGCAAGGCGCGCCGGTGACGGCTGCCTGCGCCACGATCAGGAATACGCCCTGCACATCATCAGTGAGACTTTCCGACAGGGAAAGCGCCTGCTGCCATGTTTCGCCGCTTGCCACATCGCTCTCAATGCTGGCCTGCGCCACCGCCAGCCTGCGGCGGAAGGCAGGGAGAGCCAGCGGTTCGCCCGGAACGCGGTGAATGCGGCAGCGCACCAGAAAATCCTGATAGAGAACGGCCACAGACCGGAACGATGCTTCCGGGTCATCCACAATCTCGCGCATGACCTTTTCAAGAAGCTCATCGCGTTCGGCTTCCACAATGCCGGGAAACAATGGTTCCTGCGCCGGTTCGGCTTCGTGCTTGGGCTTTGCGACCTGCGCCAGAATTTCCGCCGTGGATGGCGGCGGCGGTGGTGGAGGCGTGCGGCGCACGGCAGTACGGATTTCCTGCGGCGCCGGCGTGAAGATCAGGTCGAGTGCATCTTCCGGCGCTTCGGGCAGCGGCATCAGTTTCGGCGACGACGAACGCGCCGATGTTTCCACCTTGCCGATCTTGATCGGCAATGGACGGCGCGACAATGCAGGGCCAAGCGCCACAAAATGCCCGCGCTGCAAATCGCGGAACATTTCGGCCTGCTTGCGCTCCATGCCGAGAAGATCGGCTGCGCGCGCCATGTCGATATCGAGGAAGGTGCGCCCCATGAGGAAGTTGGAGGCTTCGGCAGCAACGTTCTTGGCGAGCTTCGCCAGTCGCTGCGTAGCGATAACACCCGCAAGGCCGCGCTTTCGTCCGCGACACATGAGATTGGTCATCGCGCCGAGCGAAAGCTTGCGCGCTTCGTCGGACACTTCACCTGCGGCAGCAGGCGCAAAAAGCTGCGCCTCATCCACAACCACCAGCATCGGATACCAATAGTCACGCTCCGCATCAAAGAGGCCACCGAGAAAAGCCGCAGCGGAGCGCATCTGCTGCTCGACGTCCAGCCCTTCCAGATTGAGCACCACCGAAACACGGTGCTGGCGGATACGTCCGGCAATGCGTGTCAGTTCGGCTTCGGTACGGGCGGCATCGACAACGACATGGCCGTAAAGATCGGCAAGCGTGACGAAATCGCCTTCAGGGTCGACAATGCACTGCTGCACCCATTGCGCGCTCTGTTCCAAAAGGCGGCGCAAAAGATGCGACTTGCCGGAGCCGGAATTGCCCTGCACGAGCAAACGCGTGGCGAGAAGCTCCTCAAGATCAAGCATGGCTTGCTTGCCACCGCCAAGCGCCGCTGCCGAGGCAGAACCGCTTCCAGCAACTGCACCCATGTCGATACCGACCTGCATCTCGCCTCCTTGTTTCAGTATTGCAGGAACAGACGACTCGCACGGCCAAGCCTGCGATCGATCAGGCATTCGCTTAACATCTTTGACGCCGCCAATGCCACCGGTTATGAGAAATGCCCACAGATGCCGGGCACGGGAACTGCTCGCAGCCCAAAAAACTTGCGCCGCCGCTCGCTATGGTCTATAGCCACCGCCATCCGCGTAGACACCCTTGGAGGCAACGCGGAATGGAGCGGTCCGGTCTCTCACTTCGTGACAGACAATACGGGCTGTTTCATGTCGTTTGTTGAAGCATGATCCCGAAAAGTGGAAACCGGTTTTCGGACAAGATCATGCGTGGAAAACAAGCGACACTCCAGTAACATCGAAAGGAAATGCCATGAGCGAGACTTACGTGCTCAAGGCCGATCTGCGTACCCGGGTTGGTAAGGGGTCCTCCCGCGAACTGCGTCGCAACGGCCAGATTCCTGCAGTCATCTATGGCGACAAGCAGGAACCCCTCGCAATCGCCGTCTCCTACAAGGAGATCTTCTACAAGATTCATGGCGGTGGCTTTAAGACCACTGTTGCCACGATCGAAGTAGACGGCAAGAAGATTCAGGTCCTCCCGAAGGACTACCAGCTGGATCCGGTCCGTGATTTCCCGCAGCATGTCGACTTCCTGCGCGTTTCCGCGAAGTCGGTCGTCCATGTGAATGTTCCGGTTCACTTCAAGAACGAAGAAGCTGCTCCGGGCATCAAGCGCGGCGGCGTTCTCAACATCGTTCGTCACGACGTTGAACTGATCGTTCCGGCCAATGCAATTCCGGAAGCACTCGAGTTCGACCTGACCGGCCTCGAAATCGGCGACTCCGTCCACATTTCGGCAATCAAGCTGCCGAAGGGCGTAACGCCTGCCATCCAGGATCGCGACTTCACCATCGCCACGATTGCTGCTCCTGCCGGCCTGAAGTCGGAAGAAGCTGCCTCGGAAGGCGTTGCAGAAGAAGAAGCCAAGGACAGCGAATAATCGCTTTCCGCATTTTGGGGGCTCTGAACCATGCTGCTCATCGCAGGTCTTGGCAATCCGGGCCCCAAATATGCGCATAACCGGCACAATATCGGTTTCATGGCGGCGGATGAAATATTCCGCCGCCATCGCTTTTCCAACTGGCAGAAGAAGTTTCAGGCCGAGATCGCCGATAGTGTGATCGATGGCGAAAAGGTGCTGCTGGTCAAACCGCAGACTTTCATGAACCTCTCGGGTCAGTCTATCGGCGAGGCCATGCGCTTCTACAAGCTCACCTCTGCCGATCTCGTCGTGATCTATGACGAACTGGACCTCGTTCCGGGCAAGCTGCGCATCAAGACCGGCGGCGGCTCGGGCGGCCATAACGGCATCAAGTCCATCGACGCACATGTGCAGTCTTTCCCTGGCGGCCAGAATTATCGCCGTATGCGGCTTGGCATCGGCCATCCGGGCGCGAAGGAACTCGTGCATAATTATGTCCTCGGCGATTTCGCCAAGGCCGACAATGAATGGCTGGATAAACTTCTGGGCGCTATCGCCGATAATGTGGGCCTGCTTGCCACCAAGGGCGAAGACAACAGCTTCATGAACCGCATTGCGCTTGCCATGGGCGATGGCAATCAGCGGCCAAGCGGTTTCAAGGCCGATCCCGCGCAATTGGAGAAAGCCCCCCCTGAGGCAAAGCCAAAAGCGCAGAGCCATATTCGTCAGGCGCGGCAAAACCAGAAGAAGCCGGATATTCCTGCCAGCGGCCCTATGGCTGAAATGCTGAAAAAGCTGCTCGGCAAAAAGGATTAAGCTTCTGCGACGGCTCCGCCTCTTGACGCTTCACAGTCCTATGACGCATAGCCACAACAATAGAATTCTAGTCTGATAGGTACGATCATGGGTTTCAAATGCGGCATCGTCGGTCTGCCAAATGTTGGTAAGTCGACGCTTTTCAACGCGCTGACCAAAACGGCCGCCGCACAGGCCGCAAACTATCCGTTCTGCACCATTGAGCCGAACACCGGCGAAGTGGCGGTTCCCGATCCGCGCCAGAACGAGATTGCCAAGATCGCAGGTTCGAAGGAAATCATCCCGACCCGCATCAACTTCGTGGACATTGCCGGCCTCGTGCGCGGCGCATCGAAGGGCGAAGGTCTCGGCAACCAGTTCCTCGCCAATATTCGCGAAGTCGATGCCATCGTGCATGTGCTGCGCTGCTTCGAGGACGATGACATCACCCATGTCGAAGGCCGTATCGATCCCGTATCGGACGCCCAGACGGTTGAAACGGAGCTGATGCTTTCAGACCTTGAAAGCATCGAACGCCGCATCGTGCAGATCCGCAAGCGCGCCACCGGCAAGGACAAGGAAGCCCTCACCATTCTGCCGGTGATGGAAACGGCACTCGAACTGCTCCAGAACGGCCAGCCGGTCCGCCTGATGCTGAAAGATATCGCCGCAGAAGACCTGCTGACGCTGAAGGGCCTGAACCTTCTGACCTCCAAGCCAGTCCTTTATGTCTGCAACGTCGCAGAAGGCGACGCCGCCAAGGGCAACGAATTTAGCGCTGCCGTCGACAAGATGGCCGACGAACAGGGCGCGCAGACGGTCATCATTTCGGCTGCGATCGAAGCGGAAGTTGCACAGCTTCCCGATGAGGAAGCCAAGGAATATCTGGACAGCATGGACCTTGAGGAACCGGGTCTCGACCGCCTGATCCGCGCCGGTTACAAGCTTCTCGACCTCATCACCTATTTCACCGCAGGACCGAAGGAAACCCGCGCCTGGACCATCCGGCGCGGCACCAAGGCTCCGGGCGCTGCCGGTGTCATCCATACCGATTTCGAACGCGGCTTCATCCGCGCCCAGACCATCGCCTATGAAGACTACGTCAAATACAATGGCGAAGTCGGAGCGAAGGAAGCTGGCAAGGCAAGGGACGAAGGCAAGGAATACATCGTCCATGACGGCGATGTGATGCTGTTCCGCTTCAATACCTGATACGATCAGGCCGCCGAAAACCGGCGGCCTTTTCTTTATGTCTACAGGGAGGAGATTGAGGGTGAGCAAGCCTCTGCCGAAATATGCTTATGAGGATATGGAACCGGGAATGGCCCTTCCCTTCGGTCCTCGTACGATCAACAAGGAAGAAATCATCGAATTCGCCAGCGCGTTCGATCCGCAGCCCTTCCACCTTGATGAGGAAGCAGGCAAAGCCAGCGTGCTTGGCGGTCTTGCCGCCTCAGGCTGGCAGACAGCCGCCCTCATCATGCGCATGGTCTGCGACGCCTATCTCACCAACTCGACCTCGCAGGGCGGCCCCGGCGTCGAATTCACGCGCTGGAAACGTCCCGTGCTTGCGGGCGATACGCTCAACGGCGTGACGACCATCAAGGACAAGCGCATTTCCAAATCGCGCCCGGCTATCGGGCTGGTAACGTTCCACCATGAGCTGTTCAATCAGCGCGGCGAAAGCGTGTGCGAAATGCAGCATCCATGCATGATGCTGCGCCGCGATTACGATACGGCAGCGGGAGGAGCGTCATGAGTTTCCTGGAAGAAAATCTCGGACAGAATCTCGTCATCGGCAGCTATACGTTTACTGCCGAGGAAATCATCGATTTCGCCAGAAAATACGATCCGCAACCGTTCCACCTGGATAGTGAAGCGGCAAAGAAGAGCATTTTCGGCGGGCTGTGCGCCTCCGGCTGGCACACGACAGCGGTGTTCATGAAGCTCAATGTCGCTTCCATCGTCAAGGCGACGAAGGAAGCTTTGAAACGCGGCGAGACGCCGCCGACATTTGGCCCTTCGCCCGGCTTTGAAAACCTTAAATGGCCGAAGCCCGTTTATGCCGGGGATACGATCACCTACAGGCGCGTGGTCCATGCCATCAGGCCGCTCGCTTCCCGGTCTGGCTGGTCCATGCTGACCATGACGACAAGCGCCCATAACCAGAATGGTGAAGAGGTGCTGTCCTTCGACAATGCAGCGATGGTGAAGCTGCCGCCCAAGGCCAATGCCTGAAACAAAAAAGCCCGGAGCGATGTCCGGGCTTTTCTGTTTAAATGCAACGTTTCTCAGTCGCCTTCAAAGGCGACGAGCGTGCGGACCGGTACGCCGAGAGCTTCAAGCTTCTTGCGACCACCCAGATCGGGCAGGTCAATGATGAAGCAGGCTGCCACAATGTCCGCACCCATTTGAAGCAGAAGCTTTGCAGCCGCTTCCGCCGTTCCGCCCGTAGCGATTAGATCGTCCACCAGAATGATCCGCTCGCCCTTTTCAATCGCATCGCGGTGCATTTCCATTTCATCGATGCCATATTCAAGGCTATAGGCAATGCGCACTGTATCGCGCGGCAGCTTGCCCTTCTTGCGGATCGGCACGAAACCAGCCGAAAGCTGGTGCGCAATTGCACCGCCGAGAATGAAGCCACGTGCCTCAATACCGGCGACCTTGTCGACCTTATTGCCTGCATAGGGATAGACCAGCTCGTCGACGGAGCGGCGAAATGCCTGTGCATCGCCCATAAGCGTGGTCACGTCACGGAACTGGACGCCCGGCTTCGGATAGTCCGGAATGGTGCGGATCGCATCCTTCAAGCTGGCTTTAAATCCGGATTCCATTTTCCATCCTTTCAGGCGGCCTGCAGGCCGGTCAAGTTAATCAAGGCAAAGTTGGGGCCAAGGACCTTTACACCCTCAAACGGTCAAATTGCAAAAGAAACCGCCCATTTCTGCCAAGAACATTACGGCGACGCACGGTCTTTTTCATGGCTTATTTGTGGCACAGCCGACCTTCCAGCTACAGCACAAAAAAATGGGCGCTCACGGCGCCCATCTTTTAATTCAGGTTGATCCATTGTCAGTGCTTGACATCCGACCAGATCGAACGCTTGGCAACATAAACCAGACCAGCAAAAAGGATCAGGAATATGATGACCCGGAAACCGGTCCGCTTGCGATCTTCCAGATGCGGCTCTGCTGCCCACATAAGGAATGCCGAAACGTCGCGTGCGTACTGATCGACCGTCTGCGGCGAACCATCGTCATAGGTGACCTGGTCGTCGCTCAGCGGCTTCGCCATAGCGAGCGCCTTTGCCGAAATGAAGTACGGATTGTAATGCGTACCTTCAGCGATCTGCATGCCTGCAGGCGGCTGCTCATCGAAGCCGGTCAACAGAGAATGGATATAATCCGGGCCACCTTCGGCATATTGCGTGAATATATCAAAGATGAACTGCGGGAACCCACGCTCCACTGCGCGTGCCTTGGCGATCAGCGAAAAGTCCGGCGGAGCCGCACCATTGTTTGCCGCCGCAGCAGCAGCCGCGTTCGGATATGGCGACGGGAAGTGATCGGTCGGAAGCGCCTTGCGGGTGAACATTTCGCCATCCGCGTTCGGCCCGTCCTGCACTTCATATTCAGCGGCAAGCGCCTTGACCTGTTCGGGCGAATAACCAAGACCTTCCAGCGTACGGAAAGCCACCAGATTCATCGAGTGACAAGCCGAGCAGACTTCCTTGTAGACCTTCAGGCCGCGCTGAAGCTGGCCCTTGTCATAGGTTCCGAACGGGCCGGAAAAGCTCCACTTTTCCTGCTTGGGATGGTGGATCGGAAAATGCTCGGGCTCCGCAGCATTCCCGCCTTCCTCAGCCGAGGCACCACCCATCGTAGCCAGGGCGATACCAAGCGCAACCAGCGGAGCAATACCGAAGGCAGCGAAATTCTTGAGGATGTTTTTCATTGTTACGTCCTTCATCTCTCTCGCTGGTTCAGCCCTTGATTTCCACTGGGGTAATCTCGGCCTTGCCGCTCTTCTCCAGAACCGCCTCGGTGATCGAGTTCGGCAAACGCTTCGGCGTTTCGATCAGGCCAATGACCGGCATGATGATGATGAAGAATGCGAAGTAGTAGAGCGTACCCAGCTGCGCCATGAAGACGTAGGAGCCTTCCGCAGGACGCGAACCGAGCCAGCCGAGGAAGATGGCGTTGATCACGAACAGCCAGAAGAACAGCTTGAACCATGGACGATAGACAGCCGAACGAACCTTCGATGTATCGAGCCACGGCACGACGAAGAGGATCGCGATCGAACCGAACATGGTCAGAACGCCGCCGAGCTTCGAATCGATCGGGCCGATGTTGAAGGTGATGGCGCGCAGCATCGCGTAGAACGGCAGGAAGTACCATTCAGGAACGATGTGAGCAGGCGTCTTCAGCGAATCTGCCGGGATATAGTTATCCGGATGACCGAGGAAGTTCGGCAGGTAGAAGACAAAATAGGCGAAGAACACGAAGAAGACGAGCGCGCCGAAAGCGTCCTTGATGGTCGCATAAGGCGTGAACGGCAGCGTATCGGTCTTGGACTTGACTTCAATGCCGGTAGGATTGGTCTGACCCGTCACATGCAGCGCCCAGACGTGCAGGATAACGACACCCGCAATCATGAACGGCAGCAGGTAATGCAGCGAGAAGAAGCGATTGAGCGTTGGATTGTCGACCGCAAAACCACCGAGCAGCAATTGCTGGATCGGCTCGCCGATGATCGGGAACGCCGTGAAGAAGCCGGTGATAACCGTTGCACCCCAGAAGGACATCTGGCCCCATGGCAGCACGTAGCCCATGAAGGCGGTTGCCATCATGAGAAGGAAGATCACCACGCCCAGTATCCACAGAAGCTCGCGCGGTGCCTTGTAGGAACCGTAATAAAGGCCGCGGGCAATATGGAGATAGACGGCGATGAAGAAGAAGGATGCACCGTTGGAGTGCATGTAGCGCAGCAGCCAACCGGAGTTGACGTCACGCATGATCTTTTCAACGGAATTGAACGCAATGCCCGTATCCGCAGCATAATGCATGGCCAGCACAACGCCGGTCAGAATCTGCGAAATGAGCATGAAGCTCAGAATGCCACCGAAGGTGTACATGTAGTTCAGGTTACGCGGCGTCGGATAGGCCACGAAAGAATCATAGACGAGGCGCGGCAAGGGAAGCCGTTCGTCCACCCATTTTTCGATGCCGGTCTTCGGCGTGTATGTGGAGTGTCCACCACTCATTTCATCTCTCCCCAAGACCTGTTAGCCGATCCTGATGACCGTATCGGAAGTGAACGCATATTGCGGGATGTGCATGTTTTCCGGCGCCGGACCGCTGCGGATACGACCGGCAGTGTCATAGGTCGAACCATGGCATGGGCAGAACCAGCCACCGAAAGAACCGGATTCACCGAGCGGCACGCAACCCAGATGGGTACATACGCCGATCATCACCAGCCAGTTTTCCTTGCCTTCGCCTGCCGAGCGGGCGAGATCGGTCGCCTGCGCGTCCGAAGCAAGATTGGCATTACGCGCGATCGGATCCTTGAGATCACCAAGAGCGGTTGTCTTGGCATCCTCGACTTCCTTGGCGGAGCGGTTACGGATGAAAACCGGCTTACCACGCCATTTAACAGTTAATGATGCTCCTTCCGTCAGGGACGAAACATCAACCTCGATGGACGCAGCCGCGAGTGTCGAAGCGTCCGGACGCATCTGGTCGATAAACGGCCAGGCCAGTCCGCCAACTCCGACGACACCGGCCATTCCCGTCGCAATATACAAAAAATCACGCCGTGTCGGCTCAGCCGTGTCGTGTGCGCTCACGTGCCAATTCCTTTTCAACCTGCATGTTCAATTGAACTCTCCCCTCGTCCTCTTTTGCACTTGCGCAAAAGTAGTCCCGCAAGTGCTCACAGGACGAAATTCCCTCCATTTCACTATCCGGTTTATGCGTGTAAAAATCGCTTGTCCAGACACCAAGCCCTTATGACGGCACGATGTCGCAGGCGGATTTGCTTGCTGAATTCAGGGAATGCATAGCAAAGCGATAACGCATTACAGACAGCGGAAAGCTTTCAACTTTCTCCGTTCCGCCCTATGAAACCGCCCGACTGGCGGGCCCAAAGTCCCGCATAGATGCCGCCACGGGCGATAAGTTCGTCATGCGTCCCCTCCTCTACAATGCGGCCCTGATCCATCACCACGAGGCGATCGAGCGCTGCAATGGTGGAAAGGCGGTGCGCAATGGCAATTACGGTCTTACCGTCCATGAGACGTTTCAGATTCTCCTGAATCGAGGCTTCCACTTCCGAATCGAGTGCGGAAGTCGCCTCATCGAGGATCAGGATCGGCGCGTCCTTCAATATGGCGCGTGCGATGGCGATCCGCTGGCGCTGCCCGCCGGAAAGCTTGACGCCGCGCTCACCGACGAAGGCATCGAAGGAGCGCCGCCCCTGAAAATCCTCAAGATTGGCGATGAACCCGTCAGCTTCGGCCTGACGTGCCGCCTGCAGCAATTCCTCATCGGTCGCATCGTCGCGCGCCAGCATGATGTTGTCGCGCAGCGACCTGTGTAGCAATGCGGTTTCCTGACTGACGACCGCAACGGCCCGGCGCAGCGATGTCTGGGTTACGTTGCGAATATCCTGCCCGTCAACAAGGATAGAGCCCTTCTCAACATCATAGAGGCGCAGGATGAGGTTCACGAGAGTGGACTTGCCTGCACCGGAATGGCCGACGAGACCGACCCTTTCACCGCCGCGCACAGTGAGGTTGATATGGTCGAGAACACCCGCAGCCTTGCCGTAATGAAAGGTGACGTTCTGGACATCGATGCGCGCCTCCGTCACCCGCAAGGGTTTGGCATCTGGCCGATCTTCAAGACCGAGCGGAGCAGAGACCAGCCGCATGGAATTCTCGATCAGTCCGAGCTGGCGCAGCATGCCATTGAGCTGCATCATGAGACGGCCAAGGAGCATATTGAGGCGCAGCACGAGACCAAGCGTGAACGACACCTGCCCGACCGTGACGGCATTGCGCGTCCACAAATCGATGGCAATCGCCGCAACCGTCACGATCATCAGGCCGGAGAGTGCTGTAAGCGAAACGCGAACGCCGGTGAGCGAGCGCATGAACGGAAGAATTGCGCCGAGATAGCGCTCGAAACCGTCGCGCAGATAGCGCTCATCGTCATCGGCAGTATTGAGCTTGATCGTCTGGATGTTGGAGTAGCTGTCAACGATACGCCCGTTAATCATCGATCCCGCCTCGGCGGAGGCCTCGGCATTCTTGCGGATGCGCGGCAGGTAGCGCCAGGCGATGAAGCCGAAGGCGATGATCCACAGGACCACCGCCGCTGCCAGCCGCCAGTCGAGCCGACCGACGAGAAACAGTGTTGTGATACTGTAGATCGCCATGAACCAGACGACCTGAATAAGGCTTTCGATGAGGTCGCCTGCCGCCTGCCCTGCCTGCCAGACCTTGGTGGCAATGCGCCCGGCAAAATCATTCTGGAAGAAGGCGTAGGACTGGCGGAGAACATAGGAATTCGCCTGCCAGCGGATCATGTTGTAAAAGCCCGGCGACAAGGTCTGGTCCTCGATCAGCGTATTGATCGCTGTCACGACGAGGCGGATCACCAGGACGGTTATGCCCATGAACAGAAGTTCAGGCCCTGCCGCCTGCAAAAGCGCCGACCAGCTTCGTTCGATGCCACCCTTGCCCGCCTGATCGAGAATATCGACCAGCCTGCCCGTGAAATAGAACAGTCCTGCCTCGACCAGCGGCAGCAACCCGCCAACCACAAGGGAAACGGCCAGCGGCCATTTCGCCTGTCTCGCGTAATGCCATAGAAAGCCGAGTGTGGTGGAAGGCGGTCTCAGCCGGTCCGGTTCACGAAAGGGATCGACCCAACGTTCGAACAGGCTGTAAACCGCTTTCATCAATGGCTTCTGTCCTTATTTTACCAGCGCATCCTCGGTATTTTCATCGAAGCCAAGGAAACCGCCCGACTGACGAGCCCATAGACTTGCATAAATGCCGCCGAGCGCCACAAGTTCCTCATGCGTGCCGTCTTCGACGATGCGCCCCTTGTCCATAACCACGAGGCGATCAAGTGCCGCGATGGTTGAAAGGCGGTGCGCGATGGCGATCACGGTCTTGCCTTCCATCAAGGTATTGAGGCTGTCCTGAATGGCCGCCTCGACTTCCGAATCGAGCGCCGAGGTGGCCTCGTCCAGAATGAGGATCGGCGCATCTTTCAGCATCACGCGCGCAATGGCAATGCGCTGGCGCTGTCCGCCCGAAAGCTTGACGCCGCGTTCGCCGACATGCGCATCCAGCCCCTGCCGTCCCTTCGGGTCGGTCAACAGCGGAATGAACTGGTCGGCCTGCGCCAGACGGATCGCCTGCTGCAACATTTCTTCTGTCGCATCCGGTCGCCCATACATGATGTTTTCGCGAACCGAACGGTGCAGAAGCGACGTATCCTGTGTCACCATGCCGATATTGGCGCGAAGTGAATCCTGCGTGACTTTGGAAATGTCCTGCCCGTCGATCAGAATGCGGCCCTTCTCCAGATCGTAGAAGCGCAACAGCAGATTGACCAGCGTGGACTTGCCCGCGCCGGACCGTCCGACGAGGCCCACTTTCTGGCCCGGCTGGATGGTGAGCGTGAGATTTTCGATAACCCCTTTGCCCTTGCCGTAATGGAAACCGATCTTGTCAAAGTCGAGCTCGCCTCGGGTCACATGCAATGCCGGTGCATTGGGAACGTCCACGACCTCATGCGAACGCGCAATCGTCGTGATCCCGTCCTCCACCGTGCCGATGTTTTCAAACAGGGCCGACATTTCCCACATGATCCATTGCGACATGCCGTTGAGGCGCAGCACCAGACCGATACCAACGGCAACGGCGCCGACAGTGATCGCTTCATTCATCCAGAGCTGGATGCCGATTGCGCCCACCGCAAACAGCAGAATGCAGTTCGCCATATAGAGCGTGAAATGAAACAATGTGATGAGCCGCATCTGCCGATGCACGGTGCCGAGGAAGCCATCGAGACTTTCCTTCACATATGATTCTTCCCGGCTTGAATGCGAGAAAAGCTTCACGGTTGCGATATTGGTATAGCTGTCGACGATACGCCCCGTCATCGACGAACGCGCATCGGCCTGCTGTTCCGAAATCACGCGCAGACGCGGAATGAAGACACGCAGCAATATGATGTAGACGACGAGCCAGACGGCAAACGGGATCATCAGTACCAGATCGGCAGACGCTGCGATGAACAGCGTGCCCGCGAAATAGACGATGACATAGTTGAGCACGTCCAGAAGCTTCATCACCGTTTCACGAACGGCGAGAGCAGTCTGCATCAGCTTGGTCGAGATACGTCCGGCAAACTCGTCCTGAAAGAACGCCATCGACTGGCGGATCAGGTAACGGTGCATCAGCCAGCGCACACGCATCGGATAATTGCCGAGCAATGTCTGGTGGATCAGCAGCGAATGGATCAGCACCACACCCGGCAGGCCGATCAGGACAACGCCCGCAATCAGCGCCAGCCGCCAGCCTTCATTGCTCAGGAATGTCTCGCGCGACTGGTGCGACAGCCAGTCGACAATATTGCCCATGAAGGCAAAGAGCGACACTTCTATCACGGCGATGAGCGTGGTGAAGATCGCCATGCCGATGATCCACGGCCATGCGCCGCGGGTATAATAAAGGCAAAAGGCTACCAGTCCGCGCGGGGGTTCGCGCGGCGGTTCTTCGGGATAGGCTTCGAGTCGTTTTTCAAACCATCTGAACATGGCGATCCTTTTACGGGCACCTTGCAAATTTTCCAAGACGGAGCAGGAACAAAACAGGAATATTTTCGTGATGCGAGAATAATTTTTTCTTGCGTGCGCCATCCTCGCCTACTGATATGTTGACGTGAGACGCGCAATCACTCTGAACGCTTGCAGCCATCGGATTTGTAAGCTACCCGCATCATATGGAACTGCGCGTCGCACTTTACCAGCCCGACATCCCCGGCAATACGGGAACCATCCTGCGTATGGCCGCATGCCTCGGCTTCGCGGTCGACCTGATCGAACCCGCCGGTTTCGACATTTCCGACCGCTCCCTGAAGCGCGCCGGAATGGACTATCTGGAGCAGGCCGCCCTCACCCGTCATCCGGATTGGCGTCACTTCGAAGCCTGGCGCTTGCAGGCCGGACGCCGCATCGTGTTGCTGTCCACCAAGGCAGCGATCCCCTATACGGATTACCAGTTTCAGGAAAATGACATCCTGCTCTTCGGGCGCGAGTCGTCAGGCGTCCCCGACAATGTCCATGATTCCGCCGATGCACGGCTTCTGATCCCGATGATGCCCGGCACCAGATCGCTAAATCTTGCGGTTTCGGTTGCGATGACGGCAGGCGAAGCTCTGCGCCAGCGGAGGGAAATCGTCGATTCCCTCCGGCAGGAATGACACTTCAGGATTGCGCTTTGCGAAAGGACCGGCTTCGCAAGGCATCCCATCCCCCATCCGGTCTGAAAGGCTCGCTTCGTCCATGAACCTGTCTGTTCGCACACTCACTCTCGCTGCCTCCGCCGCTTCCCTGCTGGCAAGCGCTCCGGCCTTTGCCAAGGAAGCTTCCGCCATCGCGCCCAAGGTGATGGTCATCACCATGTTCGGCGAAGAAGCCAAGCCATGGTTTGAAGGCGAAAAATTCACGCAGAAGCTCAAGCTTCCGGGCCTGAGCCCCGAATATCCGGAGATCGACTGCACCGCCGAAGGCCTCTGCCATATGACCACGGCCATGGGCTTCGCCAATGCCGCAAGCGCGACGGCGGCCATGGCGCTGAGCGACAAGCTTGACCTCTCGCATACCTATTTCCTGATCGCGGGCATCGCCGGTGTCGACCCGAAACATGGCACGCTCGGATCGGCGCATTGGGCAAAATATTCCATCGATGCCAATCTGAACCACCGCATCGACATTCGTGAAGCGCCGGAAGGCTGGCCCACGGATTTCTTCGGCCTCGGCGCTGCAAAGCCCGGCGAAAAGCCGAAATGGGCCGCAGGCACGGAAGTGTTCGAACTGAACGGCAAGCTCGCCGATTACGCTCTGGCAACGACCAAGGACGTCGAACTTCTCGATAGCGACGCGGCGAAGGAATATCGCAAGCATTATACGCAGGAAGCGGCAACCGGCGCGCCCAAGGTCACGATCTGCGATACGGCATCGGGCGATACCTACTGGCACGGCGCGAAGCTCGGCGAAGCCATGACCGAATGGTCGAAGCTTCTGACCGACGGCAAGGCCGACTACTGCACCTCGCAGATGGAAGACAATGCCACCCTGACCGCGCTGAAGCGCGCTGCCGAAGCCGGTAAACTCGATTTTGACCGCATCGCATTGCTGCGCACCGCGTCGAACTTCGACCGTCAGGGCAAGGACCAGACGGCGGCTGAATCCCTCGCCGCAAATTCCGGCGGTTTCCCGCTCGCCACGACCAACGCCTATCGCGTCGGCAAGGCCTATGCCGACAGCATCATCCAGAACTGGAATGCCTGGGAAAAGGCACCGCAGACAGCAGGAAAATAAATTGCCAGTGGATTGAATTTGACGTTTGATACCCGTTCGATATTAATCCCGTTTCAAACGTCAAATTCGAAAAATCCACTAGATTTATAGGGTTACTGATCTGGCAATTTTGAAAATATAAATTGCCAGATCAATCATGGGATTGATTCAAAACATTATTAAAATTACTCCATCGCCATTACACGTTAATGTGATTGGAGACGAATATTGAAGAAATTTATATTTTCTATTTTTTTATACTGTATAAATTGCGGAATTGCCAATTCAGCAGATATTTTAGAACAAAAATATACGGGCGTAAACTATACAATTTCTGGCGGCATAGGATATTCCTGGATCAAGGCCGACGAAATAGTATATGACCAAGACGACAGAATAAGTCATCTTATCTGGAAGTCTCAGATGCCGGTTTTAAGCGGCAAGATAACAGCAGACATTGGTTCTGACGTTACATTCTCTGGCAACTTGAAAGTCGGTTTGCAGGGGAAAGGAAATATGCACGATTATGATTGGCTTTCCAATATTCGCGGTTTCCAGGGATATGATTTCGCCGACTGGACAGATCACTCTCAAAGCGAAACCGATTTGGACCGTTACATCAGCTTTGACGTCGCCCTGGGGCATAACTTCGTTATCAACCCCCAGAATACGCTGAATGTGCATGGAGGCTTTAAATATACGAATGTGAAATGGACGTCCTATGGTGGCGATTACGTCTATAGTTCACGATATTTTCGCGATACCGAGGGAACTTTTCCTAATGAGAAAGGAATAAGTTACGAACAGCGTTTGCCAGCGCTTTTCGTTGGTTCCGAATGGACCACGAAACTGAACCGTAGGTCGTTCAGCGCTCTCGGGCGCGCCGGTATGACCGTTTCCGGCAAGGATATCGATGATCACTGGATGCGCGATCTGCGTTTCATTGAAACGTTTGACGCTGCGCCATTCTTTGAACTTCAGGCGAACGTGTCCTATTCGTTCAACGAGCAAACAAGCCTTTTCGTCGCTGCCGGGTTTGAAAAGCATCTGAAAATGCGAGGCGATACCCAGATTATCGATCGCTCCGACAACACGCAGGACTTCATTTCCAATGGCGCCGGCGCTTCGTTTCAGGCAGCAACTGTATCAGCGGGCTTGAAGATAAAATTCTAGACCTTCATATTGGCTATTCTGAATAAACTCACCTTGAAATCAAAGCTCTCAATGTGAGATCGGACAGGTAACAGTATAACAAATCAAAAAACTATGCGCCCTCCGGTTTTGGCCAGGGGGCGGTTTCAACAAGCATCTAATTCGATTCTCTTTTCATCGATTTACCCAGTCAGGCTGAACCAGTTCTCTAATCTAGTCCGCAGTCGCAAGCCGGCGCATGGTAAACTCGATCACATCGTCCGGACGCTCGCACCAGCTTTCGATTTCTGTCCAGTAGGCTGCTTTCGGGAATGTTTCGAACCATTCGCGCGCTTTTTCACGCGCTGCCAGCCTCGGCAGGGTAAATGTCTCGCGAACGAAACCATCGCGCGGCATCCGGCTTTGCTTCAGGCCTTTCTGGGCGCGACTCTTCTGAAGCTGCTTGCGCAAGCCTTCGAGCGGTGGACGGGGCGGTGCTGCTGTCATGCTTTTGCCTCCAAACCCTGGGTAGAGAAAGATAAGGGAGCAGGTTAACAAAGACGAGTCTTTTCTTGGGGAGAGGGTCTATACTGCCCGGCGATCGCGCGCTTCGTGCTTTGCGCCAGCAGCGGACTTTGATAAGCCAAGAAGCAATAGTTCATCCATTTACCCTTGGCTGCCTGATACCGCCGACGATCCGGCAAACCGCGCCGGAAGGAAACAGACAATGCAACGCGACGAAATTCCAGCAATCATCCCCGCAGACATCGAAGAGAAGAAGCAGGCGGCACAGCACTGGTTCGAGGAACTGCGCGACCGCATCTGCGCAAGCTACGAACAACTTGAAGATGAATTGCAGGGCCCGCTTTCTGATCGTGAGCCCGGACGCTTCGTTCGCACCCCCTGGCAGAAGGACGAAGGTCGTGGCGGCGGCGGTGTCATGTCCATCATGCATGGCCGTGTCTTCGAAAAGGTCGGCGTGCATGTCTCGACTGTCTATGGCGAGTTCTCGCCGGAATTCCGCAAGCAGATTCCAGGTGCCGAGGAAGACCCGCGCTATTGGGCCAGCGGCATTTCGCTCATCGCCCATCCGCAGAACCCGAATGTGCCTGCCGTCCATATGAACACGCGCATGGTGGTGACGACGCGCCAATGGTTCGGTGGCGGTGCCGATCTGACGCCGGTTCTGGACAGCCGCCGCACGCAGGATGATCCCGATACGCTTGCCTTTCACAAGGCCTTCCGTTTCATCTGCGAGAAGCACAAGGATATTGTCGACTACCAACGCGTAAAGGACTGGTGCGACGAATATTTCTTCCTGCCGCATCGCAATGAACCGCGCGGCACCGGTGGCATCTTCTATGACTGGCTGCATTCGCCGGACGAAAAAGGCGGATGGGAGGCGGATTTCGCCTATACGCGCGATGTGGGACGCGGCTTCTCGGTCGTCTATCCGCATCTGGTGCGCCAGAACTTCAACAAGGACTGGACCGACGCGGATCGCAACGAACAGCTCATCCGCCGTGGCCGCTATGTCGAGTTCAACCTGCTTTACGATCGCGGCACGATCTTCGGCCTCAAGACCGGCGGCAATGTGAATTCCATCCTGTCTTCCATGCCGCCTGTGGTGAAGTGGCCTTAACGGTACTGAATGAAAAGGGCCGGAAAACCGGCCCTTTTTTATATGTTGAATGCAACATGATAGGTCACGTTGCCTTGCGGCATATCCGGCCCGAAGGCCAGACATTGGAAATATTCCGCTGGCGGACCCGGCAGTTTCAGCCGCTCATCGGCCTTGAAGCCGAAACGACCGTAATAGCCGGGATCACCCAGAAGAACGCAGCCTTTAGCTCCAGCCGCACGCAATTGCGCAAGGCCCTCGCGGATAAGCTTGCCGCCGATCCCCTCACCTTGCCTGTCTGGACTGACTGAAACAGGCCCAAGCCCGTACCAATCCTTGTCTTCGCCGCCGATCAGAACCGGCGAAAAAGCGATGTGCCCCAGAATTTCGCCTTTGTCTTCGGCAACCAGCGACAGAGTGAGCGCCGTTGCAGCGCGAAGCGCATCGACGATTTCTCCTTCCTTCTGGTTGCTGTAAGCCACGGTGCGGAATGCCTCATCCGTCAGGTGACGGATTTCAGCGGCATCTTCAGACGTTTCCTTGCGAATATGCATGACGCTCTCCTTCACCGGTTGTTGAGCTGAGCGCGAACATTTTCGCGCCCTTTGAACGAGATGCGATAAGGACTACCCATTCGGGATTCGATCAGTCGCTTACGGCGCAACTGCTGGAAAATTGCCATCGTGCAATCGGAAAGCAGATAGCCTTCACGGGTAAAGCATTCGATTTCGCAGATACGTCCGTCTTCGCGCAGATGGCGGATGTAACCGCCCTGCGCCAGCACGTGCAAGACGCGCTGTTCCATGCGTGAGATATTCATTGTTGTTCATGCCTGGATGGAAACCATGACAAGCACCGGCTCTCGCGGATGGTGAACCATCCACGGCCAATGCCGTTTCCGCTCCTGAACACTGCCCGTCAGGCGCTTTCAGCACCTGCCATCTCGCAGCTAGTTCGGAACGATCAAAGGCTTCCTACAATCCCTAGCATCAACAATTCCTCTTCAATGCATTTCCGGCAAAAGCGCTAATCTGTTTTGCGCCTCGAAATGCGTGGAGTAAGACAAGAAGGCCCACAAGCCCTCTGTCGGATCATCTACGATCACATTCGCCAGAAGTCAAACCGTTCAGGCTTTCGGCTGGTTGCGAAGCCTTTCTGCTTCCGCATAGAATTTCTTTTCCCACTCATTGTGGTTATCGAGTCCCTCCTTGATGAAGGGCGTGAAGATCGCAAGATTCATCAGGCACCAGTTGACGAAACGCGCCGGGAACTTGAGCGGCTTCACGAAATCGACGAAAAGGACCACGCGTGTCTTGTCGGTGTGGTTCCACGCCTCATGCTCATAGGCATCGTCGAAGATCAGCACCTTGCCTTCCTGCCAATGACAGACCTGATTGTCCACGCGGATGGCAAGCTGGTCATTCGGTTCCGGCACGATGAGACCAAGATGCAGGCGCAGCACGCCATTATAAGGCCCGCGATGCGGCGGCAGATGCTTGCCCGGTTCAAAGATGGAGAACATTGCCGTCGTCAGGCCGGGGATCTTGTTGACGATACGCCAGGTTTCCGGGCAGGCCTTGATGTTCTGTTCCGACTTCACGCCGAAACCAAGCAGGAAGAATGTCTTCCAGCGATTATCGGTCGAGATCGTCTTCACATCGGTCGAAATATCCTGAAAGGAAGGCAGCTCGCTCTGACGCAGCAGAACCGTATCCAGCTCCTTGCGGATGGCAGGCCATTCCTTCTCGATCTCGGCGGACCAGGGGAAAGTCGCATTGTCATAGACCGGCGGATTGCCGAGCTTGGCATATTTCAGATTGAGACCTTCAGCCCAGGATACGATCCCCATGAAGAAACGGGTGATCGGGCTTGGCCGGTCCATGGCGGCGATGCCTTCGGTACCAAACTTCTGCTTCGGATCGGTCGCTGCCTTGTCTTGTATCGATGTATCGGGATTGGACATCTCATATTCTTTCAAAACGCGCGCTGAAAAGTCTTCATTGCCTATATTGGGCCTGTTTTGTCCCAAAACCGGTTCCCACTTTTGGGAAACATGCTCCCGCTATAAAGCGATGAAACTACGGCTGAAATTTGCAAGCAAGCCACTAGCTATTCATTTTCAGGGCATTTCCCACAAAAGTGAGACACGGTTTTGTGTTCGGAAATGCCTGGGAAAAAACGGTTAGAGCGGAACCGCTCTAACCGCGATCAAGTTTGTCCAGAAGCGTGGCACGGTCAAGACTAAAACCGGAGTCAATCCAGAAAGTTTCGAGAGATCGCAATGTTTCTCCGAGGCCCGGCCCTTTTTCAATGCCCTGAGCCAGAAGATCGCTGCCGGTGACGGGGAAAACAGGCGCATCATAATGTTCGGCGGCATCGAGAAGACGCGCGAAACCACCAGCGCGGATCATTGCATCGTCGCTGCCTGCGGCATCGGCTCGCGCCGCCGCATAGGCCAGACGAATGCGATCAAGCACAGCCTGCTTGCTGCCGCGATAGATGGTTTTCTTCAACGCTTGTTCTGAAAGCTCGGGTTTGACAGCGTCGGCCCGTGCCCAGGCTTCAAACCGCGCCCTTTCCGCATTGGACATCTTCAGACGCTTGCCCATCTCTTCCATCCGCACGCTATCGGGCGGAATGATGCTCTCAAGTCGCAGCAGCGGATCGGGTTGCCAGCCAAGATCGGCCTCGGTCCGCACCAGCCCATGAATGGCGTCGATACCCCATTTCTCGCTTTCAGGCAGAATGAAATTCAAGACACCGGCCTGTCGCATCCACAAAAGCGCGCGCGACGGATCGGGGGCAGACAGGAGCTTCTTCAGCTCCGACCAGACCCGCTCGGCGGAAAGCTGTGAAAGACCGTCCTTCAATCGTGCGCTGGCGCGCAAGCCGTCGGCCTCGGGCCTTCCCGAACCATACCAGGCGAAAAAGCGGAAGAAACGCAGGATGCGCAGGTAATCCTCGCGAATGCGCTGTTCCGCATCGCCGATGAAGCGCAGCGTCCGGCTCTCGATATCGGCAAGCCCGCCGACATCATCGATAACCGTGCCATCGGCCGTCACATAAAGCGCATTGATGGTAAAGTCGCGCCGTTCCGCATCAGCTTTCCAGTCGGTGCCGAAGGCGACCTTGGCATGGCGGCCATTGGTCTCGATATCCTGGCGCAGCGTGGTGACCTCGAACGGATGCCCCTGCACGACGACAGTAATCGTGCCATGCTCGATGCCGGTCGGCACCGGCTTGAAACCGGCTTCCGTCGCAAGCCGCACGGTTTCTTCCGGCAGATGCGTCGTTGCCAGATCGACATCGCTCACCTTGGTGCCAAGTAACGTGTTGCGCACAGCGCCACCCACAACACGCGCCTCGCCGCCATCACGGTTCAGCGCCTTGAACAGGGCTTGCAACGGCTTTGCTTTCAGCCAATCCGCCTTGCCGGAAATATTCATACTCTCGCTCAAACGTAGAGCCTTTCATAAAGTCCGCGAATGATACCGGCGGTTGCCCCCCAGATGAATCGCTCGTGATAGGGCATGGCGTAATAGAAGCGTTCCTTGCCGTTGAACAGCCGGCTTTCACGCCGATGGTTCTCCGGGTTCATCAGGAAGGAAAGCGGCACCTCGAAAATATCGGCAACTTCATCCGGGTTGGGATGCACGTCGAACGGCGTTTTCACCACCGCCAGAATGGGCGTGATCGAGAACCCGCTGCCGGTGAGATAACGCGGCAGATTGCCAATGATCTCGGCGCGATCCGCCGCAAGCCCGATTTCCTCATTCGCCTCGCGAAGGGCCGCCCGTTCCGCCGTGCCATCCTCCGGGTCGATTGCGCCGCCCGGAAAGGCGATCTGGCCGGAATGCTTGCGCAGCGTATCGGTGCGCTGCGTCAGAAGAAGTGTAGCTTCCGACCCGCGATCCACCACCGGCACAAGAACGGCGGCGTCGCGCATCTTCGCCATCGTCATTAATTGTGTAATATCGGGATTAAGCGAATGATCGCCAATCAGATCATCCTGGTTAGGGCGCCACTGCCGAACCCGCTCGGCAAAATCACCGGCTGAAAAGGCTGGGAATTCTTTCATTGCAGTGCAGCCTCCAGTGCATCGGACGCCATGATCGGAAAGACCACACCGCCAGAGCGAACCGCAAATGTCGGCACGCCGTCGATTTCGATTTCTTCGCCCAACGCCACCAGATCATACATGACGGCCCGTGCGATCAACGCCTCCAGCCGTCCGCGAACCAATATATAGGGCTTGAGACCACCGCTTGTCTGCTCGATTACGAAGCGCAGGGGGTGCTGCGCCTCGGCGGCCACGACGTCACCCACATTGGTGCGGAATGTCAGCACTTGCGCCTCGCCTTCGCCAGACACTTCCATCTCCACCGCAACAAAATGTGCGTCCTCGACACGGATACCGACTTTTTCCACCGGCGTTACGAGATAGGTCCGGCCATCGTCATCCTTGCGCAACACCGTTGAGAACAGCCGCACAAGCTGTTTGCGCCCAATCGGCGTACCCATATAGAACCAGGTGCCGTCCGCCTTGATTTCCATATCGAGATCGCCGCAAAAGTCCGGGTTCCAGCGCTCAACTGGCGGAATCCCGCGCTCTTTCGTTGCCGGACCGCTTTGCGCATCGGCATGGGCGCGCGCAATCAAGGCCTCCAGACCGCCGGTCGTCTCAGTGCTCCGCCCAATATTCCATAAGGAATCTTGCGGCGCGTCTTTGCCTTCAGGGGTGCTTTTTATCATCCGACTCGGTTATTCCTGCTCGAATGTGTTTAATATGCTCGAAGTCATGAAATAGTCACCGTTTCGCGGCTTGTCAGCACTATATGCGATTTATAAGGCACTTCCGCCAGAGCGGTCATATTGCGAGGTCCACATGAGCGTTATCGTTACGCCTGAAACCGCCAATCCCGAACAGATCGTCGCGGAGGCCGAACGGGCGCTCGCAGACATCGCACGCATCAAGGAAAGCGTCGGGACTGTGATCTTCGGTCAGGAAAACGTGATCGAGCGCACGCTCGTCGCCGTTCTGGCTGGCGGGCACGCCTTGCTGGTCGGCGTACCGGGTCTCGCCAAGACCAAGCTGGTCGAAACTCTGGGCACCGTGCTTGGCCTTTCCGGCCAGCGCATCCAGTTCACGCCCGACCTGATGCCATCCGACATCATCGGCTCGGAAGTCATGGAACAGGATGCCGACGGGCGGCGCTCGTTCCGCTATCTCAAGGGCCCGATCTTCGCGCAGCTCCTGATGGCCGACGAAATCAACCGCGCCAGCCCACGCACGCAGTCTGCGCTGCTACAGGCAATGCAGGAATATCACGTCACCGTCGCCGGCCAGCGTTACGATCTCCCGGCACCGTTTCATGTGCTTGCGACGCAAAACCCGCTGGAGCAGGAAGGCACCTATCCGCTGCCGGAAGCCCAGTTGGACCGCTTCCTGATGCAGATCGACATCCTCTATCCGGAACTGGATGCGGAACGCCGCATTCTTCTGGAAACAACTGGCGTTTCCGAGGCCAAGGCCTATGAGATCATCAACGCCGAACGGCTGATCGAAATGCAGACTTTGGTGCGACGTATGCCGGTGTCGGAAAGCGTCGTGGAAGCAATCCTCAAGCTGGTGCGCTCCGCAAGACCCGACGCCGACAACGACCATGCGAAGAAGCATATTGCCTGGGGCCCCGGCCCACGCGCCAGTCAGGCGCTGATGTTGTGCGCCCGCGCCCGCGCGCTTTATGAAGGCCGCCTTGCCCCATCCGTCGATGACGTGAAAGCGCTGGCCGAGCCAGTCCTTCAGCACCGCATGGCGCTCAACTTTGCTGCACGCGCCGATGGCATGCATATTCGTGACGTCATCGCCAATCTGGTAAAGGCTGCCGTCTGATGGTCATTGGCGCAGAAGTTTCCACCGCAGATCGCAAGGAGACACTTGCTCGCGCCCGTGCGCGGGCAGCAGCCATCCCCGATCTGCTGGTTGAAGCTCAGCGCGTGGTCAACACCGTCATGAACGGCTGGCACGGACGGCGCAAACGCGGTCCCGGCGAAAATTTCTGGCAGTTCCGTCCCTATGTGGACGGCGAATCCCTTTCCCGCATCGACTGGCGGCGTTCCGCGCGCGACGATCATACCTATGTCCGCGACCGCGAATGGGAATCCGCCCATACGGTCTGGCTCTGGTGCGATTTCTCGCCCTCGATGCTCTATCGCTCGCAGCTTGCGCCCGCATCCAAGGAAGCGCGTTCGCTCGTGCTGACGCTCGCTCTTGCCGAACTTCTGTCGCGCTCCGGCGAACGCATTGCCTTTCCGGCGCTGATCCAGCCTTTTTCGGCCCGCAACGGCGCCGAACGTCTGGCAGCAGCGCTGATGCACGAAACGCCGGTTGCGGCGCTGCCGGACATCGGGCAGATCCGCCGCTTTTCCGAAGTCGTCCTCGTATCGGATTTCCTGCATCCGTTCGATGAACTGACCGATCTTCTCAACCGTCTGGCGCAGCGCGGTGTCCGCGCGCATCTGGTGGAAGTTGCCGATCCGGCAGAAGAAACATTTCCCTATTCGGGCCGCACCGAGTTCCGCGATCCGGAAACCGGCGCCACACTCGTCGCCGGTCGGGCCGAAACCTATGCGGACGACTATCGCCGCCTCTACATTGCGCGCCGTGAAACCCTGTCGGATTTCTGCAAACGGCTCGGCTGGAGCTATACGGTTCACCGGACAGACAGGCCGACGGCGGAAGCACTGGCACGGCTTCACGATGCCCTGAGCGCAACAGGGAGCAGCGCAATGGCGACTGGCGCCAAGGGAAGCAGCACATGAATTTTCTGCCGCTCGCCTTCGGTTCGCCGCTCATCCTCGCCGGGCTGATCGCCCTGCCGGTCATCTGGTGGCTTTTGCGCATGACGCCGCCGCGTCCGCAGGAGGAAACCTTTCCGCCGCTTCGCATTCTGGCGCAGGTGTTCAAGCGCGAGGAAGTGCCGTCGAAAAGTCCATGGTGGATGACGCTGCTGCGGCTGCTGATTGCCGCGCTCGTCATTCTCGCACTTGCCTCGCCGGTCTGGAATCCGCGTCCGGTCGCACTGTCCGGCAAGGAGCCGCTTGCCATTGTTGTCGACAATGGCTGGGCTTCCGCCGAGGACTGGCAACAGCGGGTCAATGCTGCCGAAAAACTCATCTCCGATGCAGAAGGGACCGCTGCGCCGATCTACATCGTGGGTTCAGCGGAACCAGCCAATGCCGAAATCGGCCCCTATGACGGCAAGGGCGCTGCCGAGCGACTTCAGGCGCTGGAGCCGCGCCCCATCCCGGTTGATCGCAAGTCGGCAATGGAACGACTGGCTTCCACCTTGCCCGCCGATACAAAGGTCCGCCTTGCCTTCATGAGCGACGGGCTGGCATCACCTGATGATGCGGAAACCTTTGCGGAACTGGACAAGTCGGGGCATCTCGCCTCCGTTCTCTGGTATGGCGCGAACCTCAGCCGCACCTTTGCAATGACAGGCATAGACAACAAGGCTGACAGTCTGGAAGCCGTCGCCATCCGCCCGGAAGGTGTATCTGCTCCGCGCACGCTCACTGCTGCTGCCTATGACGACAAGGGACGTCGCATCGCTGAAGCGCCGCTTTCCTTCGCGCTTGGAAGCGCAGAAGGCACTGCACGCTTCAACCTGCCGGTGGAGCTTCGCAATGATTTCCGCCTGATCCGCGTGGACGGCATTGAACAGGCAGGTGCAACACGGCTGATCGATGCGGGATCGGAACGGCGCACAGTCGGCCTTATCGCCAGCGGTGACGGCGATCTGGCGCAGCCCCTTCTCTCGCCGCTGCATTATATTTCCCGCGCGCTTTCGCCCTATGTCAATCTGATCGAACCGCGCTCCGCCGATCTGCTGCAATCCGTGCCGGAAGTGCTGGATGCAAAGCCGTCGATCCTCATCATGGCCGATATCGGCACGCTGCCGCAGCCTGTCACCGAACAGCTTTCCAAGTGGATCGAGGACGGCGGCACGCTGGTGCGGTTTGCAGGTCCGCGTCTTGCCGGTGCCAGCGACAATGATCCGCTGCTGCCGGTGAAATTGCGCAAGGGCGAACGCGCGCTTGGCGGCACGTTATCGTGGTCGGAACCGCAGAAGCTGCGCATTTTCCCCGACAAGGGACCTTTTGCCGGTCTGACCGTCCCCGATGATGTGACCGTCACCCGGCAGGTTCTTGCCGAGCCGTCGTTCGATCTTAACGACAAGGCTTACGCCGTTCTTCAGGACGGAACGCCGCTTGTGACCGGCGAACAGCGCGGACGCGGCAATATCGTATTGTTCCACATCTCTCCCGATGCCAGTTGGTCGAGCCTGCCTATTTCAGGTTCATTCGTGGAAATGCTGCGCCGCATCGTGTCGCTGTCACAGAGAACCGGCGCGCAGGAAAATCAGGTTTCGGTCTCGCTGCCGCCCTACCAGCTCCTTTCGGCTTCCGGTGCGCTGACCCCGCCCACATCCGAGGCGAAGCCGCTCATCGTCGAAAAGGACAAGCAGTCCAGCGTCAGCATCAACACGCCGCCCGGTTTTTATGGCAATGAGGACGGTTTGAAAGCGCTCAACATCTTTGAAGGTGCGAACATCAAGCTGCAACCGATTGCCCAGCCGACGCTATCCATCGGAATAACGCCCGCCTCCTACACATCGGACCAGTCGATCTCGCTGGCGGGACCGTTCTTTGCGGTCGCCGCGATGCTTCTCGCACTCGATACGCTTTTGATGCTGTGGCTGCGCGGTGCCTTCCGACGCCGCATGAAAGTGCGCGCCAAGGCAGCGGGAATAGCCATTCTGCTGGCCGGTTCTCTCGCCTTCAACCTTCTTCCTTTCGGAATAGGCGAAGCACAGGCTCAGACTCAGGCACAATCCCAGTCTGGGGCTCAAGAGCAGGTGCATGACGACAGCAAGCCTGGAGACGAGGCGATCATCAACTCCGTCTCGCAGACGCATCTTGCCTATGTCATCACCGGCAGCGCCCAGACCGACGACATCAGCAAGGCAGGCATGCGGGGCTTGAGCTTCGCGCTGATGGACAAGACCGCGCTCGAACCGGGCGACCCTGTCGGCGTCGATCCCGCCAAGGATGAGCTGGCCTTTTATCCGCTGATCTACTGGCCTATCGACCCGCAAGCGCCGATGCCAAGCCCGGAAGCGATTGCCAAGGTCGATGCCTATATGCAGCAGGGCGGCACCGTGCTTTTCGACACGCGCGACCAGTTGCAGGCCGGAGCCAGTCTTGATCCGTCCGCCTCACCCGCCAACCAGCGCCTGCGCGCCATTCTCGATGGCATGAACGTTCCGCCGCTGGAACCCGTGCCCGACGATCATGTGCTGACCAAATCCTTCTTCATCATGCCGGATTTCCCCGGTCGCTATGAAGGAAGCCCGCTCTGGGTCGAGGCCTCGACACCAAACGCCTCGCCCCGGGAACGCCCCGTGCGCACCGGCGACGGCGTGACGCCGATCATGATTACTGCCAATGATTTCGCAGGCGCATGGGCCGTGGATGAGCAAGGCAATCCGCTGCTTCCGACCGTGCCGAACGACCCGATGCAGCGCATCTATGCCATTCGCGGCGGTGTGAACATCGTGATGTATATGCTGACCGGCAACTACAAGTCCGATCAGGTCCACGCCAAGGACCTCATCGAGCGGCTGGGGAACTAGCATGATGTTTTGCAGCCACGTCATCGCCCAATCCCGCTTCTCTTTTCCCCTGATCGTGAACGCGAACGGCGGTAAGAGGTGAGAATGAATATCGAATTCGAACCGTTCCTCTCCACGCCCTGGCTGATTGCCGTTCTCGTGCCGCTGGCATTGCTGGTTCTGGCCACGATTGCGTTGCGGATGCGTGGCGGGCTGATCCGCCTTCTGGCTGCGGCGGCACTTGCACTCGCTCTTTTCAATCCCGTCATTATCAATGAAGAACGCGAACCGCTGAAAAGCGTGGTCTCGGTGGTGGTGGATCGCAGCCAGAGCCAGGAACTCGGCAGCCGCCGTGCCGACACTGATGCCGCCTTGAAGGCGGTTCAGGACCAGCTTGCAGCCATGCCGCAGTTTGAAACCCGCGTGGTGGAAGCAGGCAAGCCCGGCGAAAACGAAGACGGTTATGCAACCCGGCTTTTCGGGCCGCTGGCGCGTTCGCTTCTCGATGTGCCGCCCTCCCGCGTCGCGGGCGCGATCATGATTACCGACGGCCAGGTCCACGATATTCCCGCCAACAAGAATGCACTCGGCTTCGATGCGCCGCTGCATAGTCTTGTGACCGGCAAGCCGGACGAATTCGACCGCCGCATCCGCTTCAACAAGGCGCCGCGCTATGGCATCAGCGGCAAGCCGCTCGAAATGTCGTTTACGGTGATCGATGAAGGCAAGAACCTCGGCAGCCCTGCGCCGGTCGAAATCCGCGTCAATGGCGAAACCGTCAGCGAGGAAGAAGCGCGGGTCGGGCAGGAAACGCCCGTCACCATCACCCTGCCGCGCGCCGGTGTGAACATTGTCGAAATTACCACGCCAGCGCTTCCCGGTGAAGTAACCGACGCCAACAATCGCGCTGTCGCGACCGTGGACGGCGTTCGCGAGAACCTGCGCGTACTGCTCGTCTCCGGTGAGCCGCACAATGGCGAACGCACATGGCGCAACCTGCTGAAATCCGATGCTGCTGTCGATCTCGTCCACTTCACCATTTTGCGCCCGCCGGAAAAGCAGGACGGCACTCCGATCAACGAATTGTCGCTGATCGCATTCCCGACGCGTGAACTCTTCGTGGACAAGGTCAACGAGTTCGACCTCATTATCCTTGACCGCTACCAGCACCGTGATGTGCTGCCGCTCCTCTATTACGATTACATTGCGCAATATGTGGAGAATGGCGGTGCCTTGCTGGTCGCAGCCGGCCCGGAATATGCAGGCGAAATGTCGATTGCCCGTACGCCGCTTTATAGCGCCCTGCCCGCCATGCCGACCGGCGCGGTGACGGAAAAGGCGTTCTATCCGCGCCTCACGACGATCGGCAAACGCCACCCCGTCACGCGCGGCCTCGACGGCAGTGATCAGGAGCCGCCGCACTGGAGCCGCTGGTTCCGCACCATCGACATTACCGCGCCGCAGGGCGAAACCGTGATGAGCGGCGCAGACAACAAGCCATTGCTGGTTCTCAACCGCGTCGGAAAAGGCCGTGTCGGCATGTTCCTCTCCGATCAGGGCTGGCTCTGGGCGCGCGGTTTTGAAGGCGGCGGCCCCTATGCTTCGCTCTATCGCCGCATCGCGCATTGGCTGATGCAGGAGCCTGAACTGGAGGAAGAGGCGCTGACCGCCTCCGGCAATGGCCGCACGCTTTCCATCCGCCGCCAGACCATGGGCGACAATCCGGGTGTTGCAACCGTCACCACCCCATCCGGCAAGGAATTGCAGGTCAATCTTGCGCAAAGCAAGCCGGGCCTGTTCGAAGGTTCATTGCAGACGGACGAGATCGGCATCTTCCGGGTGAAAAATGGCGATCTGGAAGCACTGGCCCATGTGGGGCCGATCGATGCGCCCGAATTCGCAGACAGCATCTCCACGGTGGATCGCCTGAAGCCGCTCGCTGACGCGACCGGCGGCTCGGTCCATCGTGTACGGGCAAGCGCCGCGAGTTCGGTCCGGGTTCCCACGATTACCGCCATCAGTGGTAATCGTAGCGCCAGCGGCAATGACTGGATCGGCCTGCGTGAAACTGCGGATACGCAGTTGAAAAGCGTCAATCGCCTGCCGCTGTTCTCCGGCTTCCTGGCGCTTGGCCTGCTGCTCTTCGTCTTCGGCAGCATGTGGTATCGCGAAGGGCGGTAAACCGCGTTCGTCCGACGCCCTCATCCTGAGCTTGTCGAAGGATCAAGGGCGAGCGCCGGTTCAGTTCCCCTCTCCTTCGAGACGCCATCTGCGACGGCTCCTCAGGATGAGGGGAAAACAAGCGTCTCCGCTAACGTCCCAGACGAAATCAATCAGGCCTGATTGGCGTGGCGCACGATGCCACTGGCACCGTTCAGCGCGCCGGTTGCAAGTTCGCAGGCGAGCATCCGGCGCGGATCGACAGGCGCTGGCATGACCATCGAACCCGGCGCCACCATCTGGAACCCGAATGGACCGTAATAGGGCTCGTCGCCGACGAGGATGACCAGCTTGTGGCCAGCCTTCCGGGCTGCTTCCAGCGACATGCGCATCAGCTTGCCGCCAATACCCCGCTTCTTCCATTCAGGCCGTACAGCAAGCGGCCCGAGCAGAAGCGCAGGCGTCTTGCCGACCATAACCGGCGTCTGCCGCACAGACCCGACGACGATGCCGCCCATCAGCGCCACAAAGGAAAGATCGAGAGCATGCGGACCGCCTTCACGGATGAAATGCGCGGCACGAGTAAAGCGTCCCGGTCCGAAGGCCTCGGCATTGATGGCTTCGATTTCAATGTCGTGCGCCGGGCATTCCTGCGCGTAGGTCAGTTCAAGCTGCTGCATGGGGTTAGATCGCAATAGGAGAAGTCGGTGACCGTCAGGTCAATGGAATGCATTCCGCGCGCCGGGGCACGGTCCAAGTTTCATCGTCGGATGAAAAGCATTTCCATTAATCGTTCTCCTTGGCGGTCGGCGTCTGGATGACCGCAATTTGGAAGTTGCATTACACCAAAATGGACAGAGGTAAAACTATTTTTTTCAAAATGGCGGTTTTGACTGATCTTTTTGGAACCGTTACGCACTGTTCACGGCTTGCAGTGCTGCAAAATGGCGGCTCTCGCCCTATTCTCTTTCCAAAAGGAGAAATCGCATGGGACTTCTGGTTGATGGCAAGTGGCATGATGTCTGGTACGACACCGAAAGCACGAAAGGCCGCTTTGAACGTTCAAAATCGCAATTCCGCAACTGGGTGACCGCAGACGGCAGCGCCGGTCCGACCGGCGAAGGCGGCTTCAAGGCCGAGCCAGGTCGCTACCATCTCTACGTTTCATATGCCTGTCCGTGGGCCCACCGCACGCTGATCTTCCGCGCGCTGAAAGGGCTGGAAGACGTCATCTCGGTATCGGTCGTGGACTATCTGATGGCGGAAGAAGGCTGGACCTTCTACGGCACGACCGGCAGCACCGGCGATGCACTTTACGGTGCAAAGCGTTTGCATGAAATCTACACGCGTGCCGATCCGAACTATTCCGGTCGCGTCACCGTGCCGGTTCTGTGGGACAAAGAGCGCCAGACGATCGTGTCCAACGAATCATCGGAAATCATTCGCATGCTCAACACGGCCTTCGACAAATTCGGCGACGCATCGCTCGATTTCTATCCCGAAGTGCTACGCGGCGAAATCGATGCGCTCAACGACTTCATCTATCCCAATATCAACAACGGGGTTTATCGCGCCGGTTTCGCCACCGCACAGGAAGCCTATGAGGAAGCATTCGGGCAATTGTTCGCAGCGCTTGATTCGCTTGAGGATCGCCTTTCGCGGCAGCGCTATCTGACCGGCGAGCGCTTGACAGAAGCCGACTGGCGGCTGTTCACGACACTGTTGCGCTTCGATCCGGTCTATGTCGGCCATTTCAAGTGCAATCTGCGCCGTATTGCCGATTACCCGAACCTTTGGAATTACACGCGCGAACTCTATCAGGTGCCGGGCGTGGCCGCGACCGTGAACATGGAGCACATCAAGGGCCATTACTATCGCAGCCACAAGACGATCAATCCGACCGGCGTTGTACCGCTTGGACCGGAAATCGACTTCTCTGCACCGCATGACCGGGACCGGTTCCCGAAAGCCTGACCGGACCAACTGCGTTCTTCCTGCAACACTGTTGTTAGAACATCAGCACTCTCTCAAATCTCTTGCGCCCCTTTGATTTCGATCAATGGGGCGTTTCGTTGCGCGGTCCAGATTGCATGCATCACTACCCCAAGGCGAACAAGACTGACCACGACATAAGGAGAGAGAAGATGAACCGCTTCACGATGGGATTGCTGGCCGCAACCGCGCTGACCTTTGCCGCACCGGCAGCATTTGCTGCGGACGCCATCGTAGCCCAGCCTGCATCGGAAATTCAGGCCGTACCGGAAGCCCTGTCGCCATGGCAGATCCGCGTGCGCGCACTCGGCGTCATCCCCCAGAATTCCGGCTATGTGAACGGCGTTTCAGGTTCGGATCTCGACTATTCGAAGTCGATCACGCCTGAACTCGACATCACCTATTACTTCACTGACAATTTCGCAGCCGAACTGATTCTCGGCACGACCTATGCCAATATCAATGGCGCCGGTTCGATCGATGGATTGGGCAAGATCGGCAAGGCATGGATTCTGCCTCCGACCCTTACCCTGCAATACCACTTCACCAATTTCGGTGCCTTCAAGCCTTATGTCGGCGCGGGCGTGAACTACACCATGTTCTACAATCAGGATGCGACCGGCGTTGAATATCTCAAGGTCAAGAACGCATTCGGCGGCGCGCTGCAGATCGGCTTCGACTACATGCTCAACGAGCATTGGGGCGTGAACTTCGACGTCAAGAAGCTGTTCCTGGAGCCGAAGTTCGACGCCACCCTGATCGGCGGCACGGAAGTCAGCGGCAAGGCCAAGCTCAATCCATGGCTGATCGGTACGGGCATCACCTATCGCTTCTAAAATACCGCGAATTGCGGTGAAGGTGCAGCCAATGCGCCTTCACCAAAGCGGAAGCGGTTCCAGATCGTGAAGCGCTTCCTGCAAGCGCCGCTTGGTTGACGGCGTCGTCCCTTCCGGCAGATCGTCAAGAGGGAAGAACCCGCATTCGGCAATTTCCCGGTCCGGCAAACGCGGTGCCGTCTGTTCGAATTTCCTGCATATATAAAGCGCCACGTGGTCGCGCGGCGATGCATGCGCATTCTTGTAGAGCGCAAAAAGCTGCGGAGGGCCTTTCAGAACGATATTGGCCTCCTCGCGCAACTCCTTTTCCAGCGCCTGCCCGAAAGTCTCGCCGCGCTCGACACCTCCACCTGGCAACTGCCATCCGGGCACATAGGTATGCTTCACGAGAAAAACGGAATTCTTCTTTTTATCGAAGACAATTGCCCGGACGCCCAAGGTCATCGGACGTCGCATTAGAAAATAAGTATGAAATATGAAATGACGAAAGCGCATACCGTCTCTCCGCGAGGCAATATACCTACAGCATCGGCCCAAAAATCGGAATCGATTTTTTGGAAAGCACGATGCGTAGATTCAATAGTTTAGAGCAACCTTTGTGCATCCTTAAGGACGCACGGCGCTCTATCCCAAACAGCACAGACATCAACAAAAAGTCGCTAAAAAGGTTTCGGTTTCAAGCATTATCCAGTAAATGGGCTTAATGTTCCGTCTCGCCCATATCTCCGATATACACCTTTCGCCTCTGCCGCGCGTGCGATATCGCGAATTGGCATCGAAGCGTATCACCGGCTATATCAACTGGCTGCGCAATCGCAAAAACGCGATGCACGGAACCGTGCTGGACACTCTCATCGGCGATATGCAGGCGCAAAAGCCGGATCATATTGCGGTGACGGGCGATCTCGTCAATCTGGCGCTCAATCTCGAAATCGATATTGCCCATGACTGGTTGTCCAGATTGGGCAACCCCGACGATGTCTCGGTCGTTCCCGGCAATCACGATGCCTATGTTCCGGGCGCGCTCGACAAGTCGTGCCGCAAATGGGAACCCTGGATGCGCGGCGACGGAATCGACAATCATGGCAACCGCCCGCAATTTCCCTATATGCGCGTGCGCGGACCCGTTGCGCTGATCGGCGTTTCGTCAGCGCGTGCGACGGCCCCCTTCATGGCGAGCGGTGATTTCCGGTCTGCGCAGGGCAAGCGTCTGGCCGCAATGCTGGATGAAGCCGGTGCACGCGGGCTCTTCCGCATCGTGATGATCCATCACCCGCCGATCTATGGCGCAACGCCTGCCCATAAACGGCTTTATGGCATTCGCCGTTTCCAGAAGATCATACGCAAGCATGGCGCGGAACTGGTACTTCACGGCCATACGCATCTTATCACGCATTACGAGATCGACGGGCCAAACGGCAAGATTCCAGTTATCAGCGTCCCGTCTGCAAGCCAGAATTTCGGCGGCCACAAGCCTGCTGCCCGCTATAATATATTCAATATCGATAAACGGCCTGACGGCGGCTGGTCCTGCCTCATGGAAGAGCACGGCGTTTCCGATGCAACCGAGACAATAACCAAGCTCAACGAGCGCGTTCTTTATTGATGGCATTACAAAAACGGCGCCGAGGCGCCGTTTTCAATCCGGTTTCAAACACCCTTTTTGCGCTAGCGGTTGCGGAAGATGATGTTACACCCCTTCCGTGCTGACGCCTGTTCCAGAGCCTGCATTTCGCCCTTCAGACGGGCCACTTCAGCAGCCTTTGCTCCATCACCATTATTCAAGAACAGTGCTGGCCAGAACAGAACAAGCCCAACCCCCGTTGTTATTGTATCGCGCGTCGCAGCGGAGTTCTGTCTGCCGACGGCTGCCGCAGCGCTATAGGATAACCGCACGGCCTCTTCCTTCATCTGCGAACAGCTCTGGGAATTATATATATTGGTGGGAACATAGCTGGCAGAGATATTATCAGCGCGGGTGGCGCACCCAGAAATCAAAGCAAAACAAGACAATACGTATAAAGAACGTTTCATAAAAAAACTCATCATGAAAATTATAAGTAAGCAATAAAAGGCAGTAACAGTAAAATTGTGAAACTTTAAAGGCGGCACAAACCGTGCCGCCTTCGATTTATCGACGATACAGAATTATTTTGCGATGACGCGGTTGGCAGCCGAGACAATCGCTTCCAGCGAAGCACTGACGATATTGTCATTGATACCGGCGCCGAACAGCTTGCCGCCCGGATGAGCCATTTCGACATAGGAGATGGCCGAAGCATCCGAACCCTGCTGTAGCGAATGTTCGGAATAGTCGACGACGGACATCTTCACGCCGAGATATTTGGACAGCGCATCGACAAAACCGTCGATCGGTCCCGTTCCCTTGCCCTCGATATTTTTGGTCACGCCGTTATCGGTGATTTCGGCGGTCAGAATACGACGGCCCTTCTGTTCCGGATCGGGCATCGTGTGATGATCGACGAACTTGATGCGGGCATTCGGCTGCGTCACATAGAGCTGCTGGAACTCTTCGTGAATGCGCTTCGACGGCAGTTCCTTGCCTTCTTCATCCGTGATGTTCTGGATGATCTCGCGGAACTCGACCTGCAGGTTGCGTGGCAGGTTCAAGCCGTAATCCGCCTGCAGGATATAGGCGATACCGCCCTTGCCCGACTGCGAATTGATCCGGATGATCGCTTCGTAGGAACGGCCCACGTCCTGCGGGTCAATCGGCAGATAGGGCACTTCCCATATCGGCGAATTGGCCGTACGGCGTGCCTTCATGCCCTTGTTGATCGCATCCTGATGCGAGCCGGAGAAAGCCGTATAGACCAGTTCGCCGACATAAGGATGACGCTCGGCAATCTTCAACTGGTTCGAATATTCATAGACTTCCTTCATCCGGTTGATGTCGGTGCAGTCCAGTTCAGGGTCCACGCCCTGCGTGTACATGTTGAGCGCCAGCGTCACCACATCCACATTGCCCGTGCGTTCGCCATTGCCGAACAGCGTGCCTTCAACGCGGTCAGCGCCCGCCATCAAGCCCAATTCGGTAGCAGCAATGCCCGTGCCGCGGTCGTTATGCGGATGCAGCGAGATAATCAGGTTCTCGCGATTGTCGAGATTGCGGCACATCCATTCGATCTGGTCGGCATAGATGTTCGGCGTGTTCATCTCGACCGTCGAGGGCAGATTGACGATCAGCTTGTTATCAGCAGTCGGCTTCACGATCTCGATGACGGCATTGCAGATTTCCAGCGCGACATCCATTTCGGTGCCGGTAAAGCTTTCCGGCGAATACTGGAAGCGATAACCGCCACCTGCCTTCGCTGCCATATCCATAATCATCTTGGCTGCGTCGGTCGCGATCTGCTTGATACCGCCGACATCCTTGGCGAAGACCACGCGGCGCTGCAATTCACTGGTGGAGTTGTAGAAATGGATGATCGGCGACTTCGCGCCTTCCAGCGCTTCGAAAGTGCGCGTGATCAGCTCGGGACGGCACTGGACCAGAACCTGCAAATCCACTTCATCGGGAACATTGCCCTGTTCGATGGCCCAGCGGCAGAAGTCGAAATCCGTCTGCGAAGCGGACGGAAAGCCGATTTCGATTTCCGGGAAACCCATATCGACCAGCAGGCGGAACATGCGCTCCTTGCGGTCATGTCCCATGGGGTCGACCAAGGCCTGATTGCCGTCACGCAGATCGACCGAGCACCAGATCGGTGCCTTTTCGATACGCTTGGACGGCCAGGTGCGGTCATCGAGCTGCGGAACCGGGAAAGGCGAATATTTACTGCCTGCAATAGGCATGCCTTTGCGCTCGGAAGTGGATTTTGATTGTGGCGTGGCGACGGACTGATTCATTTTCGTTTCCTCCCGGCTTTCGACGGATTCAAGCCGTCAAGCGCGGATACTGCTGATCGATTATAAGGGTTTTCTGGAAAGGAGCACAGGCCTGCGACCGGAGATCGACCGCCGGACGCTCCTTTCAGCGAGCCCGGCGATCGCCGCTAAGGCCGAGGGTAAGAAGCGAGTTTAGAACGCAAACATCAACGCGCGCGCCGAAGGCGGCTGCGGAATGTTCCAGGGATGTTGCGCTTTTGATCGTCATGAGAAAAGCTTTTACACGCGAGATTTGTACTGTGCAAGACAGTATTTCATTCAGGCGAACGGCACCGCGCTGGTTCCCGGCGGCAGCTTTGCCTCGTCTTCTGGCTCGACATGGATCACCACCCGCGCGCTATCGATCTGCTTCTTCACAGCCTCTTCGATACGGTCGCAAATCACATGGGCATCACCGACGCTCATATCCGCCGCAACGACCAGGTGAAACTCGATGAAGGTGACACGGCCCGCAATACGTGTCTTCAGATCATGAACCTCGATGGCGCCGCCCGCATTGGCCGAAATGACATCGCGAATGCGCATTTCCTCGGTCGGCTCGACACCAATATCCATCAATCCCTGCACCGAGGAATTGATGACATGCCAGCCCTGCCAGAGAATGTTGATTGCCACCAGAATGGCGAGCAGCGGATCGAGTATGGCCCAGCCGGTCACGACAGCACCGACAAGACCGACCAGAACACCTACAGAGGTGAACACATCGGTCATGATGTGTTTTCCGTCGGCTTCCAGCGCAGGCGAGCGGGACTTGCGACCGGTGCGAATCAACAATGTCGCCCATACGCCGTTCACGACGGCGGCTGCCGTGTTGATACCGAGACCAAGCCAGGGTTCATCGAGCATTCGCGGCGTTTGAAGCGCAAACCAGGCCTCGCGGAAGATCAAAAGTGCGGCCACCGTGATCAGAACGCCCTCCACGACGGCAGAAATATATTCCGCCTTGTGATGTCCGAAGGGGTGGTTATCGTCGGCAGGCAAATAGCTGACCCGAATGGCCCACCATGCGCCAACTGCCGCGATCACATTGACGATGGATTCCAGCGCGTCCGAATAAAGGGCCACGGAGCCGGTCAGCGCATAGGCTAGATATTTCAAACCCATCACACCGAAAGCAATCGGAATAGACCAAGCGGCAAGCCGCCGAACCTTTGCACTCGCGTCCATGATGAACCTTTGAATATTTTTGATTTTGTCCCGAAACCGGGACGGGCCTACGCACAGCCCTTCACTCATTTACTAGAGCGCAGTTCGACCTGACTGAATCAGATCGGCGCTCTAATGTTTGTTTTGGCGCGCAAGACGCATCCAAAACGCATCTGGCATATGCAGCAACAATTCACCGCCGTTCTATACCCCAGAAAAGCGAAACTTCGTACCCCTGTTTTTTCAGTTCTCGCATTTAATTTTCTCCTGCAAATGCAAGGCATTACAGTTGCAAATGAGTTGCCAAAGCAGGCAATGGGCAGGCAGCGAAAAAGCACAAAAAAGCCAGCCGCAGCAATGGCTGCGGCTGGCTCAAAATCGGAACGAAAGGTGTTCGATCAGTAGTTGGTACGACGCGCCTTGTTCTTGCCCGCCAGATGCGTCACCACATTCTCGATCATGCGCATTCCGGCATTGTGGCCGAGCGTCATGATGGATTCCGGGTGGAACTGAACGGCGGCAACCGGCTCCTTCTTATGCTCGAAAGCCATGATGACACCGTCTTCGGTTTCCGCTGTCACCAGAAAATCGTCCGGCAAACGTTCCGGATCGGCGAAGATCGAATGATAACGCCCGACCGTCACTTCCTTTGGCAGGCCCGAGAATATCCGCTCCGGCTTCGACACGCGAATGCGCGACGGCTTGCCGTGCATCGGAATGCGCAACTGGCGCAGCGTGCCGCCATAGGCTTCGGCCAGTGCCTGCAATCCGAGACAGACACCGAAGATCGGCAACTCCCGCTTGCGCGCCTTGTCGATGGTCGCTTTGCAATCGAAATCCTGCGGCGTGCCCGGTCCGGGTGACAGAACCACGAGGTCCGGCTTGACCCTGTCGAACACGTCATCGGCAACGGGCGAGCGCACCGTCGAGACCGTGGCGCCGGTCTGGCGGAAATAATTGGCGAGCGTATGCACGAAGGAATCCTCGTGATCAACGAGCAGGATCGAAATCCCCTCGCCCACCTTCGCCGCCACGCGCTCTTCGGCGATATGATTGCTCTTCTGTGCTTCGCGCACAGCCGCGATCATTGCCGATGCCTTCAATTCGGTTTCGGCTTCTTCTTCTTCCGGATTGGAATCGAACAGAAGCGTTGCACCGGCGCGGATTTCAGCCACACCATCCTTCACGCGGATGGTGCGCAGCGTCAGGCCGGTATTCATGTCACCATTGAAATGCATCATGCCGATGGCGCCACCATACCATGCGCGCGGGCTGCGTTCGTTTTCTTCGAGAAAACGCATCGCCCACAGCTTCGGCGCGCCGGTTACTGTCACAGCCCATGCATGGCTGAGGAAACCGTCGAAAGCATCCATGCCGTCACGAAGGCGTCCTTCAATGTGATCGACCGTGTGGATCAGACGCGAATACATCTCGATCTGGCGGCGACCGATGACGCGCACCGAACCCGGCTCGCAGACACGGCTCTTGTCGTTGCGGTCCACGTCCGAGCACATGGTCAGCTCGGATTCATCCTTCTTGGAGTTCAGCAGTTTCAGAATCTGTTCCGAATCCGAAATCGCATCTTCGCCGCGCTTGATCGTGCCGGAGATGGGGCAGGTTTCGATACGCCGCCCATTGACCCGCACGAACATTTCCGGCGATGCGCCGACCAGATATTCGTTGTCACCCAGATTGATGAAGAACGAATAGGGCGACGGATTGATTGTCTTCAACCGACGGAAAATCTCCGAAGGCGCGGTATGGCAGCGTTCATAGAAAGTCTGGCCCGGAACCACTTCGAAGAGGTCGCCACGCTTGAAGCTTTCTTTGGCGCGCTCGACGAGCTTGGCATATTCGCCCGGATTGTGATCGCCCCGCTCAAGCTTGGCCTCCGATGGCTTGAATGCCTGTGCGGGCGTCGCGCGTGCAAGACCATGCGTGGAAGACCCGCCGCAGGTGAATTCATAACGATCCACCCAGGCACGTGCCGCATAGTGGTCAGCCACGAAGATTTCATCGGGAATGAACAGCACCAGATCGCGCTGATCGTCGGGACGCTTCAGCTTGTACTGAACCGGGTCGAACTGGAACGCCAGATCGTAGCCGAAGGCACCATAAAGACCGAGATTGGCGTCTTCCTCGGAGAAGAAGAGGCCGACAATCGCCCGCAGAACCGTGAAAACCGAAGGCATGCGCGAGCGCTCTTCCTCGGTAAAGGTTCCGCTCGGCTCGGCAATGGTCAGCTCGATGCGGTTTTCTTCGGCCTTGTCGACCGTTACTTCGGCAAGAGCCTTTACCGTGTCCAGGATAGGCCGCAGAAGAATGACGCCACGGGCATTCAGTGCTTCGATGCGCATCGTGCGGGCGCGCGAGGTGATGGCCACCGGAGGATCGACGATAGCCGTGTCCCATCGCGTATAGCGGCCCGGATATTCGTAATTTGACGAAAACACCGCACCACGCCGTTCGTTCAGCGCATCGATATAGGTCTCGATCGCACCCTTATAGGCAGTGAGGTGGCGCACGCGTTCGACGACGATGCCGCCTGCCGTTTCGTGCTGGAATATCTCGCTATCCGCAATCTTCGCATTCATGATCGGCTATCCCAAATCTAACTTGTTTCCGAATACTTCCAGAACCCGGTTTCCCCCGCAGGTCTTATTCAAACAGCCAAACAAAAAGGCCGCCCGGATAATCCCAGCGGCCTGTTTCCTAAACGCAAATGCACAAACGCCTGCGTGGCCGCTTTTAGCGGGCCCACCACCAACCGTTGATGACGATATTGCGCGAAATGTTCATGGACGTACTGTTAGCGTTCAATGTGTCCGCTTGCAACCGGAAAATTCGAGTGCCGAAATGCACGGTACAGGTCGCCGTCGACACGGCATTCCATAAGTTTCACAAAAGAAAATCCGGACAGTTTGGGGCTGTCCGGATTTCCTCAGAACCAGGATAAACGAAACGGAAGGAATGGGACGATTCCTCCAGATCCGGGCACCCCTTACCCCATGCCAAAATTTACAGGTGCAATATAACTTTCAGTATGCGCACTATTATTACCACAGGTTGTATATAGTTTGCAATCTGTGATTGTTATTTGCATTTATGCTTATGTTTAAGCTGCATTCATCGAAACTGTTCGAAAATTTGTAGGACCACCCAACAAGTTTCGTCTTGCGTCGGGGGCCGATTTCGGATTGATTTCCGTGGCAACTCAAACACATATGCAAAAATCAAGAACAGAGCCGTCACATATAAACGGCCATTGGGGACAACTGATGAAGAATCTCGATGCGATGGACAGGAGTATTTTGCGCGCCCTTCAGGAGAATGGACGCCTGACCAATACCGAACTGGCCGATCGCATAAATCTCTCGCAAACGGCAACTGCCGAACGCGTCAAACGACTGACCCGTGAAGGGTATATTCTCGGCTATTCGGCGCGGCTTTCACCCAAGATGCTCGACCGGGCCATGCTGGTCTTTATCGAGATCAAGCTTGATCGCACCACGCCGGAAGTCTTTGAAACCTTCTCGACCTTCACCCGCAGCAATCCCGACATTCTGGAATGCCACATGGTTGCGGGCGGCTTCGATTATCTCGTCAAAGCCCGTGTATCCGACATGGATCACTATCGGCGCTTCCTTTCGGAGGCGCTTCTTTCTCTGCCCGGCGTGCGGGAATCGCACACTTACGCCGTGATGGAGGAAGTGAAGGAAACCGCCTATATCGCTGTCTGAACCAGCGACAAGCCCTTCCTGAAGGCATCGTTGCTGTCAGCAGAATGGCAGCAACGAACTCCCTGTTTTTCACTTCGATCTTGCTATCGGCTATTTACGGGTATATACCCGCAATATGCCACATCCGTGTTTCTGTATCCTTCTGCGTCAGGCAGCCCGCAAGACTTCGAGTGTTTATGACAACGCTCTGGCCCCGCTTGGGATTAACGTTGCGCAGTTCAGCACGCTGCGAAAAGTCCGTCGTGCGGGTTCCATCTCGCTGACGGAACTTGCACATCTGTCCGAACTGGATCGTTCGACCATGGGTCGCAATGTAAAGGTTCTGCAGCGCATGGGCCTGATTGAGCCGGCGGCCAGCGACGACCATCGCGAGACCAGCGTTACGCTGACGGCTGACGGTCGCGATCTCGTGGAGCGCGGCGCCCCGTTGTGGGATCAGGCGCAGGAGGAGATTGAAGCCAGACTGGGAGAGGACGGCGTTGAGCAATTGCAAAGCCTTCTTCGCAGTCTCGGTTGACCGGGCACCGAACGCCCTTTGACTGAAAACAATGACCTGAAGCCACACGCCCTCTATGGAGCGAACGGTTTCGCCATCAGACGCATGGCTGGCCAATAGCCAGCTCGAAACCAGCTTGAACCCCGAAAGCGCCAAAGATGATTTCTGCCCGCCTTGCCAGCTTTCTCGCCCAGAGAAACATCCATTACGGATGGGTCGTCGCCGCCATAACCTTCCTGACCATGCTGGCGACAGCCGCCGCCATGGGGTCGGCGGGCATTCTGATCGAACCGCTCCAGCGCGAATTCGGCTGGACGAATGCGAATATCTCCTTCGCAATGGCGCTGCGCCTCGTGCTTTTCGGCCTGATGGGGCCGTTTGCGGCAGCCTTCATGAACCAGTTCGGCCTGCGCCGCGTGGTTGCAGCCGCTCTCGTCATGATTTCACTGGGGCTTGTCGGTTCCATTTTCATGACCGAGGAATGGCAGATGGTTGCGCTTTGGGGCGTCGTGATTGGCCTTGGTACCGGCATGACGGCACTTGTGCTCGGCGCAACCGTCGCAGCGCGCTGGTTCGAAAAGCGGCGCGGCCTCGTCGTCGGCCTGATGACAGCCAGCAACGCCACCGGCCAGCTCGTCTTCATGCCTATCCTTGCCAGCGTCAGCCAGACGATTGGCTGGCGTACATCGCTCACCATCGTTGTCTGCTTCCTTGTTGCCGCGCTTGTACTGGTTCTCGCTTTGATGCGCGATCATCCGGCGGATATCGGCTTGAAGCCTTATGGCCGCACTGCACCACTTCCGGCACCCGAGCCCCGGAAAAGCTTCGGCGCCATGCTGGCCTCACCGCTCGTCACCTTGCGCGAAGCGTCTTCAACCGCAACTTTCTGGGTCCTGTTTCTGACCTTCTTCGTCTGTGGTTTTTCCACCAACGGCCTGATCCAGACGCACTGGATCACGCTTTGCGGGGATTTCGGAATTGCGCCAGTCGGCGCGGCGGGCATCCTTGCTGTGATCGGCGCATTCGACCTGATCGGCACGATTATGTCCGGCTGGCTCTCCGACCGCTTTGACAATCGCTGGCTCCTGTTCTGGTTCTATGCATTGCGCGGCCTGTCGCTGATCTATCTGACCTTTACCGACTTCACCGTCTACGAACTGGCATTGTTTGCTGTCTTTTACGGGCTGGACTGGGTTGCGACCGTGCCGCCGACCGTCAAGCTCGCTGCCGAGCGTTTTGGCCCGGAAAAAGCCGGGCTGGTCTTCGGCTGGGTCTTCACCGGCCATCAGATCGGCGCCGCAGCGGCAGCAGCCTTCGCCGGCTTCGTCCGCACGGACTATGACAGCTACACCCCTGCCCTGATCCTCGCTGGTGCCATGTGCTTTGCCGCCGCGGCCATGGTCTTCATCATCAACCGCCCTGCTCCTCGCGCCGTTCTGCAGGCATCATGATGCGACAGGCTTCTTTCCCTTCCTGTTCAGTGCCAGCACACCGAGGCTGATCAGGAAGGCGGCGAGCGTGTCGGTCCAGCCCGGCACTTCACCCAGCAGGACAAGTGCCAGAACCAGAGTGATGACAGGGATCAGTGCCGACAGCGCTGCCCCTGCCGCCGTTCCCAGCAGCACAACGGCACGATTAAAGGCAAAGACGCCAAAGGCCGAAGTAAGTACGCCCTGATAGAAACCTTGCAAGGCAATATCGCCCCAGGATGTCGCGCCAAGTCCCTTGGGCAGGAAGATCATATAGATCGGCAGATAGACGATTGCCGAGGTGACGGCTGCGATGGCGGTCGCGTGCAGCCCGTCCATTCCCTTCCTGCGAAACACCATGACATAGATCGCCCACACCAATGCCGCGATGAAAAAGAAAAGGTGTCCGAGCATTTCCGGTCCGCCCAGTTGCGACAGACCGGCGATCAGCATGGCGCCGATCAGGATCAGCACGACCCCCGACCAGCGCGACGGCGCAAGATGTTCCTTGAGAAGCGCCATCCCCAGAACGGCAACCATTGCTGTCATCAGTCCCGGAATGAGCGCTGCCGCATGGGACGCCGGAGCATATTGCAGGCCGCAGGTGGTCAGCAGCGCATAGGGAACGCCCGCACCGGAAACCAGAAGCACAAAGCCGAGCGGACCAAGCTTGCGAAAGCCAAACCCTTTCATCAGAACCACCGGCAACAGCACCAGCCCTGCCACGCCAAAGCGCAGGGCAATGATGTCGAAAGGCGTCAATGCGGTCTTGAACCCGAAACGGGTCAGGACAAACGAACCGGACCATACCAGAACCCCGGACAGTCCCCAGGCCAGACCGCGTATGGTGTCGGAAGTCGAGCTTGTCGAGGTGGTTTCGGTAATTGCCGTCATGGTTACTCACTACAGGATGAGGAAAGAGCGCAGACTATTGCACCCCTGGCATGCGCGAGCGCCACGGATAAGCAAGATATAAGATATTAGAGTTTCTTATGCCGCCCGGCTTCTGGCATCCACTGCTATATCGCAGAACCGTTCAACCAGATGCCTGACCGGGCTGTCGGCCCGAAAAACAATATAGACGGTGCGGAACGTCGGCGGATCGAGGCGGCGCGCCCGCAATCCATGCAGATCGGCGCCCGGCAGGCTGATTTCTGACAGAAGCGTCGTGCCGATGCCATGCCGCACCATTTCCAGCACCGTGGCGACGTCGCGGGTACGTACCTGCTCGCTGCGCATTTCGCCATCGCCATCGCCATCGCCATGAATGATCCTGTCGATAATCATTTCGCAGCCTGCTGCGGCGATCAACTGGCGATCACGTAAGTCCTCCGCTGCGATTGTGTCATTTCGCATGAAGGGGTCGTCACGTCGTCCCACCACGACAAGTTCCTCCCGGCCAACTTCCCGTGCCTCAAGCTCGGGCGTCGGCAGCGATGTAATGCCGAGATCGGCAATACCGTCGCGCACCCACAGGCTGACATCGTCGTGCCCGCCCTCAAAAGCGCTGAAATCAATGCCCGGATAAAGCCGCTGAAACGACTTCCGCAGACCGGGCAGAACATATTCAAGCTGGCTTGGAATTGCGGCGACGCGCAATCGTTCGGGCGCGCCGGATGCACTGCATCGTGCCTGTAGTTCTATCCGGTCGATTGCGGCAAGAGCCGCCTTGGCATCGGCAAGGATCGATTGTCCAAACGCCGTCAGGGCAGCCCCATCGCGCTTTCGCGCCAGCACATCGATCCCGAGGATTTTTTCCAGTGTCGCAATCGCCTGACTGGCTCCCGATTGTGTGAGCCGCAAGCGCCGTGCCGCCGCACCGACGCTGCCGGTCTCCGCGACAGCTTCAAGCAGACGTAACTGGACCAGACTGATCTTCATCGTTTCGGTTCCGGCTTACTCTTTCATCAAGGCATCGCCCCAGTCAGCGCGACGCGCCCAACGGAACAGATCCCCGTCGCGCTTGGTCAGGAGACGCTCTTCCGCACTGCCGTTATCCTTGCAGAGTTTAACCGAAACTTTGCCGCCGCCAACCCGCGTCGGCGCGATGATCCGCGCTTCCACATCACCGACCGTCTCGCGCACCGCAGCAAGATAGATAAACTTCTCGTCCTCCCACGGCACTTCGGCTTCCTTGGTCAGACGATGAATGCGCGAGCGCGCAACGCGGCGCGAAAAATGGCACCAGTCGGGCGCGACCAACGGGCAATCGAGCTGGTGCGGACAGGGTGCCGCAATGATTGCGCCTGCAGCAACAAGCGCCCTGCGTGCATCGAGAATACGCTGCCAGCCTGCCGGTGTTCCGGGTTCCACGATCACCAGCATCTGCCGGGCCGACGCCCACAGACGCTCAATCAGTGCCTGCCGCTTTTCAGGAGCAAGCTCGTCAAGCACATAGGCAATGGTCACGAGATCGGCTTGCGGAAAATCCAGTTGCTCCCGAACCACATCCCCTGCCCGCCAGTCGAGGTCAGGCAGTCCGCTATTTTGCGAAAGATCGTTGCCCACGGCTCTGATCGCAGGGCTTGCCTCGATCATGGTTGCGGATTGAAGCGTGGGCCAGCACTGTTTTGCCGCCCAAAGGGCGGTTCCCGGCCCTGCCCCAACATCAAGCATGGATTGCGGCGCAAAATCGGTACAGACCTCGGCGGCACTGTCCATGCTGGCGCGAACCGCCGCATAGGTCGCAGGCAGGCGCGCCGCCAGATAGGCCTTCGCGGCAAGATCATCGGAAATATGCATGCGGCCATCCCGCGTCTCGGCGCGGTAACGGCGTGAAAGCATTTCAGATGCGCGCTTCAGATCGGCCAATGCCACGCCCTCAAGCGCAGCATCCACCGCCTGTCGCAATGAAGCTGGCAGTTCCATTGCCGGTCAGCGCTCCAGAACCTGTTTCACGTCCACCAGATTCGAACGGACACGCAGAATATAGAAGCCCATCGTGGTCAGATGCGATGGCGTGAACCAGGCATCGGGGCTGCCGTTGGAAACGATGAAAGGCTGCATGTCGAGCGCGGCACGCATCTGCTTTTCCATCTCGTCCCACACACCGTCGAGGTGCTTTTCAGCCAGAACACCGCGGAAATCCGAATGCGCCGCACGCAGCAGGCCGTAATAAGCATAGAGCTGACCATAGGCGAACCAGAAACGGTCATCCGCCCGCGTGTCGAACCAGCCAGCGTGGTAATTCTCGGCACGGTCCTTGAGGATGGCCGAAGTTGAACCGAGGTCACTTGCGATACGGTCGACAAACTGGATCAGATTGTCGGCGCGGGCATCGAAGGTCGCCTGACAGTTTTCAAGTCGTCCGTTGAAGGCACGCAGATCCTTGATCGCCGAACGGTAATAGCTCGGCGTCGGCGTCTTCGGACCGAACGGGCTCAGGCCGAAATACCAGGAATCTTCGGCAAATTGCAGATTGCCGCGTGCCTTTTGCAGATCGCCGTCGATCTGCGACGTGCCGCGCAGACGGCCGATATTGTCGACGAGTTCAATCGCGGTACGGCGTACCGCTGCATTGATGCCGCGCTGGAACGACGCCTTGTTGTCGAGGAATGGCGTGCGATCCCAGTCCATACCGAAAAGACCGAGCTTGTAGAGCAGCATGGAGGAAATCCATGCATTCTGGTTGACATTGAAGTCGGTAAGATCGGCGGCGACTTCAGCGATGGCCGAACGGGAACATTTGCGCGCCGAGGACGGCAATTGCGCGGCCTGAACCGGTTGATTCGCAGATGCTTCACTGCCGGTCTGACTGGTTTCGGGTGTGGCGGCGGGCTGTTCCACGGGTGCTGCGGTGGACGGCGCTTCAGCCGGAGCGACCTGGGCCTTTACCTCTTCACCGGGCGTGGTCGCATCCTGATAGCTGTACTTGGCCGGATAGTCAGGATCGAAATTCGTCCATACCTGAGTCTGCCAGATGAAATAAACGTAAAGGCCGCCAAGACCGATCACGACGACCGCAACTGCAACTTTCCACAAAATTCCGAGCCGCAGGAAAAGCCGCCACAATCCGCCGAGCGGAATGGCAATCAGGCGAGCGAGTGCCGCGATGAAACGGCCCAGGAAGGAAAAAACGCCCTTTACTGCATTCCACACTGTAAAAAATCCTTCCTTTTGCCCGAAACTCCGGGCTTTCCACCGCTTCTGCGTCGCCTACGGACCTATGCATCGCAAGTCCCGTTCGCAAGCAGCCAAGCCTCAAAAAGCTTCCAGCTCTCAAATAGAGTGTGCTCATCTTTTCGACAACCTCGAAGCCCCATCCAACTGATTTTATCCGTCATTTTCCGCTGACAGGGTTGAATCCCGAGGGCCGATCCGTAACATGGCGCCAACCCGCTTCGGCCAAATGCGTGGCAATCCTGCCCGTTTCCCCTTGGCCGTCGGTTCCGGAAAATGATGAGCGACAAACAGCTTCAAAGGCAGTTTCAAGTCTGGTGTGAAACGGTTTTCCGCCAGAAACTGCGGCCAACGTCGCAATCGAGAACATTTTCGCCGCTATGGTACTTGAATGGCGCAATCTTTGGTGTTTGCTAAAGCTGGAACCGGAAAAACAATCAATCCGTCAAAACGGCCCGGTAAATGGAGAGAACAATGAAGTCCGTATCGACCTATATGCTTACGCTTGCTTTGGGTGGGCTTGCCACGGGAACGGCAATGCTAAGCGCGCCTGCAACCGGTTTCGCCGCCGAACCCGCAAGCTGCTCGACCGTCCGCTTCTCGGATGTCGGCTGGACCGATATCACCTCGACAACGGCGGTGGCGACAGAAATCCTGAAAGGTCTCGGCTACAAAACCGACATCAAGGTTCTCTCCGTGCCGGTGACCTATGCGTCACTGAGCAAAAAGGATATCGACGTCTTCCTCGGCTATTGGAACCCGTCCATGACCGCCGACCTCCAGCCTTATCTGGACAACAAGACCGTCGAGACACTGCGCACCAATCTGACCGGCGCGAAATATACGCTCGCCGTGCCAAAATACGCCTATGACGAAGGCCTCAAGGACTTCAAGGACATCGCCACGTTCAAGGATAAGCTCGGCGGCAAGATCTACGGCATCGAGCCAGGCAATGACGGCAATCGTCTGATCCTCGACATGATCAACAAGGATGCCTTCGGCCTCAAGTCGTTCGAACTGGCGGAATCGTCCGAACAGGGCATGCTGGCGCAGGTTGCGCGCAGCATCAAGAGCAAGGAACCGGTTGTGTTCCTGGCATGGGAGCCGCATCCCATGAACAAGCGTTTCGAAATCGCATACCTCACCGGTGGCGACGATTTCTTCGGCCCCAATCTCGGCGGTGCCAAGGTCGAAACCAATGTCCGCACCGGCTATACGCAGGAATGCCCGAATGTCGGCAAGTTCCTCACCAATCTGGAATTCAAGCTCGACATCGAAAACGACATCATGGGCAAGATTCTCGACGATGGCGAAGAGCCTTCGAAGGCTGCAACCGACTGGCTGAAAGCCAATCCGGGCGCACTCGACCAGTGGCTCGCTGGCGTAACGACCGTTGATGGCAAGGAAGGCCTGCCAGCCGTCAAGGCGGCGCTCGGCCTTTAATCCCGACATCTTGCCGGGCTGCGACAAACGCGGCCCGGCAGTTTCAAGGATGCCCGCACCCTTTCTCTTAGTTTTTGCGCATTATCCTACGCAAATCGCATCGCACCTTTGCCGGAAATGCTCTAGCACGCAGCAGGAGACTTGATCGTTGAACTGGCTGACGGACTACAAGATCCCTGTCGGACCGACCGCCAAATCCGTGGTGGACTGGCTGACGGACAATATGGGCGGCTTTTTCGATACCTTGGCCGCCGTCATGCAGAGCCTCATTGACGGGCTGCTTTTCCTTCTCAAACTCCCTCACCCTCTGCTTCTGATCGCCATCTTCGCTATCATCGCGTGGCTGATCCAGCGCCGTATCTCGGTGGTCGTGCTGACTGTGATCGGCTTCCTCTTCATCATCAATCAGGGCTATTGGGATCGAACGCTCGAAACCCTGACTCTTGTTCTGTCGGCCTGTTTTCTCTGCATGGCGATCGGCGTACCGCTCGGCATTGCGGCAGCTCATCGCCCGGCGCTTTACGCTGCGATGCGCCCCGTACTCGATCTGATGCAGACCCTGCCGACATTCGTTTACCTGATCCCGGCGATTGTTTTCTTTGGCATCGGCATGGTGCCGGGCCTCCTTGCAACGGCAATCTTCGTTCTGCCTGCGCCGGTACGATTGACCCACCTCGGTATATCGTCCACGCCCTCATCGCTGATCGAAGCTGGTGAAGCGTTCGGAGCGTCGCGGTCACAACTCTTGTGGAAAATTGAACTCCCTTACGCCATGCCGCAAATTCTCGCCGGTCTAACCCAGACAATTATGCTGTCGCTTTCGATGGTGGTCATTGCAGCGCTTGTCGGTGCAGATGGCCTTGGCGTACCCGTCGTGCGGGCCTTGAATTCAGTCAATACCGCACTCGGCTTCGAGGCCGGTCTTGTCATCGTCGTGGTCGCCATCGTGCTCGACCGCATCTTCCGCGCCGGACGCGAGAAATAGCATGATCCCGAAAAGTGGAAACCGGTTTTCGGATAAGATCATGCTTAAACTGAGATCAGGAGCAAGCGGATGACCATCATCGCACTCGAAGACGTCTGCATCATTTTCGGCAGCAATGTCGATGACGCACTTGCTCTTGCAGATCGCGGGGCCACCCGTTCACAGATTCAGGCTGAAACCAATCTTGTGCTGGGCGTGCATAATTGCACGCTCAACATAGAGGAAGGCGAAATCCTCGTTCTGATGGGATTGTCAGGCTCGGGAAAATCCACGCTTCTTCGGGCAATCAACCGGCTTAATCCGATTTCGCGCGGGCGCGTTCTCGTGCGGGAAGGCGAGCGCGCAATCGACGTCGGCAAGGCTGACCGCGGGACCCTTCGCCATCTTCGTACCGAACTTGTCTCCATGGTGTTCCAGCAGTTCGGCCTGTTGCCATGGCGCACGGTTGAGGAAAATGTCGCTTTCGGCTTGGAAATTTCCGGTATGGGCAAGGAAGAACGCCTTGCCAAAGCGCGCGAGCAGCTTGAACTTGTCGGCCTGCAGGATTGGTCCAAACGCAAGGTCGGAGAACTTTCCGGCGGTATGCAGCAACGCGTCGGGCTTGCCCGCGCATTTGCAACCGGTGCGCCGATCCTGCTGATGGACGAGCCGTTCTCGGCCCTTGATCCGCTGATCCGCACACGCCTGCAGGACGAATTGCTGGCCTTCCAGTCACGTTTGAAAAAGACCATCGTCTTTGTCAGCCACGATCTCGATGAAGCCATGAAGATTGGCAATCGCATCGCCATCATGGAAGGCGGTCGTATCGTTCAGTGCGGCACGCCACAGGAGATTCTCCTGCAACCCGCCGACGACTATGTTGCCGACTTCGTCGCCCATATGAACCCGCTCGGCGTGCTTCGGGCAGGCGACATCATGGTGCCCTTCGATCGCAATGCAGCGCCACGTCCTTTTGCCGCAACCGCCCGGCGCGAAACTCTGGTGCGCGAGCTGATGAATGCTGTAGCGGACAGCAGCGGCGACGTCGGGATCATCGAAAACGGAGCAATCGTCGGCAAGATTGCGGCGGATGACATTGTACGCGCCCTCGCCTGGCATCAACAGCGTGGCACATAAACACGCCTATGAAACACTAACAAATAGAAGAGCCAAGAAGCCAAACAGGACGAGCAACGCGACGAAAAGAATGATTAGAAAATTACGCATGAATTACCTATATCATGTATATTTAATAAAAATACATGACTTAAATACAAAATAGGAATTCAGAATTCGCAACCCAAAAAATAGTGGATAATATTACTGATACAAAAGAAACAACAAAATAAAAATACATGGCAATTCCAAATTTATAACTATTAAAATATCGATCCTATACTTTGAAATCCCATGGGTTGCAACATTCATGACGCAAATAAAAAACCGCACATGAGAATGTGCGGTTTTTTATATTCTATGCTGCGTATGGATATAGGTCAGCTATGCGCTGCCTGTCTTGCAGCGGCGCGGGCTTCCACGCGAGCTTTGATGGCATCGACATCCGCGCGCGGCGTCGCAGCAAAGAGCTTCTTCGTATAGTCATGCTGCGGGTTGTTGAAGACATCGTCCCGCGAACCGTACTCAACCACCTCACCGAAATACATCACCATCACCTCATCGGCGATGTAGCGCACAACCGAAAGGTCATGACTGATGAAGACATAGGTAAGACCGAACTCTTCCTGCAAATCAGAAAGCAGGTTCAGAACCTGCGCCTGCACGGACAGATCAAGCGCGGAAACCGGCTCATCGAGAATAAGCAGCTTCGGGTTGAGCATCAGCGCACGTGCGATAGCGATACGCTGGCGCTGGCCACCTGAGAACATATGCGGATAGCGGTTGAAGTGTTCGCGACCAAGGCCGACCTTCAACAGCATCTGCATCGCCTTGGCGCGACGTTCCTCGGCTGACATATTGGTATTCAGCAGCAGAGGTTCGGCCAGAACGTCACCGATCTTCTGGCGCGGATTGAGCGAGCCATAGGGATTCTGGAACACGATCTGCACCTTCTGGCGCATTTCCGACGTCAGACCATCGCGAGCGATGTTCACATCCTTGCCGCCGATCTTCAGTTCACCGGAGGTCTGCGGATCGATCATGGTGAGAATACGAGCCAGCGTGGACTTGCCGCAACCCGATTCACCAACAATGGCCAATGTCTTGCCTTTTTCGACTTTGAAGCTCACGCCCTTGACGGCATGAACCACTTTCGCCTTGCCGAACAGACCGCCGCCAACATCATAATCGCGCTTGATGTCGCGCGCCTCGAGAACAATCTCGCTCATCACGCTTCTCCCGCACCATTATTTTCAAAGACGAAATCGGAAACCGTCGGAAGACGATCGCCGGTCGCATTTTCCGGCAGGGCCGAGAGCAGCGCACGGGTGTAAGGGTGCTTGGGGGCGGAGAACAGCGACAGCACGTCGGCATCCTCCATCTTGTGGCCCTTATACTGCACAATCACGCGGTCCGCCGTTTCAGCCACAACACCCATGTCATGGGTAATCATGATGAGACCCATGCCGTGTTCCACCTGAAGCCGCATCAGAAGATCGAGAATCTGCTTCTGGATCGTCACATCGAGAGCCGTCGTCGGCTCGTCGGCAATGAGAAGCTTCGGGTTGCACGCAATCGCGATAGCGATCATGACGCGCTGGCACTGGCCGCCCGACATCTGATGCGGGAAGCTTTTCAGGCGTTCCGCTGCATCGCGAATGCCGACGAGCTCCAGAAGCTCGATGGCGCGCGCACGGCTCGCCGAGCCATTCATACCCATATGCTGCTTCAGCACTTCCTCAAGCTGATAACCCACCGTGAAGCAGGGATTGAGGCTGGCGACAGGTTCCTGGAAAATCATCGAAATGTCACGACCGATGATCTTGCGGCGATCCTTGTCGGACATTGCCTGCAAGTCCTTGCCATCGAAGGTCATGGTGTCGGCGGTAACAGTTGCCGTCTTGGGCAGGAGACCCATGACCGCAAGCATGCCGACCGACTTGCCCGAACCGGACTCGCCGACAATAGCAAGCACTTCGCCCTTGTCGACCCTTATGTCGATCCCGTCGACCGCCCGGAACGGGCCTGTCGAAGTGTCGAAAGAAACCGTGAGGTTCTTGATTTCAAGCAGAGCCATCGATCAGCTCCTCTTCAGTTTCGGGTCAAGCGCATCGCGCAGACCGTCGCCAATCAGATTGATGGCGAGAACAGTAATCAGGATAGCAAGGCCGGGGAAAGTAACGATCCACCAGGCGCTCAGGATGAACTCACGCGCTTCGGCAAGCATCGTACCCCATTCCGGCGTCGGCGGTTGCGCGCCCATGCCGAGGAAGCCCAGAGCTGCCACGTCGAGGATGGCGTTGGAGAACGACATCGTTGCCTGCACCACGAGCGGAGCAAGACAGTTCGGCAGAATGGTCTTGAACATCAGGCGTAATTTGCTTGCACCGGCAAGCTTGGCCGCGGTCACGTATTCGCGTTCCTTTTCCGCCATGACGGCAGCGCGGGTAAGACGCGAAAAGTGCGGCAGCAAGACGAGCGTGATCGCAAGCACGGCGTTGATGAGGCCAGGTCCGAGAATAGCCACCAGAACCAACGCCAGCAGCAGCGACGGGAACGCCAGAATAACATCCATGATGCGCATGAACACGGTATCGACGCCGCCACCGAAATAGCCCGTGATAAGGCCGATGGTGATGCCAAGGCACATCGAAATGATGACGATGACAAAGCCCACGAGCAGCGAATATTGCGAACCATAGATCAGGCGGGACAGAATATCACGTCCGACCGCATCCGTTCCCAGAAGGAACTGCGTCGAACCACCATCTTCCCAGAAGGGCGGAACCTTCACGAATTCACGGAACTGTTCCGTAGGATCGTGCGGCGCAATAATCGGAGCAAAGATCGCCACCAGAATGATTGCGAGAAATACGAAAAGACCAATCACAGCGCCACGGTTGACGCTGAAATAAAACCAGAAATCCTTCAGCGCGCGCATCTTGCCAATGTCGTTCGCGGCTTCCGGCTGAATAGCTGAGTGTGTCATGATACCCTCACTTGTGCCGGATACGCGGATTGATAAGGCCGTACAGCAGATCCACGACCAGATTCACCAGCATGATGATGAATGCAATCAGCAGCAGTCCGCTTTGCACGACCGGATAATCGCGACGGAAAATGGAATCGAGCATCCATTTGCCGATACCGGGCCATGAGAAGATCGTCTCGGTCAGGATCGCACCAGCCATCAGAACGCCGACCTGCAGGCCGATGGTCGTGATGACGGGGATCATCGCATTTCGAAGCGCATGCAGTCCGACAACGCGACGAACCGGCAGGCCTTTCGCGCGCGCGGTGCGCACATAATCCTCGCCCAGGACTTCCAGCATGGCGGAACGGGTCTGGCGCGCGATAACGGCGAGCGGAATGGTCGCAAGCACGATGGTCGGCAGGATGAGATGCGAGGCCGCCGAGATGAAAGCGCCCTTCTGGTCCGATAGCAGACTGTCGATCAGCATGAAACCGGTCACAGGCGGGAAGAAATAGAGCAGAGAGATACGGCCGGAAACCGGCGTCCACTGCAGCACGCCTGAGAAAAAGATGATGAGCAGAAGCGCCCACCAGAAAATCGGCATCGAATAACCGACCAGCGAAATGCCCATCAGCCCCTGATCGAACCACGAGCCGCGCTTCACAGCAGCGATGACACCAGCAGGAATGCCCAACAGAATAGCCACGATGATCGCGCAGATGGACAACTCTACAGTTGCAGGAAACAGCGCGAAGAATTCAACAAGAACAGGCTTTTTTGTCACGAGAGACTGACCGAAATCACCGTGCAGCAGGTTCCAGACATAGTCCAGATATTGCTGCCAGATCGGACGGTCGAAGCCGAGCTGCGCCATCAGTTCGGCATGGCGCTCAGGGCTCACGCCGCGTTCGCCGGCCATCAACAGCACGGGATCGCCGGGCAGAACCCGGACGAAAGCAAAAGCCACGATTGTAATGCCTATGAAGGTCGGAACCAGATAGACGAGTTTGTTCAATATGAAACGGAACATACAAAAACTCCGACCGGGTGCCGGGATCACCCTACACCCGGCCCCCGGTTTGGCAAAACCGAAATTCGCATGCCCCTCAAACAAGGCGTGAGCGAATTTCGGTTTCAAACCAAACCAGCAACCAATTGAATCGAGTGTGGTTTACAGATTTGAGGCTCCTGACCGCGCTTGTCACGCAAGGAATAGGAACCTCAAATCCACCACACTCGTGTTGTCAGATTTTACTCGGCAATATCAACTTCTTCGAAGCGATAGTCGCCGAGCGGGCTCTGCTTGAAGCCGGTAACCTTGGCCGACATCGGCACAAAGACCGTCGAGTGAGCAAGCGTATTCCAAGGAGCCTGCTCCTTGAAGACCACCTGTGCTTCTTCATAGAGCTTGGTGCGTTCTTCCTGGCTGGTCGAGACCTTGGCCTTCTGGATCAGGTCTTCGAACGGCTTGTAGCACCACTGGGCGCGGTTGTTGTTGCCAACGCCAGCGCAGCCGAGAAGCGTGCCCAGGAAGTTGTCCGGATCACCGTTGTCACCGGTCCAGCCGAGGATAACGGAACCGTCACGATCCTTGTCGGACGACTTCTTGAGGTATTCACCCCATTCCATCGAAACGATTTCGGCGCTGACGCCAACCTTGGCCAGATCGGCCTGCATGAGTTCAGCGGTACGACGTGCGTTCGGCATGTAAGGACGGCTGACAGGCATAGCCCACAGCTTCATCTTGAGATCCTTGACGCCAGCAGCCTCGAGAGCCTTCTTGGCAGCTTCCGGATCGTACTTGTCGTCCTCGACCTTGTCGTTATAGCCCCACATTGTTGGCGGGATCGGGTTCTTGGCAACCTGGCCCTGACCCTGGAACACGGCATCGACGATAGCTTGCTTGTTGACAGCCTGGTTCAGCGCCTTGCGAACTTCCGGCTTGTCATAAGGCGCCTTCAGCGTGTTGTACGCGAAGTAAGCCACGTTGAGGCCAGCCTGTTCGTCAACCTTGAGGTTGGAATCAGCCTGAAGACCCTTGATGTCCGCCGGAGCAGGATAGGACATCAGGTGGCATTCGCCAGCCTTGAGCTTCTGCGCGCGAACAGCAGGATCGGTCGTGATCGCGAAGACGAGATCGTCGATCTTCGGCTTGCCACCCCAGTAGTTTTCGTTGGCCTTGAAGCGAACAACGGCGTCCTTCTGGTAGGCGACGAACTGGAACGGACCGGTGCCGACCGGAATCTGGTTCAGGTCGTCCTTCTTGCCGTCGGCGGCGAGCTTGTCCGTATATTCCTTCGAAATGATCGAAGCGAAAGGCATCGAGATATTTGCGAGGAACGGCGCTTCCGGACGGTTCAGCACAAACTTGACGGTGTAATCGTCAACCTTGGCGATGTCCTTGATCAGCGCACCCATTTCCATGCTGTCGAAATATTCGTAGGTGATGCCAGCGGTGTACTGGTGCCAAGGATTGTCCTTGTTGCGCATGCGATCAAACGAGAAGATCACGTCGTCGGCGTTGAAATCGCGGGTCGGCGTGAAATAGTCGTTCGAATGGAACTTGACGCCCTTGCGCAGATGGAAGGTGTATTCCAGACCGTCGGCAGTAACTTCCCAGCTTTCTGCGAGGCCCGGTACAACTTTCGTCGTTCCGTTTTCGAATTCGGCAAGGCGGTTGTAGACCGGATGAGCCGAGGCGTCGAACGTGTCACCACCGGTATAGGCAGCAGGATCGAAACCTTCAGGCGAAGCCGGCGAGCAATACACAAAGGTCTTTGCCGATGCAGCACCGCTCATCAGAGCCACCAGCGCGGTTGCTGCCAGGAGTTTTTGGTAGAATTTCATTATTGTCCGCCTCCACGGAAAAGCATGCCGCGTGCACCCCATTGCCCGCAGCTTGCGCTTATCGAAACGTGTGGACCGCCACTTTGCAAGCGCAATTTTTAGAACCAGTTCACATTCTCAACCGAATTTGGCCCCAATCGTTAGATTTTTATTCTAAAGATCATTACAATTTCGGAATATTGCGCTAAGGCTCTCTGATTTATAATATTATTCGCACGCATTTTGCATGGGATAATGCAACTTCTGCATCACCGACTCAGACGCGACGCCGATGCACCCGATCAATCGGAAATTGCTCGCAGTTTTGACTTTTCGACACGATTGTTCCGCCGAATTCGCTAGCCCTATCGGCAAAGGTGCATTATTAAGTGGACCGTATTAGTCATATTTGAGTCCGCCGTCATGCCAGAAACCAATCCAATTCGTCCAACCACGCCCGAAGCCATCCAGCTTGCCAAGACCCTGCTGCGGGCATCGCGCTACGGCGCCATCGCCGTTTTCGACGCAGCGACCGGCAGACCACTGGCAAGCCGCGTCTCCGTGGCGACGGATATGGATGGAACACCTCTCATTCTTGTTTCCGGACTGGCTGCACACACGCCGGGGCTGCTGGCAAACCCGGCTTGCTCGCTTCTGCTCGGCGAGGTTGGCAAGGGAGACCCCCTCGCCCATGCGCGCGTCACACTGCATTGTCAGGCCCGGAAAATTGAGAGAGCATCCGTTGACTACCCCCGCATTCGGCGACGCTACCTCAATCACAATCCGAAGGGTTCGCTTTATGTGGACCTCGGAGACTTTGTCTTTTTCCGGCTCGAACTGGAAAGCGCCAGCCTCAACGGCGGCTTCGGCAAGGCATTCAACCTGACGCCAGACGACCTGCTGTGTGCAGCTTCGACCAGTGCGCACTTTGCCGAAGGCGAACAAAGTGCGCTTGATCAGTTCAACGACCACCACACGTCGGAAATTGCCCGAATTGCACAGCAGCTTGCGAAAAGCAGCGCTATTAAAGACCAATGGAAAGTGATAGGGTTGGACCCCGACGGTGTCGACATCGCCAGCGGCGATATCGTTTTGCGTCATATGTTTCCAAAGAGCCCTGATTCCGTGGGGGAAGCTGTTACAGCACTGACCAAACGGTAAAATAAAGCCCCTGAAACAAAACCGCATTTTTTTTGGGACGAAATTGCACGTCTTTATACTGAATTGAATATAAGCAAGGGCTTTTCAAATTCGGCATATAGCCTTATTTTGAATATGCATGCTTATGAAAATTCGCATGTATATTTTTAACTTTGTCCAGTCTTACGGGGGTATGACGGCAAATGAGCAACGAAAATACTTTCTTTGATTTAATTGAAAACGTAGATCAGGCTGCCGATTTCCTGTCGGCGCTTGCTAACAATAAGCGATTACTAATTTTATGTAAGTTGCTTCATAATGAAATGTCGGTAGGTGCACTTGCCAAGGCGATTGACCTTAGCCAATCTGCCTTGTCTCAGCACCTGGCAAAACTACGAGCTCTTGATCTCGTTTCAACCCGTCGCGACGCGCAGACCATCTACTATATGGTTTCTTCGCCGCATATCGAGTTGATGTTGTCGACACTCTCGAGTCTGTATATGAGTCCAACACCGCGCAGACACAGTCTGGCGGCCGTCGCTCACGCATAACATCATGAGGTCACAGCCGTGCGATGAACGAAAATTCTCATTCGCACGGCTGCGTCCAGCAGATTGACGATCCGGACGACATCCGCCTCTCCCCCTATCGCAGCATTCGCGAAAAAGATCTCGTGGGACGCCAGCAGCGTTTTATCGCTGAGGGCAAAGTGGTTCTGAACGTCCTGTTTTCATCCTCGGCACGCTTCGAGACGGAATCCCTGCTTGTTCTGGAAAACCGGCTTGCGGGCCTGAGCGAACAACTCGGCCAATTGCCGCCGGATGTTCCTGTCTATTCCGTCCCGCAGACTGTCATGGATATGGTCGTCGGATTTCATGTCCATCGCGGCATTCTCGCAGTGGGCCGTCGCAAGACACAGCCGAGCCTTGACACGATGCTGGCTGCCCTGCCCGCGAAATCGCTCGTTGTCGTTTTGTGCGGCATTTCCAATCACGACAATGTCGGCTCTATTTTTCGCAACGCAGCCGCTTTCGAAGCCGATTGCGTGCTGATGGACGAAACCTGTTGCGACCCGCTTTATCGCAAGGCCATCCGCGTGTCGGTCGGCGCCACGCTGAAGGTTCCCTATTTCCACGGTGGAAATATCGATGAGATCATCGCCGCGCTTGGCGATGCCAACTTTAATCTGCTCGCGCTCAGCCCGTCATCCTCGCTCGGCATTTATGATGCGGCCAAGTTCGATCGACAGGCACTCCTGCTTGGAACAGAAGGGGAAGGATTGCCGCCTCGCCTGCTCGCAAAGCTGCAGACGGCGCGTATCCCCATGTCCACTGCCTTCGACAGCCTGAATGTCGCAACTGCGTCGGGCATAGCTCTGTCCCGGTTCAGCAAATTCTCGTAAGAACATCGCATTCGGACGCCAAAATAAAAAAACTCCGGTTTGAAGCCGGAGATTTTTTATTACAAGAAAGACTGATTTTTCAGGCCGCTGAGGCACTCGCCGTATTGGCGACCAGACGGCGCAGCATTTCTTCTGCCTGCGGCTCCCGCTCGGACCGACCGATGAACCCGCCGCCAAAGACGCGTGCGGTGTTGCTTTCATCGGAATAAAGCACGCAGGCCTGTCCCGGAGCGATACCACTTTCGCCATCGACCAGCTCAACCCAGGTCTGGCCATCGCCATGGCGCAACACGGCAGGGCGTGGCGGCCGGGTCGAACGCACCTTGGCGAACACTTCCATGCCGCCTTCAGGCAGATCGTTGATCGGCGCATCACCCAGCCAATTGATGTCACGCAGGAAGACTTTGTGCGTTTCCAGCGCTTCACGCGGACCGACGATGACCCGCGCATTGGCGGCATCGAGATGCACGACATAAAGCGGTTCACCCGTGGCAACGCCAATACCGCGGCGCTGGCCGACCGTGTAGTGCACGATGCCATCGTGGCGGCCAAGTGTACGACCGTCGATATGGACAATATCACCAGGGTTGGCTGCTTCCGGCTTCAGCTTGGAGATAATGTCGGAATATTTGCCCTGCGGCACGAAGCAGATGTCCTGGCTGTCCTGCTTCTTGGCAACAGTGAGGCCCATTTCCTCTGCAATTTCACGCACCTGCGCCTTCGGCAGATGTCCAAGCGGAAAGCGCAGATAATCGATCTGCTCCTGCGTGGTCGCAAACAGGAAATAGCTCTGGTCACGATCCGTATCGACCGGGCGATAAAGCGCACGGTGCGCACCATTGGCACGGCTACGGATATAATGTCCCGTTGCCAGCGCATCGGCGCCAAGATCGCGCGCGGTCTGCAGAAGATCGGCAAACTTTACCGTCTGATTGCAAGAAACGCATGGAATCGGCGTCTCGCCGCTGACATAGGAATTCGCAAATGGGTCGATCACGGCTTCACGGAAGCGTGCTTCGTAATCGAGAACATAATGCGGAATACCGAGACTTTCCGAAACGCGGCGGGCATCTTCGATGTCCTGTCCCGCGCAGCAGGAACCGGCGCGATGAACGGCTGCACCATGATCATAAAGCTGCAGCGTCACGCCAACGACATCGTAACCTTCACGTTTGAGAATCCCGGCCACAACAGATGAATCGACGCCGCCCGACATGGCGACGACAACGCGCGTGTCTTCCGGCTTTCCCGGCAGATCGAGGCTGTTCAGGCTCATGATTGATTCCAGCTTCCGGGCAAGTGCCCTGCTTCTCAAAATTTAGGTTTCTGCGCCCTATATAGGCTAAAGTGCGGCAATTTGCCAAGGGTCCGGGAACAATCATTGTCCAGATTGCGACAGGCAATGCACACTTCCCCGTGAGGTTTTCCGGTCATATACCGCAAAAAAGCCGGCAATAGGGCGAAAACGAAAATTTTTCCAAGTCTTACCAGATAGTTACCAGCTGTTTAGGTAATTTTTAAAGCTGTCGGGTTAGTCTCACACTCGATTAGGTCCTTGAGTGTTGTGTAGAGAGTACAATGACCGATCTGGTAAGACCGCGTATAAAATATGTTATCGGTCCTGATGGCAGCCCGCTGACCATCGCGGACCTCCCCCCCGCCAATACAAGGCGCTGGGTCATCCGCCGCAAGGCTGAAGTCGTTGCCGCAGTGCGGGGCGGACTTCTGAGCCTTGAGGAGGCATGCCAGCGTTATACATTGACGGTGGAGGAATTCCTTTCCTGGCAATCCTCAATCGATGAGCATGGTCTCGCCGGCCTCAGGACCACCAGAATACAGCAATATCGTCACTAGGACCTGTCTCGCCAAAACCGGGACAGGTTTTGGAAGGACGGGGATCATGGCCGCTGCGGAACAATATTTTCCGCAACCGGTCGTGGATCGACAAATCGAAAACCGGCCCACGTGGCCGGTTTTTATTTGCACATTCCGTTCCTATGTTGTGAACTTGATGCGTTGATGAAAGCACGCAGTTGTTCAGGAGGATGGCATGAGCGGGACTATCGAGATTCGCAAGGAAGACAGCTCCGACGGCGGACGTTATGCGGCTGTTCTTGACGGAAGCGAAGCCGAAATGACCTATACGAAGCTTGGCCCCTCCCTCATTTCCATTGATCATACTTTCGTGCCGGACACGATGCGCGGAAAAGGCGTCGCGCAGGCGCTTGCCAAGAATGCTGTTCTGGACGCGCGCCGCAGCGGATGGAAAATCATCCCGCGCTGCAGTTTCATGCACGCTCAGGCGATGCGTCACCCGGACTGGTCAGATGTTTTCGGCAAGGAATAATTGCTGAACTCAAGCATGTCTCCCAAAAGTGGGAACCGCCTTCGCGGAGAAATCAGTCCACCAGACTGATTTCTGACCCCACTACGAAGGGATAAAGACATGCGTAAAGGCAAAGAGATAGAGCATTTCCAACGATTCGACTTAAACTGGAAATGCTCTATTGCAGGTCGCGAATGCGGCGCGCCAGACTTTTGGAGCCGGTCTTCTTGTCTTTTCCAGCGTTGGATTTTTCTGCCGCCTCAAGAATTGAATGGATCGGAGATTCCGGTCCTTCTGTTTCAGCGGTCGCTGCCACCACGCGGGCGGCAAGCACGGCCATTTCTTCACGAAGCGCTGCATTCTCGCGTTCGATCTCGGCCAGCTCGGGATTTTCGTTCTCGCCAGCATTCTTGCGGCTATAGCGCTCGATTTTTTCCTGCGCATCGGAAAGCTCGGATATCAGCTTCTCAAGCTTCTGCTGCAGTTCTCCATTGCGCCGCTTTTCGCTCTTCAACTCCGTCTGCGCAGAGGTCAACTGGGTCGAAACTTCGTTGTAACGCGCTGCGGCTTCCTTGCGATCTCGACGCATTTCGGTCATCTCGTTTGTCAGACGGCTATATTCCGTCTCGCTTCCACTTATCTCGATACGCAAAGTATCGGCCAATCCCTCAAGCGCGCTATAGTGGCTCTGCATCCGTTCCAGTTCCGCCTGGAGGATTTCCGCCTTTTCCAGCGCCGTGTCGCGCGCTGTCTCAGCATCTTTGGTCACCCGCTCGTGCTCCGCCAGTTGCTTCTCAATATCTGCCTGGCTTCCTTCGAGGAGCGGAATACGTTTCAGTTCTTCATATTGCCGGGCGAGCGTCACCTTCTGTTCCGCAGTCTTGTGACGTTCGAGCTTCAGCAGTTGTTCTTGCCGGCTAACCGCGACGGCGTGTTCGGCGCGCAGCCCGTCCCGGTCAGCACGTATTTCGGCCAGCGTTATCGGCAATTCGGCCTGAACCTGCCGGCGCGCCAGAAAAAAGGCGCGTCGCCAGACGGACGGGCCGAGTAGAATCACGACGAAAACCGCCACAAGAACGCCGAATATGAAAAAGAGAGCGGACTGGATCACGGTTTCAAACGGGCCCGAGCGGTTTCAGACAAGCATTGACTATTCATAGTGCGCAGTTGACTGTCTTTCCAGCCAGCAAAAACAATCACCGGCTGAAAAGACACATATTCGCAACTAATCCTTAGAACGGATTCCACGTCGGCGCAGCGGAAAGCTTCAGATAACCGATATTCACGCCGAGCCTCGCGCCTACACCGGTGCGGATCGGCACCAGCATGATGTTTTCGCGTTTCAGGACATTGAAGCCGACGCCCGCAATGACATAAGCAGAACCAGCAACACCGGCATAACGGCCGTAAAGGTTCTGGATGTCGTCGAGATTATAGACGAGCATCATCACGCGAGAACCCTGCCCGCCGAAATCCCAGCCAAGCGAAGGGCCTTGCCAATAAGTCTTATGGTCGCCTGCATTCTTGGTATAGAGCGTACCTTCGCCATAGGTCAGGCCGCCGATGAAAGCGCCGGAACCTTCTTCACCAAGAATATAGCCGTTGGGCAGACCAAAACTCTGGAACGCCTTCTCGACCGCGCTTGCGATACCGCCCGAAGTTGACCCGAAGAACCTGTGACCAGATTCGACGATTTCCTCGGCAGTGTATGTGTTCTGTGCTCTGGCCTGACTTGGCAGAGCGATGAAAGAAACAAACAGCGCCGCAAAAAACGCAACGAAGCACGCCGCATTGCGGAACCTGATTTGCGACAGGGATTGTATGGCCATGTAAAATTCCTTTTGGCTCTCCGCTCCTCTGTCTGACGGCCCTGTTAAAAGCCAGACCACGTCTCTTCCGGACATTTCGGTCGAATCGCGCCTATTTTAGACCCGAATTTATTGTCCAAACCTTTAAGTATCGAAATTGGCTTTACGAAGGCATGTAATTTCCGGTCTTTTTCACACTGATGTGAGGGAATGCCGGGGTCGCATGGATCGAAAAGAGAGCTTTGTTGCGGCGGTCCGATGGCCCGTGTATCCAGTTAAATCGATATTCCGGGCGATTCGCCCACCTTCATGCAGCGCGCAAACTCTGGCTTTGCGGGCTGTTTCGTTAACCGACAACGGTCTGCTCATCCAACACGCTGGGACGAGCAGGATCGATCCGCGTTCCGGAGAAAACGCCATGCCAATGCCCGTTACCCTTTCTGCGCTCGACCTCGGTGCGCTTCTGTGCAGCAGGATCTGTCATGACATCATTTCGCCGGTTGGCGCGATCAATAACGGCTTGGAACTGCTGGAAGAAGGCGGAGCAGACGAGGACGCGATGGCGCTCATCAAGTCGAGTGCACGTAACGCCTCGGCCCGTCTTCAGTTTGCCCGCATCGCTTTCGGCGCCGCAGGCTCGGCCGGCGTGCAGATTGACACAGGCGATGCACAGAACGTTGCTACTGAATATTTCAAGAACGAAAAGCCGGAATTCACTTGGGAAGGCACTCGCGTCCTTCTGCCGAAAAACAAGGTCAAGCTGCTCCTGAACATGCTTCTGATCGCCAATGCCGCCATACCGCGTGGCGGCTCGCTGGCCCTGCGCCTTGAAGGTGGAGATACCGAACCGCGCTTCGTCATCACTGTGAAGGGCCGCATGCTGCGTGTTCCGCCGAAGTTCCTTGAGCTTCATTCAGGCGCTACCCCGGAAGAGCCGATCGACGCCCATTCCGTCCAGCCTTACTACACCCTGCTTCTGGCCGAAGAAGCAGGCATGAAGATTTCCATCCACGCTACGGCAGAAGATATCGTATTTTCTGCTGAATAAGCGCCCCGGAGCGCGGGGCTGACCCGCGCTCATACTGGCAAACAGCAATAAAACCCTCTATCAGTCAGGCAATGCATTTCCGGTCAGGATATGCGTCAGAAGATATGTGTCGAAGGCGTGACAGCCCGCGCGCATTTGTGAAGGGGGACTGCATGGCGAATGAACCAATGACAGGCTATTGCCTGCTGGTCGACGATTCCTCCGTCATTCGCAAAGTCGCGCGCCGCATCCTGTCCGAAACTATCGCAGAATTTGCCGAGGCCTCAACCGGCCGGGAAGCGCTCGAAACCTGTTTTTCGCGCATGCCGAACGTCGTTCTGCTCGACTATGACCTTCCGGATATGACGGCATTGGAGGTCGTAACCGAACTGCGCGCCATGCCGGGTGGCGACCGCCCCCACATCATCCTGTGTCTTTATGAACTTGATGTGACCCGCATCATGCGGGCGAAGCGTGCAGGCGCCAATGGTTATATTCTGAAGCCATTTGACCGCGCCTATCTCACCGAGCAGTTTGCAGACATTCTGTCCGCTTAATTCCCAAAATAGCTACTTCAAAAAGCAAAAGCTCCGCCGAAGCGGAGCTTTTTACATTTCGAAGCCTGTTGCCGATCAGGCGCTTTCACGCATTTCAGCATCCGGCTCACGCAGCACATAGCCGCGACCCCAGACCGTCTCAATATAGCTCTGGCTACCGGAAACAGCATCAAGCTTCTTGCGCAGCTTGCAGATGAAGACGTCGATGATCTTCAGTTCCGGTTCGTCCATGCCACCATAGAGATGGTTGAGGAACATTTCCTTGGTGAGCGTCGTACCCTTGCGGAGCGAAAGAAGCTCCAGCATCTGGTATTCCTTGCCGGTCAGGTGAACGCGCTGGCCGGAAACTTCGACCGTCTTCGCGTCCAGATTGACCACCAGGTCGCCCGTCGTGATGACCGACTGAGCATGTCCCTTCGAACGGCGCACAATCGCATGAATACGTGCGATCAGCTCGTCCTTGTGGAACGGCTTGGTCATGTAGTCATCGGCGCCGAAGCCCAGACCGCGAACCTTGTCCTCGATACCGGCCATGCCGGAAAGGATGAGGATCGGCGTCTTCACCTTGGACAGACGCAAGGTGCGAAGAACTTCGTAACCAGACATATCCGGCAGGTTCAAGTCCAGCAGGATGATGTCGTAATCATATAGCTTGCCGAGGTCGATGCCTTCTTCGCCCAGATCGGTCGTGTAGACATTGAAACTCTCGGACTTAAGCATCAACTCGATGCTCTGTGCGATAGCACTGTCGTCTTCAATCAAAAGGACGCGCATCTCTTATCCCCTTTCCGCAGCCGACCCGATGTCCCTCACGGCAGCACACGGAACTATCGTTGCCTTTGCATGAAGGTGCCAGCAAATGGTTAACAAAATATGATTCTGCTTGGCAAGCATATTTCTGCCCTGTTTAGAAAATTCTCTTACGCGCCTGAATCATAAAGACATTCTCTTCCTGATGACTCTAAAGCATCGCATTAAGAATCTTCGCTAAGCGATTCATCTGACTCTAGCTTTCGCCTGTTGCCGAAAAACCACACGAGGTTTACCGAGCCTTAAGTCCTAACGCGTATGATTAACTTCGCCGGTAAAGGAATGGTTACCAAACGAGCGAATTCTTAACTTTTTGTTTCGCTTGTTGAGCCATTTCGGAAAAGCGGCTGCGATGATTTCCCCTTTAGGGGGCTGAATTTGCAAGGAGATTCGGGGGTGAACCAGGTGCGTTTTGCCTGTTTACACCTGTTAATAAAGTCGGGGGGAACGCCCCAACACATGAAAGCTGGTTGGTGTTCAAGGAGTATTGCGTATGAAGCCACGTGAAAGCCTAGTCAGGCTGAAACTGTTCCAGGTGAAGGAAAAGCGCCGTCAGCTGGGCCAGCTCGACCTGATGATCGGCGAGTTCGAACGGATTGCCGGAGAACTCGACGCCCAGATTCTATCGGAAGAGAAAAAAGCTGGCATCACTGACATCAATCATTTCGCTTATCCGACCTTCGCCAAGGCGGCACGCCAGCGGCGCGACAATCTCTTCGTATCGATTCGCGACCTGATGTCCCAGAAGGAAGCAGCCGAAGCCGAATTGTCGGCTGCGGAAACCGAACTGACGAAAGCCGAAGCGCTCGAAGAACGCGACGGCGGCAAGGCCCCGCGGGAAGTGATCGAGCGCCCTGTCAACCAGCGCCGCGCCATGATCGGCTGATCGAAGCGGCCATACGGAAATTCAAGACGCTGCTTTTGTCGAAAAGCAGCGTCTTGGCGTTTACTGCAAACACCTCATTTTCCTCAGTATATTGATATTTAGAAATCAATGTTTCTTGAATAAAATCGGATTTGCATAGCTCTCTCGCCAGATGTAGTGAGGAAGGGCAATGCAGAAAACCTCCCCTTCCGGGCCGAATTCGACCCCAAGCAAATTCAGCTTCAAGAACAGAGCCAGACCAATCCAGTGGGTCTTGCTGGCTGTGTTTTCCGCTATTCTGATTTTCGCAGGGGAAGAGTTGCAGCTACCCGCCGCCATGCTTCTCGGCGCGATGCTCGGTGCGATCCTGATGGCTGCTGGCGAAAGCACCTTACGGGTTCATCGCTGGCTGTCGCTTGGAGCACAAGGTGTCGTCGGCTGCCTCATTGCCCGCTCGATCACCGCTGAGTTTTTCACCAGCATGGGGCAGCACCTGCCTGTCATCCTGCTGTCCGTCGGCTATGTGCTGTTTACCAGCACTTTTATTGGCTACCTGCTCGCGCGGTTTCGCATTTTGCCAGGAACAACTGCTGTGTGGGGATCATCGCCAGGTGCTGCCACCGCAATGACGCTGATGGCCGAAGCTCATGGAGCAGATGCTCGTCTCGTCGCCTTCATGCAATATCTTCGTGTCGTGCTGGTTGCCACAGCAGCTTCGCTCGTCCTGCGCCTCAGCACAGGCGTGGAGACCGTTACGCCTATTGAGATCGTCTGGTTTCCGCCCATCGACTGGTCCACCCTTGGACCGACATTGCTCCTGATCGTCGGCGGCTCGTTCCTTGGAGAAATCCTCCGCATCCCGACCGGCGCCATGCTCGTACCGCTGATATTGGGCGCATTGCTCCAGGACACAGGTTTCATCACCATTGACCTGCCACCATGGCTGCTCGCGGTCAGCTACCTGCTTATCGGCTGGCGTATTGGCCTCGGCTTCTCACGTGCCATCATTGCGCATGCGGCGCGTGCTTTTCCAGCAGTGCTCACATCCACGCTGCTCCTGATTGCCGTATGTGGACTGTTCGGCATGGCGCTCGGTCACGTGCTGGGCCTCGACCCGCTGACCGCCTATCTTGCCACCAGTCCCGGCGGCGCCGATACGGTTGCGATCATCGCAGCATCAAGCAATGTCGATCTGCCCTTCATCATCGCAATGCAGACGAGCCGGTTCTTCATCGTGCTTCTGGCAGGTCCTGCCATCGCCCGCTTCGTCGCCGCGCGCATCGAGAGACGAATTACGAAAAAGAACCTTTAATACCAAGTCTCGTTGAGTTTGACTCATCGGGACTTGGTTAAGCCCGTGCGGCGATTGAGCATTCTCAGGGCGTGATGCGTTAGCATCTTAGCGCCCTGCTATAACAGCCCGATTGCCGGAACTGTCAGGACCGTGTTAGGCTTCCGGCATGACACAGGTTTGCACCCATCTCATGTTTCAGGGCAGTGCAGGCGCAGCTCTGGAAACATATCGTTCGGTCTTTCCCGACTTCCTGATCGAGTCGATCAAAACCTATGACGAAGCGAGCGGCAGTCCCGGCAAGGTGCAGATTGCACGCGTAACCTTCGCCGAACACCGGCTGATCGTCATAGACAGCCCCATTCCGCATCAGTTCGATTTCAACCCATCCATATCGCTGTTCGTCGATTTCCACGATGCGGAAAGCCTGACCAGCGTTTTTGAAAAGCTTTCGGAAGGCGGCGAGACGCTGATGCCGCTCGACAATTACGGTTTCAGCAAGCTTTTTGCCTGGATCAAGGACAAATACGGGGTTTCCTGGCAATTGAACTTGCAGGCGTGAATCGGGTAGGAGGGCATTTTAGGCCCTCCCCCCACACCACCGTACGTACGGTTCCGTATACGGCGGTTCATGAAGCGTAGTGTAGGCGTCGATGTTCCTTCAGGAACGAGATCAGCCCGAGCTTGGT
>NZ_WBWA01000100.1 GCF_008932295.1 Brucella tritici | reverse complement strand
GCTACACCTTCACCGGTGGCAACGGCTTCTCGGCTATCCTGTCGCTCGAAGAAGGCGGCAACGGCGACTCCGACGTTGACGTAACGCTGAACGACTACACGCCGCACATCGTTGGCGGTCTGAAGTACGCTGGTGGTTGGGGTTCGATCGCAGCTGTTGCAGCTTACGACGCTCGTAACGAAGAGTGGGCTGGTAAGGTTCGCGGCGACGTCAACATCACGGATCGTTTCTCGGTCTGGGTACAGGGCGGTTACAAGTCCAACGACGACACCTATGCAGTTGACGGTGCTGGTTACTCCTACCGCGTAATCGACTCGTTCTACGGCACGTGGGGCGGCGACTGGGCTGTCTGGGGTGGCGCTGCATTCAAGGCAACCGAAAAGGCTACCTTCAAC
>NZ_WBWA01000011.1 GCF_008932295.1 Brucella tritici | reverse complement strand
CACCTATGCAGTTGACGGTGCTGGTTACTCCTACCGCGTAATCGACTCGTTCTACGGCACGTGGGGCGGCGACTGGGCTGTCTGGGGTGGCGCTGCATTCAAGGCAACCGAAAAGGCTACCTTCAACCTGCAGCTCGCTTACGACGACACCAAGACCTTCGCAGCAACCGCAAACGTTGCTTACGAACTGGTTCCTGGCTTCACGATCACCCCGGAAGTTTCCTACACCAAGTGGGACGACGAAAACATCAGCCTCGACGGCAAGGATGCTTTCCAGGGCATGGTTCGTTTCCAGCGCTCGTTCTAATCCCTCTGGGATTGTTCAAAAAGAACCCGGCAGCATCGCTGTCGGGTTTTTTGTTTGCGGATTTTCACGGTAGCGATCTTGCTTTCACCGAAATCTCGGTCTTTGTACGAATGAAAGCGGTTTGTGTTCCGCTGCTTCGCATTTCCAGCGTGGAGACGCCACGACATGTTCAAATGGTTTTGGCCCGGAGTTACGTGGACCGCAGCGCTGACCGCGCTTGCGCTCTGGTTTGGTGCCGATCGGGTCGAGACGGATATTGCAACACGTACCGGCGAAGCATTGGCTCCATATGTATGGACGGGCTTTGATGTGGACGGTCGCGACGTGACGCTTAAAGGTATTGCGCCCGATCCAGAGGCTCAGTCCGCTGCGAAAATGGCGCTGGAGCAGGTGAAGGGGATTCGCGAAACCACCGATCTGACGAGTGTTCTTCCGCTCGTGTCGCCCTATTCGCTACAGATAAAGAAGAGTGCAGACGGAATCATTCTATCTGGTTCTGTTCCTGATAATGATGTCAGGGACCGTATCATGACGGCAGCTGAAAGTGCGGCTCCGGGCATCCCGCTTGATGATGAGATGGCCGTAGGCCGAGGCAGCCCGGCGAATTTCGTTGATTCGGTGGAGTTTGCCTTGCAACTTCTGTCGGCTGTGCGGGAAGGAGAGATTGAGATTTCGGACCTCAATATCTCTGTCAAAGGCAAAGCTGCAGACGATACCAGCTATCAAAAGATAGAATCCCAGTTGCACTCCCCGCTTCCTTTCGCTCTGAAGGCAGGACGGGTAGAGATTGGCGAACCTTAGCTTTTACAGCGAGGAAGGCTGACGGAATCTCGAATTTCGTCCCCTGTTAGTTTTCTGTTCGGAATTGACAGCCCGCCTGTTCGAGCCTTTCCTTTCTCTTTATGAATAGGCATAGCGGATCATATGTTCCGTTTCCGGAATAGAAAGCGGATCTGACAATGCTTTATTTAGCCGTATCGTTTTGGCCGGTTCTCGTTGTAGCGGTTTTAATCGGTGCGGGTGTGGGCTGGCTGACCGGTTCGAAATAGTGGCGGCAAATTGGGGGCGGGGAAAAATTGACGACGATTATGTTCGTCGGGCTTGAGTAATTTGGAGTACGAGGAAACCATATGCCGTTGCTGATTGTTCAACTGGCTGTTCTTGTTGCCATCGCTTTTGTTATCGGCTGTGTTCTGGGTCGTTTCATGCGGCGCAGAAGTGCGTCGATGCCGGATCACGAGCGCACAATTATTGCAGCGGCACACGCGACATTGCCAGTTGCTGAAAAGCCGGAAGCGTCAAGTAAGATCTCTTCCCCGGCAAAAACTGAAGAACCCAAAATTTCATCCCAGCCGCGCGAACCGGAGAAGCTTCAGTTGAAAGCTGTGCCCGATGCTGAAGTTGTGGGGGACTGGCCTTCTCGGGAGGGAAAGGCGGAGGCTGAGGCAGATGCCGAGCCTGTACGCGATCCGGGCCGACCTGAGCTTTTGGAAGCTGCGCGCCTTGGAAAGCCTGATGACCTTACCGTCATCAAAGGCATTGGTGGGGCGGTTCAGGGATTGCTCAACGGGATCGGCGTGTTTCATTACGACCAGATTGCCGGCTGGAATGAAGACGAATCGCGCTGGATCGAGCGAAACATAGGCTTTCCGCGCCGTGTGGAGCGCGAGGACTGGAGCGGGCAAGCCACCAAGCTGGCGAATGCAGCAAATAAAGCCAGTGCCAGGAGATCGGAAAAGCCCGGCAAAACAGCGACCAAACCAAGATCGCGACGGACAAAAAAAGCAGGCGAATAGCCTGCTTTTTCATTTCAGAGCATTTCTACTATTTCAATATAAGCGCAAAGTTTTCTAGCGCCGACCGTAAATCAGATCGGTCTGGATATCGGCGCTACCGGTCAGACGGGCTTTGTAGACCTCATAGTTTTCCATGACGCGCTGAACATAGTTTCGTGTTTCGGAATAGGGGATACGTTCGATCCAATCGACGACCTGATCGATAGGCTTGCCGCGTGGATCGCCATATTTCTCGACCCATTCCGATGCCCGGCGGGGCCCAGCATTGTAACCGGCGAAGGTCAGAACGTAGGACCCGTTGAAACGGTCAAGCTGCTCACCGAGGAAATGGGCGCCAAGCGTTGCATTATATCCTGCATCGCTCGTGAGGCGCTGTGCTGAGAAGCTCATACCGTTGCGGGTCGCTACGCTTTTTGCCGTTGCGGGCATAAGTTGAAGCAGGCCGCGCGCGCCTGCTTTCGAAACCGCGCCGACGTTGAATTCACTTTCCTGCCGCGCGATGGCATAGGCAAGGGCTTTGCCCGATCCGCTTATATTGGCGGTGGCGGGAATTGCGCCGAGCGGATGCGATAGAGCGCCGACATCAAGGCCCCGCAGCGCAGCATTTTTGCCGACGCGCAGCGCCAGATAGTGATTCTCGTTGCGCTCGGCCATGACCGCCAGCAGGGCCAGTTCACCGACACTGTCCAGTTCCTGCGATAGCTGGTTGTAAAGCGCCGTTGCGCGACTACTGTAACCGACCTGTTCCAGCCGCCTTATTGCCTGCACGGCGGGACGAGCGGCAAACCGCGCGCGATCCACTTCAGTTGGTCTTGGATAGATGAGCTCAGGCGCTTTTTCACTCAGCTTGGCCGCTGAAAGCTGTCCGTAAAATGTCGTGCCGAAATGAGCGGAGCGACGATAATAGTCACGCGCATCGCCACCGCTACCTGCTTCAGCCGACCGCCCGAGCCAGTAGAAGGCGCGAGAAGCTGAAATCGGACGCGACGAGATTTCTGCGAGCCGGGCAAAATGCGGAGCAGCCGTCTTCGGCTGGTTCAGGGCGCGAAGCGCATACCATCCGGCATGAAATTCCGCTTCTGCGGCCATCGTGGGTGATTCGGCTGCATGAGCCGAAACCAGCTTGTAGGCGAGCTGCGGCTTGCCAAGGTCGAGCAGTTCCCGCGACAGGATACGGCGCTCAATCCACCACGCATCCGGATCGACAAGCGCCGCAGCCTGATGTGGTGCCTTCAGCATAAGGTCCGTCGCCTCGTTATAGCGCTCGGCACGACGCAGATAGCGAATCTTCAGAAACTGATAGGCCGCATTGCCCTGCCATGTCCGGTCGACATCCGCTATCGCCTTGGCTGCGTTCGGAGATTTTTGTGAGACTGCCGCAAAGGCGTTGTAGAGCGATTGAGCTTGTGCTGGTCCCGCAAGCAGTTTTGCGGATTGCATGCGGTCATTGTAGAGAGAACTTAGAATACGGCGTTGATGATCCTCGCGCGTCAGAACGCCCGAAAACTCTTTCAGTATCTTTTGCTCATCATCGGCAGAAAGACGCTGCGTGGCCCACCACGGCGAAAGCAGTCCGCGTGCTTTGCCTGCGTCGCCGGTGCTGACATAGGCGCGGGCGAGCAGAATCATACCTTCTGTAGTCTGCGGGCGTGTATTGCCGAATGTTGCGATTACGGCGGCTGGCGTTGGGTTTTCCTTGAACAGAGCCCGCTCAGAATTGCGGCGTAGAACGGACGTTCCCGGCCAGCCGCGCAAATCCGTTGCCGCCGTTGCGATTTCGGTACTTGGCACACCGTCGAGACCGGATGTCGCGATAGCCCACGTCAAAATCTGGCGGTCGAGCGAGCCATGCGGCATCCCGTTGCGGAATGCAATTGCACTCGCAACGTCGCGGGAGGAAAGGGCATCAAGCCCGCTTTTTAGCGTTCCGCCAATTGCTGCCGGGTTTTCCGTGCGGCTGACCGCTGACGTCACGACCGGGTCGGGTGTGGCGGGACGCGGCTTCGGTGTCACCAGATTCATCGGCGACTGGTGTGTGGTCGTCGGCGCAAAGGGGCGCGCGAGCGGGGTTGGCACATCAGTCGGCAGCGAAGATTGCGCGAGCGAAATCATCGGCTGCAGGGCAACCGCAACAAAGCAGCTCGCGAGGAGTGCTTTTCTTTTCAAGGATATCGCTGCGACTTGTTTTGACATTGGCTAACTAGAACAAAGACTTGGTTGATGCGCAATATGTTGTTGAAATCCGGCTTTTCTTAGCCCGGTTTTTGGCCGACGATTTCAATGATGATGATAAGCTCAAGGAATGAATCCATCCTTAATAAAGCGTTATCGCGAGTCGTTGCTCGCCGCTCGGCTGGCGGAGACTTCCAATGTTTCCGAAGGCAATCTGGCGAATAGCCGGTGAAGCATGGAGACTGCCGCGTTTTTTGCCGCAAAACTGCCGTATTACGCTTGTTTTGCCAGCTTACCCCGCTTGCTCCACTCGTGTGGCAAGACTATTGTGCAACGCCTCAACCCGGTCAGAAGCCCCAGGGTGATCCCAAGCTGATCGGTGGAATGAGGTCCAGTCTTTCTTTTTTCAGGAGTTCACTAATGCTGAAGGGCTCAATTACCGCGCTTGTCACGCCATTCGATTCCGAAGGAGCGTTCGACGAGAAAGCCTTTCGCGCATTTGTAAACTGGCAGATCGAAGAAGGCACCAAAGGACTGGTTCCCGTCGGTACGACCGGCGAAACGCCGACCCTGTCGCATGATGAGCACAAGCGCGTCATTGAGGTTTGCATTGAGGTTGCGGCTGGCCGCGTTCCGGTGATCGCCGGAGCAGGCTCCAACAATACGGTGGAAGCGATTGAACTGGCGCAGCATGCCGAAAAGGCTGGTGCTGATGCTGTTCTCGTCGTCACGCCCTATTATAACAAGCCGAACCAGCGCGGCCTGTACGAACATTTCTCGCGTGTGGCGCGCTCCATCTCGATTCCGCTCATCATCTACAATATTCCCGGTCGTTCGGTCATCGACATGACGCCGGAAACGATGGGCGCTCTCGTTCGCGACCACAAGAACATCGTGGGCGTCAAGGATGCGACCGGCAAGATCGAGCGCGTATCGGAACAGCGTGCAACCTGCGGCAAGGATTTCATCCAGCTTTCCGGCGAAGATGCTACTGCCTTGGGTTTCAACGCCCATGGCGGGGTAGGGTGCATTTCGGTGACGTCCAACATCGCGCCGCGTCTTTGCGCAGAATTCCAGGATGCATGTCAGGCTGGCGATTTTGCCAGGGCACTTGAGTTGCAGGACCGTCTGATGCCGCTGCACAAGGCGCTCTTCATCGAGCCGAACCCGTCTGGTCCGAAATATGCCCTGTCGCGTCTTGGCCGCGTGGAAAACGCGCTGCGGTCGCCGATGGTGACGGTGGAAGCTGCGACGGCTGAGAAGATCGATCAAGCCATGAAACATGCGGGTCTGGTCAACTGACCTGCCTGGAGTATTGCCAGCAAAAGCGTGAAGCGGTTTTGCTTGCGGCAATGCGACAAAACAAAGAGATGGAACGGCGCTTCGTTTCTGTAACCGTTCTTATTTACCGCTTTCGCTGATTTTTACGCTCCCGTAGCTTCGGGAGCGTTTTCATTTCAGGTATTGCACATTATATGGTGCTATCATGAACAAGCCTAAGAATTCTCCCGTGCGCAAGATGATCGCGGAAAACCGCAAGGCGCGCTTCAATTTTGAAATTCTTGATACGCTCGAAGCCGGTCTCGTCCTGACCGGCACCGAGGTCAAGTCGTTGCGCGCCAATCAATCAAACATAGCTGAAAGCTATGCGAGCTTTGAGAATGGCGAGTTCTGGCTCATCAATTCCTATATTCCGGAATATACGCAGGGCAATCGCTTCAATCATGAGCCGCGGCGCTTGCGCAAGTTGCTCATCAGCAAGCGCGAAATGTCCCGCCTGTTCAACTCTGTATCGCGCGACGGGATGACCGTGGTGCCATTGAAGCTTTACTTCAATGATCGGGGGCGGGCGAAGCTGGAACTGGCGCTGGCGCGAGGCAAGAAGACTCACGACAAGCGCGAGACCGAAAAGAAACGCGACTGGAATCGCGAAAAAGCTCGCTTGATGCGGGATAAGGGATAAAGATCAGTAGAAGAAAGAGCGCCTCAGGCGCACTTTTGATTCAGATAATCGCGTACATGCCGGAATACGGTTCGGAACATGGTATCCGTTAGCCGCCCGGTATTCGTGTTATAGCGCGAGCAATGATAGCTGGAGAAAATCCGCAGGCTGCCGATTTCGCTTGCCCGGTCATGGCCGAAGGGATGTCGCGCAACCGGGGCGCCAAGAGCACGGACCGTCGATTGATGCGCAATCGTTCCCAGCGTGACTATTGCCTGCAGATTGCGAAACCGGGTCAGCATCGGTAACAGGAATTGTCGGCAATTGTTGATCTCGGAGCCGATGGGCTTGTTTTCTGGCGGTACGCAGCGTACTGCATTGACGATACTGGCATCCAGCAGGCGCAAGCTATCGTCGGGACGGGCTTCGAACTTGCCGGCGGCGAATCCGAATTCACACAGCGTGCTGTAGAGAAGGTCGCCGGCATAATCACCGGTGAAGGGGCGCCCGGTTCGGTTGGCGCCGCGTAAACCCGGTGCCAACCCCACAATCAGGAGCCGGACATCGTCATCATGCGCTGGCAGAAACGGTGGAACGGGCGAATTATGCCACGATGGTTCCTTGCGCCGCCATTCCTGAAGGAATGCGTGCAGCCTCGGACAGATATCGCAATTGGGAGATGGTTCGGAAATCATGCCTCTGCATGAACCGGCTCGACGACGGCGTCAATAGCTGTCGTCGAGATCATCATCCTGGCGGCGCTGTGCGCGTTCCGACGGGTCGCGACCAATTTCAGCCTTGAGCGAGACCAGATCGATGAAATGATCGGCCTGACGGCGTAGTTCATCGGAAATCATGGCTGGCTGGGTGGTGAGAGTCGATACGACCGAAACCTTGCGGCCCTTGCGCTGAAGAGCTTCTGCAAGCGAGCGGAAATCGCCGTCGCCGGAGAAAATCACAAAATGGTCGACTGTATCGGTAAGCTGCATCGCATCGACCGTCAGCTCGATGTCCATATTGCCCTTCACCTTGCGGCGTCCGGTGGAATCCGTGAATTCCTTGGCGGCCTTTGTGACGACCTTGTAGCCGTTATAATCCAGCCAGTCGATCAAAGGACGGATCGAGGAATATTCCTGATCTTCAACCAAGGCCGTGTAATAATAAGCGCGGAGCAGATAGCCGCGCTTCTGAAAGGCCTTCAAAAGCTTACGATAATCGATATCGAACCCCAAAGTCTTGGAGGCAGCGTATAAATTGGCGCCATCAATAAAAAGCGCAATCTTTTCACGAGAATCAAACATCGTGCAATATATCCACTCTACGGCCGGACGGGAGTGGACCGACGACCGCTTATTCAGTTTGTTTTCTAAACGGCGGGTGGTATCAAATTTTACCAGTGCGTTTATTGCCTTCTAAGGACATATCACAGAAAAACAAGCAACCATGGGTTGTTATTTGCCCCCACTAAATTACCTATCGGGGAGTCTTGCCCCAATAATCGCTTTCAGGCTTATAAAATATTGTGCCGTTTTGACGCGCCTCCGTGTTTTATGAGGCGATTCCATGAATTTGACGTTCTTTTGGCAGATTTCATGCAGCAAGGCACGAGCATTTCCGCTTTTGCTTGTAATTTCGCTCCACAAGCGTTATGTGGGGAAAAATCCAATAAAGTTCGAGAAATGAAAGGGACCGCGCATGGCCCGCGTCACTGTTGAGGACTGCGTAGATAAGGTCGAGAACCGTTTTGAACTGGTTCTGCTGGCTGGTCACCGTGCTCGCCAAATTTCCCAGGGTGCACAGATCACCATCGACCGCGACAACGACAAGAATCCTGTCGTTGCCCTGCGCGAAATCGCCGACGAAACCCTCTCGCCGGACGATCTGAAGGAAGATCTCATCCATTCGCTGCAGAAGCATGTGGAAGTCGATGAGCCGGAAGCGGCTGCACCCGCACAGATTACTTCTTCTTCGGAAGAAGTCGCGGAAGGCATCGCAGACGCTGCCGAAGAAGATGTGGTTGCTTTCGACCGTATGTCGGAAGAAGAACTGCTTGCCGGTATCGAAGGCCTCGTTGCACCAGAGAAGAACGACGACTTCTGATCATCGTTTGAATCAACTCTCTTTTGCATGCGCTGCGACTTCCCGGTCGTGGCGCATGTTTTTATGCGTCGATAGCCGTGCAGGCTGGCTTGTCGCAAAGGTTATGAATGCTCGTGATGGCTTGCGAAAAGCACCAATGACGAGCGATTTCTGCCAGAAATTAATATTGTCGGCAGAAAATTAAGCCTAAACGTCGAGAACTATTCGATTTTCGGCGATTTTGGGTCACAATATCCGGTGTGCTGGACCCGATATGGTTCCAGGTATCGGTTTCGAAAGGGAGTTCTCGTAGATGATGCGCCAATATGAGCTTGTGGAGCGTGTACAGCGATACAAGCCTGACGTGAACGAGGCGCTTCTCAACAAGGCATATGTCTATGCCATGCAAAAGCATGGCAGTCAGAAGCGCGCTTCCGGCGACCCCTATTTTTCCCATCCGCTCGAAGTCGCTGCGATCCTCACCGATATGCATCTCGACGAAGCGACGATTGCCATCGCGCTCCTGCACGACACGATTGAAGACACGACGGCCACCCGGCAGGAAATCGATCAGCTCTTCGGCCCTGAAATCGGCAAGCTTGTCGAGGGTCTGACCAAGCTCAAGAAGCTCGACCTCGTTTCGAAGAAGGCTGTACAGGCGGAAAACCTTCGCAAGCTGCTTCTGGCGATTTCCGAAGATGTGCGCGTGCTTCTGGTGAAGCTTGCCGACCGTCTGCATAACATGCGCACGCTGGGCGTGATGCGGGAAGACAAGCGCCTGCGTATTGCCGAGGAAACGATGGATATCTATGCGCCACTCGCTGGCCGCATGGGTATGCAGGATATGCGCGAAGAGCTGGAAGAGCTGGCCTTCCGCTATATCAATCCCGATGCATGGCGCGCTGTGACGGATCGCCTGGCCGAGCTTCTGGAAAAGAACCGCGGGCTGCTGCAGAAAATCGAAAAGGACCTCTCCGAAATTTTCGAGAAGCACGGCATCAAGGCCAGTGTAAAGAGCCGTCAGAAGAAGGCGTGGTCGGTTTTCCGCAAGATGGAAACCAAGGGCCTGTCATTCGAGCAACTCTCCGACATTTTCGGCTTCCGTGTCATGGTCGATACGATGCAGGATTGCTATCGGGCACTCGGTCTTATTCATACGACATGGTCGATGGTGCCGGGTCGGTTCAAGGATTACATTTCCACGCCCAAGCAGAACGATTACCGCTCGATCCACACCACTATCATCGGCCCTTCGCGTCAGCGTATCGAACTGCAGATTCGTACGCGCGAAATGGACGAGATTGCCGAATTTGGCGTTGCAGCGCATTCGATCTACAAGGATCGTGGCAGCGCCAACAATCCGCACAAAATGTCCACCGAAACCAATGCTTATGCATGGCTGCGCCAAACGATCGAGCAGCTTTCCGAAGGCGACAATCCCGAAGAGTTTCTCGAGCACACCAAGCTTGAGCTGTTTCAGGATCAGGTCTTCTGCTTCACGCCGAAAGGGCGTCTCATCGCTTTGCCTCGTGGTGCAACGCCGATCGATTTCGCCTATGCCGTTCACACCGATATCGGCGATAGCTGCGTGGGTGCTAAGGTCAACGGGCGCATCATGCCGCTGATGACCGAACTGAAGAACGGCGATGAGGTGGATATCATCCGCTCCAAGGCGCAGGTTCCGCCAGCAGCCTGGGAGTCGCTTGTCGCGACCGGCAAGGCGCGTGCCGCCATTCGGCGCGCAACCCGCTCTGCTGTCCGCAAGCAATATTCAGGGCTTGGCATGCGTATTCTGGAACGCGCTTTCGAACGTGCCGGAAAGCCGTTCAGCAAGGATATATTGAAGCCGGGACTTCCGCGCCTGGCGCGCAAGGATGTCGAGGATGTGCTGGCCGCAGTCGGACGCGGTGAGTTGCCGTCAACCGATGTGGTGAAGGCTGTCTATCCAGACTATCAGGACACACGCGTCACATCGCAGAACAGCCCGGCCAAGACGGGTGAAAAGGGCTGGTTCAACATTCAGAACGCCGCCGGCATGATCTTCAAGGTGCCGGAAGGCAGTGAAGATGCCGCCAAGGACGAAGCCGGGGCTATGCCGAAGCCTGGAAAGAAGGCGCTGCCGATTCGCGGCACCAATTCGGACCTGCCTGTGCGTTTCGCCCCGGAAGGTGCCGTCCCCGGAGATCGTATCGTCGGCATTCTGCAGCCTGGTGCCGGTATCACGATCTATCCGATCCAGTCGCCTGCGCTGACGGCCTATGACGATCAGCCGGAGCGCTGGATTGATGTGCGTTGGGACATTGACGAGCAGATGAGCGAGCGTTTCCCGGCACGCGTCAGCGTATCGGCTATCAATTCGCCCGGCTCACTGGCAGAGATCGCACAGATCGTGGCGGCCAACGACGCGAATATTCACAATCTCTCCATGGTGCGCACGGCACCGGATTTCACCGAGATGATTATCGATGTCGAGGTTTGGGACCTCAAGCATCTCAACCGTATCATTTCCCAATTGAAAGAGAGCGCGAGCGTCAGCGGCGCGAAACGCGTGAACGGATAGGACTAAGATGAATACCGAAGATGTGCTTGCCGTCTTCCGCGAAGCGGGAGCGATCCTTGAAGGCCACTTTATTCTGACGTCAGGCCTGCGCAGCCCTGTTTTCCTTCAGAAGGCGCGTGTTTTCATGCATGCCGACAAGACGGAAAAGCTTTGCAAGGCTCTCGCAGAGAAAATCAAGGCGGCAAATCTTGGAACCATCGATTACGTGGTCGGACCGGCGATTGGTGGCCTGATCCCTTCCTACGAGACCTCGCGCCATCTGCATGTTCCGTCGGTATGGGTGGAACGTGAAAATGGTGTCTTCCGTCTGCGCCGATTTGATGTGCCGAAAGGTGCTCGGGTCGTTATCGTGGAAGATATTGTCACGACTGGACTTTCTATCCGCGAAACGATCGATTGCATGAAGGACCTCGGCATCGAAGTCTTGGCTGCGGCCTGCATTGTCGACCGTTCGGCAGGGAAGGCAGATGTTGGCACCAAGCTGATTTCTCTCGCTGAATATGAAGTTCCAGCCTATCCTGCGGATAAATTGCCGCCGGAACTTGCTGCAATCCCGGCTGTGAAGCCCGGTAGTCGCAACATTTAAACAAGTTTACCAGCGGTTTTGGATACGCTGCAGGGAAGATACACCCCTGCGGCGAAATTCCGCTTTGCGGGACGCGTTTTAGTTACCTATTTAAGAGGGTAATCACAAAACGTTTTCCGGCTTCCACAAACAGGATTCCATCGTGAGTGTAGCGCCCATTTTATTCGATCCCAGATCGCCTTACCGCGCACCATGCGGGGTATGCGTGGAGTGCGACGTTCGACGATCTGCGGTTTGCGCGGCGCTGGACGACGGCGATCTCGGTGCTCTCGAAGCGATCATGACGTCCAAGCGTCTCGATGCCAATGAGCAGCTTGTGGAAGAGGGGGAGCCGAAGCGCCGTGTCTTCAGCCTCACTTCCGGTATGCTGCGCATCTATACGTCGCTTCCTGATGGGCGACGGCAGATTGCAGGTTTCCTGTTCCCTGGCGACTATCTCGGTCTGGCTGACGACGAGACTTATTCCCAGTCGGCCGAAGCTGTCGTGCCATCGGTTCTGTGCGCCTTTTCCACCAAGGAGATGGATGATCTGATGGAGCGTTTCCCGAAATTGAAGGAACGCCTGCATCAGATGACAAGGGCAGCTCTTCGCACGGCGCGCGACAATCAGCTTGTGCTCGGACGCCTCGCGCCGGTGGAAAAGCTTGCAAGCTTCCTGCTGGTTTTGTCGGCCCGGGCTGAGAAGCGCGGAGAGAAGTCCAATCCGGTTCATCTGTCGATGAACCGTACCGATATTGCAGACTATCTCGGTCTGACGATTGAAACCGTCAGCCGCAGTTTCACAAAGCTGAAGACCCAGGGACTCATCCAGTTGCCTGACGCCAATACTGTGGAAATCCTGTCGCGCCGTTCGCTGGCCGCCGTTGCCGGAATGGACCCGGAAAGCCTCTGATTTCAAGCTGCCATCCCTAAAAGCCGGGTGTATTTCCGTTGATTCAAATCAATGCAGCATCCGGCAGAACAGCTTATTCCTGACCATAGAGATTGATGCGATCCGTTTTAGGATTGCACGTTCAAAATGGGGAAAACAGGTGCTGTTGTGGCTGGGAATTGCAATATCGGCTGTCATGCATGCGGGCTTCCTTGCCGCATCATGCCGTCTTGCCCCGCGGAATGTCGCCCCGGTTCTGGTGCGCGCATATCCGGCAGGGCCTCGCCGGAGCGCCCGACGCTTAAGGTGGATGCGCTATGCATGAAGAAGCGATAAGACGCTACGCCGCGCTGGCTGTACCCAGATATACGTCTTTCCCGACGGCTGCAGACTTTATTCCTGTCGGTGCCGAGACGACGCATCGTTGGTTGCGCCAGATCGGGCCGGAAGAAAGTGTCTCCCTTTATATCCATGTGCCTTATTGCCGACAGCTCTGCCATTATTGCGGCTGCCATGCAAAAATGGCCGTGCGCAACGATGTCGTCGAGAATTTCTGCGTCTCTTTGCTCAGTGAGATTGAAACTGTCAGCAAGAGCCTGACTGCGCGGCCCAGCGTTGTTCATCTCCATTGGGGTGGGGGGACGCCTTCCATTTTGAACCCGCACCAGTTTACCAGCATTCTGGCAGCTCTGCGCGTTGCGTTCGATTTTGCGCCTGATATGGAACATGCCATCGAGCTTGATCCGCGCACAGTCACGCCGCAGTTGGCTCAGACGCTTGCGCTCATGGGTGTGAACCGCGCCAGCCTCGGCGTGCAGGATGTTGATGCCGAAGTGCAAAAAGCCATCGGTCGCATTCAGCCAATAGAAACGGTCGCCAAGGCTGCCAGCCTTCTGCGCGAAGTGGGCATTGATCGTCTCAACTTCGACCTCATCTACGGCCTGCCGTTGCAGACCGTCGAGACACTGCGCGAGACTTGCGAAAAGGTTGCAGCGCTCAAGCCTGATCGTGTTGCCTGCTATGGCTATGCGCATCTTCCCCAGCGGCGTGCCAATCAGCGCCTGATAGATGCAAGTCTTCTGCCCGATGCTGACGAACGCTTCGCTCAGGCACGTGTGGTTGCGGACAGCTTCATCGGTTTCGGCTACGAGCCGGTAGGGATCGATCACTACGCATTGCCGGATGACAACCTGGCTGTCGCTGCGCGCCATGGTACGCTGCACCGTAATTTCCAGGGTTATACGGATGATCGCTGCCAGACCTTGATCGGTCTCGGACCGTCATCGATTTCTCAGTTTCCTGGCGGGTATGCCCAGAATATCTCGGACGTGAAGCAATATTCGAAGCGTGTTGAAGCGGGTGAACTGGCAACCGTTCGCGGCTATGCGATGCGCGAGAGCGACCGTATCCGCGCCGGAATTATCACGGCGCTGATGTGCAACTTCCGGGTCGATCTGAACACTACGGCGCCAGGCGTGGAGTTTTCCGACGAACTGGCCTTGCTGCGCCCTCTGGTGGCTGACGGACTGGTGGAAGTTCGCAGCGGCGTCATCAGCGCAACAAGCGATGGCAAACCGCTGATCCGTCTGGTCGCGGCTGCTTTCGATGAATTTCGCAGGGAAACGATGCACGGCTTCAGTTTCGCCGTCTGAACTTGCGTTGGAACAAAGAGGTAGAGCCAAAGATGCTCTATCAAGAGAATGCTGCTGCACCGGGCCGTCAAAAGGTCAGTGGCATGGGAGCACCGCCGTTGGGGGACGTGCGGTGCTCCACTGTTTTGAGCACAGCCCGAGGAGCGTGGACCGCTCTTCGGGCTGTGTTTTCATGAGGGTCAGGCCTTGCGGTTCTTTTCCAGCTTGGGCAGGAAAATCGTCAGCAGGCCGAGCAACGGCAGATACGAGCAGATGTGGTAAACATACTCGATGCCCTTGTGATCGGCCACGATACCGAGGACCGCGGCTGCGATACCAGCCATGCCGAAAGCAAAGCCGAAGAACAGGCCGGACACCATGCCGACACGTCCCGGCAGTAGTTCCTGTGCGAACACAACGATTGCCGGGAAGGCCGAAGCGAGGATCAGGCCGATGATGACCGTCAGGATCGCCGTCATTTCCAGATTCGCATAGGGCAGGGCCAGCGTGAACGGCAGGACGCCGAGGATCGATGCCCAGATCACCTTGCGTGCACCGATCTTGTCGCCGATCGGCCCGCCGATGATCGTTCCCGCAGCTACCGCACCGAGGAACAGGAACAGAAGAAGCTGCGATGCCTGCACTGTCACGCCGAAATGGCTGATGGTGTAGAAGGTGTAGTAGCTCGTCAGGCTGGCCATATAGATGTACTTGGTGAAGACCAGCATCGCCAGAACACCAACGGACACCAGAACCTTGTTGCGCGGAAGCGGAAGAGTCTTGTCGGGCTTCGCCTTGCTGGCATTGGCAATCCGGTAGCGATTATACCAGTTGCTGACATACCAGAGCAGCATCATGCCGATGAGCGCGGCGACAGAGAACCACGACACGCTGATCTGGCCGAAAGGCAGAACGATGAAGGCTGCCAGAAGCGGGCCAATCGACGAGCCGAAATTGCCGCCCACCTGAAACAGGGATTGCGCAAAACCATGACGTCCGCCGGAGGCAAGGCGTGCCACACGGGCGGCTTCCGGATGGAAGACGGACGAGCCGAAGCCAACAAAGGCCGCCCCCAGAAGCAGGATCGAATAGTGATGCGCGGTCGCCAGAAAGACGAGCCCGACAAGCGTGCACCCCATGCCGAAAGGCAGGGAATAAGGCATTGGCTTGCGGTCGGTATAGATACCCACGAGCGGCTGCAGGATCGATGCCGTCATCTGGAAGGTGAAAGTCAGAAGGCCGATCTGCCAGAATGACAGGCTGTAGTTGTCCTTCAGCATCGGATAGATGGCCGGAAGGAGCGACTGCATCATGTCGTTCAGGAAATGGCCCATGCTTGTGGCCAGAATGATGGCGAGAACAGTATTGTCCGCGCCGCTGTTTGATGGCTGCTGTGCAGCACTCATGCTCATACTACTACTCCGAAGATGAAAGCCGGTCTTCAGGCGCATTTCCTGCAGATATTATCTGACTACAGGAAATAAGGCACTCAGGGAAATTGCGGGGTGTTGATGAGAAACCGGCGAAAGTTTACGAATTTGGCGTCTGGACAGGCAGTTGCCTTCATCAAACGTCAAATTCATTCCGCCAGCGAATGTCGCGACCCATTCTCAGCAAGTCATTAATAGGACGATTGCCTCTCGCCCGCTTTCGTGTTTTGGTCCAATAGTTTCGAGAGTGGGCCAAACATAGGGCAGAACTGTAATGAAACCAAAGTCTCCACCGGGGCTTTTATTACCGGGAAGCGAGGAACTGCAGAAGTTCCATGAACAGCGGATCGCCATGCTGGAAGGCATGAGCGGTCCGGTGATTGCCCTGCCGACGCGCTACCCGGATGGCTATTTCGTGCCGCGCCATCGTCACAGCCGGGCACAGCTTCTCTGTGCCTCGCAAGGCGTGGTTCTGGTGACGACGGATGCCGGGCGCTGGATGATTCCAAGTGACCACGCCATGTGGATACCGGCAGGCGTGGAGCATTCGGTTGAAATCCTCGGCGAAGTCTACATGCGATCGATCTATATCTGCGTCGATGCCGTCTCGGGTGTGCCGGATTATCTCCACGTGGTCGGGCTTACCGATCTCATGCGATGCCTTATCATCGATGCAACCACGCAGGACAGCACGCCAGAGCCGGATAGTCGCGATGCACTGGTGATCGAGCTGATCCTGCGAGACCTCCACACATTGCCGCAACGCTCTCTGGGCCTGCCTTTCCCGTCCGATCCGCGTTTGCAGAAACTATGCCGTGAATTCGTGAAAAAGCCTTCTTCGCGCGCCACAATCGACGACTGGGCGGACAGGATGGCGATGAGCCGACGCTCATTTACCCGGCATTTCCAGCGGGAGACCGGTGTAAGCCTTTCAGTCTGGCGCCAGCAGGCATGTCTGTTTGCTGCGGTTCCTCGGCTTACGGAAGGGGAGGCGGTGACGAGCGTGGCGCTCGATCTGGGTTATGACAGCGTTTCCGCTTTCACGACGATGTTCCGCAGGATGCTTGGTGTTTCGCCGCGGTTTTATTTGCCGAGGCTGGACACTGTTCCTTTCGAACGCAGCGACAGTGCCGCAGTTTTGGTCGAATAATAACAATTGTCTCCGCGATGGGAGAGCATTAATAGAAGCGCATGCTGTTTCAACGCCGTAATCCTCCGACCAGAAAAGAGCGTTTAAGGCTTCTGGTCTGGCCGCGTCGCTCCTTCTCCCGTTCCTTCCGGTACGGGGGAAAGCGGATTCTGCGCATTACTGCCTCGCCTCATGCTGTCGCAGCCGGTCTGGCCGTCGGCGTGTTTTCGGCGTTTACGCCTTTCTTTGGCTTCCATCTCATCATCGCAATCGTGCTGGCTTATTTCCTTGCCGGAAATATTGCGGCCGCAGCGCTTGGCACAACCCTTGCCAATCCGCTGACCCTGCCATTCATCTGGGGCAGCACATTCGAGCTTGGTCGTTTCATCATGAACGGCAGTATCGATAATGCTCCGCCGGTCCATTTCGGCCGGGCGCTCGAAACCATGCATTTCGATGAAATCTGGACACCGCTTTTGAAGCCGATGCTGTTCGGCTCGACGATTCTGGGCGCTGCATTCGCTGTCGTGGTCTATTTCGTTACCCGGTTTGCCGTTTCGGCGTTCCGTCGTCGTCGTATCGAACGCCTTGCGGAAAAGCATCGCCTGCACCGCGAGCAGGAGCTTCAGAAAGTATGATTGTCGGTATAGGTAGCGACCTCATCGATATTCGCCGTGTCGAAAATACCCTTGAGCGGCATGGCGACCGTTTCCGCAACCGGGTCTTCACTGAAATCGAGCAGAAAAAATCGGATGGGCGCAAGCAGCGTGCGGCGTCCTATGCAAAGCGCTTCGCGGCGAAGGAAGCCTGCGCGAAGGCGCTCGGAACCGGTATTGCCCAGGGCGTTTTCTGGCGGGATATGGGCGTGGTCAATGCCCCTTCCGGAAAGCCCACCATGCATTTGACCGGCGGTGCGGCGAGACAGTTGCAGAAACTCTTGCCCGCAGGAATGCGTGCCGCCATACATCTGACAATTACCGATGATTTTCCTCTCGCACAGGCGTTCGTTATCATCGAAGCCCTGCCTGAGACGAAATAATTGTGATTGTGACGGGTAAACTCCTGCTCATAATCGTGCGATAAACCGGCGTTCTGCCGGCGGCCTGATTGCGTCATGCTTTCATAGTCGTTATTAGATCGCGTTATCGGAAGCGGAGATACAATGAGCGTGTCCAGCAAGAGTGAGACAAAAAAATCCGGCGGCCTTGGCGAAACCATCAGCGTTATCGTGCAGGCGCTGCTGCTGGCACTGGTCATTCGCACCCTGCTTTTCCAGCCTTTCAGCATACCGTCGGGCTCCATGCGCCCCACGCTTCTGGAAGGCGATTATCTGTTTGTTTCGAAATATGCCTATGGCTATTCGCGCTATTCGCTGCCGTTCGGACTGGATTTGTTTTCAGGCCGTATCTGGAGTGCGGAGCCGAAGCGCGGTGACGTGGTGGTGTTCAAACTGCCGAGTGATCCTTCCGTCGATTACATCAAGCGCGTGATCGGCCTGCCGGGCGACCGCGTGCAGATGCGCGGCGGCGTGCTCTACATCAACGATCAGGCGGTCAAGCGTGACCGGGTCGGCACCATCGACAATCCCGATGTGACGGAAGTGAACCGGCCCGTCGAAGTCTATCGTGAAACCCTGCCGGAAGGCGTGACCTATGACACGCTCGATCTCGCGCCGAATTCCATCGGTGACGATACGCGCGTCTTCGAGGTTCCTGCCGGTCATTACTTCATGATGGGCGACAACCGCGACAACTCGCTCGATAGCCGTTTCGGCGTTGGCTATGTGCCGTTTGAAAATCTGGTCGGTCGCGCAAACATCATCTTCTTCTCCATTGCCGACAAGGCAAGCCCGCTTGAAATCTGGAAATGGCCGACCGAAGTACGCTTTGGCCGACTGTTCAGCTCAGTCAATGCCGCGCCGCATACAGCCGTAACCGGAAACTGAAATGGCTTCGGCAAATCAGGCAGCAGCAATTCTGGAGGAGCGCACCGGACACCGTTTTCTCAATCTGAAACGGCTGGATCGTGCGCTCACCCACTCAAGTGTGCAGGCGCCTTCGCGCGCAAATTATGAACGTCTCGAATTTCTCGGCGACCGCGTTCTGGGACTGACCGTCGCGGAAATGTTGTTCGACGAGTTTCCCGATGCCTCCGAAGGTGAACTGTCGGTTCGCCTCAATGCGCTGGTGAATGCCGAAACCTGCGCGGCGATTGCCGATGAGATCGGGCTCGCCGATCTCATCCACACCGGCTCCGATATCAAGTCACTGAATGACAAGCGCCTTTTGAACGTGCGCGCCGATGTCGTCGAGGCACTGATCGCCACGATCTATCTCGATGGCGGACTGGAGGCCGTACGGCCCTTCGTCAAGCGCTACTGGGAAAAGCGGTCACTGCAAACGGGTGCCGCCCGCCGCGATGCCAAGACCGAGTTGCAGGAATGGGCGCACCAGCAGGGCAATGTCCATCCTTCATATTCCATCATCAGCCGTACAGGTCCCGACCATGATCCGCTGTTTACGGTGGAGGTTACGGTCAAGGGTTTTGCCACGGAAACGGGCGAGGGGCGTTCGAAAAGAATAGCCGAACAGAACGCCGCTGAAGTGATGCTTCATCGTGAAGGCGTCTGGAAGCGTGATAATTCTGCTTGATGCAAGAGTTGGCGTTTTTTAAATCGAGATCGGTTATAATTAAGTCTTATACGATATGTCGCTTTCATCAGCGGTTTTGTCGTATCCGGAATGCCGTGCGCAGGGGACGGCGGCGTTCTGCAAGGAAATATCGTCTGGAAGGATAAACAATGAATAATCGGACGACGCCGGCTGACGGCGAAAACGAGGCAGGCCAGACCCGGTCCGGCTTCGTGGCGTTGATCGGGGCGCCGAATGCGGGGAAATCCACGCTGGTCAACCAGCTTGTGGGAACGAAGGTTTCAATCGTCACGCATAAGGTGCAGACGACACGCGCTCTTGTGCGCGGCATATTCATCGAAGGCCAGGCACAGATCGTTCTGGTCGACACGCCCGGCATTTTCCGGCCGAAGCGCAGGCTCGACCGCGCCATGGTCACGACGGCCTGGGGTGGTGCGAAGGATGCCGACATCATTCTCGTTCTTCTCGATTCGCAGGGCGGCCTGAACGAGAATGCGGAAGCGCTGCTTGCGAGCATGAAGGATGTGCGCCAGAAGAAGGTTCTGGTGCTCAACAAGGTTGACCGCGTCGATCCGCCGGTTTTGCTGGATCTTGCCCGCAAGGCCAACGAACTGGTCACATTCGACCAGACTTTCATGATCTCGGCGCTGAACGGATCGGGCTGCAAGGATCTTGCGAAATATCTCGCAGAGAACGTGCCGAACGGCCCTTGGTATTATCCGGAAGACCAGATTTCTGACATGCCGATACGGCAGCTTGCAGCCGAAATCACGCGCGAAAAGCTCTATCTGCGCCTGCATGAGGAACTGCCTTACTCGTCCACGGTGGAAACCGAACGCTGGGAAGAGCGCAAGGATGGATCAGTGCGCATCGAGCAGGTGATCTATGTGGAGCGCGAAAGCCAGAAGAAGATCGTGCTTGGCCACAAGGGCGAGACGATCAAGGCGATCGGACAATCGGCACGCAAGGAAATCTCCGAGATACTGGAACAGACGGTTCATCTCTTCCTTTTCGTGAAAGTGCGGGAAAACTGGGGCAACGACCCGGAACGCTATCGCGAAATGGGCCTTGATTTTCCAACCTAGAGCGCGTTTCGATCTGATTAAATCAGATCGGCGCTCCATTTTTTGTACTGGCGCGCATCTTGTCCGAAAGCCGTTTCACACTTTTCGGGATGCGCTAAACTATAAAGCTGGCGGCCATGGAATGGCGCGATGAAGGCATAATTCTCGGGACACGACGCCATGGCGAGACAAGCGCCATCGTGGAAGTGATGACCCGTGAGCATGGCCGCCATATGGGTATGGTGCGCGGCGGGCGTTCCCGTCGCATGCAGCCTTTGCTGCAGCCGGGCAATCATGTGGATGTGACATGGTGGGCGCGGCTGGATGAGCATATGGGCAGTTTTACCATCGAACCGCTGGAATTTGCCGCCGCCCGCCTCATCGAAACACCTGTGGCGTTATATGGTATCCAGCTTGCGGCTTCGCATTTGCGCCTTCTGCCCGAACGCGATCCGCATCGCGGTCTCTATGAGACATTGCGGCTTATCATCGAACATTTTGACGATCCGCTGGCCTCAGGCGAACTGGTATTGCGCTTTGAAGTGATGATGCTTGAGGAACTTGGCTTCGGTCTTGATCTCAAGGAATGTGCCGCAACAGGCGTCAGGGAAGACCTGATCTATGTGTCACCGAAATCCGGGCGTGCGGTCTGTCGTGATGCGGGTGCACCATGGGCTGACAAGCTTCTGCTACTGCCGGGCTTCGTCAATAATACTGCCGTTCGCGCAACGTCCTATGATGATATCGATCATGCCTTCACGATGACCGGTTATTTTCTGATGCGGCATGTATGGGAGCCACGTGCCGTCACGCCGCCTGATGCGCGTGGCGGGTTTCTGAACGCCCTCGGGCGAGCGATCAATGTCTCACAGGCAAGCTGAAAACCTTACCTTCGAAGGCTTCCGCTCCGCGTCCGATTGCGCGTATGGCTGCAACCATTCGCCCTTGTCGCTCTAAAATTTCGTCTGCGAGCGATATGAGCCTGATATTCGGCGTTGCCGCTGGAGAAAGGCTGCGAACAATCCTGGCAAGATCGCTTTCATCCAGCGCAGGGTTTAAAGCCGAAGCGATGATATAAGCCGCAGCCGTGGAACGGGAAATGCCAGCATAACAGTGAATGAGTAACGGCGCATCCATAGGCCAGCTCTTCGCGAAGTTCAGAAGCCGCAGCACGTGGGTTTCATCGGGGGCGACCAACCCCTCGCGCAATTCGATAATATCGTTGAATGTCAGCGACAGACGGACGGCATCGTAGCCATCAGGCAGAGCCGCCGGGGCCTCGCTTCCAAGCGTCACGACATGGCTGGGCCGGTGCAATGTCAGTTGTGTTGCCAGTTGCGACAGCGGCGTCACGACGATCCGGCTCATCGGCCCTGCCGTGCTTTTTCCAATGCTGCAAACCGTGCGAGAAAATCTGTCTGCACGTCTTGCGTGGGGCGCGGTGCGATATCCAGTCCTGCCGGATCGAAACCACGCGGACGCCCGAAATATTTGACGGCCTCGGCCTCGGTGAACCCGGCAAGTCGCGTGGCCTCGAAAAAAGCTGCAACCTGATCGGCGCGCTTGATAAGTGTCTTGAGCTGCGCGGGCGCAGTTATCGGCAGCGAAAAGCGCAGGTGGATCGCGTTTTCCAGCCGCATTTCGATCATCTTGTAATTGCCGCCCATCACCGCCTTGAAGGGCGAGATCATGTCGCCGATGACATATTCCGGTGCGTCGTGCAGGAGTGACAATAGCTGCCATTCAACACTGGCATCGGGCACCAGCCGGGTAAATATCTGATCCACGAGCAGCGAGTGCTGCGCGACCGAAAAGGCATGTTCACCAACAGTCTGACCGTTCCAGCGCGCAACACGGGCAAGACCATGGGCAATATCCTCGATCTCAATATCGAGCGGCGAGGGGTCGAGCAGGTCGAGACGGCGCCCCGACAACATGCGTTGCCAGGCACGTGTTTTGCCGGAAGATCGGTCGGCGCTGGCCATCAGGCGTTACCCGCTTCAGCTTCCGGAAACCCGAACCGCACATGAGGCGGCAAGGTAAGTGTTATGGGCGTTTCGCCTGCCAGAATCGGACTGCCAGCATCTATCGCATCCTTGGCGCGGTCGATGCGCACAAGCGCTATGCCGATAGTGTCGGCGGAGCTTCCTGTCGTGCCGATCTCGCGCCCATCAACGGTAATGGGCGTACCCATCGGGGGGAGGCCTCCTTCTGAACGAGCCACCAGAACGCGCCGCCGAGCCGTGCCGCGATGCTGCATGCGCGATACGACTTCCTGTCCGATGAAACAGCCTTTCGGGAAGGAGACGCCGCCGGTCTGGTCGAAATTGACGTCATGCGGGAAGACGTCATTATAAGCGAAATCCGCTTCGCCTTCCGCAATGCCATATTCTGCGCGCAGCTTCGTCCACGCGCTTTCATCGGTCGTGCCATCTGCCGGACCGTAAATCCGGCGAACATTCAGTTCGGTCGGAAAGCGGCTGTCGCGCTTGATTGAATCATTCTGTGAAGGATGTGATTCAGCTTGCCAGGAAACACTGACAAGCGATTCTGGCAGTTGCGTTATTTCGGCTTTTGCGCGCAGCCTGTAGAGAGTGATACGCTTGATAAAATCAGCGGCAATGCTTGCCGGGAGATCGAAACGCAAGCCGCCATCAATGCGTGAAACGACAAAGTCGAACAGGATCTTTCCTTGCGGAGCGAGCAAGGCTCCCGGTTTCAGATCGTCCGGTCCAAGCTTGTCGAGATCGGTTGTAATCACGGCTTGCAGAAATTTTTCCGCGTCGTCGCCCGTAATGTGAACCAAAGCCCTGTTTGAAAGATTTACCGTTTCAACTGCCGTCGTCATCGCTTCGTCCTTGCCTTTCGCGCCCTCGTTACGTAAGCCCCAATGGGAAGGCTCGCAAGTCCTATCAATCTGGCAGGAGACAACTATGGCCGAAACATTCGATACGATTTTGAAGGGTGCAACCATCGTCAATCACGACGGTATAGGCCAACGCGACATCGGTATTCGCAATGGTCGCATCGCTGCCATAGGCTCTCTTTCCACACATACGGCAGGTGAGGTGGTCGATTGCACGGGCCTGCATATTCTGCCCGGCGTGGTGGATAGCCAGGTCCATTTCCGCGAGCCCGGTCTTGAACACAAGGAAGATCTCGAGACCGGTTCGCTCGCCGCTGTTCTGGGCGGGGTAACCTCCGTTTTCGAAATGCCGAACACCAAGCCGCTCACCACTTCCGCCGAGACGCTGGAAGACAAGATTCGCCGTGGTCGTCATCGTATGCACTGCGATTTCGCTTTCTGGGTCGGTGGTACGCGCGACAATGCGAAGGACGTTGCCGAACTGGAACGCCTGCCGGGCGCTGCCGGCATCAAGGTTTTCATGGGATCGTCTACCGGCGATCTGCTTGTTGAAGACGATGACGGTGTTCGCTCGATCCTGAAGAACACGCGCCGTCGCGCGGCCTTCCACTCTGAAGACGAGTTCCGGTTGAAGGAACGCGAAGGCCTGCGCGTGCAGGGCGATCCGTCGAGCCACCCGGTCTGGCGCGACGAAGTTGCAGCACTGCAATGCACGGAACGGCTTGTACGCATCGCACGCGATACCGGCGCCCGCATTCACGTACTGCATATCTCGACTGCCGAAGAAATCGACTTCCTGAAAGATCACAAGGATGTCGCGACCTGCGAAGCAACGCCGCACCATCTCACCTTGTCGGCAGACGGTTACAAGACACTCGGCAATCTCATCCAGATGAACCCGCCTGTCCGTGACAAGCGTCACCGCGACGGCGTGTGGAAGGGCATTGATCAGGGTATCGTCGATGTGCTCGGTTCCGACCACGCTCCGCACACGCTGGAAGAAAAGCAGAAGCCTTATCCAGCTTCCCCGTCCGGCATGACAGGCGTGCAGACACTGGTGCCGATCATGCTTGATCACATCAATGCGGGCAGGCTCACGCTGGAGCGCTTCGTCGATCTCTCCAGCCACGGTCCGAACCGTATTTTCGGCATGGCGCGTAAGGGTCGTATTGCAGTCGGCTACGATGCCGATCTGACCATCGTGGACATGAAGCGCCGCGAAACGATCACGCATGAGCAGGCGGGTTCGAAGGCTGGCTGGACGCCCTATCATGGCAAGACTGTCACAGGATGGCCGATTGGCACTTTCGTGCGTGGCATCAAGGTAATGTGGGAAGCGGAAATCGTGAACGCCAACAAGGGCGAGCCGGTAGAATTCCTCGAAGCATTACCGCATCGCTGAGGGTAAAGCTTATTGGCGTGATCTGTCCCCTGATTGTCCGTCAGGTGGCTTTTGATCCCGGTTGCAAGGCGTATTCTCTCCCTATAGTCTTTTATAGGGAGAACAAAAATGTCCGCTCAAGATACGGTTTTGCTGGTTATCGACGCTCAGGAGTCATTCCGCCACCGGCCTTACTACCGGGACGAACAGGTTGGTGCCTATATTGAACGCCAGCAGGCGCTTATCGATGGCGCCAGGCGTGCCGGCATTCCGGTGGTGCAGATTTTTCATGTCGAGAATGAAGGCCCGTTCTCGGAAGCGTCGGGTCTGGTGAAGGCGATTTCGCCCCTGTCGATTGAACCCGATGCAGTTTTCCGCAAACGTCGTCACAGCGCGCTGGTCGGAAGCGGACTTGATGTCTGGCTGGTTGCCAATGGTATCCGTCGTGTGCTGGTTTCCGGTATCCGCACAGAGCAATGCTGCGAGACGACAACACGACAGGCATCGGATTTTGGATATCATGTCGATTTCGTTAGTGAAGCGACACTGACCTTTCCTATGACTGACGCAAGCGGTCGTGAGTGGAGCGCTGCCGATATCAAGGCTCGCACCGAGCTTGTTCTGGCCAATCGTTTTGCCCGCATCGTAACCGTGGAACAGGCGCTGGCTGCGCCGGGAGAGCGGAAGGCAGCATGAGTAACCATGCGGACATTGTCCGGATAATTCCGGTTTATGTCGTTATTCCGCCACGTGTGCTTCTGCTCGACGTGGCGGGACCGCTTGAGGTTTTGCGCAAGGCAAATCTTGAACAGCATAAGGTGCGGTTCGAGGTTCATTATATTGGGCCTGCGCCGACCGCGCTCAGTTCGATCGGCCTGCCGGTGGCGGGGGTGGAACCTTTGCCGGAGGCGTTGCCACACGACGCACTCGTCATTGTTTCGGGTGCGGCTGACATTCCGCTCGGAAATGTGGAGTTCGACAGAACCGCGGATGCCGTTCTGGAAAAGGAAATCGTTTTATGGCTTCGCCGGGCGGTACGTCCCGGTGTGAGGCTGGTGACGATCTGTTCCGGTGCGTTGCTCGCAGCACGCGCGGGATTACTCGACGGCTATTCCTGCACCACGCACCATTTGACGCTTGGCGAACTTGAACGGCTGGCCCCTGCCGCGCGCGTGTATGAAAACAGGCTGTTCGTTGAAGATGGTGAAAGGCTGACGAGCGCGGGCATCACCGCAGGCATCGATCTGATGCTGCACGTTGTTGCCGGACTGACCGATCCCGCCACGGCGCTGGCGGTTGCGCGTTATCTGGTCGTTTATTTGCGGCGCAGCGGCAATGACCCGCAGCTATCGCCCTGGCTTGAGGGGCGAAACCATATGAACCCGGTTGTGCATCGCGCACAGGATGCCATCGCGCACGATCCGGCGGCGGATTGGTCGGTGGAACGACTGGCGGATATTGGTGGGGCAAGCCCGCGCAACTTCTCGCGTCTGTTCAATGAATATGCCGGAATGACGGTGACGGACTATGTCAATCGGCTCAAGATCAGCCTTGCGCGCGAGATGCTCTTGAATTCCGGGCTCGATATCGAGAATGTTGCGGCGCAGGCGGGGTTTGCTTCCGCACGGCAGTTTCGTCGGGTCTGGCAGCGCATCTACAATGAGCCACCGAGCCGCGTACGTTTTGGCGTCTGATTATTCGCCCGCAGTGAAGAAGCGCCAGCTACCGTCCGGCCCGATGCCGATACTGTAGAAGATATAGCCGCCTGCCTTTTTCATATCCTCAAAATCACCGGCGGTGACAATTTCGAAAAGCTCCACGATCTGCGGCGGGGTCAGCTTGTCGAGAGGCATGGCGTAGAAATAGGGCCAGACATAAACCTCGTCGTCCTTGCCTGCATTCAGGTGCACATAGCCCGTATCCAGCAGATCGACGATGATAGCCAGAACTTCACGGCCCGCTTCGTCACCCGAGAGCGATTTGAGAAAATCGATAACGTCTTCCTCGTGGTCCCCGAGTGAGAGCTGGGTGGCCTTGTCCTCGACGCCGAGGAGCGGTCGCAGCTTCTCGATGTCACCGGAACGTGCTGCTTCCAGCATGCGTTCACGCGTCAGCCTTACAGGTTCGGGCAGCTTGTCGAAATCGCGATGGATTTCCGGCATGGGTTTGGAGGATGCCGCCGGGGCAGGTTCATTGCCAGGGGACATTTTTGGCACCGCGCGAGGAAGTGCTCCGGGTATGGGGATTGGGGAGGGGGTGTCGCCTTCATCGGCAACGGCGCGGGCACCGGGGCGTTGCAGTAAGTCTGATTGATCCGTCAGTGCGACGTTAAAAGAGTTTGTTGCGGCGGCGGGCAAGGTAATGCCGCAGGCAAGGAATAACCCGGTCAAAAAAGCTCGGGGCGAGGCGGAGTTCCTGATCGGGAATGACATTGGGCGCAAGAAGAGGGACGCCGGGAGGGAACTGCTGCGCCGGTCTGGTCCCGCGACCGGCGTATCAATGCTATTGAAGAATGCGCTGCGGCAGGAAGGTTCCCGCTACAATCTGTTCACGCATCTTCTCAATCAGCTCCAGCGCACAATCGTCGCCTGCTTCACGGATCAGTTCAGTAAGTGCAGTCGTAAAGGCTGCTTCGGCAAGGATTTCCGGTTCGATACCTTCCGAGATACCGTCTGCCCAGGCCTCGTTGTGATATTCGATTGCGACGAGTTTCTTCTCGCGCTCAATCATTTCGTCCAGATCGGCCGGTGCATGTTCCATAGATTTCATCCTGGCTTTCGCCTTTCTGTTGCACTGTCGGTGTCTCACCGTTTCGCGGGAGCTCAACCACCTGGCAACGTGACTGCCTTCTTAAGACAGTGTTAACAGATTATCACGGATTTGAACGAACTAATCCCGTCAATCCGCACAAGAGTGAATGATTGGTTAATTTCCATAGCGCGAGATGATCTCGTTCGACAAGTCCTCGCCTTCCTTCATGTAACGATCAATCGCCGCAAGCGCCGAAGGGGTGCAGCGGGTGTAATTGTCGCTGAACACGCGATACCCGTGGTTGAAGCTCGAAATCAGCCGCACCCGTTCGGCTTCGGAAGGCTTTTCCGCCGACACAATCGCGTCCATCCGATCGCGCCATTCGCTGCCAGCTTCGCCGCACAGATTGCGCAGATAGTGAAGCGAGCCGAGAATTTCGGCGAGCCGCAACATCTTCCCTTCATAGGGCGCGTCCTGAGCCAAAGCCGGAGATGCCACCCCGACCCACAAAGCGATCGAGAAGCAGATAGCCGGTCGAAAAAACGGAATGCTTTTCAATCGAAAACCTCTCACCTGAAAATGAGCTATTGCTATAAATAGGGGCCTCTTCAAGGCAGATCGCTAAACAGGATTAATATCCAAGCGCTCGTCTTCATTTTCCGCCACCGCGCGGGCGACATCGAGAGTACTGTCCGTCACCTTTGCAGACGCCATTTCTTCTATCGACAGCCAGTGAATGGATGCAGCATCGTCTCCGGCGACTTCCTGACCCGAAACCTGCCAGGCCCGGAAGACGGACAGATAATAGCTCTTTTCATATGCCTTCCCCTCAAGCGCCAGATCTACGGTTATGACGTGCGACAGGGTCTTTGCATCAAGCGCTGTTTCTTCCTTGAGTTCACGGATCGCGGCTTGTTCGGACGTTTCGCCCGGTTCGATGCTTCCACCCGGAAAAGCAAGCCAGCCTTTCCATGGCTCTTTCCCGCGCTCGACCAGAAGAAAGCGCCCTTCGCGTCTGCAGATCAGCGAAACACCATGAACCTTTGCAGGTATCGGAACTACGGGAACTGTTTTCATCATGCTCTAGCTTTATGTTTTGACACGCATCTTGTTCCGAAAACCGTTTCACACTTTTCGGGATGCGCTCCAGCTATGATCGTGCAGACACCGGTTGGCAATGGAAAAGCGCCTCTTGACCGGCGCAGAAAAACGCTAAACATGCTTACTATGTGTGGACGTTTTTCATTGACTGCAAGCCGGGAAGAGCTGGAAGCCTTCGTGGCCGCATTGATCGCAGAGGATTTTCCTCCACGATATAATATCGCGCCAACGCAGCCCATATTGACCATTCTGGGCGGGGAAACGCTGCCGCCAGGCAGTAACAGGCCGGATCGCGTCGGGTTGCTGGTGCGATGGGGTTTTGTTCCGTCATGGGGCAAAGACCCGAACGACTGGCCGCTCATGTTCAACATCCGCTCCGAGACGGCCGCGGAGAAGAATTCGTTTCGCGCCGCCCTGAACCACCGACGCGCCTTGATCCCGGCATCGGGTTTTTATGAGTGGCGCCGTGAAGGCAAGAACAAGGCGCAAGCCTACTGGGTGCGCCCGCGCAAGGGCGGCATTGTCGCTTTTGGCGGCTTGATCGAGACATGGAGCAATGCGGACGGATCGCAGATCGATACCGGAGGCATATTGACGACGAGTGCTAACGGCCTGTTACGACCGATCCATGAGCGGATGCCGGTTGTCGTACAGCCGGAAGATTTTGCGCGCTGGCTGGATTGCAAACGTTTTCTGCCGCGCGAAGTGGCGGATATCATGCGTCCGGCTCAGGATGATTTGTTTGAAGCGATACCGGTGTCGGACAAGGTCAACAAGGTCGCCAACACGACGCCCGATTTGCAGGAACGTGTAGAGGAGCAGGCTTCTTCGGAGCGTGCAGTGCCGAAACGAAAGAACAAGCCCGAATCCGATGACGGAAATGGCGGGCAGCTTTCGATGTTCTGACAGTGACCGCCGGTCTTGCTGGACTGGCGCTATGTGTTACGCATCCAACGACTTTGATCGCCGAGCCCGCGGCGCTCCAAGGGGTTTTTTGTCGCATTATCCTACGCAAAACCGCTTCGCACTTTTGCTGGAAATGCTCCAGGCGCTGAACGATATCAGCTTCTTCAGCCTGTCTTCTTGACGGCGAGAATGGAACGCCGGCGATTGTCGTTACGACCGTCGCTGCTGCGCTGCGTTGCGTTCAGCAATGCTGCAACAAGCACGGCAGGCCCGATTTCGCGGTATTTATCAACCAGTCGGTCTTGGCGGGGTTGCAGTTCACTCTTAGACATTGGTCCTTCCTTTCGATAATGCCTGCTCACCATTTTGTGATTGATTGAGACCGAATGAAGGCTGTTTGGAGCCGGTTTTGCGGTTTTCCGGTTAACGCTGGAGAGGGCGCTCACAGGTTGCAAAAATACAACAAAGACGGCGATCCGGCTGTTTGCGGCAGGGCAGGGTGACTTTTGGAACAGGCACTTAGCGAAAGCTCTTGACGGAGGCACTCCCGCTGAGGATAAGTGCAATCATGAAAACGCCGACCACGATCATTTGTATTTGTGCGATTATTATTGGCTAGCAGCCTGCTGGCCCGGCCGTTTTCGTCTCCCTTTCATAAAAATTGGATGATAACGCCCCGGTCAGTCGGCTGCGGTCAGTTGCGCTTAGCATTTCCAGCAAAAGTGCGAAGCGGTTTTGCGTGGGATAATGCGTGAAAACAGTAGCTGGAGCAGTGCCGCATATTGTTTGAGCGGAACGTTCCAGTAGGTCTTTTTGGGGAATATTTACAATGGCTTATGCGCCGCAACTGCGTCTGTACAACACGCTGACCCGCACGAAGGAGGAGTTTTCTCCCATCGATGCCGACAATGTGCGCATGTATGTTTGCGGACCAACGGTTTATGACTTCGCGCATATAGGCAACGCTCGTCCGGTGATCGTTTTCGACGTGTTGTTCCGTTTGCTGCGTCATGTCTATGGCGCGGAACACGTCACCTATGCCCGCAACATTACCGACGTCGATGACAAGATTAATGCGCGCGCCGCGCGCGATTACCCTGATCTATCCTTCAATGAAGCCATTCGTCGGGTGACGGAAAGCACGAATGCACAGTTTCAGGCTGACGTGACGGCGCTTGGTAATCTACAGCCGACCGTTCAGCCGCGCGCTACCGAGCATATGGACGAGATGCGCGCCATGATTGATCGTCTGGTGAAGCTGGGTGTAGCCTATGTGGCCGAGGATCATGTGCTCTTCTCGCCGTCGGCCATGAACGAGCGGACCGGGCCGCGTTATGGCGCGCTTGCCCGCCGCTCGCTGGATGAGATGCTGGCAGGCGCCCGCGTCGACGTAGCATCCTACAAGCGGGACGAAATGGATTTCGTCTTGTGGAAACCGTCGAAGGAGGACGAGCCGGGCTGGTCCTCTCCTGCAGGGATCGCGGTATTGGGCCGTCCGGGCTGGCATATCGAGTGCTCGGCCATGTCGATGGCCAAGCTGCTTGAGCCGTTTGGTGGCGGATTGAAATGCGATGATCCGCTGAAGAATCAGTTCGACATTCATGGCGGCGGTATCGATCTCGTATTTCCGCATCACGAGAACGAAATTGCGCAATCATGCTGCGCATTCGGCACCGAGCGGATGGCGAGCATCTGGATGCATAACGGCTTCCTGCAGGTCGAAGGGCAGAAGATGTCGAAATCGCTTGGCAACTTCATCACCATTCGCGATGTGCTGAACGAAGGCCTGCCGCAATTGGGTGTATGGGACGACGTCGATGCGCATGATCGTTGGGTTGGCCTGGCGGCTCGCCTTTCGATGTTGCAGACGCATTATCGCGAGCCGATCAACTGGACGGCGCAGCGTCTGGCAGAATCTGCCGACGAACTGCATCGCTGGTATGGCTTGCTGCGCGACAGGAATTTCGAATTGCCGGAAACGCTGACAACAGTTGGCGAGGTGGTGGAGGCCCTGTCTGACGATCTGAACAGCTGGACGGCAATCACGGCTTTGCGCAAGGCTTTCAAGGCACGCGATGTCGAGGGATTGGGCGAGGGCATGGCTCTGTTGGGCCTGTTCGATCCGCATTTCGTTACGGCTGAAGCCATTCCGGTCTTTGCAAAGGTCGAGGTGGATAGCGAAGCCATTGAAGCACGTATTGCGGAGCGCCTGCGCTTCATCAGTGAGAAGAACTGGGCTGAGGCTGATCGCATTCGCGATGAACTGCTTCAGGAAGGTGTTCAGCTCAAGGATGGCAAGGACCCGGCAACGGGCGAACGCATAACCAACTGGGATGTGGTAGGCTAACAGGCTTGCGGAGTAGGGAGGATGACATGACGCTTGATAACAAACCGATCTATACCGGTGGTTGCCAGTGCGGTGCGGTTCGCTTTCGCGTTGACGGTGCGATGGGTTCCGCATCGATCTGTCATTGTCGCATGTGCCAGAAAGCGTTTGGCAATTTCTATGCGCCTCTGGTGTCGGTAAGTGATGCGAAGCTGGAATGGACGCGCAACGAGCCTAAGCGCTTCCGTTCGTCCAATCATGTGCAGCGGGGCTTTTGTCCTGAGTGTGGTACGCCGCTTACTTACGAGGCACCCGACGGGATCGCGCTCGCCATCGGTGCATTCGATGCGCCGGAGGAAATCGAGCCGACGGTTCAGTGGGGCATCGAGAAGCAGCTGCCCTATGTGCCGGAACTTGCAAATCTTCCCGGCTACACAACGGAACGCGATCCGGAGAGCATCGAATTTGTACGAACGATGATTTCCTACCAGCATCCCGATTACGACACTGAAAGCTGGCCGCAACAGCAAGGTTGACCGGACCGCAGACCCACCGACAGGCAGGCACAATGGCACGCGAACGCATCTATATCTACGACACCACTCTGCGGGATGGACAGCAAACACCCGGCATTGATTTTTCCGTTGAGGACAAAAAGTCGATTGTCGTGCTGCTGGAGGAGTTGGGTGTCGACTATGTGGAAGGCGGTTATCCGGGAGCCAACCCGACTGATACGGCCTTCTTCAAGCGTCGCCAGACCGCACGCGCAAAATTTGTGGCCTTCGGCATGACGAAGCGCGCAGGCGTTTCGGCATCCAACGATCCGGGCCTTTCCAGTCTGCTTCAAGCCTCTGCCGATGCCGTTTGTTTCGTTGCCAAGAGCTGGGACTACCATGTCCGCCTGGCGCTGGGCTGTACCAATGAGGAAAATCTGGAGTCGATCACGGCTTCCGTCACGGCTGCACGTATGGCAGGGCGGGAAGCGCTGGTCGATTGCGAGCATTTCTTCGACGGATACAAGGCCAATCCCGAATATGCGCTTGCCTGTGCCAAGGCTGCCTATTCAGCAGGTGCGCGCTGGGTTGTGCTTTGCGATACGAATGGCGGCACACAGCCGTCGGAAATCGCCGAAATTGTTGCCGCCGTGACGGCTGTAGTTCCGGGTGAAAGCCTTGGCATCCACGCCCATAATGACACCGAGCAGGCGGTGGCCGTCTCGCTCGCAGCTATCGATGCGGGTGTGCGCCATGTGCAGGGGACGCTCAACGGTATCGGCGAGCGTTGCGGCAATGCCAATCTCGTTTCGCTGATCCCTACACTGGCGCTGAAACCCTATTGGGCAGAGCGTTTCGAACTGGGGATCAAGCCTGCTGCACTGAAGGGGATCACGCGGATCTCGCGTGCCTTCGACGATATTTTGAACCGTCCGCCGACGGAGCAGGCGCCCTATACCGGCACTTCCGCATTTGCGACCAAGGCCGGAATTCATGCTTCCGCGCTTCTCAAGGAACCGCAGACCTATGAGCATGTGCCGCCGGAAACCGTCGGTAACAGCCGGCGTGTCATGGTGTCGGATCAGGGCGGAAAGTCCAATTTTATCGCTGAACTGGAACGTCGCGGTATTCGCGTTGCGAAGGACGATGTCCGTCTCGACACGTTGATTGCCGTGGTCAAGGAACGCGAAGCCGAAGGCTATGCCTATGAAGGCGCGGATGCAAGCTTCGAGCTGCTTGCGCGCAACATGCTGACGCCACAGCCGGAATTCTTCAAAGTCGAATCCTTCCGTTGCCTTGTCGAGCGGCGTTTCGATGCCAACGGCATGTTGAAGACCGTGTCCGAAGCCGTGGTCAAGGTTGAGGTCGATGGCGAGGTTCGCATGTCGGTCGCCGAAGGGCACGGCCCGGTCAATGCGCTCGATATAGCGCTACGCAAGGACCTCGGGCGGTTTCAGGCCGAGATCGAGGATCTTGAGCTGGTGGACTTCAAGGTGCGTATCCTCAATGGCGGGACGGCGGCTATCACCCGCGTTCTGATAGAATCCGGGGATGCGACCGGTGCCCGCTGGCGCACGGTTGGCGTGTCGGACAATATCATAGATGCGTCGTTCCAGGCCCTGATGGATTCGGTCAACTACAAGCTGATGAAGAACCGTTCGATGGCCGGATTGGCCGCCGCCGAGTAAAGCCATCTGTTCACGACGATTGATGTTTCGATCAGTTTAATTGAATGGATTTTATGGATTGTTGAGCGCATAGCAGGTGAAGTTCGATGCTTCGCCTGCCGTAATTGGCTTGCGACATCTTCAGTTTCGCCGAGGAGAGAGGCATGTCCGATCAGACCATCACCGATACGCACCTGTCTGACGGGTCGCGCGGGTTTCTGATGGCCATCGCAGCCTATGGCCTCTGGGGCGCGCTGCCGTTCTATCTCAAGGCGCTCGGACACATTCCTGCAATGGAAGTCGTGTCGCACCGCGTGATCTGGTCAGTTCCGGTTGCGCTGATGCTCCTTTTCGTCCTGGGGCAGTTCAAGGATATTCTCAATGCCGTGCGTCAGCCGCGCATGCTGGCCATGGCTGCTCTGACAGCCGGGCTTATTACGATTAACTGGTCGATCTATGTCTGGGCCGTTGCCCACGATCAGGTGATGGGAGCGGCACTTGGCTATTACATCAATCCGCTGTTCAATGTCGTTCTGGGCGGTTTGTTTCTCGGCGAGAGGCTGACCAGAGTTCAGTATGTCGCTGTCGGGTTCGCCTTTGCGGCTGTGCTTTTGCTGACCGTCAATGCAGGCGGTCTGCCATGGGTATCGCTGGCGCTGCCGCTGACCTTCGGCCTTTATGGTTTCTTCCGCAAATCACTGCCAATGCCGCCGCTTCAGGGCTTCACGCTGGAAGTACTCATCCTGTGCATTCCGGCACTCGGTTATGTGTTGTGGCTGGCGGCAAACGGTCAGGATCATTTCTCGACAGGCCCGGCGTTTAACGTGTCGATGTTGCTTCTGGCCGGGCCTTTCACGGCTATTCCGCTGATCCTCTATGCCGGTGGCGCAAAGCTGTTGCGCTATACGACGCTTGGCCTCATGCAGTACATGACGCCGACGATGTTGTTTTTCTTTGCGATCTTCATCTTCCACGAGCCGTTCTCGACCGCGCAGCTCGGCGCATTCGCGCTGATCTGGGCCGGGCTTGCGCTCTATACATGGTCGATGCTGGTTGAACATCGCCGGGGGCGAGCTACTGCATCGGCCCGAAAATAGGAAATGATTTTCGGAAAGCACGATGCGTAGATTAATAAGTCAGAGCGTCCTTTGTGCGTCCAAGAGGACGCACGGCGCTTTAGAGGCCTGATCTTCACAATTCGCTGAATGTGATTCTCTTACGGTGGATATCCTGCCGTAAGCCTTATTTTGGCCGCTGTCTTTACCACTCATCCGCCGATAATCCAGTGGTGGAGAATTGTTCAAAATGGTCTTCTGGTCAGCGCCAGCAAACGAAAGAAAAGTTGCTGCGACGGCGGAGCCAGATTTTGCGGCTTTCAAGGCGGCCTTGAAGAGCGAGCCGCTTTCTTCTCACAGCCTGAAGCCATTCCGGCAGGTCCGGTTTTCCTTGCATACGCATTTGCGGTTCTGTCTGGCGCTGATAGCCGCAATGGTCATTGCTGGCGGCGGGCTTCTGTTTACGACCGGACGGCTTGTCCGTCATGGCCGCGCGGCACAGCCGGTCATGGTCAATCCGGCGACGCTAAACAGGAGACGCGCAGCGCCGAAAGAGGCAAGACTGGCACCGGAGATCGGTACTGACCAGGGAAGCCGGGTATCCCGACGCATTGATATTGCTGAAGGCGTCGAGGATGGTGACGCGCGTCTCTACACCTACCAGCATGTGGTGCTCGATCTCAAAGGTTCCAGCCGTGCTGCCATAGACGACACGCTCCGCGGAGAGATTTCCGTACCGAAATCCTTGCCGAAACGGCCTGAGGAAGAGCTGGAGCGGGGTGTTCCGATCAATGTCAGCCTCGCCAAACCGGCTGTTGCTTCGGGCGCAAAGGTTCACGAAATCATTGTCGCACCGCAGTCGCGCGAGCGATTGGGCGCATTGTTGCAAGCGGCGGGGATTGCGGTTGAAGACAGCAAGCGGCTTGAGGAGGCCCTGGCGCGAACAGAACTGGTGCCCGGTGACAATCTTGAACTGCTGGTGGACAAGTCGAGGCAGCACGCCGATGGAGAGCAGCATATTGCGCTTGCGCGCTTCGAGCATGGCGATATCGACAAGGCAATTTATGGACGTGCCGACGATGGCGTTTTCCGCGCCACGGGCAATGAGCGCCTTTTTGCTCGCCTGTCGCGCGATGCGATGCTGACGGCCTATCATCCGCAAAATGCAGTCAGCAATAGCGGCTCCATTTCGTCGCGGCTGGAGCAGGCAGGCGCACCGAAGGCAATCGTCGGTGAAGTCGAGAAGCTGGCTTCACAGAATGGTATTTCGCTGAATGGCGGTAAAAAGCCCGATTTGATCGATCTTCTATTCCGCAAAAGCGCAGACACCGAACCGGAACTGGTTTTCGTTGAGTTCACGACCGACGGTAAAAGCCACCGCCTGTACCGTCACGAAGGCAATAACGGTGCTGACTATTTCAATGAAGATGGTTCGTCCATGACGAAATATCTCATGCAGAAGCCGCTGCCGAATGGCCGTCTCAATGATGGTTTCGGCTGGCGCATCCATCCCGTTCTGCATGTTCGCAAACACCATAATGGTGTCGATTACGATGCGCCGATCGGCTCGCCCATCGTTGCGGCGGGTGACGGTGTGGTGGAGTTGATCTCGTATCAGAAGGGATATGGCAAATATGTCCGCATACGCCATCAGGGCGGCTACAGTACGACCTATGCGCATCTTGCATCGGCCAAGAAGGGCCTGAAGGTCGGTGATCGCGTGAAGCAGGGAGACGTGATCGCCTATGTCGGATCGACAGGCTACTCGACCGGCCCGCACCTCTATTACGAACTCAAGGTCGGCGACCAATATGTCGATCCGTTGACGGCGCGTCTCAATGCAGGTGAAAAACTGACAGGCTCATCCCTGAATAGCTTCCGCGAAGAAATTGACCATGTGGGTCAGATCGTCAATGAAATGAAGCTGCCAGTCATGCCTGCTGCACCCGAAGTCACGAAGTCAACTTCGGGGAAGGGTGGGCGCCATCACTGATTACTTTATCGGGCGATAGGCGTTTGCCAGCGCGACGAACTCTTCGACGCTGAGCGTTTCTGCGCGCCGTGTTCCGTCGATACCGGTCTTTTCGAGAAGCTCGGCTCCGCCCACCGGTTTCAGGCTCTGGCGCAACATCTTGCGACGCTGTCCGAAAGCGGCCTGCGTGATCTGTCCAAGAGCATTGGCGTTGCAAGGCAGCGGATTTTCACGCGGAGTGATATGAACGACCGACGACATGACTTTCGGCGGCGGCGTAAATGCCTGCGGGGGCACATCAAAACTGATCTTGGAAACTGTTCTCCACCCGGCAAGCACACCCAGACGTCCATAGTGATCGCTGTCCGGTGTCGCGACGATACGTTCGGCGACTTCCCGCTGGAACATCAATGTCATGGACGAATAGAAGGGTGGCCATGGCTCGACCAGCAGCCAGTTGATAAGAAGCTGCGTGCCGACATTATAAGGCAGATTGGCGACGATGCGCGGCTTCGGCCCGTCTGGAAACAGCGCCGAAAAATCCTGCTCAAGCGCATCACCGGAGATGATGCGCAGACGACCCGGATAATGCGCTTCAATCTCTGCGAGCGCGTCCAGGCATCGTTCATCGCGCTCGATTGCCGTAACATAGGCACCTTGTGCCAGAAGCGCGCGGGTCAGGCCGCCAGGGCCTGGGCCAACCTCAATAACAGGCTGATCCTGCAGATTACCCGCCTGACGGGCGATTTTCGATGTCAGATTGAGGTCGAAAAGGAAGTTCTGGCCGAGCGATTTCTTCGGCATCAGATCATGCCGTTCGATTACCTCGCGAAGCGGGGGAAGGCCATCAATACTCATGCCATTTGTACTCGTTAGTGTGCGTTGGCGGCGTTTTCAGCCAGTTCCTGTGCAAGACGAATGGCCGCGACAAGGCTGTCCGGGCGGGCAATGCCTTTGCCTGCAATGTCGAAAGCCGTGCCGTGATCCGGCGACGTGCGAATGAAGGGAAGCCCCAAGGTCACATTCACAGTCTCATCGAAAGCAAGTGCCTTGGCCGGGATAAGGGCCTGATCGTGATACATGCAGACCGCAGCATCATAGGTCGCGCGGGCTGGCGCGTGAAACATCGTATCGGCGGGCAGGGGGCCGCGAGCGTCTATCCCTTCACTGCGCAATGCCTCGACTGCTGGCAGGATGATAGCGTCATCCTCCTTGCCCATAGCTCCGCCTTCACCGGCGTGCGGGTTAAGTCCGGATATGGCGAGACGCGGTGCGAGAATGCCGAACCGTTCTCGCAGTTCGGTGGCGGTGATCCGCGAAACTTCGATGATATCGGCAGTTCTTAAACGGGCGGGCACTTCGGCAAGCGGAATGTGTATGGTGACCGGAACGGCGCGAAGCTGCGGCCCGGCAAGCATCATGACGGGCGTGACAGGTTTGCCCAGATATTTGCTGGCGAGTTCCGCTAGAAACTCCGTATGGCCCGGATGCTGGAACCCGGCTTCATAAAGCGGCTTCTTTGAAATAGGGCAGGTGACAACTGCTGAAGCCTCACCTTTCAATGTGAGTTCGACAGCGCGCTCGATGGCTTCGATGATGCCTGCAGCGTTTTCCGGCAAGGGCTTGCCGACACTATCCGTCAGCTTGTTGTCGAGAGGGAGAACCGGCAAAGCATGCGCAAATACACGGCTTGCGGCAGAAATGGTGGTGATGACCTCGATCTCGACGTCAAGTCCGAGATGCTTTGCGCGCGCAGTCAGTTGAACCGGATCTGCCAGCAAGGCGAAAGGCGGCAACGCAAGCTCGTCGCGCCGGAGCCAGGCGACAAGCGCAACGTCGGGGCCAATGCCGGACGGATCACCAATGCTGATGGCGAGAGGAGGAACAGGTGATGCGGACATCGCGTCAATAGTCCAATGAATACGGATGAATCCGTCAGGTCGGTTTAGCGATTGACGATCGTCGCCTTTTCGCGCAGTTCCTTGAGATATTTCTCGCTGAGCTGTTCCGCCTTCTTTTCCTGACCGGCAGCGGAATCCGCGCCTTCCATGGAGAAGACGAGCTGGGCGACGCGGTCATCCGACACTTGCCGGGTTGAGCAGACGGCCAGGAATTCAACGCCCTTTTCGGTTTCCTGCGGCGGGGTGGTGCCGCCAACCGATGTGGACTTGACCGCCTTGGACCATTCGCCAGGCAATTGCTGTTCGATAATGCGGCCAAGATCGCGGACGGTTACGTCAAGAATGCCCTTGGCCTGCTGACGGGTTGCATCGCAATTCTGGAAGCGCGAGCGAAGTGCATTGGCTTCCTGCTTGCGCTTGGCGAGCAGGGCAGGAGAGCGCTTGGAAGCCGGCACCACGAAAATGACCTGCTGGAGGCGATATTCGGTCGCCACAGGCTTCTTGCCGCCATCCTTCAACATGCGCTGAACGGCTTCCTGTTCGCTGACCATGCCGGTCGCACGGAAACGGGCGCTGACGAGACGGCCCCAGCCCATCTGGACCATGATGTATTTCTTGAAATGATCCGGCGTAACACCCGACTGGTTCATCAACTGATTGAGTTGTGCCAGACTCATCTTGTTACGGCTGGCAAAACCGGCATAAGCCTCATCGACCTGCTGTTCGGAAATATTGATGCCGCGCGATTTCATCTCGACGCGCTTCAGCATTTCATCAGTCAGCTCTTGCTTGGCAATCTGGCTGAGATTTCCGCCCTTGCGCTGCAACTTCAAAAAGGCCATGCGGTGCTGAATATCGCTGTTGGTGATGGCGTTGCCGGAGACGATAACCTTGACCTCGGAACCTGCACCTGCAGCAAATGCTGGAACCGCAACCGTTCCAAGCGTCGTCAAGCAGACTGCGGCGCTCAGCATGGAGGCGAAGAGAGGTCTTGCAATCATCATCTTTCTTTCCCGATTCCTTCCGGTCGATGAACGACAATCCTTACCGGACGTATCCCTTTATGGTCATTATCGTCGGCAGCCAAACAATCAATCAATCATATCAGCGGCTGATCATAAGCTGCCTGTATAGATGACCCAGTGCGGCGAAACAATGACCCAAAAGCTATTTTGCGAAGGTTGTATCGTGTGAATACTACAGAAAGAAAGCCAAATTAGGCTTTGATGTGCAAATTTCTTTGTCGAATGAAATGAAAAGACCGGAAGCATTTCTAGTGCTTCCGGTCTGTCAAATTTAGAAAATCTGATTGCCGCTACCTATGTCACCCAGGGTACGCAGCGAAATGTTGAAGCCTATGCTATGGGATGGCTTATCATCAACCCGCGATGGATTTCGCGTTTGTAAATAAGCCATGGAATAAGTGAAGCATTCGTCGTCATATGCTAAACCAGCGGACGCTCGAACCAACGTCTCGGATACCATGTCGTAGGTACCCGAACCAAAAACGCGCCAGTTTGGCGTAATACGTGCCGTTGCCGAGCCCGTGACTTCCTGACGAAGATCAGAGTAACCATAAGCTGGTTGCGGAGCGATATAAGCATATCGTGCTGAAAGCGAAAGTTTTTTCCAGTTCTGTTGGGCCTCAAGTTCACCGCGTTCAACAGAAAAACTATCCTTGTCGAAACGACCGCGGGCAGCAAGGGCAAGTCCTCTCGAGTTGGATGTGCCGATCATTGCAACATAATCGGAACGGGCATCTTCAAGACCCGAATCCGCGCCGGCATTAACAAAATCGCTCGTCCCAAATGAGTTCACGCCGCCTAACTGGAACGACTGGCCGCCGAGAGCATAAAGAGCCCAGTCGCTATTGTTGAAGTTGCCCGAATAGCGCAAACCGAGATTGGCTCGTGTACCACCTTCAACACGGTCATACCCGGAGAATTTGTCACGCGAAAACAGGTTCGTCGCGTCGAAGACGAAGCTCTGGGCATCTTCATTCGGCAGTTCGCCCGCATAGCGTTCATTGTTACGAATATAAAGCTGGGCGATCGGCTCGATGATATGGGTAGAACTGGTGCTTGAAAACAGAATGGGCCAGCGAAGCTCAAGCCCGGCCGTTGCCATAGCACGAAGCGCTTCAGAACGCACCAGTGCATCCGTATATCCAGCGTCTATAGGATTGAAGTCCGTATTGACACCAATCGCGTCACCGCGCAATGCCAATAACGGCGTGATTACCAAGCCAGCGGGCGTTATGAACGTGCGTTTCCATTCAGCTTCGCTAGTTAGACGGACGTTCGTTCCATCAAAACCTGGAATACGTGGAAAATCTGCAACGCCACCTCTACGGTTCGTAGAATAGTTGGTATTCTCTCGATAAAGAACTTGCAGATTGCTCGTAAAGTTCAATTCACCGCCATAGACTGGATCCGGCAACGTATAGGAATAGTCCACGCTGGGGAAAACCCATGGTTGCTTCGAGTGCATCTCACGCAAATTATTCGACAGAAGAGATTCCTGCACGTTGAAGCGATAGAAGTTGAGGTCGAAGTAGTTACGGTTATTGATACCTCTGAGATAGATCTTGGAGATTTGTGTTCCTTGATTGTAACCCTCGATATCATAGGTCCGACTGAAATTCCGGTCGGTCTGTGCCATCACATCCCAGCCAAAACGCCAGCGCGAATTGAGATTAAAATCACCTTTCGACGCAACCATGCCGCGGTTGTCTTCTTCGCGATCAACGGTGTTCAGATCGAATTCACCGGGCTTGTTCTGGTGAATGCCAGCAATACGAAGATTGTAGGTACCGTTTTCAAGACGATGACGCCATTCAGCTTCGGTCAGGAAGCCCTGCTTGGTATAGGCGGTCGTGGAAAGCGTCAGATCGTAATTTGGAGCAAGTGCCCAGAAATACGAGTTCTTGATGCCGAAGCCGAGATCGTCCTTGTAGGAAAAACCCGGAAACAGGAAGCCGCTCTTGCGCTTTACCGTCGGGTCGGCCATCTCGAATGCCGGGAAGTAGGCAAGTGGCATGCCGAAGAACTCGAAGCGGCCATGTTCGAAACGGACCGTCTTCGTCGTGCTGTTCCAGATGATCTTGCGCGCCTTGATCTGCCAGAGAACAGGCTTGTCCGGATTCTTCGCGCAGGGTTCGCAGGCCGTATAGACGCCATTGTTGAACGTCGTGATTTCGCCGTTGCTGCGTTCGGCACTTTCAGCGGCAAAGCGGGTGTTATCCGTCGTCTCGACGCGCAGGCCGTTTACGAAGCCATCGCGGAAACTGTCGGTGACATCCATATGGTCGGAGTAGATCTTGTTGCCGTCGCGCTCGACGACCTCAACATTACCCGTCGCAGTCATGCGCCGCGTCTGCTGGTTATAGGTTACCTTGTCGGCGACGAGATGATTGCCGTCATACTCGATGCGCACCTTGCCCTGAGCCGTGACGGTATTGACGTCACGATCATAGACAAGCTCGTCAGCCTGTAGAAGCATGCGTGCGTTCGGATCGCTCTTGTAATTGGCAGCAAGAGCGTCCTGTGCCGATGCGGGTGAGGGCAGGGCCGCGACAGAAATGAAAGGCAAAGCAAGGACGCACGCCAAAGCCGTCCCGCGCGTCAGGCGCGAGAACGAATGGGGCAATACCATGCGGGCGTTACTCGAACCCACTAACCATCCTCCTTATGCAACAAAAAGGAGACACCAAAGAATGTTGCGATAATAACCGGAACCCAGGCAGCCACGAATGGCGGAACGAATCCCGCATTCCCGAATGCCTTCACTAGCACCGAAACGACATAAAGCATGAAGCCTGCGATAACGCCACCCAGAATCATAGCTCCTGACTGACCAAATCGCACAAATTTCAACGACACTGTTGCAGCAATGAGAGTCATCGCCATCAGCAATGCCGGCAATGCCAGAAGTGACTGGTATTGCATATCAAATGCGTTTGCGGAGTAACCGAAGGAACGCGCGACCTCGATCTTGTGGCGCAACTGCGTGAAGGGGATCGTGTCGGGCGTCGCGAGCTTCTCTTCCACATATTCCGGACGAAGCTGCGTCTCGATCTGGAAACTCGCCATTTTCTGGGGTTCTTCGCCGCGCGCGAATCGCGTCACGTCGGTAAGCTCCCAGTGGCCGTCCTTCAGTTGTGCGGTCCGCGCGTCGTAGCGTACCTTGATATTCTTCTTCTCATCGAACTGAATGAATGTCGCGTCAGCAAGTGTCGCGCCCTGATCCAGAATGCTCTTTGCACCGATGATGGTTTCGCCTTCATCCGTTTTCTGGCGCAGCCACGGGTCGCGCAGGGCGGAAACGTCGGTAACCTTGCCGGTCTTCCATGTCGATGCAATCTCGTCGGCCTTGGCAAAACCGTAGGCGGCGAATGGATTGAGGATGAAGATCGTCGCCAGGCCAAACAGGAATGCGCCGAAGCAGGCAGGCAGAAGGAATTGCCAGGCCGACACGCCAACGGAGCGAGCGACAACAAGTTCGTATTTTCTATTGAGCGAGATGAGCGTCGCCATTGCGGAGAACAGGGCAACAAACGGGATCATCTGCTGCATGATGAAGGGTACGCGCATGGCGGAAAGGCCAAGCGCAGCCCACACCGAATAGTCCGGCAGGTTTGAAAGCTTGCTCGCATTCTCGGTGAAATCGAGAAGCAGCGACAATGCGAAGATGCCGAGCAGAAAATAGAACGTGATCTGCACGTAGCGGATGAAGAAATAGCGCCCGAGCGTCCAGCCGATCATACCTGACCTCCGGCTTTATTGCGGGAACGTCCGGTGAGACGGGCATAAAGCTCCGAAACGCGGTTTCTCAGACTGTCGAAATTGTCGAGAATACGGTCGTTCCATTTGTCCGGCAGGCCGATCCGTCGCCCGGTGGCGAGCGCAAAGCCAGTCACAAGGATGACGGCGGCGGGCACGAGATACATGACGACGATATAGCCTGCATCCTTGTCGGCCCGGTCGGATGCGAAATAGCCTGCCCAATAGACGAGGAGGGCGGTGCTGATCGCCGAGAAGGACGCAGAGACACGAGCTTCCCGATGCGAACGGGAATCGCCCGCAAAAGCCAGTGCGATCATTGCAAAGACAACCGGATAGAGCCATTGCGTCAGACGCCGGTGCAATTCGGCCTTGTAGCGCAATGGGCGGGTCTGAAGGATCGGGTCATTCGGGTCCGGGTTCAAAAGATAGGACAGCGGACGGTCTTTCGCATAGATGACGAAATCGTCGCCAGCCGAGGCAAACTGGCTGAGATCGAATGCGTAGGAATTGAACTTGATGATCGAAACCGTGCCATCCGACACGTCACGCCGCTGCACTTCGCCGTTCTGCATCAAAAGCATGTCACCGCTTGGCGTCGAAGCAATTGCGCCATCGGCAGCATAATAGATGAGGTCAAGCGATGGATCGCGGGAATCGGCGATGAAAAGTCCGCCAATGCTGCCATCGGCGCGTCGTTCCGCGACCTGAATATAAAGATTGTCCGCCAGTTTGCGGAAATTGCCTTCCTGAACGATGACATTCATCAGATCGGCGCTGGCATTGGCGATCATGGCGCGCATGTTCATGCGCGCATAGGGATCGACATAATTGGCGACGAGAAACGAGACGACGGAAATCACGGCCGCAAGAATCAGAATAGGGCGCATCACCGCACTGCGCGGGGCACCCGATGCATTGATAACGACCAGCTCGGAATCCTGGTTCATGGTGGACAGCGTCTGTGTGATCGCAATGATCAGCGCAAACGGCATCACGAGCGGGATGGCTGACGGAATCAACAGCGAGCTGAATTGAATGATTGTCTGGAATGTCTGGCCGCTTGTGGTCAGAAAGTCGATGCGCTGAAGCACCTGCACGGTCCAGGTAATACCGACTGCCGCCCCAAGCACTGCGAGGAACATGATCGCCACCCGGCGCAAGATGTACAACTCAATCAATCGCATAGGTGGAGTCTACATCCCGGTTCCGTTGAAGAGTGCGCACCTGAAAATGGCTGCGGCACTCGTGATAATCACTAAACTTAATGACGCTTGGCTAAGATTGGCCCAATAAACGCGGTTAACAGATTACTAAAAGCATCATGAAGATGCCAGCTCTGCTGTTTCCCTTAATGGGTGATGAGTGGGCTCAAGGCAACCGGTTTTTGCGGGAAGCCAGTATTTTGCGGGAAGCATGTAAGACGGGTTTGCAATTGTGTCCTGCACGGTTTTCCTCGGGCTAAAACTGGACAATCTGGGATCTGCTCTTGCTGTTTCGCCATATTCGTCTCACATGAGTGGGGAAAAGTCGCGACACAATCGTGTCATTCTCAAATCGACACCAAGTTTGGAGTTGTCATGTCTAAACGTCCTTCGATCTCTTTCAGCGATTTTGCAGTACCGGAAAAAGGCGTGTCCATCGTCCTCGTCGCCAAGGGCGGCGGTTTTGCGGATGAAGCGGCTCAGGCCGTGGGCGGCGCGGAAAAGATCAAGCGTATTGCCGAAATTTCCGGATTCACCGGCGCATTGGGCAAGACGGCGGAAGCGATCGAGACAACTTCCAGTGGCATCGACAAGATCGTTCTGGTCGGCGTCGGCGAAACCGGCAAGCTTGGCAATGACGACTGGCTCAAGATTGGTGGCGCAGCGTTTTCACGAATCGGCAAGGCCGAGCGTGCAACCGTGACGCTGGCCTTGCCTGAAACCACCATCGCCGGTGACGAAGCGGCAGATTTGGCGCTTGGCATGATTCTGCGCTCCTACAAGTTCGAACGCTACAAGACGCGCAAGAACAATGAGGAAAATGGCGATCCGAAACATGCTGCCAAGGTCAGCATCTGCGTCGCTGACCCGCATACGGCAAAGCGTGCTTTTGAAGTTGCAGAAGCGGTCGCGGACGGTGTTATCCAGGCGCGCAATCTCGTCAACGAGCCTGCGAATATTCTTGGTCCGGTCGAGTTTGCACAGGAAGCCGAGAAGCTCGAAAAGCTTGGCGTGAAAGTTGAAGTCCTCGGCGAGAAGGAAATGAAGAAGCTCGGTATGGGCGCGCTTCTGGGCGTAGCACAGGGTTCCGTTCGCCCGCCGCGACTGGTTGTCATGGAATGGCAGGGCGCGAAGAGCAAGGAAAAGCCGGTTGCTTTTGTCGGCAAGGGCGTGGTGTTTGATACGGGCGGTATTTCCATCAAGCCTGCCGGTGGCATGGAGGACATGAAAGGCGACATGGGCGGTGCGGCAGCCGTCACGGGCCTGATGCGCGCTCTGGCTGGTCGCAAGGCAAAGGTCAACGCCATCGGCATTATCGGCCTTGTCGAAAATATGCCGGATGGCAATGCACAGCGCCCAGGCGACATCGTGACATCCATGTCGGGGCAGACGATTGAAGTCATCAATACCGATGCTGAAGGCCGTCTCGTCCTCGCCGATGCGCTGCACTATACGAATGATCGTTTCAAGCCGCGCTTCATTATCAATCTGGCCACCCTTACGGGTGCCGTCATGGTTGCACTCGGCCAGTATCATGCCGGCCTTTTCTCCAATGACGACGAGCTTGCGGACCAGCTTTACGATGCGGGCCAGTCGACCGGCGAAAAGCTGTGGCGCCTGCCGCTCGGCACTGAATACGACAAGATGATCGATTCGAAGTTTGCCGATATGAAGAACAGTGCCGGCCGTTACGGCGGATCGATTACGGCAGCACAGTTCCTGAAGCGCTTTGTCGGCGAGACCCCTTGGGCGCATCTCGACGTTGCCGGAACAGCCATGGGATCGCCAGCAAACGAGTATAGCCAGACATGGGCTTCCGGCTATGGCGTGCGCCTGCTGGACCGCCTTGTCCGGGACCATTTCGAAAGCTAAAATCTTTTCCAAACAAAAGGATGGGTGGAGAAGCGGAATCAATTTCTTCACCCGTTTCCGAAACGGATAGTGCATGGCGGAAATTCTCTTCTACCATCTGACGGAATCGACACTCGATGAGGCCTTGCCCGGTTTGGTCGAGCGTTCGCTCGGACGCGGCTGGCGCGTCACGATCCAGACGGTCAGCGAGGAAAGACGCGATGCGCTGGACGGCTTGCTCTGGACCTTCTCCGATACATCCTTTGTGGCGCATGGCACGGATAAAGAGCCCCATCCCGAACACCAGCCGGTATTGCTGACCACCAGTGAAGCCAATCCGAATGGAGCGACGGTGCGCTTTCTCGTTGAAGGCGCCGGGCTGGAACAGGCGGATGTCTATGAGCGTCTTGTCGTCATGTTTGACGGGCATGATCAGGATCAGCTCGATATTGCCCGAGGGCAGTGGAAGAATTTCAAGGCAGGAAATCACGACTTGACCTATTGGCAGCAGACGCCGGATCGCCGCTGGGAGCGCAAGGCGTGATACGGGCTCTATTCATTTCGATGATCGTCGCCGGGTTTGGCTTTGGCATCGGCTATCCCTGGTATATGCGCCATTTCACGGGCAGCGAGATTGGCCGCTGGACCATGCTTGAAAATCGTCAGAGCGGCTTCAAGATACAGGAAGTCAGGCTGTCGGCGGCTGATGGGCCTGTGCGTGTGTTCATCGATGCCACGCCTTTGCCGGGTTACGTGCCTGCGGAAAGGCGCTCGGCGGTTACGCTTGCGGTCAGCCGCGACGGCCAGCCGGTTCTCTCCCAGGGACTCGATTTCGCCTCCACCAGCGGTTCCATCAATACGGACCGCCCGCAGGATGGCAGCGTTCTGCGCCAGAGCGCCGGGGACATCGATCCGGTCATTCCGGGGCTTTATGCATTTCGTCTGGTGCAGGGAAACACGGATGGGCTTCAGGTTTCAAAAGCCGATCTCGTATTGCGCCGTGGGGCCGAAACGCCTGACGAGGTTTATACGACCATCGGGCTGATCCTCGGTGCATTCGGTCTTTATGCCCTGATGCGCACGCGCCTGCGTCCCCAGAGCTGATTGATGACGATGCTCTGCAAAATTTCCGACAGATTGTTGCTGTTGCTGCTTTCGGCTCTTGCCGCGCTGGTTACGCTGATACCGCTCGAAAAGCTGGGCGTCTTCGGCTCTTCCTTTGAAGGGCAGAGCGGTTACGCTGCCCTTTATTTCGGCTTTCCCACTCTGACCGTTATTTTCGCGCTTCTCGCGGTGCAGTTCATGCCCCGCCCTCTGCCGGTTGCCATGCGCATCGTGGGTTGGCTGGCGCTGGCAATCGTGGCCTTGTTGATGTTCGCCTAGGCGGTGGTGCGCCGAAGCAATGGCTGTTTTAATCCACCATCGCTTCTTCATATTCGGTGGAAAGTTCCAGCCACTTGTCCTCAGCATCCGCAAGTGCAGAACGGGCGTCGCTCATGTCCTTGTTGATCCGGATAGCCTTCTGAGGTTCCTTCTCGTAAAGGGCCGGATCTTCCAGTTGTGACGAGAAGCCTTGAATCTGTTTCTGCAGTTTTTGGATCAAGGCTTCGGTTTCCTTGATCTTTTTCTGCAGTGGCGCCATGGTTTCACGTTTCTGGGCGGCGAATTTTCGCTGTTCGGCCTTGTTGACTTTGGCGTTATCGTCGCGGTCGGCGGCCGGTTCTCCCTTGGCATCGGCCAGAACAATCTGCCGGTATTCATCGAGATCGCCTTCAAACGCCTTTACGCCGCCTTCGCGGACCAGCCAGAGCCGTTCCATCGTAGCTTCGATAAGATGGCGGTCGTGGGCAATCAGGATAACCGCGCCGTTGAAAGCGTTGAGCGCATGCACAAGCTCTTCGCGGCTGTCGATGTCGAGATGGTTGGTCGGTTCGTCGAGGATCAACAGGTTGGGACCGTGAAAGGTCGCAAGTCCCATCAGGAGACGCGCTTTCTCGCCACCGGACAGGTCTTTGGCCGGTGTCAGCATCTTCTCGGTCGAAAGGCCCATCTGCGCAACACGCGCGCGCACCTTCGCCTCCGGTTCCGTCGGCATGAGCTTGCGCACATGCTCGATGGCATTGTCTTCGGGGATCAGATCATCCATCTGATGCTGTGCGAAGAATGCGACCTTCAGGCTTGGCGAAAGCGTAAGTGTACCTTTTTCCGGCGTCAGGCGACCGGCAATCAGCTTGGCCAGCGTCGACTTGCCGTTACCATTTGAGCCGAGCAGCGCGATGCGGTCGTCATTGTCGATACGCAGGGTTACATTGCGAAGGACGGGCTTGCCCGGCACATAACCGACATCGGCATTATCAAGCGCGATGACAGGCGATGCTGTCTTTTTGTCGGCATCGGGAAAACGAAACGGCTGCACATTGCTTTCCACATAGAGCTCGATTGGCTTGAGCTTTTCCAAAGCCTTCATGCGCGATTGCGCCTGACGGGCCTTGGTGGCCTTGGCGCGGAACCGTTCCACGAAGGATTCCATGTGTTTGCGGTGGGCTTCCTGCTTTGCGTGGGCCTTCTGCTGCAATTCCAGCATTTCGTGGCGCTGGCGCTCGAACTGATCATAATTGCCTCGCCAGAAGCTGATCTTCTTCTGGTCGAGATGCATGATCGAACTGGTCGCCGAGTTCAGGAGATCACGGTCGTGGCTGATGATGATGACCGTGTGCGGATAGCGCTTCACATAGTCGACCAGCCACAGCACGCCTTCAAGGTCGAGATAGTTGGTCGGTTCGTCGAGGAGCAGCAAGTCCGGTTCGGCAAAAAGAACCGCTGCCAGAGCGACGCGCATGCGCCAGCCGCCGGAAAAGGCGGATGCGGGCTGGCGTTGTGCTTCGGCATTGAAACCGAGACCGGACAAAATGGCACCTGCGCGAGCTTCCGCAGAGTGAGCGTCGATGTCGGCAAGGCGGGTGTGAATTTCGGCAATGCGGTGCGGATCGGTTGCCGTGTCAGCCTCTTCAAGAAGTGCGGTGCGCTCCTTGTCAGCCTTCATGACAATTTCGATCAGCGCATCTTCTGTGCCGGGCGCTTCCTGCGCCACCTGACCGATACGGGTATTTTTCGGGAGCGAGATGCTGCCTGTTTCCGACGCAAGATCGCCCGTAATCACACGGAACAGGGTCGATTTGCCGGTGCCGTTGCGGCCCACAAAACCGGTCTTCGATCCCGCTGGCAGCGTTACGCTGGCGTGGTCGATCAGGAGGCGTCCGGCAATGCGTACGGAGATGTCGTCAAGGATAAGCATGGTGAAAGCGCTTTTGCACGGCTTGAAGCGTTTCCGCAAGTATCAACATCAGTCAGGCGAAGCGGCGTCCGCCTTCGGTTCGCTGGAATTGTGAGAGGTCGAGCGATGGAGCGTCAGTACCGAGCCGCGTCAATGCCGCGTGGATCTGGCCGCGATGATGGGTTTGGTGATTGAACAGATGCGCCAGCGAGGGCGCAAGCCGCTGGCTCATCGTGCGCATGTCCGAAACGGTCGTATAGGTAAAACGTCCCGCAAGCTTGTCGGCATCCAATCCGTCGGTATAGCGGCAGATGCGTTCATCTTCGGCATTACGCAGATCGCGCAGCGTGATGAAATTATCGGTTATGATGGCATCGAGTTGCTTTGGATGGTCGCCTTCGCCGGTAAACCGCTTCATCCATATGCGGTCGGTGACCAGAAGATGGTTGAGCGTGCGATGAATTGAGCCGAAGAACAGCCCAAGATCGAGCCGGTATTCCTCGTCGCTCAGATCGGCGGCGGCGGCATAAAGCAGTTCATTAGCCCAGCGATTATACCACGCAAACATTTGAAAATGCTGTTCCATACAAGTCCCCCGCTACCCGATAGCCTGAATCAGAGTGGCATTATCTATGCCTTCAAATTTCCGTCGTCTCAAGCTGCTAGGCGGTATGCGATGTGTTCAAAATGGCGTGGCCTCTTGGCAATTCGGCCTATCGACGGTATAGAGCCTCACTTTTCTGAAATTTCCCAGCGAACAAGGTGTCATAATGGCAATCGAACGTACCTTCTCCATGATCAAGCCCGATGCGACCCGCCGCAACCTGACCGGCGCAATCACTGCCAAGCTCGAAGCAGCTGGCCTGCGCGTCGTCGCTTCGAAGCGCGTCTGGATGAGCCTGCGTGAAGCTGAAGGCTTCTATGCTGTTCACAAAGATCGTCCGTTCTTCGGCGAACTGACCGAATTCATGTCTTCCGGCCCGACGATCGTTCAGGTTCTGGAAGGCGAAAACGCCATCGCCAAGAACCGCGAAGTCATGGGTGCGACCAACCCGGCCAACGCTGACGAAGGCACCATCCGCAAGGAATTCGCCCTGTCGATCGGCGAAAACTCCGTGCACGGTTCGGACGCTCCTGAAACCGCCGCAGAAGAAATCGCATACTGGTTCTCGGGCACCGAAATCGTCGGCTGATCCCGCTCGGAATTCAAAGAAAAAGCCCGGCATTGCCGGGCTTTTTTGCTTTAGAGACTTTGCGCGAGCCTTGCCATTTCTTTCCCTTCGTCATCGAAGAGAACAAGCTTGCCCATATCGATCTTGTAGGACTTGGTCTTACCGAGCACGTCGAGGAACTTGCGCTCCTGGTTCATGAGGGCAGGCGGGCACTGAACATAGGTCGATCCGATATCGGCAAAGGAAATGTTTTCCCCGGTCACGACCGCCTTGCTGAAATAACGGTTGCAGCCGCCTGAACCGCTGACGGCACCGTCGGTCGAAACCGTCAGGGTGGTTTGCGCATTGTCGATCACGCCGCCGCCCTGAATGTCCTCCGCGAGCCAGTCCTTGCCCTCGATACCGATGGCAGCGCCTTCGTCACCGCTTTTGCGGACCATCACAACCTTGATCTCTGCCGGAGTACCGGGGTTCTCCGGATCGATGGAATAGCGTTCGTCATTGACGAACCACAGCGTATCGCCTGCCGAAATGCGTGCCTGCAGGGCATAGGTATGGCCCGGCTGGATCTGGTCCGTATCAAAGTTGATGGCAAACGGGATCGGTGATCCCTGAACGGATTCGATCCGCGTTTCACCAATGACTTTCGACGGGGCATCGGCCAGCGAGATGTCGGAAAGCTGAACCGTCAGGTTCGCCTCCGGCGGCAGCGCGATGCGCTCGCGATACATTACCTTGCCGCTGACGGTTTTTTCCGCCGCCATGCTGCTTGTCGGCATCGATGTGGTCAGGAACAAGGCGGCGCCGCCAAGCGCGCCAATGCCGACCACCAGTGCCGCAGCAATTGAGAGGGTTTTCGCCAATCCATTTCGCATCGTCAAAGCCCGAAACTTCCGTTCCCGCACGCGTTGTTTGTTGCAAGACAGATGGCGCTGATGCGGATTCCAATCTGTCTGTCATCATCGCTTGTCAGCGCCTGATTCATAATGCCGACATTAGCGAAATCTTCATGTGAAAATTGTGGCAGCGCAAGAACGTGCTAACCAAATTACCCGTTATTTTAGGGGGTTAAATAGTTAATTCGCAATTAAAATGAGAAAGGGGATCAATAGAATAGCCAGTAATCGAAAGCTTATGACTGCTGCCAGCGGTCGCGAATCTTCTCGTCTTCCTCTTTGGACGACACCCAACCGCCGACCGAACCGTCTGCAAGATGCTCCCTTTTCCAGAATGGGGCATCGGTTTTCATGTAATCCATCAGAAAAGAGGCGGCTTCGAAAGCCGCGTGTCGATGCGATGATGCTGCTGCGACCAGAACGATGTTTTCGCCCGGTTTGATGAGCCCGTAACGATGAATGATCGTGAGGGCTGTTATCGGCCAGCGCTCGATAGCCTGTCGGGCGATGCGGGTGATTTCCGCTTCGGCCATGCCGGGATAATGCTCCAGCTCCAGAGCGGAAAGCGTGCCGCTTTCATCGCGACACAGGCCGGTAAAGGTGACGATGGCGCCGATATCCGTTCGCCCGTGCTCAAGCTTGCGCAGCTCCGCTGCCGTGTCGAAGTCTTCGTTTCTTATGCCGACGAAAAGTGGGCATGTCATTAGGGCATTTCCGGTTTTGCTTGAATCATTGAAAATGCCCTATCGTTTTGTTTTTACGCATTATCCTGCGCATCGGAGCGGGATTAGAAATCAGTCCTGTGGACTGATTTCCCCGCGTAGGCGCTCCGCGCCTTTGCTGGAAATGCTCTGGCCCGCTCATCTCATCCCCCCGTCATGGGAGGAAAGAGCGCAACTTCATCGCCGTCATTCACGAGTTCAATATGCTCGGCATGTTCCTGGTTGATCGCGGCGCGAATGACATGCTCATGCTCGAAAGCCGCTTCATATTCCTCGCCGCGCGATTTCAGGTGGCTGATCAGATCGCCCACGGTTGTTTTGGGTGAGGGGAGTTCGATGACTTCTTCACCCTTGCCGATTTTCTCGCGCACCCATGCGAAATAGACGAGTTTTACCGCCACTGGATCAATCCATTACGTGTTTGAGGCCCGCCTTGAAGTAATCCCAGCCCGTATAAAGCGTCAGAAGCGCCGAGATCCAAAGCAGTACAATGCCAATTTCCGTTACATAGGGCATAACTTTGTCACCGGCAGGGCCTGCGAGCAGAAATGCGAGCGCAATCATTTGTGCTGTCGTCTTCCATTTGGCGAGACGGGAAACGGGAACGCTGACCTTCAGCTCGGCAAGATATTCACGCAGCCCCGAAACCAGAATTTCGCGGCACAGGATGATGATCGCAGCCCAAAGCGTCCAGCCGGCAATGGTTCCGTCGGCTGCAAGGAGCAGCAGGATGGCGGATACGAGAAGCTTGTCGGCAATCGGGTCAAGCATGCGACCGATGGTCGAGGTCTGCTTCCAGATGCGGGCGAGATAGCCGTCGAAAAAATCCGTGATGCTGGCGACGGCAAACAATCCCAGGGCGGTCCATCGGGCGAAATCGCTCGATTCCAGTCTCCCCTCGATAAAGAAGCACAACACCACAAGCGGCACGGCAATGATCCGGCCATAGGTGAGGATATTGGGCAAGGAGAGGGTATGTTTTTTCTGCATTGTTCCGCCGCATCGTTGTCAGCCGCACATCAACAGGGATGACCGTTAAAATCAACACCTGCGAATATATTCTACCGGGACCTAATGACGCTTGCGCCTCAATTCCGGACAAAATTACGTCATCTGTCACGAAAATGATCGTGAATCGTCTTGGCCATGGCCTCAGAGATGCCTTCGATCTGCATCAGATCGGCAACCGCGGCTCTGGAGACGGCCTTTGCGGTTCCGAAATGGTGCAGAAGCGCACGCTTTCGCGACGGACCGATTCCCGCAATCTCATCGAGCGGGTTCTTGACCATTTCCTTCTTGCGCCGGGCGCGGTGTGTGCCGATGGCAAACCGGTGCGCTTCATCGCGCAGGCGCTGGATGAAATAGAGCACGGGATCGCGCGGCGGCAGTGTAAAGGCCTGCTTGCCTTCCACGAAGAAACGTTCGCGCCCTGCTTCACGGTCGACGCCCTTGGCAATGCCGATTGCATTGACGAGATGGCTGATCCCAAGCTCGCCGAGAATTTGCCTGACCGCGCCAACCTGACCTTGCCCGCCGTCGATCAGAATGACGTCGGGCCACGCAGGAAACGTGTCGGTTACCTCTGCGTCAGTCGACTCTTCCGGCGTGCCATGTTCCTTGACCAGCCGTGAGAAGCGCCGCTCGATTACCTCGCGCATCATGCCGAAGTCGTCGCCCGGCGTAATATCGGTCGAGCGGATGTTGAACTTGCGGTACTGATTTTTGACGAAGCCTTCCGGTCCCGCGACGATCATGCCGCCGACAGCATTCGTACCCATGATATGCGAGTTATCATAGACCTCGATCCTGCGCGGTGGCTGGGACAGGCCGAAGGTTTCGGCCATGCCTTGCAACAGCCGGGCTTGCGAAGATGTTTCAGCAAGCCGCCGTCCAAGCGCTTCGCGCGCATTGGTAAGCGCGTAATCGACAAGATCCTTCTTCTCTCCGCGTTGGGGGACGTTGACTTGTACCTTATGGCCCGCGCGCGTCGAGAGCGCTTCGGCAATAAGCGATTGCTCCTCAACCGTCTCGGACAGGAGAACCAGCCGCGGACATGGCTTGTCGTCATAGAACTGGGACAGGAATGCCCCCAGAACCTCTGCCGGGCCGAGCGAACTGTCCGCCTTGGGGAAATAGGCGCGATTGCCCCAGTTCTGGCCGGTACGGAAGAAGAAGACCTGAATGCAGGTCATGCCGCCTTCCTGATGGATGGCAAAGGCGTCAGCCTCTTCAACCGTCTGCGGATTGATGCCCTGATGGGATTGCACATGAGAAAGCGCCGCCAGACGATCCCGGTAAACGGCTGCATGCTCAAAATCAAGGTCCGCCGACGCGGCCTGCATTGCCGTTGCGAGGTGGTCCTTTACCGACTGGCTCTTGCCGGAAAGAAACGCCTTGGCCTCATTGACGAGTTCGGCATAGTTCTCATCGCTGATCTCGTGCGTGCAGGGGCCGGAACAACGCTTGATCTGAAAGAGAAGGCAGGGACGGGTACGCGTTTCAAAAACCGAATCCGTGCAGGTCCGCAGCAGGAAGGCGCGCTGAAGCGCGTTGATCGTGCGACCAACGGCACCGGCAGAGGCGAAGGGACCGAAATAGTCTCCCTTGCGGGACCGCGCACCGCGATGCTTGAAAATGCCGGGTGCCCGATGGTCGCCGGTCAGAAGAATATAGGGAAACGACTTGTCGTCGCGCATCAGCACGTTGAAGCGCGGACGCAACCTCTTGATGAGATTGGCTTCCAGCAACAAGGCTTCGGTTTCCGTCCGGGTGACGACGAATTCCATCGTCACCGTTTCGCGGATCATCCGCGTGATGCGATTCGAATGGCCGACGCCGCGCGCATAGTTGGAAACGCGCTTCTTGAGATTGCGTGCCTTGCCGACATAGAGCACGTCACCATCGCTGTTGAACATGCGGTAGACGCCCGGATTGTTCGGCAGGCGCTTCACGAAAGCATTGATGATGTCCTGACCGCTCAGGCCTTCAATATCCGGCAGGCCATCCGAGGAATCCCATTGAATGGAATCGGCAGCGGACGGAGAGGCCGGAACATCGGCTATATCGTCGGTCTCGTCATCATCGTCGGTTTCCGCGTCACCAATGATAATACCGGCCACATCCTGCTCGTCATCGGACGGCAGATTTGCAACGGCATCCTCATTGTTCTTGCGGTTTCCAGTCATTCCGTAATTCCTGCAATATCCGGGGTTTCCCAGGCCAGATGCTGTCCGCCGTCAAGTGCGATCATCTGGCCGGTGACGGAGCGGCTTTCCCAGAAATAGCGAACAGTACGCCCAAATTCCGACAATTCCGGCGCACGCTGCAAAAGAAGTTTCTCGACCTGCTGTTCGAAATCGCCAGGCTTCTGCCGTTCGCTCGGCAATGTTGGGCCGGGTGCGATTGCATTGACCCGGATTTGCGGTGCAAGCGCCTGCGCCATGGTTCGGGTGGCATTCCAGAGGGCTGTCTTCGAAAGCGTATAGGAAAAGAAATTCGGGTTGAGCTTCCAGACGCGCTGGTCGATGACATTGACGACAAGCGCCTCTTCGCCGCTGGGCAGGGCTTTCGCCATTTCTTCGGCCAGCAGGACCGGCGCCTTGAGATGGATGGCAAAGTGCTTGTCCCACAGCGCCATATCCAGTTGGCCGATGCGATCATCTTCAAAGAGCGATGCATTGTTGACCAGAAGCCGGATCGGCCCGATCTGGCGTGACGCATCCTCCACAAGATTGCGAACATCGGATTCGGATGAAAGGTCTGCGCGCACGACACAGGCCTTCCCGCCTTGTTCGTTTATGGCCGCTGCAAGGGCCGCGCCTTCATCGATGGAGTGATTATAGTGTATGGCGACCGGGAAGCCATGGGCGGCAAGGTCCTCGACAATTGCCTTGCCAATACGCCGTGCGCCGCCGGTGACCAGAACCGGACATTTAGCAAGCAGGCGGGGCTCGTGATCGTTCAACACGGTAAACACTTTCTTATCGAGATTCTTCAGTCGATTTCATGCCATTTCGGTCGGAAGATTGCAGCTAAAAACAGCGGCTGCAACATTCATAACTGACAAATTGATAGAGATTTCAGCGACTTCGTTTCTTTCTGCCGGTTGTTGCGGTCGCCGCAATCGAAACTCTCCCACTATATAGGTGGCTGAATCCGGCGTTGCGATAATGCAACATCGCATTTTTGCCACGTTCTCGTCAGGTTCTCTCCACAGAAGCGGGCATTTCGTGCCGCAATTACCGCCGATATGTCGGTCCTGTCAGCGCGGCATGGACGATTTGCTCCCAACATCGCCCGCCCGATAAGGGACCGCGCAAAAGGTAATTTGTGTAAGGAGAATGCTATGCGCACTCTTAAGTCTCTCGTAATCGCCTCGGCTGCGCTGCTGCCGTTCTCTGCGACTGCTTTCGCTGCTGATGCCATTCAGGAACAGCCTCCTGTTCCGGCTCCGGTTGAAATGGCTCCGCAGTATAGCTGGGCTGGTGGCTACACCGGTCTGTACCTCGGCTACGGCTGGAACAAGGCCAAGACCGACGCCGTTGGCACCATCAAGCCTGACGACATGAAGGCTGGCGCTTACGCTGGCTGGAACTTCCAGCAGGACCAGTTCGTATACGGTGTTGAAGGTGACGCCGGTTACTCCTGGGCCAAGAAGTCCAAGGACGGTCTGGAAGTCAAGCAGGGCTTCGAAGGCTCGCTGCGCGCACGTCTCGGCTACGACCTGAACCCGGTTATGCCGTACATCACTGCTGGTGTTGCCGGTTCGCAGGTTAAGCTCGACAACGGCTTTGACGACGAAAGCAAGTTCCGCGTTGGTTGGACTGCTGGTGCCGGTCTGGAAGCCAAGCTCACGGACAACATCCTGGGCCGCGTCGAATACCGTTACACCCAGTTCGGCAACAAGAACTATGATCTTGGCACCGAAACGGTTCGTAACAAGCTCGACACCCACGACATCCGCGTCGGCGTTGGCTACAAGTTCTAATTATCTGATAATTGAACACGGAAAACCGGGCAGGCAACTGCCCGGTTTTTTGTTATGTTTTTTAGGGTTAGAGGCTCGCTATCTCAACCAGCCAGTCGCGAAATGCAGCCATTGCTTGCGTTTCCGACCGTGATTGCAGCCTCGTCAGCCAGTAGCTGCCCATCGTCACCGTTGTGTCGAATGGCTGAATGATCGTTTCCGAGAGCAACTGACGGGAGAACATCAGCGGCGGCGCAAGTGCTACGCCCGCTCCCTGCATGGCTGCTTCCATCATCGCGAGCGACGAATCGAACATGATGCTTCGGGGCAGGGGCATGTCGCCCGTGACGCCTGCTGCCATAAACCACTGCGTCCATTCATCGGCACGGTAGGAGCGCAATAAAATATGCCGCGCGAGATCGGCTGGTGTTCGCAATTCCTGTGCCAGTTCCGGAATGCAAAGCGGTGACAACGGTGCTTCCAGCAATCGGGTTGCGTCGATGCCATGCCAGGCGCCGCTGCCGAAACGGATGGCGTAATCGAGGCCCTCCGCCGCTATGTCCACCCGGTTGTTGTTGGTCGAAAGCCGCAGATCGATGAACGGATAACGATTCTGAAAATCGCGCAGACGTGGCAGAAGCCAGCCGACGGCCAGCGTGCCGACTGCACCCACGCGCAATATTTCCCGATAATGCCCCGCTTCGAAACGTTCAAGCGTTCCGGCAATCCTGTCGAATGCGTCCTTCAATGTGGGGAGCAGCGTTTCTCCTTCGCTCGTCAGCATCAGCCCGCGCGGCAGGCGCTCGAACAAAGTCACATTCAGGCGGGTTTCGAGGCTTTTGACCTGATGGCTGACAGCGGCTTGTGTAACGCAAAGTTCAATCGCGGCCTTCGTAAAACTCAAGTGACGCGCCGACGCCTCGAAGGCGCGCAGGGAATTGAGCGGGAGATGCGGTCGAACCATGTTGCCCCAAATTTTTCTAATGCCAAATGCTAGATAACGTCGTTTGTCCTCTTTGCGCAAGCATCGTATATCAGCAGGGCCTGATAGGCTTATATCCCGCAGAAGCGTTGAAAAAATGCTGTAAACGGGCTTCAATATAATGAATCGCGCAATACCGGCTATGTCTTGAGAAAGACGTAGCGGAACGCATAATCATGAGGTTTATTCATCTGTCATGAGAAAATCTACGACATTTTTGATCGGTTTCCTCGCCACCGCCGCTATTATCCCGAATAGCGGTGCGTTGGCTGCAAGCAAGGTGAACGATGACGATTTGCGCCGTATCGTCGATGAAACCATGCGCCCGCTCATGGCCGAGCAGAAGATTCCCGGCATGGCGGTTGCCATAACCATCGACGGCAAGAGCCACTTCTTCGGTTATGGCGTGGCATCGAAGGAAAGCGGACAGAGAGTCGACGAAGACACGATTTTCGAGATCGGTTCGGTCAGCAAGACGTTTACTGCGACGCTCAGCGGCTATGGGCTGGCGACCGGCGCATTCTCCTTGTCCGATCCCGCGACCAAATGGGCTCCCGAACTGGCAGGCAGCAGCTTCGACAAGATCACCATGCTCGATCTTGGGACCTACACACCGGGCGGATTGCCCCTGCAATTTCCCGATGCTGTCACCGATGACAGTTCGATGCTGGCATATTTCAAGAAATGGAAGCCGGACTATCCGGCAGGCACACAGCGCCGTTATTCGAATCCCAGCATCGGCCTGTTCGGCTATCTGGCGGCACGAAGCATGGACAAGCCGTTCGATGTCCTGGTGGAGCAAAAGCTTCTGCCTGCATTTGGTCTGAAGAACACTTTCGTCAATGTGCCGGAAAGCCGGATGAAGAACTACGCTTACGGCTATTCCAAAGCCGACAAGCCGATCCGGGTATCTGGCGGCGCGCTGGATGCGCAGGCCTATGGCATCAAGACCACAGCGCTTGATCTCGCCCGCTTCATTGAGCTGAATATCGACAGCTCATCTCTGGAGCCTGATTTCCAGAAGGCCGTCGCCGCGACACATACGGGTTATTATCACGTCGGTGCCAACAATCAGGGGCTTGGCTGGGAGTTCTACAGCTATCCGACTGCGCTCAAGACACTTCTTGCGGGCAATTCGTCGGACATGGCGCTGAAGTCGCACAAAATCGGCAAATTCGATCAGCCCTTGCAGCCGTCAGCCGATGTCTTGGTCAACAAGACAGGCTCGACCAACGGTTTCGGTGCCTATGCGGCCTTTATTCCCGCCAAGAAGACCGGAATCGTCCTGCTTGCCAACCGGAATTATCTGATCGATGAGCGCGTAAAAGCCGCTTATCGGATATTGCAGGCGCTCGACAAGAAACAATAATCTGCAAAAAAACCCCGGAAATCCGGGGTTTCATTCTTTCCAGACCGGTTAGCCGCGCGGCAGCAGTTCCGTCAGTTCCGGGTGCAGTTCCTGAAAACGCTTCATCCAGCGCTTGAGCTTGGAGCGGTTGCGTTCCCATTTGCCTTCAAAGCGCAGCGCCAGATAGCCAAGCGCGGCAGCAACGGCGATATGGCCGCCATGCAGCTTGCCCGCCAGACGCGGCGGCGCTTCGTTGAGAAGGTCGAGTGCGCGTTCGGCCTTGCGCCATTGCAGGTCGAGCCAGGGCTGATGAATTTTCTCTTCCGGACGCATGCGGCGTTCGTAGACATGCGCCAGAAGCACGTCGCAAAGACCGTCGGCGATGGCTTCATAGCGCTCTGCATCGGTGCGCTTTTCGGCATTGCGCGGGAAAATCTTGTTGCCCGAAACCCGGTTCAGATACTGGGTGATCGCACGGCTGTCGAAAACCGATTTGCCGTCATCCGTCACCAGCGTCGGAATTTTTCCGAGCGGATTGGCGTGGATCAGGTTCTCCGGTTCCGCCGAGGTGTTGACGACAACGCTTTCAAACGGAATGCCGGCATGGTGAGCGGCCATGCGCACCTTCGCGCTGTAGGGCGAAGCAGGCGAATAGAGTATCTGTGTCATCGTTCGTTCCTAAACCGGATATGTAAAGTTTATTGCGTGGCGGGCATCATGACAGAGCGGCTTCGGCAGGCATTGGCATCGACCTGACCGCAAGCACGGTATTGCAGGTCTTTTGTCATGCAGATGCGAACTTCCTGAAGATAGTTCCGCTTGCAGCTAATCGAGATACCATCCGGTTTCATGCCGGGATTGGCTGCGATAAAAGCTTTTTCAACGAGAAGGGGATCAACACGCCGACCGCTCGCCAGATTGCGCAGGCTGGGCGGAATTTTGACCTGATCGAAAGCGTTGCGCAGCGTTGAGAAATATTCATCCTGCGACAGACCCGAACAACTGCCATGCTTGCGCCATTGATAAGCGGCGAGACCGGCAGAAGGCATGATATCGGAAAGGCGGGAGATGATCGGGCGGGGCACATAGCTGCCCCGGCTGCGGGCATTGTCGAGCTGGCAGTTCGCTGGGTAACCCCATTCATTCTGCGGCCAGAGACCATGCACCACGAAACCGAAGGGACGATTGGTTCCACATTGCTGCTTGTTGGCGCGGGGGCCTTCCGATGCACAATAGCTGGGCGACCAGGAGAGGGCTAGGACGTAAAAGTCGAACTCGCCCGGAACGTCATCTGCCCGACCCGGCGCAATTGCCAAAATACTCGCAACCGCCGCTGCGAGCAACGTAACCGCCGCTGCACCAAACTTCCGCAGCATGTGCCCTCCACTTAATCAACGGCTGACCGTATCAAGCCGCTTAATTTTTAGCGAAGAACGCGGCAGCTTGCGTCGTACACATACCAGCGGTCGAAACCGTCGACGCAGAATTCGACATTGCGGCCCATCGAGGCAAAGCCCTGACCTTCTTCGACCATATACCAGACCGAACGATACTGACCATCGGTCAGAACGGCGGTTGCCTTGCAATAGGTGCGTTCGATCTGGGCCGGATTGGTCTTCGGCTCATAGCGCGTCAGTTGAACATCGCTCATGGCCGAAATACCGACCTGCGGCAGGTTCGGGACATGACGTACCTGATAGCCGAAATCGGAAACCACCGAACGCAAAACGCTCTGCTGGCTGCAAGCGCCTGCATCGGCAACGCCTGCTGGAGCAGAAGTGAGATAGTCTGCGGCGCTGGCCGGCAGAGACACAAGCGTCAGAGGAAGGACAGACGCCGCAAACAGGGCTGCGCGTGAATACTGTCCGATACGTTCCAGGGTTCGTTGCATATCTCTGTCCTGTCCCAAATTGCGGGCTGGCACCCGTTCAAGTCTATGATAGCCGAAGCATTGAGGCGCAGTTTCCGTCAGCAATTCACGCGGGTCAAGTGCGATCCGTCTCGCTTCTCACCCACTTGATGCTGAAATTGCTCCCTTTTTCCTCAGCAAGAAGCTTGGTAAGGCAGGGAAGCAGGGTTTGCATCTCACTTTCAAGTGTATAGGGCGGGTTGACGACAATCATACCGGTGCCATCCAGGCGTGGTTCTTCGGAGGGCGCACGAATCGCCAGTTCGATCTGCATGATCTTCGGAATGCCGGTTTCACGTAAGTGTCTGGTGAAACGTTCCGTTTCCTTACGGTCCTTCACCGGATACCACAGCGCATAAATGCCACCGCCGAAACGCTTGTACGCCTTGGCCAGGCCATCAACCAGACGATCGAATTCGCCTTCCTTTTCAAAAGGCGGGTCAACAAGCACCATGCCGCGTTTTTCCTTCGGTGGAAGGTGAGCGCCAAGCGCCAGCCAGCCGTCCAGCTCGGTCACCCGAACCTGATAATCACCGTCGAATAGCTTCGCCAGTTTGGTGGAGTCCTGCGGATGCAGTTCCAGTGCGGACAGGCGATCCTGCTTGCGCAGCAAATGCCGCACGAGAAAGGGCGATCCCGGATAATGGCGCAGCTTTTCGCCTTCATTGACTGCGCGGACGGCAGCAAGATAAGGCTCCAGCAAATCCAGCACGGGCTGCTCGATCTGCCCTTTCTTCACCGCGTCCAGGATGCGGTCGATACCGCCTGCCCATTCGCCGGTCTTGCCTGCCTCGATACCCTTCAGGTCGTAGAGGCCGATGCCTGCATGGGTGTCGATGACGCGAAAGGCCTGATCCTTGCGTTTCAGATACTCGACAAGGCGCGTCAGGATGACGTGCTTGACGACATCCGCAAAATTTCCGGCGTGATAGGCGTGACGATAATTCATGGTTGCGCTTGTTTCATGTCGGTCTCTTTTCGGCAAGAGGCAGTGATATCCAAAAAGACCTCGCTCTGCGTCGTTCCTGCAATATCACTCCTGTCACAAATGTGACATACAACCTTCAACATCCGCTCCTTATCCTTTGAGTCGAGTCCCGAAATGTCTGGTGGCGTCCTTCTGATCGTCCTCTTTGGCGCGTTCCTCCACGCGAGCTGGAACGCAATTGTAAAGGGAAGCGGAGACAAGTTCTTCAGTGCGGCCAGTGTGACCAGCGCTGCCGGGTTGATCGCCCTTTTCACCTTGCCTTTTCTGCCGCTGCCGAACCCGGCAAGCTGGATTTACATGCTTCTGTCTACGGTTACGCAGACCTTCTATATGTCGCTCGTGGCGGCGGCTTATAAATCCGGCGATATGAGCGAAGCCTATCCGATCATGCGCGGCACTCCGCCCTTGCTGGTGGCGCTGGTCAGTGCGCCGCTGGTCGGCGAGATCATGGGCTGGCAGAGCTGGCTTGGTATCGTGCTGATCTGCTCCGGCGTTCTGGCGATGGCGCTTGATGCGCGGCGAAGAAATCGTGGAGCTTCAAGTCGCACTGCCTTGCTTGCGCTGACCAATGCCGGTTTCATAGCAAGTTATACGATCATTGACGGCCTCGGTGTCCGTGTGTCGGGCGAGCCGATTTCCTATACGCTGTGGCTGTTCCTGATGAACGCCATACCGCTGGCGGGGTGGGCCCTTTACCGCGAACCGGACCGTTTCATCCAGTATCTGCGTAATCACTGGCGACCGGCCATGATCGGTGGCGTTGGTACGCTCGGTTCCTATGGCCTTGCACTCTGGGCGATGACCATGGCTCCGATTGCCGTCGTGGCGGCACTCCGCGAAACCGCGATACTCTTCGGTGTGCTCATTTCGGCTCTGGTATTGAAAGAAAAAGTCGGGCTACCACGTTTCGTGGCTGCCGGCTTTATTGTTCTCGGTGCGATTGCATTGCGCTTGTCTTGAAAATTTATTTCGTCACAGTGACAATCTTCCGGCAGAAATTCGTTTCTGCAGGAAGTGGCTTGGGCTAATAAAGTAATATGAACCAGCACGCTCCAATCTCGAACATCAAAACCGGTCATTCGGCTTGTCCGCACGACTGTCCGTCAACTTGCGCACTCGATGTCGAAATTCTCGATGAGCGGACCATCGGGCGCGTGCGCGGCGCGAAGGACAACAGCTACACGGCTGGCGTCATCTGCGCCAAGGTGGCGCGTTATGCGGAACGGGTTCATCATCCTGATCGCCTGAAGCATCCGCTGGTTCGTGCCGGTGCGAAAGGTGCTGGGCAGTGGAAGGAAGCTTCATGGGAAGCCGCACTTGATCTCATTGCCGAGCGTTTCCTGAAAGCCGAGCGCGATTATGGCAGCGAGAGCGTCTGGCCCTATTACTATGCGGGCACCATGGGGCTGGTGCAGCGCGACTCGATCAATCGCCTGCGCTTTGCCAAGCGCTATTCCAACCAGTTCGACAGTTTCTGTACCAATATGGCCTGGACCGGCTATTTTGCGGGAACAGGAAGCCTGACCGGTCCTGATCCGCGTGAAATGGCGAAGGCCGATGTGGTGGTGATCTGGGGCACCAACGCCGCCGCCACGCAGGTCAATGTCATGACCCACGCGGTCCGGGCACGTAAGGAACGCGGCGCCAAGATCGTCGTCATCGACGTTTATGCCAATGCGACCGTCCGCCAGGCGGATATGGGCATTGTGCTGAAACCCGGAACCGATGGCGCCTTTGCCTGCGCGGTCATGCATGTGCTGTTTCGTGACGGCTTTGCAGACTGGGATTATCTGGAGCGCTACACCGACGATCCGAAGGGGCTGGAAGCACATCTTCAGACCCGTACACCGGAATGGGCAGCCGCGATCACCGGCCTGTCCGTTGAAGAGATCGAAGCATTTGCCCATCTCGTCGGCAAAACCAAGCGAACTTATTTCCGCCTCGGCTATGGTTTCACCCGCCAACGCAACGGCGCGGTGAACATGCATGCAGCCGCTTCGATTGCCTGCGTGACAGGTGCTTTCCTTTATGAAGGCGGCGGGGCATTCCACTCGAACTCCGGCATCTTCAAGATGGACAAGCGCGAGATCGAAGGTCGCGCCATGCAGGATATGGGGCTTCGTTTTCTCGATCAGTCGAAGATCGGTCGCATTCTTACCGGTGACGCGCAGGCGCTTTATGGCGGCCCGCCCGTCATGGCAATGCTGATCCAGAACACCAACCCGATGAATGTGACGCCGGAACAGCGGCTGGTTCGCAAAGGCTTTGCGCGCGAGGATCTTTTCGTCGCCGTGCACGAACAATTCATGACCGATACGGCGAAGATGGCCGATGTTGCATTGCCAGCCACGACGTTCCTCGAACATGACGATATTTATCGCGGCGGCGGGCAGCAGCATGTGGTTCTGGGGCCGAAGCTGATCGAGCCTCTCGCCGATGCGCGTCCGAATATCTTCGTAATCAACGAACTGGCAAAGCGCCTCGGTGTTGGCGATCTGCCGGGCTTCGATCTGGATGAGCGCACGCTGATTAACAACATGAACGCCAATAGCGACTTGCCACAATTCGATGAATTGAAGGAAAAGCGCTTTGTCGATCTGCAACCGCCTTTCGAAGATGCGCATTATATCAATGGTTTCAAATGGCCGGATGGCAAGTTCCGCTTTCGTCCTGACTGGACCGGAAGCCCGTCGCCGAACAAGCCACCGGAAGTCATGGGGCTTCAGGGTGATTTCCAGTCGATACCGGAATTTCCGGATTATTGGGAAGTGATTGAAACGGCGGATGCCGAACATCCCTTCCGCATGACGACTTCACCGGCGCATAATTTCCTGAACTCGACCTTCGCCGAGACGCTGACATCGCTTGCCAAGGAAATCCGGCCTGAACTGCTTATCCATCCCGACGATGCGGCAGAACTTGGCATCGAGAATGGCGAGCGGATCGAGATCGGCAATCATCGTGGCGAACTGGTGCTTCATGCCGTGCTGCGCGCCGGACAAAAACGCGGGGTCGTCGTGTCGGAGGGCATTTTTCCGAACTCGACATTCGAGCGCGGCGAGGGGATCAATATATTGATCGGCGCTGAACCTGCCGCCCCCTATGGCGGGCTGGCGGTGCACGACACCAAGATCTGGATACGCAAAATAAACGCATAAATATTTATCCAACAACGCCGGGACGCATATATAAAATATATATGCGTCCCGGCGTTGTTGTTTATTCGCGCTGCTTGTTAGCCAGCGTAACGCAGTCTCAGCTTGGAAACACCCACAGCAGCATTCAGGCCGCGCTGGCCCTGAAGCGAAATCGGCTGAAGCGAAATCGTCTTCCACGAACCGCCGGTCAGGATGTTGGTGCCGAAGCCGACGCCAATCGCTGCATTGGCAGATGCGCCGACATAACGGCCCTGAAGAGCGCCTTCGGGACGAACGGTCGGAGCCCAGACGGCCCAGGCGACACGGCCGCCATTTATGAAGCCGACATCGATGCCGAGCTTGGTAATCGTCCCTGTATAACGCTCAGCCGGACCACGTCCACGGGCCGGGCTGAATACGCAGTCCACATCCTGCTGGCTGCCGATGATGACGCCGATTGCAGGAGAAATATCGCAGGACAGCGTGCCGACTTCCGAGCGCGGCTGGGTGCGACCTGAAGCGGGAGGAGCTACGTAGTCGGCAGCAATGGCTGGAGCCGCGACCGCAATGCCGGAAATGACGGTCATTGCCGAAAGGAAGGAAGTCGAAAAACGGAGAGACATGTCTTTGTCCTCTTCTAAAACACATATTGAAAGAGACGCTTACACGTCCCTTAACGAGATTTGCCGAAGCAAGTTCCGTTACGAATGGGAATTAGAGCTTTTTGCGGGAAATTAAAGTTTTATTAACAAAAAAATTGGGATGTGATTAATTTGTCGCGCGCTATCACGCACTGAGAACCATCGCTCCGGTGAAATCCGGCTGGCTGTTTTGTTCGCCGGCAAATTTGCGAAGGGCCAATGCATAAAGTTGATGCTCGGCTTTCAGAACGCGGGCCGCGAGCGCTTCGGCATCGTCACCAGCATGCACCGGCACCGCTGCCTGTGCCAGTATCGGACCTTCATCCATCCCTTCCGTTACAAGATGAACGGTGCAGCCTGCGACTTTCATACCCGCATCCAGCGCGCGCTGGTGGGTATGCAGTCCGGGGAAAAGCGGGAGCAGGGAAGGGTGAATGTTGAGAATGCGGCCTTCATAGGGAGCAATGAAACGGCCCGACAGAAGACGCATATAGCCAGCAAGGCAGATCATATCCGGCTTCAACGCGGCGAGTGCGTCCAGAATGGCATCTTCATGCGCATCCTTCGAGGTAAAGTCCTTGCGCTTGAAAACCTGTGTCGCAATTCCGGCAGCCTTTGCCTTGGCAAGGCCGCCAGCTTCTTCCTTGTCGGAAAAAACCGCCACTACTTCCGCCGGAAAATCGGCGGCTTGCGCAGCGCGGATCAGCGCCTCCATGTTGGATCCGCCGCCCGAAATGAAGATGACGACCCGCTTGCGGCTCATAGCGAAAGCGTACCCTTATAGACGACGCCGTCTTTTTCACGCTTCACCATCCGGCCGAGCGTGACGACCTTTTCGCCTTCTGCGGCAAGGACAGCCACGACTTCCTCAACCTTCTCAGGCTTCACGACGGCAATCATTCCGATGCCGCAATTGAATGTGCGCAGCATTTCATTCGGCTCGACACCGCCCGTCTTGGCAAGCCAGGAGAAGACTGGCGGAACGGAAATGGACGCAAGATCGATTTCGGCAGCGAGACCTTCCGGCAGAACGCGCGGAATATTGTCGGGAAAACCGCCGCCCGTGATGTGTGCCAGCGCCTTGATGCCGTCCGAAGCGCGGATCGCGGCAAGAAGAGGCTTCACATAAATGCGTGTCGGGGTCAGCAGCGCTTCGCCGAGCGTCGCGCCCGGCTGGAACGGGGCATCGGACTTCCAGCCAAGGCCGGAGAGTTCGACGATGCGGCGCACCAGAGAAAATCCGTTGGAATGCACACCGGACGAAGCAAGGCCAAGGATGACATCGCCTTCGGCAACATCGCCACGCGGCAGTAGACGGTCGCGTTCGGCCGCACCAACGGCGAAACCGGCAAGATCATAATCGCCATCCCGGTACATGCCGGGCATTTCAGCGGTTTCACCACCGATCAGCGCGCAACCGGCCTGCCGGCATCCTTCGGCGATGCCCGCAACGATATCGACACCCTGATCCGGCGAAAGCTTGCCGGTCGCAAAATAGTCGAGGAAGAAAAGCGGTTCAGCACCCTGAACGACGAGATCGTTGACACACATGGCAACAAGATCAATGCCTACCGTGTCGTGCTTGTCGGCATCGATGGCGATCTTCAGCTTGGTGCCGACACCGTCATTGGCGGCAACGAGTACCGGGTCTTTGAAACCAGCGGCCTTGAGGTCGAACAGGCCGCCAAAGCCGCCAATCTCTCCGTCCGCACCGGGGCGGCGCGTGGAGCGCACGAGGGGCTTGATCTTCTCGACCATCAGGTTACCAGCATCGATGTCGACACCAGCCTGCGCATAGGTCAGGCCGTTCTGGCCAACAGGCTTATCGGCGGGCTTATTTTCCATGGTCATGGCCTGCTCCTGAAATTGGGTGCTTATCCACGCAGCTGTTTAATGCATTTTCGGCAAAAGCGTGTAACGGTTTTGCTCAAGAAAAATGCGATAAACAGAGAATGTGCGCGCAATGGCACGAGACGGCGCTGCCTGCAAGGCCACAAAGCCCGAAAAGAGCCAAACAGCGCAGGATTCTGCCTGAAATCGTAAAGCACCGTCCATAACTCGATAGAAGGTTGTGTTTCGTCAGGCTTTTCGCACAGACATTGCAATCCTCAGTAACCGTTCTAACTTGTTCCCGTTCGCACTAAGATATCCGTAACGCCATTCTGCTATCAGGACTGGCTCTATCCAATACGTTTCCTGGAAATAGATGCACATGGTCAAGAAACCGACACCCACGCGCACGAGCGCCAGCCGAACGATCCGTCAGTCGGAAGCGACAGTTCGCGATGGTGATATCCACGTCAATGTGGAAGTCGGCGCGCTGACCGGCTCTTCGGTACGTCGTCAGGCGATGTTCTGGGTGGGGACCGTCGCGGTCTTCATTCTGTTTCTCGTCGTATTCAGTTCAGTGCTGTTGCCTTTTGTTGCGGGCATGGCGCTGGCCTATTTCCTCGACCCTGTCGCAGACAGGCTCGAACGTTTCGGCCTGTCCCGGCTTGCGGCCACAATCGTCATCCTGCTCATCTTCCTGATGGCGCTGATCCTCGGCCTGATGATCGTCGTGCCGATCCTCGCAACGCAGCTCGCTGATTTCATTTCCAAAATCCCCGAATACATCACCCAGTTGCAGTCGTTGCTGGCAAATGAGGATTCGCAATGGCTGAAGAAATATATCGGCATTGACAGTTCGGTCATTCAGCAGAATCTGAGTTCGCTGCTCCAGCAGGGTGCCGGTTTCCTGTCGACATTGCTTCAGTCCCTGTGGAATTCGGGGAAATCGCTGATCGATATTGCGGGGCTTTTCGTCGTCACTCCGGTGGTTGCATTCTACATGCTTCTGGACTGGGACCGCATGGTCGGCAGCATCGATTCATGGGTGCCGCGCCGCCAGCTTCATACCGTGCGCCGCATCGCCGCCGAGATGAATGCCGCCGTCGCCGGTTTCATTCGCGGGCAGGGAACGCTCTGCCTCATTCTGGGAACCTATTACGCCATCGGTCTCACGCTGACCGGGCTTAATTTCGGTCTGCTGATCGGCTTTTTTGCCGGTCTCATCAGCTTTATTCCCTATATCGGTTCCTTTGTCGGCCTGGCGCTCGCCATCGGTGTGGCGCTGGTCCAGTTCTGGCCTGACTGGATCATGATCTGTGCCGTCGCGGGTGTGTTTTTCCTTGGTCAGTTTGTGGAAGGAAACATCCTCCAGCCGAAGCTCGTCGGCTCGTCCGTGGGGCTTCATCCGGTCTGGCTCATGTTCGCTCTTTTTGCCTTCGGTTCGCTGTTCGGCTTCACCGGAATGCTGGTGGCAGTGCCCGCAGCGGCTGCAGTCGGGGTGCTTGTGCGGTTCGCATTGAATAGCTATCTCCACTCACCGATGTATGATCCTGCCTACCATCAGCCGAACCCCGACGCCGGGCCGCTGATCGAGGCAGGCGAGAATGCAGGCAAAGAGAAATGAGACTGGGTCGTAACCGGGCAGGATTTGAAACGGGATTTGCAGGAGGCCGCGATGCGTGAGGCACCGCGCCAGATTCCGTTGAATCTTGAGCATCAGCCCGGTTATCATCGGGAAGACATGATCGTCACGGATTCCAACCGTGCCGCCGTCGATCTTATCGATCGCTGGCCGAACTGGCTGTCGCCTGTCACGATCCTTGCCGGACCGACCGGATCAGGCAAGACACATCTGGCGGAAATCTGGCGCGCCGGAACAGGCGCACTTCTGGTAGACCCCACGCACATTACCGAGGAAGCCGTGAACGGCGCTGCCGAATATCCGGTGCTGATCGATGATATTGGTGCTGCGCCTTTCGATGAAACCGGACTTTTCCATCTCATCAATAGCGTTCGGCAGAATGCGGCTCAGGGGCTTGGGCCTTCCCTGCTCATGACCTCTCGTCTGTGGCCAGCCAACTGGAACGTAAAGCTTCCTGATCTTGCCTCGCGTCTCAAGGCCGCAACCGTCGTGGAAATTTCAGAACCGGACGACCTGCTGCTTTCCGGCGTCATTCACAAGCTCTTCGCGGACCGGCAGGTAAGCGTCGAACCGCATGTCGTCGCCTATCTGGTGAGCCGGATCGAGCGCTCGCTTTTGTCGGCGATCCTGATCGTCGACAAGCTCGACCGGGCGGCGCTTGAGCAGAAAAGCCGCATCACGCGCACGCTTGCCGCACAGGTTCTGGCGGGCAGCGAACAGCCGGATCGCTGAGGATGAAGATAGCGGTTACCGGGGCGGGTGGTTTTATCGGAAGCGCACTCACTCAAGTGCTGGTCGGGGAAGGGCATGAAGTCCTGCCTCTGTCCCGGAATGAACTGACTGATCCGGATTTCTCAGGTGTTGAAACGGTTGTTCATTCTGCAGCACTTGCTCACCGCACCGGCGCGGAACGACCGGATGCAGATACATTCGATGCGGTCAATCATCGACTGGCCGTAGAACTCGCGACAAAGGCAAAAGCCGCCGGCGTAAAGCGCTTCGTGTTTGTATCCACGATCTATACGATTGTGGGAAATCCGTCGCCGCTGACGCCGGACATGCCGCTGAAGCCGCGTGATGATTACGGCCGTGCCAAGGCGAAGGCGGAAGCCGATCTGCGCGGAATCAACGGGATCGAGATCGTCATTGCGCGCCCGGTTCTCGTTTACGGTCCTAGAGCGCGGGCGAACTTGAAAGCCTTGATAAAGCTCTGCAACAGCGGATTGCCGTTACCGTTCGGTCTGGCAAACAACAGGCGCAGTTTCGTGTCGCTTGAAAACGTCGCACATGCGCTGACATTTTTAAGCGTGGCGCCTGCCGAAAAGGTTGCCGGGCGGGTGTTTCATCTTGCTGAGCCGCAACCGCGCTCCACAAAAGAACTCGTGACGAAGCTGCGTGCTGCCTTGGGAAAGCCTTTGCGTCTTGTACCCGTTCCACCGGTCTTCATGCGGCTCCTGCTATCGGCGGCGGGCAAAAGCGGTCTCTACGACCAGCTTTACGGTGATCTGGTCGCAGACAGTTCATCACTGATTGAAGCAGGATTCGATTATCTGCCGGGCGACCGGCAGCTCGAAGCAATGGCGCGTGGTCTGGATTAGAGCATGTCTCCCAAAAGTCGGAACCGTTTTTGGGAAAAAGACATGCGTAAAAACAAAGAGATAGAGCGGTTCCAGCGGCTCCGTTTTAACCGGAACCGCTCTAGTTTTTCTGGCCGACAGCTTTTGGCGGCTCCATGCGTGAATGCGCTGGATTTGGAGCCTGTTTGGGTGCGGCTGCCGTTGCAGTTTGCGTCTTCCTGGCAATCGAGCCGGTGATAAGGCTTGCGCTGTCAGGCTTGTTGCGCCCACCGATAAGCTGATCTTCGTGCACCCAGCCGATCATGTTCGTCTTCGGGACGATCACGCGATGCCAGCGTCCGGTCTTTCCATAGGAGCGCATCTCGCGACCTTTTTCCACGACGCCGATAGATGGCGACTTGTCCCAGGCATTCTTATGGATGGTGAGCCGCGCCTTGGCATAAATCACCGATGGGGAGCTTGCCGGAGTGTTGACGCCACGCGGCGGCATGGAGCGTAGCGCAGCGGCGGGCGAGGATACGACAACCTGATTTGTGGGGCGCGGCGGGGTGGCGGTCTGGATTGCCGCCTGCTGCGCCGGCTTTTGCGGTGCGGGTGCCACAACGGGCGCCGCGACAACGGGTGCCGATGGACGCGGTACAGGGCCGACAGCGGCGCCGTAATCCTTCGACGGCGCCCTGCTCTCGGGGGGCTTGCTCTCGGAGGCTTTGCTGGTGACGGTCGCCTTTGGCTCGGTTCGTGCTGCGGGCTGTGTATTCGGCTTGGAAGCGGGGCGCTGGAACAGGGCTGTTATCGCGGCTTGCGGGCTCTTATGCTGAGAGGTTGCCCACAAGCTGAAGGCACCTAGACCCAAAATTGCGGCAAGCGCGAGAACGGGGGTGGATGAGCCGGAAGACTTGCCCGACGACTTGGCCGAGCGCTTTGTGGAGCGCTGGGGCGAGCGGGTGGTGCGTTTCCGTGCAGCCATCGTCTGTCTCCTGTTCGAATCGCGATGGGGAGACACTACCAATTGTTCCTTCGCATTTGGTTACCACAGCGTCTGGCGCGAACGCTGGAACGACGAAGCGGAAACAAAAAACGCCGCTTTCGCGGCGTTTCAAGGTAGATTGGTGAAGACTTACTGGTGCCCAGACGTCTTGTCATCGCAAGAGGTCTGGCCTGATGCCTTCTCTTGCTGCCGTTGGTTGGCTTCGCTTGCCTCAACTGCGTTGCGCAGCTCTGCCCATTCGCGTTCATGACGACGATAAAGCTCGTCGGAAACAGTCTGGATACCCATTTCGGTCCTCCGTTTTATCTGGTGCCCCAAATAACATGGCGAAGTCCGAAATGTTGCATCAAAAAGCGTAAGCGTTTGAAATCTTAATCGGTTTATATGTTTATAACGTCTTGCCGATTTCAATTTTCCTGAATGGAAACACCACCTTCTCCGATTTTCATCTCGATTCCGGCGGGTTTGGTCTCTTCACGATAGACATAAACCGCAAGACCCGCAGCCACGACAATCAGCGCGCCAATAATCAGATAAAGCCCGTTTCTATTCACATTCAGTCTCCAGCTTATTGGTAGTGAAGTGAAAACGCGTGCGCGTGCGATTTTGTTCCCCCGAGAGGCTTCGCAGAAAAGCAGAAAACCCACGCGAGGGGGCTCGCGTGGGTTCGTCTGTCGTTCACTTCACGTCAGTGCGTGATGGCCGGTAGTGTTTCGGTCGGAACCATGGAGGTGAATGGCGGCAGATAGGCCTGAGCCATCACCAGAAGGCCGACGAGTGCGGCCAGCGCAATGGAATGGAAGAACACATAGCGCAGGATCTTCGATTCATGCCCGTACCACTGCGTCGCGGTTGAGGCGACGACGATGGACTGTGCGTCGATCATCTTGCCCATCACGCCACCAGAGGAGTTTGCAGCCGCCATCAGGACAGGCGACAGGCCGAGCTGTTCCGCCGTGATCTTCTGCAGGCCGCCAAACAGGACGTTCGACGCCGTGTCGGACCCTGTCAGCGCAACGCCGAGCCAGCCCAGCATCGCCCCGAAGAACGGATAGACCCAGCCGGTCTGCGCGAAAGCGAGACCGAGGGTCGCATCGGTGCCCGAATAGCGCGTGACATAGCCAAGCGCCAGCATGGCCGAGATCGTGATCAGCGAGAAGCGAACCACGTAGGCGGTCTCGCCATATTCCTTCAGAAGCCTTAGCGGGTTGAAGCCGAGCACAAGTCCGCCGACCACGGCAGAGAGCAGGATGCCCGTGCCGGTGGCCGAAAGCAGATTGAGCGTATAGATCGCGGCCTCGGAATGCGCTTCGGCCACGACGGGCGGAACCTTGAACACCAGGTTGTGCAGATAGGGGATCGGCATTTTCCAGACCCAGAGCGAGTCGAGCCATGTCCGGAATTGCGGCGTGCCCCAGAGGAACACGAACACCGACAGGATAAGCCAGGGCGTCCAGGCCCGGAAAACGGTTCCGGTGGAATGCTTCGGCGGCGCTGGCATAGGGGCCGAATCCGCTTCGCCTTCCTTGCCGGTCGAGGTCCAGATTCGCTTCGGTTGCCAGATGCGCAGGAAACCGGCGAGTGCCGCCATCGAGCAGATCGCAGCGACCACATCCACCAGCCACGGCCCATGGAAATTGGACACCAGATATTGCGGAACGGCGAAGGCAGCACCTGCCACCAGCAATGCAGGCCAGACTTCCAGCATGCCTTTGCGACCGGCAAAGGCCCATATCAGCCAGAAGGGCACGATGACGGAGAAGAACGGAAGCTGGCGTCCGATCATCCCGGAGAGTTGCAAAAGGTCAATTCCGGTCACCGCCGAAAGCGCAATGACCGGCGTTCCAAGCGCGCCATAGGCGACCGGCGCCGTATTGGCGATCAGTGAAAGGCCAGCCGCGGGCAGGGGAGCAAAACCCAGCCCCATCAGCATCGCAGCCGTCACGGCTACAGGCGTGCCGAAACCCGCGGCACCCTCAAAGAAAGCACCGAACGAAAAGGCGATAAAGAGAAGCTGGAGACGACGATCCGGCGTGATGCCGGCGATGGAATCACGCAGAATATTGAACTGGCCGGTCTGTTCGGTCAGCCGATAGAGAAATATGACGTTGAGAATGATCCAGCCAATGGGCAGAAGTCCATAGGCGGCACCGTAAACGGCGGTGGCACCCGCCATGTCGGCAGGCATTCCGAAGCCGACGACTGCGATGACAAGCGCTGTCAGAAGCCCGAGTATGGCTGCGGTGTGTGCTTTGATGTGGAAAAAGCCGATACCGCCCAGCAGGACGACAATTGGCAAGGCGGCAAGCAATGTCGACCAGAACATGCTCCCCAAAGGGTCATAAACTTGATTCCAGGGCATAGGTCCTCCCTTCCTGGATGTGCAGTTCCTCTCCTTGATAATGAATGCGCCGTCGCAATTTTTTCGACGGTTATGCAATGAACGACCATCCTCTCCCGAATGGCAGTTGAATTACGAAGTGCTAATTTATGTAGACAGATAATTGGTAAGCTTACTTTACCAGAGCTGTCAATTCGCTGATTCTGCTACTTTCGGACGGGAAAGCGCTTCAAGCGCTTGCATGTAGTCTGGTCCGTGCTGCTTCAAGTTGTACCCAGGCAGGGTATCCATCAACTGCTCGTTACGTCATGCAATGGGAAACTGGTAAGATTCGCGCACAAAAATGGCGCGAAATCACCAAGCCTTCGTGCAGATCGCGCTTGGTCATCATCTTTTGCAAATCCCCAAGAGGAAAACCGCGCCTGCGGGCGCGGCTGCTGAATACATCGTTCGGGGGCTGTCAGCGTACCTCAAGCACTTCGCCAGTACGACGATCAATCACCACGCGCATATCATTATCGCGACGGTCTATCCCCCGAACAACGTAGACGTTACGGCGCCGTGAAACGCTTTCGACTTCGTCCATTCCCTCACTGCGTGCGATTCGCGCTGCTCTTCGTTCGCTGATTTCCCCACCCTCATGCATGGGGCGCCGGTCGCCATCAGGATTAACCTGGATACCATTGGGACCTATTTCGATACTCTGTGCCTGTGCGGAGGCGGTTGAAAAAGCAGCCACCATAATCACCGCTGCGATTGCCGAAAATTTGTACATGGCACCTATCCATCGTTGGTTTTGCGCCCGCCGCTGAAATGAACGGCCTAAATCTCCGCTGGTTCCTCGTGGAGTGGTCAACTCTCCTAACACGCTGAACATCCTGTGATTGCGCTCCGAAAGATTCGGACCGACGATGCGAAGCTGAGCATAGCCTTTGTGCTAGTGGTTCTGCTTTCGACATTTGCATCCCTCGGATATGAGCGCTGAGCAAATGTTGGAATCAAAAAGACCACTAGTAACTTTATGAATCTAGAGGATTTTTCAAATTTGACGTTTGAAACGGGATTGATATCGGAAGGGTATCAAACGTCAAATTCAATCCACTAGCGTCAGGTTCGAGGGCACAACATCTCCTGCAATGAGCGGTTCGGCTTATTTTTTTATTGAAGATTGAAAATAGCTCTTGCCTTAGGAATGCGAATTCTCTAGGGAACTCAACGTCCGAGAGGGCCACGGAGCGTAGCGCAGTCTGGTAGCGCACCTGATTTGGGATCAGGGGGTCGCAGGTTCGAATCCTGCCGCTCCGACCAACTTCCCCAAGATTTGATTTGGTCGATATATGAACGTCCCGGCACAGGCTGTGGCGTGCGCCTTTATCGCGTTGACATGCATTCCCGTGTAAACTATTGGCTTGGTGGATTTTCAGCTCCCCAGCGGGGCAAGAGAGTAGTTCAGGGTTCTTCAAATGGTTGCACGTATTTACCGTCCAGCTAAGACTGCCATGCAGTCCGGTCAGGCCAAGACAGATCAGTGGCTTCTGGAATATGAGCCGGAAAGCCCGCGTATGGTCGAGCCTTTGATGGGCTATACTTCTTCCGGCGATATGAAGAGCCAGATTCGTCTGTTCTTCGCCACGCAGGAAGAAGCAGTCGATTACGCAAAGCGCAACGGCATCGCCTATCGCATTATCGAGCCGAATGAGCCGAAGCGCCGCAAGGTTTCCTATTCGGATAATTTCCGCTTCGACCGGACAATGCCCTGGACGCATTGAGACGCATTGATTGCCTGTCTGGCCTGACACTTGTTTCAGGCCGGACGATGCGATAATTCGGCAGGGCTTTGCTGGCAAAGCCCTGCGTTCATTGAAATATCTTCGATCTTTTTCGAAAGGCGAGGTCCCGTAGCTCAGTTGGATAGAGCGTCAGCCTTCTAAGCTGAATGTCACAGGTTCGAATCCTGTCGGGATCGCCACCTTATTTTTCCACCCACCCAACATATTGAAATAGCTCCCCCTTTTTTGATGTGAGGGGAGTATCATGTTCTCTTCAGTTTCTTTGTGCCCGATTGAGCGAGTTTTTAGCGTTCACCTGTTTGATGTCATGCGGGGCACACCGCCCACCCGTCAATTAATTTCCGGAGGTCATCTTGCACAAGCAAACCACAACACAATTGGCGTTGGGCCTTCTGGATTGGAACCGAAAGCATCTGGTTCAAAGCGAAACGCTTACCGAGGCAATCATCGCGGAGAGATTCGCGGACCAGTTTGTCGTCAAGGCCAATGGACGCGTCCATCCTGCCAATCATTCCAATTATCTGACGTTTCTGAATGGTTTCCGCAGCACGATCCACGCTATCGACTATGATGTGCAGGAGGTTGTTGCGGAAGGAAGTTCGGCGGTGCTGGCAATGACTGCTACAGTCGTGCGTCTTGATGAAACAACGGATCAATTCGAAGCGATGCTGCTTTTGAAATTCGATGAAACTGACCGCATCACCCTCTGGCATGAAGTTTATCTGAAGACAGAATAGAGACTGTGTGGAGCTTCCCGCGATGACAGAACGCCGCGAGCACTTCGCGGCGTTTCCAGTTTCGTTCCTATGTCCATTACTGTCCGTGCGGTCCGTCAGGAACGCGGTGTCTCATATAGACTCGCGGCCCGTGATTGCCGGGGCGCCCATGCCAGCCGGGACGGTCGTGCCATCCACGACGATCCCAATGTCTGTCGCGATAATAGCGGCGATCACGATACCAATAGTCGTCGCGGTCATTGAGTGCGGAGCCTATGGCGACGCCAGCAATGAGCGGAATACCGATTAGCGCAGCCGTTCGACCGAAATCATCGGAATAACCGCTGGATGTTCCCTCTCGAAATGCCAGATAGCGCGAAGATGCCCAGCCATAGGTCGGACCGTAGCTCACCTGACACCAGCCGTAGCCGGATGTGCAGCCACGCACATTCACAGGCGCTCCGCTGGGGATGGAGCCAAGCGTCGCATAGCGTGTGCCGGGACCTGTACGAATATTGAGGTTGGTGGTGGATATGGCGTTCGCCGCCTGCGCCGCGCCCGCCGCAAATACGCCCAAGGCAACAAGGGCGGCTTTGAAAGCAAGCTTCATCGGAGTTCTCCCTGAACTGTCTTTATTGCTTGTTAAACGACATCGGCGAGAGAAGGTTCCAATCAGGTCCGCTCGGCAAGTCAGGCAGTCCAAAGTTGTCGAAAACAAAAAGCGCCGGAAAACCGGCGCTTTTGATGATCGTTGAATATGTCCGCGACTATCGTCTGCAGCGAGCCACATATATGCGGCCATGACGGTCGCGATACTGGCAATTGCCGTTGCGCAATTCGCGCACCAGCAGGCCGCCCAATGCGCCCGCACCGGCACCGATCAGCGCACCACGTCCACCGCCAGCAATGCCGCCAATGATGGCACCTGCGCCGGTGCCGATGGAAATGTCCTTTTCCGTGGTTGTGCAGCCCGTAATTGCGAGTAAGGCAACCAACCCAAGCGCCACTTTCCGCATCCCTGTCTCCTCCTGAGAAAAATCAGACTAAGTTTAAACGATTGATTTCGTGTTCGGTTGCTTTGAACCGGCAGGCCGGTGCGAAAAATATCGCAGGCCCAGGCCCAGGCCCAGTCCGGGGCCCAGTCCGGGGCGCCTCAGTGGCGGCGATGACGCAGGATGACTACAATGGCCAGTCCAGCTAGCCCAAACGCGATAACGCCTTGCAGAATGAAAACCCAGTTCATCATGATGCAGTCCTCTGACACTTACCTCGTTGAGAGGTACGTACGAATTTGGCTTCTACCTAGCGCATTTTGAACGGATGGGAAATGCAGGATGATGCCTTTGCGCTAGACCGATGAAATCATTAAATTTATTTAATGGGAGCGTTCACTTGGCATTCACATTAGCAGGCGCATTGTCCCCACATCGAATACAACAAAGGATGCCGACATGAAGAAGATCGTTATTGCTCTTGCTGCCTTTTCCTTTCTCGCAGCCCCTGCCGCAATGGCACAGCCTTATCCGTCGCATCACAGCCAGCCTTCGCACAGCCAGATGCACAAGGGTGGTCCGAAATATGATGCGCGCAAGTATGACAACCGCCGCCACCAGAGCTGGAAGAAGGGCAACCGTCTGCCGCCAAACTATCGCGGTCATGTCGTGAACAACTATTCGAGCTACAAGCTGCGCCAGCCGCCGCGTGGCTACCACTGGGTCAAGGTCAACAATGATTATATGTTGATCGGCATCGCAACCGGCATTATTTCGTCCATCGTAGCGGGCCGGTAATTCATTCGCAGGAACAATAAAAAGGCGGCCAATGGCCGCCTTTTTTGCATCTGCCATTAATTCTCAGGGCCAAAATATTTGGCTTTCAGCTTGGCAACCTCTTCATTCTCGTGGGCGCTGATGATCGCCACCGTGGCGGGTTTGACAAGCTCGCTATGGCGCGGAAAAGCAAAGCCATATTTGTCGGGACTGAAGACATTGCCGACGAGATCGAGAGGCTGGTCGGCGTGCTGGTGGGCGTAATATTCCAGCACAGGACCGTCGCCGACGATGGCTGCAATTTCGTCGTTGACGAGCGCGTTTGTTGCTTCCGGCATGTGATCGAAAGCAACGGTCGCGATGGAACGTGACTTCAGGAATTGTTCTGCAACGCTGCCCGCCCGCACGCCAACGGATTTCCCCTGTAGATCAGAAAGGCTGGAAATATTGTTGTCGATATGAGCGACCGTCATGACGCTCGTGATCGATGAGGTCATGTAGGCGATGATCGCTATGCCGAACACCATCCAGAATGTCTGCCAGATGCGCCCCACCCAGCCGAACAGGTTCTTACGCGAGGTCTTTCCGGATGTTGCAACGGAAACCACATGATAAAAGCTCTCCGCCAGCCCCTCGCGCCAGCGCTTCGGAAAGCCTTCATCGAAACGCCTGTCGAAGATCGTGAGTAATATCGTGGCCGCAACGAGAATACCGAGTATCCAGGCATAGGTTGCCAGATGTCCCGCATCATTGAGGCGGCTGATAAGGTCGTCCCAGCCGCTGCCCGCCTCGGTGTGGACCATGATACGCAAGCCTGCGTCAAACCATGGATGCGTGAAATCGACGATTTCTGCGCGGCTTTCCGTGATAGTCAGATTTGTGACGGCAGCGTCAACTTTGCCCTCGGAGACAGCTTTCACCAGTTCGGTATAGTTCGGATATTCGACATATTGCGAAGCAAGGTTCATGCGCGCGGCAATGTCCTGCCAGATATCTATGGCCATCCCGGAATAAGAATCGCCTTGCTTGTTGACGAATGGTTCGCTGACATAGACGCCGACCTGCGCAGGCTTCGCTGTTTGCTGAGCATAGGAGATTGACGAAACTGCTACTAAAAGTAGAGATAGCAGGGCTATGCATAGGCTATGATTGTTAAAGGTTTTCAGCGACATGAACGACAAAGCAGGTCCCCACATATTTCCAGTACTTACGGTAATCTCGATCTCGTCGGTATTTTAATTATATTAATATTTACTTATCAAGCTATGCGTATATTTTAATCAATATTATTATTAGTATTCACTAATGTAATTTGATCTCTGCTCTCTCGACAAATGGAACCGAACGCCTCCTGTTCAGTTATTGCGGCTAACAAGCCGAAAATAATAACGCGGCAAAAGAGGGGTTCATGGAGAGTATCGACAATCCGGATTCTGCGGTGCGTCCGATCACGTCGGCACCGCCACGCCTGCCAACCCTGGCTGCAATGGCTGTGGCCGTTGCCATTCTCTATTTTGCAAAAGACGTCTTTCTGCCGCTCGCCATAGCGGTGCTTCTGACATTCGCGCTTGCGCCGATCGTCGCTTTTCTGCGCAGGGCCGGCCTTCCGCGGCTCTTCGCGGTGATTGCGAGTGTGGCCGGTGGCTTCTTGATCGTGGCCGTTTTCAGTGCCGTGGTTGCCTTTCAGGTCTCGGAAGTCGCGCAGAATATCTCGACCTATCAGTACAACATCATCGAGAAGATCAGGACGCTCAAGGAAGCCAGCTCAGACAACAGTTTCTTCGACAGGCTCAACCGCTTTGCCGAGCGTATCGGTACTGAAATCAACAGGCCGGAACAGAAGACCCAGGCCTTGCCTTCGGATCAACCGGAGGAAAAACCGCTTCTCGTCCAGATATTCGCACCCCGTCATCCGGTCGAAACGCTCAGGAGCATCATCGAGCCGCTCATCGGCCCGCTGGCGACGACGGGCCTCGTTGTGGTCGTCGTGATCTTCATGCTGCTGGAACGGGAGGAGTTGCGGGATCGCTTCATAAGGCTTGTCGGCTATGGTGATCTTCACCGAACGACGGAAGCCTTGCAGGATGCCGGAAAGCGGGTCGGTCAATATCTGCTGACGCAGCTTGTGGTGAATATCACCTATGGCGTGCCTCTCGCTTTCGGGCTCTGGATTCTGGGTATTCCCAACGCTGCCCTTTGGGGAATGCTGGCAATCGTTCTGCGGTTCGTGCCCTATATCGGCCCGGTCATAGCGGCGATCCTGCCGTTGTTCCTCGCCTTTGCCGTTGCACCCGGCTGGAACCTGCTGCTGTGGACAATCGGGCTCTTCGTCATCATCGAACTTCTTATAAACAATGTGATCGAGCCGTGGCTTTATGGTTCGCGTACTGGCCTTTCACCGCTTGCAATCATCGTATCTGCCATCTTCTGGACGTGGCTATGGGGGCCGGTTGGCCTCGTTTTGTCGACACCGCTGACGGTCTGCCTCGTCGTGCTGGGGCGTCACGTGCCGCAATTCGAGTTTCTGGAAATCCTGTTTGGCAACGAGCCGGTGCTCGACCCGAAGGAGCGCCTCTATCAGCGCCTTCTGGCAGGCGACCCGGACGAAGCCACGGATAATGCCGAGGAAATGCTGGAACGGAAATATCTGGTCGAGTTTTACGGTTCGGTGGCGATCCCGGCCCTTTTGATGGCAGAGCAGGATCGTCTTCGCGGGGTTCTGACTGAACCGCAATTGCAGGTTGTCGCCGAAAGCGCAAAGACGCTGGTGGCCAATCTGGAGCAGATTGCGAGCGAAGAGGAGGGTGATGACGAAGAGATCGCGATTGAAAATCCTGATGGCGATGGAAGCGCATCCGATCTGGAGCTTCCGTCCGGCGAAGGCCGATCGCTTCTGACATTCGGGGGACGAAAGGGACTCGACGACACGGCGGCGATCATGCTGGCACAGGTGCTTGCCGTGCAGGGCGCTTCAGCAGAAGCCGCCGCTCATGATGCGCTCAATCCTGCCAATCTCAGGACTCTGGATCTTTCCGGTAAAGATACGCTGATGATCTGCTTTCTGGATCGTCGCGCGGCACGTCATGCCCGTTTTGCCGTTCGCCGTCTGCGACGGCTGCAACCTTCTCTGCGCATCGGTGTGGTGCTGTGGTATGATCCAGGCGAAGCACGATCCGTTGACCGGGAGGCGCTGCGGGAAGAAATGCAGGCGGATTTCGTCGCCTGCACCATGATAGAGGCCGTTGTGGAAGGGCTCTCCGAAAGAGAGCCTAAACCCTTGAAAACGGCAAAAAAGAAGGTTCGAGCGCGGTCACGCAAGATAACCGCTGCAAAACCGGCTTAGATCGCTGCAAAGCCTTTTTCGAGATCGGCAATGATATCCGGCACGTCTTCCAGACCGATCTGCAGGCGGATCACCGGTCCCGGATAGTCACCCTTGGCTACGGTCCGGTCATTGAGACGCACATGAACCGCGAGGCTTTCATAACCGCCCCAGGAATAGCCTAGACCGAAAATCTCCAGCGCATCGAGGAAGGCATGGGCTTCCTTCTGCCCGCCACTTGCAAGCACGATGGAGAAAATGCCCGACGAGCCGGAAAAGTCCCGCTTCCAGATTTCGTGGCCGGGATGGCTTTCCAGTGCCGGATGCAGAACACGGTCGACGGCAGGGTGTTTCTCAAGCCATCGCGCAACTTCCAGTGCGCTCTTGCGGTGATGTTCCAGCCGCACGCCCATGGTGCGCATGCCGCGCAGGATCTGATAGGTGTCGTCTGCCGATGTGCACAGTCCAAGTGTTCCGTGCGTTTCCAGAAGCTGCGACCAGCATTTTTCGTTGGCCGAAACCGTGCCAAACAAAATATCCGAATGACCGGATGGATATTTTGTCGAGGCGTGGATGGTGATGTCCACGCCGAAATCGAGTGCCTTGAAATAAAGTGGGGTAGCCCAGGTATTGTCCATCATGACGATGGCACCGCCCTTGTGGGCCTCTTCAGCGATGGCTGGAATGTCCTGCATTTCGAACGTGTTCGAGGCAGGCGATTCGGTGAACACAACCTTGGTGTTCGGGCGCATCAGCTTCGCGATGCCGGAACCGATCTCCGGATCGTAATACTCGACGTCCACGCCCATGCGCTTCAGGATCGTATCGGCAAAATGCCGGGTGGGATTATAGATCGAATCGACGAACAGCGCGTGATCGCCCGGCGACAGGAAGGCCAGAAGCGGAATGGTTACAGCCGCAAGCCCTGACGGCACGCAGATCGTACCTGCCGAGCCTTCCAGCGCATCGATGGCCGCGCACAATGCATCGCTGGTGGGCGTGCCGCGCGTACCATAGGTGTATTTCTGGTTGCCGGTCGCCATTGTTTCCGCATCGGGGAAAAGCACGGTTGAGGCACGGACAACGGGTGGGTTGACGAAACCATGATAATCGCGCGGCTGATAACCGTCGTGTGTCAGCCGTGTGTTTACACCCAGCTTCTCTGTCTTGCCCTGCTGCTTAGTCACGAAAATGCCTCCAGACCATGTTGCATGCTGTCCCACTGATTCTCGCCCGCCGATTCTCGAAAGAGAGGATTCTGCCGGGTCGCATCAAGGTCGGCTGCGGCAAAAAGATCTGCGATTCCGTTTGCGGCGGAAACTTTGAATACTTGGATAGAATGCACGCGGTCTGTATGCAACCTCGCGTGCCGTTTATTGCGTAAGATGCGTTTGAAAGGATATTTCTGTTATGACCGGGTCAAGCACGGGCAGCATTTTTGTTTATCCCTTTCGCGCCGCACTGGAACTCCTTCAAGCTCTTATACGCCCGGCTTACAAGGGCGCGCCGTCCTCCTGGACACTTGAAATGACCGCGATTGTCGTGCTTCTACCGTTCATTATTCTTGTGCTGCACCTGTGGGATGCCGACATTGTCCGCGTCACTGCGCAAAGTACCAATGTCATCATGGAATTCCTGCGTGCGGTGACCGATGCGATTCGCACCATTGTCTGGCTGGCAATCGGCATCGTCGTGTGGCTCGTCACCGCGGTACTGCTTTCGCCGAAACTGCGCGACAATGTCAGATCGCGGGCCAGATCGTGGTTCGTGAAACTCCATAGCTGGGCAACACTCGTGCTGACTTCAATCGTTGTCGCGAGCGTGCCGGTCGAAATCGGCAAACTCGCCATTGGCCGCGCGCGTCCCTTCCTGCTTGATGACGTGGGGGCGGCTTATTTCTCGCCTTTCAAGGGGCAGTTTCTCTATGAAAGCTTCCCATCCGGCCATTCCATGATGGCTGGCATCATGATGGTTTCGCTTTGGATATTCCTGCCGCGCTGGCGCATCCTGACAGTCCTCATCTGTATTCTCTTCGGGATCAGCAGACTTGCCGCCGGAGCACATTATCCGACGGACGTTGTCGCCGGTCTGGCAATTGGATTCGTCACGACCTGGTGGGTGGCCCGCTATATGGCGACGCGAAATATTATTTTTTCTTTGGATGACGATAGCGCGATGCCGCGCATCTGATTTCCCGCAAAGGTTGTTGTCCGGTGTGGCTATCTAGGATGGTAGTGTCATATAAATATTTGTATTAATTGAATTATATTGCTTTTCTTTGCGATGGGGCGGCATGGGTTTTATGAGTGAAGCCGCCTACCCAGAAATCGGGAAACCGTGTAAATTTTCAAATATTTGTCCCTCATCTTTTTTAAAAGCCTGCTCACCGGACTGCGTTAATGCCTTGACCAACGGCAAAAATTCGCCTTCGATAAGACCCGTGAAGGCGACAGGTTTGTCACTGCGCTCAAAAACAAAAATCGAAGACCGAAAGCGGTCTCGGGCGAGGGCAATCTGCTGTAGGGCATGGGCTTGGGAGGTCACGCGGCTTTTCCAACGGGTTTATGCAAAAAATAAAGCAACAAGAGACGCCATGAACCAATGGTTCGGCGCTCTCCAGGGAACAAAAAGGTTGCAGGCCAGATGAAAAAAACTCTTATGACGGGTGTATTGGGTGCGGCAGCGCTGTTTGGCGTCGCTTCGGGAGCATCCGCTGACACGCTTTCCGACGTGAAGGCGAAAGGTTTTCTGCAGTGCGGCGTTAATACGGGTCTTCTTGGCTTCGCTTCGCCCAACGACAAGGGCGAGTGGTCCGGTTTCGACGTAGACTATTGCCGCGCTGTGGCTTCTGCGATTTTTGGTGATCCGACCAAGGTGAAGTTCACCCCTCTTAACGCAAAAGAGCGTTTCACCGCACTGCAGTCGGGTGAAGTGGACGTCCTGATCCGTAACACGACCTGGACCATCAGCCGCGATACTGCGCTCGGTCTCGATTTTGCTGGCATCAACTATTTTGATGGCCAGGGTTTCATGATTAATTCGAAGAAGCTGTCGGGCATCAATTCCGCATTGCAGCTTTCCGGCGCTTCCATCTGCGTTCAGGCCGGTACGACGACCGAGTTGAACATGGCCGACTATTTCCGCGCCAATAAGATGGAATATAATCCGGTTGTCTTCGAGAAGATCGAAGAAGCCAATGCCGCCTACGATTCCGGTCGTTGCGACGCCTATACGACCGACCAGTCCAGCCTCTACGGGGTTCGTCTGGCGCTTGCCAATCCGGACGATCACGTCATCTTGCCGGAAATCATCTCCAAGGAGCCATTCGGTCTGACCGTTCGTCAGGGCGATTCCAAGTGGGCGGACGTCGTTCGCTGGACCCATAATGCGCTGCTCAACGCCGAGGAATACGGTATTACGCAGGCCAATGTCGAAGAGATGAAGAAGTCCGACAACCCGGACGTCAAGCGTCTTCTCGGCGTGGAAGCAGACACGAAGATCGGTACCGATCTCGGTCTCGACAATGATTGGGTGGTGAAGATCGTGAAGGGCGTCGGCAACTACGGCGAAATCTTCGAGCGTAATATCGGCGCCAGCAGCCCGCTCAAGATTGCCCGTGGCATCAATGCCCAGTGGAACAAGGGCGGCCTGCAATATGGCATCCCTGTGCGCTAACGGACCTTACTCTCCAGACTGATTATCGGCGGGTGCAGCAGCGCCCGCCGGATTTGTCGGCTCGGCAGTTTGTCCGTTTGCTATTGGCCGTGCGTCATGCGCGCATTTGAATGCTGACAAGCTGCATTTTGGAATTCAACCGCGTCTTGCAGGCCCGCAAGCTCGAGATGAGCCTGAACAGGGGATGGCAAGACCGAACGGTTCGGCATTCGATGCCTTGATTTCAGGAATTGCTCCGCAGATATGGCAGCTTTTCCTGCTCGACGTCGATGCAGCCAGCCGAGAGGCACAGGAAACATATGGCTTCCTATTCTGCAACTGAACGTCGCCAGGACAGCGGCGGAACTTCGCTCCTGTACGATCCGCGGATTCGCGGCATCTTCTATCAGGTCATTGTCTTTGGCGCGGTCATTGGCGCAATCTACTGGATCGTTGGCAACACGATCACCAATCTGCAGCGCGCAAACATTGCGTCCGGCTTCGGTTTTCTCAATGGGCGCGCCGGCTTTGATATCAGCCAGACGCTCATTCAGTACAACAGCGATTCGAACTATGGCCGGGCTTTTCTGGTCGGCCTCGTGAATACGCTTTATGTGGCCTTGCTCGGTGTCATTACGGCATCGATCATCGGGTTTCTGGTTGGTATCGGGCGCCTTTCGCGCAACTGGCTGATCCGCAAGATCTGCACGGTTTATGTGGAAGTCTTCCGCAATATTCCGCCGCTGCTCGTCATCTTCTTCTGGTATTTCGGTGTTCTGTCGGTCCTGCCGCAGGCACGTGAAAGTTTTGCACTTCCGCTCGGCACCTACCTCAACAATCGCGGCTTCTTCATGCCCGCTCCTGTCTGGGGCGAGGGGGCGTGGCTTCTGCCTGTGGCGCTTCTCGTCGGCATCGTGGCATCTATCATCGTTGCGCGCTGGGCAAGACGCCGCCAGATGGCAACCGGCAAGTCCTTTCATACGATACGCGTGTCCGCCGCCCTGATTATCGGCTTGCCAATACTGGCGCTGATCGCGACCGGTTTTCCGGTTTCGTTCGATTCGCCGAAGCTTGGAACCTTCAATCTGACCGGCGGCGCGCAGATCAAGCCGGAGTTTCTGGCCCTGTTTCTGGCGCTTTCCTTCTACACGGCGTCCTTTATTGCTGAGACGGTTCGCGCTGGCGTTCTGGGCGTCAACAAAGGGCAGACCGAGGCGGCCTATGCAGTGGGCTTGCGTCCCGGTCAGACGATGCGTCTCATCATCGTGCCACAGGCGCTGCGCATCATCATTCCGCCGCTCTCGAGCCAGTATCTGAACCTTATCAAGAACTCGTCGCTCGCCATTGCCATCGGCTATCCCGATCTTGTCGCCGTAGGCGGCACGATCCTCAACCAGACCGGTCAATCGGTCGAAGTCGTGGCGATCTGGATGGTGATCTACCTGGGCATCAGCCTGATTGTGTCCAGCCTGATGAACTGGTTCAACGCCAGGATGGCGCTGGTGGAGAGATGACAATGGAAAACGCAAATCTCCAATATGTCCGCACGCATATGGTGGATGGCGAAGCGCCGCCACGCTCCGTGCAGGGCTTTTCACACTGGCTGCGCGTCAATCTGTTCGCAACGCCTGTCGATGCGGCGCTGACCATTCTCGGCTTGCTTGCCGTGGCATGGTTCCTTCCGCCGATCATCGAGTGGCTGTTCTTCAAGGCCGTTTGGACCGGTGCGGATCGCACGGCGTGCCTGACCGTCGCGCAGGGCGGCACGCAACCGGAAGGCTGGTCGGGTGCCTGCTGGGCATTCGTGAACGCGAAATATGAGCAGTTCATCTATGGCCGCTATCCGATTTCCGAACGCTGGCGTGTCAATCTGACGGCATTGATCTTCGTCGTCCTGCTTGTGCCGCTGCTGATTCCGAAGGCCCCGAAGAAGGCTCTCAATGCGATCCTGTTCTTCTTCGTGTTCCCGGTTGTCGCCTTCTTCCTGCTGGTCGGCGGCTGGTTCGGCCTTCCTTACGTGGAAACCCCGCTCTGGGGCGGACTTCTGGTCACGCTTGTGCTGTCCTTTGTCGGCATCGCCGTGTCGCTGCCGCTTGGTATCGTGCTCGCGCTCGGACGCCGTTCAAAACTGCCTGTCATCAAGACCTTCTCGATCATCTTCATCGAAATGGTGCGCGGCGTTCCGCTGGTGACGGTGTTGTTCATGGCAAGTGTCATGCTGCCTTTGTTCCTGCCGCCGGGCGTGACTTTCGACAAGCTGCTGCGTGCGCTCATCGGCGTGGCGCTGTTCGCATCGGCCTATATGGCAGAAGTGGTGCGCGGCGGTCTTCAGGCTATCCCGCGTGGGCAGTATGAAGGCGCGGATGCGCTGGGTCTCAGCTACTGGCAGAAGACGGGACTGATCGTCCTGCCGCAAGCGCTGAAGCTGGTCATTCCGGGTATCGTCAACACCTTCATCGGTCTCTTCAAGGATACAAGCCTTGTCTACATCATCGGCATGTTCGACCTGCTGGGCATCGTCCGTCAGAATTTTTCCGATGCCAATTGGGCTTCTCCACAGACGCCTGCTACCGGTCTGATCTTTGCGGGCTTCGTTTTCTGGATTTTCTGTTTCGCAATGTCGCGATACTCTATATTCATGGAACGACGGCTCGACACGGGTCATAAACGATAAGAATAAAGGGAATAATGGAAATGAGTGCACAAAGCGCCCTCCCGCAATCCGAGCTCGGAGTGGAAGTCGACCGTTCGAAGATGCAGGTTTCCAAAACCGATGTCGCCATAGAAATCACCAATATGCATAAGTGGTATGGTGAGTTCCACGTCCTGCGGGACATCAATCTGAAGGTCATGCGCGGCGAGCGCATCGTTGTGGCGGGACCGTCTGGATCGGGCAAATCGACCATGATCCGCTGCATCAACCGTCTGGAAGAACACCAGAAGGGCAAGATCGTTGTCGACAACATCGAACTGACCAGCGACCTCAAGAAGATCGATGAAGTGCGTCGTGAAGTTGGCATGGTATTCCAGCACTTCAACCTCTTCCCGCATCTGACCATTCTGGAAAACTGCACGCTTGCCCCGATCTGGGTTCGCAAGATGCCGAAGAAGCAGGCGGAAGAAATCGCCATGCATTATCTGGCCCGCGTGAAGATTCCGGAACAGGCCAACAAATATCCGGGCCAGCTTTCAGGTGGCCAGCAGCAGCGCGTGGCGATTGCCCGTGCATTGTGCATGAACCCGAAAGTCATGCTGTTCGACGAACCGACATCGGCTCTCGATCCGGAAATGGTCAAGGAAGTGCTCGATACGATGGTGAGCCTTGCTGCCGAAGGCATGACCATGATCTGCGTGACGCACGAAATGGGCTTTGCCCGTCAGGTTGCCAATCGCGTGATCTTCATGGATCAGGGCCAGATCGTTGAACAGAACTCGCCGGACCAGTTCTTCGACAATCCGCAGCATGAACGCACCAAGCTGTTCCTGAGCCAGATCCTGCACTGATCGGATTTTTGAGCTAGAGCATGTCTCCCGAAAGTGGGAACCGGTTTCGGGATAAAGACATGCGTAAAAACAAACAGATAGAGCATTTGCAATGATTCAATCAAAACAGGAAATGCTCTAGAATCAAGACACCCGCCGGTTCGCCAGCGGGTGTTTTTGTTTATTCGTCGTGCGGACCTTCGCAGAACTGGATACGATTGCCGAAAGGGTCGATGACCGTCATCACGCGGCCCCACGGCTCATTCTCGATTCCCGGCCGCATGAAACGGTAGCCGCGCGCGTTAATCTCCTTATGCAGTTCCTCGACACCCTGCATGCGCACGAAAATATTCGCGCCGGGGCTTCCGTCGCCGTGATGTTCGCTAAGATGCAGGGCAAGCCCGCTGCGGGAAACCTGCATATAAAGCGGCATTCCCTCGGCAAAGCGATGCTCCCAATCCAGGTTGAATCCGAGAAAGCCGAGATAGAATTCGCGGGCCTTTTCAATGTCGAAAATGCGAAAGATCGGACAGGTCTGCTCAAACTGGATTGCCATTCTGAAACGCCTTTGCGACTGATAGTTCAACGAACGGGAGAGGCAATTCGTGACTGATTTTCAATGGGTGGAGAAACTCGCACCCGAGCAATATCGCGAATTTCATGAGTTTTATAGTAAAGAATGGTGGACGAGCGAGCGGACGCTGGATGAGGTCACGCATATGCTGGCCCATTGCGATTTGCTTCTCTTCTGCCTCGATGCAAAAGGCGGGATTGCAGGTTTCGCCCGCGTTCTCACCGACTACACTTTTAAGGCGCTGATATTCGATGTGATTGTGTCGGAGAAGCATCGGGGGCAGGGGCTGGGACAAGCTCTCGTGGAACGCATTGTCAGCCATGAAAAGCTGCAGCGTGTGAAAAGCTTTGAGCTCTACTGCCCGGAACGGCTTGTGCCGTTCTACGAGAAGCTTGGCTTTGTGAAGGGTACATCCTCGTTGCTTTTCAACCAGCGTTAGAGCGCGTCGCGCTCTAACTGTTTGTTTTTACGCATGTCGTCATCGGAAAACCGGTTCCCACTTTTCCGCGACATGCTCTAATCCTCGACAAACCGGCGCAGACGCTGGAGAGCATCATCCCATTGGCTGGAAACGGTTGCGAGATAGGCACGGGCGTCGATCAGTGGTGCGGGATGCAGGCGAAACCTGCTTTCCCGTCCGACCTTTTCCCGCTCGACCAGTTTTGCCTGTTCCAGCACTGTCAGGTGCTTGGTGACTGCCTGCCGGGTAATGCTGCCATTTTGCGACAGCGCCACAATTGAGCGGCTTTCACCATCACTCAGGGTTTCGATGAGCGCCAGCCGGGTCGGATCGGCGAGCGCCGCGAAAACCATAGACATATCCGTGCCGGTCACAGCTTGCCTATCGTTCATTTTCGACGTGTCTTTTGATGTTGCCGACTTGCTCCTCCCAGCCGCCTTCGTTCATCCGCAACGCCAGCGGGCGGCGTTCAGCAGGCAGGGCGTCGAAACCGCTTTCGATCACAGTCAGCCGCGTTCCGGTCTCGACCGTTTCCAATCTGAATTCCACCAGCGTCGGCGGCTCCTTGGAATAATCAATGTTGTGGTCCACCGCATAGGGATGCCAAGTGAAGGCAAAATAGCTCGGTGCCTTCATTTCCTTGATGAAGGATTCCCAAGGCTCGTGCTCGAAACCGGGATAGGTGATATGGCCAGTCGAACGGGTGCCGACGATGAATGGCCCGTCGATCTTGACCTGAAACCAGCTTCCAAACTCTTCATGATCGGTAAGGGCGCGCCATACGCGGTCGATCCCTGCATGAATGTCGACGGTCTTCACGATGCGGTCAGTATTGCTTGCAATGGTCATGATATGAATCCTCCGTAATTGGCAACTTAATGGTTGCCAATATAAGACGACCGCAAAAATACGCAACTAAAAAGTTGCATATTTTACTCGGACAGTGGAGCCTTGTCGGGAAGCGGGAACAATGTCACGAACTTTTCCGCCAGAGCACGGTCGCCTATGACCTTGAGAACATTGGCGCTTTCCAGGGCTGAAATGGGCTGTCCGCCATAGATAGCTGCGGCAAGCATGCGCGGCGAGCTTTCGAAATGGAGATCGTATTCCTGTGCTGTGCCGCGCTCTATATGAATTCCGTCATCCTCCAGCTGGGCGGTGAAATCTTCTCCGTCCAGACGAAGACCGATCACGGCGCGCATGCCGAGAGACCTGTCATGGTCCATCATGGTTCGGAGGGAAAGCAGAAAGGAAGCGGTTGAAATCGGCAGGTTAGGATCGTGCTTTGGCGAACGTGCGGCCCAACGGCCCAGCGTCTGAAGGATAGGTTCGCTCTCATAGCCCCATTCGGTCAGTTCATAGACCTGCACCGATGCCGGAGGCGGAAGTTTCGTCTTGCGAAGAATGCCAGCTTCTTCCAGCCCTTCAAGCCTCTGCGTGAGGACATTTGCGCTCACGCCCGGCAGATCAGCCCGCAGATCGCTGAAACGTTTGGGGCCGAACATCAATTCGCGCATGACCAGAAGAGACCAGCGTTCCCCAATCAAATCAAGGGCATGAGCCGCAGCGCAGGCATCATCATAACTGCGTTTAGCGGCTGGCTTTTCTGGTTTGGTTATTTTTTCTAACTTCATGGTTGCTAATTATAACTTACATGCCATTATGCACAAGCAAACTTTGAGTTCTTTCGATGCCAATTGCGTGACTTGTTTTACGCAAGGAAGACTCAAGCATCGATTGCATATCGGGCCTGAGACTCATGGCTCGATCTTATCGCCGGGGGAGCCGGGCAGGCGATAGATAATCGTAAAATAAAGATCGGGTCGCTTGGCCCGCCAACAGAGGAAATCTCATGCCGAAAATGATTTTCGTGAACCTGCCAGTGAAGAATGTTGCACAGTCGACCAGCTTCTATGAAGCCATCGGCGCCACCAAGAATCCCATGTTCTCGGACGAAACGGCTTCCTGCATGGTCTTTTCGGATACTATTCACGCGATGATCCTCGACCACGAAAAGTTCAGCCAGTTCACACCGAAGAAGATCGCCGATGCCAACACGGTGAGCGAGGTGCTGATCTGCCTTTCTGCGGAAAGCAAGGCTGAAGTCGACACGACGGTGGAGAAAGCGGTGAATGCTGGCGGAAAGGCCGATCCGGGGCCGAAGCAGGATTATGGTTTCATGTATGGACGCAGCTTCGAAGATCTTGACGGTCATGTCTGGGAGATAATGTGGATGGATATGGAAGAAGCCAGCAAGGTCATGGGATAGAGTATTCCAGACAATAGAAAATACAAACACTTGGAGCGCCCTGCGTCCTTACGGATGCACAAAGAACGCTCCACTCTTCTAACCCTTTAAAACTACGCATCGCCCCGAAGATCGGTTTCGATTGTCGGGCCGATGCGGCAGGGAGGAGAAAATGTCAGGTCTGACAATCTGTCTCTGGTTTGACAGGCAGGCAGAGGAAGCGGCGAACCATTATGTCTCGATTTTCCGTGCCTGCGGAAGACCGGCATCCGTCGATGGTTTCATCCGGTTCGAGCATGCACACCAGCCTGAAGGCACCGATGTGGTGGTTGCGAACTTTACCCTCGACGGGCAGGCAATATCCGGTCTCAACGGCGGGCCGGCCTTCAAGTTTTCCCCGGCAGTCTCGCTCTTCGTCCAATGCAAGGATCAGGCGGAACTGGATATGTTCTGGGAAAAACTGATGGAGGGCGGTGCGCCGATGGAATGCGGCTGGCTGACGGACAAATATGGCTTCTCGTGGCAAGTGGTGCCGCAGATGCTGCTGGATGTCCTGCAAAACGGCACTGCCGAACAGCGCCAGCGCGTGGCCGATGCCGTGATGAAGATGGTCAAGCTCGACGTTGCTACACTCGAAGCAGCGCGCGACGCAGCTTAATTCCGTACGGCCGCAATGGCATCATAGCCATAGAGCCAGTCCAGATCTTTCAGGAAGCTTTCCGGGCTGCGCATGGCGAAGAGCGTGTTGCGGCCAAGCGCAAAAATGCCGGTGGCGTGATAGGCGAACCTGTTTAACTGACCGCGTTTGGCAACTGCCGCGATGCGCTCTTTGCGGGCGGTATCGAAGCGCTTTAATCCTGTTTCGTGGCCGTCACTGTCCAGCGCTTCGGCAAGGGCGGCCGCATCCTCGATTGCCATGGCGGCACCTTGCGCGGCGAAAGGTGTGACCGCGTGCGATGCGTCGCCGAGAAAAATCGTCCGGTCCGGCCCGACGAATTGAGCGTCTGCCATTTCGAAAAGCGGCCAATAGGTCCAAGCATCGGTCGCCGCCAGAACATCACGAACCGGAGCGCTCCAATCCGCATAAATGGAGCGCAAACGTGTCGGATCGCCGGTTCTGGACCAGACTTCGCCGGGGTTTTCGCCTGTCGTGATGGCGACGAAATTAAAGAAGCTGCCGCCCTTGACCGGATAGGCGATGAAATGCGCCTGCCTGCCGAGCCATGCTGAAACGGCATTCCTCGTTTTCATGGCGGATAAAAACGATGCGGGGAGAGTTCCGACGGCAAGTGTTGTGCGCCAGGCAATGTGGCCGCTGAACCGTGCCTTGCCGAAACCTGCCTTTGAGCGCTCTGCCGACCAGACGCCATCGCAGGCGATCAGATAGGCAGAGTTGATAGTTTCTTCGGAATTGTCATGGCGGATGGTGGCCGCAACGGTTCCGTTTTCGACACGGTGATTTGTGATTTCAGCGCCGAGGCTGATCTCAATGCCGGGCTCTTCACGGCAGGCATCGAGCAGAGCGGATTGCAGATCAGCGCGATGGCAAACGAGATAGGGATGGTGCCAGCGCTGACGAGCCTTGTCGCCAAGCTTCATTTCCATCAGCGGACGCGCTTTACGCCCGTCCATGAGATAGAGCGCTTCTGGCGTTACGGTTTGGGTGGAAAGACGGTCTGCAACGCCGAGCCGTTCCAGATGGCGCATCGCATTGGGGGCAAGTTGCAGGCCGGCGCCGACTTCCGAAAGGGTCCCGGCTTTTTCGACAAGCCGAACATTCCAGCCGCGTGCTGCCAGCTCCAGTGCTGCCGACAGACCAGCTACTCCGGCCCCGGCAATCAATATGCGCCCTTTGCTCATGTCGATGAGATCATCCGGCATTCAGCCCCGTGAGGCTGCCCAGATTAGGCAGCTTTGTCGGCGGGTGCTTCGTAAATGCAGCCAGCCGGAACGGTTTCGTCAGCATGGAGCTTGGCGTTGTAACGATAGAGGGTCGAGCAATAAGGGCAAACGACTTCGCTTTCATCACCCATGTCCAGAAACACGTGCGGATGATCGAAAGGCGGGTTTGCACCAACGCACATGAATTCCTTCACACCGATTTCGATGGCAGCATGGCCGGCGTCGTTCTGAAAGTGAGGAATGATGTGATCGGACATAATATGCTCCGGTTCTGGTCGATGGGCGGTATGAGCATGCTCCTGAACCGTGTGCCGGACGAGATCATGCGTAAACATTGGCATGCGTGTACCGCGAAAGTCTTGTTTCCGGAAGCGTTTTCATCAATTCTGAGGACATTTCAAGCTAATTGCTATCAAACTGTCATATGGCAGCCATAGGCTGATAGCGTACCCCGAAAAGTGCGAAGCGGTTTTCGGAATCAGATGCGCGGAAAAGAAATAGATGGAGCCGGAATGTTCCGGCGGAAGTCGGGACAGGAAAAATGAGCGAAAACAGCGTTATGGCGAGCGAAACCCCCAGCGCATCCCAAGGCGGAACACACGAGATGACAGCCGGATTAGCCCCCAACCCAACCGTGGTTCCCGATATGGACATAGGCCCTGACGTTCACAAAGCTTTGAACAGCGAGCTGATGCAAAGCGCCGACCGCTTCGTCAATCGCGAGTTTTCCTGGCTGCAATTCAACCGGCGCGTTCTCGAGGAAGCCGCGAATATGCGCCAGCCCTTGCTCGAACGCCTGCGTTTCCTGTCTATTTCCGCCGCCAATCTCGATGAATTCTTCATGGTCCGCATTGCCGGTCTCGCCGCTCAGGTGCGCGCCGGTGTGGCGATGCGCAGCGCCGACGGACGCACGCCGCAGGAACAGCTTGATTTCGTTCTGGACGAAGTAGGGCGCCTGCAGGAAGAACAGCAGCAGCGCCTGCGCACACTGCGCGAGGAACTGGAACAGGAAAGCATCGAGATCGTTCGCCCATCGGCGCTTGCGAAGCCGGAGAAGGAATGGCTTGAAAACCACTTCCTCGAAACGATTTTTCCGGTCCTGACGCCACTCTCCATCGATCCGGCGCATCCATTCCCGTTCATTCCGAATCTCGGCTTCTCCATCGCCCTGCAGCTTGCGCGCCGCGCTGATAATCATCCGATGACGGCGCTGTTGCGCATTCCTGTTGCGCTGAAGCGCTTTATCCAGTTGCCGACAGATCAGGCCAACGTTTACCGCTTCATCACCATCGAGGACGCGGTGAGCCTGTTCATCGGGCGGCTGTTCCCCGGTTATGAAGTGCGCGGCGCCGGTACATTCCGCATCATCCGCGACAGCGATATCGAAGTGGAAGAAGAGGCGGAAGATCTCGTTCGTCTCTTCGAGACGGCGCTGAAACGCCGCCGCCGCGGTCAGGTGATCCGCATCGAGTTTGATGGAGAAATGCCGGAAGCTCTGCGCGTCTTCGTGGCGACGGAACTTGGCGTTTCGGAAAACCGCATCAGCGTGCATGAGGGGCTTCTGGCGCTCAACATGATTTCGGAGATCGTTTCGATCCCGCGTGAAGACCTGAAATTCGTTTCTTACAATCCGCGTTTCCCGGAGCGTATTCGCGAGCATGGCGGCGATTGCTTCGCAGCGATTCGCGAAAAGGACATTGTGGTCCATCACCCCTATGAATCCTTTGACGTGGTTGTGCAGTTCCTGCGGCAAGCCGCAGCCGACCCGGATGTGCTGGCGATCAAGCAGACGCTTTATCGCACCTCCAATGACAGCCCGATCGTGCGCGCGCTGGTGGATGCCGCCGAAGCCGGAAAGTCCGTAACGGCGCTTGTCGAACTGAAGGCACGCTTCGACGAGGAGGCGAATATTCGTTGGGCACGTGATCTGGAACGCGCAGGCGTTCAGGTGGTGTTCGGTTTCATCGAATTGAAAACCCACGCGAAAATGTCGCTCGTGGTGCGCCGTGAGGACCAGAAGCTGCGTTCCTATGTGCATCTGGGTACGGGCAACTATCACCCGATCACGGCGCGCATCTATACCGACCTGTCGTTCTTCACGTCGGATGCGGATATTGCACGCGACGTGGCGCATATCTTCAATTTTATCACGGGCTATGCCCAGCCTGCCGAAGAGATGAAGATCGCGATTTCACCTTTTACGCTCCGCGCCCGAATCCTCAAGCACATCGAGGATGAGGTCGCGCATGCGAAGGCGGGGCGTCCGGCTGCGATCTGGATGAAGATGAACTCGCTCGTCGATCCACAGATTATTGACGCGCTTTACATGGCGAGCCAGGCGGGTGTGCAGATTGATCTGGTCGTGCGCGGTATCTGCTGCCTGCGTCCAGGTGTTCCGGGGCTTTCCGACAATATTCGCGCCAAGTCGATTGTCGGGCGTTTTCTGGAGCATAGCCGTATTTTCTGCTTCGGAAACGGCAATGACCTGCCTTCCGACAAGGCAATCGTCTATATCGGTTCCGCCGACATGATGCCACGCAATCTCGACCGCCGGGTGGAGACCCTCGTTCCGATCACAAATGCCACAGTGCACCAGCAAATCCTGTCGCAAATCATGTTTGCCAACATAATTGATAACCAACAGAGCTATCAGCTACTTGCGGACGGCACCTCTCGCCGGATAGAAAAAGAAGCAGGAGAGGAAGCTTTCAACGCGCAGGAATATTTCATGACCAATCCTAGCCTGTCGGGTCGCGGAAAGTCGCTGAAGTCTTCGGCCCCCCGTCTTATCGCGCATCGCAAGCGCGCGCAGGCGGAAAGAAAAACGACTGCATGAGCGCAGCTTTAGCACAAGGCCGTCTGAAGGGGCTCAAGCCCGTTGCGGTCATCGACATTGGCTCGAACTCGATCCGTGTCGTCATTTATGAAGGCATCGTCCGTTCTCCGACGGTGCTTTTCAACGAAAAGATTCTCTGCGGCCTCGGAAAAGGCCTCGCGAAAACCGGCAAGCTCAACGAGAAATCCGTTGAGGCGGCGCTTCGTGCGCTGAAGCGTTTTCGCGCATTGGCTGAACAGGCTGGCGCCGTATCCATCCACGCGCTGGCGACTGCGGCTGCGCGTGAAGCGAAAAACGGTCCGGACTTCATTGCTCAGGCAGAAGCCATTCTCGGCCGGCACATTGAAGTGCTGTCCGGCAAGGAAGAAGCCCATTATTCGGCGCTCGGCATCATTTCGGGCTTCTATCGACCGAAGGGCGTGACCGGTGACCTTGGCGGCGGCAGCCTTGAACTGATTGCGGTGGATGACCACGAGGTAGGCGAGGGGATCACCTTGCCGCTCGGTGGCCTGCGCCTGCAGGATATGTCCGATGGACGGCTGCCAGAGGCAACCAAGATCGCGCGTACGGAGCTGGCAAAGGCGACGCTTCTGAAAGCGCATCAGGGACAAGTGTTCTATGCGGTCGGCGGTACGTGGCGTAACCTTGCCAAGCTGCATATGACGGCGAAGAATTATCCGCTGCATGTCATGCACGGCTATGAGATAAACCCGGTGGAAGCGCAAAGCTTCCTCAAGCGTGTTGCCAAGGGCAATCTGGACACGATGCGCGGCATCGAGGCGGTTTCGAAAAACCGTCGCCAGCTTTTGGCCTATGGCGCTACGGTGCTGCTCGAGACGATCCGTCTGATGAAGCCTTCGAAGATCGTTTTCTCGGCGCTCGGCGTACGCGAAGGCTATCTTTATTCGCTTTTGCCCAAGAACGAACAGCGGCTCGATCCTCTGCTGGCCTCGGCAGACGAACTGTCCATTCTGCGCTCACGCTCTCCGCGTCATGCTCGCGAACTGGCAACATGGACGACATTGTCCTTGCCGGTGCTCGGTTTTGACGAAACCGAGGACGAAGCGCGCTACAGGCAGGCCGCCTGTCTAGTGGCCGATATAAGCTGGCGCGCGCATCCAGATTATCGCGGATCACAGGCGCTGAACATCATCGCCCACGGCTCGTTCGGCGGTATCGACCATGCCGGGCGTTCCTTCATGGCGCTTGCCAATTATTATCGCCACGAGGGCCTGATCGAAGACGAGATTGCACCGGAAATCATGCAGCTCGCCACGCCGCGTCTGCGTGAAAGGGCGAAGTTGCTCGGAGCCTTGCTGCGTGTGGTCTACCTTCTGTCGGCTTCGATGCCGGGCGTCATCCCGCGCCTTGTCTGGCGTGAAGAGGAAAACGGCATTGCGCTTGTCGTGCCGGGAGATCTGGCCGATCTGATTTCGGATCGTCCCGAAGGACGCTTGCAACAGCTTTCCAAGCTGACCGGAAAGAACATCTATTTCGCGGTAGGCGACGCTGCGATTGAGGGGACACGGGAGTGATTTAGGGGAATAGGGGAATAGGAAGGGAACTCGTAGCCAAGAAATTTCTTGCGTGGAGCGAGCATTCAGGCTCGTTTTTCCCTTACTCCCTTACTCCCTTACTCCCTTACTCCCTTACTCCCTTACTCCCCTAACTCAACCGCCCTGATCCGTCGGTTCTCGAACTTGATGACGATCTTGCCGTCGATGAGATCGAGGGCTTTCTGACCGAATACCTCGCGACGCCAGCCATGCAGGGCAGGTACATTGGCCTTGTCGCCTTCTGAGGCGATCTTTTCGATGTCATCAGAACTGGCGACGATCTTTGCCGCGACGCCGTGCTCTTCCGTCACAAGCTTGAGCAGAACTTTGAGGATATCTGCAGCAGCAGCGCTGCCTTCCGGCGAATGCGACGGCTTCGGCAATTTCGGCAAATCTTCCTTGGGGATTTCAAGCGCGGACTGGATCGCAGCAACAAGCCCAGCAGCCTGTGCCGAACGCTCCCAGCCTTTCGGGATCGAACGAAGGCGACCGAGCGCTTCTGCGTCACGCGGCTGCTGTTGTGCGATTTCAGCGATGGTATCGTCCTTGATGATGCGTCCGCGCGGCACATTGCGCTCGCGTGCTTCGCGTTCACGCCAGGCGGCCACAGCCTGCACGATGGCAAGTTCAAGCGGCTTGCGAACGCGCGCCTTTACCCGCCGCCACGCATCGTCCGGATGCAGGTCGTAGGTTTCGCGGGAAGTCAACACCGCCATTTCCTCATTCACCCACTCACTGCGACCTTCCTTCTGAAGTTCTTCCTTCAGATAGAGGTAGATGTCACGCAGATAGGTAACGTCGGCCAGGGCATAGTCGAGTTGCTTGTCCGAAAGCGGCCGGCGGCGCCAGTCGGTAAACCGGGAAGACTTGTCGATGTGCTTGCCGGTGACCTTCTGCACAAGCTGGTCATAGGAAATGGCATCGCCAAACCCGCAAACCATCGCCGCAACCTGACTGTCAAAGACAGGTGAAGGGATGAGGTCGCCGAGATGGAAGACAATTTCGATATCCTGCCGCGCGGCATGGAAAACCTTGATGATCTTCTCGTCCGCCATCAGGCGGAAGAACGGCGCGAGGTCGAGCCCCGGCGCAAGCGCGTCCACTAGCGCCGTATGGTCTGGCGAAGCCATCTGGATAAGGCACAATTCCGGCCAGAACGTCGTTTCACGGATGAATTCTGTATCGACCGTGACGAAATCGGATTTGGCAAGGGCGGATACGGCCTCTTCGAGGGCCTCTGTCGTCGTGATGAGATGCATGTCTACCTTTTAGAGAAAGCGCGGCCGCTTGTCGCGAAAGAATGCTCAAAACCCGCAGCATAACAAGTGCAAATCGTGTTTTTTGTCGATACGTTGCGTCATGTGGCCCGAACCTCGACCCTTGTAGAGAGTGCAGACTTGACAAAACCCGGTCAAAATGCGCTTTTCCGCCAGAATTTGCAGCGCTTTGCCTGCACTGACTTATCTTACCAAAAGGCAGAAATCATGCACCGTTACCGCAGCCATACCTGCGCAGCCCTTCGCAAGACGGACGTTGGTTCGAACGTTCGCCTTTCCGGATGGGTTCACCGCGTCCGTGACCATGGCGGCATTCTCTTCATCGATCTTCGCGATCATTACGGCATTACCCAGATCGTGGCCGATCCCGATTCGCCCGCCTTCAAGGTTGCTGAAACCGTTCGTGGCGAATGGGTTATCCGTGTCGATGGTGAAGTGAAGGCCCGCGCAGACGATGCGGTCAATACGAATCTGCCGACCGGCGAAGTCGAAATCTTCGCAACCGAAATCGAAGTGCTGGCGGCTGCCAAGGAATTGCCGCTGCCTGTATTCGGCGAGCCGGACTACCCGGAAGATATCCGCCTGAAGTACCGTTTCCTCGATCTGCGCCGTGAAACGCTGCACAAGAACATCATGAGCCGCACCAAGATCATTGCTGCGATGCGTCGCCGCATGACAGAAATCGGCTTCAATGAGTTCACCACGCCGATCCTGACGGCCTCGTCGCCGGAAGGTGCACGCGACTTCCTCGTGCCGAGCCGTATTCACGAAGGCAAGTTCTATGCGCTGCCGCAGGCGCCGCAGCAGTACAAGCAGCTTTTGATGGTTGCCGGTTTCGACCGCTACTTCCAGATCGCGCCTTGCTTCCGCGACGAAGATCCGCGTGCAGACCGCCTGCCGGGCGAATTCTACCAGCTCGACCTCGAAATGAGCTTCGTGACCCAGGAAGAAGTCTGGGAAACGATGGAACCTGTCATGCGCGGCATCTTCGAAGAGTTTGCCGAAGGCAAGCCGGTCACGCAGACCTTCCGCCGTATCGCCTATGACGATGCGATCCGCACCTATGGTTCGGACAAGCCTGATCTGCGCAACCCGATTGAAATGCAGGCTGTGACCGATCATTTCGCCGGTTCGGGCTTCAAGGTCTTCGCAAACATGATCGCCAACGATCCAAAGGTCGAAGTCTGGGCCATTCCGGCCAAGACCGGCGGCTCCAGAGCATTCTGCGACCGCATGAACTCCTGGGCGCAGAGCGAAGGCCAGCCGGGTCTCGGCTATATCTTCTGGCGCAAGGAAGGCGACAAGCTCGAAGGCGCAGGCCCGATTGCCAAGAACATCGGTGAAGAGCGCACCGAAGCGATCCGCACGCAGATGGGGCTGGAAGACGGCGATGCCTGCTTCTTCGTTGCCGGTCTGCCGTCCAAGTTCTACAAGTTCGCAGGCGATGCCCGCACGCGCGCTGGTGAAGAACTGAATCTCGTTGATCGCGACCGTTTCGAACTGGCCTGGATCATCGACTTCCCGTTCTACGAATGGGACGAGGACAACAAGAAGCTCGACTTCGCACACAACCCGTTCTCCATGCCGCAGGGTGGCATGGACGCGCTGGAAAACCAGGACCCGCTTGCGATCAAGGCTTACCAGTACGATCTCGTCTGCAACGGCTTTGAAATCGCTTCCGGTTCGATCCGTAATCAGTTGCCGGACGTCATGGTCAAGGCATTTGAAAAGGTTGGTCTCAGCCAGCAGGACGTGGAAGAGCGTTTCGGCGGTCTCTATCGTGCGTTCCAGTACGGCGCGCCTCCGCATGGCGGCATGGCTGCCGGTATCGATCGCGTCATCATGCTTCTGGTCGGTGCGAAGAACCTGCGCGAAATCTCGCTGTTCCCGATGAACCAGCAGGCGCTCGATCTTCTGATGAACGCGCCTTCGGATGTGTCGCCCGCGCAGCTGCGCGATCTGCATATCCGTCTGGCTCCGGTACAGAAAAGCTAAAAGCACACGATGGAATAAAAAAACCCGGCCTGGAGCCGGGTTTTTTATTAGGTGAAGAAAAGCCCGGTGAGAAAACTCACCGGGCTTTTTCATTTTAGTTGTTAGCGTCGACGCTGACTTTCAGAAGCTGGATGATCTTCGTCGGGTCCAGCGATGCCGTGGCAACGATCGAAGCGAAGGTCACCGGCTGGTCCGGCGATGCGCTGATGGTCAGCGACTTCGGATCGTCGAAGAACTTGTCGGATGCGGCCTTGAGCTGCTGGGCAAACTCAGGGTTCTTGAGCTGTGTTGCCATCAGCGGAACCATCATCTTCATCTGTTCGCCAAGCTGCTTGCCATCGGCACCCTGCTGCTTGCCGTAATAGTCGAGAATCTTCTGGGTCAGGGTTTCATTGTCGAAGCGGATCGACAGATTCTTGAGGTTCAGCTGTTCTGCCAGACCCAGAATTGCGAGACCGGCAGCGTCCTTGTCTGCATCGGCCTTGCTCATGTTTTCCTGCGTCTTCTGGACGGCTTCGAGGAAAGCCAGATCATATCCGCCGAGGCTGCCGGTGATGTTGATCTTGCCGAGTTCTGCTGCCTGAAGCTCAAGCTGGTCCAGCGAAGTATCACCGGAAGATGGCGACCAGTTGCCCTTGGAGTTCAGCGAACCGTTGAACGTGTTCATGTCAAGCGGCGCAAGCGGGTTCTTGCCGTCCTTTTCAAAGGTCGCATCGATATTGGCGATGGTCCAGACATAGCCGATCTTCTCGGCCTTGTTGGAGGTGTCGAGCGACAGGTCGAAACCCTTCACCGTTGCACCATCCGTGCCGGGCGTGCCGAACTGGATTTCGTCGATCTTCAGCTTGTCATACATAACCATGCTGTCGAGCGGACCCTTGGCCGTTTCCGACGGAATCTGCACGTTCTGCATGGCAAGGCCCTTGATCTCGGCCTTGTCGTTCTTGTCTTCCTGACCGGCAAAAGCAAGATCGGGCACTGTAACCTGTTCGATGCTGTAGCCGCCGTCCGGTGTATCCTGAACGTTCTGGAGCGTCACGTCGCCAAGGGCGGTTTCCTTTTCAGCGACCGTCGGCAGCTTGATCTTGGTGCCCTGAAGCACAATGTCGGAGCCATTCGCCTGAACATTGGCGAAACTCAGCTCGCCGCCCTGTTTTGCGTAGAGCGTCTTGATGCGCTCAGCAACTGCATTGGCGTCTGCCGCCATGGCCGCGCTGCCGAAAATCAGCGAAAGCGCTGTTCCGGCCGCTAAAATACGTGCCGCTGGCTTGATGTTGACGAAAACCTGCATTCGAAGCTCCTGCCTGATCTCTAATATAGCGCGGCATTCATAGGCGGAAATCACTCGCAATAACAACATGATTTCCTCAGCCTGCGATTGCAGCCGGGGAAATTCACCCCTGATAGCTCTATAGGACACAAATGGCGGCAGGATTGCGACTATTGCACACTACAGCATCGTGCTTTCCAAAAATCGGAATCGACTTTTGGAAAGCACGATGCGTAGATTCAATAAGTTAGGGCGACCTTTGTGCGTCCAAATGGACGCACGACGCACTAATGTACTGGATTGGTTCTCCTGAACTCTTGCTGGCGAATCGCGCAGTTGGTACTGAGAGACATGGGAAAAAGTCTGATTCCGCCGGATGACGGCGAAGAACACATCGAGCGGGTCGATCTCAAATCGGCTCTCGAGGAACGTTACCTCGCTTATGCGCTGTCCACGATCATGCATCGTGCGCTGCCGGACGTGCGCGACGGCCTGAAGCCGGTGCACCGCCGCATCATGCACGCCATGCGTCTGCTGCGTCTCAATCCCGATCAGGCCTATGCAAAATGCGCCCGTATCGTCGGCGACGTGATGGGTAAGTTCCATCCGCACGGCGATGCGTCGATCTACGATGCGCTGGTGCGTCTGGCGCAGGATTTCGCGGTGCGTTATCCGCTCGTGGACGGGCAGGGCAATTTCGGCAATATCGACGGCGATAACGCTGCCGCCATGCGCTACACAGAAGCACGCATGACGGAAGTGGCGACGCTGCTGCTGGAAGGCATCAACGAAAACGCCATTGATTTCCGTCCGACCTATAATGAAGAGGACGAGGAGCCGATCGTTCTTCCGGGCGCTTTCCCGAACCTGCTTGCAAACGGCTCGGCAGGCATCGCGGTCGGCATGGCCACCAATATTCCGCCGCATAATGTGGCGGAGCTTTGCTCGTCGGCGCTGTATCTCATCAATCATCCCGACGCGCCGGTTGAGGAACTTGTAACCTCACCGGAGCAATGGGAAGAACTGAAGCGCGAAGCCGAGACTGATCCGGCTGCTCTTCTGAAGTGCAAGGTGCGTGGCCCGGATTTCCCGACGGGCGGCATCCTTGTCGAAGCACACGATAATATTCTCGATGCCTATCGCACGGGCCGCGGCGCATTTCGCGTTCGTGCCCGCTGGGAGAAGGAAGAGGGCAATCGCGGCACCTGGGTGATCGTCGTCACTGAAATTCCCTATCAGGTGCAGAAATCGCGCCTGATCGAAAAGATCGCCGAGCTGCTGCTGGCAAAGAAGCTGCCATTGCTCGACGACATCCGCGACGAGTCGGCAGAAGACATTCGCATCGTTCTGGAGCCGAAGAATCGGACGGTCGATCCTGAACTGCTGATGGAATCGCTTTTCAAGCTGACCGAGCTGGAAAGCCGCGTTTCGCTGAACATGAACGTGCTGTCGCATGGCAAGGTGCCGAATGTCCTGTCGCTGGGCAGCGTTCTGCGCGAGTGGCTCGACCATCGCAAGGAAGTGCTTGTCCGCCGTTCCCAATTCCGTCTGGCGGAAATCGAAAGACGCCTGGAAATCCTTGGCGGCTTCCTGATCGCTTATCTCAATCTGGATGAGGTGATCCGCATCATCCGTGAGGAAGATGAGCCGAAACAGGACCTGATGCGGACCTTCGAGCTGACCGATGTTCAGGCCGAGTCGATCCTCAATATGCGCCTGCGTTCGTTGCGCAAGCTTGAGGAATTCGAAATCCGCAAGGAGTTCGATGACCTTACCGTCGAGAAGACAGACCTCGAAGGTCTGCTCGCTTCCGGCACGCGCCAATGGAAGAAGATCAGTGCCGAAATCAAGTCGGTGCGCGAAAAGTTTGGTCCGAAGACCAAGCTCGGCGCACGTCGTACGACCTTTGCTGATGCGCCAACCCATGATCTGGAAGATATTCATCAGGCGATGATCGAGCGTGAGCCGGTCACGATTGTTGTGTCGGAAAAGGGCTGGCTGCGCGCGATGAAGGGGCATCTGGCCGACTTCTCCACGCTTGCCTTCAAGGAAGGCGACAAGCTCAAGCTCGCTTTCCATGCCGAGACGACCGACAAGCTTCTGTTCTTCACGACGGGCGGCAAGTTCTTCACCATCGGCGCGAACACGCTTCCGGGAGGGCGCGGCCATGGCGAGCCGATCCGCATTCTCGTCGATATGGAAAACGATCAGGATATTCTGACCGCCTTCGTGCATGATCCATCCGCGAAACTGCTGCTCGTCAGCCATGAAGGTAACGGTTTCATTGTTCCCGAGAATGAGGCGGTCGCCAACACCCGCAAGGGTAAGCAGGTGATGAACGTCAAGACGCCGGACGAGGCAAAGCTTTGCCAGCGCGTCTCCGGCGATCACATTGCTGTCGTCGGCGAGAACCGCAAGATGGTGGTCTTCCCGCTTTCCGATATTCCGGAAATGACACGCGGCAAGGGCGTACGCCTGCAGAAGTACAAGGATGGCGGTGTATCCGACGTACGCACTTTTGCAATTGCTGAAGGGCTTTCCTGGCAGGATTCCGCAGAGCGCACCTTCAATCGCAACAAGGAAGAGCTTGTCGAGTGGATCGGCGCGCGCGCCTCTGCGGGTCGTCTGGTGCCGAAGGGCTTTCCGCGTTCGGGTAAATTCTAGATTGGCTTGCGTGTACAAGGAAAGGCGGCTTTTGCCGCCTTTTTCGTGTCTAACCCTCAAATCGCTGCCAGCCGCGGGGACCCAGATGCTCCTGCGGAGTGAAGCGGATTTTATACTGCATCTTGCGTGATCCCTCGACCCAATAGCCGAGATAGACATGCGGCAGACCGGCGGCATGTGCGCGCTGGATATGATCGAGGATCATGTAGGTCCCAAGCGACCGGTCATGCATATGCGGTGAGAAGAATGAATAGACCATCGACAGGCCATCGGCCATCACATCGGTGAGTGCTACAGCGATCAGCTCACCGTCGCCCTTGGCACTGATGAAGCTTTCCGGGCCGCGCTTGCGATATTCGATGATCTGCGTATTTACATGCGTATCCTCGATCATCATTGCATAGTCGAGGACCGTCATGTCCGACATGCCGCCGGAACGGTGGCGCGCATCGAGATAATCGCGGAAAAGCGCATATTGTTCAGTGCTGGGCTGTGCCTTGTGCACACGTCCTATCAGGTCATTATTCTGTGTCCAGACGCGGCGCATGTTGCGCGTCATCTTGAACTCTCCGGCCAGGATGCGAACGGATATGCATGCCCTGCACAATTCGCAGGCTGGACGATAGGCAATGTTCTGGGAACGGCGGAAACCGCCTTGGGTCAGAAGATCGTTGATCTCGTTCGCTTTGTCGCCGACCAGATGCGTAAAGACTTTTCGCTCCATCTGACCCTCGAGATAAGGGCAGGGCGACGGAGCTGTCAGAAAGAACTGCGGAGACTGTTGCGGTTGATGGGTCATTCAATATCCACGAAATGGCTTAATTTACTCGCTTTGACGCATTTTCCTACGCAAAACCGCTTCGCACTTTTGCTGGAAATGCTCTGGCAAAACCATCACGATACTGTCTCTAAGGATTGAGCCGACGGCACAAAACGTCAATAGGCATTTTGCGCAGCCGGCTCTGAATTTTTTTGATCTGAAGCATCAACCCGAAATTCGGAATCGATTTTCGAAAAACAGATGTGTCGATCCAACTCTATAGGCCAACTCTATAGGCTTATCGATCTGAACGAATGACAGCCGTGCCAAGCAGAAGATCGTGCACCGTGCGCTTGCGGTCGAGAACCAGCGAAGCGAGCAGGATCAGCGGCGTCAGCACCACATTGAGACCCCAAAACAGGACCGTGTGAACGATAGCGAGCATCGGATCAACCGTGCCGCCTTCGAGCCGGACGAGCTTGATGTTCATCATCTGCATGCCCTTGGTGGCCTGCTGCGGTCCGCCCAGAGTGCGGGCTACATAAAATAGCGCGACCATGGGAAACATGATGCCGTAGAGCATCCAGCCGAGGCTCAGCGTAATGATGCCGAGGATTGCAATAACGATTGCTGCCGGAATGCAGAGCAGAAAGACAATCAGGTAATCGATAAGAAAAGCCATAATGCGGCGCGTGCGCACGCCTTCAAAGAATGCGCGGCTTTCATAACGCGGTCCCATGACTTCGCCGTGCAGAATATGGTCGGACATTTTTCCTTCCAGTCGTTTCCAAGGAAGCGTCCGGGGTAGTGTGACAACCGGCGCTGTCCCGCTACCTCAGCGGAACAGTCATCAACATGGGAACCAAAACCGGCGGTTTCAAGGAAATTTGAAGATTTCCCGCCGAAAGGACCCGCCGTTTAGCCTTGCTGTTTAAGCTTTTCAGCCACTTCGATTGCGAAGTAAGTAAGAATTCCGTCACAACCGGCACGCTTGAACGCCAGAAGGCTTTCCATCATCACTTTTTCTTCGTCGATCCAGCCATTGATGCCAGCAGCCTTGATCATCGCGTACTCGCCCGACACCTGATAGGCATAGGTGGGCAGGCGGAACTCGCTTTTCAGGCGATGGATGATGTCGAGATAGGGCAGGCCTGGCTTGACCATCAACATATCCGCACCTTCGGCAACATCCTGCTCGGCCTCGCGCACGGCTTCCTCCGGATTGGCCGGATCAAGATAATAGGTTTTCTTGTCGCCTTTGAGCAGTCCCTGCGTGCCGATGGCATCGCGATAAGGGCCATAGAAGGCCGAGGCGAATTTGGTGGCATAGGACATGATCGGCAGGTGACAGAACCCATGTTCGTCCAGCGCCTGACGCACAGCCCCGACGCGACCGTCCATCATATCGGAAGGCGCGATGATATCCGCACCGGCTTCAGCCTGCGAAAGAGCACCGCGAACCACCATGGCAACCGATTCGTCGTTGACGATCTCGCCGTTCCGCAGGATGCCGTCATGGCCATGCGTGGTGAAGGGATCGAGTGCCGCATCGGTGATGATGCCAATTTCCGGCACTTCCTTCTTGATGGCGCGCACGGCGCGGTTGATCAGATTGTCTGGACTGGCGACGAAGGCACCGTCCTCGGTCTTCACGTCCAGCTTTTCGCGGGGGAAGGGGGCGATGGCAGGAATGCCAAGCTTGGCGGCCTTTTCCGCCATGCGAACGGCCATATCGACCGAAAGACGTTCAACGCCGGGCATTGCTTCCACAGGCTCCGCCACGCCGGTTCCATAGGTCAGGAAGAACGGCAGGATGAGGTCATCGACCGTCAGCCGGGTTTCCTGTACCAGCCTGCGCGACCAGTCGGCCTTGCGCATGCGGCGCAGGCGCCTGCTGCCGGTAACGTCATCGACATGCTGGCTGATATTGGCGGGCAGATATTTGGACTGGCGGTCGGTCATGAAGCTATTCCCGAGAATTGATGTCTTGGAATATGAAATCTCAAGACTAGTGGCCTGATTTCGACATTTGCATCCCTCGGATATGAGCGCTGAGCAAATGTCGGGATCAAAAGGACCACTAGTAACTTTATCCATCTAATGGATATTTCGAATTTGACGTTTGAAACGGGATTAATATCGGACGGGTATCAAACGTAAAATTCAATCCACTAGCATCGGATGCGCACCGTTTATCATGGGAAAAGTGATGAAACCAAGAACATTGACCTGTGCAGGATTGACGCGGGGCGTCTCACTTTCTACCCATTTGATGGAACGGGAGACAGGATATGCAGATTGACTTCGGCGGTGGCAGCGAAATCAGCTTTGAACGCAAGGGAAAAGCGGGGCTTGTGAAGCTTACGCGAACCGAAGCTCTCAATGCGCTCACGCATAAAATGATTCTGGCGCTCGACCGCGCCTTGCAGGCTTGGGAAGACGATCCTGAAGTGGCCTGCGTGATTCTGGAAGGCGAGGGGCGTGCATTCTGTGCGGGCGGCGATGTCGTTGCCGCCTACAAGGCCGGTCAGTCCGGAACGCCTGCCTACGAATTCTTCCGCGACGAATATCGGCTCAATGCGCGTATTGGCCGTTTCCCAAAGCCCTATATCTCGCTCATTAACGGGATTATCATGGGCGGCGGTGCGGGCATTTCCGTTCACGGTTCGCATCGCATCGTGACGGAAAACACCATGTTTGCCATGCCGGAAACCGGCATCGGCTTCTTCCCGGATGTCGGCGGCAGTGCTTTCCTGCCGCATCTGCATGACAATTTCGGATATTATCTGGCGCTGACCGGCAACCGCATTCGCTGGGGCGACTGCCTGCAAAGCGGGATTGCAACACACGCCGTAGCTGCAAGCGATCTGCATGATTTGCGCGAAGACATCATCGCAACCGCCGACATCGATGCGGCACTGACGCGCAGCCAGTATCCCGATTTTGAAACCTCTATCGAAACGCGCCAGATCATCGCGGAATGCTTTTCAGGTGCGACGCTTGGCGATTGCATGGCCGCCCTGGAAAAAGAAGCCCAAGCGGGCAGCAAGGCTGCGATGGACATCGTGAAGGTGATCGCCACCCGTTCACCAACGAGTGTCGCGGTGACTTTCCGCCAGATTGCAGATGGTCGCCCGCTTAATCTCGATGATTGCATGCGCATGGAATACCGCATTGCCAACCGCATGCTGGAAGCGCACGATTTCTATGAGGGCGTTCGCGCATTGCTTATAGACAAGGACGGTGCGCCCGCGTGGAAACCGGCAACACTCGATGAAGTGAAGCCTGAACAGGTCAATGTCTATTTTGCAAATCTGGGTGACAAGGAACTGACCTTTTGATGCATATGAACGAGCTGCGCCAGCATACCCAGCCGAGTGGAACCGAATGGGCCTTCACATGGTTCGTTCGGATACTCGCTCTTGTGGCGCTGGCCAGCGGCGTTTTCTACTGGATCAGGCTGATCGGGATTCACCCGGGGCTTCTTTGGCGTTTCGATCTCATGCCATGGCCGTGGCAGACAGCGGTTGTGGCTCTGGCGGTGCTGATGCCCGTTGCCGCGACGGGGCTGTGGATGCGCGCACCGTGGGGACCTGTGCTTTGGTTTGTGGCAGCGCTCGGCGAAATTGCCATTTATTCCGTTTTTTCGCGACATTTCGAATACAAGCCGCTGACCGTGGGTTTCAACGCGGCCTGTATCGTCATTTTCATCGCTTTTCGCATTCTGCTCTTCTTCGAGAAGAGGCGGCAGGCCCGTGCGAACCTGCCGATTTAGCTTTATAGCGCCTGTGTCCCTTCATAGCGGGCAAATGGCTTCGTCATCTGGCCTTTGAAAAGCAGAACATCATAGGTATCGGCCTTGCTGCCCGGCATTTCCATGCCGGGTGATCCCATCGGCATACCGGGTGCGGTCAGTCCCGTGGCCTGCGGACGTTCAGCCAGCAACCGCTTGACCGCACCGGCTGGAACATGCCCCTCGATGACATATCCATCGACGACTGCCGTGTGGCATGAGGCAAGATTGGCACCGACGCCATACTTTGCCTTTACGGTATCCATCGCTTCCTCGACCTTCACTGTGACATTGAAGCCAGCGGCTTTCATATGTTCAGCCCAGCCCTCGCAGCAGCCGCAGTAAGGGTCTTTATACATGGTCATCTGTGGAGCTGCGGTAACCGGTTCCGCGTGAGCGAAACTCGCAAAGCCGGTAAAGCTTAACAGCCCGCCGACCACGAAATAATGTGCAAGACGAAGCGCCATGGTCCCTCCAATGGATTGTAGATGGCTCGTATTTAGCCGCTATCCAGACACTTCTCAAATGACGAAAGTTTAATGTGGCAGGCCTTTCTAACGGCCGGAAAACCGGCATTCTGGCGCTGTAACAATGTATCCGGGCGCCGTCCCGCAAATGGCTTGAAGTAAGCAAACATTAAGCCTGAATGCGCAATCTCTCCGGTAAGTTACTGTTAAGGCTGACTTTTAAGTCGAATTTTATGCATCTCCCCTAAATTCCTCTCAAGACACGGTGAGAACAATACACCGCATAAAACAGGACAGAGAGCTGCATCATGGTTTCATGAAATGTGGCTCCGACAGAGAGGCAAAAGAAATGATCAACGCACAGCGCAAGACGGACATATCCGCTCCGCTCACGACGCCGGAAACTGCACTTCGTTCGCTTTATCTGGAAGCGCTCCAGCTGGTCGAGCGCCTGCATCGCCGCCTGCTCGACGTCGTCAAGGATGAGTTCGACCGCAATGGCCAGAGCGACATCAATGCGACGCAGGCGCTTCTGCTCTTCAACATCGGCAATTCCGAACTGACCGCCGGTGAACTGCGCTCGCGCGGTTACTATCTCGGCTCCAATGTTTCGTACAATCTGAAGAAGCTGGTCGAAATGGGCTTCATCCATCATCAGCGTTCGCGCGTCGACCGTCGTTCGGTGCGCGTCAGCCTGACAGACAAGGGCAATGCGATTGCCGATCAGGTGGCTTCGCTCTACGAACGCCATATCTCCTCGATCGAGCAGGTCGGCGGCATTCAGGTTGAAGAATTCACGGCGATGAACAAGTCGCTGCAGCGTCTCGATCGCTTCTGGAACGACAGCATCGCTTATCGGCTCTAAGTAGTTGCAGAACTGTCACAACAGGCTGTCATTGAGAAGAATAAGGTACTGTGAAGCTGCTAATCGTAAGGCGCATGGCTTGAAATTCCGGCCATGCGACATGATTAAGCCATAAAAAACGACATAAGCGTTTTAGAGCGGCACGGGCAATATTGTGCCACCTTCAGTCAGGAATGGGCTCGAAATCGAATTTCGGATAAGCGAGCAGCTTTGCATTGCTTGCAATCCGGATATCGCCTTGTTGACCTATTGCTGATATTCTCTGGGAAGATTCCGCGCGAGCGGTTAGCCTTTTGGGACTAAGCAAAATGACCAAGACCGACAGACCAGCCGATGCTTTCAGAGTAGATCGCCGCAGTTTCCTGCGCGGCGCGGCAACCGCCGGCCTTTCCGTGGCAGCCTCCGCCATGGTTTCCTCGGCTTATGCTCAGCAAGCTCTGACCGACGTTATTGGATCGTCGCGCCGCGGCAACTGGGCTGACCAGTTCGACGCCCGTGCAACGGGCGGCCAGCGGGTCGCGACCAACCAGCCGGTTTTGAGCCAGCAGACGGTCGGCAATCTCCAGACTGCTATCGCGCAATATACCGACATCGCCGGTCGCGGCGGCTGGCCGAGCGTTCCGGGTAATGCAAAGCTTCAGATCGGTGTCACCGATCCATCAGTGCAGGCGCTGCGCAAGCGCCTCATGATTTCCGGCGATCTGCCGCAGGAAGCGGGGCTTTCTAGTTCCTTCGACACCTATGTCGATGCTGCCGTGAAGCGCTTCCAGTCCCGTCATGGCCTGCCAGCCGACGGCGTCATGGGGCAGTTTACCTATGCGGCCATGAATGTGGACGCCAATACGCGCCTCGGACAGCTCCAGACCAATCTGCAGCGCCTTTCGCCTCTGGCCAATCAGGGTATGCAGGAGCAGCGTTTCGTGATGGTCAACATCCCGGCCGCGCGCATCGAGGCCGTTGAAGGCGGCAGCGTCGTGCAGCGTCACACGGCGGTTGTCGGCAAGATCGACCGTCAGACGCCGATCCTCAATTCGAAGATTCACGAAGTCATTCTCAATCCTTACTGGACCGCGCCAAAGTCGATCATCCAGAAGGATATCATTCCGCTGATGCGGAAAGACCCGCAATATCTGGCGAAGAACAAGATCCGCCTCTACGACCAGTCCGGTCAGGAAGTGGCACCGGAAAGCATCGACTGGAATACGGACGATGCGGTGAAGCTGATGTTCCGTCAGGACCCAGGCAAGATCAACGCCATGTCCTCGACCAAGATCAACTTCCACAACCAGTATGCGGTCTATATGCACGATACGCCGCAGAAGAGCTATTTCAACAAGCTTATGCGCTTTGACTCGTCGGGCTGCGTTCGCGTCCAGAACGTGCGCGACCTCGATGTGTGGCTGCTGAAGAACACCGCAGGCTGGGACCGTCAGAACATCGAAAGCACGATCAAGTCCGGCACGAACACCCCGATCCAGCTTGCTGATCCGGTTCCGCTGCACTTTGTCTACATTTCCGCCTGGTCCACTGGCGATGGCGTGGTGCAGTTCCGCGACGACATCTACAAGATGGACGGTGCGACCGAACTCGCACTCGGCACTGACACCTGATTCTCATCCTAAGTTTGAGTTTTCGAAGCCGTCCGAAAGCTTTTCGGGCGGCTTTTTCGTCTCCGTTTAATTATCAAATCGGTTTGCCGCATTTTGGAATAAGCTTTTCGCTTTGCGACCATTGGCCTTGTGCGTTCAAGTGTGATAATGCGCCTCATCCATATAGCTTTTACCGGCTAACCCGGAGGGTGTGAAACATGTCTCAAGCCAACGCCGCCGCCAAGAATGCGTCTTCCGACGTTTTCTTCAATGCAAGCCTCGAGGACATCGATTCCGAGATTTTCGGTGCAATTCGCAACGAACTCGGTCGTCAGCGTCATGAGATCGAGCTGATTGCCTCGGAAAACATCGTTTCGCGCGCTGTTTTGGAAGCACAGGGTTCCATCCTCACCAACAAATATGCCGAAGGCTATCCGGGCAAGCGCTATTACGGCGGCTGCCAGTATGTGGACGTCGTGGAAGAACTGGCCATCGAACGCGCCAAGAAGCTCTTCGGCTGCGAATTCGCAAATGTTCAGCCGAATTCCGGCAGCCAGATGAACCAGGCCGTGTTCCTCGCTCTGCTTCAGCCGGGCGATACATTCATGGGCCTCGACCTCAATTCGGGTGGTCACCTTACCCACGGTTCGCCGGTCAACATGTCCGGCAAGTGGTTCAATGTCGTGTCCTATGGCGTTCGCAAGGACGACCATCTGCTCGATATGGACGAAGTTGCCCGTCTCGCACGTGAAAACAAGCCGAAGCTCATCCTCGCAGGCGGCACGGCCTATTCGCGCGTCTGGGACTGGAAGCGCTTCCGCGAGATCGCTGACGAAGTCGGTGCCTATCTCATGGTCGATATGGCGCATATTGCCGGTCTGGTTGCCGGTGGCGTTCATCCTTCGCCGGTTCCGCATGCCCATGTCTGCACGACCACGACGCACAAGTCGCTTCGCGGCCCACGCGGCGGCATGATCCTCACCAATGATGCCGACCTGGCGAAGAAGTTCAATTCGGCTGTTTTCCCAGGTCTTCAGGGCGGCCCGCTGATGCACGTCATCGCCGCCAAGGCGGTTGCCTTCGGTGAAGCACTGAAGCCTGAATTCAAGCTCTATGCCAAGAACGTCGTCGACAATGCGCGCGCGCTGGCTGAAGAACTGAAGTCGAATGGCCTCGATATCGTTTCGGGTGGCACTGACAACCATCTGATGCTGGTCGATCTGCGTCCGAAGAACGCAACGGGCAAGCGTGCGGAAGCCGCTCTCGGCCGCGCCAACATCACCTGCAACAAGAACGGTATTCCGTTCGACCCTGAAAAGCCGTTCGTCACCTCCGGCGTCCGTCTCGGCACGCCTGCAGGCACGACCCGCGGTTTCGGCGCTGCTGAATTCAAGGAAATCGGTTCGCTGATCGCCGAAGTTCTCGACGGCCTCAAGGTTGCCAATTCCGACGAAGGCAATGCTGCCGTCGAACAGGCCGTGAAGGAAAAGGTCATCGCCTTGACCGCCCGTTTCCCGATGTACGACTATCAGGGATAAGCCTGTTTCCATGATTGAGATGAAGCCCCGTTTCAACTTGTTGAGCGGGGCTTTTTCATTGTCGCATCCGGTAGGTAGGTTGCCGCTTATGGGCTATGATTGCCGGGAATCGGTTGCCGATGGTACAGCTCTTGAGTTTTTGGCGGGGGTAACCCCACATATGAGCTGTTCGTCGCCAGTGCAAACTTGCCAGTATTGAAGCTGCCGATATTGAGATTGCCGATATTGAAATCGAAAGAGTTCCATGCGTTGTCCCTATTGCCAGTCTGAAGATACGCAAGTGAAGGATTCCCGTCCGGCGGAAGACGGCGCAGTCATTCGCAGGCGCCGTGTCTGTTCGGTGTGCGGCGGTCGTTTCACGACCTTTGAGCGCGTGCAGTTGCGCGACCTGATGGTCGTGAAGAAAAGCGGGCGTCGGGTTCCCTTCGATCGTGACAAGCTGACACGATCCATCGAAGTCGCGCTGCGCAAACGCGATGTCGATAACGACAGGGTCGAACGCGCCATTTCCGGCATTGTGCGCCAGCTTGAAAGCTCGGGTGAGGCAGAGGTGACATCCGATGAAATCGGGCGGCTGGCGATGGATGCGCTGAAAGGCATCGACGATATTGCCTATATCCGATTTGCGTCGGTCTATCGCAATTTCAGCAAGGCCGTCGATTTCCACAACGTCATCGATGAACTGACAGTTGCTGAAATCGAGGACGATCTGGACGCTTGAGTATGAGTGGCAGCAAGTTTCCGCCTTCGAATGCAACCTCGGAAGATGTTCGCTTCATGGAAGCAACGATCCGTCATGCCCGCCGTCACAAGGGGCTGACGGGAACCAATCCTTCCGTCGGCACCATTATAGTCAAAGATGGCGTCATCATCGGACGCGGTGTAACTGCAATTGGCGGCAGACCCCATGCCGAGCCGCAGGCACTGGCTGATGCGGGAGAGGCCGCTCACGGCGCGACGGCTTATGTGACGCTGGAGCCATGCGCACATCACGGACGCACGCCGCCTTGTGCGGAGGCGCTGGTGCGGGCAGGGGTAGCGCGTGTCGTGGTTGCCGCAACCGATCCGGATGAACGCGTCAGCGGAAAAGGTTTTGCCATACTGCGCGAGGCAGGGATTGAGGTCGTGCCGGGCATTCTCGCCGAACAGGCTGCTGACGATCTTGCCGGTTATCTGAATCGATCTGCGAAGAAGCGCCCGGAAGTGATTCTGAAACTTGCACTTTCCGCCGACGGCATGATCGGTCGCCGGGGCGTGGGGCAGGTTGCGATAACGGGACCGATTGCGCGGGCGCAGTCGCATATTCTGCGAGCACAAACCGATGTGATCCTGATTGGTATCGAAACAGCGCTGGCCGACGATCCGGTGCTGAATTGTCGTCTGCCGGGGCTGGAGCAGCGTTCACCCGTTCGTGTCGTGCTCGACAGCGGATTGCGCCTGCCGCTGTCCTCGAAGCTCGTGCAGACGGCCGATGCGCAGCCCTTGTGGGTCGCCTGCGGTGAAGAGGCATCGCCGGAACGGCGGTATGAATTGAAGGCCGCTGGTTGCCGCATTCTCGCAACAGAAGCACATGACTGCCGCATCGCCTTGCCTGAACTGATGGATGATCTTGCGGCGCAGGGTATTTCATCGGTTCTCGTTGAGGGCGGAGCAGGTGTTGCGAAAAGCTTTATGGACGAGGGATTGGTAGATCGGCTTGCTATCTTCCGCTCGCCGGTTGAAATCGGCGGCGAACACGGGGTTGCCGTGGAAGGGCTTGAAACCCATATCGCAGACGAATTCAAAATTCTGAGGCAGGCTCGCTATGGTGACGATGCCTATGCGGAATATGTAAGGAAGACTTGATGTTTACAGGCATTATTACCGATATCGGCAAAGTTGACCGTATCAAGCCGCTGAATGAAGGCGTTCTTCTGCGTATCGAAACCGCATATGATCCCGAAACGATCGAGCTTGGTGCATCGATTGCCTGTTCCGGTGTGTGTCTCACGGTGGTGGCACTTCCGGAAAAAGGCACGAATGCCCGCTGGTTCGAGGTGGAGGCATGGGAAGAAGCGCTGCGCCTGACCACGATCTCCAATTGGCAGAGCGGACGGAGCATCAATCTGGAGCGCTCGCTGAAACTCGGTGATGAAATGGGCGGCCACCTCGTTTCGGGCCATGTCGACGGACAGGCTGAAATCATCGAACGCAAGGATGAGGGCGACGCAGTGCGCTTCACCCTGCGCGCGCCGGAAGAACTGGCTCCATTCATTGCCCAGAAGGGTTCGGTTGCGCTCGACGGAACTTCGCTGACGGTCAATGGCGTCAACGGAAACGAGTTTGATGTGCTCCTGATCCGCCACTCGCTTGAAGTCACGACCTGGGGCGAGCGGAAAGCAGGTGACAAGGTAAATATCGAGATCGACCAGCTGGCACGTTACGCGGCAAGGCTTGCGCAATATCAGAAATAGGCTTACAGCCTAAATTCCCAGGCTGTAAAAGCATATCCCGATTTTAAGCGTTGACCGCAATCGTTGCGGTCCGCAAAATTTGTCATGGAGTCTCTCATGTCCAAGCACGAGGCGCATGCGCCGCATTTGCTTATTGTTGAAGCGCGTTTCTACGATGATCTCGCCGACGCGCTTCTGGATGGCGCAAAGGCAGCCTTGGATGAAGCAGGGGCGACCTATGATGTCGTGACGGTTCCAGGTGCGCTTGAGGTTCCGGCAGTCATTTCTTTCGCACTCGACGGCGAAGACAATGGCGGCAAGGAATATGACGGCTTTGTCGCGCTCGGCACGGTTATCCGTGGCGAGACCTATCATTTCGATATCGTGTCCAATGAATCCTGCCGTGCGCTTACCGATCTCTCGGTCGAGGAAAGCATCGCTATCGGCAACGGCATTCTGACCGTCGAAAACGAAGAGCAGGCATGGGTTCGCGCTCGCCGTGAAGACAAGGACAAGGGCGGATTTGCCGCTCGTGCCGCACTGACCATGATCGACCTGCGCAAGAAGTTCGGAGTCTGATTACCATGACTTCTTCTACCGAAGGCCGCCCGACCCCCAATCTTCCACGCACGGCGAACAAGCGCGGCGTTGCCCGTCTTGCTGCAGTTCAGGCACTCTATCAGATGGATGTTGCCGGGACGGGGGTTCTGGAAGTGGTGGCTGAGTACGAAGCTTTCCGTCTTGGCAAGGAAGTGGACGGCACCCAGTATCTCGATGCCGATCCGCAATGGTTCCGCGCGATTGTGGCCGGTGTCGTCGATGAACAGCTGAAGCTCGATCCGTTGATTCATCAGGCGCTGACGGAAGACTGGCCGCTGTCGCGTCTCGATTCGACGCTGCGCGCAATTCTCCGTGCAGGCGCATGGGAATTGCAGACGCGCAAAGACGTGCCAACGGCTGTGATCGTGTCCGAATATGTCGATATCGCCAAGGCATTCTATACGGAAGAAGAGCCGAAGCTGGTCAACGCCGTGCTTGACCGACTGGCATTTGTCATTCGTGGCGAGAGCCGTGGCGTGAAGCCGCGCTGATCAGATTTAAGCAACAACAAATATGAAAGAAGGGCTGTGAGAAATCGCAGCCCTTCTTTCATTGTGCGCTGGCAAAGAACGACTTGACGTTTGTTAAACCGTTTCGCATGTTGGGCGTGCGGCATTGAGAATGCTGAAATACAAGGAATCGCGCCAATTGATTGATTCCAAGGCGTAAGTTCCAGACGTGAATATACCGATGAAGCCCGGTATCCTTTATTGGCTTCAGGCACTTCCATGCCGCTCAATCGGGTCCGGGGAGGGGTTTTCGGGCCTATCCTGCGCATGTGCCTGCCGACAATCGCGGCTCGCGGTCTGACGGTAGCCAGCGCAAACTCAATGGGAGTTGGCCTTTATGCAAATGGGAGTGGCAGTCTTAGTTCTCGTCATTGCTTGCGGCGTGGTTTCCGTTCTTTTCGCCATATGGGCGATCCGTTCGGTTCTTGCAGCCGATCAGGGGACGCAGCGCATGCAGGAAATTGCTGAAGCCATCCGCGAGGGTGCCTCAGCCTATCTCACAAGACAATATTCAACGATTGCCATCGTCGGCGTCGTGGTCTTTCTGGCAGCCTGGTATCTGTTGTCGATCAGCGCCGCAATCGGCTTCCTGATTGGTGCGGTTCTGTCGGGCGTCACTGGTTTCATCGGAATGCACGTTTCGGTTCGCGCCAATGTGCGCACCGCGCAGGCAGCTTCGCTGAGCCTTGCCGGAGGGCTTGAACTGGCCTTCAAGTCCGGGGCCATTACCGGCCTTCTGGTGGCCGGGCTCGCGCTGCTCGGCGTATCCGTTTACTATTTCATTCTCACCGTCTGGCTTGGTTATTCGCCGTCGGACCGTACCGTTATCGATGCGCTGGTGTCGCTCGGTTTCGGCGCTTCGCTGATTTCGATCTTCGCACGTCTGGGTGGTGGTATCTTCACCAAGGGCGCCGACGTCGGCGGCGATCTGGTGGGCAAGGTGGAAGCCGGTATTCCCGAAGATGATCCGCGCAATCCTGCAACTATTGCAGACAATGTCGGTGACAATGTTGGCGATTGCGCAGGCATGGCCGCTGACCTGTTCGAAACTTACGCCGTGACGGTCGTTGCTACCATGGTTCTCGGCGCAATCTTCTTCAACGGATCGGACGTTTTGCCGAGTGTCATGCTTTATCCGCTGATGATCTGCGGTGCCTGCGTGATTACGTCGATCATAGGAACTTTCTTCGTCAAGCTCAGCGTCGATGGTTCCATCATGGGTGCGCTCTACAAGGGGCTGATCGCGACCGGCCTGCTTTCCATTGTCGGTCTTGCCGTTGCCAATACACTGACCATCGGCTGGGGTGAAATCGGAACTGTGGCCGGAAAAAGCATTACCGGCACCAATCTCTTCATCTGCGGTCTGATCGGTCTGATCGTGACCGGTCTGATCGTCGTGATTACGGAATATTATACCGGTACCAACAAGCGCCCGGTCAATTCCATTGCACAGGCTTCCGTCACAGGCCACGGCACGAATGTCATTCAGGGACTGGCGGTTTCGCTTGAATCAACCGCGCTTCCGGCAATCGTGATCGTAGGTGGCATTATCTCGACCTACCAGCTTGCAGGCCTGTTCGGGACCGCTATTGCTGTTACTGCCATGCTTGGCATCGCGGGCATGATCGTAGCGCTTGATGCCTTCGGCCCGGTTACGGACAATGCGGGCGGCATCGCGGAAATGGCCGGTCTCGACCCGGAAGTCCGCAAGGCTACCGATGCGCTCGACGCCGTGGGCAATACGACCAAGGCCGTCACCAAGGGCTATGCCATCGGTTCGGCGGGACTTGGTGCACTGGTGCTGTTTGCGGCTTATTCCAACGATCTGGCCTATTTCGCCGCCAACGGGCAAACCTATCCCTACTTCGCGGATATGGGACCTGTCTCCTTCGATCTCTCCAATCCTTATGTGGTTGCGGGACTGATCTTCGGCGGTCTGATCCCTTATCTGTTCGGTGGCATGGCCATGACGGCCGTGGGCCGGGCAGGCGGCGCGGTCGTGCAGGAAGTGCGCCGCCAGTTCCGCGAAAAGCCGGGGATCATGACCGGCAAGGAACGTCCGGACTATGCCCGGGCGGTCGATCTGCTGACCAGAGCGGCCATTCGTGAAATGATCATCCCGTCGCTTTTGCCTGTGCTGGCGCCGATAGTCGTCTATTTCGGCGTGCTGCTCATCTCAGGCTCGAAGGCAGCAGCCTTTGCAGCACTCGGCGCATCGCTTCTCGGTGTCATCGTCAACGGCCTGTTCGTGGCGATTTCCATGACGTCCGGCGGCGGCGCTTGGGACAATGCCAAGAAGAGCTTCGAAGATGGATTTACCGACACCGATGGCGTGAAGCACCTGAAAGGGTCGGAAGCGCACAAGGCATCGGTGACCGGCGATACTGTTGGTGATCCCTATAAGGATACCGCTGGTCCGGCCGTCAATCCGGCCATCAAGATTACCAACATCGTGGCCCTTCTTCTGTTGGCTGTGCTGGCGCATATGGCATGACGGATTGAACTTCAAACAAAGAAAACCCGCCGTGAAGGCGGGTTTTCTTTTTGTAGATATTTGACGGATCAGTTGTTGGCGCCGCCTGAAGAGCCCATGCCCGGCAATGATGTTGGGGCCTTGGAAACGCCCTGAATGATCTGACCGAGGAAGGTCTGGTCCTTGCCGCCTGTCGGCGTTGTGCGCGACACGAAGTCGAACAGCTTGCCGTCCTTCAGGCCGTAATTGGCGATATGCTCGACCTTGCCGTCCTTGTCGAAATAGATGGCAAGAATCTGCCGCTCAACGATCTTCGGCTTCATGAACTGCGCCGCGCGATAACGCTTCTGCGAAATGTAATAGAACACTTCGTTGTCGAAGGTCGCAGTGGTGGACGGCGTGCCGAGCGCCAGAAGCACCTGCTCGCGGCTGGAACCGACAGGAACCGAATCAAGCGCACCCTGATCGAGCACGTAACCCTCTGTCAGCGTTTCGGATGGATTGAGCGTGGACGCAGTGTTACATCCGGCAAGAGCCACTGAGACGAGAACTGCCGTGCCTGCGAGAAGAGCACGCTGCTTGCGTACACTTGGTAAAATTCGCTGCAACAAAGACCTCTCCATACATTCTAAACCAGCGCGGCACTTTCGCCGTCGGGAGAACTTCGGTAAACCACCTTGCTTATTTATGCAACTGGAACGGTCGTACGGACATGATTCTCCAACTATTCCGCCGCAAGTCGAAAGCAAACGAGGCAATTATGCTTCGCGTTTACGAGGTGATCGTGGCGGCGGCGCGGCAAAAACGGTTTTATGCACAATTTCAGGTGCCCGATACGCCACTCGGTCGCTATGAAATGCTTTCCTTGCATATTTTTCTCGCCCTTCACCGCATGAGGGGAGAAAACAAGGTGCTTGCCGATCTTGCGCAGGAAATCGCGGATGAGTTTTTCAAGGATGTCGACCATTCGCTGCGCGAACTCGGCATCGGCGATCAGGGCGTGCCGAAGCGCATGAAGAAACTTGCGCGCATGTTCTACGGTCGTGTCGCGGCCTATGGTGAGGCGCTGGATGCAAACGATGCAGAGGCGTTGGCAGCGGCGCTGACGCGAAATATCCGTCCGGACCTCGAATTCTGGCCGCATGCCCACCATTTAAGCGAATATGTTCTGGGATGCCGCGACCGCCTGCAAAAAATTGCGGACGATGCTTTGGCGGCAGGCGACATTTCCTATATGGATGCCGATGAGATTGGCCTTGCGCCAACGAACAATGCTGAAGAGGCCAATAAGAATGACTGATAAACCGGCGCTCACCTATCCTGTTCCGGTTCTTCACCTGCCGCAAAAAGGCGTAACGGTGAAAATAGGCACGGATGAGAAAGAGCGCGCAGCGCTTGCGGCAGACCATGGACTTGAGGCCGTGAACGCCTTTAGCGCGGAATTTCTGATTACGCCCTGGAAGAAGGACGGTATCCGGGTGCGCGGCCGCATCGATGCGGAGATCGTTCAATCCTGCGTCGTGACGCTGGAGCCGCTGACCAACAGTGTCGCTGAAGAGGTCGACACGATCTTCGTGCCGGAAAATTCACGGCTCGCCCGAATTCAGCTTGATGAAAGCGGTGAAATGCTGCTCGATGCGGAAGGCGCGGACAGTCCGGAAGTTTTTGTCGGTGACAAGATTGATGTCGGCGCGATTGCAGAGGAATTCTTCGATCTCGCCATTGATCCATATCCCCGCAAACCGGGCTTGCCTGACGAGAGCGAGCCGAAGGTTTTCGGGGACGAAGAGGGGGACGAGAAGCCCGTTTCGCCGTTTGCGAAACTTTCGGAATGGCAAAAGAAGCCGTGATTCACGGTGAGTTTGATAGAATTTGGTTGTGCGGAAACGCAAAAACACTATTTTCGCCGAAAACCTGTCTGCTGCAAAGGCAGGGCAGGGACAGGGATCGCACAGGAATAATCAAGAGTGATCAAAATTTCGATTGACGCGATGGGCGGTGATTTTGGCCCTGAAGTGGTCATCCCCGGCGCAGCGAAGGCGCTTGAGCGCCATCCTGACATCCGTTTCATATTTTTCGGTCTCCCCGCTCAGGTGGAGCCCGTTCTGGCACGTTACCCGAAACTGAAGGCCGCATCCGAGTTTCGCGCGAGCGAGGTTGCCATCAGCATGGATGACAAGCCGAGCCAGGCTTTGCGCGCCGGTCGGGGCAAGTCGTCCATGTGGCAGGCTATCGAGGCTGTAAAGACCGGTGACGCGCAGGCGTGTATCTCCGCCGGCAATACGGGTGCTCTGATGGCCATGTCCAAATTCTGCCTGCGCATGATGTCGGACGTCGAGCGCCCCGCGATTGCAGGCATCTGGCCGACGCTGCGCGGCGAAAGCATCGTGCTCGACATTGGCGCCACAATTGGTGCCGATGCACGTCAGCTCGTCGATTATGCTGTTATGGGCGCGGGCATGGCGCGTGCCCTGTTCGAAGTGCGCAAGCCGACCGTCGGTCTCCTGAATGTAGGCACGGAAGAGGTCAAGGGTCTCGACGAGATCAAGGAAGCGGGCCAGATTCTGCGTGATACTCCGCTGGACGGGCTGGCCTATTCCGGCTTCGTTGAAGGCAATGATATCGGCAAGGGCACGGTGGACGTAGTCGTGACCGAAGGTTTCACCGGCAATATCGCGCTCAAGGCTGCGGAAGGCACGGCCCGCCAGATGGCGGAACTGTTGCGTCAGGCAATGAGTCGTACGCTGCTTGCCAAGATCGGCTATGTTTTCGCCAAGGGCGCGTTCGACCGTCTGCGTGAAAAGATGGACCCGAATAAGGTCAATGGCGGCGTTTTCCTCGGTCTCAGCGGAATTGTCATCAAAAGTCATGGCAGCGCGAACGCAGAAGGTTTCTGCTCGGCAGTGGAAGTCGGCTATGACATGGTGAGAAATCGCCTTCTGGAAAAGATCGAAGCCGATCTGGCGCATTTCCACCACAGTCATCCGCATGTTTCGAATGAAGGTGGCGAGGCCGCAAAGGCATAATTCCGGCAACGCCATCCGGAAGACGGAATTGGATAAGATTTGCGGTTCGCCGATTATTTTTTCGGCACCGAAGCGGTGAAGTAACTTTTACCGAATATGTGTAGGGCCAGAATTCACGGCTGCGCGCGCGAATGCTTGTCGCGCCGGTCGCATGTAAGGACAGGAAATAAGAGATGATAAGATCTGTCGTGCGGGGTATCGGTTCGGCATTGCCGAAGCGGGTCATGAAGAATACCGATTTCGAAGGTATTATCGAAACCTCGGACGAGTGGATCGTGCAGCGCACGGGTATCCGTGAGCGCCATATTGCAGGCGATGACGAAACCACGGTTTCGCTCGGCGCGGCTGCGGCCCGCGCGGCAATCGAGAATGCCGGTCTTCAGCCGACCGATATTGATCTCGTTCTGTTGGCAACCTCGACGCCCAACCATACTTTTCCGGCAAGTGCCGTGGAAATTCAGCGCGAATTGGGAATCACCAAGGGTTTTGCCTTCGATATGCAGGCCGTGTGCAGCGGCTTCATCTATGCCATCACGACGGCTGACCTCTATATCCGCGGCGGCATGGCGAAGCGGGTTTTGGTCATCGGCGCGGAAACCTTCTCGCGAATCCTCGACTGGAATGATCGTACGACCTGTGTTCTGTTCGGCGATGGTGCCGGCGCGGTGGTTCTGGAAGCTGCCGAAGGCAACGGGCTGACCTCGGATCGCGGTGTTCTCGCAGCCAATCTGCGCTCGGACGGCAATCACAAGGAAAAACTTTTTGTGGATGGTGGCCCGTCTACCACCCAGACAGTCGGGCACCTGCGCATGGAAGGCCGTGAAGTCTTCAAGCATGCCGTTGGCATGATTACGGACGTTATCGAGGCTTCTTTCGCGGAAACCGGCCTTACTGCCGAGGATATCGACTGGTTCGTTCCACATCAGGCCAACAAGCGCATTATCGATGCTTCCGCCAAGAAGCTGAACATTGCTGAAAACAAGGTGGTCATCACCGTTGATCGCCATGGTAACACCTCTGCAGCGTCGGTTCCGCTGGCTCTTGCGACCGCCGTTGCAGACGGTCGCATCAAGAAGGGCGACCTCGTTCTTCTGGAAGCAATGGGCGGCGGATTCACGTGGGGCGCGGTTCTGTTGCGCTGGTAAGTACAAATTTGATCTGCCGTGAGGGAACTCGCGGCTTGACCGTTGCGCTTTTATTTGTGTAACGTCCTGTCACGTAAGGATATTATCTGTTCAAACGCTAACCAGGCAGGTTCGGTCATGGGAGGTAAAACGGTCACGCGAGCTGATCTGGCAGAGGCTGTTTACCGGAAGGTAGGCCTTTCCAGAACGGAGTCGGCGGCTCTTGTCGAGATGATCCTCGATGAAGTCTGTGACGCTATCGTCAACGGCGAAACCGTGAAATTGTCGTCTTTCGCGACATTTCAGGTTCGTGACAAGAACGAGCGCATTGGCCGTAATCCGAAAACAGGCGAGGAGGTTCCAATTCTTCCCCGTCGTGTGATGACTTTCAAAGCTTCCAACGTTCTCAAGCAGCGTATTCTGCAGGAACACCAGAAGCGTGAAACCAAAAGCCAGAAGTAATTGCTGGAATGCTGCCCATCGGGCAGCATTTTATTTTTGGCCCATCATTGCAAATCGCTGACAGTTTTCTGTGTCTGGTTCAGGACCATGCGCGGAGAACGTCGCTTCGACCGCCAGCCCCTTCAGGGGGGGGCGGTCGCTGTTGGCCCTGGGTTGGCCACGCTACCTTCGGCCATGCGTGAAGGGATGCTTATAAAGCTCTGATATTATATAATGGATTCAGCGGAGCGAATCGCTTCGCTGATATTGAAATCTGGAAAGCGCCTGGCTTTTCAGAGCGAGTTCGTGTTGCACGCCGTCCGGTTTTGAATGACGTTTGCGCCGTGTCTTTCCACACGCTGGAGTTTGTTAACTCCCGTCTTTTAAAATCCGATGGTAACAAGCGCCTTTCGTGTTACAGACGCGTCCGCGTTGGCAGCGAGTTGAACTATCTGGATCGGCGAGGTTGCGCCGCAACGGCGAAACCCGAACCACTGGAAAGGGCAAGTGGAATGGACAAGAGCCCTGATGCATTCAGGACGATCAGCGAAGTAGCGGATGATCTTGATCTTCCGCAGCATGTGCTGCGTTTCTGGGAAACGCGTTTTACCCAGATCAAGCCTATGAAGCGCGGCGGCGGTCGCCGATACTACCGACCGCTTGACGTCGAATTGCTCAAGGGCATTCGTCATCTGCTCTACGATCAGGGCTATACGATCAAGGGCGTGCAGCGCCTGCTCCGCGAAAACAATGCGCAGTTCATCATCGCGCTCGGCAATGGCGATGTTCAGGCCATAGAGGCAATCACACGCCAGAAGCAGGCTGCCGCCGATAAGCGTGCTGCCGAAGAGGCGGCTGACAATGAAATGGCTTTGCCGAGCGGCATCAAAGCACCGCAACCAGCGCGCAAACTTTTCGGCTTGTTGAAGGGCGAGGAGGATGGCCCCATCGGAGCTGATGGAAAGCGGCCTTCCAAGGATAACCGCTCGCTCCTGCAGGAGGCGTTGTTCGATCTTCTGGAATGCAAGCGTCTTCTCGATCAGGTGCGCTGATCGACTTTGGATCGCATGAAAAAAGGGAGGCTTTTGCCTCCCTTTTCTTTTAGCCGAGAGGATCAGCTGGATGAGAGTTTCAACCCGATGATACCGGCTAGAATCAACGTCACGCTTGCAACACGGAAGAAGGTTGCAGCCTCACCAAGAATGAAGATGCCCACCACAAATGCACCCACCGCGCCAATGCCTGTCCAGATTGCATAGGCCGTGCCGAGCGGCAGGCTGCGCATGGCGATGGACAACAGAATGAAACTGCCGATCATCGTTACGATGGTAATAGCGCTCGGTGTCAGAAGGGAAAAGCCTTCCGATTTTTTCATGAAATAAGCCCAGACAACCTCAAGAACTCCGGCCACGATCAGATAAAGCCATGCCATTTTAATGCTCCCTCACGAGGGTTCTGAACGGGCCGTCCCGTTCGTTGAAAAAGCGGGAAGGTCGTCCTTCCCGCGAACTGTGCAATCAGTGTGACGGTAGCAGTGCATCGTTGAGATACATGCAGGTCAGCATAGTAAATACGTAAGCTTGAATGACTGCCATCAGCAATTCGAGCGCTGTCAACGCGACGGTCATTGCCAGCGGCAGTACGGCAGTCAACATGCTAAGCGTGCCCAGGCTGCCCAGACCGATGACGAACCCCGCAAAAACCTTCAGCGTGATGTGCCCCGCAAGCATCACAGCGAACAGACGAACCGAATGGCTGACCGGGCGCGAGATATAGGACATGATCTCGATTGGCACGATGATGGGCGCCAGCACGACTGGCACGCCTGCAGGCATGAACAGCCGGAAGAACCCGAAACCGTTTCGTATAAGGCCGTAGATCGTAACTGTCAGGAATACGAGCATGGCCAGCGCAAAGGTCACAATGATGTGGCTCGTCACCGTAAAGGCATAAGGAAACATGCCAATCAAATTGGCAAACAGGATAAACAGGAACAGCGAGAAGACGAAGGGAAAAAAGGTCATGCCTTTTTCACCGGCGTTCTCTCGTAATGTCTTCGACACAAATTCGTAGAGAATCTCGGCAGAGGATTGCCAACGCCCCGGCACAACAGCAGCCCGACGGGCCGACAGGTACATGAACACAGCTGCGCCCAGCACTGTCAGCACCATGAAGAGTGCCGAATTGGTGAAAGCAATCGGCTGACCGCCGATTTCGCCAAGTTCAACGATGGGCTTGATTGCGAATTGTTCGATCGGCCCTGCCACAGGACACCCTCCTATGGGGCCGTCCCCGATGCGAACACTGGCACGGGTCGTCCCGCGCGGCCCTGTAAATAGTGATTCTTGAACGGAGAGGCAAGAGGGATGCCGCCCTTGTCGCGCCAATAGAAACTTGATCGCGCATCCCATGTATCAGGGAGCTTTTTCGGGTATCCTGTCGATCTTATCCAAAGATTATGCCGGGAGATCGATCGATGAGCATCTCAAGACGTAATTTCATTGTTACAGCATCTGCTGCCGGTGCCGGATTGGCCTTGTCGCCTCTGGAACTCACTAGGGCCGCAGCCGAAACAGGCAGTTCCAAAGTGAAACCCCGTCACAGGTAGAAAATCCGGGCTTCCATCGTTTTCAGTTTGGTGATTTCGAGATTACCACGCTTTCCGATGGACGCAGGGCAGGCCAAGCGCCCGAAAAACATATGCGGTGGATCAGGACCCGAAAGTGATCGCTGCACTTCTTGAGGAAAATCTTCTGCCCGCCGACCGTTTCGTCAACAGTTTCACGCCGGTACTCATCAATACGGGCAAGGAGCTTGTCCTGTTTGACACCGGCATGGGAGCAGGAGCCCGCGAGGCGGGATTGGGCAAATTGACCAGCGCGCTGGAAGCTTCGGGCTATAAGACGGACGATGTGTCTCTGGTGGTGCTGAGCCATTTCCATCCCGATCACATCGGAGGACTGATGGAGGACGGCAAGCCGGCCTTTGCCAATGCGCGTTACGCTGCTGGACAGAAGGAATTCGGCTTCTGGACAGATCCCGCAAGGCTTGACAGCCCCGCCAAGACAATTGCCGAAATGGTGGCCAAAAACGTGAAGCCACTGGCTGAGAAGATGACGTTTCTGGGTGATGACAGCGAAGTCGTTTCCGGCATTCATTCTGTGGCAGCTTATGGCCACACGCCGGGCCATCTGGCTTTCCGGGTCGAAACGGGAGGCAAGTCGTTGATGCTGGTTTCGGATACGGCGAACCATTTCGTCATAACGTTGCAGCGGCCCGAATGGCACGTTTCCTTCGATATCGACAAGGAAGCCGCTGTCCAGACCCGCAAGCGCATGTTCGATATGATCGCGACAGACAGGCTACCGTTCATCGGCTATCATATGCCGTTTCCGGCGCTGGCCTATCTCAAGCGGGAAGGCGAGGGCTATCGCTACGTCGCGGAAACCTATCAGCTGCGCGAGAAATAGGTCGAGGCGGTTCAGGATTAACGCCCACCGGCAACGTCGATGAATGTTCCGGTCACATAGGCGGGGGCGTCGTTCAACAGCCAGAAAATGGCCTCCGCGACTTCCTCCGCCTTGCCGGCTCTTCCAGCGGGTGTCTCGGCGCCCAACCTTGCCGCGCGATCCGGATTGCCGCCACTGGCATGGATTTCGGTATCAATCAGGCCGGGACGCACCGCGTTGACGCGAATGCCTTTCGGCGCGAGCTCTTTAGAGAGACCGGTGGTGAGCGTATCGAGGGCGCCCTTCGCTCCGGCATAATCCACATATTCAAACGGTGATCCAAGCCGCGAGGCCATGGAGGAAACGATGACGATTGCGCTGTCGGGCTGCAAGCGCCGCGCTGCTTCGCGGGCGCATAGATAGGTGCCGTAAACATTTACATCGAACATGTTTTTCAGACGATCGGCACTCATGTCTGCAAGAGGCATGGTTTGAGCCACGATACCGGCATTCAGGACGACACCTGTCAGCGGACCAAGATCGGCATCTGCCTTGTCGAACATGGCGATAACGTCTTTCTCGCTGGATATGTCACCCCGGATCGCAAGCGCTTTCGCACCCAGCTTTGCTGCCCCAGTCACTGCCTGCTGGGCTGCCTGTTCGTTCCTCGCGTAGTTCAGGGCTACAGACCAGCCTTGCGCCGCGCAGCGCAGAGCGGTGGCGCGGCCGATGCCGCGACTGCCGCCAGTGATCAAGGCGTTCTTCATGCTTTCCTCCATGCAATGCATGGCAGAGCTAATCCGATTTGCATTTTCGGTGCAAAGGAAAGATCGTATGAAAAGTCATGACCTCCACCTCTGGTGGAGGTCATGACTTTAACTACCGACCCTCGATATCTCGGACGATAAACGCGGCATCCGTGATGTGCTGGCCGTGCCAGAGCCGGTGGCTCACTGAATAAGTGCGCAGTTTGTTTTCTGGTATTTGGTTTGGGCATTGGTTTGCCACAACGATGTGTCGATGGGCTTGCTAAACATATCGCGCGTGACATCTGTTTCGGCATTGGAGGAAGCAGCGTGATAAATTACGCCCAACATAAAATCAGGGCTCGGGCCTGCCAAATTTATTGTAAAGCCCCATGGCATATTGCCTAAGACGTCGTCCTTGCTGATTTTATTGTTCTGAAACGCATCAATTGCTTTTTTACCAAATTCGTAGCCAATATTGAAAAGTCGTCCGTATTCGCCTTGATCTTTTGCCTGCGCCGCCAAATAGGAGCATTCGAAAGCCGACCACGACTTTCTCGCCATTAAGGCAAACTCTTTCGATGTTTGAGTGTGTGCTGCGGTTGCCAACAGGAGCAACGCACAGGTAAACGCGACTCTTTTCATGATCCCCCTCCAAGCCTTGACCAAAATGGCCCAACCACGGGTGGCCGTCGATTCCGAGTGGTGTCTCTTTCCTGCGGAAAACCCTGTCTTGCCGCAGTTGGCTCCCTTGCCAACAGCGTCCGCGCCCGCCACCTTGAATAGCGAAAGGCGGGCAGCATGGTCTTGTTTCGTGGTCCAATCAGACGAACATCATCACGATAATGCCACCCAGAATGACAAGAACAAGCCCTCCGATCAGCATCGGGGTAAGTGTGCTACCCTCGGAATCCCCGCCGCTTGAACGGTCGCCGTCAATGATTACGGCATTTTTACCGGGTCGTTTGTTATCCGCCATGGTGGTCCTCCGTCGAGGAAAACATATCTTACCACTTCTCGCCGTTATTTGCGCTAGATCAAAGAAAGCTCCAATGCATTAAGCGGGTTCGCTTTCGCGGGGAGGGCGTCATCGCCCCAACTTCTCCGCCAGCCTCAGCTATCCCCGTTCCCCAATCGGACCTTCTTCCAGCCATTCGCTGATCTGCTGACTGCCGGCAAGCTTGGCATGATCCTGTAGTGCGGCAAGAACCTCAGCCAAGATCGCATCTGCGATCTTCCTGGCGCTGTCCTTGTCGGCAATAGCGCGAGGTTGCTCCACTCTGCACTCGAGATACTTCGCCGTCTCAGGCAGACTGACAAAGTCGGTTCCGTCGCATTCGGTGCAGAGAATTTCCGCGATTGCTTCGATCAGATCCATGTTTGCCAAGGTTGGCCTCGTTTGGTGGTGGCTACCTAACCGTGAAGATCGCGCCAGGCTTGGCCGGGATAGCTTTCGGGACGAATTATAGTTCTCACCCTAGCTATTTCGCCTAACCTTAGCGCATCTGATTCGCTTCTTTTCCCAGGGTACTTTGTGGGCTATGTCTTCATGGTATCATGATTATCCAAATCGTTTGACGCCACAACCCATCCGGTCATACCTGAGTTGGGCGATATGGCGCTCTTCGCTGTGCCCATCAACACCACATTATCGTGGCATTCCACACTCTTTTGCGCTCGGCAAAATCTTCAAGGCCTGCTATCGGTTGGTGAGAAGGACGGCTGCCTGTCGAATGTACGATCTAATAAATCATATATTTCGCAGATGGTTTGAAAAATAGATATCAGCTAAGTTGGGTAAAGCAAAACCCCAAGTGAGGAGGCGACGAAAAATTTTATGATACATACTAAGCTTCGGGAACTTCGGAAGAAATCCAATAAACGCTTGCAAGATGTTGCAAAAGCGAACGAATTATCTGTAGGCTATCTTAGCCAGATAGAGACTGGCAAAGTAGAACCGTCAATTTCTCAACTGCGGCGCTTGGCGGCATACTATGGCGTAGGTGTCGTTTATTTTTTTGAATCCGAAGAGGCAGACCAAATTTTGGTGCGTGCTGATCAAAGACCTACCTTTGGTCGTCCTGACTCCCCTCTGGTTTATGAATTATTGCGCAACAGTATGGCTGGCTTTGATCTACAGGCCGCAATCATCAAGATAGCTCCTCACTATGAGGAGCCTCAGGGGCTGTTTGTAACATGCCAAAGCGAAGAATTTATCTATGTATTGTCCGGCGTTTTGGGATTCGAATATAATGGGCAAATGTATCTGGCCAATAAAGGTGATTCAATTTGCTATCGGGCAAATTTGCCGTACCGGCTTTTTAATCCGACCAATGAACCGACTGAAATTTTAGGTATCGGCGCTCCGTCGGCGTCATAAAATAAAAGGCTGTCAGTTTTTACTAACAACCTTTTATTATTTACGCAGATTGTTTCGATACAGGCATCGGACGTTTTATGAATTTCACATAAAAAACCGGAATTATGTAAAGTATCCCGACATATGCCGCGATTGTCGTGACGAGATTTACCAGTACGGAGAAAGTGCTGATACCGCTGGCTAAATATGCCAGAACCGCCGTGAACATCAGAACCCATTTATAGTACTGCGTTTTTTCCTGAGCAAAAACATTCGTCACAGACCACACCAATGGAGCTGTTGTTGTGTAGAGTGCTGCAACCAGTATCACGCCGTAAATCGCACCGAGGAACGGGCTGATTTGTGCTCCCAGATGCAATGTGGGAACCTCTATACCATGTAGCTCGGTGATATTTGCCATGAACGCCAGCAGCATGATTATGCATGCAATGACATAGACAATGGCACCAATAACAACACTTTGGGTCAATTGGCTGGTTGAGGCAGGATTGGTGGCAGCCAGACCGGATAAGTATGAAGCCTGAAAAAGAATGCAATACGAGAAATACATGATAGCTGCCCAGAGCCAGCTGCCGCTCGGTTTCAGCATTTCGTTCGCATGAATGTACTGATTTCCTGCTTCAAGTCCGTCTGCCCCCCGGAACAATGCAATAATTGCAATCAGCATGACGAAGACAATAATGCATGGTCCCAGACTGCCAATAACATCGACCATTTTCCTCATACCAAGTAGACCGGTAATCAGAACCAGAACCGTCATAATGATGCGTCCAAGTTCATTGCCGACATTGAAATATTGAGAAAACGCAGCACCTGAACCTGCAATCATAAGACTGGCCATACAAAACAGGTAAGCAATAGAGAATACAAACAGCGCATTCCCTAAATACTTACCGCAATAAAATATGTACACCTGATGCAAGGTTTTGAGTTCAAAGTCACGGGAATCCCGTACGATAAAGACAGCATATGTTCCCCAGAGGATTGCGCTGAATAATATTCCAAGAGTGCCTACATAGCCGTAGGACATGAAATATTGCATGATCTCTTGTCCACTGCCGAAACCGGATCCCGCAAGATAAGCAATATATGCACCAGACAAAAGAAAAACTGTAAGCAGACCACTTCTTTGCACAACACCCTCCCGTTAGCGCTTTTTAAATTGGAAGCAGAATTTAAATGAGCGTATCAATGACTTTCGCCCAGCCGTTTTCAGTTGTGGCTTTAAAATCAGTCACAGAATATCCGCCGCCAATAACTTTCAGGCCTGCAAAATCACCGATAGGATCTGTTGGTGAACTGTCCAGAACGACTTTCACCTCAGCATGAATGTTTGAGATAACTTTGCATGTAGATGAATTATCACGGGCTGTGACGCGTTGAGAGAAAATACCCGGACCGTCTGGATTTGGAATAGTGAGCAAATTGAGGTGAGGATAAACTGTATGAAGGGTAGGCAAATTTTCAATGGGTTTTGAACAATCCAATTCGATATCAATGAGTTTAACGCCGCGGCGAGTTGCTGTGCCACGAATAACCTCGCCATTTTTCTCTAAGGTCATGTGTCCGAATTTTTTCGGGTATCCCCAATAACGGCCGGTTTCAATTGCAGCATCGTCATCCTCCCACTCATACATATAATAGCCACCATAGGTGTCTTTATATTTTACAGTGAAAATGATGCCTGCATCCATGTAAGGCAATTCCGGGCTTTCAGTGAAATCATTCACATACACCATGCAAAGATTGTTCACATACTCAAACGGTGTAGCCGACAAATGGTGACGTAAAGTCGCTTCGTCTGCCTCACAAATTGCATAGACAGTTCTGCTGTTTTTGCAGCTATAAGGAAGAACCGGATCCGGAACCAATGGAGCCTGCGCAGGCATATTGTTTCCGGCTTTCATGATCTTTGTCATCGGCAAAAATACTCCCGATATTTTGCTTAGCTAAAAAAATGTCAATTTTTTTATATATACCAAAATTGCTGATGTCGAGAGCCTAACGGTAGATCCGCTTTTAATTACAGTACGGATTTAAATGAGGGATTCTAATAAAAGAGGCTTCTCGCTGTTCAATGATCGCTGAAGCGCCTGCCCTTCCAAACTTCCTAGAATGTTTTCATCTGTAATTTGAGCTAATTATGATCTTGAAGCTGTGGAATGACGGCGGATATGCGCCATAGCGATACAGCGGCGTACGATGTTTTCGTGAGGGCCGTTGCGTCCTAAAGGCGCAAAAAATGACTTAGCAAAAACGCGCCTCGCGGCTACAGTCTCATGAAGAGCAAATAGGAGGGCTATTATGGCGGACGGTAACTTTTCAGGCGCAAAGCGCAGCATCGTGGTTGATGGCTTTACGAACAGCGTTCTCGACCCAAAACAGCCAATGCTTGGACCGTTGCAGAATGGCGGCACCATCATTGCAAATACCGCGCCGGGATGCTGGGGCCCAATGATAACGCCTAGATTACGCGGTGGCCATGAAGTCACTAAGCCTGTTTTCATTGATGGAGCAGAAGTTGGCGACGGCGTAGTCATTCGCATTCGAGATATTTCTGTGACATCTCTTGCAACGGCGTCTGGCCATGACACCGTGTCCAATCAATTTTGTCTCGGTGATCCGTTCGTGGCAGCACGATGCCCCACTTGCGATGAAGTTTGGCCTGAAACGCACATCGAAGGCGTTGGGCAGGATTCCGTAAAATGCAACAAATGTGGAGAAGCTATCAAGCCCTTTACGATGGAGCATGGCTACACGGTCGTTTTCGATGACACGCAGTCGGTTGGCCTCACGCTGCCGCAGCATGCCGCACAAAAGATTGCGCAGAATGCAGACCATTACGCGTCGCTACCAGATAACTCCGTGCAGCATTCCATCCTGAACTACGCGCCCGCTGATCTTGTTGGCGCTATCGTTCGTATGCGGCCATTCCTGGGACAGCTCGGCACGACGCCGTCTATTGCGATGCCTGATTCACACAATGCTGGCGATTTTGGCGCCTTCCTCGTCGGCGCTCCTCACATCTATTCGCTGACGCCCGAACAATTGCTGGAACACAAAACAGATGGTCATATGGACATCGATGCGGTTCGCGCTGGAGCTGTTCTTGTCTGCCCTGTGAAGGTTAAGGGGGCAGGCGTTTACATGGGGGACATGCACGCCTCTCAGGGAGATGGTGAGATTGCAGGCCACACCATGGATGTTGCAGGAAGCGTGACGCTTCAAGTGGAAATTCTCAAGAAATACAACAATGATGGACCTGTGTTGTTCCCTTTGTTGGAAGACCTCCCACCCTTGGCACGACCGTTTACTGCTGATGAAAAACTGAAAGCAGCAAAGTTGGCCGAGCAGTGGGGCGTCGAGCAAACAGAAGAAGTGGCGCCGATTTCAGTAATCGGAACGGCGCCCAACATGAATGCCGCCATCGTCAATGGCCTCGAACGAGCAGCAAAACTGCTCGGCATGTCCGTCGGTGAGGTTCGCAATCGTGCGACGGTTAATGGTGCAATTGAGATCGGACGCGATCCTGGTGTTATTCAGGTCACCTTCTTGGCCCCACTGAAGAATCTAGATGCGGCTGGCTTGGGAGATATCGCTAGAAAACAATACGATATCTAAGTTTTTTGAGGTGCGCATAAGGCGTGCCGAAAAGTAACTTGGCGTACTATAAAGCGGGAGCTTCGGCGCCGCTTATTTTTGGATACAGCGCGCCATTGACGAGAATTAGAAATCGGCGTTCATATCCAGTCAGAAACCCCGCCATCGAGCGGGGTTTTCGTTTCATAATTAATGTGACAATCACGTCAGTGTCGCGTTTGCTTTGCGTCTCACCAAAGGTCCGAGCCAATCCAATCCGGTAACGTCTGGCTCCATGTGGCCTCAGCGTAGGTGTAGCTCGACGCGCCGAGAACCGCGACGAATATCTCCGCCTCCCGGATCTCGCCGGTCGCTGGATCCACGATTGGGAGCTTCTTGCCGGAGTAATCGACAAACACCTTGTCGCCGGCAACATGCTCCTGCCGCATCGTAGGCGCGAGCTGTCTCTCGAAACCGCGATAAAGATCACAGAATCGGCTGTAACCATAACCATCGGGATGAACGCTTCGGTATTCCTCCCACAGGATTCCCAGTGTCACGCCGGGCCTCTTCAGCTCTGTCGTCATCGCGGCCCAATCCGGTTCGGGACGACGGCGAAAACCCGCTTCGACCCCTCTGCGTGAAAAAAGCCGATGCTCGAGAGCATCGTCCGTCAATTCTCCCGGTAGCGGCCAGGAAAGCCCGGCGGCTGTCGCGCGTTCGATGTTGTCCTGCACCGTGCTGCGCGCGATCCCCAGCATTACCGAAATGTCGCGCACGCTCACGCCGTCTGCATTCAGGCGAAGCATCTGTCGCAGTTGTCTCATGGTCAGCTTCCGTCTTTGCGGCATCCGCATCTCCTTGCTTGTGATAAGGAAATGCATGCCAAAGTTGCGGACCAGGAGGTACTCTCAGAGCTGAAAAAGCGTCCGGTAATTAATCGGAAATCCGTCCGGTAAATGATTGGATTAATGGCCGGTTTTTGATCGGAATCGCGTCCGGTAAATCACTGGAATCTGCAATATGGATGGCTGTTTGGCATCTGAAGCAGGCCATTCTCAAACTCCGCGCTCAGTCCCGTGCCGACCTCGAAATCAAAATCGCGCTTTGGACTGACCTCATCGGAGATCCGGCCTGCATTCTCGATGTTCATCAAGAGCATTGGCGCACGATGATGGCTGATTTCACCTTGTTCATGCACGCCGCAGAACACCCCGACCGATACCCAGAAATGAAGGAAGCATCATGACCCCGCAAGAAAGATTGGTTCATGCAATTCCTAGATTCGAGGATCGGCACGCTCCAGAACGAGATCTTGCGTATGTCAGTCAAAACCGGCGGCGAACATGCGAGCCACGTATCGATGAATATCTATGTTGGCGAGCCGCGATTGACGGTCGAGTCTCTCGATGAAAAGCACGCTTGGCTCCACGTGAAGATCAATGAGGATGGCACGGATGCAAACGTCTGCGTGGCGCACAATGATCTGAAGGATGTCGTTATTCCGATCGGTAAAGCAACCGACATCATCCGTAGTCTCAGGTCTTATCTCAAGGATGACGTGCACACCGAAGTGCCACTTTTCGACCCGCGCAAGCACATTGGCGAAACGTTCTCCAAAGCCTGCAAAAGCTGGACTGAAAGCATCGCAGAAGCGACGGGTCCGTCATCAGGCGTTGCGGAAAGTATCGCACGTTTGCCGGAAGCAAATTACGGCGACCTTCTGAAAAGCACTGAATTCTACCGGGCTGTTTTGACCGCCGTTCGGAGAGGCATCAAGACTAGGCAGATCCAGATGTAAAGAAATGCCCCACCTGCCAAGTTGGTGGGCGGGATGAAGCCAAGGTCAACATCTGGCTACATTGTGGCTATTTCTAAAATAGCCAGTAATCAAAGATGTAGGTATGCGCCGTCTCTGCCCCATTGATTTTGGGTTTGCGCTTGAAGTATTGAGGTTTCGATCATTCGATGAGTGAGCACATTTGTTGCTCACAAATGAGCTAATTTTTGCTTTCATTCAATCTGCGCGCATAGGCCCATGGCATCAAGGCGTCGATGTCCTTGGCCATATGACCGTTGGCGAGGCTGATGAAGAGATCGCGCAGATAGGCATAGGGTTCGACGCCGTTCATCCGGCATGTGCCGATGAGACTGGCAAAGCGAGACCAATTGCGTCCACCTTCATCGTGACCAGCAAAAAGCGCATTGCGACGATTCATGGCCGGGCTGCGGATGGCATTTTCAACCAGGTTGGAATCTATGTCGACATGGCCGTCATCAAGGAACAGCCGGAAGCCGTCCTGACGCCTGAGCATATAGGCAAGCGCCTTACCCAGATCGGATTTACGCGAGATGCGCTTTGCCTGAGCCGCAAGCCAGGCAAAGAACTCATCCACCAGAGGCCGGGACATTTCCTGTCGCATGGCGCGGCGATGTTCAGGCTCCTTGCCACGAATAGCGTCCTCGATCTTGTAGAGGGCTGCGATGCGCAACAGCGCCTCATCCACGATGGGCGAGCCTTTTTTGGGTGTTGCCTTGATGAGCTTTCGACGACCATGTGCCCAGCAAAATGCCAGTCGCAACGGATCGCCGCCCGCGCGCTTCGGCGTGGCGAGGTGGGAATAGCCGCCATAGGCATCAACCTGGATCGTGCCGTTGAAGCCATCGAGGATTTCAGCGGCATATTCGCCGCTACGTCCAGGTCGATAATGGAACACCACACCCGGCGGTGCAGATCCGCCCCAGCCCCGGTCATCGCGTAGAACCGCCCAAAGATAACCGGTCTTCGTCTTGCCGCGCCCCGGATCCAATATCGGGGCCGTTGTTTCATCGACATAAAGCCGCGAACAGTCCTGCTTCAGCATCATCGCCATGTGGTCCACGACCGGCGCGATCAGAGCGCCTGTGCGCCCCATCCAATCAGCCAGAACAGAACGGTCAATCGGAACCCCGTGCCGGGCCATGACTACCGCCTGTCGGTTCAGCGGCATATGTTCGGAATGTTTGGAGACGGCGATCTGCGCCAGTAACGCTTCGGTCGGCCAACTGCCTTCCAGAAGATGCGCGGGCGATTTGGCCTGAACCACTCCTGTGCGTCCTTTGGGGCAGGCATATTTCGGGCGGATCGTGACGATCACCTGATAGCTGGCCGGAATGTAATCAAGCCGTTCCGTCTTGTCTTCGCCGATGCGAACCATATCGCCACAGCCACAGGGACAGGCAATGCTTAAAGGCTCAATCACACGCTCGACACGCGGCAGGTTCGCCGGCAGCACACGGGCTTTTCGTTCCTTGCGTGGAGA
>NZ_WBWA01000099.1 GCF_008932295.1 Brucella tritici | reverse complement strand
TTCGGGGATGGCAGGATGTATGTAAGACTGCCGGCATACCGTTCTTGTATTGCCGAGCATGTGCGCAACCTTATCGATTGCGCTATTAAGCCTTTGCTTTTGCGCCCTGTCACTGTCAGGCAAATCGAGACAGCGTAGCAACTCAAGGGCAGTTGCCGTTGCAGCCCAAGTTCGAAAATGCTTCGACGTGAAATCGGACCGCATAGTCACTCGCAGATAGTCATTTATATCCTGAGAGGAGACGGGACAGCGATCACCCGCCCCGTCAATATATTGAAATAACTGCTGCCCAGGCAGTTCCTGTATGGAGCGTATGATACGCGCAATTCGTTTATCGGAAAGCTTGAGACTCCACATTTTGCCCGATTTGCCAGTAAATGCGAGCCGCAATCCGCCACGCTCATCCCGCAAATGCCGATTGCGAAGCGTAGT
>NZ_WBWA01000010.1 GCF_008932295.1 Brucella tritici | reverse complement strand
ATGGCGCAATCATTGCCCACTGCTGGTCATCAAGCCAGAATTCTCCTGCCATGGTCCAAAACTCCCGCTGCAGAAGCGAGTGAATCACGGAGTGCCAGTATGATCAAGAGTCTGATTGGGTTTTGGCCCTAGAGCGCATTTCGATCTGACTGGATCAGATCGACGCTCTAACGTCTTCTATTTCAAGCATAATCTTATCGATCCTCGTTTTACTCCGGTCGGATTATGCTCTAAAAAAGCCCGCCAGATGGCGGGCTTTCTATTTCATTTTTAGCCGCGCAGTACGCCGCCAGTCTGCTTGGCCACGCTGGCCACGACCTGCTTCGATAGTGCTTCCAGATCTTCATCCGTCAATGTGCGGTCCTGTGGCTGCAACAGCACCTCAACCGCAATCGACTTCTTGCCTTCACCAAGCGAAGCACCAGTGAAAATGTCGAAGACCTGAACGCCGACGATCAGCTTCTTGTCAGCAGACGAAACCGCCTTCACGAGATTTCCGGCTTCTACATCTGCATCCACCACAAACGCGAAATCGCGCTTGAGGCTCTGGAACTGCGAAAGGTTCAAAGCCGGCTTGGTGCGCGTGGACTTTGCCTTCGGCTCAGGGATCGCATCGATATAGACTTCAAAGCCGCAAAGTGCACCCGAAACATCAAGTGCTTCCAGCGTATCGGGATGGAACTCGCCGAAAGTACCCAAAACCACCTTCGGTCCGAGCTTCAACGTACCCGAACGACCCGGATGGAACCAATCGGGACCGCCAGCTTCGATCTGGATACGATCAACCGGAGCGCCGGCAGCTTCCAATGCGGCAAGCGCATCGGCCTTGGCGTCGAACACGCCGGCCGGGGCCGCATTGCCAGCCCAGAAACGGCCCGAGCCGTCAACCTTGGCCGTACCGCGGCGCACGCCGCCCGCAACGCGACGCTGCTTGTCCGGCGTATCGCCTTCATAGATGCCCGAGACCTCAAACAGTGCCGTGTCGCCGAAACCGCGATCCGCATTGCGCTGTGCAGCGACCAGCAGACCCGGCAGAAGCGACGGGCGCATGTCCGACATATCGGCGGCAATCGGGTTGGCAAGCTTCAGTTCCGGCTTGCCGCCGCCGAACGCCTTGGCCTGTCCTTCAGAAATGAAGGAATAGGTCACGGCTTCCATCATGCCGCGCGAGGCGAGCATGCGGCGGGCATAACGGGTTCTGATCTGCAAGGTCGTCAGAATACGGCCATTGACGGCACCATGGTTCGGCAGCGGCTGCGGATCGATCTGGTTGATGCCATGAATGCGCATGACTTCTTCAACAAGGTCAGCCTTGCCTTCCACATCGCCACGCCATGACGGAACGATTGCCCTGATGACCTTGCCGTCACCTTCGACGCCGAAGCCGAGACGCTTCAGAATATCGAGCGACGCTTCATAGGACACTTCGATACCTGTCAGGCGCTTGACTTCCGATACCGGGAAATCGATCACGCGCGGCGCAGGCTTGCTATATCCGACCACGTCGAGAACTGTCGGCTCGCCGCCGCAGAGTTCCAGCACCAGCTTGGTCGCGATTTCTGCACCTGGAACCATCATTTCCGGATCGACGCCACGCTCAAAACGATAGCGCGCATCGGTAACGATGCCCAACTCGCGGCCCGTGCGTGCAATCATGCGCGGCTCCCAGAGAGCCGATTCGATCAGCACGTCGGTGGTGTTTTCATCACAACCGGAATGCTCGCCGCCCATGATACCGGCAATCGATTCGGGACCGTTCTCATCGGCAATCACATACATGCCCGGCTTGAACTTATACTCACGCTGATCGAGGCCGAGAATGGTTTCGCCATCCTTTGCCAGACGCACCGTCAGATTGCCCTTGACCTTGGCAGCGTCGAAGACATGCAGCGGACGACCCTGATCGAAGGTCACATAATTGGTGATGTCCACCAGCGCATTGATCGGACGCAGGCCGATAGCCTTGAGACGTTGCTGCATCCATTTCGGGCTTGGGCCATTCTTCACGCCCTTAACCATGCGCAGCGCGAAGCCGGTGCAGAACGGGTTCGCGGCATCCTGATCCAGAATAACCTTGACCGGCGTTTCACCTTCGCCCTTGACGGCGTCCGGCAGCGTATTCTTGAGCGTGCCGAGACCAGCAGCGGCAAGATCGCGTGCAATGCCGTGAATGCCGGTGCAATCGGCACGGTTCGGCGTCAGGCCGATTTCGATCACCGCATCGTCCAGTCCGGCATAGGTCGCAAAGCTGGTGCCGACCGGAGCGTCTTCCGGCAGGTCGATGATACCATTATGTTCGTCGGAAAGCTCCAGCTCGCGTTCGGAACACATCATGCCGAAGCTTTCGACACCGCGAATCTTGCCAACGGAAAGCGTGACATCAAGGCCCGGAACATAGTCGCCCGGACGGCCGAGAACGCCAACCAGACCGGCACGTGCATTCGGTGCGCCGCAAACGACCTGAACCGGCTTGCCATCACCCGTATCGACGGAAAGTACGCGCAGCTTGTCGGCATCTGGATGCTGAACGGCGCTCACGACCTTGGCGATCTTGAAGGCTTTGAAAGCAGCCCGGTCATCGACCGATTCCACTTCCAGACCGATATCGGTCAGTTTTTCGACGATCTGTTCCAGCGTCGCATCGGTTTCAAGGTGATCCTTGAGCCAGGAAAGCGTGAATTTCATTTGTCTTGTCCCTTCCTGTCCTTACGCGCTCAGTCCGCCGAAAAGCGTCGGAATGTCGAGCGGACGGAAACCGTAATGTTCGATCCAGCGTACATCGGCATCGAAGAAGGCGCGCAGATCAGGCATGCCATATTTCAGCATGGCAATGCGATCGATGCCCATGCCCCAGGCGAAGCCCTGATAAACGTCCGGATCGTAGCCGGAAGCGCGCAGCACATTCGGATGCACCATGCCGCAGCCCAGAATTTCGAGCCAGTCATTGCCCTCGCCGAACTTCACATGCGGGCCGGAACGGTCGCACTGAATATCCACTTCAACCGATGGCTCAGTGAACGGGAAGAAGCTCGGGCGCATGCGCATCTTGACCGAAGGCACTTCGAAGAAGGCCTTGCAGAACTCCTCCAGAACCCATTTCATGTTGGCGACATTGGCCGACTTGTCCACGACCAGACCTTCGACCTGATGGAACATAGGCGAATGGGTGGCGTCGGAATCCATGCGGTATGTCTTGCCCGGAATGACAATGCGGATCGGCTCGTCGCGGCCTTCCTTGTCACGGATGGCGGCAAACTTCTCCATCGTGTGCACCTGCACCGGCGAAGTGTGCGTGCGCAACAGCTTGCGCTCGCCCTTCTCATCCGCATTGAAGAAGAAGGTGTCATGCATTTCACGCGCCGGATGACCTTCGGGGAAGTTCAGTGCTGTGAAATTGTAATAGTCGGTTTCGATATCCGGACCTTCGGCAATTGAGAAACCCATATCGGCGAAGATTGCCGTGATCTCGTCGATGACCTGTGAAATCGGATGGATGCGACCGCGCGATGCAGCGCTTTCGCGCACCGGCAGTGTCACATCGACCTTCTCATGCTCAAGGCGCGCTGTAATCGCCTGTCGGCGCAGGTCCGCCTTGCGCTCGGTCAGCGCTTCGGTAACGCGGTTCTTCAAGCCGTTGATGGCCGGGCCCTGTGCCTGGCGCTCTTCCGGCGTCATGCTGCCCAGCGTCTTCAGCTTTTCCGAAACCGAGCCCTTCTTGCCAAGAGCGGCGACACGCACGGCTTCAATGGCAGGCTCGTCAGCCGCCGCCGCGATGTCTTCGAGAATCTGCCGTTCAAGTTGTTCTAGATCACTCATTGTTTAAATCCCTGTCGTGCCTGCGGCACTCCACGCCTCTTGTTTTGTGCTCCCTGTCGCGCTTGCAGCGCTCCACGCCTCTTGTTTCGAGTTCCCTGTTGCGCTTGCAGCGCTCCATATATTTCGCTTTGCAGCCAAAGAAGCGTTGTCGTTATTCTCTTTGGCCTGATTGACGAGACGCATCAAGATTGGCGTCAAAAAATTCCATCGCCTGCAAAAGCCGTCTTCCATCGCCGCCAAGAAAAATGCGGCGAAACAGCTGCAGCGGCGCGATGGTAAATCGGAAGAATCCAACGATTTTCTTCAATTCCGGAATCACGTCAGCGGGCGCAACCGCACGATAGGCTGCGAATGTCTGCTGCGGTGTCCCGGCAAGACGCGCCTGCGCCGTGATCTGGAAAAACAAAAGCCAGACATCGCGCGCCTGCGCGGCAGCAAGCGGCATCACCGTTTCCGGCTCCTCCTCGAAATCGAGAAAGCCGGCAACACCGTTTTTCTCGAAAAAATCGCGCGGATGCGGGCGCCCGTGGCAGAGTCCTGCCGCATGAGCCTCGCCCAAAGCACGGGCACAATGGACGAGAAGCGCGTCATGGCCCTGCGGTTCATTGCGACGTAACTGGTCAAGTCGATCCTGGATGATGGGCGCGACATCGCTCAGAACCATTACCGCCCCTTGGCGGTAGACAATTCTGGGCACCTGAAAACCCGCTTGCTGAAAAGCGCTCATCTTGCGCTCTTCGCGGTCGGCCATGCCTGCTTCTCCGACATCCTTCGGGCTACGCAGGAACGGATAGGGAAGAAGCGGCGAAATCAGGCTGTGCAGGCGCTTCGGAAGTGGGCGCCTTTCGGCATCGTAGCGCTTGATCCAGACGCGATGACCACCAATGACAGCGCTGGAAATGCGCTTGCCCTGGCTCTGGGCAAGCAGAACCAGCAGGCTGCGGAGATCATCCGCATCCAGATCCAGTCTCAACTTGCCCGGTTCATCCTTCATGCCCGCTTTGAATCCTTAAAACGAGAAAACCCGCGCCAGCCGAGCCAGCGCGGGTCCCCAAATTATCGATACTGCTTGGGAAAGGCGGCTGGCTTAGCGGACAGCGCCTTCAAAAGCGTTCGGCGTCTCGGTGTTCTTGAGGTACTCGAGAGCCTTCTTTGCCGACGCAACCAGCGCACCGAATGCATCCGGTTCGTGGATTGCGATGTCGGACAGAACCTTGCGGTCGATCTCGATGCCAGCCTTGGCAAGACCGTCGATGAAACGGCCATAGGTCAGGCCCTGCTCGCGGACAGCAGCGTTGATACGCTGAATCCAGAGAGCGCGGAACGAGCGCTTGCGGTTCTTGCGGTCGCGGTAAGCATACTGCTTCGAACGGTCAACTGCAGCCTTGGCGGTGCGGATGGTGTTCTTGCGACGGCCACGGAAACCAGCAGCCTGATCCAGAACCTTCTTGTGCTTTGCGTGGGCGGTAACGCCGCGTTTAACGCGTGCCATGTTATGATCTCCTTCTCAGACTAATCTTAGAGGCCGTTCGGCAGGAACTGCTTCACGATCTTTGCATCGGCATCGGCGAGAACCATGGTGCCGCGTGCATCGCGAATGAACTTGTTCGAACGCTTGATCATGCCATGACGCTTACCAGCAGCTGCGGCCTTGATTTTGCCGGTGCCGGTGATCTTGAACCGCTTCTTGGCGGCCGATTTGGTCTTCATCTTGGGCATTTTGCTACTCCTTCTTTGCGATCCCCCTCGTGCCCTCCGGCACTCGACGCCTCTTGTCGTGGCGTCCGGTCATGCCTGATGCGGACGGGAACCTAGTTTTACTTCCGGACTGACCAAGCCCGAAAAGCATACGAAACCGCCACGGCATGCCCTGCCGGGCGGTTCGAACGCGGCCTTATAGGCTCAAAGACTGCAAAATGCAATGCCCGAATTGGCCCAAGTCGGCTTGAATCGCAGCCGAAACGTCAATAAAGCCGCAAAAGCACCGGCAGGACGTGAATGTCCTGCAAATATTCAACGAACTCGAAAAACGGATAGGCGACGAAAAACACCAGACCGTCCGTGAAGGTACGATAAAGCCGATCAGGACGAACGATCAGTTCCTTGTCGTCGCGGAACAGCGAAAACTTCGGGAAGAAACGCGGAACGCTGGCGCAATAAGCTTCATAAGGCTTGCCAAAATTCTGCTTGAGAAATTTCTCTTCCGTCCGGATGACAACCGAGAAAGCAAGATAGCAAAGCACGCCGAAGGCGACCGCAATGATAACACTGCCGGTCTGCGCGCCGATGCCCATCGCACCGATGCTGCTGAAGACGTAAAGCGGATTGCGCGTAACCGAATAGGGTCCGCTCTGCACGATTTCCGCGCTCTTGCGCCCGCCGATATAGAGCGTGCACCACATGCGTCCTATGATGGCCGCAACGATCAGGCTCAGACCGAACGCTTCGATATATTCATGGAAATGGCCAGTCGATTGCGAGCTGACAAAAAGCAGCGCCACGACCAGAAGTACCACGACGGCGCCGATCGCAAGGCGCCGACGCTGCTGATATTTCCCCAATTCGCCCAAAGTTTTCATTGTCATTCCACGATCCTGTCTTGATCCAGGCAAATGAAAAGCCGCCCGAAGGCGGCTTCTCCAAGGCATTTCGAAATGTTCAGCGCGGAGCGAGAACCATCATCATCTGACGGCCTTCAAGCTTCGGCTCGGACTCGACCTTGGCGATTTCGACAGTGTCTTCCTTGACGCGCTGCAAAAGCTTCATGCCAAGTTCCTGGTGCGCCATTTCGCGTCCACGGAAACGCAAGGTAACCTTGACCTTGTCGCCTTCCTCAAAGAAACGCAGAGCAGCCTTCATCTTCACCTCATAATCATGGGTGTCGATGTTCGGTCGCATCTTGATTTCCTTGATTTCAACCGTTTTCTGCTTCTTGCGCGCTTCGGCGGCCTTTTTCTGATTCTGATACTTCAGCTTGCCGAGGTCGACGATCTTGCAAACCGGAGGCTCCGCGTTCGGCACGATCTCGACGAGATCGAGACCTGCTTCTTCAGCCATGGCGATAGCTTCCTGAATGGAAACATCGCCGTGGTTCTGGCCTTCGGCATCGATAAGCTGAACCCGGGGAACCCGGATATCACGGTTGGAGCGCGGTCCGTCTTTCTGAACCGGCGTCGCTCTGAAGGGTCGGCGAATGGTCGTTATCTCCTGAATTGTTACGTCTCATGCGGTCGGATACTTGCTGCCAGACGACATGTCCCCGATCAAACCACAGTTGATCGCGGAAATGTCGTCAAGCAGGCGGCGAAGTCAATAGCATCTTTGACAGGAAAAATCACCCCCGCGTGATAAACGTTCTTTTTGTCGTCATTTCACGGCGGACAAGCGGCATATCGGTCACATTTGCCGTCATTTCAAGGGCCTCGCCCCACATGGCGGGTTTTCTCTCTTTTCCGAACATGCCAAAACAATCCCGAAAATTGAGGAGATTTGACATGAGTGTTGCGGGGCCGGAATTCATCGACGTGGACGGAGCGAAAATCGCCCTGCGTTACAGAGCCGGAAGCAAGTCCCCGGGTGTGGTCTGGCTCGGCGGCTATCGTTCCGACATGATGGGCACCAAGGCCGTGGTTCTCGACGAATGGGCGGCTGAGACCGGACACAGCGCACTCAGGCTCGATTATTCGGGCCACGGCGAATCCGGTGGCGATTTCAATCAAGGCACCATCTCGCGCTGGCTGAACGAAAGCCTCGCCGTTTATCGCAAATATGTCAAAGGACCGCAGATTCTGGTCGGTTCCTCCATGGGCGGCTGGATTGCGCTGCGCATGGCGCAGGAGCTGAAGAAGGAAGGGAACCCGCCTGCCGGGATCGTGCTGATCGCGCCTGCTCCGGATTTTACGGCTGTACTTGTGGAGCCCTCGCTCTCCGATGCGCAGAAAAACGACCTTCAGGAAAAGGGCTATTTCGAAGAACCCTCCGAATATTCGCCCAATCCTTATGTCTATACCCGCGCGCTGATTGAGGACGGACGGAAGAATCTGATTCTCAAGGGTATCATCGAGACCGGCTGTCCGATTCATATCCTGCAGGGCATGCAGGACCCCGATGTTCCTTACAGGCATGCGCTGACGCTAGTGGAACACCTGCCCGTCGATGACGTGACCCTGACGCTGGTGCGTGACGGCGATCATCGCCTGTCGCGACCGCAAGATCTCGATCTTCTGACCCGCACCGTATCCGGTCTGGCAGAACGCATCGGCGAAAAATCGTAACGGAGTACAGTCATGCGGTTTTCGGTTTTCGCTTCCTCGGCGGTTGCGGCCATTGTCGGTTTCGGCGGCACGCTGGCACTCATCATCGCCGCAGCGCAGGTGCTGGGCGCCACACAGGCCGAAACCGCAAGCTGGGTGACGGCGATCTGCCTAGCGATTGCCGCCTCATCCGCCTGGCTCAGCATCCGCTACAAGATGCCGATCATCGCGGCCTGGTCCACACCGGGGCTGGCGCTGATCGGCGCCAGTGCCGGTTTCACCATGCCGGAAGCGGTGGGCGCATTCATCGTAACAGCACTCGCACTGGTCGCCACCGGGCTGATCCGTCAATTGTCGGTACTCGTTTCCCGTATTCCAGCCTCCGTCGCGTCTGGTATGCTGGCAGGTGTGCTGCTGAGTTTCGTCATTGCCGCTGCCAAGACAGTGCCCGGCGACCCGGTTTTCGTCCTGCCGCTGGTGGCGCTATTCTTCATCATCCGCCTGTTCAACCCGTCGCTCGCCGTCATTGCCGTTCTGGTGATCGGAATGATCTTTGCGCTGCTCACAGGGCGCTCACCTGCCCTGCCCGCGCCTGAAATCTCCACGCTCACCCTCATCTGGCCAGAGTTTCACATGGGCGCGATGATCGGCATCGCGATCCCGCTCTATCTGGTAACCATGGCCTCGCAGAACCTGCCGGGCTTTGCCGTGCTGCGTGCTTCAGGCTATGAGCCGCCAACCAGCGCCTGCTTGCGCGTAACCGGCCTCTTTTCACTGCTGACGGCTCCTTTTGGCGCTTCCACCACCAATCTGGCCGCTATCTCGGCAGCACTCTGCACCAATCCCGACGCACATCCAGACCACACCAAACGCTGGCTTACCGGCCCGGTCTACGCCGCGATCTATGTGGTGTTCGCCCTCTTCGGGGCATCATTGGTCGCGATCTTTGCCGTATTGCCGGTAACGCTCATCGCCCTTGTTGCCGGGCTTGCCCTGACCGGTCCGTTCATCAACGCCATGTCATTGGCGCTGAAGGACGAGCATGAGCGCCTTGCAGCGACCATAACCTTTGCCGTGACGGCCTCCGGCATGGCATTTTTCGGGGTCGGCTCCGCCTTCTGGGCGCTGATCGCCGGGCTTGCCGTCACTTTTCTCGAACATTTTCGTAAAAAAATTTCGAGATAATCGCATTGGTTAGCGGAAACACGGTCTGAATCCGCAGGTTGCATTCTTGAAAAGTCGCAATCTTTTCACCACGTCGAAGTCAAGCCGCCAGAACAAAATGCCCGCACAGGGCGGGCTGGCAGGCCTTGGTTTTGCGCATGTTGCCGGACGATGTCGAACGGGTGAATGGCATGCGCTTTTCGACGGAGCAGACCATGACCAATACTGCATTGATCCGCCCGGCATGGACGCCAGCCACGATTGCGCTGATGGTGCTCGGCTTTTTCCTGTTCTGGCCACTTGGCCTTGCCATGCTCGCCTATATCCTCTGGGGTGATCGCCTCGAAGGGTTCAAGCGCGGCGTGAACGAGAAGACCGATTCCATGTTCGGCTCGTTCCGCAACTGCCGCAAGGGCGAAAGCTTCAACTTCGGTAGCACCACCGGCAACGAGGCTTTTGACGACTGGCGCCGCGCCGAACTGGAGCGACTGGCCGAAGAACGCCGCAAGCTTGAAGAAGCACGTGCCGAGTTCGAGGCCTATGCCGCAGAACTTCGCCGCGCTCGCGACAAGGAAGAATTCGACCGTTTCATGGCTGAGCGCCGTGCGAGCGCGAAGAAGACGCCTGCCCCGCGCGCGAAAGGCGGCAAGGACGACATCACCGATCTTTGATAAGGTATAACACCCTGAAATCTCTCGAAACGGCGCGGTTTGGCTGCGCCGTTTCGGTCAAAATAGCAATTTTTTCTGGCTTTTTAAACGAATCGCTTATTCTTAAGCGATGGGCTTATCCTTTCTTCGGCAAATCAGCGGTAAAGGGGCATCCGCTGGGACGACAACCGTTCGCAGCGAACGCATCCATGCGGTCGCAGGACGGGAACTTCCCTTGCGTGTTTTCGAAAATCCGCGTGCCAAACGACTGACCCTGCGTATCGAAGCAGGTGGCAGGGGACTGCGCATTACGGTCCCGCCCGGCCTTCCCGAGCGCGAAGTGCTAAGCTTTCTCAACCGTCACGAAGGCTGGATCGAAAGCCGCATCGCAAAACTGCCCGACCAGCCGGGCGTGCGTGCCGGTATCAAAATTCCCCTGCGCGGCGTGCCACACAAGATCGTGCATCAGCCCGGGCGCGGCACAACACAGCTTCTTGAAGGCAATATTCTGCTGGTCCATGGCGACCCGGCACATCTGCCGCGCCGCGTCGCCGATCACATCAAGCGCGAAGTGAAGCGCGAGATCGAGGCGCTTGTCATCCGACACACCGCCACTGTCGGCCGCAAGGCCAAGGCAGTGCGTTTCAAGGATACGAAGAGCCGCTGGGGTTCCTGCACCTCCGACGGTGTGCTTTCCTTCTCCTGGCGCATCGGCATGGCTCCTGCCCCGATTATCAACTATCTTGTCGCCCATGAAGTGGCCCATCTCATCGAGATGAACCATGGGCCGAAATTCTGGAAACTCTGCCATGAGCTTTGCCCCGATACGGAGCGCTGCAAGGCTTGGCTGAAGCGCAATGGCAGCGCATTACAGGCTATCGACTTCACATGACTGCATCCATACTGACCGCCGCCAAGGTGCTGTGGGATTATCACTGCATCTATGATCCGCTGGAAACCGCCGATGTCATTATCGGGCTTGGCAGCTACGATCCGCGCGTTGCCGAGAGGGCAGCCGATCTGTTTCTGGCCAGCATGGCGACATGGCTGGTGTTCACTGGCAAAAGCGGCCACTGGACGGACAAGCTCTACAAGACAAGCGAAGCGGAAGCCTTTGCCGAAATCGCAATCAAACGCGGCGTACCCGCAGAAGCGATTACCGTCGAACCCAATGCAACCAATATCGGCGAAAACATAAGGTTCAGTCGTGAACGGCTTGCGCCCGGCGCAATCAGCGCCATCCTTGTGACCAAGCCGCAGACGCAGCGCCGCGTCCTGGCGACCGTGGCCCGGCAATGGCCGGAAGCGCGCGCCCGTATCACGGCGCCGCTCGTTTCCTTCGAGGACCAGCCGACGGCAGATCATCCGATCAAAATGCTTATCAATGAGATGACCGGCGATCTTCAACGCATTCTGGAATATCCCGCCAGGGGCTATCAGATCGCACAGGCAGTTCCCCTCGAGGTCATGGAGGCGTATGATTTTCTGATCGCACAGGGTTTTGATGGCCATCCGGTCTCCGAATAGTTCCGGAACAGACGGAATAACTTGAGTAGCCCCCGGATTTATGCGACGGAAAACCATGGTTCTCGATATCAAGATATGCGGGCTTAAAACCCCTGACGCCGTTGCCGCCGCCCTCGACGGCGGTGCGACGCATATCGGTTTCATCTTCTTTCCCAAAAGCCCGCGTCATATAACCCCGCAGACAGCGGCGGATCTGCGTGATGCGGTCAACGGACGAGCACTTGTCGTTGCCGTTACAGTCGATGCGGACGATGAAACACTGGATGATATCGTGAAAACCGTGAAGCCCGATATTCTGCAGCTTCATGGCCACGAAACGCCGGAACGCGTGGCCTTCATCAAGGCGCGTCATGGCCTGCCGGTCATGAAGGCTTTTTCAGTGCGCGAAGCCAGCGATCTTGCTGCGATTGCAGCCTATAAAGGCATAGCCGACCGTTTCCTGTTCGATGCCAAGCCGCCGAAGGGATCGGACCTTCCCGGCGGCAACGGCGTGTCATTCGACTGGGAACTTCTGGCTGCGCTTGACGCGGATATCGATTACATGCTTTCCGGTGGATTGAATGCGGACAATATCGCCGAAGCGCTGCACAAGACGCAGGCGCCGGGCATTGATATATCGTCCGGCATCGAGCGCGCGCCCGGCGAGAAGGATGTGCGTCTCATCGAGAATTTTTTCCGGGCTGTCGCCGATGCGCGCCGATGCCCTGTAGACAGCCTGAACTGACGGAGCGGAAGCGTTGAACAAGCCGGTTGCACCCAATTCCTATAAGACAGGCCCCGATGAAGAGGGCATGTTCGGTATTTTCGGCGGACGCTTCGTCGCCGAAACGCTGATGCCGCTGATCCTCGAATTGCAGGAAGCCTATGAAACGGCGAAGAATGATCCTGAGTTCAAGGCTGAGTTGAACGCGCTTTCAACCTATTATGCCGGTCGTCCTTCCAAGCTCTACTATGCCGAAGGCCTGACCCGGCATTTGGGCGGCGCGAAAATCTACTTCAAGCGCGAAGACCTCAATCACACCGGCAGCCACAAGATCAACAACTGCCTCGGCCAGATTCTGCTTGCCAAGCGCATGGGCAAGACCCGCATTATCGCCGAAACCGGCGCCGGACAGCATGGCGTGGCTTCGGCCACCGTTGCCGCGCGTTTCGGCCTGCCCTGCGTGGTCTATATGGGCGCAACCGACGTCGAGCGCCAGAAGCCGAATGTGTTTCGCATGAAGCTGCTTGGTGCCGAAGTGATTCCGGTTTCGGCAGGCAACGGCACGCTCAAGGATGCGATGAACGAAGCCCTGCGTGACTGGGTGACGAATGTCGAAGATACCTATTACCTGATCGGCACTGCTGCCGGTCCGCATCCCTATCCCGAACTGGTGCGCGACTTCCAGTCGGTGATCGGCAATGAAGCACGCCAGCAGATTCTGGAGCAGGAAGGACGCCTGCCGGATGTGATCGTGGCAGCGGTTGGCGGCGGCTCCAACGCCATTGGTCTGTTCCATCCGTTCCTTGACGATGCCTCGGTGAAGATCGTCGGTGTCGAAGCGGGCGGACGCGGTCTCGACGGTGAAGAACATTGCGCTTCGATGAGCGCAGGTCGTCCCGGCGTTCTGCATGGCAACCGCACCTATCTCCTCCAGAACGATGACGGTCAGATTCTCGAAGGTCACTCCGTTTCTGCTGGTCTCGACTATCCGGGCGTAGGTCCGGAACATTCATGGCTGAAAGATAGCGGGCGCGTCGACTACGTACCGATCCTCGATGATGAGGCGCTGGATGCGTTCCAGCTCTGCACCCGCACCGAAGGCATCATCCCTGCCCTCGAATCCGCCCATGCCATTGCGCAGGCCGTGAAAATGGCACCGACCATGGGCAAGGATCAGGTCATGATCGTCAATCTGTCCGGTCGTGGCGACAAGGATGTCCACACGGTCGGCAAGCTTCTCGGCATGGACATCTGATATGGGTAATGACGTCGCCGAAATCTCCGTCTACAAGCCGCGCGCCGCATGGTTCGACGGCCTGACGACGTGCGGTCCGGCAACGATCAAGCTCAACATCATCGAAGCCGATCCGGCCAATCCTGTCGCGGAGGCTGCTGTCGGCCTCGCCCGCAGACAGATCGAAACCGCCGCTGAAAAGCTCACCGCATTGCCACATATGGGGGTTGGTTTCGCCATTCTTCATCAGGGCGAGGAGGGCCTCTGGCTGCTGCTGCACTGGTGGCTGGAAGGCGGCATCGCCACGGAAATCCTCTGGCAGTCGGAACTCGGCGACGAGATTGAATTCATGCCCGCACAGCCACTGCTGATGGCCTGCGTGTGGGAACTGGGAATTATAGACTTTGAACGGCGTGCATGGATGGAAACGGCGATGGCGGGCAAGCCCGTTGCCGACTATCTGGCACGCACTTTGCCACGGGGCACGGTATGACTACTCGCATCGACACCAAATTCGCTGAACTGAAGGCCGAGGGCCGTCCGGCGCTCGTTACCTATTTCATGGGTGGCGATCCCGATCTGGAAACCTCGCTCAAGGTGATGAAGGCCCTGCCAAAGGCCGGTGCCGACGTGATCGAACTGGGCATGCCCTTCTCCGATCCGATGGCAGACGGACCCGCCATTCAGGCCGCTGGCCTGCGCGCCCTCAACGCCGGTCAGACGCTTGCCAAGACGCTGCACATGGCAGCAGAATTCCGCAAGGAAGACGACACCACCCCGATCGTCATGATGGGCTATTACAACCCGATCTACATCTATGGCGTGGAGCGCTTTCTGGCCGATGCCAAGGCTTCCGGCGTGGACGGGCTGATCGTCGTCGATCTTCCCTCCGAAATGGATGCCGAACTCTGCATTCCGGCCATGAAGGCGGGCATCAATTTTATCCGCCTCACCACGCCGACCACGGACGACAAGCGCTTGCCGAAGGTGCTGCATAATTCATCGGGCTTCGTCTATTACGTCTCGATGAACGGCATCACCGGTTCGGCCATTGCCGATACGGCAAAGGTCGGCGAAGCTGTGCGTCACATCAAAAAGAGCACCGATCTGCCGATCTGTGTCGGTTTCGGCGTCAAGACGCCGGAGCAGGCAGCAGCCATCGCCACCCACGCCGATGGCGTCGTCGTCGGCACGGCGATTGTCAACGCGATTGCCGGTGAACTGGACGAAAACGGCAAGGCAAAGGGCGATCCTGTCGCCGCTGCAACCAGACTTGTCCACGCCCTTGCGGAGAGTGTGCGTGCCACACGCCTTGAAGCCGCCCAATAAATCGTCCATTTAGAGCGCATCCTAAAAGTGCTAGGCGGCTGAAGCTCTTTGCCGAAGAACAAGAAACGGAACCAAACGTCATGAACTGGATCACCAACTACGTCCGTCCGAAGATCAATTCGATGCTCGGCCGTCGTGAAATGCCGGAAAACCTCTGGATCAAGGATCCGTCGACCGGTGAAATGGTGTTTCACAAGGACCTTGAGAGCAACCAGTTTGTGATCCCGTCCTCGGGTCATCACATGCGCATCAAGGCGAAAGATCGTCTGCGTTTCTTCTTCGACAATAGTGAATACACCACGCTTGAAGCACCGAAAGTGCCGGTCGATCCGCTGAAATTCCGCGACGAGAAGAAATATATCGACCGTCTCAAGGATTATCGCACCCGCACGGGCATGGATGACGCTATCGTCAACGGCCTCGGCACCATTAACGGCCTGCCGATTGTCGCCACCGTCCAGGATTTCGGCTTCATGGGCGGTTCGCTCGGCATGGGTGCCGGCGAAGCGATCATCCAGGGCTTTGAAAAGGCCATAGAGCTGAAGCGTCCGCTGGTCCTGTTTGCCGCCTCTGGGGGCGCACGCATGCAGGAAGGCATCCTGTCGCTCATGCAGCTCCCGCGCACGACAGTTGCAGTGGAAATGCTGAAAGAAGCAGGCCTGCCCTATATCGTCGTGCTTACCAATCCGACTACGGGCGGCGTAACGGCTTCCTATGCCATGCTGGGCGATATCCATATTGCCGAACCCGGCGCATTGATCGGCTTTGCTGGCCCCCGCGTCATCGAGCAGACGATCCGTGAAAAGCTGCCGGAAGGCTTCCAGAGTGCCGACTATCTCATGGAACACGGTATGGTCGACATGGTCGTCTCGCGTCTGGAACTAAAGGACACGATTGCGCGCCTTCTCAAGATCATGACCAGGCAGCCCGGCAATAGCGACGCTCCGGAACACAAAAAGACGGAAGCAACCGACAAGGCAGCCTGATCGTGACAGAAAAAGCCGCCGCCGCAATCGAGCGGCTTATGCAGTTGCATCCAAAGGGCTTCGATCTTTCCTTGGACCGCATTCGCGGTCTTCTGGAAAAGCTTGGCAATCCGCATCTGAAGTTACCGCCGGTCATTCATATTGCCGGAACCAACGGCAAGGGATCGGCGACAGCTTTCTGCCGCGCGCTTCTGGAAGCTGGCGGCTTTGATGTTCACGTCCATACCTCGCCGCACCTCGTCAACTGGCACGAGCGCTACCGCCTGGCAGCGCCCGGCGGCGGAAAACTGGTCAGCGACGATGTTCTGGCCGACGCGATAGAGCGCGTTGCGGCAGCCAATAACGGCCAGCACATCACCGTTTTTGAAATTCTGACCGCTGTGGCTTTCGTGCTCTTTTCCGAGCATCCGGCGGATGTCGTCGTCATGGAAGTCGGTCTCGGCGGGCGTTTCGACGCCACCAACGTCATTACCGATCCCACCGTCTCGCTCATCATGCCGGTTTCCATCGATCATCAGGCCTATCTTGGTGACCGCGTGGAGCTGATTGCCGCCGAAAAGGCCGGTATCATCAAGAAGGACTGCCCGGTCGTCGTCGGCTTCCAGCCCTTCGATGCGGCGCGGGAAGTTCTCGTTTCGACTGCAGATCGGCTCGGCTGTCCGGTTTCGGTCTACGGGCAGGATTTCCTCGCTTTCGAGGAACATGGTCGCATGGTGTTCCAGAACGAGGACGGCCTGATCGACCTGCCATTGCCGCGCCTGCCCGGACGCCACCAGATTTCCAATGCCGCAGCGGCAATCGAGGCTGTGCAGATGGCTGGCTTCAGCCTGACCGACAAAGCCGTCGAAAAGGCGTTGATGGTGGTGGACTGGCCAGCACGTATGCAGCGGCTGACCCATGGTGCGCTCGTGGATATGGCCCCGGCAGCCTCCGAAATCTGGCTTGATGGCGGCCATAATCCCGGTGCAGGCGCAGTCATCGCCGAGGCGCTTGGCGATCTGGAAGAGCGCAATGAACGCCCGCTATTCCTCATCACCGGCATGATCAACACCAAGGACCCGGTCGGCTATTTCGAGGCTTTTGCCGGTATGGCGCGGCATGTTTTCACCGTGCCCATTCCATCCAGCGATGCGGGCATTCCCAATGACGAGCTGGCGGTTGCAGCCCAGAAAGCCAATCTGTCCGCAGAACCCGTACATTCGGTTGCCAATGCGCTGAAACTTCTGCGCGACACATGGCCCTCGGATGAAGCGCCGCCCCGCATCCTGATCGGCGGCTCGCTTTACCTTGCGGGTGAAGTCTTGAGAGAGAACGGCACACCACCCGCCTAACGGCAAATTCTAGAGCTGTTCCAGTAAAACAGAGTCGCTAGAACCGCTCTAAGTATTTATTTCGTCGCATTATCCTGCGCAAAAACCGCTTCACACTTTTGCTGGAAATGCTCCAAACAAAAACCCGGCTCGAAGGCCGGGTTTTGCATTTTTTATGATGCTGTTCTTATGCAGCCGAAGCCTTGATCCAGTCGGCAAGGCGGCTCTTCGGAGCGGCGCCAACCATATTGGCGGCGAGTTCGCCGTCCTTGAACATCAGAAGCGTCGGGATCGAACGCACGCCGAACTGGGCAGCCAGCTCAGGGTTTTCGTCGATATTGACCTTGGCGATCTTGACCTGACCGGCCATTTCGGTCGCGATTTCGTCCAGAGCCGGAGCGATCATCTTGCAAGGACCGCACCATTCTGCCCAGAAATCCACCACAACAGGCTCGCTCGACTGAAGAACGTCCGACTGAAAATTGCTGTTATCGACCTTAACGGTTGCCATAGGGCTATCCTCTTTTCTCACCAAGAACGGCAGACATCTCTTCAGACTCACAACGCGATCCGCTCTTCATTCGCTATATCATGTGGCGTGTCTGCTGCCATCCGTCAAGTTCTGGTTGCTCACCTTTCCTTGAGAGTCTTTCAGAGACTGCAGCGCTTCGTCCAGAACCACATCAGGCAACGGCATCAAAAACGGACCTTCGGTGAACAAAAGCGCCGTTTCGACAATCCGTCCTGGATAGAGCGGAGCCAGCAACTCGCGATAAAGCGCAAGCTGTGCTCGATAGGCGAATGGAACCGCTTCGACGGTTCTCGGTGGCGGTCGATTGGTCTTGTAATCGACGATGAGTACGCGATCCTCCCCGACGCTGATGCGGTCGATCTGACCGGACACCGCATGATCGCGCCCGCCAAGCTCGATTGTGCCCATGATGACGACTTCCCCGCGCGAACCTTCCGCAAAGACCGGTGCATAGGTGGGGTCGTCCAGAATGGTCCGCACGCTTTGCCAGGCAATCTGGCGCTCCGTTTCCGGCCAGTCGGCGGCGATCCGATCGAGATAGTCACGTGCCAGCGTTTCACGCCCATCCTGCGGGACATCCGGCAGATATTGCAGCAGCATATGAATCGCCGTGCCGCGTCGCAACGCGAAGGCTGGCGTCCCATTGGCCGGCCCCAGAACCGGCGAAAACGTATCGAGCGGCGGCTCCTCATCCGCTTCGATCAATGCCGACGCTCCAGACGGCGCCAGCGGTCGTGGCAGCCCGATTTCCGGCTTTATCGGTCGTAGATAATCGAGCGGCAGTGACGGCAGCGCGTGGTCCTCGGTTCTATCCTGATCGGCAATCTCGACCATTCCGCGCGGTGTGTTGCGATAGCGCCTTGCGGCGACTTTCAGCACGGGATGCGCGAATGTCTCGGCCTTGGTGGCCAGCGCATCCTCGACAAGACGGTGCCATGTTTCGCCGCTTTCGCGCGCGCCGCGATAGCCGCAGATGATGAGCCGGTCTTCGGCCCGCGTCATGCCGACATAGAGCAGGCGGCGATATTCTTCCTCCGCCCGCGTTTTCAGCTTCTCGATCTGAGCGGTCGTGAAGCCGGTCTGGTATCCGGCATTCGGTTGCCAGAGATAGCCTTTCACCGACGGACTATCATTCGAAAAGTCAAAAGGAATGAGCTTTGGCGCACGACTGCCAGTCCAGACCGCGCTTCCCGGATCAACGAGAAATACCACCGCCCCTTCCAGCCCCTTGGCGGCATGGACAGTCATGATGCGCACTTCATTGCGCCCCTGATCCAGTTCGCGCTTGATTTCAGGCGATGCCGCTTCCAGCGTTTCAAGGAAGGCTTGCAGGCCGGGCAGACCGGCACGCTCGGCGGAAAGCGCATAATTCTGGAATTCGTCGATGATGTCGCCCGCCTCCGGCCCCAACCTCGCCAGAAGTTTTCGCCGCGCACCATCCGCACTCAATATGCGTGCATAGAATTCGAACACCGGCATCGTATCGGCCATATTGCGCCAGCGGCTCAGCGTCTTGTGCAATTCGGCCAGCGCGGCATCACTACGCGAGACCTGATAAAGCCGCTCGAACAATGTGAGACCTGAACCGCGCGGATGGGCAAGTTCGAAGAGCTGGTCGTCATCCCAACCGAATAGTGGGCTCTTCAATACCGATGCCAGCGAAAGATCGTCCGAAGGCTGGAGCACGAAACGGCCGAGCGCCATCAGGTCCTGAATGGCGATATGGCTGGTGAGCCGCAGGCGGTCTGCACCGGCCACCGGAACGGACAGGTTTTTCAGCGCCCGCGACAGAGCAGGCATGAACTGGTCGCGCTTTCGTACCAGAACCATAATGTCACGCGGCATGATCCGCCGGTTCTGGCCCGGAATGGGTTCGCCGCGATCCAGCCAGTGGCGAATGGTAGCCGCGATCTGATCCGCCAGCCGGACAGCGGGTGCGGCCAGATGATCGACCGGCACGCGCCAGTCGTCGGGCTCTTCCACCACTTCCGGCGTCAGCATATCCCAGATTTCCACCTCGCCCGGCGCATCGGAACGGATGGCTTCATGGACCGTTGCGCCCGCAAGGCCCCGATTGGCCTCGGGTCTCGCAAAAACCTCGTCCACCGCCTGCAAGACATCGGGTGCGGATCGGAACGAGAAATTGAGGCTGACGCGCTCGAACTTCAGCTCGGCATCTTCCGCGCGAAGACTGACGGACCGCCCCTGTGCCGCGAAATCCTCCGGCACCGCGCCCTGGAACGAATAGATCGACTGTTTCTCGTCACCGACTGCAAAGAGCGTGCGACTGATATTGCGCTGGCCGAGGCCGGAAAAAAACTCTTCCGACAGCATGCGGATTACCTGCCACTGGTCGGGACTGGTATCCTGCGCCTCGTCGACCAGAATATGGTCGATGCCGCGATCGAGCTTGTACTGCACCCACTGCCCTGCCCCATTACGGGCCAGCAGTGCCACGGTCCGGGTGATGAGGTCCTCGAAATCGAGCAGGCCGCGCTGACGTTTCAGGTCGTGATAGCGTTGCAGCAGATTGTCGATCAGCGTCAGCGCGGCCAGATTGAGCCGCACAAGGCGTAATTCCTTCAGCCGGTCGAGCCCCTGTTCGACACGCGCCGCTGCCGCGTCGAAATCCTCTTCGAAATCCGGCAGAAGTTTCTTGACCGCTGCCGAGCCGACATAGGAGCCGGATTTCGGTTCGCCCGTGCTTTTGAGGAAGGCCGCACGCAACACGGCCTCGCGGTCACGCTGGCTTGTCACCTTTTCGAAACGCCGGAGTTGCAGCGCAAAATCCTGCGCGCGAGACGCCCCCTTCTGGATCGACATGATGAGGTCGAGTGCGTCGTCGGAAAATTCCGGTATCGGCCAGAGATCGGCGACGAGATCGTCTTCGCTGGTTAGCGGATCGAAGCGGAAAGCCCGGTGCAGGGCTTCGCTGCGATGCGCCGCCACGCCCAGTTCGGCTATATAGGTCTGCAGGCCGTTGCGCCTGCTCACCGCCTCATCCAGAAGCGATTGAAGCCCCATCTCGCCCGATGCCTGCAGAACATCGGCAAAGGCCGCTGCGAGCTCAATATCGCCGCCGCCATGCGCGGTTTCGAGCAACTGACGCCGTGCTTCACCGACAAGGACTGCCTGCATCAGATCGTCCATCATCTCGAAATGACCGGCAATGTTCGCCTCAAGCGGGAACTGGTGCAGGATCGCTTCGCAGAAAGCATGGATAGTCTGGATTTTAAGTCCGCCCGGTGTTTCCAGCGCGCGCGCGAACAGCCGTCGCGCTGCTGCAAGACGGGCATCACCCGGTCTGCGGCCTTCAAGCGACTTCAGACGTTCGGCAAGTTCGATATCGGGCAGGACAGCCCATTCCGAAAGCCGCATGAACACACGGTTCTGCATCACCGCCGCCGCTGCCTTCGTATAGGTGAGGCAGAGAATCTTGGACGGGTCCGTGCCTTCCAGCAACAGACGGATAACACGTTCGGTCAGAACATGCGTCTTGCCGGAACCCGCATTGGCCGACACCCAGACGGAAGCTGCCGGATTTGCTGCGTTGCTTTGCGCCCGCAGCGTTTCTTCAGGGATAATAGGTGCTTTTTTCACTCGCCGCCCTCCCCGCCAGCATCACCCCCGGCAGACCATTCCAGCACCCGCGCCAGATGGTCGTAATCGCCTGTCAGGTCCGTCTCGCGAAACGGCAATGCGCGCGACAGGTAGCCCTTATCCGGCTTCTGGTACTCCGCCAGCAACTGCGCCAGCCGCTGCCAGGATTCCTCGCCAAGCGCCGGTGCGGTTTTTTCCGATGGCGGTCGTCCGATCTTGAGGATCGATTCTGGCTTCACCTCGCCGCCCGCCTTGAGGCGCACATAGGTCAGATCGGAAGCGCGGACCGAGCCCAGTTCCCGAAACGCACCGCGCACCAGAAGCGCTGCTTCCAGCGCCAGCTGCGGCGACAGCAACACATGCGCCTGCTTGGGCGATGGTGTCGAGCCGGTCTTGTAATCAATGATCTCCGCGGTCCCGTCACGCATCAGATCTATGCGGTCAGCACGGCCGGAAAGCGTGATGCCAAGCCCTTCGACCTCACGTTTATCGGATGAAATCTCGGCAAAGCGGGTCTGGACATTGTAGGCGCGCTCGCGTTCCCAAGCCAGAAACTGCGGAATGAGCGCCGTGAAGCGCGGCCACCACACAGCCTCGATTTCTGTCGGCAAATCCATGTCGGCAAAAAGGATGCGCCCCAGTTCCGCCAGCCGCTCTGCGGCATCGGGTGCCAGTGGATCGATTGCCTCCTGCGTGAAATGCCCCAGAATATCGTGGAACAAAGTGCCGCGTTCAGCGGCAGCCGGATCACGGATCAAGGGCTCCAGCGGCCGCAGCTTCAGTATTTTCTTGGCGAAGATCGCATAAGGATCGCGGCGCAGCGTTTCGATTTCCGTTACCGAAAAATGCTTCGGGCGTGCAAGGACCGGCGGTGCAGGCTCCGGGCGCTTGACGAAAGGCACGTCGGGCGCCTGATCGATTTCGCGTGACCACTGGATGAAACGCGCCCCACGCTTGCGCATTTCGGCGGTCACATCTGCGCCCAGCACAGTTTCAAGCCGCTGCAGCCAGCGCGATGGCACCGTCGGCGCATTATCGGAACGCTGTGAGCGCGTCAGCACGACATGATCCTGGCCCAGCGCCATCTGGAAGTCATGGGCGGCAAGGCCGGTGCGACGCTCTGGCGGATCGAGCGCGATCATCGACTTCATGGGGCGTGACATGAACGGATCATTGCGGGTGCGTGCAGGCCAGCTTCCCTCGTTGAGGCCGCCGATCACCACCGTATCCATGGTTTGCAGGCGTGCTTCAAGCGCACCCCAGATGAAGAGGCGCGGATGACCACCCGGATGCGGCTTGACCGTCTCGCCCGCCATCAGTGCATCGAGCACAGCCGGCCATTCCGAAGCTTCAAAGTCGAGCCCGGCTTCGCTTGAAACCAGACCACGCAAAAAGGCAGCGAGCTGTTCTCCGCGTTCGCCGGAATAGAAAGGCGCGATGCTGGCCTTTTCATTGCGCGCAAGATTTTCCAATGCTTCGACCGTTGCACGCGCGATTTCGCCGATCTCGGTCCGGCGTCCAGCGATGACGAAAGGCGCCAATGGCGCCACCGCCTTAGACAGGCTTTCGCAAAGATTGCGGGCGGCGGCGATCATGTCTGGCGTGACCGTATCGTGCCATACGGGTTGCCAAGGCTGGCTGGCGCTTTCCTCCAGCCGCCGGTCGAAAAATGCGGGAAGATCGAGAACGGAGGCGCGGCCCGTGCCGCCGCGAAAGGCAATGAGTTCCAGGGTTTCGGCGGCAAGGCGTCGCTCGATGCGGGGAGCTTCCAGCCGCAGCAGCGGATGCTTGACCAGCGCCAGCAAAGCAACCGGGTCGCCCGGGCTGAAAACCGTCTCGACCAGCAGCCGCAACAATGTCGTGGTCTCGACGTCACGCAGATGTCGTCCGCCGGAATCATCGGCATCAATGCCGAAACGGGCAAGCTCGCCCACCACGCGCCGCGCCAGATTGCGGTCTGCTGTAACAAGCGCGGCTGTTCTGCCTTCATTATTGATCGCATCGCGCAGGACGAGAGCCACAGTAAGCGCCTCTTCCCGCTCATTCGCGGTTTCAATCAGGTCAATCGTCTGCGCCGCCGCCTGCAAGGCGGTCGGCTGCATATCGGGATCGCGCGCAAGCTGCCCCCATGCATCGGTCGTCTCCGCCGGGCGAAGCGCTTCGCTGACCACCCGCTCGCGCAGGCGCTTGGAGGCAGGCATAGCGTCCAGATGTTCCACGTCCCCGCGCAATGTCTGCATTGCATCGAGAAGCTTGCGCAAACCGAACTGGGGATGACCGAAGGTCGAAGGATTATCGGTTGCTGATGCCAGCATTTGCCAGGCTGCATCATCCAGATCGCGATCCAGCCCCGGCAGCACTACCGCGCCATTCGGCAAGTCCGCAATGGCGGAAATAAGCTCGGCAGTCGCCGGTATGGAACCGGTGGAACCTGCAACGATAACCGGCCCGGCGGGCGGATGATCCCGCAGGCGCTTCACTTCGCTCCAGATGAGATCGTTGCGATGCGCGGCGGGATTTGAAAGCCGGCGTTCTGCCAGAATATCCGGCCACAGATTGGTGACGATGTTGAGAAAGCCGAGCGTGACCTGCCACCAGTCGGCGAGGTCTTCCGGGGCAATTCCGGCAAGCTCGCTCCATTTAGCCCCATCGGTTTCGACCTGATCCATCAGCCCCGCCAGATCGCGGGCAAGCCAGATTGCATCGGCAGTCGTTGCCGGAACCGAAACGTCGTCAACACCGAAAAGGGCACGTACATGCGAAGGCAGCGATTCCCGCCACGGGCGGATCAACCGTGCCAGAAGCAGAAGACGCTCTGCTGTACCAATCGGTGGATTGATATCGAAGACGCCTGACGAGCCGGCATTGAAGAAAGCGGCATCTTCGTCCACATCGCCAAGCGGCTTTATCGTCGGCAAAATAGCGCTTTTAGCCGGATTCCTATCGACCAGTATCGATCTCAACGCACGCGCCGCACGGCGCGTTGGCACATAGATGGTTGCATTGGCCAATGCCAGCGGATCGGATGGACTGCCGGGAAAACCTTCGACCAGCCGCCCCTCCAGAAGCGCTTTTGCAAAAGCAGGTAGAAATGGCGTGCCGGGAGGAATTGAAAACAGACGCTGTTTCCCATCTCCGGGCCTGCGTGCGCTCATGCGTTCTACCTCCTCATGCAAATGCGGTAAGCGCTGCCTCCGCCTCGCCGATTGCGTCCGGCGTTCCGACAGTCAGCCAATGTCCGGTCATTGGCATACCATAAAGGCGACCGGCTGCAATCGCTTCGTCGAAATAGCGGTTGAGCGACGACACGCCCGGCTCGGCGTCAGCGAAGATGCGGGGATGGATGATCCCTGCTCCCGCATAGATCACCGGCTCGCCCGAGACGTCCCGTGCGCGGCGCAGATGCCCGTTTTCGTCGGCAACGAAATCACCCTTGCCTTCATAGCCCGTTTCCTGATCGAGACGCGCCGTCATCAGAAGAATATCCATCCGGTCCGCGTCCCAGGCCTCAGCAAGCGCCGACAGATTGGGAACCTTCTCGTCGCCGACCCAGAATGTGTCGGCATTCAGAATAAAAAACGGCTCTGCTCCGAGCAGCGGCAGCGCCTTCACAATACCGCCAGCGGAATCGAGCAGCATTTCGCGTTCGTCCGAAATCACAACACTGAGATCGTTGCGATGACGCAGATGCTCTTCCAGTTGGTCGGCTAAATAGTGCACATTGACGATTGCCGTACCAATGCCCGCCTGCGCCGCTGCATCAAGCCCCCAGTCGATCAAGGGCCTGCCCGCTACCTTGACCAGCGGCTTCGGAATGGTTTCGGTGATGGGACGCATGCGCTTGCCAAGTCCGGCGGCAAGAACCATAGCCGTCTTCGGGCCCATTTCAGGCATTTTCATTGCGCGGCCTCTTCCTGCTGCATCAATCCCAATTCCTCAAACCACGCCGCCACTGGCGCCATGACGGGATGCTTCAGCACACGGCCGAGATAGTCATGAATGCGTGGCAGGTGTTTTAGGTAATCCGGCTTACCATCGCGCTCATCGAGCCGGACGAAAAGGCCGAGCAGCTTGGCGTTACGCTGTGCACCCATCGCCGCATAGGCCTTGCGGAACAAAGCCTCGTCGAACGCATGTCCAAGCGCGCGACGCTCATCGCAATAGGCAGCGACCACAGCCTGTTCCAGCTCCGGCGAAATCGTCACACGCGCATCAAGGGCCAGCGAGGCCACGTCATAGGCTGCCGGTCCAATCATCGCATCCTGAAAATCGATGACACCGATCTTGTCCTTGCCTCCCGCCTCCGGGAACCAGAACAGGTTGGGCGAATGATAGTCGCGCAAGAGCAGGCTCTTCTCAACATCGGCAATGTCGGCGATCACATGACCCCATACGGCTTCGTAAGCTTGCTTTTCTGCGTCTGTAAGTTGCCTGCCCATCATGCGCGGCGCGTACCACTGGCCGATCAGGCTGACCTCAATCATCATCGCATCGCGGTCAAAGCCAGCAATGATGTGGTCGGGATGCCCCGCCACAGGTGCATGGTCTGGCCAGCCAACGCCATGCAGATGCGCCAGAAAACGTCCGGCGGCCTCATAGCGTTCCGCAACAGGTTCACCCGAAGCTGCCCGCACGCCCTCGGTTCCGAGATTCTCAAGGATGAGAAAACCGGCATCGAGATCGGCGGCACGCATTTGCGGCACGCGAAAACCATGGCTGTCGAGAAGCGCATCGACAGCGACAAAGGCAAGGATGTTTTCCGCAAGATGCGCAATCTGCCGATAGGTTTTTCCGTCGCGCAGCGGCGGATCATAGGGCATCTGCGGCGCATTCATCAAAATCTCGACGCCGCGCGCAGCCGTACGGATCGTCTCGTATTTGCGTGGTGACGCATCACCCTGCAAATAGCGGCGCGTTGCATCGGCACGGTCATGGAGGTCCAGAAATGTGCGTATCGCATGGCTGCGTTCCAGCCGCTGGATCGCAGCCGCTGGTCCCGACACGGCAATACGCCGCCCTGCCCCTTCATGGCTTAGCGTGACAGCAAGTGATGGTTCAGGCAGGAAACCCTCGGCCTGCTCCGGCCATTCGGCCAGAACCACGCCATCTTCCAGAAACTCCGGCAGTCCCAGCTCATCCAGTTCTTCGCCGTGTGAAATACGGTAGAGATCGGCATGGGCAACAGGAATGCGCAAAGTCTCGTAGCTTTGTACCAGCGTGAAAGTCGGACTTGGTACGTCCAGCTCCTCATCATCGGCGATTGCCCGAATAATCGCGCGGGCAAGCGAGGATTTTCCCGCCCCCAAATCGCCTGAAAGCGTGACGAGATCGCCCTTTTGCAGGGCGAGGGCGAAATCCTCGCCGAAACGCTGCGTTGCAGCTTCGTCGGGCAAGAAATAGCTGATGCTGGATTGTGAGGCGCTCATGGGCACCCTTTACCTTATTCGGCGGCGACGCGGAAGCTGCGTGTTTCCGACGGAAAACGGCAAATCACCGTTGTTCCACGACCGGAACCCGTATCGATATCGACCGATCCGCCATGCAGCTCGACAAAGCTCTTGACGATGGCAAGTCCGAGTCCCGCACCACGGCGGCGGCCGCCATTCGGATAGGACTGGAAGCGCTTGAAAACCGTGTCGAGCACTTCTCCGGGCATGCCGGGACCGTCATCGTGGACGGCAAAGACCACTTCCGACCCCTCGCGCGCTACCTGCAACTGGATGCTGGAACCTTCCGGCGCATAGTTGGTCGCATTCGACAAAAGGTTGAAAAGCACCTGACGGACGCGGTTCGCATCGGCCTTGAATACGTCCACGTCGTCGGCAATGTCGATGTCGAGCCCGATATCGTGATCGCGCATGCGCTCACCGACGCGAGAGGCAGCGGCGGAAATCGCTTCCACGACGGAAACTTCGCCCACCTCCAGTTCCATGATGCCTGCATCGACGGTAGCAAGATCGAGAATATCATTGACGATGGTCAGCAATACCGATGACGACGTGCTGATATGGTCGAGATATTCGATCTGGCGCTCGTTGAGCGACCCGAAAGCCGGTGTCTGCAACAGTTCGGTAAAGCCGATGATGTTGGTCAGCGGTGAACGCAGCTCATAGGAAACGTGCTGGACGAAATCGTTCTTGATCTGGTCGGCCAGTTCCAGCGCCTCGTTCTTTTCCTTGAGCGCCCGTTCGACGCGCACCGTATCGGTGACGTCGATAAAGGTCAGCATGGTCTGGCCCTTCGGCAGCGGCACCACGGCGAAGGAAAGGATGGTGCCGTCATCCAGCTCCACCTGCCCCATGCGCCCGTCGCGTTTGTCGAGGAAGCCGGTGACGGTGGAGACGAAATCGTCCCACAAGCCGTTGCCGCCGCGCTCCCCGCAAATCTTGGCAATCGACGAAATATGCGTGCCTTCGACAATGAGCGGCATCGGCAGCGCCCAAAGGTCGGCAAAGGACGGATTGGAAAGCCGGATACGGCCATCGGAACCGAACACCGCCACGGCTTCCGCCAGATGGTCGAGCGTTTCGCCCTGTACCTTGATGAGCGTGTTGTAACGGCCTTCAAGTTCGAACTTTTCGGTCATGTTCTCGAAGAACCAGGTCACGCCGCCTTGCGGATGCGGATTGGCGACGACGCGCATCGTCCGTGTATCCGGCAGATGCCACATATGTTCCTGCGGCTCGACAGCGCGATAGGCGGAAAGCACCGAATCCTTCCATTTGCGCCATTCCGGCTGTTCCGGAAGTTTGCCTTCCGAACGCAGGCGGTCGAGGATCAGCGTGTTGCTCGGCTGTGATTCCAGCCATGCCGTATCGAGCGACCACAGCTTGGCAAAAGCCTGATTGAAGAATTGCAGCTTCATCTCGGGATCGAAAATCGCCACAGCAGTCGAAAGCTGGTCGAGCGTTTCGGCATGGCTCTTCATGGTGCGGTTCAGTTCTTCGCGCACCGCCTGCACTTCGGTCTGGTCGAAACCGAGGCCGACAGAACCCGTTTCCGCGCTTACGTCCGTCACGTTGAAAAGGCGGCGGTCACCGTGCACCACAGCCGTCAGCTGGTCCTGCAGGACAGGCTCGGCAAAGCGGTCACGCTCCAGACGCTGACGCGCTTGTGCGCCGAAAAGCTCGCGCCCTTCGGAAATGACCTGGCTTGCGTCGGCCATATCGACAGCCTGCGCATAGGCAGCATTGACCCATTCGACGCGGCCACCGGCGTCGCGGGTCCAGACCGGCTGGTCGATCCGATCAAGAAGACGCCGGAATAATTCGATACGCTCGGAAAATTCGCGGTTTTGCGCCTGCAGCGCCGCGCGTTCAGCCTGCACGCCCTGCAGGCTGAGGAAGCGCGCCACGGCAAAGCCGCCCGATGTGCGTCCGCGCACGTCGAGGAGGGTGCCGTTGACGGTTTCAACTGTGAGGTCGAAAGACCGCGCCTGTTCGCGCAGCGATCCGATGGCGCGCTCAAGCGCCACGACCGATTGGGGACGCAGCCAGCGGCCAAAAGCCAGAAAGGTCGAACGATCCTGCGGGGCAGCGCTTTCGTCCGGCAGCAGCCCCACGACTTCAGCGCGCGTGTTGTGGCCATCCCAGACCACGATGCGCTGATCCTTGAGGTTGAGCAGGGCTTCATTGCGCTGGGCGACAAGATTGAGGTCGGCGAATTTGGAACGCAGTTCCTTGTTTTCCGCGGCAACGCGCGACCGTTCGCGGATCAGCCAGCCGGCAGAAAGCAGCGCTGCGCCCATAACGCCAAGGAACATGGAAAACTGGATGACCTCGAAAGCACCGATACTGCCGCCGCCAAAGGGCAGGGCGATGCGCGCCGATTCCGTACCTTGCGCGAAAGCGGGCACGACTGCGAAAAGCGTCGCGAGAGAAACGGAGGCCTTCATCAGGGCTTTTTTCGGGGCAAGCCATGCGAACGGCTTTGCAACATGGGCGGCAGGACGCCATTGCCTGCCAGTAACGATTGCGGAAACATTCCGCAAAATCCCCGTTGCGCCGAACTCTGGCATGTTGTCCTTTTCTCCGCCACCCGGCCATGAAAACTGCCACGAAAGCAGACTGGCCGTATTAAAACACTTCAATACACATCAAAGCCCGACCATACGCACGCCGCCACAGTGCACGATGGTCATCGCGTTTTGAGGTATTCTGGGGATGAATCGTCCTCTCGCTTCCCGCCACAACCGGCAAAAAACGCGCAACGCAAACACCCGCTCAAACACCTTGATTCGCCTACACAATACCCTTCCGACGAATCCACGTGAAGCATCTTGCACGCAAAAAGAAAGACCGGGCGGTTTGTCAACTGCCCGGCCTCAACATGTAGTGCAATACTTAACGTATGGTTAATACCTGTAGTGTTCCGACTTGAACGGGCCCTGTGGAGTGACGCCGATATAGGCAGCCTGTTCCTCAGAAAGCACAGTCAGCTTGGCACCGAGCTTATCGAGATGCAGGCGCGCGACCTTCTCGTCGAGATGTTTCGGCAGTACATAGACTTCATTCTTGTAGGCGTCGGTACGGGTAAACAGCTCGATCTGACCCAGAACCTGATTGGTGAACGAAGCCGACATGACGAAGCTCGGATGGCCGGTCGCGTTGCCCAGATTGAGCAGGCGGCCTTCGGAAAGCAGGATGATGCGCTTGCCATCCGGGAATTCGATCAGATCGACCTGCGGCTTCACATTGGTCCATTTCAGGTTGCGAAGTGCTGCCACCTGAATTTCATTGTCGAAGTGACCGATATTGCCGACGATCGCCATATCCTTGAACTTGCGCATATGGTCGATGGTGATCACGTCCTTATTGCCGGTCGTGGTCACGATGATATCGGCGGTCGAAGCAGCATCGTCGAGGGTCACGACTTCAAAACCGTCCATTGCAGCCTGAAGCGCGCAGATCGGATCGACTTCGGTCACCTTCACGCGGGCGCCTGCACCGGCGAGCGACTGGGCAGAACCCTTGCCGACATCGCCATAACCGCACACGACAGCAACCTTGCCTGCCATCATGACGTCGGTACCGCGACGAATGCCGTCAACGAGCGATTCCTTGCAGCCGTATTTGTTGTCGAACTTCGACTTGGTGACGCTGTCATTGACGTTGATCGCCGGGAAGGGCAGGAGGCCCTTCTTCTGCAACTGGTAGAGACGATTGACGCCGGTGGTGGTTTCTTCCGTCACACCCTTGATGGCGTCGCGCTGGCGCGTGAAGAAGCCCGGCGTTGCAGCCATACGCTTCTTGATCTGCGCGAAAAGCACTTCCTCTTCTTCCGAACCGGGGTTCGACAGAACGTCCTCGCCTGCTTCGGCGCGCGCGCCGATGAGAATGTACATGGTGGCGTCGCCACCATCGTCGAGGATCATGTTGGATGGCTCGCCATCCGGCCACTGGAATATCTGGTCTGTATAGGTCCAGTATTCTTCAAGCGTTTCGCCCTTGATGGCGAAAACCGGCGTGCCGGTTGCGGCAATCGCGGCGGCGGCATGATCCTGCGTCGAGAAAATGTTGCAGGAGGCCCAGCGGACCTGTGCGCCCAGTACCTGCAGCGTTTCGATCAGAACGGCGGTCTGGATCGTCATATGCAGCGATCCGGAAATGCGTGCGCCCTTCAGCGGCTGCGACTTGCCGAATTCCTCACGGGCAGCCATCAGGCCCGGCATTTCGGTTTCTGCGATATCGAGTTCCTTACGGCCCCAATCGGCCAGGCTAAGATCCTTGACGACAAAATCTTGGCTTGCGGTCATCGCGTGCTCCAATAAAAGGCAGTTCCAGCTCGATAAAGATGTAATCAGCGGCCGGAATTGCATTCCAATGTGGGGCAGCTTTCCATGCGGGAAAGCGCTCCGGCTGCCGCCTTGACTAGCAGATCGCAGCCGGAAGCACAACGCAATATAAAGAAATCTTTATACGTGCATATCAAGCAGGTTTGTCGAATGCGGGGTTGATAACCGTCAAAGGAAGATCGACCTGCAATATTTCGAGCATGCGGCGAAATTCGGCAACAGGATAGATTTCGCTTTCCGTGACCAGGGCAACCGTGCGACCGGAGCCGCCTTCGGGCTGCGGGAGTGCAGCGATCACGTCGTCTGCCGGGTCAAGAAACTGCCAACCGGGACGGGCCGTTTCGAAAAACGATCTGAGCCGTGGCAGATGGGTACTGGAAAGCGTCAGCGTGTCGATGAGAGGATGGCTGGCAGCAATGTCATCGCAGAATGCGGCCACCTTTTGCGCGGTCTCATCCGGCTGGCGAAGAAAAGCGCCATTTTCCACCAGCTCCACCATCGCAGACGCATTGATCAAAGCAACATCGTCCGGCCTATCGGTCTGTGTCCGGACAAAGCCTGCAAGCTCTTCGCTCTCGATCATCGAACGCACACCCATAACGGCAACCTTGCCGCTACGGCTTGCCGCAAGGGCGGCACGAACCGGCGGCGCCACGCCATAGACCGGTACGGCAAACTCGCTTTTCAGTGCGTCGAGGACCATGACTGAGGGCGCATTGGAAGCAAGGACGATTGTTGGGGCGCCAAGGCCCGTCAGGTAATGAATCGTACGGCGCATGATGGAAAGCAGCTGATCGCGGCTCTTCGCGCCATAAGGAAAACTGGCCCGATCGGCAAAATAGATGATGTCGCGCTGCGGCTGGTTGTGCCTGATCAGCTCAACCAGGGCATAACTGCCGATACCCGCATCGAAAACGGCCACCGGATCGTTGAGATCACCCACAGCGGCCGCAGTTTCGTTCGTCAGCATTCTTCGCCGAACTTATCGGCTATGAGTGTCTGCAAGGCTTCCAACACCGCATCGGCCTGTTCGCCCGAGGCGCTGACATCGATGCAGCAGCCGGGAGAGGCGGCAAGCATCATCAGGCCCATGATCGACGTGCCGCCAACGGTCATGCCGTCCTTGCTGACACGGACATGTGCATTGTAACCATCGACCAGTTGCACGAACTTGGCCGAAGCGCGGGCGTGAAGGCCGCGCTTGTTGACGATCTCGAAGGATCGGGAAACTGCTGTTTCGGGTTCGTATTCACCGGTAACGGGCACGCTTGAGTGCATGAATTACTTTCCTGTCAGGACCTGGCTCGCAACATTGATATATTTGCGCCCCGCATCCTGCGCCTCGCGCAGAGCTGTCTTGATGTCGCCCCCGATGCGGACGCTCGACAACTTGATAAGCATCGGCAGATTGACACCTGCGATGACTTCGACCTTGCCTTCCTTCATGACGGAAATGGCGAGATTGGACGGCGTACCGCCGAACATGTCGGTCAGAATGATGACCCCGCTGCCATTATCGGCGCGCTCCACCGCATCAACGATATCCCGCCGACGCTGTTCCATATCGTCTTCGGCACCGATGCAAACGGTCTCGAAATTGTCTTGCGGCCCGACTACATGCTCGACAGCATGCAAAAACTCTTCGGCCAACCTTCCGTGCGTGACAAGCACGAGTCCGATCATACTATAAAAGCTCCCGTCGCGTGCCCGCCGCATCACCCCGCCAGAGTGTCAGATGGCACTGAAACCACGCCGGAAAAGCGCCGGCGAGTTGTGCATCTTGGCAGCGCAAATCTTGATAGCAAGTGAAAAATTTCCACGCTGCCATGAAAAAAGCAAAATGCCGCAGCGTCGTGGAAAATTAATCGATTCGTAATAAAGCCGGATTCAGCCCTCGTTCGAAGGCCATTTTTCGTAAAACAAGGTGGCCTCGATGGCCCGCGAAAGCGCGTTGGAATCGCCATTCGACGACAAAGCCGGCAAAAGAAGTCGAGGCAGTGAAATGCCCTCGAATTCCCACGTTTCACCACCCGGATAGCGTTCGGCCTCATCCCGATCCACAAGCCGGACAATGAGATAGAGCGGTGCGGCCTCCACGAAAGCGACCTTGAAAAGCCCCGCGCCGCGAATCTCCACGCCACCAGCAAGGGCTGCTGGAACGCTGGCTATCAGCCTGCCGCTTTCCACATGAAGCAATGTGCGGTCGTCGGCTACCAGCGAGGCAGCCTCTCCGCGAAGGAGCGCTCTTTCCACAAGTGTCAGCGCAAGTTCAGTCTTGCCGGCGCCGGACCGCCCCATAATCATGACGCCGCGACCGCATATCTGAAGCGTGGTGGCGTGAAGCCCGCTTTTTTCCTCTTCAGGTGTCATGCGCTTGCAGGCAGGTCGACGATGAAACGCGCGCCCTTGAACTGATCGGGCTTCGCCGGATCGACAATATTTTCCGCCGTCAGCGTGCCGCCATGGGCCTCGATGATCTGGCGGCTGATCGAAAGCCCAAGGCCTGAATTCTGGCCGAAAGCCTCCGATGCCGGACGATCCGTATAAAAACGTTCGAAGATACGTTCGATATTCTCGATCGGAATGCCAGGGCCATTATCCTCGACAAGCACCCGCAAGCGGCTGCCTTCACCACTCAGCGATACCACGATACGTCCAGTATCGTCGGGCACGAAAGAACGGGCATTTTCAATCAGGTTGCTGACCACCTGGCCGAGACGCAGATCGTGACCGGCAACATAGAAGCCCTTCTTTCCGGCAGGCAGCTTGCCGGTATTGAAGATGATTTCCGTCCCGACCTTGTTGCGGCGCACTTCACGCGCTGCCGTCACGAGATTGGTCAGAAGCGTCTTCATATCGACGCGGTCAATATGTTCGCGCGCGAGTTCCGCATCGAGACGAGAAGCATCGGAAATATCGGTAATCAGGCGATCAAGGCGGCGAACGTCGTGCTGGATGATGTCGAGAAGCCGCTTGCGCGATTCCTCGGTCTTGGCAAGCGGCAGAGTTTCGACAGCACTGCGCAGCGAGGTGAGGGGGTTCTTCAACTCGTGGCTCACGTCCGCGGCAAAGCTTTCGATAGCCTCGATACGGGTATAGAGCGAATCAGTCATCTCGCGGATAGACGTGGAAAGATGGCCGACCTCATCCTGACGTTCGGAGAAATCGGGAATTTCCACCCGGCTTTTCACACCATGACGAACGCGGTCGGCAGCAGCGGAAAGCTTGCGCAGCGGGCTTGCAATCGTCGATGCGAGGAAAAGCGACAGGATGACCATGACCAGCGACACGACGCCGAACACGCGGAAAACCGCCATGCGTTCGGCTTGCACGATCTTGTCGATATCGTCGCCTTCGGTAGAGAGCAGGAGCACGCCCAATATTGCGCGCGAACGCTGGATCGGCACGGCAACCGAGACGACCAGCTCGCCCTTTTCATTACGCCGCTGCGCCGTTTGCGGCGAACCGGCCAGAGCCTTTACGATTTCCGGAAAAGCGAGGCCATTGCCGCCCGGCTGTTCCTGATAGACCGGCAGGCCTCCGCCGTAGAACAGGTGCGAAATCCACGTTCCGGCCCGTTCCCAGATGGTTGGTGTCTCTTCCTCGATCGGCGGCAGGTCATAGCGAAGCACAGGGCCAGCGGAAGGAAAGCTCGGCGAATAGAGCGCGCGCGAATCGAGCAGCATATTGGCATAGCGATCATAGATGCGCGCCCGCGTGCTCGTCGGCGAAATCAACCGGCGCAACAGGGGGGAAACCTTTTCCGGATTGATCGGAAACTCCCAGTTGTCGGGTGAATCCGGCGATGGCGTCAGGCTTTGCCCGGCCTGAAGCTCCAGGAGCTTTTCCGGATCGATCATCAGAGAATTGGTGTCGATGGTCGCCGAAGCCGAGATGGCGCCGGCGATGATCTTGCCCTGGGTGAGCAAGCTTTCGATCTTCGCGTCGATCAGCCCCTCGCGGAACTGATTCATGTAGAGAATGCCGGAAACAAGAACCGCCAGCGCCGCCAGATTGAGAAACAGGATACGGCGCGTCAGGCTCGAAAACAGATATTGGCCGAGAAATTTGCGCAGGGGCGCAAAAAAGCGACGCCAGAACACCGAGCGCTGCCGCCGGGCCCTGCGTTCGCGCAAATCCGATTTCTGGCCGACAAGGCCGTCGTTCCCGGTTTCTGCGACCATGTCGCTCTGTCTGCTCTCACTAAACTACCGCCAGACCTCACGGACTGGCGATATGTAATTATCTATCAGGCCTCGCGGAAGCGGTAGCCGACGCCATAGAGCGTTTCGATCATTTCGAAATCGTCGTCAACCGCCTTGAACTTCTTGCGCAGGCGCTTGATATGGCTGTCGATGGTGCGGTCATCCACATAGACCTGCTCATCATAAGCCGCATCCATGAGGGCGTCACGGCTTTTCACGACACCTGGACGCTGCGCCAGCGAATGAAGGATGAGGAACTCGGTGACCGTCAGCGTGACAGGTTCCCCCTTCCAGGTGCAGGTGTGGCGTTCCTGATCCATGACCAACTGGCCGCGCTCCAGCGATTTTGCCTGCTGTCCGGTCGGCTTGGCCGTGCCGTCGCGTGCAGCAACCCGGCGAAGCACCGCCTTGACGCGTTCGACCAGAAGACGCTGCGAGAACGGCTTGGTGATGAAATCATCCGCGCCCATCTTGAGGCCGAAAAGCTCGTCGATCTCGTCGTCCTTAGAGGTGAGGAAGATGACGGGGAGGTCGGATTTCTGGCGCAGACGGCGCAGAAGCTCCATACCGTCCATGCGCGGCATCTTGATATCGAAGATCGCAAGATTGGGCGGACGCGCCATCAGACCATCCAGCGCGGACGCGCCATCGGTGTAGGTTTCGACCCGATAGCCTTCCGATTCCAGCGCGATGGACACGGAGGTCAGGATGTTGCGGTCGTCGTCGACCAGCGCAATCGTCTGCGTTGCCGAGGCTTCCTTCATGCGAACCTTTCTCCTTCAACTAAGCCAACCGGAAGGCCCGGCTGGTGACGTCTTTCAGCCGCCAGAGACTGGCGGGGTATAGATCGAGCGCCTTATTACACATCGATACTATTATAATGTGCCTGCTTGTGCAGTACAAATTAGGTACAAAATGTGGCGGCGCCAGCAGAAGCCACCAAACACCACGAGCCGAATCGCTCTTTGGTTAATACCTGAGCTCAAGCCAGCGTCACCGCCAATCCCCGGAACTCACAGCTCATAACGCATAGATTAAACGATTTAAAAAAATTTCAAAAATTTTAAATCGATTAAATATTTGAATTGCCACGATTAATCTGTTTCTGACTGCCATCCTCTATTTCGCGATCAATCTGGTAGGCGCGAAAAGAGACCGATCAATTGTCAAACCATATGGCGGAGACATCATGAGAGAGACCGGCATTCACAACACGGCCGCTTCCATTGCCACTTCAGGACTGAAGGAACTCTCCGCAGTCTTTTACAACCTCGGGGCCGCCCGGCTCTATGAGGAAACCGTCCGCCGGGGCGAAGCCGAACTGTCGGCACAGGGTGCGCTTGTCGCACGCACCGGCCAGCACACGGGCCGTTCGCCGAAAGACAAGTTCGTCGTGCGCGATGCCGACACGGAAGATCATGTCTGGTGGGACAACAACAAGCCGATGAGCCGCGAGGCTTTCGAGCTGCTCTATGCCGATTTCATCGACCACGCGAAGGGCAAGGAGCTTTTTGTGCAGGATCTGATCGGCGGCGCCGATGCCGGCAACAAGATCAATGCCCGCGTCATCACCGAATATGCCTGGCATTCGCTGTTCATCCGCAATCTTCTGATCCGTCCGGAACAGGAAGCGCTTGCGTCCTATGTCCCGGAAATGACGATCATCGATCTGCCGTCCTTCAAGGCCGATCCTGAACGCTATGGCGTGCGCACCGAAACGGTGATTGCGGTCGACCTGACCCGCAAGATCGTGTTGATCGGCGGCACCTCCTATGCCGGTGAAATGAAGAAGTCGGTCTTCACCGCTCTCAACTACATCCTGCCTGCCAAGGGCGTGATGCCGATGCACTGTTCGGCCAATGAAGGCCCGAATGGTGACACCGCCGTCTTCTTCGGCTTGTCCGGCACCGGCAAGACGACTCTGTCAGCCGACCCGACCCGTACGCTGATCGGCGATGACGAGCATGGCTGGGGCGAGCACGGCATCTTCAACTTCGAAGGCGGCTGCTATGCCAAGACCATCCGTCTTTCCGCCGAAGCAGAGCCGGAAATCTATGCCACGACGCAGCGCTTCGGCACTGTGCTGGAAAATGTGGTGCTCGACGAACACCGCCAGCCGGATTTCGACGACGGCTCGCTGACGGAAAACACCCGTTGCGCCTATCCGCTCGATTTCATCCCGAATGCATCGAAGACGGGCAAGGGCGGCCAGCCGAAGAACATCATCATGCTCACCGCCGATGCCTTCGGCGTGATGCCTCCGATTGCCAAGCTGACGCCGGCACAGGCCATGTACCACTTCCTGTCCGGTTACACGGCCAAGGTCGCCGGTACCGAAAAGGGCGTGACCGAACCGGAAGCAACCTTCTCGACCTGCTTCGGCGCACCGTTCATGCCGCGCCATCCGTCGGAATACGGTAACCTGCTGCGCAAGCTGATCGCCGAGCACAAGGTCGATTGCTGGCTGGTCAATACCGGCTGGACCGGCGGCGCTTACGGCGTTGGCAAGCGTATGCCGATCAAGGCAACCCGCGCGCTTCTGGCTGCGGCTCTCGACGGTTCGCTGAACAATGCGGAATTCCGCATCGATCCGAATTTCGGCTTTGCCGTTCCGGTTGAAGTACCGGGTGTCGACACGTCCATTCTCGATCCGCGCTCGACCTGGGCCGACAAGGCTGCCTATGACGCGCAGGCCAGGAAGCTGGTCGACATGTTCGTCACGAATTTCGAGAAGTTCGAAAGCCATGTCGATCACGAGGTAAAAGACGCGGCCCCGGCCATCCGTATCGCTGCGGAATAGCTTTTTCTACGCATGTCGTTATCCAAAAACCGGTTCCCACTTTTTGGAGACATGCTTTTACCATCCTGAGGAGGAGGGAGAGCCCGGCTGAAAGGCCGGGTTTTTCTTTTGTATAAGGGATACAAAGCGGTATATCTCCTCGTCATGGAAGAGAACCGGAACATCATCCGCATCACAAATCGCCTGACGATCCGTGAAGACGATCTGGAGGAGAGCTTCATCCGTGCCTCCGGGCCGGGCGGTCAGAACGTCAACAAGGTTTCGACTGCCGTGCAGTTGCGCTTTCATGCCGCGAGAGCAGGCCTGCCCGAAGATATCCTGTCACGGCTTTTCAAGCTTGCCGGACAGAAAGGCACCAAGGACGGCGATATTCTGATTGAGGCCAATCGTTTCCGCACCCAGGAGCGCAACCGCGAGGACGCGCGCGAACGGCTGATCGCGCTTATTGCCAAGGCTGCCGAACCACCGCCGCCGCCACGCAAGAAGACCAGGCCCACAAAAGGCTCCGTCGAACGCCGCCTCAAGGCCAAGTCCGGACGATCCGACATCAAGAAGGGGCGCGGCAAGGTTTCTTACGACTGATCCCAAAAGACTCCACACAGGGAAACCCGAGACCATGAAATCCCATGAAATCGAGACCAGCCACGGTCGCATTGCCATCCGTGAAAGCAGGGGCAACGGAACGCCCTTGCTGATGATCCATGGCAACTCCAGCGCAGGCACCATCTTCGCGCCCCAGCTTGAAGGCGAAATCGGTAGAAACTGGCGGGTGATCGCGCCGGATTTGCCAGGCCATGGCCAGTCCGGCAACGCCCTTGATCCGGATCGCAGCTATTCCATGGAAGGCTATGCCGACGTGATGACGGAAGTGCTGGCGAAGCTCGGCATTTCGGATGCGGTCGTTTTTGGCTGGTCGCTTGGCGGCCACATCGGCATCGAGATGATTTCACGCTTTCCCGGCATGCGCGGCCTGATGATTACCGGCACGCCGCCTGTGGCGCGTGAGGAAGTGGGGCAGGGGTTCAGGAGCGGCCCGGATATGGCGCTTGCCGGGCAGGAGGCATTTTCCGACCGCGATGTCGAATCCTATGCGCGCAGTACCTGCGGCGAACCGTTTGAAGAGCAGTTGCTTGAGATTGTCGCCCGCACGGATGGGCGCGCGCGGCGCATCATGTTCGAAAAATTTGCAGCCGGAACCGGTGGCAACCAGCGCGATATCGTTGCCGAAGCAAGACTCCCGATTGCAGTCGTCAACGGTCGTGACGAGCCGTTTGTTGAACTGGATTTCGTCTCGAAAGTCCGCTTTGGCAATCTCTGGGAAGGCAGAACCCATGTCATCGACGGGGCAGGGCATGCGCCTTTCCGCGAGACACCAGCTATCTTCGATGATTATCTGCAGCGTTTCATGCGCGACTGCACGGCCTGACCCGCTGCAATCGCCAAAAGACGAAAGGGCCGGATAACCGGCCCTTCTTCATATCTAAGTACTTGTTTCGTCGCATTATCCTACGCATCGAGCCGGGATAGAAATCAGTCCAGTGAACTGATTTCCCCGCGTAGACGCTTCGCACTTTTGCTGGAAATGCTCTAGATTTTTCTCAGGGCCACTTCCTCGATCAAATGATCGCTGCCCTTGCGCAAGATCAGATCGGCGCGCGGGCGCGTCGGCAGGATATTATCCTTGAGATTCTTCAGGTTGATATTGTTCCACAGCCCTTCGCCAATCGAACGCGCCGCATCTTCCGAAAGCTGCGAATAGCGATGGAAGAAGGATTCCGGATTGACGAAAGCCGTCTCCCGCAGCCGCATGAAGCGGTCGATGTACCATTTGTGAATCAGCTGCGATTCCGCGTCGATATAGATCGAGAAGTCGAAGAAATCGGAGACGAAGGGCACCATCTTGCCGTCTTCCGGCAGATCGCGCACCTGCAGTACATTGATGCCTTCAAAGATCAGAATATCCGGCTTGTCGACGATCTGATATTCGCCCGGCAAGACGTCGTAGCTTAAGTGCGAATAGAGCGGCGCTCGCACCTGGCTCATGCCTGCCTTGATCGCTGACAGAAAGCGCAAGACCGCACCGACATCGTAGCTTTCGGGAAAGCCCTTGCGCTCCATCATGTTCTGCTCGCGCAGGACCGCATTGGGGTAGAGAAAACCGTCGGTCGTCACGAGATCGACCTTCGGGCTCGATGGCCAGCGTGCCAGAAGCTCTTTCAGGATACGCGCAGTCGTGGATTTCCCAACCGCAACCGAACCGGCAATGCCGATGATGAAAGGCGTCTTGAACGACTCTTCCATGTTGAGGAACTGCTTGCGCTGCTCGAACAGAAGCTGGCTTGCCTCCACATGCGCCGACAGCAATCGCGACAGCGACAGATAGATGCGCCGTACCTCGTCGAGATCGATGGGATCGCCCAGCGAGCGCAGTCGCTTGACCTCATCATACGTCAAAGTGAGCGGCGTGTCGGCGCGAAATCCCGCCCATTCCTCAGCCGAAAAGAAACGGTAAGGCGAGTAACGCGACGGCGTTAGCTGATCCACTTTTTCCCACATATTGTCGCTGCTCTCCCTCAACGCCAATTCTGCACTAGCAGCTTCCGATCCTATTTGCATTTAGGCTTTCGGACGACCGGCTTTTTCTTCAAGGCCGGTCTGCGCCGTGCGGCGTTGCAACTCTGCAAGAACCTCATTGAGCGGCACGTCCGCAACCTTGAGAACCACCAGCAGATGATAAAGCAAATCAGCGCTTTCGGTGACCACTTCCGCACGGTTGCCTTCCACTGCGGCAATGACCGTTTCCACAGCTTCTTCACCAAGCTTTTTGGCGGCCCGTGTCTGGCCTTTTGCCACCAGACTTGCCGTATAGGACGAACCGTCCGTCACGCTGGCACGCTCCGCGACGATGCGTTCAAGGTCGGAAAGTGTGAACTCAGTCATCGGATTTCCTTCAGATTTCTGTGCATGTCGTTATCGGACCGTAGCGGGATCAGAAAACAGTCCAGTGGACTGATTTCCCCGCGAAGACGGTTCCCACTTTTCCGCGACACGCTGTATTCTCAACGGACCGGATCGAGCCGCATCGGGATGCCAGCCTCGGCCATATAGCGCTTGGCCTCGCCAATCGTATAGGTGCCGAAGTGGAAAATCGAAGCGGCGAGAACCGCCGTTGCGTGACCGTCGCGAATGCCCGCAACCATGTGATCCAGATTGCCGACACCGCCCGATGCAATCACCGGAACGCGCACGCTGTCAGCAACAGCCCGCGTCAGTGCCACATCATAGCCGGCCTTGGTGCCATCACGATCCATCGAGGTCAGCAAGATTTCACCGGCACCAAGGCTCACCACCTTCTGCGCAAATTCTACCGCATCGATGCCTGTCGTCTGGCGACCGCCATGGGTGAAGATTTCCCAACGGTCGGCTTCGCCTTCACCCGAAACCTTCTTGGCGTCGATGGCAACCACGATGCACTGGTCACCGAATTTGTCAGCAGCTTCGGCGACAAATTCCGGGTTCTTCACCGCAGCCGTATTGATGGAAACCTTGTCAGCACCAGCCAGAAGCAGCTTGCGAATGTCAGCGACCTGTCGCACGCCGCCGCCAACCGTCAGCGGCATGAAGCACTGTTCTGCCGTCCGGGCCACCACATCGAAAATTGTCTCGCGATTGTCCGAAGACGCCGTGATGTCGAGGAAGCACAGTTCGTCTGCGCCCGCCGCATCATAGGCGCGGGCAGCTTCCACCGGATCACCCGCATCGATCAGATCGACGAAGTTCACGCCCTTGACGACGCGTCCGTCTTTCACATCGAGGCACGGTATCACTCTTGCTTTCAGCATGGTTGTCCTCGATCTGCCGCGTCTCTTTTCAGTTTTGCCTGTCCTCGCGGTCCGGCCTTTGCCGGACTGTTCGCTGCGGGCAGGCGGGAGCGGCCGTCTTTAACGTCCAGGCAAGGAATTACGCGTGCTTTCAAGGTCATGCTGTGGCCCTCAGTACAGACAAGGCTTCCGCCGGATCGATGCGGCCATCGTAAAGCGCGCGACCGGAAATCGCGCCTTCCAGCTTGCGGGCATCAGGAGCGGCAAGACGTTTGATGTCATCCATCGAGGCGAGGCCGCCCGATGCGATCACCGGGATGGAAACGCTATCTGCGAGGCCGAGCGTCGAATCCCAGTTGATGCCAGCCAGTACGCCGTCGCGGTCAATGTCGGTATAGATGATGGCGGCAACACCAGCACCTTCAAATTTTTTCGCCAGTTCCACCACGCCAAGCTCGGAAGCCTCGGCCCAGCCTTCAACCGCGACATAGCCGCCCTTGGCATCGATGCCGACGGCAACCTGACCCGGAAATGCCTTGCAGGCTTCGATCACCAGTGCCGGATCGCGCACGGCGACCGTACCAAGGATAACGCGACGCAATCCCTTGGAAAGCCAGTTCTCGATATGCTGGAGCGTGCGGATGCCGCCGCCGAGCTGCACCGGATTTTTGGTGGCTTTCAGGATCGCTTCCACAGCCTTGCCGTTGACGCTTTCGCCGGCAAAGGCTCCGTTGAGATCGACCACATGCAGCCATTCAAAGCCCTGATCCTCGAAGGCTTTGGCCTGTGCTGCCGGGTCTTCGTTGTAAACGGTGGCCTGATCCATGTCGCCAAGCTTCAGGCGCACGCATTGACCGTCTTTCAAATCGATGGCGGGAAAAAGGATCATAATGTCAGGGCTTCCATTTCAGGAAATTGGCAATGAGCGAAAGGCCGAGAAGCTGGCTCTTTTCAGGATGGAACTGCGTGCCCACCATATTGTCGCGACCGACCGTTGCAGTGACGTCGCCGCCGTAATCGGTCACAGCCAGCACGTCAGCCTTGTTCTTCGCATCGAACATATAGGAATGCACGAAATAGGCATGCAATCCGTTCTCGCCGGTCTCGATACCGTCAAAGATCGGGTGAGAATGTTTCACGTGAATCCTGTTCCAGCCGATCTGCGGAATTTTCAGCGAAGGATCGGACGGCGTCATTTCACGCACATCGCCCGCGATCCAGCCAAGACCCTCGGTCACTTCCTTTTCAAGTCCGCGCTCAGACATGAGCTGCATGCCGACGCAGATACCAAGGAAGGGATGTGCCTTCTTCAGAACCACTTCTTCCAGTGCTTCCACCATGCCCGGAACGGCATGGAGGCCGCGACGGCAATCCGCATAGGCGCCAACGCCCGGAAGCACGATGCGGTCAGCCGTCGCCACGCGGTCGGCATCCGCCGTCAGTTCTATTTCTGCCGCGATGCCGCTCTCATGCGCAGCACGCTCAAAAGCCTTGGTGGCCGAGCGCAGATTGCCGGAGCCGTAATCGATGATTGCAACACGCATTTTCAGTTTTCTCCGCGATGGCCGACAAACCCGATTGTCGAGCCAAATGAGGAATAGGCGGGACGAGGGGGCTGCTGTGCCCATTCCGGCGCAGGCTTGTCCGCAAGAGAGATTGCTGGCCGGGCCGCATCTTCGAGGCCGTAGAAATAGCGGATCTCGGCTTCTTCCAGATCGGATGCATCGATGACCGCTGTTTCGACAAAACCCTGGCGCCTGAGCTTGGCTATCTTCCAGTTGACGCCTTCCAGCGCCACGAACAGCGATACCAGCAAGGTCAGAAGCGGAACCGCATCGACGATGCCGAACCAGGCTCCGGCAAGTCCCAGCAGGATCGAAATGCCCATAACGGCAAAAGCTTCGAACCAGAGACGCTGGGTCAGAAGCCAGACGAAGGGAAGGACCAGCGCCAGAACATGGAATCCGTCGCGCACGAAAATTGCCTTTTCAGCGCTTTTTTCAGTCGCAATTTCGGACGGAAAACCGGTGTCCGCTTTTCCTGAAATTGCTTTACTATCCCTCGGTTCCAGCACGACATATTGCGCCATGACCTGTCCTTTCGTTCGGGACCTATCCCTTCAACGAACCCTTGGTGGAGGGGATTGCATCCTTCTGGCGTTCATCGGTTTCAAGCGCCGTGCGCAGAACCCTGGCAACCGCCTTGAAGATCGACTCCGCAATATGGTGGTTGTTGGCACCATAATGATTGTTGATATGGAGCGTTATGCCTGCGTTCATGGCGAAAGCCTGGAAGAACTCACGCACCAGCTCGGTATCGAACGTGCCGATCTTGGACGTTGTGAAATTGACGTTCCAGACCAGAAAGGCGCGTCCCGATACATCGACGGCAGCGCCGGTCAGCGTGTCGTCCATGGCAAGGTCCATCGAGGCATAGCGCACGATACCGCGGCGCTCGCCAAGCGCCTTGGCAATGGCCTGACCGAGCGCAATGCCCGTATCCTCGACCGTGTGATGATCGTCGATATGCAGGTCGCCCTTGGCCATGACCCGCATATCGATGAGCGAATGTCGGGAAAGCTGCTCCAGCATGTGATCGAAGAAGCCGACACCGGTGGTGATGTCGAACTTGCCAACGCCGTCCAGATCGACGGAAACGGCAATGCTCGTTTCCTTGGTCGAGCGCTCGATGCTTGCCTTGCGGGTGCTTTCTGCAGTCATAAGCTTTCCTCATTCAATAGCTTGGAGGCGTTCTAGAACAGCTTGCTCCCTTTGCCAATTCCTTTTGCCGGTTTGGCAAGCTGCAATTCGGTATTTGCAATTCGTCCGTACGTTCTTAAATATTCTCAGCGAAGCACGATTCATCCGCCAATGGCTGACGGAGCCTGTTTCCCTAACAGATGAAGGGGCGCCTGCAATTGCCTTCCGGGATTGCATGTGCCGCCAAAGGAGCATCCATGATCGAACATCATCCCACGACAATTTACGGCACGACCATCGTCACCGTGCGCAAGGACGGCAAGGTCGTCATTGCCGGTGACGGACAGGTTTCGCTCGGCAATACCGTCATGAAGGGCAATGCGCGAAAGGTTCGCCGCATCGGCAAGGGCAATGTGATTGCCGGTTTCGCCGGAGCCACCGCCGACGCCTTCACCCTTCTGGAACGCCTCGAAGCGAAGCTGGAACAATATCCCGACCAGCTCATGCGTGCTTCGGTCGAACTTGCCAAGGACTGGCGCACCGATCGCTACTTGCGCAAGCTGGAAGCCATGATGCTGGTTGCCGACAGCAAGGTCACGCTGGCGCTGACCGGCACCGGCGATGTGCTTGAACCTGAACATGGCGTGATGGCCATCGGTTCGGGCGGCAATTATGCGCTGGCCGCCGCCCGCGCGCTGGTCGACACCGACAAGTCAGCCGAGGAAATCGCCCGCAAGGCGATGGATATCGCCGCCGATATCTGCATCTACACCAACCACAATATCATTGTGGAAAGCCTGGACGCAGAATGAGCTCGCTCGCGCAGGCCTCAAAACCGAGTGCGCAACGCTGGGGCCTGGGTGCCCTGATCGTTCTTGCCATACTCGCGGTCCAAGCCTCCTGGCTTTACTTCGACGGGCGGATCGCCATGTGCGAATGCGGAACCATAAAATTATGGTCCGGTTCGCTGATGACTGAAAACTCGCAGCATATATCCGACTGGTATACGCTGTCGCACATCATCCATGGCTTCCTGTTCTACTGGCTGCTCACGATCATCGCACCCAAAGCCCCGCTCGGCTTGAGACTTGCTGCTGCGGTCGGCATCGAAGCCGCGTGGGAACTGGTCGAGAATTCGAATTTCATCATCGAACGCTATCGCGCCAACACGTCCTCTGTGGACTATTTCGGCGACAGCATCGTGAATTCGGTCTCCGACACGGTTGCCGCCATGATCGGCTTTCTGATCGCAGCCAAACTACCGACAAAAATAACTGTCGCCATCGCGCTGTTCTTTGAAGTTCTGGCGCTGATCGTCATTCGCGACAATCTTACGCTCAACGTGATCATGCTGCTGCATCCGTTCGAGTTCATCAAGCAGTGGCAAAGTGGGTTATAATTATGAGTAATTTCTCTCCCCGTGAAATCGTCTCCGAACTCGACCGCTTCATCATCGGCCAGAACGACGCCAAGCGCGCGGTCGCTATCGCCCTTCGCAATCGCTGGCGCCGCCAGCAGCTCGAAGGCCAGATGCGCGAAGAGGTGATGCCGAAGAACATCCTGATGATCGGACCGACCGGCGTCGGCAAGACGGAAATTTCACGTCGCCTCGCAAAGCTGGCCGGCGCACCTTTCGTCAAGGTGGAAGCGACCAAGTTCACCGAAGTCGGCTATGTCGGCCGCGACGTTGAGCAGATCGTCCGCGATCTTGTCGAAGTTGCCATCACGCTCGTCCGTGAAAAACGCCGCGACGATGTGAAGGCCAAGGCGCATCTCAATGCCGAGGAACGCGTGCTGGATGCGCTGGTCGGCAAGACCGCAAGCCCCGCCACGCGCGACAGCTTCCGCAAGAAATTGCGCAATGGCGAAATGGACGACAAGGAAATCGAAATCGAGGTTGCCGATACCGGTTCCGGCCCGAGCTTTGAAATTCCGGGCATGCCGGGCGCCAATATCGGCGTCATGAACCTGTCCGACATGCTGGGCAAGGCCATGGGCGGGCGCACCAAGACGCGCAAGACCACGGTCAAGGATTCCTACCCGATCCTGATCAACGATGAATCCGACAAGCTTCTGGATCAGGACCAGATCGTTCAGGAAGCGCTCCGCGTCACCGAAGACGAAGGCATCGTGTTCATCGACGAGATCGACAAGATCGCATCGCGGGAAGGCGGCATGGGTGCCGGCGTGTCGCGCGAAGGCGTGCAGCGCGATCTGCTGCCGCTGGTCGAAGGCACCACGGTTGCGACCAAATACGGGCCGGTGAAGACCGATCACGTGCTGTTCATCGCATCGGGTGCGTTCCACGTATCCAAGCCGTCCGATCTTCTGCCGGAACTGCAGGGCCGTCTGCCGATCCGTGTGGAGCTCAATGCGCTGACGCGTGAAGACTTCCGCCGCATCCTGACGGAGACCGAGGCAAGCCTGATCAAGCAGTATATCGCCCTGATGGAAACGGAAGAGGTGAAGCTCGAAATCACCGATGACGCCATCGACGCTCTGGCCGATATTGCTGTCGATCTGAATGCGTCGGTTGAAAATATCGGTGCGCGTCGGTTGCAGACGGTAATGGAACGCGTTCTCGATGAAATTTCATACACCGCGCCCGATAAGACCGGTGCAACTTTCGTCATCGACGCGGCCTATGTAAAAGACAAGATCGGCAGCCTTGCCAAGAACACCGATCTGTCGCGCTTCATTCTCTAAAAGTGGCCATAAAGCCACGGCGCGAATTCACTTTCGCAAATACTGCAAAAACCCCTCGACTTGCATCGGGGGGTTTTTTATTTTCCCCGCAACTTTTACCGAATATTCACCATAGCAGGACCATTCCCCTACAATGATCAGAATAATGGGCGCAAAGCCGCGACGCATTTTTGTTGGACTTGCCCTGGCTATCAGCCTTGCCTGCCAGAGCGCCTATGCGGCAACGGTCGTGCCTCCGGGCAACCGCAATGCGGAACAGCCGCCGATTCCAGGCGCATCCGCCAAGCGCACGCGTGAACTGAGCACGACTTACGAGAAGAAATATCAGAAGATTTACACTCTCCTGAAGAAGGATGCCTCGCTGCGCTCCAAGATCCGCTCGACGGCAGCAGCCTATGGCATCGATCCTATTCATATTGTCGGCGCGATCGTCGGCGAGCATACCTATAATGTCGACGTCTATGACCGGCTCCAGACCTATTACGTCAAGGCCATGTCCTATGTGAACCAGGGCGTGAGTTTCGGCTACAATGGCGAAAGCATCGGCCAGTTCATCAAGCGGCCGGAATTTGCCGACTGCCTGAAGCACAAGGACAGCTATTCGCTGTGGTCCTGCCGCGAAAATGTCTGGAACAAAACCTTCCGTGGCAAATCGGTCGGCGGCAATGCCTATCCGAACAACCGTTTCAGCGCGGTCTTCTTCCAGCCCTTCTATGCCGGACAGACATTCGGTCTTGGCCAGATCAATCCGCTGACGGCCTTGCAGATGTCCGACATGGTGAACCGCGTTTCCGGTCTGCCCAAGCTGAACGCAGAAGACGGCAATGTGGTCTACAAGACGATCATGGATCCTGATCTGACGCTGCCCTATATCGCGGCGACGCTGAAACAGTCGATCAACTCCTACCGCCAGATCGCCGACTTCGACATTTCGAAGAATCCAGGCCTCACTGCCACGCTCTATAATACGGGCGGCGCCGAAGCACGCGCACGAGCGCTGGCCAATGAAAACGCCAAGCGAAAGGCGGACGGTCAGGAACCTGTGCTACCGCAGGAAAACTACTATGGCTGGCTGGTCAATTCGAAGCTCGATGAGCTGAAAGCGCTTTTTTAGTGGTCTGCTTCCGACATTTGCATCCCTCGGATATGGGCGCTGAGCAGATGTCGGAAGCAAAAATACCACTAGTAACTTTATGAATCTAGTGGATTTTTCGAATTTGACGTTTGAAACGTGATTTATGTCGGACGGGTATCAAACGTCAAATTCAATCCACCAGAGCGCGTTGCGATCTGATCATTTGTTTTTACGCACATCTTTTCCGATCGAAGCAGGATCAGAAATCAGTCCAGTGGACTGATTTCCCTGCGTAGGCGTTTCACAGTTTTCGGGATGCGCTCTAATCAACTTGAACAGACTTGATACCGCGGCGGCGCTTTCGCGCTGCCTCTATTTCCTCACTCAGATGCCTGATCGTCTCGCGGTCGATGATGCGGATATTGCGCGCCAGAAGATTGGCGAGTTCCGTCGCTTGCGGCGACAGGCCCGACGTATCGATTACAACACGCGGATGCGACACGGCGGCAAGGTTCTGCAACTCTTCCGCCTCGTCCCAGATGATATTGAAATAGGTGATGATGCGCTGAAGCAGGTCCCAGGTCGGCTGGCCGCGCCGGCCATGTTCCAGCGCGGACAGATAGGCGGGTGAAACGCGAAGCGCTGCCGCCATATCCTTCTGCGTCACACCGCGTTCTTCCCGCAATTCGCGCAAGCGTATTCCAAATGGCGTCATCGCGGTCTGCTCCCCCCAGGCAATAGGGTCTGCTGTGCCATGTTTTGGGTCTGGCGGCGAAGCCTTACATAAAGGGCGCCATGCCCGCCATGATGACGCGCCGCATCCTCATAGGCACTCACCAGAAGCCGGAACAGCGGTGTGGAGAACCAGTGCGGCACCGCCTGTCGCAAAATCCCTTCGCTGCCGAATGAACGCCCTTTTCCGGTAATGACCATGACATGACGCAGGCCGCGTGCATGCGCGCTGACCAGAAATCCATAGAGCAGGCCGTGCGCCTCTCCCTGCGTGAGACCGTGCAGATCGATGCGGGCTTCAATATCGACACGACCTTTGGCGATCTTTCGATGCGTCGGCTTGTCGAGTGACTGAATCTGCATTTCTCTGAGCGCCGACAGGCCCTTCTTCGGTTTGCTCGCCTCCACCGCAGGCTGAACTTTCGGCTTCACAGCGCGCTTTTCTTCTTCCGCCATCAGAGATTTGAAATCGGGAAGTTCGTCCTCACTCGCCTTTGGCTTTATCAGCGGCTTTGCGGTTTTCGCAACCGTCTCCCACAGGATGCGGTCTTCGGGCCGCAGATAGTCTTTTTCCGGCTTGTCGGTGTCGCGCGCCATTCCGTTCAAGCCTCCAGAAGCCTGCGCGGCACCAGCGCATAAAAGTCTGCATCGTCCTTCACGCCGCCCGCGATCTCGCCTGCCGTGTCACCTGAACCAGCGAACAGATCGCCGCGGGCAGGGCCGACAATGGCCGTTCCCGTATCCTGCGCGATCATCAGGCGCGCAAAAGGTTCGCCGTCAAAGACCGTAACATCGGGTGCGCTGACATGGATCGGCGTTCCGAATGTGTGGAGCAACTTGTCGACAGCAAGCGAACGCCCGGCGGTCAGCGGAACTTTTGCAGCGGCAATCGGACCGGCATCCGGGTCGTCCACAGAAGCTTCCCGGAAGAAAATGTAGGATCGGTTTTGCCAGATGAGATCATCGGCCATGTCTGGATGCTCGGCCAGCCAGCGTCGGACCGACTGCATGGAAATTTCTGAAGCCGGAATTTCGCCATTGGCAACCAGAATGCGACCGATACCCGTAAACGGATGGCCGGATTTGGCTGCATATGTAATGCGCAGCAACCCGCCATCACGCAGTTTCAGGCGCGCGGCACCTTGCACATGCGCGAAGAAGGCATCGACCCGGTCGGCAACGAAAGCGATTTCCAGCCCACGCCCGGAAAGACTTCCCCGTTCGATTGTCTGTCGATCGTCATATTCGGCAAGGCCGTTCTCCGTCCGGCGCGCAAAGGCAAAGGATGGATCAAGGCCGATAGGACGGCTTTCATCTGTCACTTTCACGAGGTCATCAGGCTGGCGCAGGAAGGGCACATTGAACCGGGTGTCGGCCTCAAGGGAGGCTTCGATCTCCGGTTCATAGAATGCAGTCACAAAGCCTGTTCCCTGATCGGGAACGATCCGGCAAGGGATGAAATTCTGTTCGAAGAAAGCACGCGCTTCTTCCACACCCGGATTGTCGAGACTGCGCGCAGCGGCAAAGATCGGCTCCAGCGCTTCGAAACGGATGCCGAGACTGCCGCTTTTGTATGTCTGGTGTGCTGCATAATCGGCGGAACGGCGAAACGCAGCAAACGCTGCGGACTGATCGTCCAGGTACCAGCCCGGACAATCGGAAAAAGCCACCGGGCGCAAAATCCTCGCCAAGTCGTTCATCGCCGCATCCGTTTAGCTATATATAAACAAAAAGGCCGCTGAGCTGGGTCAGCGGCCCGATTCATATGCTTTCTCTTAGTCTTCCGCCTCGGTCGCGACAAGCTTCCAATTTGGATCACGTGATCGTGTATCGCGGGCAAAGGTCCACAGATCCTTGATCTCGAGCACATTTTCCGGATCGCCGTCGATCAGCTTGCCGTCCTTGTCAAAGGTGGAGGAAATCATCTGGCTGACGATATTGACCGTCACATGCGCTTCAGACCCCTTCATCTCTGCGCCAGCAATTTCAGCCTTATCAATGCCGACAAAGGACGAGCGCACGCTTTCGCCACGGGTTTCGCGTTCGTCGATTGCCGAGACGAACCCTTCAAAGACATCCTTGGAAAGCAGATTTTTCAGAACCTTGCGATCACCATCGGCAAAGGACATCACGATCATTTCATAGGCGATCTTCACGCCATCCACAAAGCTGGCCGGATCGAACGAAGGATCGGCAGCGTAAATCGCGCGCAGACCGTCATTGACCGGCGTGCCGACCGGCGCTGCCTTGTCGATGGCTGTGAAATCTTTTTCGCCCGGACGACGCGGCAGGGAGACGACATTATCCGTCTCACCGCTTGCCGGTGCAGCATCGGCATTGCGGGCTGAGCTATAAGGATCGAAGGGCGGTTTTTCACTTCCGGTACGACGGCCAAGAACATTCCTCAGCTGGAGAAAGATTATCACCGCTGCGATGAAGAAGAATATCGTGCCAAAATCAAAAAATTCCATGCCGCCTGCCGCTGATTGAAGGATCAGGCATTTCGCCTTTCCCTATCCCTGATTTGTATCTCATACATATAGATCGGCTTACGTCATCATTCAAATCCCGATCATGCGTACCTATTTGATATTGCATGACAGACAGTTTCAATTTCGTTCCGAACCTGAAAAAGTTACAATTCGGGTTAAACTGAAGCGCTGAAACCAAACAACAAAGGTCGTAACTTACGTGTCCTCCTCTCTCGCCCCTCTCGTCATGCTGGCGATGCCTTTCATCGAAATTGCCGGTTTCGTCATCGTCGGCAGCAAGATCGGCGTTTTCGCGACCTTGGGCCTCGTTATTCTGAGCGCAATGCTGGGTTTCTTTCTGCTGCGCGTGCAGGGCATCGGGCTTTTACAGCGTATCCGTACCGAAACGGCTGCCGGGCGCGTGCCGGATCGCGAAATGGTGCATGGCGCCATGCTGGTTCTGGCGGCAATCCTGCTGATCGTGCCCGGTTTTGTGAGCAGCACCATTGGCATTCTGCTGTTCATTCCGTTCATTCGCGATTTCATGTGGGAAAAATTCATGCGCGGCCGCATGGTCGTTGCTACCTCGGCGCGCTATTCGGACGGCTATGGGCAGCAGCGCCCCGGTCCAAATCCGCGTCAGGACCATGTCATCGATCTCGATCCCGAGGATTACACCACCAGGCCGAACGAAAACTCGCCTTGGAAAGACGACCGCAAAGATCACTGAATGCGCAAATACTAACCTAAAAAGCCTTTCTTGCCTCATGCCCGCGCACATGCTAGCCAAACGTTCCGACCTTTCGGGACAGCTGTGCGCAGTTTGTGCTTGAGGGGCCAAAATTTTAATCACCGATAGAAGGCATACCGATAATGAGCGATAAGGCCGCGGGCGAAGTAAAGAACGGCAATGGCGCGACGGCCGAGCCGTCCCTCAACATTCTGGCGCAATATGTGAAGGACCTGTCCTTTGAAAGCCCGGGCGCGCCGCTGTCGCTGCGTCCGCGCGAGAAGGCACCGTCCATCAACATCAACGTGAACGTAAACGCCAATCCGCTTTCCGAAACGGATTTCGACGTTGTGCTGACGCTGGAAGCCAAGGCTGTTGACGGCAAGGACGTTCTCTTCAACACCGAGCTCGTCTATGGCGGCGTGTTCCGCATTCAGGGCATCCCGCAGGAGCATATGCTTCCGCTTCTGTTCATCGAATGCCCGCGTCTTCTGTTCCCGTTCGCGCGCCAGATCATTGCCGACGCAACGCGCAACGGTGGCTATCCGCCGCTGATGATCGACCCGATCGATTTCGCGCAGATGTTCCAGAGCCGCATGGCCGAAGAACAGGCCAAGTCCGCTGTAAAGAGCTGATCGTTTTAAAAGATGACGGAAAAAGCCCGGTTTCGACCGGGCTTTTTCATATCCGCTTCTGAGACTTACTCAGTACTTTTTCCAGATGGCTTTTTCGCCCAGCTTGCCCACAAGTGCGGCGTGGGCAGCACGCTCCGCATCGGAAATGCGTGGGGCAAGCGGCCTCGGGCGCGCGGCAAGAACGATGGCAGCACCGCTTTCTCCGGCATTGTTGCCGCTTGCGGCACCGCCCATGCTGAGCCCAAGCGCTGTCTGCTTGCCGCCGATCAGTTCGATATAGACTTCAGCCAGAATCTCGGAATCGAGCAATGCGCCGTGCAGGGTACGGTGTCCGTTCTCGATGCCGTAGCGCTTGCAGAGAGCATCGAGCGAATTCGGTCCCATCGGATGCTTGCGGCGGGCAAGCGCCAATGTATCGATGATACGCTCCGACTGGATTTCAGCCTGTTTGAGCCTCGCCAATTCCGCATTGATGAAGCCAAGGTCAAACATGGCATTATGCGCCACCAGCTTCGCGCCATCGAAAAACTCGAGAAACTCATCCAGAATTTCCGCGAATGTCGGCTTGTCCAGCAATTGTTCGTTGCTGATACCATGCACCGCAAGCGCTTCAGGATGAACCTGGCGGCCCTGCGGGTTGATGTATTTATGGAAAGTGCGGCCTGTGGGAAACTTGTTGATCAGTTCCACGCCGCCGATTTCGATCACACGGTCCTCAAGCCTTTCCAGGCCGGTGGTTTCCGTATCGAAAACGATTTCACGCATTGAAGAACCTCTCGGAAAATAACTTTGCTACCTATAGCACGCTGCCGCCGATTATTCGGTAGCGACCGCCGACTTTCCACCTAATTCCGCGACTATTTCGTTAATCTGGCGACGCAGATTGTCGAAACTCCCGCTTGTATCGATGATGAAATCGGCTCTTGCGCGTTTTTCCGCATCCGGCGTCTGGCGCGCGAGAATGGCATCGAGCTTTTCTTCCGTCATGCCCGGTCGCGCAAGCACACGAATGCGCTGTATCTCGGCAGGAGCGGAGACAACCACGATCTTATCCACACGCTTGTCGCCGCCGGTTTCGAAAAGCAGCGGAATATCGATCAGCGCCAGAGCGGCGCCGGTTTCTTCCGCGCTGCGGCGAAAGGCTTCCTCTTCCTCGCGCACAAGCGGATGAACGATGGCTTCCAGTTTTTTCAGGGCTTCGGGCTTTCCGATGACGGCAGCGGAAAGTTTTTCCCGATTAACCGCACCGTTTTCCACTGTGCCCGGAAACGCAGCCTCGATCAGCGGCGCCGCACGGCCGGAATAGAGCTGGTGCACGGTATCGTCGGCGCTATAGATCGGCACACCGGCTTCGGCGAACATGTTCGCCGCCGTTGTTTTTCCCATCCCGATGGAGCCGGTTAGTCCAAGCACAATCATAGGGCGCCAGCCTTTGCCATGTCTGCCAGAATATGCTCACGCAGTGCCTTCGTCACTTGCGGCCTTTTGCCAAACCAGCGCTCGAAACCCGGAACAGCCTGATGCAGCAACATGCCAAGACCGTCCACTGTCACCAGACCTGCTTCTTCGGCCTTTTTCAGAAATGGCGTCTTGAGCGGTACATAAATAATGTCGGTCGCGACTGCTTTTCGCGATGCCTTGCCAAGATCAAGCGGAAATATTTCCTGCTCGTCATGGCCGCTCATGCCGAGCGATGTCGTGTTGACGATCAATCCGGCGTCAAAGACCAATTTTTGCGCCTCGTCCCAGCCATGCGCCGAGACTCGTGGTCCGAAATGGGCTGCAAGATCTTGCGCCCGGCTCACCGTACGATTGACGATGGCGACTTTCTTAAAGCCGCGCGACAAAAGCGCGTGGACAATTGCCCGGCTTGCGCCACCGGCCCCCAGGACAAGCGCATTGCCGGCATTGTCCCAACCGGGAGCCGATGCATCGAGATTGGCCGCAAAGCCATAGGCATCGGTATTGCCGCCATGAAGCCTACCATTTTCCAGCCAGAGCGTATTGACCGCGCCGATAGCTTTGGCGGCCTCATCCAGACTTTCCACGGCAGCATAGGCTGCTTCCTTGTGCGGAATGGTGACATTGCCACCGGCAAAACCGTTTTCGGTAAGCGACGAAGCAAAGGAGCCGAAATCCTCCGGCTTCACTTCTATCGCCTCATAAGAACCGTCGAGCCCAAGTTCCCGGAGCCAGAAACCATGGATCAGCGGCGACCGCGAATGTTTTATCGGAAAGCCGGTGACAAACGCCTTCTTAGCCATCGATCAGTTTTTCCTTCCGCAGTTCAGCCAGCAGCGGTAGCAGCGGCAGACCGACAATCGTGAAATAATCGCCTTCGATCTTCTCGAAAAGCTGAATGCCCGGTCCTTCAACCTGATAAGCGCCGACGCTCGAAAGCGCGACATCGCCCACCCGACCGAGATAACGCCCGACAAAACCCGGATCGAGATCGCGCATGGTCATGCGGGCAATCGAAACGTGACGCCACAGGGTTTTGCCGTCCTTCACCAGCACGACAGCACTGTTCAACTGGTGGGTCTTGCCGGAAAATTTCAGAAGCTGGCGGCGCGCCGCCTCCATATCTGCGGGCTTGTGGAAAATCTCGTCGCCGAGCGACAATGTCTGGTCGCAGCCGATCACCACCGCGCCGGGGTTCTTCTCGCTCACATCGAGCGCCTTCGCCTCGGCCAGAACCTGTGCGACTTCTTCCGGCGTGGCGCCCGTTTCATAAAGCGGGGCTTCCACCGCCCGCTCATCGATATCCGCGCTTGCTGTTGAAAACTCTATGCCGGCATTTTTCAACAAAGCCGAACGGAAGGGGCTTTTGGAGGCGAGAACGAGTTTGTCCGTCATGGCTGCAATCCTTGTTTATGCCTTTTCGCTATGCGCGCGGAGCAGCGCCAGAATGGCGGCTGCAGTTTCCTCAATCGACCGGCGCGACACATCGATAATCGGCCAGCCGTGGCGGTTGCATATATTACGCGCATAAGCCAGTTCTTCCGAGATGGAAACGCGATCCGTATAGAGGCCGGTATCCAACGACGGCACATTGCCGAGCGGCCGGTTCTGGCGGATTTGCGAAATCCGTTCGGCCGTCGCGACCAGCCCCACGATCAATGGTCGTTTCGCCGTGAAAAGCACCTCTGGCAGGGGAATCCCCAGCACAATCGGAACATTGGTGGCCTTGATGCCGCGATTGGCGAGATAGATGCTCGTCGGCGTCTTGGATGTGCGTGAGATGCCGACAAGAATAACGTCGGCTTCCTCAATGTCATAGGGCAATTGCCCGTCATCATGTTCCATCGTGAAATTGAGCGCGTCGATCCGCCGGAAATAATCGGCATTGAGAACATGCTGCGCACTCGCGCGGCGGTGAGCCGGCGCACCGAGATAGGATTGAAACGTGTTCAGCACCGGCTCCAGCACGGAAACGCTCGGCACGCCCATCTCGGCACAGGATTCATCGATGATCGCCGCCAGTTTCTGGTCGACAATAGTATAGAGAACGATGCCGGGTTCCGCATCGATGCCCTCAAGAACCTTGCGCAACTGCTTTTCGGTGCGGATCAGCGGATAGATATGCTCGATGGCGCGCGCATTGGCATATTGCGCTGCCGCCGCACGCCCCGCGGCCAGGAGAGTCTCTCCCGTCGCATCAGAAATCAGATGAAGATGAAAGTAGGAAAGCGGTCTGGTCACAGTTTTGTTGCCCTCCTGTTGACGGCTGTGCGTAAAGGCCGAACGTCTTCCACAAGCCATGGCAGGCCGTGGGAAACTTGGCAAGTCATCCACAGCGGGCGAACATGTGGCGAGTGGTCATCAACATATGTGGACAAGACTCATGAAAACGCGAAATCCCGTCGTAATTCCCAGCTTTTCCACAAATCCTCATGAACTGCGTCAATTGGTAACCCTTTATATTAAAAGAGGGAATTGAGTTTTCATTGTATTTGGTCAGACTATCGGTGAATGATTGCACAGGATGAGATGGCAAATTCGGAACTGTGGGGAAAACAGGGACAGACCTTAATCCCCGATTCCAACAGACTCTAAGAATCAAAAGATTCCTGAATCATCCTTTCTTTATGAGAACCGGACTGGATAACTTCAGACCAAAACCGGATCAGGTAACCAACAGGGCGGATAAAAATCAGATGAAGCGCAAAGTCTTGAGAGTGATCGACGGTGAAACGGTCTTTCCACCTCCCATCTGGATGATGCGCCAGGCCGGACGCTATCTTCCCGAATATCGCGAGACGCGGAAAAAGGCCGGGAGCTTTCTCGATCTCTGCTATTCGCCCGATCTTGCTGTCGAAGTGACGCTTCAGCCGATCCGCCGGTTTGGCTTTGATGCAGCCATTCTCTTTTCAGATATTCTTGTCATTCCTCATGCCCTTGGACGAGACCTTCGCTTTGAAGAAGGCAAGGGACCTTTGATGACACCGATTGATGCCGACGAGATTTTCTGGCTTGAGACGGAAGGCGTCGCCAAAAGGCTGGAGCCGGTCTACGAGACGGTTCGGCTGCTGCGGGAGCAGTTGCCCGACGAAACGACGCTGCTGGGCTTCTGTGGCGCCCCCTGGACCGTTGCGACCTATATGATCGCCGGTCATGGCACACCGGATCAAGCGCCTGCTCGTCTTTTCGCCTATCGCTTCCCGGAAGCTTTTGAAAAGCTCCTGAACGATCTTGCCGATGTTTCCGCCGAATATCTCATCGAGCAGCTCGATGCCGGTGCCGATGCGGTGCAGATTTTCGATTCATGGTCTGGCGTTCTGGACGAGAACTGCTTTGAGCGTTTCTGCATCCAGCCCGTTGCCCGGATCGTCCAGAAGGTGAGGGCGGTCTATCCGGAGGCACGCATCATCGGTTTCCCGAAAGGGGCAGGGATGCTTTATGCAGGCTATCGCGAAAAGACCGGTGTGGACGCCCTTGGTCTTGACTGGTCAGTCCCCTTTTCCTTCGCTGCCGCCCTTCAGGAAGAAGGCGCGATACAGGGCAATCTCGATCCGCTGCGCGTGGTGGCAGGCGGTAATGCGCTGGATGAAGGCGTGGACACGATTCTCGAACGTCTCGGCCAGGGCCCGCTGATCTTCAATCTCGGGCACGGAATCACGCCACAGGCACCGATCGAGAATGTGCATCGTATGATCGACCGTATTCGCGGAGGAAAATCATGAGCCAGACAGCTCCGGAAAATCGCGGATCGGCAGTTGTCATCCGCACTGTCGTTTCGCTGGTTGTGGTGGCGCTCGGCGTCTGGGCATTGTTTCACGTGAATCCAGCCGATGCCTATCTTTGGATCAAGTCACTGCATGTGATTGCCGTTATCGCCTGGATGGCGGGAATGCTCTATCTGCCGCGCCTGTTCGTCTATCATTGTGCCGCAAAGCCCGGTTCCGAAACATCGGAAACCTTCAAGGTGATGGAAAAGCGGTTGCTGCGCTTCATCATCAATCCGGCCATGATCGTAACCTGGATTGCCGGACTGTGGATGGCCTGGGAAATTTTCGGTTTCCAGGGCGGCTGGCTGCATGCAAAGCTGCTGCTGGTTATACTGATGTCCGGCCTGCACGGCTATCTGGCAAAATCCACGCGGCTTTTTGCTGAAGACCGCAACATGCGCTCGGCCAAACATTGGCGAATCATCAATGAAGTGCCGACAGTTCTGATGATCTTGATCGTCATATTGGTGATCGTTAAGCCGTTCTGATTCAACAACAACAGTTCCGGCAGAGTGGGAAACGGCTTTGCCGGACTGTTTGAAAACAGGTAGTTAGAGCGATCCGGCTCTAACCGGTATTTCTCCGGCACCGTGGACAATCAATCCCGCTTGCCGGTTTTCTGCCATTTTTCTGTTGCAGAAATTTTGCGCTATCCCTACATGAGACTTGCTCTGCATGCTGCAAATCAGTATGTAGAAAGCCTCTTCCCTTCAAGACAGCAGGCCTTCGATGCCGGTCACGACGTTCAGGTGGCCACCTTTCCGAACAACTGCATTTTCTCCTTACATTTTAAAAAGAGTTCCTCATCCATGCAGGAAATGAAACTACAAGAACTAAAGAACAAGACACCGGTGGAGCTGCTGGCTTTTGCCGAAACGCTTGAGGTCGAAAACGCGAGCGCCATGCGCAAGCAGGAACTGATGTTCGCGATCCTCAAGAAGCTGGCGGCCCAGGACGTCGAAATTATCGGCGAGGGCGTCGTTGAAGTGCTGCAGGACGGATTTGGCTTCCTGCGCTCTGCTGATGCCAACTACCTGCCGGGTCCAGACGATATTTATATTTCTCCCTCGCAGCTACGTCGTTTTTCTCTCAAGACCGGTGACACGGTCGAAGGCCCGATCCGCGGCCCCAAGGAAGGCGAGCGTTATTTCGCGCTGCTCAAGGTCAATACGATCAATTTCGAAGATCCTGAAAAAATCCGGCACAAGGTTCACTTCGACAATCTGACGCCGCTCTATCCCAATGAGCGCTTCAAGATGGAACTCGAAGTTCCAACCTCCAAGGATCTTTCCCCGCGCGTCATCGACCTGGTGGCACCGCTCGGCAAGGGCCAGCGCGGCCTGATCGTCGCTCCGCCACGTACCGGTAAGACTGTTCTTCTTCAGAACATCGCTCATTCGATCACCGCAAATCATCCGGAATGCTATCTGATCGTTCTCCTGATCGATGAACGTCCGGAAGAAGTGACCGACATGCAGCGCTCGGTGAAGGGCGAAGTGATTTCCTCGACCTTTGATGAACCGGCAGCGCGTCACGTTCAGGTGGCCGAAATGGTCATCGAAAAGGCCAAGCGCCTTGTCGAACATGGTCGCGATGTTGTGATCCTGCTCGACTCGATCACTCGTCTCGGCCGCGCCTACAACACGGTCGTGCCGTCTTCCGGTAAGGTTCTGACCGGTGGTGTGGACGCCAACGCATTGCAGCGCCCGAAGCGTTTCTTCGGTGCAGCGCGTAATATCGAAGAAGGTGGTTCGCTGACTATCATCGCAACCGCGCTGATCGATACGGGCAGCCGTATGGACGAAGTGATCTTTGAAGAATTCAAGGGCACCGGCAACTCGGAAATCGTGCTCGACCGCAAGGTTGCAGATAAGCGCATCTTCCCGGCCATGGATATTCTCAAGTCCGGCACCCGCAAGGAAGACCTGCTGGTTCCGCGCGCCGATCTGCAGAAGATTTTCGTTCTGCGCCGTATCCTCGCGCCGATGGGCACCACCGATGCGATCGAATTCCTTATCGACAAGCTCAAGCAGACCAAGAGCAATTCGGAATTCTTCGACTCGATGAATACCTAAACATTGTTCGGTTAAAACCGTTTGAGAAGCGCCGCGCGGGAAACCGTTGCGGCGCTTCTTGTTTCAGGATGCTTTGCCGAGGAGCAGCCGCAAAGCATCGGCGCTTTCAACGGGGGGCAGGCAGACATGCCCCTTGCAGAACCGGGCCGACGGATGTTCAGGCTCCGCAGTTCCCCCGGTCGGGAGTTCTATTGTCCTGCCCGCCTCAAATCGCACAAACTTGTCCACACGTCGTGGATCGGGATTTCGATTCGCCGTCGAAACAAGTTCTCCGGCATTGTCCTCGGTTGCCACGACAAGGGAAAGCGGTTCGGCTGCAAAGCGAGCCGCATTCAATATTCCAATCTGTCCATATTGCTGCGCGAAGGCTCGCCCGAGTGCCTGTTCTATCAGCTTCTCATTGCTCTGATAGAGATCGATATTACCCGTCGCCAGAAACAGTCTTGTCAGTGCTTCAATGATCTGGCTGGTCGCGCTCGGTATCGCTTCATCATAGTCGCCATAGGCGTGCAGGATGACGTCATCAGCATCCAGTGCAGACAGGCGATAATTACCGGTATCATCGCGGTGATCGTCATCGAGCGACTTCTTGAATTTCAATGCATCATCGATGAACGCCTGTTCGCTCGTTGCTTCATAAAGAGCAATGGCTGCATTGATCATCGATGCATAATCAGTTGAAAGGGCAGGGTAGAGAAGCGAATTTTCCATGCGGCAATGTGCGATCCGGCCGTCGCGAAAGCTGCTCACTATGGAGCGATAGGCATCGACCGCCAGATTGATCCAGTCCTGCCGTCCAAAACTCCGGCCTGCTTCGGCCAATGCACGAATGGCAAGCCCATTCCAGTCGGTCAGCGCCTTTTCATCCCGCCCGGGATGGACCCGCAATTCGCGATGCGCAAGCAGCTTCTGCCGCGATGCTTCTATCATTGGGGGCAGGGACGTGCCGTTATCGACTGCGTGAAGACGGTTCAGAATATTCTGGCCATCCCAGTTTCCGTCTGCTGTGACACCGTAATAGTCCTTGAAGGCTTCGCTATCATTGCCAAGCGCCTTATCGATTTCCTGCTCGCTCCAGACGTAAAACCGTCCTTCCTCACCTTCGCTATCGGCGTCCAGGCTGGATGCAAAACTTCCGTCGGACAAACGCATTTCCCGGATCAGCCAATCGACGGTCTCTTCGATTCGTAAACGAAACAAATCATTTCCGGTCTCGGCGAATGCGTAAGTCGCATGGCGAATGAACTGAGCATTGTCATAGAGCATTTTTTCGAAATGCGGCACCAGCCAGTTGGCATCGGTGGAGTAGCGGCAAAGCCCACCGCCCAGATGGTCGTAAATCCCGCCCTGAAGCATAATTTTGAGCGACAGGAGGAAATTGTCCCGATGTGTTTCGTTGCGCCCATAGAGCCAGGAGAGCCATAGATTGTCCATGAAAGGCGCGTTCGGGAACTTGGGCGCTCCTTCTATTCCGCCCCGGACGGGATCAATCAGGCTGCTGATGCGCGTTGCGATCTCGTCAAATCGTTCTACTTCGTTTGTTATTGGGGCGATCTGCGCTGCCAGACGGCCTTCCAGATGATCGAAGACGGCCTGTGCATTATGGTTAATTTTCTCTTTATCCCTATGCCAAAGATTATTGACCGCATGCAGCACATCGACAAAGCCGGGCATGTTGTGGCGCTTGTGCGGGGGAAAATAGGTGCCGCCCCAGAAGGGCTTTCCGTCTGGCCTCAGAAACATGGTAAGCGGCCAGCCACCCTGTTGTCCCATCGCTCCAAGCGCTGCCATATATATCTGGTCTATGTCGGGCCGTTCCTCGCGGTCCACCTTCACATTGACGAACAAGGCATTCATCACTTCCGCCACATCAGGATTTTCAAAGGACTCATGCGCCATGACATGACACCAGTGGCAGGCAGCATAACCAACTGAAAGCAGAATCGGCCGGTCGAGCTCCCTTGCAGCATCCAGCGCTTGCCTGCCCCAGGGCTGCCAGTGAACAGGATTGTCCGCGTGCTGGCGCAGATAGGCGCTTGGTTCACCGGAAAGGCGGTTGCTGCCAGCGAGGCGAGTGCGGTCTAACTCAGTCATAAGGCTTTTCTTTCACTGCACGAATGAATATGCCATTCCTTCAGCACCCGTCAGGTTGCTTTCGTCCTTATTGATTATAGGTCAGGAAATGAAATGAGCGAGATCGCTTCCTTTCAAGATACGATTTTTGCTTTATCGAGCGGTCGCCTACCGTCCGGTGTTGCCGTGGTACGCATTTCTGGCCCAAAAGTTCGATTCGTTCTCGAAACGATAATTGGGTCGATACCGGCACCGCGATATGCAGCCTATAAGTTGTTCCGTGGCCGAAATGGTGATTCAATCGATCGCGGACTTATCCTGTTTTTTCCTGGGCCGAACAGTTTTACCGGCGAGGATTGCGCCGAATTTCATTTGCATGGCGGTAAAGCCGTTGTCGAGAAGCTCTTATCTGAAATGGGAGAACTTCCCGGTTGTCGTATAGCGGAAGCCGGAGAGTTTACGCGACGCGCTTTTTCCAATGGCAAGATGGACCTGACTATTGCCGAAGGGCTTGCAGATCTGATCGCGGCTGAAACCGAGGGACAGAGGCGGCTTGCTTTACAGGTCGCGTCGGGCACGCAGCGCGAACTCTATACGGAATGGCGTCAGCGTTTGCTGCGCGCGCGCGCTTTCATCGAAGCCGAGCTGGACTTCGCCGATGAAAGCGATGTTCCGGGTTCCGTATCAGAGCAGGTCTGGCAGTCGCTGGCACTGCTGAAGAGAGAAATCGAGAACCATATAGCAAGCGGCAAGCGTGCTTCCATGTTACGCGACGGGCTGCATGTTGTGATTGTTGGTGCGCCGAATGCCGGTAAATCCAGCCTGTTGAACTTTCTGGCCGGGCGCGAAGTGGCGATCATATCGGAAGAAGCGGGAACGACTCGCGATCTTTTGGAAGTCAAACTCGATCTGGGTGACATCCCGGTCTACGTGACGGATACAGCAGGTTTGCGGGAGACCGATAGTTCGGTCGAGAAAATCGGAATTGAACGCGCCCGCGCGCGTATGGCAGATGCTGATCTGGTCCTTTTGCTGGAGGATATGAGTGATCCCATAGAGGTCACGCCCGATGAAACATCAGCAATATTATGGAGAATCGGGACGAAGGCTGATCTGAAAGGGGAGCCTTCCGGTAACTGGTCCTATCGCATCTCGACGAAAAACGGTGAGGGATTGGATGGATTGTTGAATGCACTCCAGAGCTTTGCTGAAGCGCAGATTGGCCAGATTGAGGATGCTGTTCCTACACGGCAGAGGCATATCAACCTTCTGCGATCTACTGTTGCTGAAATCGACAGGGCTATAAGCGGGACAAATCTTCCGCTTGAACTCCGTGCTGAGAACATGCGCCTCGCGTCTCAGCATCTCGGACGCATTACCGGAGATGTTGATGTCGAAGAGATTCTGGACGTTATTTTCTCGCAGTTCTGTATTGGAAAATGATTCACGTGAAACACGTGATGATTTGCCTTGAAAATTGTTTCACGTGAAACATCTGTGGAATCTCGCTGAGGTGACTGACTGGGGTGATTGACTCCCTCTTTCATTCATGAGTCGCTCTTTCGCCGAGATTTGATCGCGCGACCCGCCAATTTGATCTTCCGTTTCAGGCCCATTCGTGGCAAAGAGACATCTTTCAGAAACGGATTCGAGTTGCGTCAGGATGAACCCAATGAGTTCGACCGAAGCCACAGTCTTTGATGTCATTGTGATCGGCGGCGGCCACGCGGGATGCGAAGCTGCTTCTGCATCTGCGCGCGCAGATGCCAAGACCGCGCTTGTAACACATCGCTTTGATACTATTGGCATTATGTCTTGCAACCCAGCCATTGGTGGGCTGGGAAAAGGGCATCTTGTTCGCGAGATCGATGCACTTGATGGCTTGATGGGGCGTGTTGCCGATGAAGCTGGTATTCAGTTTCGTCTGCTCAACCGTCGAAAGGGGTCAGCTGTTCGCGGCCCTCGAACCCAGGCCGACCGCAAGCTTTATCGGCTTGCTATGCAGAAAATGATTGCGGCCCAGGATAACCTGTTTGTTGTCGAAGGCGGCGCACACGATCTTCGGGAAGAAGACGGGCACATCACTGGGGTTGTTCTGTCCGACGGGCGGACCTTGACATGCGGTGCCGTCGTTCTGACGACCGGCACGTTCCTGAACGGTTTGATCCATATTGGGGAAAAGAAGATTCCGGCTGGCCGGATGGGTGAAAAGCCGGCGCTTGGTCTTTCCGAGCGATTGACGTCGTTTGGCTTTGCGCTTGGTCGTCTCAAGACGGGCACGCCACCGCGGCTGGACGGACGCACGATTGATTGGCAGAGCCTCGACATGCAGTCTGCCGATGAAGAGCCTGTGCCATTCTCTCTTATGACGGATTGCATCACCACGCCGCAGATTGATTGTGGCATTACGCGTACGACGCCAGAAACCCACGCTGTCATTCGAGCCAATCTGCATCGTTCTGCCATGTATTCTGGTTCTATTGAAGGCATAGGTCCGCGATACTGTCCGTCGGTTGAAGACAAGATCGTCAAGTTCGGTGATCGCGACGGTCACCAGATATTCCTGGAACCGGAGGGGCTGGATGACGATACCGTTTATCCAAATGGCATTTCGACATCGCTTCCCGAAGAAGTACAGCTCGACATATTGAAGACCATATCGGGGCTTGAAAAGGCGGTTATGCTGCAACCCGGATATGCGATCGAGTATGATTTCATTGATCCGCGCGAGTTGAAGCGCAGCCTTGAAACCCGGAAAGTAACCGGTCTTTTTCTGGCCGGACAGATCAATGGCACAACCGGTTATGAAGAGGCCGGTGCGCAGGGCTTGCTTGCTGGTATCAATGCGGCGCGTCGGGCTTCTGGTGGCGAGCCTGTCATTATCCAGCGTACGGAAGCTTATATAGGCGTTATGGTCGATGATCTGACGTCACGCGGGGTCAGCGAGCCCTATCGCATGTTTACCTCGCGTGCAGAATTCCGTTTGTCGCTTCGCGCAGATAATGCCGATCAACGCCTGACACCTTTGGCAGACAAGCTTGGCATATTGGGGCAGGCACGCAAGGAACGCTTTGAAGCACGTGAGGCTGCCTTGAATGAGGCGCGGTCACTGGCGCAGTCACTGACGATCACACCCAATCTGGCCGGTCGCTATGATCTGCGTCTCAATCAGGATGGTGTGCGCCGTTCAGCCTATGATCTTCTTTCCTATCCGGAAATCGATCTGGATCGGTTGAAGCCGATCTGGCCTGAGCTTCAAACTATCGCTCCGGCAACGCGGGAAGCTCTGGAGATCGAGGCTCAATATGCCGTCTATATGGACCGGCAGAAGAGCGATATCGCGGTGATGGAGCGTGAAGAGCAACTGCTCATTCCAGCTGGTTTGGATATTGACGGAATATCCGGTCTTTCCAATGAGTTGAAACACAAGCTCAAGCAGCGTAAGCCGGAAACGATTGCTGAAGCGCAGCGCGTTGACGGGATGACCCCCGCAGCTCTGGCGCTCCTTATCGCGCAGATCAAGAAGTTCGGATATCGGCATCGGGTTGCGTCGGAACTGTCCGAGGGGCAGGGCGCTGCATGAGCGCCGATACCCGTTTTGAAAGTCTGAAGGCAATCGTGCCCTCTGTTTCACGTGAAACAGCGGACCGCCTGATTGCCTTTGAAGAGCTGTTTCGTAAATGGTCCAAGGCGATCAATCTTGCCTCGCCCTCAACCTTGAACGCGTTGTGGACCCGCCATATTCTGGACAGTGCCCAGCTTTTTCCACTGGCAAGCGACGCCAAACAGTGGCTGGATATTGGCTCGGGCGGTGGATTTCCGGGCATTGTGACGGCCTGTTTTCTGGCCGACCAGTCCGGTGGCGCCATTGATCTTATTGAAAGTGCGGGAAAAAAGGCGGCATTCTTGCGCACTGCCGCCGGACATTTGCATGTACCGGCGCGTGTTCATTCGGCCCGCATTGAATCGATGTGGCAGAAAATTGAAACACCTCAAGTGGTTACGGCACGCGCATTGGCGTCGCTGAACGATCTTTTCGATCTGACGGAGCCGTGGCTGACCAAAGGCGCCAAGGCTCTCTTCCAAAAAGGTCGGGATTACCAGCGCGAGATCGACGAAAGCCATGTTGGTTGGAGCTTCGATCTGGTACAACATCAAAGTGCTATCGATCAGGCTTCGGTCATACTCGAAATCACCAATCTTCGGCGTAAAACTGTCTGATGGTTGGAAATTTCGAGGGGACGGGCAGCAGCAAGGCGACGGTGATGAACAAAATGTCCAGGATCATAACCATTGCAAACCAGAAGGGCGGCGTGGGCAAAACGACCACCGCCATCAATCTGGCTACTGCATTGGCTGCAATCGGTGAGACGGTATTGATTGTCGATCTCGATCCGCAGGGCAATGCCAGTACCGGTTTGGGTATTGATCGTCGCAATCGACCACTGTCCTCCTATGATGTGCTGACACAGGAATCGTCGGTTCCCGCCGCTGCCATGCCGACCGACGTTCCAAATCTCCATATCGTGCCATCGACATTGGATCTTCTTGGTATTGAAATGGAAATCGCGCAGTCCGCCGATCGTACGCGCCGCCTGCGTAATGCTCTGCGTTTTGATTCCGGTGTGTCCGAGCGCTTTTCCTATGTGCTTGTCGATTGCCCGCCGTCGCTTAATCTTCTGACGTTGAACGCAATGGCCGCAGCCGATTCGGTTCTGGTGCCATTGCAGTGCGAGTTCTTTGCTCTAGAAGGCTTGAGCCAGCTTTTGCAGACAGTTGATCAGGTGCGGTCATCGATCAATCCCGAGCTATCGATCCAGGGCATCGTGCTGACCATGTTCGACAGCCGCAACAATCTCGCTGCGCAAGTGGTGGATGATGTTCGCGCTTTTATGGGTGAGAAAGTCTATCGTACTGTCATTCCGCGTAATGTGCGCGTATCAGAAGCACCATCTCATGGAAAACCGGCAATTCTCTACGATCTGAAATGTGCCGGTAGCCAGGCCTATTTGCAGCTTGCATCGGAAGTTATCCAGCGCGAGCGGCAATTACAGGCCGCCTAACCAATCGATTCGACGACGAAACAATTCAGGAATAAGCCGAACGATGAATGACGATCCTTCAAAAAAGCGCCTTGGCCGCGGATTAGCGGCGCTGATCGGTGAAATCGACCGCCCTGTTGAAGAGCGTAAGGCACCTGTTCCGATTGAGCGGAACGTTCCGATTGAATTCGTGACGCGCAATCCGCGCAATCCGCGTCGCATGTTCTCGGAAGGCGAGTTGGAAGATCTGGCGCAGTCGATCAAGGAACACGGTGTCGTGCAGCCGATCGTCGTGCGTCCGGCACCGGGACAGCCGGACCACTTCGAACTGATTGCCGGTGAACGTCGCTGGCGCGCGTCGCAGCGGGCTGGCGTCGACACGATCCCGGTTATTGTTCGGGACGTGGATGATCGCGTCGCGCTTGAGATCGCAATCATCGAAAACGTGCAGCGCGCCGACCTCAATGCGGTTGAAGAAGCGTTGGGATATCAACAGCTTATCGATAATCACGACTATACGCAGAATGATCTGGCACAGGTCATCGGCAAAAGCCGCAGCCATGTTGCCAATACGCTGCGCCTGTTGAAACTGCCGCAACCCGTGCAGGATTTCATCGTCGACGGGGCGCTTTCGGCAGGTCATGCACGAAGCCTCATCACGATGGAAAACCCGACTGCGCTCGCGGAACGGATTGTCAAGGACGGTTTGTCGGTACGACAGGTGGAAGCGCTAGCACAGGCAGAGGCCCGTGGCGGTGTTGAAGCCAAGCCCGGTAAGGCGGCACCTGTCGAGAAAGATGCTGACACCAAAGCGCTCGAAAAGCTGCTTTCCGATGTTACTGGCATGAAAGTCGAAATCAATCACCGTGATCGTGGTGGTGAGGTCAAGATACGATATAGTTCTCTTGAGCAACTCGATGAGATTTGCCGTCGTCTCCAAAGCTGATCTTTGAAGCAATACGTAACTTATAAAAACTCGCCGCATTCCATTGCGGCGAGTTTTTCATTTCGAGTAAGCTGTTACTTGAAGTGACTGATAGATCATTTCCTGTATCTCATACGGAAATATATCTATTTTCTTTTTCGCATTCGCCTCACGCAAAACCGTTTCGCACCTTGCTGGAAATGCCTTGCTATCGCCGCGCGTTCCGCAGTGACTCGACACTGATTGCCAACAGGCATTGGCGAATGATGGGGACGCTCAGGGCCGCATTCTGCCGGCTTTCGAGGACAGCGCGCTGCAGGCGCTCCATGACGCGTGCGAGGCTTTCGCCGGTCCATCGGCCGACGGCATTTTCAATGAGCTTCTTACGATTGAAAAAAATCGGCGGACGTGCCGCTGCCACGACAACGGATGCACTTTTACGCTCCGTATCGGCGATATGACGCAAAGTTTGAACCTGCTGGAACTGGCGCATCGCCGTATTGAGCAGCAGAAACGGTGCGGTGCCGGATTTCACGACGCGGTCGAAGGAGACTTCGAAACGCGGAAGATCACCAGCCAGAACCGCATCGATCACCTCGTCGGTGGAAAGACCGGCAACATCACCGACCGCCTCGCGCACATCATCTATATCGATCCGCTCCTTGCCGCGCGCATAGAGGCAGAGCTTCTCCAGCTCCCCGCGCGTGGCGAGGCGATCACCACCGAGACTTGCGCGCAGAAGCTGGCGACCGTCGAGCGTGATCTGCATCTTCCATTCGGCCAGAACGTCATCGATGACGCCATCGATGCCGCGGCTATCATCCGAGTAACAGGGCAGGGCCATACCGGCGGAAGCGTTCTCGACGGCGCTGCGCAAGGCAGCTCCCTTCTTGAGATCGCCAGCTTCGACCAGCACGAATGTTTCATGCGGCGGCTCGGTTGCGAGCAGCTTGACCGCTTCAGCCAGCTTCTTCTGGCCAGCGGCATTCTTGATCCAGATCAGGCGCTCGCCACCGAACATGGAGATGGTGCGGGCTTCGTCGGCAAGTTTCGCCGGGTCGGCCTCGATCTCGTCCGCTTCCATGCGAATGACGGCAAAGGGGTCATCCAGCGGCAATTTGCTTGCTTCGGCAAAACGGCGTGCACGTTCGCTCACCAGTCCCTTGTCGGGGCCATAGAGAAGCACGACCGGGAACGAGCTCGTCGGTCTTGCCAGAAAACTATCGACTTCGTGTGCTTTCTTCTGCGCCATAGAATTTAACTAACGCAATTCGCCTTCAAACAAAACAGCCGCCGCTCAAACTGAACGACGGCTGTGAAACAAAGCTGTTTGCAAAACCTATTCGATCAGCAGCGCGTCGTCGTCGAGCGTCTGGCCGCGTACCTTGCGGAACATTTCGATAAGGTCTTCGACACCCAGCGTCTTGCGCTTGTCGCCGGTCACGTCGAGCAGGATTTTACCGCCATGCAGCATGATCGTGCGGTCGCCATAATCGAGCGCCTGCCGCATGGAGTGGGTGACCATCAGGGCGGTCAGCTTGTTCTCGGCAATCAGCGTCCGCGTCAGTTCCATCACGAACTCGGCCATGCCGGGGTCAAGCGCTGCGGTATGTTCGTCGAGCAACAGAACTTCCGAACCGGAAAGCGTTGCCATGATGAGCGACAGGGCCTGACGCTGGCCACCGGAGAGAAGCTCCATGCGGTCCTGCATGCGGTTTTCCAGTCCCAGATTGAGGCTTGCAACGCGCTCGCGAAACCACGCACGGCGGTTGGCGTTGAGCGCATGGGTGAGCCCGCGCGTCTTGCCGCGTGAAGCGGCGAGCGCAAGGTTTTCCTCAATCGACAGCGTACCGCAACTGCCTGCGAGGGGGTCCTGAAACACGCGGGCGACGAGACCAGCCCGCTCGGCGGTCGGCTTGCGCGTCACATCCTTGCCGCTGATGACGACCTTGCCAGCGGTCGGGATCACATCGCCTGCAAGAACACCCAGCATTGTTGATTTGCCAGCACCGTTCGACCCGATCACCGTGACGAAGGACCCTTTTTCCATGGTCAGGTTGATCTTGTTCAGGACCTGCTTTTCGAGCGGAGTGCCACGACCGAACACAACATCGAGATTGGAAAGTTCGATCATGCTGATGCTCCTCCGCGACGCAGGCGCGGCAATATCAGGGCGAAGGTGACGAGAAGGGCGGTCGCGATGTTGAGATCGGACGCCTGCAGGCCAATAACGTCGCCGTTCGAAAGCGCTAGCTGGATGGCGATACGATAGATGATAGAGCCAAGCACACAGCCAATCAGGATCACCAGAATGAAGCGGCTGCGCAACAGCGTTTCACCGATGATAACCGCTGCAAGGCCAACCACGATGGTGCCCACGCCGGAAGTCACATCGGCAAAGCCGTTTGTCTGTGCGAAGAGCGAGCCGCCGAGAGCCACCAGTGCGTTTGAAAGCGCCATGCCGAGATAGATCTGCCGGTCGGTGCGAACGCCCTGCGCGCGCGCCATTCTCGGATTGGCACCGGTCGCACGCATGGCAAGACCCATATCGCTTTCCAGAAAGCGCCAGACGACAAACACCGCGATGGCGACCAGAACGAAGAGGAACAGCGGACGTACATAATATTCGGGAATGCCGTGACCGAAGAACGGCGTCAGCATGGTGTCCTGATTGATGAGCGCGATATTGGGGCGTCCCATCACGCGCAGATTGACGGAGAACAGCGCGATCATGGTCAGGATGGATGCGAGAAGATTGAGGATCTTGAAACGCACATTCAGCGTGGCGGTCACAAGCCCGGCGGCCGCACCGGCAACCATGGCGATGGCAGCAGCCAGCCAGGCATTCATGCCTGCAAGGATCAGCACGCCGGTTACGGCAGCGCCCAGCGGGAACGAACCGTCAACCGTCAGATCGGGGAAATCGAGGACGCGGAACGCCAGATAGACGCCGATGGCTACAAATGCGAAGACGAGGCCCAATTCGACCGCACCCCAGAAGGCGATCTGACTCACAATGTCATTCCTTGTTTCTCGCCGCGACCAAAATGAAAGATCGCCGCTTCAGCGCGGCATCGATCATCGGCGTTGTGGAAACCGGAAATCCCGGCCATTCCACGCGGCCAGCTTCAGTCACGACCGGTTTTGTTCTGAGTTCGCTTCCGGTGAGCCTGTCACCTGAAACATTTCCCCGGTTTTATGCCCGAAGTGAATTTGCTCCAGCCGGTCGCAAAAATCACTCCAAATTATATTTGCCGTACTGATTACGGTTGTTCTTGTCATATCGTTTTCGGGATACAACGCAAAAAGCGGCTGCACGCAAGCATTATCGCTATAAATGCGCCAAAAAGCACCATTCTGTGGGCCTTCTACAACATTTGGCTAAGTTGATTTCGGTCACACTTCGCCGCGCGCACGCCACAGCTCCCAGGCAAATCGCGCACGCACTCCAATGTCGAGAAAAGGCCGTGGAGGCAGCTCTGTCGGGCTACCGAGCTTCAGCATATCGTCGATCAGCGGATTGTCGATATCGCAGGCCATGTCGGCGGCAAGTATGCCGCCAATGGTTCCTTTTGTGATGCCGACACCGTTCTGACAGAGTGACGTAAAAACATTCTTCGCAATCTGTCCGAACCCCGGAGCGCCATTGCGCGACAGGCAAATGAAACCCGTCCAAGTGTGCTCCATATCCACATCGGGCAGCATCGGGAAACGTTCATCGAACAGCCGCTTGTGCTCGCGCTTGACCGTTTCACGGCGCGCATCCGACTGGCGGAGCGACGGGCAGAAATGTACGTTCTGCCGCACCAGAATGCGCCGGTCAGAGGTCAGGCGCATGGTGATGCCGGAAAAGGAGTTGGCGGGTGTCAGGCCCCATGGGGCGATTTCGCCGATGGCCCTGTATTCCTCGTCGGTAAGCCGACGGCTCAGGCTGGCATGGGCTGCAAAGTTCAGGAGCTTTCGTCTGAAAAAACCGAATTGCTCGCCAAATCCATTGACCGTCAGGATCATGGCAGGAGCCTCAATACTGCCCTTTGCCGTCGTGATGTGGATGCGCTCGCCGTAATCGATTTTGGTGACAGCGGAGTTTTCATAAAGCGTGACGTTATCCGGCAGGCTGTCGGCGAGGCCACGCACCAGGGCAGCCGGGTTCAGAAGCGAGGTACCATAGGTGAAGATGGCAGCCTTGAAATGGCTTGTCCCGAGCCGTCTGACCAGAGCATCACCTTCAAGCCAGTCGAAGGGCTCCTTGAGGCGTTCCAGCTCCTTGACGGTGGGTTCAAGAACGTCGCGCACACCCTGATCGGAAACCGCAGCGTGAAACTTTCCATCCTGCCGCCAGTCGCAGTCGATACCATGCTGGTCGATCTGCTGTTTTAGATGATCGATGGCGGCACGCGCCAATGCGCGGTAGCTGTGCGACTTGGCCAGTTCCTCCATCGAAGAGCTGACATTATGCGGCAGATCAATGGCAAAGCCTGCAGCCCGGCCCGAAGTCCCTTTTCCGACTTCCTGCGCATCGATCAGTGCAATCCGGTCGCTGCGACGGTTCTCGGCCAGACGTCGTGCGGCTGCGACGCCCGCATAGCCCGCACCGAGCACGATCCAGTCGGCCTTGATACCGCCCTGGAGCGCCGCATTTGGCGCGCGAACCGGCAATATCTTGCTCCAGCCATTGGTGTTGTCGTCAGCGGGAAGGATGCGAATCGCGGGCATTTCACATAATCCAGGTTTGGAACATCTCTCACGGGTGTTCTAGAGCATAATCCGACCGGAGTGGAACGAGGATCGATAAGATTATGCTTCAAATAGAAGACTTTAGAATGCGGATCTGATTCAATCAGATCGAAACGCGCTCTAAAGAAAAAGGCGGGGACCGACCCCGCCTTTTTCATTCATGTCGAAAGTTTTAGTCGATCTTGCTGGTCGCGCGGTCGATAACAGCCTGCGGGAATTCGACGCCCATCTTCTTGGCAGCGCCGAGATTGATGACGAGATCGGTGCCCTTGGCAATGTCGACCGGAATATCGCCCGGCTTTTCACCCTTGAGAATCTTCACCACGACGGCGCCGGTCTGCTTGCCGACATCGTAATAGTTGAAGCCGAGTGCAGCCAGTGCACCACGCTTGACAGAGTCCGTATCAGCGGTGAAGAGCGGCAGCTTGCTTTCCTCGGCAACGCCGACGGCGCTTTCCAGAGCCGAAACGATGGTGTTGTCGGTCGGAACATACATGGCATCCGCGCGGCCGACGAGCGCGCGCGCTGCACCCTGAACTTCAGCCGACTTGGTGGCTGCCGATTCAACGATTTCGATGCCTTCAGCGGAGGCGGCTTCCTTCAGTGCGGCCAGAAGCGACACGGAATTGGTTTCGCCGGAATTGTAGAGATAGCCGAGCTTCTTGATGTTCGGCATCACTTCCTTGATGAGCTTGATATGCTCTGCCACTGGCGACATATCGGAAAGGCCGGTCACGTTGCCGCCGGGCTTCGTCATGTCCTTGACGAGCTGCGCGCCGACTGGATCGGAAACGGCGGTGAAGACGACCGGAATATCACGGGTGGCCGAAACGACAGCCTGTGCCGACGGCGTGGAGATCGGAACGATCACATCTGGAGCTTCGCCGACGAACTGGCGGGCGATCTGTGCGGCGGTTGCCGGGTTGCCCTGTGCGGACTGATAGACGAATTTGAGGTTTTCGCCTTCCTTGTAGCCGGCTTCGGCCAGTGCATCCTTCACGCCGTCGCGTGCGGCGTCGAGGGCCGGATGTTCAACAATGGCGGTTACGGCGACGGTGACGTCTTTTGCCTGTGCCGAGGTGGCAATGGCCGTTGCGGCCAGCAAGGCCAGAAGCATAGAACGCATGAAAATCTCCCCTGTTTTGGTGCGTTGCTTGTCGGCAAACACCTTTTCTCCAATAACCTCAGATTGAAGGTTTATCCGCCAGATTTGAGGCTTAATCGGGTCCGGATAGACTGTCAACGTGCGGGGCAAAGTGTCGGCAAACCTATCGGGCAACCTTTTCGGTTTGAGCGCGATATGCCTGCAACAAAAAGCGACTGGAACGCAAACGCTGAACACTGTGTTCAGCGCCCTTTCAATTCGGCTGCGCACTGCCATATTTGGCGATAACATTTGTTTTTTGCCCGCAATCAGGGAACCTCATCATGAAGAAAATCGGCTTTCTTTCCTTTGGCCATTGGTCGCCATCGCCGCAATCGGGAACCCGTTCCGCCAGCGACGCGCTTCTGCAGTCGATAGACCTTGCTGTTGCCGCCGAGGAGCTGGGCGCGGATGGCGCCTATTTCCGCGTGCACCATTTTGCGCGCCAGCTTGCGTCGCCGTTTCCGCTGCTCGCAGCCATTGGCGCTAGGACGAGCAAAATCGAGATCGGCACCGCCGTCATCGACATGCGATATGAAAATCCGTTCTATATGGTCGAGGACGCCAGCGCCGCGGATTTGATTTCCAAGGGGCGCCTGCAACTTGGTATCAGCCGCGGCTCGCCGGAACAGGTGATCGATGGCTGGCGTTATTTTGGTTATGCGCCGGAAGAGGGCAAGACCGATGCCGATATGGGGCGCCAGCATGGCGAGGTGTTCTTCGAAGCGCTGAAGGGGCAAGGCTTTGCCCAGCCAAATCCGCGTCCGATGTTTCCGAACCCTCCCGGTCTGCTGCGCATCGAGCCGCATTCGGAAGGTCTTCGGGATCGTATCTGGTGGGGCGCGGCTTCGGATGCGACGGCCATCTGGGCGGCAAAGCTTGGCATGAATCTGCAAAGCTCGACCCTGAAGAAGGACGAGTCAGGTGAGCCTTTGCATATCCAGCAGGCCAAGCAGATCCGCGCCTATCGTGAAGCCTGGAAGGAAGCCGGACATACGCGCACACCGCGTGTTTCGGTGAGCCGCAGCATCTTCGCGCTGGTCGATGATCGAGACCGGGCCTATTTTGGTGGCGGAAGCAACGAGCAGGATTCCATCGGCTATATCGAGGAAGATCTGCGGGCTGTCTTCGGGCGGTCTTATGCTGCCGAACCTGACAGGCTCATCGAGGAGCTGGCCAGGGATGAGGCGATTGCCGAAGCCGACACGCTGCTTCTCACCGTGCCAAACCAGCTTGGGGTGGAGTACAATGCGCATGTGATCGAGTCGATCCTCAAGCACGTTGCACCGGCTCTTGGCTGGCGATGATTATTCATAAAGGCATGCGCAGAAACTGACCACCGCCTGTCTTTAGGTTATGCCATGGATAGCCAGAAGCTTTCTCATGCGGCTTATGGCGACGTCCGGCCGGTCGAGCACATTGGCCCGATCGGCAAGGCGGAAAATGTCGGCGTAATGCAAAATACCGCGTGCCGACTGCATTCCGGCGGGCATGGTGAAATGGTTCTGGTGATCGTTCAGCCAGGCCAGAAACACAACGCCCGCCTTGTAATACTGCGTCGGTGCTTCAAAGATTTTTCGCGATAGCGGCACGGTCGGCTCGATGATCGCGCGGAAGCGGGCATTATCGCCTGCTGCCAGTGCCGCAAGCGCGCTGGACGCCTGCGGTGCGACCGCATCGAAAATGCCGAGCAGGGCATGGCTATGCTTGTTTCCGTCGCCTTCGATCAGCGGCGCATAGTTGAAATCATCGCCCGTGAAACAGAGCACGCCTTCCGGCAGGCGGTCGCGCAGTGCGATCTCGTAGCGCTCTTCCAGCAGTGAAATCTTGATGCCGTCCACCTTGTCGCGATTGGCTTCAATGATGCCGATCACCGTATCAAGTGCATTGTCGAAATTTTCCGAACCCCAATAGCCTTTAAGCTGCGGATCGAACATATCGCCCAGCCAGTGCAGCACGACCTTTTCGCGGGCCTGGCCGAGAATCCGGCCATAAACCTTGGCGTAATCGTCCGGCGATCTCGCAATGCGCGCCAGTGCGCGGCTTGCCATCAGGATGAAGCGTCCGCCTTGTTTCTCGATGAACCCGGCCTGTGTCTCATAAGCCTTGATAACGTCATCCAGGCTTTTTGCCTCTGCCGGATCGAGATGATCTGTGCCGGCGCCAGAGGCCAGATCAGCGCCTGCTACGGTCTTGCTGTCTGCCAGCGAGCGGCGGATCAGTTCCTGCGCGCCCGCCCAGTTCAGTCCCATGCCGCGCTGTGACGTATCCATCGCTTCCGCGATCTTGAAGCCGAGGCTCCACAGATGATGCCGGAAAGCCATGGTCGCATCCCAGTCTATGGCCGGGTCGTTCCATGGGCGGGCATCTTTCAGCGGATCGGAAACCACATGCGCTGCCGCATAGGCGATGCGATTGAACTGCGGCGGGTTTGCCGGACGTGAGGTTGGTGTCCCGATCAGCGTGTAGAAACTCAGGCTTCCGTTGCCATCCGGCAATGTCACTTGATGGTTGCTCATGCCCGTATCGTTCCTCCGCTTGAATATCCGATTTTTAATTTAGAACGTTCCAAATGGCAATCCGGTCAAAAATTGTGGCAAAAGTGTGATTTGAGGCAGTTTTAGAAAGAAATACGAGTTTTGGAGAAAAGGTGCGCCGAAAACGGGCTTGAATTGTGGCAAACTCAAGGCATGTGACGGCTTTTCAGTTGGGTCTTGACAGTATTGGAACGTTCCAATTAAATCAATAATCGAAACCGGAGCAGGTCATGAGCAAGAACAGCGTCACCGTTATCGACATTGCGCGCGAGGCTGGCGTGTCGAAATCGACCGTGTCGCTGGTGCTGCGCGACAGTCCGCTGGTTCATGCCGAGACCCGCGTCAAGGTGCAGGAGGCAATCGAGAAACTCGGTTATGTCTATAACCGTTCGGCTGCCAATCTCCGTCAGGCGAAGTCGAAAATCATCGGCCTTGTGGTCAATGATCTGACCAACAGTTTCTTTGCCGAACTGGCCGTTGGTGTGGATCGCGTCATGCAGTCGGCGGGCTATGTGCAGTTTCTCGCCAACACGGCGGAAAGCATTGACCGCCAGCGCGAAGTGATCGCCTCCATGCGTGAACATGGCATTGCCGGGCTGATTGTTTCGCCTGCACGCGGCACCGAGGCTAGTGATCTGAAACCATTGGCAAAAAGCGGCCTGCCGGTTGTGCAGATGGTGCGTGATGTGCCGGGATCGGGTGTTTCCTCCATCGTTTCTGACAATCGCGGCGGCGTGGCAAAGGCGGTCGAGCATCTGGTGTCGCTGGGGCATCGCGTAATCGCTTTCATGGGCGGCTATGCGGATACCGCTGTTTTTGCTGAAAGAGTTGCAGGCTATCGTGCGGGGCTGGAGCAGGCGGACATCGTGTTTGATGAGGCGCTGGTCTTCACCTCTGCGCCTTCACGCGCTGGCGGTGTTGAAGCAGTTGAGCAGTTGCTGCGGCATGGCATGAAACCGACGGCAGCGGTGTGCTTCAATGATGCTGTGGCTTTTGGGGTCTGCGATGGTTTGCGCGCTGCGCATCTGGAACCGGGGCGCGATTTCGGTGTGGTCGGCTTCGACGATGTGATCGAAGCAAAGACAGCGGTACCCGCATTAACAACAGTGTCGGTCGATCCGCAGGGGATGGGCGAACGGGCGGCACAGCTTCTTTTGAAGCAGATCAATTCAGAACGGGTGGAGGCGGAAGCGCAGCGTTTGGCGGTGCGTCTTGCGGTGCGTGCCAGTTGCGGCATGCCTTTTAAAACGGAGGAGAAACGCGAATGGCAAAGTGGGGCCTTATAGGCGCAAGCACCATTGCAAAAGAGTGGGTGATCGGCGCCATTCGCGCCACCGGTGGCGAGGTCGTTTCCGTTTACAGCACCAATGCCGCGCGCGGCGAAACCTATGCCCGTGAGAACGGAATTGCCCGCTCTGTCACGAGCCTCGAGGCACTGCTGGCCGATCCGGAAATCGACGCTGTCTATATCTCCACCACCAATGAATTGCATCGCGATCAGACGATTGCCGCCGCCAAGGCGGGTAAGCATATCCTGTGCGAAAAGCCGCTGGCGCTAACGATTGGCGATGCCCATGCCATGTTGAAGGCCGTACGCGAAGCGGGCGTGGTGGCAGGCACCAACCATCATTTGCGCAACGCTGCCAGCCACCGCGCCATGCGTGATGCAATCGCGAAGGGCAGGATCGGGAAGGTGCTTGGCGCACGGGTTTTTCATGCGGTTTACTTGCCGCCGCATTTGCAGGGCTGGCGTATCGAGCGGCCCGATGCTGGTGGCGGTGTCATTCTCGATATCACGGTGCACGATGCCGATACGTTGCGTTTTGTGCTGGGTGAAAGCCCGGTCGAGGCCGTGGCTTTCAGCCAGCAGGGGGGCCTAGAGGGTAAGATGAGTGGTGAGGGGCTGGAAGACGGTGTGATGGGCGCATTGCGTTTTCCATCTGGCGCGATCGCTCAGTTTCACGACGCTTTCACGACCAAATATGCGGAAACCGGCTTCGAGGTGCATGGCAGTGAAGGCTCGCTGGTGGCGCGCAATGTGATGACGCAAAAGCCGGTTGGTTCGGTGCTGTTGCGTGACAAGGACGGCGAGCATGAATTGCCGCTCGATCAGACAAATCTCTATGAAACCGCCTTGCAGGCTTTCCATGATGCGATAGCAGGCGAGGGCCAGCCTTCCGCAACATTGGAGGATGGCATCTGGTCGCTCGCCACCGGGCTTGCCGTGCTTGAGGCCGCAAAGACCGGCAAGGCAACCGCCGTTCAATCTGGAATCTGAACACCATGAACAAGCATATTTCGGCTGCGGAAGCGGCTGCACTCATCCCCGACAACGCTGTCGTTTCCGTCTCCTCATCAAGCGGTCTTGGTTGTCCTGATCTGACGCTGAAAGCTATTGGCGAGCGGTTTGACGAAACCGGCCATCCCAAAAATATCACCACGCTGCATCCGATCGCAGCGGGCGATATGAGCGGCATCAAGGGCGTCGATTACATCGCCAAGCCGGGATTATTGAAGAAGATCATTGGCGGTTCCTATCCGTCGGGCCCGTCCAGTGCCGAGCCGCCGCTGATCTGGCAGATGATCACCAATAATGAGATTCCGGCCTATAATATCCCGTCGGGCATTTTGTTCGATATGCATCGCGAAGCGGCTGCCAAGCGCCCCGGCGTGCTGACCAAGGTGGGGCTTGATACCTTCGTTGATCCCAAGCGTCAGGGCACGGCGATGAATGACAAGGCCGGGCAGGAACCGGTGGTGAAGCAGGTCAGTTTTGAAGGTGAGGATTGGCTCTATTTCCCCAATATCGTGCCGCAAGTGGCGATCATTCGCGCCACGACGGCGGATGAACGTGGCAATCTCACCTATGAGCATGAAGGCGCTTATCTCGGCGGTCTCGATCAGGCGCTGGCCGCGCGCAACAATGGCGGCATCGTCATTGCGCAGGTGAAACGCATCGCCAAGGAAGGCACGCTGAAGCCGCATGATGTACGGGTGCCGGGCGTTCTGGTCGATTATATCGTGGTCGATCCGGACCAGAAGCAGACAACGCAGACGCTTTATGATCCGGCGATTTCGGGTGAAATTTTCCGCCCGCTTGATACGTTCCGCTTGGCCGAATTCAATATTCAAAAGGCGATTGCGCGGCGCGTGGCGCAGGAATTGCAGGCAGGAAGTGCGGTCAATCTTGGCTTCGGCATTTCCGCCAATGTGCCGCGCATTTTGCTCGAAGAGGGTCTGCATGGTGCAGTGACCTGGGTGATCGAGCAGGGTGCAGTTGGCGGCGTGCCGCTACTGGATTTTGCCTTTGGCTGTGCGTCGAATGCTGATGCTTATATGCCATCACCCTATCAGTTCACCTATTTTCAGGGTGCAGGCTTCGATGCCTCGCTTTTGTCCTTCCTTGAGATCGGACGCGACGGCTCGGTCAATGTGTCGAAACTGTCATTCCGTCCGCATGTGACTGCTGGCGCTGGCGGCTTTGTCGATATTACTGCAAGGGCCAAGAAGATTGTCTTCTCCGGCATGTTCAATGCAGGGGCCAAGCTCTCCGTTGCAGACGGCAAGCTGGTGATCGAGAAGGAAGGCAAGCTCAAAAAGCTCGTTAATGAGGTTGAGCACGTCACCTTCTCTGGTCCGCGCAGTGTCGCGCAGGGACAGGACATCACCTATGTTACGGAACGCGCTGTGATGAAGCTGACGCCGGAAGGCATCGTGCTCACCGAGATCGCGCCGGGTGTGGATTTGCAGGCGCATATTCTCGATCAGGCTGAGTTTCCGCTGATCGTTTCCGATCAGCTCAAGATCATGGACGAGGCGCTGTTCCGCGAAGAGCCGATTGGACTTGAATTGCCGCAAAAGCCTGCGCGAAAGCTGGAGGCGTGAGATGGCTGATCGCATAGAAATTGCGACCGAGAACCACATCGCGGTCATGACGATCAAGCGTCCCGAAAAGCTCAATGCCTTCGATATCGAGCTTTTGCAGGAATTATCCGCCGCCTGTGATCGGGTGGAGGCGGATAGCACCGTGCGGGTTGCGATCCTGACTGGCGAGGGCAAAGCCTTTTCCGCGGGAGGCGACATCAAGGCCTGGGGCGGCATGGAACCGCCAGAGTTCGGCCATGCATGGGTGCGCTACGGCCATCGTGTGTTCGAGCGGCTTGCGACTTTGCGTGTGCCACTGATCGCAGCGATGAACGGCCATGCTTTGGGCGGCGGTCTGGAACTGGCAGGTGCCGCCGATATCCGCATTGTCGAACGACAGGCAAAAATCGGCTTGCCGGAAACCTCGCTTGGCATGATCCCCGGCTGGTCGGGTACGCAGCGTCTTGTGCGCCGGTTCGGTGCGCAGATCGTGCGCCGCATGGTGCTGGGCGGCGAAATGTTCACCGCGAATGAAGCGCTGTCGCACGGGATTGTCGATGCCGTTGTCGAGACAGGCGAGGCTTTGCAGGCGGCGCAGGACTATGCTGCGCGGGTGGCCAAGCGCGGACCGGCTGCGCTGGAAATTTCCAAACTAATGCTGTCCGTCGCCAATGGCGAGGACAATGGCACGGCAGTCGAGGCGCTGGGGTCCATCCTTGTTGCCAAGACCGGCGATCTGAAAGAAGGCGTGCGCTCGTTTACCGAAAAGCGCGAAGCAAATTTTGAAGGAAAATGGTGATGAGCGTAGTCGTAAAACCGCAGCCGTTGACCGGGCTGGAAGTCCGCGAATTCTCCATGCTGATCGATGGCAAGTGGGTGCAAAGCCAAAGCGGCGGCAGCATTGAGCGCGTGGCTCCCGGTCATGGCGTGACGGTGAGCCGTTATCCCGCTGGCAACAAGGCCGATGTGGAACGCGCGGTTGCGAGCGCACGTAAGGCTTTCGATGATGGGCGCTGGTCGTCTAAAACCGCATCGCAGCGTTCGCTGATCTTGCTGAAAGCAGCCGATCTGATTGAAGCACGGGCCGAAGAACTTGCTTATCTTGACGCAATTGAAGCCGGCAAACCAATTTCGCAGGTGCGCGGCGAGATTGCCGGTTCCGTCGATATCTGGCGTTATGCGGCAGCGCTTGCGCGTGATCTGCATGGCGAGAGCTATAATACCCTGGGCGATGGCACTTTAGGCGTTGTGCTGCGTGAGGCGATTGGTGTTGTCTCCATCATCACGCCGTGGAACTTTCCGTTCCTGATCGTCGGCCAAAAGCTGCCATTTGCTTTGGCGGCGGGTTGCACGGCGGTCGTAAAGCCTTCGGAACTTACCTCCGGTTCGACACTGGTGCTTGGTGAAATTCTGGCCGAGGCAGGCGTGCCGGATGGCGTGGTCAACATCGTCACCGGAACGGGTGCTGATGTCGGCCAGCATATGAGTACGCATCCGGATGTGGACATGGTGTCGTTCACCGGTTCCACTGGTGTTGGCAAGCTGACAATGGCCAATGCGGCGCAGACGCTGAAGAAAGTGTCGCTGGAACTTGGCGGCAAGAACCCGCAAATCCTGTTCCCGGATGCGGATATGGATGCCTTTATTGACGCTGCGGTGTTCGGCGCATGGTTCAATGCGGGCGAATGCTGCAATGCCGGTTCGCGGTTGATCGTGCATCGCTCTATTGTCGATGAGATTGTCGGGCGCGTCGCTGATCTGTCGAAAAAGGTCATCGTCGGTGATCCGCTCGATGTCAGCACGCAGGTGGGCGCGATCATCACGCCGCAGCATCTGAGCAAGGTTGGCGCTTATGTCGATCAGGCCAAGAAGGCGGGCGCTGCAATTGCCCATGGCGGCGATGTGCTGGATCTCGGCCTTGGCCAATATATGGGACCGACCATCATTGCGGGTGTGAAAGCCGATATGGCTGTGGCGCGTGAAGAAGTGTTCGGCCCGGTCCTGTCGGTCCTCTCCTTCGATACGGTGGATGAGGCGATCTCCATTGCCAACGCGGTTGATTACGGGCTTTCCGCAGGTGTGTGGAGTCGCGATTTCGATACCTGCATGAGCATCGGGCGCAAGGTGCGCGCCGGTACGGTCTGGATGAACACTTTCATGGACGGCACGCCGGAACTGCCTTTCGGCGGTTATCGTCAGTCGGGTCTGGGCCGCGAGTTGGGTCGTCATGCGGTGGAGGATTACACCGAAACCAAGACGCTCAACATGCATATCGGCGCGCGGACGGCCATGTGGATGCCGCAAGAAAAGTAGGGAGTGACGGCTTTGGGAGGACAGCCGGATATCGTCATCATCGGATCGGGTATCGGCGGCGCGACAATGGCCGCCGGTCTTGCTGTGTCAGGTGCCGACATTCTCATTCTTGAGGCGGGGGAGCATCTCCCGGACAGGCCGGAAAACCGCGACCCGCGCGCCATTTTCCAACAAGGCTTCTTTCGCCCGAAGGAGTTCTGGTACGAGACCAGCGGTACGCCATTCAATCCCGGCAACTACTACAATGTCGGCGGCAACTCCAAATTCTTTGGCGCGGTGCTGATCCGCTATCGCCGCGAGGATTTTGCGGAAATGGCGCATCTGGAAGGCGTTTCGCCCGCATGGCCGTTCGCCTATGAGGAGCTGGAGCCTTGGTATAGCCGCGCGGAACAGCTGTTTCAGGTGCGGGGTGAACTGGGCGATGATCCGACCGAGCCGGATCATTCAAAGCCTTATCCCCATCCGGCGATCCGCGACGAACCGGCCATTGCCGATGTGCGGGCGCGATTGAAGAAGAACGGCCTTCATGCCGCATCGCTGCCGCTGGGTGTCGATATTGACCGCTGGCTCGCCAAGGCAAAAACGCCGTGGGATGCACATCCGAACAGCAATGACGGCAAGATGGATGCGGAAACCTGTCCGCTTGCCAGCGCCTTGCGCTATTCCAATGTCAGGCTGGAAACCGCGGCGCGGGTGACGCGGCTGGAAGCCGGTCCGGATGGCAAAACCATCGCGGCAGTTCACTATGTGAAGAACGGCGAGGCGCTGGTCTTGCGCCCAAAGCTCGTCATTCTTTCTGCGGGTGCGGTGCAATCGGCAGCACTGTTGTTGCGTTCGGGATTGGCGAACCGGTCCGATCAGGTCGGTCGCAATTTCATGAACCATAATTCTAGCGCCGTGATCGCTTTCGATCCGCGCTATCGCAATGACAGCGTCTACCAGAAGACCTTTGGCTTCAACGATTACTATCTGTCGGACGGGGCAGGCGGGCCGCCGTTGGGCAATGTGCAATTGCTTGGGCGCGTGTCGGGCGCGATCCTGAAATCCAATATGCCACGTGTGCCGGAATGGCTGTTGAACCGCATTGCCGGACATACAATCGATTTCTACGCCATGAGCGAAGACCTGCCATCGCCGGAAAGCCGCGTGACGGTGGATGGCGACCGCATTGTCCTGCATTGGGTGCGCAGCAACTGGAAGGCGCATCTGATGCTGGTCGACAAGCTCAAATCCGCACTGCGGTCGGCTGGATTTCCGGTGGTTCTGTCGCGGGCCTTCGACCGGCGTACGCCGTCGCATCAATGCGGGACGGTGCGCATTGGTAACGACCCGGCGACAGCGCCGCTCGATACATGGTGCCGCACTTATGACCATCCCAATCTCTATGTGGTGGATGCGTCGTTTCTGCCGACATCGGCTGCGGTTAATCCCGCGCTGACCATCGCTGCACAGGCGTTGCGCGTGGCGGACCACTTGAACCGGGAGGTGCTGGCATGAACCGTCAAAGACCTGTGGCGCTGGTGACCGGTGGCCGACGCGGCATCGGGCTTGGCATAGCCCGCGCTCTCGCGGCGAAGGGCTTCGATCTGGCGATTACTGATGTTGAAAACGACGAGACCGTTATCCACGAACTGCGCGGAATGGGCGGCAAGGTGGCTTTCTTCAGGGGCGATCTTGCTGCCGTCGAGACCCATGCGGCGACGGTTGCCGCCGTGTTGAAGGAGTTTGGCAGCATTGATTGTCTCGTCAACAATGCTGGCATGGGTTCCGTGGAACGCGGTGATTTTCTTGGCCTGAAGCCGGAAAATTTCGACACCATCATGGGGGTCAATCTGCGCGGCACGGTGTTTTTCACGCAGGCCGTGGTGAAGGCCATGCTGGCTGCAACCGAGGTGCGTTTTCCACGCAGTATTATAACGATCAGTTCGGTTTCGTCGGTGATGACTTCGCCGGAGCGGCTTGATTACTGCATCAGCAAGGCGGGGCTGACCGCCTTTGTGCAGGGGCTGGCGCTGCGTCTGGCCGAGGCGCGGATCGGCGTGTTCGAGGTTCGACCGGGCATCATTCGCACCGATATGACCGCGAAGGTCGCCGAGCGCTACGACACGCTGATTGACGGCGGGCTGGTGCCGATGAAGCGCTGGGGCGAGGTGGGCGATGTTGGCGCCATCGTGGCCGGGCTTGCGGGCGGAAATTTCATCTTCGCTACCGGGTCGGTGATCAATGCCGATGGCGGCCTGTCGATAGCAAAGCTTTAGTTTCTCGGGAGGAGAAACGCATGAATTACGATTATATCATCGTTGGCGGCGGGCCTGCCGGTTGTGTTCTCGCCAATCGACTGAGCGAGGATGCTTCGGTGAAAGTCTTGCTGCTGGAAGCCGGAGGAAGCGACTGGAACCCGCTGTTTCATATGCCCGCAGGCTTTGCCAAAATGACCAAGGGCGTGGCGAGCTGGGGCTGGGAGACGGTCCCGCAGAAGCACCTCAAAAACCGCGTTCTGCGCTACACGCAGGCCAAGGTCATTGGTGGCGGTTCCAGCATCAACGCGCAGATTTATACGCGCGGCAATGCGGCTGATTACGATCTTTGGGCCAATGAAGACGGCTGCACCGGCTGGGATTATCGCAGCGTGCTGCCCTATTTCAAACGTGCCGAGGACAATCAGCGTTTCAACGATGACTATCATTCCTATGGCGGGCCGCTTGGCGTTTCCATGCCATCCGCGCCGCTACCGATCTGCGACGCCTATATCCGCGCGGGGCAGGAATTGGGCATTCCCTATAATCCGGATTTCAACGGTCGCGAACAGGCAGGCGTCGGCTTTTATCAGCTCACCCAGCGCAATCGCCGCCGCTCGTCCGCCTCGCTTGCCTATCTCGCATCGATCAAGGGCCGCAGAAACCTGACGGTCAGAATCAACGCGCCAGTGCGCAACATCGTGCTGGAGAAGACGCGCGCCACCGGCGTGGCGTTGATGAGCGGCGAGGTACTGCGCGCATCGCGGGAGGTGATCCTGTCATCGGGCGCAATCGGCTCACCGAAGCTTCTGCTGCAATCGGGGATCGGACCAGCCGATCATCTCAAGCAGACAGACGTGGCCGTGAAACACGATCTGCCGGGTGTGGGTGAGAACATGCAGGATCACCTCGATCTGTTTGTCATTGCCGAATGTACGGGCGATCACACCTATGATGGCGTGGCAAAGTTGCATCGGACGCTGGGCGCGGGCCTGCAATATATCCTGCTGCGTTCCGGCCCGGTGGCGTCCAGCCTGTTTGAGACGGGCGGCTTCTGGTATGCCGATCCGGAGGCCCGGTCGCCGGATATCCAGTTCCATCTGGGGCTTGGTTCGGGGATTGAAGCCGGCGTCGAGAAGCTGAAGAATGCGGGCGTGACGCTCAATTCCGCTTATCTGCATCCGCGTTCGCGTGGGACAGTGCGTCTGGCGTCCAGCGATCCGGCAGCGGCCCCGCTGATCGACCCCAATTACTGGAGCGATCCGCACGATCTGAAGATGTCATTGGAAGGGCTGAAGATTGCCCGCGAAATCCTGCAACAGGAAGCCTTGAAGCCCTTTGTCATGGCCGAGCGACTGCCGGGACCGAAAGTGGTTACTGACGATGATCTGTTCGACTATGCCTGCGCCAATGCCAAGACCGATCATCATCCGGTCGGTACCTGCAAGATGGGCACCGATGCTTCCGCCGTGGTCGATCTGGAACTGAGGGTCCGCGGTCTGGAGGGCTTGCGCGTCTGCGACAGCTCGATCATGCCACGTGTGCCGTCCTGCAACACCAATGCGCCGACAATCATGATCGGCGAAAAGGGATCGGACATTATTCGTGGGCTGGATCCGCTGCCGCCAACGGTTTTCTCCTGGGAGAAAAACGAACAGAAGCCGCGCGCAAGGGTTTAATCTGCTCCGTCAGCCGGTTCAAAACGCAGATAGCCCGCAATGCCGGAACCTTTGTAGTTCGGATTATCGGACGGGTGGTTCACGCCGTCATTCACCTCGATGACTGCAAAATCGAATGGCGATACGCCCTCCAGACAAGCCGCATTCACGCCGAACTGGCGTGGATTGGAACGGCGCTGGTGGAAGGTGTAAATCCCGCATTTCGAGCAGAAATAATGTTTGGCGACGCCGGTATTGAACTGATAGAGCGTCAGAGCATCTTCACCTTCAAGCACGTCCAGTCCGTCCAGTTCTGCAGAAACGGCGATGGCCCCGCGCATCCGGCAATAGGAGCAGGTGCAGCGCCGTGCTGTGTGCAGGCCATTGGATAGTTTGACGCGAAAACGCACGGTCCCGCAGTGACACGCGCCATTGGCTTCCTTGACGTCGGGATTCATTTTGTCTCCTTGTATTTATACCGAAGCTATTTTGTTTTTTGCCGGTTTACCATCGCTGAAAACCGATTAAATTCGTGGCCGAAAATACTTCCGGGAGGGATTTGGCATGGGTGAATTTGCAGTCGTCACGGGTGGAAGCACAGGTATCGGAAGGCATCTTGTTTCCGCTTTTGCCGATGCGGGCTACACGGTGGCCTTCAGCTACAAGCACGATGACGAAGCTGCACAATCGCTCGTGGAAGCCATTGAGGAGGCGGGCGGCCAGGCGCTGGGGCTTGGCTGTGATGTGGGGCGGCGTGTCGAGGTCGAAGCCTTCTTCGATGAGGTCTGCGACTGGTTCGGTGATGCGCCCGATGTGCTGGTCAACAATGCAGGTATCCAGACCTGGGCACCCTTGCTGGAACTTTCCGAGGATGGTTGGGACGATGTCATCCGCACCAATCTGAAAGGCTGCTTCCTCAATACGCAGGCTGCCGCGAAGCGCATGGTGGAGGCCGACAAGGGCGGCGCTATCGTCAATATCGGTTCGGGCTGCAACAAGCTAGCCTTTCCGAAGCTCGTTTCCTACACGGCCTCCAAGGGCGGCATAGAGCAGTTCACCAAGGCTTCGGCGGTGGAGCTTGGGCCGCACGGCATCCGGGTGAATTGTGTGGCCCCCGGCGCGATCCTCAATGAACGCACGGCAGAAGAACAGCCCGACTATGCGGGCACCTGGGCACGCATCACGCCGCTGCGCAGGGTTGGAACGGCGGAGGACATTTCCGGCCCGGTCCTGTTCTTTGCTTCCGATGCGGCGCGTTTTGTTACCGGCCAGACGATCTGGGTCGATGGCGGTGTCTTTTCGCAGGCCAACTGGCCATATGAGGGATAATGGATTGCCAGTTATTCTGTATTTTTTGTACCAATTGGACGTGCTGAAATCATATTGATGGCTGGAAGTGCTAATAATCTATCCAATAATTAGTTGATAATTAATTATTGTTAGTAATGAATTGCTGTTTTATTTTCTTCTGTATTGTTTAAATTGTACTTGTTTGTTGGGTTGTATCAAAATTGGAGTAATACAATGAATATTACGCATAAAGATAAAGTATCGCTTGCTGTTCTGACAAAAGGCCTTTCCATCACGCTAACACGTCCAGAATGCACAGATACCCACACCACTCTAGGGTACAATGATAGAAACGGATCGGGCAACAAATCCGCTTAAGTATTTTTTATCGGGGCGATTTTCATCGCCCCTTTCGTTTTAATAGGGAGCGACATGTTGATGAATGCCGCCCAATCTCAAGCGCCAGTTTTTTCAATCCCTGTCGAGAATGCCCGTGATTTCGCCTGCAATAATTTATTGATCGATAACTTCCCCCTCTCACTGGCTCAAACGCGAGACAAATCGGTCATGGCGAAGTTGACCGAACAAGCTTCTCTCTTTCTTGTCGATATGATTCCTGAAATCAAACGGCAGCTCGATAATCCATTCGTCGGGATCGTTGCTATTGACGTGCCGCAGGTGTTTGATGATGCCACTGTCGATGCAATCGTAGGATCCTTGATTGCAGTATCTCTTACGCAAGCAATTATGCCGAGCCTCCCCGACCGTGAGAACAACGCGCCGTTTTCAATATTCACGGCGTCGAAGGACAATAGTAAGAATTTGGATCACGTAGGCATCCGCGGCCTCTCTCCCACCGTTTATGATAACGGCCAATCGAGTGTTAAGATTGTAGATAGGCGCGCAAGAGCGGCAATTTTCACCCGCGCACCCGACGGTTCAATTACGACTTTTATGAATGGAACTTTTGAAGGCCATGCCGATACTGGCACGGATCAAGCAAAGGACATCACTGCGGAAATCAAGAGTACGATTGCGGCCAATCCAGTCCGTTATTCAATCCCACAGGAAAGCAGAAGGCTTATCATTCTCAATAATGCGAATGGGTTTCATGCCCGCGATATTTTCGAAAACCCCATGGAAGGATACGCGGTTACCCGGACGTATCTGCGAAGCGCTTCAATTTCTGGGAAAGTCGTCGGCCGCATAATTGAGGGCTAATTTTGCTGATTAGAGTTTTTAAGTATTTTGAACGGCTAGTTGATTTTCACCATCACGGTCTGCGAGCGTATCAATCGCGCAGTGCACTCACGTTGTTCTTTGTCCTCATAGAACCGTTCCGGTGGCTAATTGTGGCATCTGCGCTGTCTGGTGCTGTCCTTACGGCGATTGACTTGCTAAGGCTTTGGGCTGTTGCGTACATTGTTGATATGGTCGCGCACTCATCCGAACTCAATCTAACTTCTGCAGCGATCACCCTTTTGGGCTCATTGATTGTCGCATATGCGATTGCTGATCCGGCGTTCTGGCTAGTCAATTATATGCTTCGAATGCAGGCGCTTCGATCACAGACAAAGTCATCAGCCCTCTGGCAGTCGCATAAGGCCGCTGCACAACATGACATGGAATATTTCCATGCACACCACGCAGGGCAGATTTGCGGACGTATAGGGCAACTCTCGAATGCGGTGCAGTCTGGCATAGAGATTTTAGCTGGTCGCGTTCCACTCGGCCTTGTGCGTTTTGCGGGCTCTGCCATTCTTATTTCATATCTTGCCCCTCTCTTTGTCGCTCCTGTGTTGATTTGGATTCTGCTTAATGGATTGTTAGCGATCTATCTTGTGCCTAAGTTCAACGCTCAAGCCGAAAAAATTTCCGAGACGTCCAGTATCGTAAACGGCGCTATCAATGAATATTTTTTAAATATTCGTGCGATAAAAACCTCATTTGCTTATGATACAGAGAACAGTTTTGTTCTTTCGAGAATTGATAAGCAACACGAGACAAATATCGATATTAACCGTTTAACGACGATTGCCGGGCTTTTTATTCGCTTACTTAACACAGGTCTCGTAGCCTGTATTCTTGCATTGGGCTTATACGGATTAGCCCACGGCATGATATCGCCCGGTGAGTTTGTTGCGGGGATTGCCTTAGCTGGGGGTATGGCTGCTGAGCAGGTTGGTTTGTCGGGGTATGGGAGGGGCTAACCCAGACATTTGGCACTATCAGAGATGCACGTTCGACTGTCACGGCAAAACCAACCGTCAAGGACGGTTACGGGCATCTCCGGGTATCCAATCCACCACATATTTCATTAAATAATGTCAGTTTTTCTTACGGACTAAGGGAAATTTTGAGGAACATCTCGTTTGAGATTGAGCCGGGACAAAAAGTTGGCATTGTTGGGCCTTCCGGGGCAGGTAAATCTACGCTTATCGACCTATTACTGAGATTATACGACGTCGATGCTGGACAGATTGCGCTTGATGGGCAGGATATTCGCTTTGTGAAGATTTCCGAGCTACGAAGTGTCTTTTCGGTCGTTGCGCAAAGCGACGCGCTGTTTCATCGTTCGATAAGGGATAATATCGCGTTTGGCTCGGAAACCTTCGAAGATGTAGCACTAAGGCATGCAGCCGAGTTAGCGGATGCATCTTTGTTTATTGAAGAGCTCGCTCCGGATGGAAAGGGCTTTGACGTAGTCATTGGAGAAAGGGGAGCCAAGCTTTCTGGTGGTCAACAACAGCGTATCTTGCTTGCGCGCGCGTTCATGCAGAAAAGGCCTGTTCTTATTCTTGATGAGGCCACATCCGCTCTCGATACCAATAGCGAAAGCTTGATTAAGAATGCGATTGCATCACTCGATGCAGATACAACCGTTATCGCCGTCGCACATCGCCTGTCTACTCTCCGGGACTTCGATAAAATCATCGTCCTAGATAACGGTGCTATCGTGGCAATGGGATCACATGAAGATCTTATTCAATCCTGTAAGCTTTATCGAGAGTTGTGGGCTAAGCAGGTTGGTTTGACGGTGATTTGAAATGCTCCGTACGTGGCGGAGTCCGCAGGAAGCGTGACGCGTCAGTATAAACTGAACATGCAAAGATCAGCCACTTGCATCTGGCTTCTTCCAATTTTTGTTCTTTAATAAATCAGGGAATTAAGTGGTGATCCCGACAGGAATCGAACCTGTGACCTACAGATTAGGAATCTGTCGCTCTATCCTACTGAGCTACGGGACCGACCGATGAGCATTCGCCGGTGATTCCGGCATTGCGAATGCTTTCAGACACATACTGTTTTTCATAGCTGTCGCCAACCCCGCAAAAAGCGGGGCAGGCGGATTTATTCAGTATCAGGCGGCGAGCGCCGTTTCCGCTACCGCTACAAAGTAGCTGACCCCATAGGGAATGGCATCGTCGTTGAAGTCATAGGCCGGGTGGTGAAGGCCGGGCGTGTCGCCATTGCCGAGGAAGATATAGGCGCCGGGGCGCGCTTCCAGCATGTAGGAAAAATCTTCCGCTGCCATCATCGGCTCGACGCTCTCGTCCACCTTGCCTTCGCCCGCCACAGCGCTGGCGACACGGGCGGCAAACTCCGTCTGTGTATCGTGGTTGTAGGTGACCGGATAATTGTTCTTGTAGCGCACGGTGATTTCCGCGCCGGTGGCGGCTGCGATACCGCTCGCCGCTTCACGGATACGGCGTTCGGCAAAGGCGCGGGTTTCCTTCTTGAGCGTGCGGACAGTACCCGACAGCGTCGCCTTTTCCGGGATCACATTATAAGCCTCGCCCGCAATGAATTTCGTCACCGAGATCACAAGTGAATCGAGCGGATCGCTATTGCGCGATACGATGCCCTGAAGGGCAATCATCAACTGGGAACCGGCCAGGATCGGATCGATTATGCGATGCGGTTGCGCTGCGTGGCCGCCGCGCCCGGTAATGAAAAGATCGAATTCATCGGTCGCCGCCATGATCGGGCCTTTTCGCATCGCGAACTGCCCGACCGGCAGGCCCGGCATATTGTGGACGCCGTAGACTTCCGAAATGTTGAAACGGTCCATCACGCCGTCCTCGACCATGGCGAGGCCACCGGCGCCGCCTTCTTCGGCAGGCTGGAACAGAAGCGCGACCGAACCGCGGAAATTGCGGGTCTCTGCGAGATATTGCGCTGCGCCGAGCAGCATGGATGTGTGTCCGTCATGGCCGCAGGAATGCGCCTTGCCGGGATTTTGCGAAGCCCATTCGACGCCGCTCGTTTCAGTTATCGGCAGGGCGTCCATATCGGCGCGCAGGCCGATGGCCGGGCCGCCGCCATGACGTCCCTTGATGATGCCGACCACGCCTGTGCGTCCGACGCCTGTTTCCACGAGATCGCAACCGAAGGATTTCAGCTTGTCTTCGACAAATTTTGCAGTTTCGTGCACGTCATAGAGAAGTTCGGGATTCTGGTGCAGTTTTCGTCGCCATGCGGCAATTTCCGCTTGCGTTTCAACGGCACGATTCAACACTGGCATTTTCTGAGGGCTCCCCGGATTGGGCATGATTTGAAGGAAACAGGATATGACGTTTCGGTGAAAGCGGGCAATCCCTGTTTGCCTTTTCATCGCCACATGGCATAGATAAAGAAAGCGTTAATCTCCCATTAGAGCGGTTCCAGTTGATACGGAGTCATTGGAGCAGCTCTATCTCTTTGTTTTTTTAAGCATTATCCGACGCAAAACCGCTTCGGACTTTTGCTGGAAAATGCTCTAGAGCACAATTCGAACCCGCAGAAGTTGCAGGCTATTTCGATTGGAACTACGGAATGATGTCGAAATCATTGAAAATCTGGTTCGCAGCTGCTGGCCTGTCGGTTACCGCACTGGCGTCCGCTGCGGCTAATCCCTCGATTGCAGTGGATGTCGCAACCGGCAAGGTCTACCAGCAGCAGGAAGCTTTTCAGCGCTGGTATCCTGCTTCCCTGACCAAGATGATGACGGCCTATGTGACATTCCGTGCGCTTCAGTCGGGCCAGATGACGCTGGATTCTCCGGTACGCATGACGGTCAACGCCGCCAAGGAGCCGCCGAGCAAGATGGGCTACAAGCCGGGATCGGTCATGACGCTCGATACGGCGTTGAAGATCATGCTGGTGAAGTCGGCCAATGACGTTGCCGTTGCCGTTGCCGAAGCCGTGGGTGGAACGGAATCCGGTTTCGTGCAGCGCATGAATGAGGAAGCCCAGCGTATCGGCATGGTCGGCTCGCATTTCGCCAATCCAAACGGCCTGCACAACCCCAACAACTACACGACGGCGCGCGACCTCGCGGTTCTGGCCGTGCAGCTTCGCCGCGAATTTCCGCAATATGCGCATTATTTCGCGACAGAGGCGATCGATCCGGGTGCGGGCAAGAAGGTTCAGGCCAATTACAACATCCTGCTTGGCCGCTATGACGGCGCGGACGGCATGAAGACTGGTTTCGTCTGTGCATCCGGCTTCAATCTTGCAAGTTCCGCCACGCGCAATGGCCGGACCGTGCTGGCAATCATTCTCGGTGCAGACCGGCAGGAAGCGCGTGCGGTTCAGGCTGCACAGCTCATGACCGATGCTTTCCGCGCAAGTTCAAGTGGTGGTGCGACGCTGGCGACCTTGCGTCCGACAGCGGGCGGTAATCTCAATCAGGCCGTCGACATGCGCAAGGCTATATGCAGCCAGCAGGCCATGGCCGATCGCTGGGACGGACGCGATGTCGAGGGCAAGCTGAAAATCAATTCGCCCTATATCCATGCCATGGATCATGATCCGGTGGCGGTGAAGGTCGGTCTGGTTTCCGAACCGGGTCCGACGACCCGCCCGAGCCAGCTCGACATTTCGCAGATTCCGGTGCCGATGCCGCGTCCGCAGCGTTCCGCTGGTGCCAACACTACCGCGATCAACTGATATGCCGAATCCCATACCCGTTTCCGTGCTGACCGGCTTTCTCGGTTCAGGCAAGACGACGCTTCTCAACCGGCTTCTGAAAGATCCGGCGCTGAGCGATACAGCGGTCATCATCAACGAGTTCGGCGAAGTCGGCATCGATCACCTGCTGGTCGAGCAGGCGAGCGAAGGCGTGATCGAGCTTTCCGATGGCTGCCTGTGCTGCACGGTACGCGGCGAACTGGTGGATACGCTGGCCGATCTGATCGACCGGCTTCAGACCGGGCGCATCAAGGCGCTGAAGCGCGTCATCATCGAAACCACCGGGCTTGCCGATCCGGCGCCGGTGCTGCATTCGATCATGGGGCATCCGGTTCTCATGCAGGCTTTCAGGCTCGATGGGGTTCTGGCGACCGTGGATGCCGTCAACGGCATGGCGACGCTCGACAATCACGAGGAAGCCGTCAAGCAGGCAGCTATGGCTGATCGCATCGTGCTCGCCAAGACCGATCTGCCGGAAGCGCAGGCCGGACTGGCGGCACTGAAGGCGCGCCTCCATGCGCTCAATCCCGGTGCGGATATTCTGGAAGCTGGTGAAGAACGCACTGGCTATGCGGCGCTTTTCGAATGCGGCCTTTATAATCCGGAAACGAAATCGGCAGACGTGCAGCGCTGGCTCAAGGCGGAAGCCTATGAGGACGAGCATCATGACCATTCCCATCATGGGCATTCCCATCACGGGCATTCCGATGGGCATGACCATGTATGTGGACCGGATTGCGATCATGACCATCATCATCACGGCCACCCGCATCATCATCACCATGACGATGCGATCCGGTCCTTTTCGCTTCGTCACGATGCGCCGATCCCGCTATCGACCTTCGACATGTTCCTTGATCTTCTGCGTTCAACGCATGGCGAAAAGCTGCTGCGTGTGAAGGGCATCGTGCAGATTGCCGAAGACCCGGATCGTCCCGTTGTCATTCATGGCGTGCAGAAGATTTTCCATCCGCCTGCACGCCTCCCGCATTGGCCGCAGGATAAGCGGGAAACGCTTCTGGTGATGATCGTGAAGGATCTGCCGGAAACCTATGTGCGGGAGCTGTTCGATGCGTTTTTGGGGCGTCCTGCGCTGGACAGGCCCGATCGTGTCGCGCTGACCGAAAATCCGCTGGCTATTCCGGGTTTTTCGCCCCGGAGCTGATACTCACTTCCTGCGAATAAGGAAGCGATGCAACGTCCCTTGACGCTCCTGCTTGAGGAGGGTGTGGCCTTCCTGCGTGCAGAAATGCGGGACGTCGATGCCTGACAGCGGATCGGTCGTTTCCACCCAGAGGAGTGCTTCGCTCGGCATTTTTTCCAGACGATTGCGGGTTTTCAAAACCGGAAGGGGGCATTTAAGCCCCCTCAGGTCGTAGACAGGAATGTCATCCTGCAAAGTCATCAGTTCCCGATGATCTTCCACCATGGCTTTTTCGGTTCGGGGGCTGCGACAGGTGCCGGTTGCTCGACATTCTGCGCCACCGTGCTGGCCGTCGTCATTGACGAGATCTGGGGTGAGACTTGCGGTGAAACCTGGGGGGCAGCAGCCTGTGCTGCAGCCGGGTTCGGCTGCGGTGCGGGCACGGCTGCGGTCTGTGTCGCGGGCTGAGCCGGAACAGCAGCCGGTTGCGGCGTTGCAGCAATGGCTGTCGGCTGTACGGCTGGCGTTGCCGGGCGGATGTCCGGTGCGCCCGCCTTTTCAGCGGAAGAAGCGGTGAGTGACGGCGGTTCCCGCGTTACCTTTTCACCGCGTGCACGCGCAGCGCTCCAGGCAGAGACCAGCTTGGCTTCGGCAATGCCCTGAATGGACGGTGCCGGTGCCTTCTGGCTGGCGCTGAATGCCGACTGGTAGGTCTTTTCGTAAGACGCATAGGACATGGCCTCGCCGCCAGCCGATGGCGGGCAGGCGTCCGTTGCAGACAGAGGCTGGCCGTCCGGCGTCGCAACGTTGAACACATAGCGCTTTTCGCAGACATCAACCTTCGGCGGCACCTTGGTGACCTCGAAAGAGTCGTAACCCTGTTTCAGCATCTTCCAGAAGGAATAATTCGGGTCGCTCTTGTAGCGCGCCATGTTGGCTGCGGTCATACGGAACGGAAATGCCTGAATCTGGAAGTCGCGCTGGCCGCCCTTGAAGGCGTCGCGACCGAAGGCATAAATCTCGGCGACCTGTTCGTCAGTCATCGAATAGCAGCCCGACGACGAGCATGCGCCGTGCACCATCAGGTGCTGGCCGGTGCGTCCATTGGCGCGGTCATAGGCGTTGGGGAAGCCGATGTTAAACGAGAGGTAATAGCTCGAATTCGGGTTCATCTGGGCGGGACGGACGTTGTAGAAACCTTCCGGCGCCTGACGGTCACCCTCGATATATTTCGGGCCGAGCTTGCCCGACCACTTGCAGATTTCGTAGGACGCAATCTGGTCGTACTTGCCGTTGTTCTTCTGCTTCCAGACCTCGAGAGTGCCTTCCTCCTTGAAAATGCGCACCATGATCGGCGAGGTGCGGGTCATGCCCTTCGCCTTCATCTTGGCAACGACTTTCTCGGGAAGCGGCTTCTCGGCCCGGAGGCTCAGATCGGATACGGACGAACCCTGACAGCCCGCGAGAAGCGCGGTTGCCATTACGGAGCCTAGAATTGCGGTTCTGATCTTCATGTCGCATCGAGTCTGTTAGAGCTACGCCAGAGACTTTATGAGCAAAAGCCAATTTCCTGAACGTCGAATTTTAAAACTGAAACCTTACGGTATCGTTTATAATTCCTTGCTCAGATAGCTAAAATCCAGCGCGTCGGCAATATGGCCGAATTTGCAGCATGATGCAAATCCGGGAGGCGCGAGGCCTCCCGGATGAGTCTTTTTTGTTTTGAATCGCGCATCCTGATCCGAAAACCGCATTACACTTTTCGGGATGCGCTCCCATTTTGGGCGGAAATCAGATGTTGCGGCCGATTTCGAGGAATTTCTGGCGGCGTTCCTGCTTCAGCGTTTCGCCATCGATATCCTTCATCGAGCGCAGCGACGCGGTGATGATGTCGCCAGCCGCATCGATGACGGCTTCCTTGCCGCGGTGGGCGCCGCCCAGGGGCTCAGGAATGATGCCGTCGATGATCTTGAGATCGAACAGGTCCTGCGCGGTGATGCGCATGTTGGAAGCGGCATCCTTGGCGCGGGTCGAATCATGCCAGAGGATCGACGCAGCGCCTTCGGGCGAGATCACCGAATAGATCGAATGCTCAAGCATATAGACGCGGTTTGCAACGGCGATGGCGATGGCGCCGCCGGAGCCGCCTTCACCGATGATGATCGAGATGACAGGAACGCGCAGCCGCAGGCACTCCGCCGTCGAACGAGCAATCGCTTCGGCCTGACCGCGCTCCTCGGCGCTGACACCCGGATAGGCGCCTGCAGTATCGACGAGGGTGATGAGCGGCAACTGGAAGCGGTCGGCCATTTCCATGATGCGGACGGCCTTGCGATAGCCTTCCGGACGGGCCGAGCCGAAATTATGCTTCAGGCGCGTCTTGGTGTCGGAGCCTTTTTCCTGCCCGATGATCGCGACGGCCTGACCGTTGAAGCGACCGAAACCGGCCTGGATGGCTTCGTCATTGGCGAATTTGCGGTCGCCAGCAAGCGGGGTGAATTCGGTGAACAGACGGTCGATATATTCCAGGCAGTGCGGACGGTCCGGATGGCGGGCGATCTGCGCCTTCTGCCACGGTGTCAGCTTGCGATAGATGTCCTTCAGCGCATCAGCCGAACGCTTCTCGAGGCGACGAATCTCGTCGCTCATCTCGACGCTGCCTTGTTCCTGCGCGAGCTTTTTCAGCTCCAGAATCTGGCCTTCGAGGTCGGCGACGGGTTTTTCAAAATCGAGATAGTTGTACATCGGGCCTGACTGTTCGTGCTTTTTCCAAAGGGATTAGCGCTATTGCGAGCCTGAAAAAGGCTGTTTTACGGCGCTTTACATATTCACTACTGGCTCATCTTGCAAATTTTCGATTTTCTCATAACCGGACAAAGGCTAATCGGCAAGCGGATGATGCTCGCTGACGAGCTTATGCAGTCTTTCCTCCAGCACATGCGTATAGATTTGCGTCGTGGAAATATCGGCATGGCCGAGCAATTGCTGCACGGTGCGCAGATCTGCGCCGTTCTGCAGCAGGTGGCTGGCAAAGGCATGGCGCAGCACGTGCGGTGAAATGGCGGCGGCCGATAATCCTGCCCGTGCGGCAAGTCCTTTCAACTCGCGGGCAAAAACCTGGCGCGCCAGATGGCCGCTTTCCGAAAAAGCCGGAAACAGCCAGGGATTGTCATCACTGCCGGGCAGGGAATCCCGCAAGGCGAGAAAGCGCTGCAAAGCTTCACGGGCCTTGGGTGAAAGCGGAACCATGCGTTCCTTGGAGCCCTTGCCGCGGACCAGCAGAAAGCGGTGATCGGTGCGCGCGACGGTGACGGGCAGGCCGACAAGTTCCGAGACGCGAAGCCCTGTCGCATAAAGCGTTTCGAGAAGCGCATGAAGGCGCAAGGCCCGCAGCCGGTCGGAAGTGCGCTCATCCGGTTCGGCTGTTTCATTGGTTTCGAGCACTGCGCGGTCGAGAAGCCGCGTGACGTGTTCGACGCTCATGATCTTCGGCAGCGGCTTTTGCTTCTTGGGGGCATCGACTGTGCCGGTCGGGTCGTCCTGCCGATAGCCTTCCGAATAGAGAAAACGGAAGAACTGACGCAGCGCCGACAAACGCCTGGCCTGAGATGTCGAGGCAAAACCTTCCGTTGCCATGGCATCAATGGCGCTGCGGATATGGTCGGGTCCGGCTTCGGCAAGATTGACGCCTCGGGCCGCCAGCGTCTCTGCCACAGCTTCCAGATCGCGCCGGTAGGATTCGAGCGTGTTTTCCGCAGCACCCCGTTCGGCGCTCATCATTTCCAGAAAGTTCTCGATCGCCAGCGATGCGCGCATCGTCACTCCTGTGGGATCTGCGGTAGTTGGGGCGCCGTATCGGCGGTTTCCGCCGGGGCAGGCCCGGCTGCGGGGGCCGGCGGCGGCGCAATCGTCACCGGTTTCAGCTTCGAAGCCGGTATGTCGACGGTGATCTCGCGTGTGTCTGGTTCAACGAAATTGGCAAGCGCATACATAGCGCCGTAAACGATGGCGGCAACAAGAGCGAGAAAGAGGACGAGGCGCGTCAGCGTAGGCATTCATCTTTTATGCTTTGGCATTGGGACGAAAGCAAGGAGGGGAGACGAAAGAGGGGACGAGGGTGCAATCCTGCAAAAAAGCCATGCTTGCGGTCGTGCGCGCCTTGAAAACCAATCAAAGCAATTGACGTCGCCCTGTTTTTCATGTGGAACCGGAGCAAATGGACGAGGACAATGAGCAGCACGACAAAACAAAACAATCTACATGAGAAAGCGGAGCTGATCCGCGAACTTCTCGGTTCGAAAGTCGTGGTGCTTGTTGGGCTGATGGGAGCTGGAAAATCGACCGTCGGACGTAAAGCCGCGGCCTTGCTCGGCTTGCCGTTTCGCGATGCCGATACGGAGATCGAAGCGGTTTCCCGGATGAGCATTCCTGAATTATTCGAAGCTTATGGCGAGGTCGAGTTCCGTGATCTCGAACGTCGTGTCATCATGCGCCTGCTCGAAGACGGGCCGATGGTTCTGGCGACCGGTGGCGGAGCCTATATGAACGCCGAAACACGCGCGGCAATTGGTCGAGCTGGCGTTTCCATCTGGCTTAATGCGGAAATCGATATTCTGATGGAGCGCGTATCGCGCCGCCAGAACCGTCCGCTGCTGAAAAACAGCGATCCGCGCGGCGTCATGCTGCGGCTGATGAACGAGCGCTATCCCGTCTATGCGCTGGCCGATCTCCAGCTTATGACCCGTGACGACAAGAAGGAAGTGATCGCTGCCGAACTGCTCGATGTTCTGGCCGGTCATCTCGAAGGTTTAGAGGCTTGATGGCTGTTCGGTAGAAAGAACCGCCGATGTCCTCGTTGCATGATATTGGAGACTACGCATGAACGCGCCTTCCATCGCCCAGGATGTTACGACTGTTCCCGTGTCGCTTGGCGACCGCTCCTACGACATTCTGATCGGCAAGGGGCTGGTTGATCGTGCGGGCGAGGAAGTGGCAAAGCGTCTGAAAGGCGTGCGCGTGGCGGTGGTGACAGACGAAAATGTCGCCAAGGCGCATCTCGAGCGCCTGACTGAAAGCTTCGCCAAGGCCGGTATCGATGTTACGCCGGTGATTGTTGCGCCGGGTGAGAAGTCCAAATCCTTTGCCACGCTTGAAACCGTTACCAATGCCGTGCTGGCGGCGCGCCTGGAGCGTGGCGATGCGGTTGTGGCATTTGGTGGCGGCGTGGTTGGCGATCTTTCGGGCTTCGTCGCCGGTATCGTGCGGCGCGGCATGAATTTCGTGCAGATGCCGACCTCGCTCCTGTCGCAGGTGGATTCCTCGGTCGGTGGCAAGACCGGGATCAACACGGCACATGGCAAGAACCTTGTCGGCGTGTTCTACCAGCCCCGACTGGTTCTGGCCGATACGGAAGTTCTAGACACGCTGAGCCCGCGTGAGTTCCGGGCCGGTTATGCCGAAGTTGCAAAATATGGCCTGATCGACCGCCCGGACTTCTTCGAATGGCTGGAGCAGAACTGGCAGGAGGTTTTCTCCGGCGGCGCGGCGCGGACGGAAGCCATCGCTGAATCCTGCCGTTGCAAGGCGGCTGTCGTTGCGCGCGACGAGCGCGAAACCGGCGACCGTGCGCTGCTCAATCTCGGCCATACGTTTGGCCATGCGCTGGAAACCGCAACCGGCTACGATTCGAGCCGTCTCGTGCACGGCGAAGGTGTCGCCATCGGCATGGCGCTGGCCCATCGCTTTTCGGTCAAGATGAACCTGTGCGGCATCGAGGATGCAGAGCGCGTCGAGGCGCATCTGAAGGCGGTCGGCTTGCCATACCGGCTGTCGGATGTGCCGGGCGGCTTGCCATCGGCGGAAAAGTTGATGGATTATATTGCGCAGGACAAGAAAGTGGCGCGCGGTGCGCTCACCTTCATCCTGACGCGGGGCATCGGGCAGTCCTTTATTGCCAAGGACGTGCCGCCGGTAGCCGTGCTGGAATTTTTGAAAGACCGTCTGGAAACGAAATAATACCAAGTCTCGGTGAGTTTGACTCATCGAGACTTGGTTAAGCCCGTGCGGCGATTGAGCAACTTCAGGGCGTGATGCGTCAGCATCCCAGCGCCCTGCTAAAAGAGGACAGGGCGAATGACTTTCGAGCTTTGGGTTATGTGCGGCATCATCCTGCTCTGTGTCATTCTTTCCGGTTTCTTTTCGGGTTCTGAAACGGCGCTGACGGCAGCGTCGCGTGCCCGTATGCTCACGCTCGAGCACAATGGCGAGGAGCGTGCAGGCGTCGTCCAGCGTCTGATTGGAAGGCGCGACCGGCTGATCGGCGTGCTTTTGATCGGCAACAACCTCGCCAATATTCTGGCGTCCTCGATTGCCACCAGCATTTTCCTGAACCTGTTCGGCGATGCAGGCGTCGCCTATGCGACGCTGGCAATGACGGTCATTCTCGTTATTTTCGCGGAGGTGCTGCCGAAGTCATGGGCGATTTCGGGACCGGACCGGTTTTCGCTGGCCGTCGCGCGCAGCGTGTCGCTGGTGGTGTTGATCCTTGGGCCGGTTTCCGCTGCCGTGAACTGGATCGTGCGTGTGATCCTCAAGGTCTGCGGTATCAATCTTGCAGCCGGTCGTTCCATGCTGAGCCCGCAGGAAGAGTTGCGCGGCGCGGTCGAGGTACTGCATCGCGACAAGTCGCTCATCAAGGAAGATCGCGACCAGTTGGGCGGATTGCTCGACCTCAAGGAACTGGAAGTCAGCGACGTGATGGTGCACCGGACATCGATGGGCACCGTCAATGCCGATGCTCCGGCGGATGAGATCGTGCGCGATATTCTGGCCAGCCCGCACACGCGCATGCCGCTCTGGCGCGACGATATCGACAATATTGTCGGCATCATTCACACCAAGGACCTGTTGCGCGCGCTTTACGACGTCGACAATGATTTCAAACGCATCGACATCATGAAGGTTGCGCGCAAGCCGTGGTTCGTGCCCGACACGACGACATTGCAGGACCAGCTTGACGCCTTTCTTCGCCGCAAGGCGCATATCGCCATCGTCGTCGACGAATATGGCGATGTGCAGGGACTGGTGACGCTTGAGGATATTCTGGAAGAAATCGTCGGCGATATTGCCGACGAGCACGATATCGACATGCAGGGCGTTCGCCTGCAACCGGACGGTTCGGTGATTGTCGACGGCTCGCTGCCGATTCGCGACATCAACCGCGCGCTCGACTGGTCCTTGCCCGATGAGGAAGCGACAACGATTGCAGGTCTCGTCATTCATGAGACCCAGACGATTCCCGAAGTGAAGCAGGCCTTCACCTTTTACGGGAAACGCTTTTCCGTCCTGAAGAAGGAAAAGAACCGCCTGATACGGTTGCGCATCGTGCCGCTTGATGCCGATGGAAAGCCGACACCCATCGTTGCGGCACTACCGCGCTAACAGGTTTCGCGGGAGCGCGCTTCCACCTAACACTCTGTTTTTGAACATTTTATCTTGGGATAGCAGGCATTTTTCTTACGAAAGCTGTCGCCCGAGTGGCTTTGTGATTTCTAATTTTATACATTTTTCTAATACACAATATGAAGTATTCATAATAGAATTATAGATCTTCATATCAATTACTTCTAATATAGATAAAATACAACCAATGGTTATTTTGAATATTTAAGTTGATATTATTCAAAATATGAGCTCTCATGAGCATATATTGAATCGTTAAGTCTATATAGGCGTATATTTCCTGTTATAGATGGTTTATGTTCTGATACGAAAACTACGGAGAATTTCGCGTTCGAAGTGCTTTATAATAAGAGATATACGATCTTGGTCTATTCGTACTTGCACTAGATTTTATCCTGGATTTCTTTTCTCCGCAAAGTTCGATCTGTCTGCTCCATATAGCAAGGCGCCCGAAAGGGCGCCTTGCTTGTTTGCGGATTATGTCTTCGATCTGTTTCAGCGCCGCGTTGCCTCACCGGGGGCGGAAGGCTCAAGCGCCAGCGCGTGCACGCCGCTATCGAGTTCTTCCTTCAAAAGTGCATTGATGGCGCGGTGGCGCTCGATGCGACTCATTTTGGCAAAGGCGTCGGCAATGATGCGGATGCGGAAATGGGTTTCGCCGGTGCCGTCATAAACTTCATCGTGACCGCGCTCCTCGTGGTGATGTCCGGCGTGGAGATGGCTTTCATTGATGATTTCAAGCCGTTCGGGAGCGAAAGCCGTGGTCAGTTTCGCTTCCATCGCGCTTTGTTTGCTATTGTGAATGGACATTTGGACCACTTCTCCCCATATAGACGCTGTGCCTCATATAACGTTGCTTCGGCAGCAAAAGGTGGGGCAAATCCGCACAGGAAAGCAACCTGCTTCAAAATTTCGCCCAGTTAAAATGGCCAAAAGCCAGACCGGACGAAATGTCAATTCTTGTTCAGCAACTCATAATCCGCATAATTCGATTCGATGACAACGAACTCAAAATTTTTCGACAGTATCCGCATCAAGCCCAAGAAGACTGCAGAAGCGAAGGCTTCGGGGCCTTGCTGCCAATGGGACGGATGTGACAAGCCAGGCACGCACCGCGCGCCTGTCGGACGCATGCGCGAAGGCGAATATTTCCGCTTCTGTGTTGATCACGTGCGGGAATATAACAAGAATTTCAATTACTTCTCTGGTCTTTCAGATGGCGACATCGCGAAATTCCAGAAGGATGCGATCACGGGTCATCGCCCGACCTGGTCGACGACGGCGAACTCTACCGCCAAGCCGCGCACGTCGCCGGATGTGGCGAAGATGCGTTCCGGCTCGGCCTCCTATCACAATCGCATCCGCGATCCCTTCAACCTTTTCAAGGAAGCCAAGGGACATGCGCCGGGCCAGAAAGCGCAGCGCAAGCCGCGCACGCTGGAAATAAAGGCGCTGGCGACGCTCGGTCTTGAACCAAATTCGACTGGCGATAAGATCAAGGCGCGTTATAAAGAGCTGGTAAAGCAGCACCATCCGGATGCAAATGGTGGTGATCGCGGATCGGAAGAAAGATTTCGCGATGTTATTCAGGCTTATCAATTGCTCAAGCAGGCAGGTTTTTGCTAAAGCCTGTTTGGGCCTGACAGGCTGACTATGGGAGTTGTCGCCGACAACTCCGACGGACATTCTTCTGCCGCGCAATTGCGCGGGCGCAAGCACGGATGCCCGCAACGAATTACGGAAGGGGCATACCGTCCGGCTCGCCGGAAAAACATGCCCACGGGTGAAAGTTGCCGGTCGGTAGCTTGCCGGTATTAATTCGCGGCCGGTCGCTGCCTGCCGCTCTGGAGGCATGATGAACAAGGTTGAGCGGGATATAGCCAATTTGCCGGATACGACGGTTTCGGTGCGCGAAGTGTTCGGAATCGATTCCGACATGACGGTGCCAGCCTATGCGGCAGGCGATTCCTATGTGCCGGAGCTTGATCCGGATTATCTTTTCGACCGTCAGACGACGCTCGCGATCCTTGCAGGCTTTGCCTATAACCGTCGCGTGATGGTTTCCGGTTATCACGGCACCGGCAAGTCGACCCATATCGAGCAGGTCGCAGCCCGCCTCAACTGGCCTTGCGTCCGCGTCAACCTCGACAGCCATGTCAGCCGTATCGATCTTGTCGGCAAGGACGCCATCGTCGTCAAGGATGGCGTGCAGGTCACCGAATTCAAGGACGGCATCCTTCCCTGGGCCTATCAGCACAATGTGGCGCTGGTGTTCGACGAATATGATGCCGGTCGTCCGGACGTGATGTTCGTCATCCAGCGCGTTCTGGAATCGTCCGGTCGCCTGACCCTGCTCGACCAGAGCCGCGTCATCCGTCCGCATCCGGCTTTCCGCCTGTTCGCGACCGCCAACACCGTTGGCCTCGGTGATACGACCGGCCTCTATCACGGCACCCAGCAGATCAACCAGGCGCAGATGGACCGCTGGTCCATCGTGACGACGCTGAACTATCTGCCGCACGACAATGAAGTGAACATCGTTCTTGCCAAGGCCAAGCATTATCAGAATGCCGAAGGCCGCGAGATCGTGAACAAGATGGTGCGCGTGGCCGACATGACCCGTCAGGCGTTCATCAATGGCGATCTTTCGACCGTCATGAGCCCGCGTACGGTCATCACCTGGTCCGAAAATGCCGCGATCTTCAACGACGTCGGCTTTGCCTTCCGCCTGACCTTCCTCAACAAGTGCGACGAACTGGAACGCCCGATCGTGGCCGAGTTCTATCAGCGCGCTTTCGGCGTTGAACTGCCGGAATCGGCAGCCAATATCGTTCTCGCTTGATGCGGAAGAAGCCTGCCGCCTGATCATATCCGGCGGCAGCGCACTGTCTGATGCGGGGGTGATGAGCTTCGCCCTTGCTTGAAAGCGAAGTCAGGATAGGCATATGTCGGGCCAGAAGTCAGGAATAGGCGATAATTCGCGCGAGCGTAAACCGGGACCGGTGGATTCCGAACCGTTCAAGCGCGCTCTAACGGCTTGCGTCCGCGCCATTTCCGGCGAGCACGAGCTGGAAGTGGCGTTCACCAATGACCGCCCGGCCTTGAGCGCCAATCGCGCCCGTCTTCCCGATCTGCCGAAGCGCCCGACTGCGCACGATATCGCCGTCACGCGCGGCCTCGGTGATTCCATGGCGCTCCGTCAGGCGCGTCACAATCCGCGCATTCACGCGGCACTTGCCCCGGAAGGAAAGCAGGCGCGTGCTATTTACGACGCTGTAGAGCAGGCGCGCGTGGAAGCCATCGGCGCCCGCGCCATGTCAGGCATGGCGGATAATCTTTCCACCATGCTTGCGGATAAATATTCGAAAGCCAATTTCTCTGCCGTCACCGCCAAGGAAGACGCGCCGCTTGAGGAAGCCGTGTCGCTTCTGCTGCGTGAAAAGCTGACCGGACGGGCCGCACCTGCGGAAGCCGGACAGGTGCTGGAACTGTGGCGCGATTGGATCGAGCAGAAGGCTGCCGCCGATATTGCGCGGCTTGGCGACGATCTTGAAGACCAGCAGGCTTTTGCGCGCACGGTGCGTGACATGCTCGCCTCCATGGATATGGCGGAAGAGCTCTCGCAGGAAGAACCGAGCGACGAGGAAGAGCAGAACGACGAGCAGACGCCTGATTCCGACGAGAACGAGGAAGGCGGCGACGAGAGTCAGGAAGGTTCCGATTCCGCTGAAAGCGAGGAATCCGACAGTTCGAGCGATGAAGGCGAGCAGGGCGAAATGGATGCCGCCGATGCTTCTGCCGACGACATGGACGACAGCGATGATATCGACGCGGAAACACCGGGAGATACGCGCCGTCCGAACCAGCCTTTCGCCAATTTTGCCGAGCATGTCGACTACAAGGTCTTCACGCGCGAGTTCGACGAGGAGGTCGAGGCAACCGATCTTTGCGACGAGGCGGAACTCGATCGTCTGCGCGGCTTCCTCGACAAGCAGCTTGCCAATCTGCAGGGTGTTGTCGGGCGATTGGCTAACCGCCTGCAGCGCCGCCTGATGGCGCAGCAGAATCGCTCCTGGGATTTCGATCTGGAAGAGGGCTATCTCGATTCGGCCCGTCTGGTGCGCATCGTCATCGATCCGACGCAGCCGCTTTCCTACAAGCAGGAGCGCGATACGGATTTCCGCGATACGGTCGTGACGCTGGTGCTGGACAATTCCGGGTCCATGCGCGGTCGCCCGATCACGGTTGCTGCGACCTGCGCGGATATTCTCGCCCGCACGCTGGAGCGTTGCGGCGTGAAGGTGGAAATTCTGGGCTTCACCACCAAGGCGTGGAAGGGCGGCCAGTCACGCGAAGCGTGGCTTGGACGTGGCAAGCCTGCCAATCCGGGTCGCCTCAATGATCTGCGCCATATCGTCTACAAGAGCGCCGATGCGCCATGGCGCCGTTCACGGCGCAATCTCGGCCTGATGATGCGCGAAGGCCTGCTCAAGGAAAACATCGACGGTGAAGCACTGATCTGGGCGCATCAGCGGCTGCTGGCGCGTCCTGAACAGCGCAAGATCCTGATGATGATTTCGGATGGCGCGCCCGTCGACGACTCGACGCTTTCCGTCAATCCCGGCAACTATCTCGAGCGTCACCTGCGCGCCGTGATCGAGGAAATCGAAACGCGCTCTCCGGTGGAACTGATTGCAATCGGCATCGGCCATGATGTCACGCGCTATTATCAGCGTGCCGTCACCATCGTCGACGCGGAAGAGCTGGCTGGCGCCATGACGGAGCAGCTTGCATCGCTGTTCGAGGAGCAGGGTGCTGCGGCATCGGGCAAGGGCAGACGGCGCGCCGGTCGGCGATAGAATATCGGTCAAAGAAAAGGGCGCCTGAAGCGCCCTTTTTTCATGCCTGCTGTTTGGTTGCAGCCAGAACGATTTCGCGTATGCAGACGCCCTGTGGCTGCTCATAGGCATAGAGAATGGCGCGAGCCACATCGTCGGCCGAAAGCACAGGCGCGCCCATTTCCTTTTTCCATTCTTCGTAACCGGCCTTGATACCGGCGTCGCTGGTATGGCTCAGAAGTTCGGTTTCCACGGCACCGGGCGCAATCGTCACGACACGGACATTGTGCGGCGAAAGTTCCTCGCGCAGATTTTCCGACATACCATGCACGGCGAACTTGGTGCCGACATAGGCAACATGATTGGCGAAGGTCTTGCGGCCAGCCACCGAGCTGATGTTGATGATGGTTCCGTGCTTGCGCGCGACCATCCCGCCAGCCACGGCGTGAACGCCGTTGAGCAATCCTTTGACGTTTACTTCCAGCATCCGGTCCCACTCATCCGGGTCCTGTCGGGTTACTTCGCCAAGCAACATCACGCCGGCATTGTTGACGATAGCGTCGGCGGGACCAAACTTTGCTTCCGCTTCCTGAACGGCGGCCAAAAGTGCCTTGCGGTCGGTAACGTCAACCGATTTGCAGAGCGTGTTCGGCAGGTTGAGCTTTTCCATCGCGTCCAGTCGGCGCGCCAGAAGCAGCAATGGATGACCGCGATGGGCAAACATTTTTGCAGCGGCAAGGCCAATGCCCGAGCTTGCGCCGGTAATAATGACGAGTGGAAGTTTTTCCTTATTCAAGGACATCTAATCAATCCTTACCTAAATATAAATATAGTCAAACCGAAAGAGGAAAGCCGACGCCTGAATAATTTCAGGCGTTTTTTGCTTTCTACACGTAATATAGAAATCCGTTCCGATAAAGAAAGACCGCAGGAAAAACCTGTGGTCTGTCGGAGAGCGGTTCATACAGGGGATATTTATTGAGGAAAACCGGTTTTCGTTGCGTTCAACGGATCGTGAATCCTCGAGAATATCAGCCAGCGTTTGTCCGGTTTGGCGCGTAAAGCGTCGGAGCGAAGACAGCGAGGATTGCGCCATAGGGGATCAGCATCAGCGTTCCCATGATGACCTTCACGAAGAAGTCGCCGAAAGCCAGCGACGCCCAGAGCGGAACGCCGAGGCCGAGGAAGGATGCCGGTTCGGCAAGGGACGAATCGGGCATGCCGGTCAGCTTATCGATCCAGGCAAAACTGGCTGCGAAGGCAATCGAGAAGAACAGGATCGTATCGAGCACAGAGCCGAACATGGCAGCCGCAAAAGGAGCCTTCCACCAGGTCTTGCGACGCAGGCGGTCGAAAACGGTGATGTCCATCAACTGTGCCAGAAGGAAGGCGGAACCGGAGGCAATGGCGATACGCGGGGTCGCGAGCCAGATCGACATAAGGACGCCAAGCACGAAACCGGCATAGACGACCTTGCGCGCGGCAGCAGGGCCGAAGCGGCGATTCGTCAGGTCATTGACCAGAAAGGCGATGGGGTAGGTAAAGGCGCCGTAGGTCAGCACTTCACCGAGGCCGAAATGCTGGAAGGGATACTGGACAAGTATGTTCGACGCGGCAACTGCCACGCACATAGCCAGTATCGCAGGCGCAAGCCGGGAATAAGAAGGTGTCTCGATTGACATTTTTTTATCCTGGGTGATGGAACCAGCAAAAAAGGCCGACAGAAGCCGGCCTTTTTTGTCGAAATTTTTGGCCGGAAGCTTAGGCAGCGACTGCTGCTTCAGCCTGCTTCTTTGCGATCTGACGCTTCAGCAGGCGAGCGCGCTGCGACAGTTCCTTGTCGTCAGACTTGACGAGGAATGCATCAAGACCACCGCGATGTTCAACCGAACGCAGAGCGTTGGCGGAAACGCGCAGGCGATAGCTCTGGCCGAGCGTTTCGGACATCAGCGTAACATTGCAGAGGTTCGGCAGAAAGCGGCGACGCGTCTTGTTGTTCGCGTGGCTGACATTGTTGCCGTACTGGACCGACTTGCCGGTCAATTCACAAGCGCGGGACATTTTGGTCTCACCTTCAATTACGTTCTTCAGGCCCCGACCCGAATGTCCGAATTCAAGCAATCAACGCAGTTTGATGCTGCTGGCGCGCGATCTCGGACAGGCGGCCTATTGGGAAAGTCGCGTTTCTATAGTGACAGCAGCCGTTGCAGTCAAGTGAGATTCCGTATCCATCGCGCAAAGACGCGGTTTTCCGGCTTTCGCATGGCCTTCACGAAAGCTTGCGATCATAACTTCGCCGGTTTTGCCTGATGCACAGATACTGTATCGAAGAATCCCACGCAACTTTGTGGCGTTCCAATGTGGTTGAAAACCTTCGGTTCGAAACCATCACGGGGCACCCGACGAGGAACAGGCCGCGCAACAGGATAAAGCGGATTTGTTTTGAGTTTTTGTCTTTACGCATGTCTTTATCGGAAAACCCGTTCCAGTTTTCCGAGATGTGTTCTAGCGGAAGGAATGCGCGCATGATCGAACCGTCGCATAAGTTGAAGCCCGTCTGGCACCGGCTGGCGCATGGTGGTGTGTTGGCCTTTGCCGGCCTGATCGTTGCGGGATCAATGATTGCAGGCGGACCGGCCAGGGCCAACGATCTTTATCGAACCGAATACGATATTTCCATTTTCGGGCTTTCGATTGCGCGGTCGGCCATAGAAACCACGGTCAACGGCGCCAATTACAACCTCAATGGCCGTTTTCTGACTTCCGGCCTGGCGCGGGTGTTCGATGATACGGACGGCACCGTGCACGTGACCGGCAGCGCCGTCAGCGGCAAGGTCGTGCCGAAGAGCTTCGATCTCGCTTACAAGCATGGTCGCAAGAACAAGAGCACCACGATCCGCTTCGCCAATGGCAATGTCGTTTCGGCAGAAAACCAGCCTCCGGTGAAGAAGCGCGATCCATGGGTGGAGACATCGCCGCAGGACCTGCTCAATGTCAGCGACCCGCTGAGCGCGTTGATGATTCCCGCCAAGAACGGTCGGGCAGTCTGCGACCGTTCGCTGAGCGTGTTTGACGGGCAGACCCGTGCGGAGATCAAGCTTTCCTTCAACGGCACCGAATCGTTTACGACCGATGGCTTCACCGGCGAATCGGTCATCTGCTCTGCAAAGTTCGTTCCGATTTCTGGATATCAGAAGGGCAAGAAGGCTATCGATTATCTGAGCAATCGCAGCCGGATGACGATTTCCTTCGCATCGCTTGGCAATTCGGGCATCTATGCGCCCGTCGTCGCCCGAATCGGGACGCAGATCGGCACACTCAAGATCGAAGCCACCCGTTTTTCCAAGGTGAATTGATCCGGCCAATCCGGATTAATGCTTCGGATGCACGCATTCCTCATGGTTGCCGAGGATTTCGATCACGCGGCACTGGTCGATGCGGCCATGGGCGGTGCATTCCAGCATGCGCTGCAATTCCGTTTTCAGTGACAGCAGTTTTGCGATGCGGTGTTCGACATCGCTCAAGCGTGCGCGTGCAATGGCGTCGGCTGCCGCACAGGACTGGTCGGGATTATCCTGAAGATCGAGCAGAGTGCGGATGGCATCCACCTCGAAACCCAGATCGCGTGCATGGCGGATGAAAAGCAGCCGCTGGACATCCTGCCCGTCATAGAGGCGGCGATTGCCGTCGCTGCGCGGTGGTGAGGGCAAGAGGCCGATCTGCTCGTAATAGCGAATCGTCGGCACTTTGACGCCGCTCGCTTTCGATGCTTCGCCGATCGATACATTCATGATCATTTTCCGCTTGCTCCTCTAGTCACTAGAGGATGTAGACCTTGCTCAAGATAATTCAAGAGCGATCCTGAAAAGAGCAGATCATGAGTGAAACATTGAACCAGATTCGCTTTCGCATCGACGGTATGGATTGCGCATCCTGCGCAGCCAAGATCGATACTGCCGTACGGCGGGTGCGCGGTATTGAGGATGTGTCCGTCTCCGTCACGGCAGGCACGATGACTGTCAGCCATGATGGAACGGGCGATCTCGACAAGGTCGCAAGCAAGGTGCGCAGCCTCGGCTATGGCGTTGAGCCGCTCATCGAGGAAAAAACAGTCGCGAAGCATGAGCATTCGCACGATCATTCTCACCACGACCACGACCACGACCACGACCACGACCACGACCATGGGGCGTGCGGTGGTCATCATGACCACTGCGATCATGATCACGAAGCCCATGACAAGGTTATTGCTGTAACGGCCAACAGTTTCCGTTTTCAGGTCGATGGCATGGATTGTGCGTCATGTGCGGCCAAGATCGATACTGCCGTGCGGCGCTTGTCGGGCGTGACGGATGTGTCCGTCTCGGTGACCAATGGTGCGATGACCGTCAATCATGACGGATCGGCAAAAAGCGACGAAATTGCCGGCAAGGTGACGGCGCTGGGCTACAAGACCGCGCTTGCCGAAATCGCTGTCCCTGGTGCCGGTTCTGCACCAAAGGCGACTGCGCCCACAAGGCCGCTGCCCTGGTGGCGTTCGAAAAAGGGCCAGATGATGCTGGCCTGCGGCGGCGGGCTGGTCGCGGCCTATATTGTCGGACATCTTTATCCGCCCATCGCGCTTTGGGCCTTTACGGCTGCGATGCTGATCGGCCTCGTGCCGATTGCCAAGCGTGCCTATATGGCGGCGATCAATGGCACGCCATTTTCCATCGAGATGCTGATGACGATTGCTGCTGTGGGAGCAATGTTCATCGGCGCGACGGAGGAGGCGGCAGCGGTCGTGTTTCTCTTTCTGGTCGGGGAGCTCCTGGAAGGCGTTGCCGCCGGAAAGGCGCGCGCCAGCATTCAATCCCTGACTATGCTGGTGCCGAAGACAGCCTTTCTTGAGAAAAACGGAGCGACCACTGAAGTTGCCGCCGATAGTCTGGCGGTTGGCGATGTGATTTCCGTGCGTCCGGGCGACCGTATGCCTGCGGACGGCGAAATCCTGACGGGCGAAAGCGCTGTCGATGAAGCGCCGGTCACCGGTGAAAGCACGCCGGTCGGGAAGGCTGAAGGCGATACGGTTTTTGCGGGCACGATCAACGGCGACGGCGTGTTGCGGGTCCGGGTTACGGCTGCGGCGCAGGACAACACCATCGCCCGCGTTGTGCGGCTGGTTGAGGAAGCGCAGGAAGCCAAGGCACCGACGGAACGTTTCATCAATCGTTTTTCGACCTATTATACGCCGGGCGTTGTGGTTGTGGCCGCGCTCGTCGCCATTCTGCCACCTCTTGTTGCAGGGGGGGACTGGAATGAATGGGTCTACAAGGGTCTTGCGATCCTTCTGATCGGCTGCCCCTGTGCGCTGGTCATATCCACGCCTGCTGCAATCGCAGCGGCTCTCTCGTCGGGCGCACGACGCGGCCTTCTTCTGAAGGGCGGCGCAGTACTGGAAACCATCGGCAAGATCACGGCGGCCTGCTTCGACAAGACCGGCACGCTGACCGAAGGCAAGCCGAAGGTGACAGATGTTCTTGCAGGCGACCTGCCCGAAGATGATGTGCTGCGTCTTGCCGCGTCCCTGGATACGGGCTCAAGCCATCCGCTGGCGCTGGCGATTGTCGGTGCCGCAGAACAGCGTAACCTGAAACTGTCCGTCATCACGCAGGGCAAGGCCCATGGCGGCAAAGGCGTGTCAGGTGCGGTCGGTGAAATGAACCTGTTTCTGGGGTCGCGCCGCGCAGCCAATGATATTGTGGCCATTCCAGATGCGCTGGCGAGCCGTATTGCCGCCTGCAACGACGAAGGCAAGACGGTCTCTGTCCTTGTCGCTAATGGCAAGATTGCCGGTGCAATCGCCATGCGTGATGAACCGCGCGCTGATGCCATTGCCGGTTTGCAGGAACTGAAATCCGCCAATATTCGCACTGTCATGCTGACGGGTGATAATCGTCGCACGGCGGAAGCCATCGGGCGTGATCTCGGGATCGAAGTGCGGGCCGAGCTTCTGCCGGAAGACAAGCAGCGCATTGTTGGCGAGTTGCGTAAAGAGGGTCTGATCGTCGCCAAGGTTGGCGATGGCATCAACGATGCACCAGCACTTGCTGCCGCAGATGTCGGCATCGCCATGGGCGGTGGCACGGACGTGGCGCTGGAAACAGCCGACGCTGCGGTTCTGCATGGCCGGGTTGGCGATGTTGCGGAAATGGTCGACCTTTCCAAGCGAACCATGCGCAATATCCATCAAAACATTGCCATAGCGCTTGGTTTGAAAGCTGTCTTTCTGGTGACCACTGTGCTGGGCATTACAGGCCTCTGGCCCGCCATCCTGGCCGATACAGGCGCAACTGTTCTCGTGACGCTCAATGCTTTGCGGCTTTTGAGGCAACCGGCGCGGTAAAACAAAAGAACCGGGGAAATCGCCGGTTCATCTCTCTTTCTTCGTGATGCGTTACTCGCCGATCAGAACGCGGATGCGCTCGCTATATTGCTTGCCGAAGGCGAGGTGTTCAGGGTTGATGTCCTTCAACTCGTCCACCAGTTGCGGCTCGCTTTCGGCGTCTGCGGCGGCAAGGCTGCTCATCAGGGCGAAATAACCGTAAATATAGTCGGACGGTGTAATGTTCTGGGCCTTGAGGACTTCCACCACCTGCGGGCGGGATTCAATGCTCTTCACCATCTTGTCGAAGGAAGGCGTGGCATCCTGTCCTTCCTCTTCGGTCGCCGAAAGTTCCATGCCACCTAGCTGTTCCTGCACTTTTTCCATGCGCGACAGGAAATCTTCGCTCAGCTTGAAATTGTTGATTTCGGCAGGCGTCTGCTTCGGTGCGACATCAAGCAGGTCGTCGGCAAACGCGACGCCGGTGGAAACGGGCAGGGCGATAAGGGAAAGGCCGAGGAAAACGGCGCAGCCTGCAATCTTGAAACGGGAAAAGACTGTCATTCTTCTATCCTCGAACTGTGGAACGATTCGCCGGCTAAAGTACCACATGTCAGAACATATCCTTGCGCTTGCGTATTTCGGCGAACACGGCTTCATCAGGTGCATCCTGCAGGCCGAGGCGGCTGCGAATACCGGCATCATGCCAGCGCAGGAAGGGATTTGTCGCCATTTCAAGCGCGATGCTTGACGGCAATGTCATGCGATCGGCGGCACGAAGCCGTGCGATCTCGGCGGCGCGTTCCTTGAGTGCGGAGTTGGCCGGGTCGATGGTGAGCGCAAAGCGGGCATTGCTTTCGGTATATTCATGGCCGCAATAAACCGCCGTGTCGCCGGGAAGCGCAACCAGCTTCTGCAATGACTGGAACATGGTGAGCGGCGTTCCCTCGAAAAGCCGCCCGCAGCCCAGTGCGAACAGCGTATCGCCCGTGAAGACGGCTTTCGCATCGGGAAGATAATAGGATACTTCGCCCGCCGTATGACCCGGCGTTGCGATGGTCTTGACGCGGAAGAGCCCGAAGGTGAATTCGTCTCCGTCCTTAACGGTCCGGTCGATACCGGGAATCTTTGTTTCTTCGGCCTTGGGGCCGATGATGCTGACCCCGTATTTCGCTTTCAACGCTTCGTTGCCCTCGACGTGGTCGAGATGGTGGTGCGTGGTGAAGATGAAATCGAGCGTCCAGCCACGCCGCTTCAGCGCCGCTTCGACCGCGGCTGCATCGGGCGCATCGATGGATGCTGTCAGTGCACTTTGGGGATCGTGGATGAGGACGCCGTAATTGTCGCTGCGGCAGATGAACTGTTCGATTTCAAGCCGTGGTGCGATGCTGTTCATGGCGTCCTTCCTCCTGTTATGCCAAGGCGCTGAGATGCTGACGCATCACGCCTTGAAAATGCTCAATCGCCGCACGGGCTGACCAAAGCTTGATGAGTTTCACTGATCAGGCTTTGGTATTACGATGCGGTCTTGTTGTCTTCCGTCAGCGAATGCTTCTGGATAAGCGGCATTTGTAAAAGCGTGAAGACAATGGTGATGGGCATAATGCCCCACACCTTGAACGATACCCAGGCATCGGTCGAGAAGTTCCGCCAGACAACTTCGTTGACCACGGCGAGGAAAATGAAGAACAGACCCCAGCGCAGCGTCAGCTTTCGCCAGCCTTCGGCGTCGAGACGGAAGGCCGAATCAAACACATAGCCGAGCAGGGACTTGCCGAAGAAGAGGCCGCCGAGCAGGATCGCACCGAACAGCGTGTTGACGATGGTGGGCTTCATCTTGATGAAGGTGTCGTTATGCAGCCAGAGCGTCAGCGCCCCGAACACCAGCACGACGATGCCGGAGACAAGCGGCATGATGGGCAGGGTGCGTGTCATTGTCCATGAAATGGCGAGCGCGATTACGGTTGCGCCCATGAATAGCGCCGTTGCCAGAAAGATCGGTGCGCCGATGGACGCCAGAACCGGAAAACGCTCGATCAGCATTTCGCCGCGCGCATTGGCAAAGAAGAAAACAAGAAGCGGTCCCAGCTCCAGCGCCAGCTTGAGCAGCGGCGGGACTTCCCGGCGTTCGGCTTCGCTTTTCTGTGACGGATCGCGTTCGAAAACGGGATGCTCCATCAGGCAACTCCTGCGATGGCGCGGGCAAAATCCTTGGCCGCAAAGGGTTCCAGATCGTCGACACCTTCGCCGACACCGATGAAATAGATCGGCAGTTTATGCTTGGCCGAGATGGCGACAAGAATGCCGCCCCGTGCCGTGCCGTCAAGCTTGGTCATGACCAGACCGTTGACGCCGGCAATATTCTTGAAGATTTCGACCTGATTAAGGGCATTCTGGCCGGTGGTGGCATCGAGTGTCTGCAAAACGGTATGCGGCGCTTCCGGATCATGCTTGCCCAGCACGCGCACGATCTTTGCAAGCTCGTCCATCAGTTCGGCCTTGTTCTGCAACCGTCCTGCCGTATCGATGATGAGAACGTCGCTGCCCGCTTCCTTGGCCTTTTCCCATGCGTCATAGGCAAGTCCTGCCGCATCGGCGCCAAGCTTGGAGGAGACGACCGGCGAACCGGTGCGTTCGCCCCAGATATGCAACTGCTCGATGGCTGCGGCGCGGAATGTATCGCCTGCCGCCAGCATGACCTTGAGGCCGCCTGCGGTAAGCTTTGCGGCAAGCTTGCCGATGGTGGTGGTCTTGCCGGTGCCGTTGACGCCGACCACAAGGATGACATGCGGCTTGTGCGACAGGTCAAGCTCCAGCGGCTTTGCCACCGGGCCTAGAACCTTTTCGATCTCCGCGCCCATGATGGTGCGCACTTCCTCGCCCGTCACGTCCTTGCCGTAGCGACCCGACGCAAGCGTATCGGTCACGCGCATGGCGGTCTCAAGCCCGAGATCGGCCTGAATGAGTACGTCTTCGAGATCCTGCAGCGTGTCATCATCGAGCTTGCGCTTGGTGAAAATGCCGCCGATGGATTCGCTCAATGAATTCGATGAACGGAGCAGGCCGCGACGCAGTCGCTCGAACCAGGACAGCTTTGGCTGAGGCGCTGCCTCAACCGGCGCTTCTTCCTTATGTTCCTCGACGGCCTTGGCGACTTTCACCTTCTTGGGCTTCACCGGCTCTGGCGCAGGCGCTTCAACCGCGATTGGTTCCATCACCGGAGGCTGTTCAATCGGGATTTCAATCTCTGCAACCGGATGCTCCGGTTCAGCCTTTTCTTCCTCAACCGTTTCAGACGCAGGCGCTTCAATCGGCTCAGGCTCGCTGGCGATCACGGGCGCTTCCGGTTCGGAAATGACCACTTCAACGACGGCTGTTTCGATTTCTTCGGGCGCTTCGACGGCTTCAGGAAGCTGTGTTTCCAAAGCCGTTTCCACGGCCTCGGGTGCCGGTTGTTCGACCGGCTTTTCTTCGACCTCCTTCTTGCCGAAGGAGAACATTTTCTTGATGAAACCCATTGCCATGAAATCTGGTGCCCTTAAGCTTTAAGCCGCTTGCGGCTCTGCCTGACGGGTGAGGAGTTTTTCACCGTCATGGCCTGTCACGATACGTTCGATGATTTCGCCCGGTGCGCCACCGTCCACCGATGCCAGCGTAAAGCCTTCGGTGCGCGCAATGCCTTCCTTCTCGACGAGAAGGCGCTGTAAGGTGCCATTCAGTGCGCCGAGGTGTTTTTCATAGGCACGATCGCCTTCCGCGCGCAGGCGTGCCGCGCGTTCCTTGACGATTTCGCGCCGCACCTGCGGCATGCGGGCGGCGGGCGTTCCTTCGCGTGCGCTGTAGGGGAAGACGTGCAGGTGGGACAGCCCGCATTCCTCGACGATTTTCAGCGAATTCTGAAACATATCTTCGGTTTCGGTCGGGAAACCGGCGATGATGTCCGCGCCGAAGACGATGTCGGGACGCAGAGAACGCACCGTTTCGCAGAAGCGGATCGAATCGTCGCGTAAGTGGCGGCGCTTCATGCGCTTCAGGATCATGTCGTCGCCCGCCTGTAGCGACAGATGCAGATGCGGCATCAGGCGCGTTTCATTGGCAATCGCATCCATCAGATCGTCATCGGCCTCGATGGAATCGATGGAGGAAAGACGCAGGCGCTGCAGATCCGGCACCTGAGTGAGAACAGTCTTCACCAGCTTGCCGAGACGCAGGCTTCCCGGCAGATCGGGACCATAGGAGGTCATGTCCACGCCGGTCAGCACCACTTCGGCATAACCGTTGCCGACAAGGCGTTTGACCTGATCCACCACCGCGCCCATCGGAACGGAGCGGGAATTACCGCGACCATAGGGAATGATGCAGAAGGTGCAGCGATGATCGCAGCCATTCTGCACCTGCACGAAGGCGCGTGCCCGGCCTTCAATGGCATCGACCATATGGCTTGCGGTTTCGCGCACTTCCATAATGTCGTTGACGCGCACTTTCTCGAACTGGTTGACGCCAAAATCCGGCAGCATCCGGTAGGAATTGGATTTCAGTTTTTCCTCATTGCCAAGAATGAGGTCGACTTCATCCATGGCGGCAAAATTGTCGGCTTCCGTCTGTGCTGCGCAGCCGGTGACGATGATGCGCGCTTCCGGATTTTCACGGCGGGCCTTGCGGATCGCCTGACGAGCCTGTCGCACGGCTTCTGCCGTAACGGCGCACGTGTTGAAGATGATCGCGCCGTCTTTCAGTTCGCCAAGTCCGGCGGCATCGGCTTCACGTTTCATCACCTCTGATTCATAGGTGTTGAGACGGCATCCGAATGTTACGACTTCCACCGACATCAGGCTGCACCCCTGTCAGTTGGCTTGTCATTCTCGGCGTCGCGGTTCCATTCGCCGGTCGCAGGATCGAAAGTGCCTGAAAATTCCCATTCGGCGGGGCCGGTCATCATGACATGATCGTCGTCACGCCATTCGATCCTGAGCGGGCCGCCGGGAACATTGACGGTAACCGTGCGCCCGGTGCGGCGCGTGCGCACTGCCGATACGGCTGCCGCGCAGGCGGCGGAACCGCAGGCGCGGGTCAGACCCGCACCGCGCTCCCATGTACGCAGGTCGATTGTCTCGGGCGAGGTGACATGGGCGATGGAGATATTGGCGCGCTCCGGAAAGATCGGATGATGTTCCAGAAGCGGTCCAAATTTTTCCAGCTCATAGGACCAGACATCGCGGTCGACCCAGAAGATTGCATGCGGGTTGCCCATGGATGCAACCGAGGGCGAATGCAGCACCGGCGCGTCGATGGGACCGACCTGCAGTTCGATCATGCGCGTATCGCGAAACTCTTCGGCAAGCGGAATGTCCTGCCAGTCGAGGCGCGGCTTGCCCATATCGACTGAAATCAGGCCGTCTTCGTGTTCGGTCGCAGTCAGGATTCCGGCGCGGGTCTCAAACGTGAAAGCCTGTCGGCCGGTCTCGGCGGCGAGCGCCTGCACGACGCAGCGTGTGCCGTTGCCGCAAGCCTGTGCTTCCGTGCCGTCGCAATTGATGATCGCGATATAGTTGTCGGTTCCCGCCATACGTGGATCGTGAATCGCCATGATCTGATCGAAGGCGGTTTCGCTGTCGCCTGCAAGACGGATCGCGGCTTCAGGCGTAATCCGGTCCGCGCGACCGCGCATGTCGGCAACGATGATCTGATTGCCGAGCCCGTTCATCTTGGCGAAGGCTGCCTTGGTGGCCATAACTATCGTGGTTCCGTTTTCCTGTGGCTTTGGTCGATAAAGCCTATGGGACAATTAGCGTCTATATGGCGGAAAAGCCCGCAAATTGCCAGTACCCGCGTCAGATTGCGAAAAGTTGCGGCGCAGGCTTTCCCGCAGAACAGGCGTCAATATCGGAGAAACTGTGGCCTTCCTGTCCCAGTTTCAAGATTATTAAGCGGTTTCAAGCATTCTTGAAGAGTTTGGGGGGCAAAAATGACAGATGCTGGTGTTGCTTTTTTAACCATATAGCCATTTTATCGGTCCAATATTGTCACATTGCAGGGCTTCGGTAGGAAGTCCGGGGCATCCCCACCCCAGATGAGAAATGCGGAAATGGAGAACCAGATGGGAATTTCGAAAGCAAGTCTGCTCAGCCTCGCGGCGGCTGGCATTGTTCTGGCCGGGTGCCAGAGCTCCCGGTTTGGCAATCTCGATACGGTTTCGCCACCACCGCCACCGCCACCCGTGAATGCGGCTCCGGCAGGCTCGGTGCAGAAGGGCAACCTTAATTCTCCCAATGCTTCGCAGTTTCCGACGGCTCCGACCACGGACCCGAATGCACAGCCCGGCACGCAGGTTGCAAGCCTGCCGCCGGCATCCGCGCCCGATCTGACGCCAGGCTCCGTCGCCGGTGTCTGGAATGCATCGCTTGGCGGCCAGAGCTGCAAGATCGCGACGCCGCAGACCAAATATGGTCAGGGCTATCGCGCTGGTCCGCTGCGTTGCCCGGGCGAACTCGGCAATCTCGCTTCCTGGGCCGTCAACGGCAAGCAGCTCGTTCTCTATGATGCGAATGGCGGCACCGTCGCTTCGCTCTATTCTTCGGGACAGAGCCGCTTCGACGGACAGACTTCAGGCGGGCAGGCCGTGTCGCTTTCGCGCTGATCGTTTGACGATAGCATTTTAGAAGGCGGAGCGTCTTCGGACGGCTCCGCCAAATCTTGGATAAAAGGTTTCACCGGAACCTGTCATGTCTTTCGACGGCAATCTCAAGGCGTTTCCTTCCCTTCGCGAACATTACGATGCGATGGTCGCGGCGGGTGATGTGGAAGCCGATCCCGCTCAACTCGAACTCACCGTCCGTTATGACCGGCTGATTGAGGAAATCTGCACCAAACGCCTGTCACGCAAGTCGAGCGCGCTCGGCTGGCTGTTCGGCAAGCGCAAGGAAGCAACGAGCATCATCAAAGGGCTTTACGTGCACGGCGAGGTCGGGCGCGGCAAGACCATGCTGATGGACATGTTCTTTTCGCTTCTGCCGGTGGAACGCAAGCGCCGCGCGCATTTCAACGATTTCATGGCCGATGTGCACGAGCGTATCTATGCGCATCGTCAGGCGCATAAACGTGGCGAGACCAAGCAGGACGACCCGATCCCGCCGGTCGCAGATGCCTTGAGCCAGCAGGCCTGGGTGCTGTGTTTCGACGAATTCACCGTCACGGATATTGCCGATGCGATGATCCTGTCGCGCCTGTTCAGCGCTTTGTTCGCCCGTGGCGTGGTGCTGGTGGCGACGTCCAACGTTGCGCCGGACAATCTTTATCGCGATGGCCTGAACCGGCAGCTCTTCCTGCCCTTCATCGATATTCTCAAGCAGCATGTCGATGTGATCAACCTCGATTCGCGCACCGACTATCGTCTCGAGAAACTCGACCGCCAGCCGGTCTATCTGTCGCCGCTTGGTTCCGAGGCGGCCAAGCGCATGGACGCGGCCTGGACGGCGCAAAAGGACGGCGCGCATGAAAAGTCCGACGTCATCCGCATCAAGGGACGCGACATCGAGGTCGCCCGTGCCGTACACGGCGCGGCGCGCTTCACTTTCGATGCGCTCTGTTCGAAGCCGCTTGGCGCCTCGGACTATATCGCCATCGTGAAGCATTATCCGACCCTGTTCATCGATGATGTTCCGGTGCTGGACTATTCGCGTCGCAATGAGGCCAAACGCTTCATTCTGCTGATCGACGTGCTCTACGATCACCACGCGCGGGTGTTCATTTCTGCAGAAGCCCAGCCGGAAAAGCTCTATCTTGCCAGCAAGGGCACGGAGGCCTTCGAGTTCGACCGCACCGCTTCCCGTCTCTTTGAGATGCAGAGCGCGGACTATCTGGCCGAACCTCCCGGCAAGGCCGGATAATCCGTCTTCACATCAACTGCCCTATCATCAGACTGCCACAGACTGGACTTATAAGCCCGGTGGGCTATGTTGCTCGCGCAATTCATGCGGAAGGTGCGGCACTTTCGTGCCGAACTTTCGATACGGCATCAGTTTTAAATCGGGGCCGGTTTTGAACAGGTGCACAACGTTGTTGGAATTGGCAGCTTGCCAGTCGCTCCGTCACCGCTTTGCCGGGGATGGTTCGCGGCGGTAGGAGAGGGTGGTTTTGCCTTGATATTGACAAATTATCTTACGTTTACGTAAGAACCATTGATTCTAACCGATTGAAAACATTAGTCGCAAAATAATGAGTTGAGTTTATCGCCAAAGAGTCCTATCTCGCAGTTCCAACGCTTGAGCGTTTCCGGCGAGGATTCCGGATGGCTTGATGCGTTTCTGGATCAAAAGTGAGGAAAGAAACAATCATGGCACGCAACAAGATTGCCCTCATCGGCTCCGGCATGATCGGCGGCACGCTCGCCCATCTGGCTGGTCTGAAGGAACTCGGCGACGTCGTCCTTTTCGACATTGCGGAAGGCACCCCGCAGGGTAAGGGACTGGATATTGCCGAATCTTCTCCGGTTGACGGTTTTGATGCGAAATATACCGGCGCCAACGACTACGCAGCAATCGAAGGCGCAGACGTTGTCATCGTGACCGCAGGCGTGCCGCGCAAGCCGGGCATGAGCCGCGACGACCTTCTGGGCATCAACCTCAAGGTGATGGAACAGGTTGGCGCGGGCATCAAGAAATATGCTCCTGAAGCTTTCGTCATCTGCATCACCAACCCGCTGGACGCCATGGTCTGGGCGCTGCAGAAGTTCTCCGGCCTTCCGGCGCACAAGGTTGTCGGCATGGCTGGCGTTCTCGACAGCGCCCGCTTCCGTTATTTCCTCTCGGAAGAATTCAACGTTTCGGTTGAAGACGTCACGGCATTCGTGCTGGGCGGCCACGGCGACAGCATGGTTCCGCTGGCCCGTTACTCGACCGTTGCAGGCATCCCGCTCCCTGACCTCGTCAAGATGGGCTGGACCAGCCAGGACAAGCTCGACAAGATCATCCAGCGCACCCGTGACGGCGGCGCGGAAATCGTCGGTCTGCTCAAGACCGGTTCGGCTTTCTACGCTCCGGCTGCATCGGCCATCCAGATGGCTGAATCCTACCTCAAGGACAAGAAGCGCGTCCTGCCGGTTGCTGCCCAGCTTTCTGGCCAGTACGGCGTCAAGGACATGTATGTCGGCGTGCCGACCGTCATCGGCGCCAATGGCGTCGAGCGCATCATTGAAATTGATCTCGACAAGAACGAAAAGGCCGAGTTCGACAAGTCGGTGGCATCTGTCGCCGGTCTTTGCGAAGCCTGCATCGGCATCGCTCCGTCGCTGAAGTAAAATTCCAGACAAGGCCGGATTGTCGCCTGCGGGCGGCTCCGGCCTTTTCCGGCTGTCAATCCGTACCGGTTCCGTTCAATCCCAATATGCAACGGACCGGGAATCCGCAGAGGACAACCAGATGAATATTCACGAATACCAGGCCAAGCGCCTGCTTCACACCTACGGCGCGCCGATCGCCAATGGTGTGGCTGTCTATTCCGTCGAACAGGCGGAAGAGTGGGCAAAGACGCTTCCCGGACCGCTTTATGTCGTCAAGAGCCAGATCCATGCTGGCGGACGCGGCAAGGGCAAGTTCAAGGAACTCGGCCCGGACGCCAAGGGCGGCGTGCGCCTCGCCAAGTCTGTCGAGGAAGTGGTTGCCAATGCGAAGGAAATGCTCGGCAACACGCTCGTCACCAAGCAGACCGGCCCAGCCGGAAAGCAGGTCAACCGTCTTTACATCGAAGACGGCGCCAACATTGATCGCGAGCTCTATCTCTCGATCCTGATCGACCGCACCGTTGGTCGTCCGGCTTTCGTCGTTTCGACCGAAGGCGGCATGGACATTGAAGCCGTTGCCGAAGAAACCCCTGAAAAGATCGTGACTGTCGCCATCGATCCGGCCAAGGGCGTAACGGATGAAGACGCCAACAAGCTCGCCGACGCGCTGAAGCTTGAAGGTCAGGCTCGTGAAGACGGCGTCAAGCTGTTCCCGATCCTCTACAAGGCGTTCACCGAAAAGGACATGAGCCTTCTTGAGATCAACCCGCTGATCGTTATGACCGACGGCCGCGTGCGCGTTCTCGACGCCAAGGTATCGTTCGACGGCAATGCGCTGTTCCGTCATCCTGACATTCAGGAACTGCGTGATCTGTCGGAAGAAGACGAAAAAGAGATCGAAGCTTCCAAGTACGACCTCGCTTACGTCGCTCTCGACGGCAATATCGGCTGCATGGTCAACGGCGCAGGCCTTGCCATGGCAACGATGGACATCATCAAGCTCTACGGCGCAGAACCTGCCAACTTCCTCGACGTTGGTGGCGGCGCTTCCAAGGAGAAGGTGACGGCTGCGTTCAAGATCATCACCGCTGATCCGGCTGTCCAGGGCATTCTGGTCAACATCTTCGGTGGCATCATGAAGTGCGACGTGATCGCCGAAGGCGTGATCGCTGCGGTCAAGGAAGTCGGCCTGAAGGTTCCGCTGGTTGTCCGTCTTGAAGGCACCAATGTGGAACTCGGCAAGAAGATCATCAACGAGAGCGGCCTGAACGTTATTTCGGCTGACGATCTCGACGATGCGGCGCAGAAGATCGTCGCTGCTGTGAAGGGGAATTAAGGCATGTCCATTCTCGTTAACAAGGACACCAAGGTTCTCGTACAGGGCCTGACCGGCAAGACCGGTACCTTCCACACCGAACAGGCGCTTGCTTACTACGGCACGCAGATGGTCGGCGGTATCCATCCGAAGAAGGGTGGCGAAACCTGGGAAGGCTCCAAGGGCGAAAAGCTTCCGATCTTCGCAACTGTTGCCGAAGCCAAGGAACGCACGGGCGCTGACGCATCCGTGATCTACGTTCCGCCTGCAGGCGCAGCCGACGCGATCATCGAAGCTATCGAAGCTGAAGTTCCGTTCATCGTCTGCATCACCGAAGGCATTCCGGTCCTGGACATGGTTCGCGTCAAGGAGCGTCTGGAACGCTCGAAGTCGCGCCTGCTCGGACCGAACTGCCCGGGCATCCTGACCCCTGAAGAATGCAAGATCGGCATCATGCCGGGCAATATCTTCAAGAAGGGTTCGGTGGGTGTTGTATCGCGCTCCGGCACGCTTACCTATGAAGCTGTGTTCCAGACCTCGAACGAGGGCCTCGGCCAGACCACTGCTGTCGGTATCGGCGGCGACCCGGTCAAGGGCACCGAGTTCATCGACGTGCTGGAAATGTTCCTGGCCGACGACGAAACCAAGTCGATCGTCATGATCGGTGAAATCGGCGGTTCGGCTGAAGAAGATGCGGCTCAGTTCCTCAAGGACGAAGCCAAGCGCGGTCGCAAGAAGCCAATGGTCGGCTTCATCGCTGGCCGTACGGCTCCTGCCGGACGCACCATGGGCCATGCCGGCGCCGTGATCTCCGGCGGCAAGGGCGGAGCGGAAGACAAGATTGCAGCCATGGAATCGGCTGGCATCCGCGTGTCGCCGTCGCCGGCGCAGCTCGGCAAGACGCTGGTCGAAGTCCTCAAGGGCTGAGATCGCGTATCGGTCTGAATATCCCGGCGGCGGCGAAAGCCGCTGCCGGGTTTAGCATAACAGCGGGTCATGTGATCCGCTTAGAGGGACGGATATCCGTTCCGACGCGTAGAGTTTAGTCATGCCGGGGTCTGTAGCGGTTCCTCCCCGGCGGCGTGAGGGATGAAGTTTCAAACTTCCGGCCCGCGCAAGATGAGCCACTGACAAGGAGACGGAGCACTGCTCCGGATAGGCTATGGCAAGGCAAGAACAAGCCAACGACGTTTTCGCCCTTACCTCATTCCTCTATGGCGGCAATGCCGACTATATCGAGGAGCTGTACGCCAAATATGAGGACGATCCGAATTCGGTCGATCCGCAGTGGCGCGATTTCTTCGCGAAGCTGGGCGATAATGCCGACGATGTGAAGAAGAACGCTGAAGGCGCGTCCTGGACCAGGAAGAACTGGCCGATTGCAGCCAATGGCGAATTGATTTCTGCGCTCGATGGCAACTGGGCTGAAGTCGAAAAGCATGTCACCGACAAGCTGAAAGGCAAGGCTGCAAAGGGCGAAGCGAAGGGTGCGACCGGCGCAGCCCTTACCAGCGAAGAGATCACGCAGGCTGCACGCGACAGCGTTCGCGCCATCATGATGATCCGCGCCTATCGCATGCGCGGCCATCTGCACGCCAATCTAGATCCGCTGGGTCTCTCCGAAAAGCCGAACGACTATAATGAGCTGGAGCCGGAAAATTACGGTTTCACGCCTGCCGATTACAACCGCAAGATCTTCATCGACAACGTGCTCGGCCTCGAATATGCGACCGTGCCGGAAATGCTCGACATTTTGAAGCGTACCTATTGCGGCACGATCGGCGTCGAATTCATGCATATCTCCGATCCGGCTGAAAAGGCCTGGATTCAGGAACGCATTGAAGGTCCGGACAAAAAAGTTGCTTTCACGCCGGAAGGCAAGAAGGCCATCCTGTCGAAGCTGATCGAAGCGGAAGGCTTCGAGCAGTTCATCGACGTCAAGTACAAGGGCACCAAGCGTTTCGGCCTCGATGGCGGTGAATCGCTGATTCCGGCCCTTGAGCAGATCGTCAAGCGCGGCGGCGCCATGGGCGTCAAGGAAATCATCTTCGGCATGGCCCACCGTGGCCGTCTGAACGTGCTTAGCCAGGTCATGGGCAAGCCGCACCGCGCTATCTTCCACGAGTTCAAGGGCGGCTCCTATGCGCCGGACGACGTGGAGGGCTCGGGCGACGTGAAGTACCATCTGGGCGCTTCGTCGGATCGTGAATTCGACGGCAACAAGGTCCACCTGTCGTTGACCGCCAACCCGTCGCATCTTGAAATCGTCAACCCGGTCGTAATGGGCAAGGCCCGCGCCAAGCAGGATCTGCTGGCCGGTCGCACCCGTGACGACATGGTTCCGCTCGCAACGCGCGCCAAGGTTTTGCCGCTGCTCCTGCATGGCGATGCTGCCTTTGCCGGTCAGGGTGTCGTGGCCGAGTGCCTCGGTCTCTCCGGCCTGAAGGGGCACCGCGTTGCCGGTACGGTTCACTTCATCATCAACAACCAGATCGGTTTCACCACCAATCCGGCCTTCTCACGTTCGTCGCCTTATCCGTCGGATGTGGCGAAGATGATTGAAGCGCCGATCTTCCACGTCAATGGCGACGATCCGGAAGCCGTGGTGTTCGCCGCCAAGGTAGCAACCGAATTCCGCATGACCTTCCACAAGCCGGTGGTCATCGACATGTTCTGCTATCGCCGCTTCGGTCACAATGAAGGCGACGAGCCGTCCTTCACCCAGCCGCTGATGTACAAGGCGATCCGTGCGCACAAGACCACGGTTCAGCTTTACAGCGACAAGCTGATTGCTGAAGGTCTGATGAAGCAGGAAGAAATCGACCAGATGAAAGCGCAGTGGCGCGATAATCTGGAAACCGAATTCGACGCCGGACAGAGCTACAAGCCGAACAAGGCCGACTGGCTGGATGGCGCGTGGGCTGGCTTGCGCACCGCCGACAATGCCGACGAACAGCGTCGCGGCAAGACTGCGGTGCCGATGAAGACGCTCAAGGAAATCGGCAAGAAGCTGGTTGAAGTGCCGAAGGACTTCCAGGTCCATCGCACGATCCAGCGTTTCCTCGACAACCGTGCCAAGATGATCGAAACCGGCGAGGGTATCGACTGGGCGACGGCAGAGGCACTTGCTTTTGGTTCGCTGGTCGCCGAAGGCAACCCGATCCGTTTCTCGGGTCAGGATGTCGAACGCGGTACCTTCTCGCAGCGTCATACGGTTCTCTACGATCAGGAAACCCAGAACCGCTACATCCCGCTCAACAATATCCAGAAGGGCCAGGCGATTTACGAGGTCATCAACTCGATGCTCTCGGAAGAAGCTGTTCTCGGCTACGAGTATGGCTATTCGCTGTCCGACCCGCGCGCTCTGGTTCTGTGGGAAGCCCAGTTCGGCGATTTCGCCAACGGTGCGCAGGTTGTGTTTGACCAGTTCATCTCTTCGGGCGAACGCAAGTGGCTGCGCATGTCCGGTCTCGTCTGCCTTCTGCCGCACGGCTATGAAGGTCAGGGTCCGGAACATTCGTCGGCTCGTCTGGAACGTTATCTCCAGCTTTGCGCCGAAGACAACATGCAGGTGGCAAACGTCACGACGCCGGCTAACTACTTCCATATTCTGCGCCGTCAGATGAAGCGCGACTTCCGCAAGCCGCTCATCATGATGACGCCGAAATCGCTGCTGCGTCACAAGCGAGCCATTTCGACCCTCAACGAAATGTCGGGCGAATCCTCGTTCCACCGTCTGCTGTGGGACGATGCGCAGTACAACAAGGACGAAGGCATCAAGCTCCAGAAAGATGCAAAGATCCGTCGCGTCGTTCTCTGCTCGGGCAAGGTCTATTACGACCTCTACGAAGAGCGTGAAAAGCGGGGTATCGATGACGTCTACCTGCTGCGTGTCGAACAGCTTTACCCGTTCCCGGCCAAGGCACTCATCAATGAGCTGTCACGCTTCCGCCATGCGGAAATGGTCTGGTGTCAGGAAGAGCCGAAGAACATGGGCGCATGGTCGTTCATCGACCCGTATCTGGAATGGGTGCTGGCTCATATCGACGCCAAGCATCAGCGCGTGCGCTATGCGGGCCGTCCGGCCGCAGCATCGCCTGCAACGGGTCTGATGTCGAAGCATCTTGCACAGCTCGCCGCTTTCCTTGAGGATGCGCTCGGTAACTGATCCGGGTTTGAGTTTTGGAGCAGTTTTTCGGAACTGCTCCAACCTGAATTGAACACAGAATCTAAAGTTTGAAGATCAACGGAAGAAGAAACCATGGCCACCGAAATTCGCGTTCCCACGCTTGGGGAGTCCGTTACTGAGGCAACCATCGGAAAATGGTTCAAGAAGGTCGGCGACGCCATCGCTGTCGACGAACCGCTGGTGGAACTGGAAACCGATAAGGTGACAGTGGAAGTTCCGGCTGCTGCTGCTGGCGTTCTGGCTGAAATCACGGCCAAGGAAGGCGACACGGTCGAGGTCAATGCGCTTCTCGGCCAGATTTCCACCGATGGCTCTGCCGTCGCTGCGGCCCCTGCTGCGAAGAAGGAAGAAGCCAAGCCTGCTGCCGCCGCACCTGTCGCCTCGGCTTCGTCGGGCCCGGCTATGCAGCCTGCTCCTGCAGCCTCCAAGCTGCTTTCAGAAAACAACCTTTCCGCCGACCAGGTGGATGGTTCCGGCAAGCGTGGTCAGGTGCTGAAGGGTGACGTGCTCGACGCCATCGCCAAGGGTGTTTCTGGGGGTGTTTCTGCTACTCCGGCTCCTGCCGCACCGGCTGCTGCCCGTCCGGCATCGTCGGCTGACGACGCTTCTCGCGAAGAACGCGTGAAGATGACCCGTCTGCGCCAGACGATTGCCAAGCGTCTGAAGGATGCCCAGAACACCGCCGCCATGCTGACGACCTATAATGAAGTCGACATGTCTGCGGTCATGGAACTGCGCACCAAGTACAAGGACGTCTTCGAAAAGAAGCATGGCGTGAAGCTCGGCTTCATGGGCTTCTTCACCAAGGCCGTGACCCATGCGCTGAAGGAAATCCCGGCTGTTAACGCCGAGATCGACGGCACTGACATCATCTACAAGAACTTTGCCCATGTCGGCATGGCCGTCGGTACGGACAAGGGCCTTGTGGTTCCGGTTATCCGTGATGCCGACCAGCTTTCGATTGCCGGCGTTGAAAAGGAACTGGGACGTCTTGCCAAGGCAGCGCGTGACGGCACGCTTTCGGTTGCCGACATGCAGGGCGGCACGTTCACCATCACCAATGGCGGCGTGTACGGTTCGCTGATGTCCTCGCCAATCCTGAACGCTCCGCAGTCGGGTATCCTCGGCATGCACAAGATCCAGGAACGTCCGGTTGTCGTCGGCGGTCAGATCGTGATCCGCCCGATGATGTATCTTGCCCTCTCCTACGATCACCGCATCGTGGATGGCAAGGAAGCCGTGACCTTCCTCGTGCGCGTCAAGGAAAGCCTGGAAGATCCGGAACGTCTGGTTCTCGATCTCTAAGGACGAACGATGGAGCCGGGCATCTTCTCCGCATCCCCGTTTCTGCCGCTGGTCGGCTTGAGCGTTGTCCTGCTGGTGGTTCATATCCTCCTGCAGGGCTTTGCGGCAACGAAGGAACTCGGCTCTCAATGGAATGCCGGTCCGCGCGACGAGGGTTTGAAACCCTCCGGCAAATTTGCCGGTCGCGCGGAGCGAGCCTCCGCCAATTTCCGCGAGACCTATCCGGCTTTCATCGCTCTGGCGCTGGCGCTCGTGCTGAAAGGCGATCCGTCCGGATGGGGTATTCTCGGGGCGTGGCTCTGGTTTTTCGGCCGCATCGTCTATATCCCGCTTTATCTGGCGGGCATTCCCTATTTCCGTTCCTTCGTCTGGCTCATTAGTCTGGTGGGGCTCGGTATCATGCTTCTGGCTCTGGTTCTGTGATGACAGCCTGCGCGTGAGACACGCGCAATGAAGGAAACGCGATGCATCCCTATCTGTTCGAACTTGCATCCCTGATGGCGATTTTCGTCTTTGCCATCGTTTCCCCTGGCGCCGATCTCGCCATGGTTATCCGGCAGTCGCTGCTGCATGGCCGTCGCGAGGCGATCATCACGAGCTTCGGCATTGGCGCCGCCCTGATGATGCATGTCACCTATACGGTTTTGGGTCTCGGGCTCATCATTTCCAAGTCGATCTACCTGTTCAATATCGTCAAATGGTGCGGTGTGGCCTATCTGGTCTATATCGGCATCAAGGCGTTGCGCGCTGGAACGACAAAAATCGATGTGGAAGCGGCGCCGAAGGAACCGCATAGGCAGCAGAGCTTCGCCAAGGCGTTTGGCCTCGGCTTTGCGGCCAATGCGCTCAATCCGAAAGCAGTGTTCTTCTTTCTGTCGATTTTCTCGACGGTCGTTCATGCCCATACACCGACCGAAGTGAAGCTTGGTTACGGTGTTGTGATGGCAACCGCCTTGATCTCCTGGTTCGTCGGTGTCAGCCTTTTCATGACGACGCCGAAGATGCGTGCGGCCTTCTCGCGCGCCTCGAAATGGATTGATCGGACCAGCGGCGTTGTCTTCATCGCGCTGGGACTTAAACTTGCCACCGAAAAGGCTATGTAAGAAGCAACAGGTTCAGTTTTACTGAACCTCGATTCGCTGCCGGAAACACTCAACCGGAACATTCAGGGAGAACCGACAGATGCACGCTGCAAACAAGCTTTTCAGGACCGCCGCCGTTTCGGTGCTTGCGCTCACCGTGTTCTCGACCGCGGTTCAGGCGGCCTGCACCCAGAACCGGGCGATTTATCGCGATCGCGACGATGCCTATACGCTGACCTTCCGTCCGGAGCAGCCGAACGACCTGAAAATGTCACCGGCACCGACGAATGAATTCACCATCACGGCCAATGACAAGCCCGAGTTCAAGCTGAGCGGCATGGTGATCTGGCCGGAAGAAGGTGTGGCGCGTCCCTATGCGTTGCTGACCTTCAATTGCAAGGGTGACGGTTCCAACCCGGAAGATCTCGATGATTGCAGCATCTGGCAAAGCGTCATCTATTCGCTGAAGGAAGGCGCGGAAGCTGACGTCCTGCCCAAGGCGGACGAGCCTGCAGCGCAGGCGATCCTGCTGCCCGATCTGGTGACGGCGCTCGATGGTTATGATTTTGGAGCGGCAAAACCCGAAAAGCTGCTTCAGTGGGAAGCATTCCGTTTTCAGGGATGCTCACCAGACGAGGAATGATCGGTAGCCCGAAGGCACCGATTGTATGTGAATAATTTCGAATGAAGGAACGGACCCGGATGGACGGGGCGTTCGAAAAAGGTTCAGGACAGACTGAAGAAGGATAGTTCAATGTCATACGATGTGGTTGTCATCGGTACAGGCCCCGGCGGTTATGTCGCCGCGATCAAGGCTGCACAGCTTGGTCTTTCCGTTGCTGTTGTGGAGAAGCGCAAGACCTTCGGTGGCACCTGCCTGAATATCGGCTGCATTCCTTCCAAGGCGCTTCTGCATGCGTCGGAAGTTTTCGCCGAAGCCGGTCATTCCTTCGACACGCTCGGCGTGGAAGTGACGCCGAAGCTCAATCTGGGAAAGATGCTGGCGCACAAGGACACGACCGTTAAGGCCAATGTCACGGGCGTTGAATTCCTGTTCAAGAAGAACAAGATCACGGCTTTCATCGGCACTGGCAAGATCGTCGGCAAGGGCAAGGTTTCCGTGACTGCCGAAGACGGCAAGGTCGAGGAAATCGAAGCAAAGAACATCATCATTGCTACCGGTTCCGACGTCGCGGGCATTCCGGGCGTCAAGGTCGATATTGACGAAAAGGTCATCGTTTCCTCGACCGGCGCGCTTTCCTTCGACAAGGTTCCGGGCAGCCTGATCGTAGTTGGCGGCGGCGTGATCGGTCTGGAACTTGGTTCCGTCTGGGCGCGTCTTGGTGCGAAGGTCACGGTCGTCGAATATCTCGACAAGGTGCTCGGGCCCATGGATGGCGAAGTGTCGAAGCAGTTCCAGCGCCTGCTCGAAAAGCAGGGCATTGCCTTCAAGCTCGGCGCCAAGGTTACAGGCGTCGAGAAAGTCGGCAAGGCCAATTCCGGGGGCGCAAAGGTGACTTTCGAACCGGTGAAGGGCGGCGCGGCTGAAACGCTTGAAGCCGATGCAGTTCTGATCGCAACCGGTCGTCGTCCTTATACGGACGGTCTTGGCCTTCAGGAAGCTGGCGTGAATGTCGATGATCGCGGCCGTGTTGCGATTGACGGCCATTGGCGCACCAATGTCGAAGGCATCTATGCCATCGGCGATGTGGTGCAGGGTCCGATGCTGGCGCACAAGGCCGAAGACGAAGGTATTGCCGTTGCCGAAATCATCGCCGGTCAGGCCGGTCACGTGAATTTCGATGTCATTCCGAGCGTCGTCTACACGCAGCCGGAAGTCGCTTCGGTCGGCAAGACCGAAGAAGAACTGAAGGCTGCCGGTATCGAATACAAGGTCGGCAAGTTCCCGTTCACGGCCAATGGTCGTGCACGTGCCATGCTCCACACCGACGGTTTCGTGAAGATCCTCGCCGATAAGGCGACGGACCGCGTTCTGGGCGCTCATATCCTCGGCTATAATGCCGGTGAAATGATCCACGAACTGGCGGTTCTGATGGAGTTCGGCGGCTCGTCGGAAGATCTGGCCCGCACCTGCCACGCCCACCCGACCATGTCGGAAGCCGTGCGCGAATCCGCTCTGGCGACCTTCGCCAAGCCGATCCATATGTAATCGGCCGCAATCATATGATTGTAAAAGGCCCGCATTTGCGGGCCTTTTATATGCTTAATTCTGCGCTGGCGGGTTAGCCGGAGCTGGAGCCGGTGTTGCAGGCTCGCTTTGCGTCGCGGGCGGCGGGGGAGCCGGAGCCGCAGTATCCGTTCCATTGCCATTCCGATAGAAGAAGTAAGCGAGGATAATGATCGCTGCCAGAAGCACCGCGCCGAGCAGATAGCCGCTTCCGCCGCGTGCGGGCGGAGGTGGCGGCATTCCGGGTTGGCCAGACGGGTCCGAGAGGCGTGGATCAGTCGTCGTGCGGGGATCACTGTTTCGCGGATCAAGGGGATCAACCATAACGGGTTCCTCCAGTGGTCCCTTCCATCATCAAGGTGACAGTTGGGAAGCAATAGTTGCCGGGTATCAGCGGTCATTCATGAGCCAATATGCGCTCCGACCACTCCTCTGGGTGTTGCCCTGCATTGCGATAACAAACCCGGTGTATATCAATGCAAAAAAGAGCGAATAGTTCCGAGGCGGCTAATATAAGAAGGAATATGGGTTAATCGCTGTGTCAGGGCGACAGGCGAGGGTGCTGTTAACCCGAGCGAAACTGCGCATCGTTATGTATATTCAATCATTGAAGCGGTCTGGTGATTGGAATTATGTTCGATCAACTGGCTATTCGGGCTTTATCACTGTAAAGCACTGATAAAGCGGATCGTTGCAAGCGATCAGAAACGACGCCGAAATTTGAGGAACGACTTAATGCCGTCGAAAGAAAACCTGAAAACCATCGAGCGCTTCGAAAAGCTCTCATCGCTTTTGCGCGATGAACAGTTCAAGCTTCTGGATGAAGCGGCCGGGGAAGAAGCGCTGCCGGGAAAATCCATACTGAGACAGATTGCCGAACTCGAACTCAATATTACCGCTATTGAAAACAGTATCACCGATCTGAAAGCCGGTTAGAAATATTCAGGCATATACTTTTATAGCGGGGTCACCCGATAGCCTTTTGCACGTAGCAATTCGATTATACCGTCCTTGCCCGGCAGATGCAGTGCACCAACAGCAATAAAGGTATTTCCCTTGTCGATGATTGGAACGGCACGATCCGCCATGACCTGATTGCGGTCGGAAATGAGATATTTCAGAAATAGCTCGTAGTCCTCTTCGGAAAGGCTGTCTGGAACGATTTTCCGGAGCGACGGCATGATTAGGCCAATCTCGCCCTTGAGGTAGAGCGCAGTCGTGGTCTCCATGGCATCCTCGACCTTGTCGCCATAGTCGACGGTAGCCACGAGATTGCGGAGATGAAAGTCAAGTGGCATCCGGTTCATCGCCACCAGTTGCTCTGTAGCGCTTTCCAGCCCCAGGACATTGCGGCCCTCGGCCTGCGCATCGAGAGCCAGTCGTTCATCAAGCGATTTCTCGCCTTCGCTTTTGCGCTCCCTCTCGCATTTTGGAAGTGCGAGCAGGCTGGTCAGCACCCATGGCTTCATTTTCGCAACTGCGTCGAGAACGATACCGCGTTCCGCAAGCTTCTGTTCGATCTCCGCGCGTCGCTCGGGTGGAATATGCGATTTCAGGGTGCTGCCGTCAGTGAAGAGCAGCAGGTCGGGCTGTTCAAGCTTGAGACGCAGGAAAGCCTTCGGGTCCAGAATATCCGTTGTTTCGATGACGACGGTGCTTGCCGACCGATAGGCCTCGTCGGCAGCTTTCGGCAATGTCAGGACGCGCGGATCGGAAAGATGGATCGTGCCGAAGAGATAAGAGGGGGCGACGCCGTCTTTGTCGATCTTCCAGAGAAGCCCCCTGCGATTGGGCACAGCGTCAGCTTCGCGCTGCAATTCCTTCCAGCTTGCCGGGTCTCGGGTTTCCAGCCCGTCAATGAGATTGACGCCGTGCACGGCGCAAACAGCAGGCGCATCGTCGGCGCGGACGGAGGCGGTGCCTGCCAGACAGGCATAGAGAAGAACGAGAAGCAGCTTTTTCATGAGGGTAATATAGGGGCGGTTTTTGCCGATGCCAGCGACTTTTCAAGCCGGTTAAGCCCGGGGATGTGCCTTGTCATAGACTTCCAGCAACCGCTCGGTATCCACGCCGGTATAGACCTGTGTGGTCGAGAGGCTTGCATGGCCAAGCAGTTCCTGGATCGTCCTGAGATCACCGCCTCGTCCCAGAAGGTGGGTAGCGAAGGAATGACGCAGCGCATGCGGCGTCGCGCTGTCGGGCAGGCCGAGACCAGCACGCAGTTTCTGCATTTCGCGCTGGATGATCGCAGCATGCAGCACACCGCCCTTGGCACCACGAAAAAGCGGCTTGTCGGCGGAAAGATCGAACGGACAAAGTGCCCGATATTGCGCAACGACGCTATGCACGATGGGTAGCAACGGCACAAGGCGCGCTTTGTTGCCCTTGCCCGTGATGGTGATGGAAAGGGCCGTGCCGTCGGATAGTGCATTGCCCATCAGGTCGAGCGCTTCCGATATGCGCAGGCCGCAACCATAGAGCAAGGTCAGGACCGCGGCATTGCGTGCCGCGATCCATGGTTCCTCTGCCATTTGACCATCGGCAGCAACCACGCGCCGGGCATCTTCGGCGGTTAGCGGTTTGGGCAATGATTTCGGCTGGCGCGGCGCGCGCATGGCGCTTGCGCCTGCCGCATTGGCAAGACCGCGTTTTTCCAGATGGCGCAGAAGCGAGCGCACACCGGCAAGTCCGCGCCCCAGTGTGCGTGCTCCGACACCTTCATTGCGGCGGCTGGCCAGAAAGGAGCGCAGATCGGCAATCCGCAGATTGCCGACATCTTTCAATGATGGCGGCTCTCCCAGATGCCCGGTCAGAAAATTGAGAAACTGGCGCGTGTCGCGCTCATAGGCTTCAAGCGTATTTTCCGACAGGCGGCGCGCATCTCTCAGCGTCTTCAGCCATTCTTCACGTGCCGCTGCAAGGTCGGCGCGGGCAGGGATCAGAAATTCGCTGTTCGTCGTCATAATCAAGCCGATTGTTCACTCTGGATGGAAGGGCAGTCTGCCAGCGATAGGTTACCGGCTGGTTGTCCGCGAGGCGAAAAGCACTATTCTTACGAATTGAGGTGAATTGAGCTGACGAAAGGGCTATGGAACGAAAAATAGTCCTATCCAAGCAGCAGAAACAAGGTTGGCAATGCCGCGTCCAGAAAACCCGATCCAGCTCGCCGTCATCGGTGCCGCCCATGGCACGCGCGGCGAAGTGCGCGTGAAGACTTTTACCGGAGATCCGCTGGCGATCACAGAATATGGCCTGCTCTATGACGAACAGGGCAAGAGCTACGAGGTTCTGGAAGTCCGCCCTGCGAAGACTGTTGTGGTCGTGCGTTTCAAGGGCATTAATGACCGCAATGCCGCCGAGGCGCTGAACGGTGTCGAACTTTTCATTGATCGTTCGCAATTGCCAGACGATGAACTGGATGAAGACGAGTTCTTTCAGACCGATCTGATCGGCTTGCTGGCGGTGGATGCCGAAGGCAAGACCTATGGCGTGGTGAGCGCCCTGTTCGATTTCGGCGGCGGTGACCTCATCGAGCTCAGCGAAAAGGGCAAGCGTCCGATGCTTATTCCGTTTACGGAAGCAGCCGTACCGGAAATCGATCTGGACAAGGGCACTTTGTTGGTCGAGCCCTATGCCGCCGGATTGATCGCCGACGATGAGGATCAACGTTCGCAGAACGAAAAGAAAAAGCCGAAGAAGTCATGACCGAAGTTTCGAAGCCCGATGATGAGGCCAACTTCTTTCATGCATCGGTGCTGACGCTTTATCCTGAAATGTTTCCCGGCCCTCTTGGCACTTCGCTTGCAGGCAAGGCGCTTGGTGAAGCCAAATGGCAGCTCGATGCGGTGCAGATTCGCGACTTTGCGGAAGGCCGGCACCGTATGGTGGACGATACGCCTTCTGGCGGCGGCGCTGGCATGGTGATGAAGCCGGACGTTATCGCCCGCGCACTGGATTCGGTTGCCGACGGCCATCGCCCGATGCTGCTGATGAGCCCGCGCGGAAAGCCGCTGACGCAGAAGCGCGTGCGCGAACTGGCCGACGGACCGGGCGCGATCATTCTCTGCGGTCGTTTCGAAGGCGTGGACGAACGTGTCATCGAGGCGCGCAATCTCGAAGAAGTATCGATCGGCGATTACATCCTGTCAGGCGGTGAAACGGCTGCAATCGTACTGCTCGATGCAATCGTGCGGCTTTTGCCAGGCGTAATGGGGAATCGCGAATCCGGCGAGACGGAAAGTTTTGAGACTGGGCTGCTCGAACATCCGCATTATACCCGTCCGCAGGTTTGGGAAGATCGGCCTATTCCCGAAATCCTGACCTCCGGTAATCATGGTGCCATCGATAAGTGGCGGCATGAGCAGGCCGAGCGTATCACGAGGGAAAGGCGTTCCGATCTTTGGGAAGCCTATTGCGAGGGTAAACGCAAATGAATCTGATCCAGCGGCTCGAAAGTCTGTCTCTTGCCCTGCTGGCATTGGGTGCCTATTGGGTCAGCGGTGCCAGCTGGTGGCTTTTCGCAATACTCATTCTGGCGCCTGATCTTTCGTTCTTCGGTTATATGAAGGGGCCGCGCACCGGTGCGGTCGTCTATAATATTGCCCATAGCTGGATCGGCGTTGTGCTTCTCGCAGTGCTGGGCTGGGCGATGAACTGGCAGGTCGGTATTGCAATGGCACTGATCTGGGCGGTGCACATTGGTGTGGACCGCGCTTTGGGTTTCGGTCTCAAATATGGATCAGGTTTTCAGGATACGCATCTTGGCCGGATTGGCCGGTAATACCAAAGTCCATCGAGTAAAACTCGTTGGACTTTGGCTAAGCCCGAGTGGCGATCGAACTTTTTTCAAGGCGTGATGCGTTAGAGCTTTTGCTGTTTTGATTGAATCATTGCAAATGCTCTATCTGTTTGTTTTTACGCATGTCTCCCGAAACGGGTTCCCCCTTTCGGGAGGCATGCTCTAGTTTCTCAACGCCTTGGTATAAATGAAAAATGCCCGGCTTATGCCGGGCATTTTCGTTTCGTATAATCAGGCAGAATGCTGATGTGCGGGCTTGCGAAGTTCTGTCTGCGATCTGCGCAGTACAAAATAGACGCCGCCGCCGATACCTACGCCGAAGAACCAGCCATAGGTTGCCCACCATGCCGGCAGGATATTGGTGGCCATCGGCAGGACGGATGAGAACAGGGCACCGATAGCAAAAGCGATGAAAGCCTTGACGTGCCAACCGTTCTGGAACCGGAATTCACCGTTCTCCTGATAAAGATCAGCCACGTTCAACTGTCCGCGACGCAGCAGATAATAATCGACCATCATGATTCCAAAGATCGGGCCCATGGTGGAGCCGAGGAAGTTGACGAAATGGGCTGCACCGGTTTCCCACGGCGCGAACGGATAGAGGACCAATGCGATCAGCGCTGCAATAACGCCGCCCCGCTTGAACGAAACTTTCTGCGGGAATGTGTTGGAGAAGTCGAAGGCCGCAGAAACGAAGTTTGCAACCACGTTGATGCCGAGCGTTGCGACGGTGAAAGTCAGTGCGGCAAGGAGTGCAAGGAACCAACTATCGAACTTTGCCGAAATCTGGTCCGGATGAAGCAGAACTTCGCCATAGACGGTGAAGGCCGCAGTGGTTGTGACGCCGGCGACAAGGCAGAAGGCCAGAAGATTGACGGGCAGGCCCCACAGATTGCCGCGCCGCAGGGCAGCTTCATCCTTGGCATAGCGCGAGAAGTCGCAGAAGTTCAGGTAGAGCGCTGCAAAATAGGTAATCCAGGTGGCTGCAACCGCAGCAAGGGCCGCAAAAGAGCCAGGCTCTCCCATAACGCCTGCATCACGCGTTTTCTCAAGGAGAACATCGCGCGGGATTTCGCTGCCGAAGGAGAATGTACCGGCCTTGATGACCAGATAAACCGCCAGGAAAAGCATCATGATCCAGACTGCCGGACCGGCCCAGTCCTGAAACCGGCGGACGGTTTCCATGCCACGCTGGATGATGAGGAGCTGCGCTGCCCAAACCAGAACATAGCAGATGACTTCGAGGGTGGAGTGGCCGAGAAGATGGCTGTTCTGGTGAAACGACAACATGCTCTCGTTGCGGATAAGCAGCGCGACGAGTGCGCCGGAGGCGGCAGCTGTCTGTGCGCCATACCAGAAACAGGCGACCACACCACGGACAAGTGCTGGAAAATTGGCTCCGAACGTCCCGAACGATGCCCGCGCCAGCACCGGGAAAGGCACGCCTGTTCGTACGCCGGCATTGCCCACCAGACTCATCAGGAAGAAGATGACCAGTGATCCTGCGCCGATCGCTATAATAAAGTTCAGGAAGCTGCCGCACAGAAGAAACAGGCTTGCGGCAAGATAATAGCCCCAGAGGCTGTGAACATCCGACGTCCAGACATTGAAAATGCTGAAGGCGCCCCATTTGCGTTCTTCGGCTGGTGCCAGATCCTCATTATATAAAGAGGGTGATGGATTTTTGATTGTCATGCTGTCCCCATTTTAGTAACAACTTTCAAAGTTGTTTACGATTTAAGATTTTATTGTTGACGATAACTCTGGCACAGTCCTGTGCCGCTGGCTACGAAAATTTCTGACAGGGCGTGACAAATCCTCCTTGATGCTGTATGTGCCTGCCAGTTCGGGGAAACTCGACATGTAATATCTCGTTCGGGCAAAGCCCGAGACGTCCGTAAACCAATAAATGGTGTACCGCTCCTGCCTGAAATTAAAGGCATAGCCGCAGGGCCAAGGATTGCTTGGCGGCAAGTGCAGAGCGCTCTGACTGTTTGAGAAGAATTCAGAAGGAGTCAGACGATGACCGATATCATTCGTCAGCTTGAAGCCGAACAGGCAGCAAAGATCGAAGAAAAGCGCAAGCTTCCAGATTTCCAGCCGGGCGACACGGTTCGCGTTCAGGTTCGCGTTACGGAAGGTACGCGTACCCGCGTGCAGGCCTATGAAGGCGTCTGCATTGCCCGTTCCGGCGCTGGCCTCAACGAAAACTTCACCGTTCGCAAGATTTCGTACGGCGAAGGCGTAGAGCGCGTATTCCCGGTTTATTCGCCGATCGTTGAAGGCGTTGAACTCGTTCGCCGCGGCAAGGTTCGTCGCGCGAAGCTTTACTACCTGCGTGGCCTTACCGGTAAGGCTGCCCGTATTGCTGAAAAGAAAGACAACCGTACCAAGGCCGAGCGCGAAGCCGACAAGGCTGCCGCTGCCAAGGCCGAAGCCGCCAAGGCTGCTGCTGAATAAGCTTCACAGCAATCTGTTTGAAAAAGGCGGCCTTCGGTCGCCTTTTTTATTTGTCAAATGCGACGGGCTGCGTAACATATTGCATAATTCTGCCTATATCTCGCAAGATTGTTACTGCGACACCCTGTTGCGGTTTCAGTTTCTTGACGAAACGCGACGGCAGGTGCATATGACAGGCCAAATTAAGAACCGTTCAAAGGAACTCTCGCAATGAGCGCGCCGCGTACACTTTATGACAAGATCTGGGACGACCATGTAGTGGATCAGCAGGAAGATGGTACCTGCCTCCTTTATATTGATCGCCATCTTGTGCACGAAGTGACGAGCCCGCAGGCTTTCGAAGGCCTGCGCATGGCTGGCCGCAAGGTGCGTCATCCTGAAAAGACGCTGGCCGTCGTCGACCATAACGTGCCGACCTCGCCAGACCGCATCAACGGCATCAAGAACGAGGAAAGCCGCATTCAGGTCGAGGCTCTCGCCAAGAATGCTGCCGATTTCAACGTCGAATATTATTCCGAGCGTGATCGCCGTCAGGGCGTCGTGCACATCGTTGGACCGGAACAGGGCTTCACCCTGCCGGGCATGACGATTGTTTGCGGCGACAGCCACACCTCGACCCATGGCGCATTCGGTTCGCTGGCGCATGGTATCGGTACGTCGGAAGTCGAGCATGTGCTCGCGACCCAGACGCTGATCCAGAAGAAAGCCAAGAACATGCTGGTGCGTGTCGATGGTGAACTGGCTCCCGGCGTCACCGCCAAGGACATAACACTCGCCATCATCGGTGAAATCGGTACCGCAGGCGGCACCGGCTACGTGATCGAATATGCAGGCAGCGCCATTCGCTCGCTGTCGATGGAAGGTCGCATGACCGTCTGCAATATGTCGATTGAAGGCGGCGCACGCGCTGGCCTGATCGCACCGGACGAAACGACCTTTGCCTATGTGCAGGACAAGCCGCGCGCGCCGAAGGGTGAAGCGCTGGAACAGGCTATCGGCTACTGGAAGACGCTGCATTCGGATGAAGGTGCGCATTTCGACAAGATCGTCGAGCTCGACGCTGCCAAGATTTCGCCGGTCGTCTCCTGGGGTTCTTCGCCGGAAGACGTTGTTTTCGTCACCGACATCGTTCCGAATCCGGACGAAATCAAGGACGATACCAAGCGTGCATCCAAGTGGCGTGCACTGGACTATATGGGTCTGAAGCCGGGCACCAAGATGACCGATATCAAGATCGACCGCGTCTTCATCGGTTCCTGCACCAATGGCCGCATCGAAGATCTGCGCGACGCAGCGCGTATGGCCGCTGGCAAGAAGGTTGCCGATGGCGTCAACGCGATGATCGTGCCGGGCTCGGGTCTCGTGAAGGAACAGGCGGAAGCCGAAGGCCTCGACAAGATCTTCATCGAAGCCGGTTTCGACTGGCGCGAGCCGGGCTGCTCCATGTGCCTTGCCATGAACGACGACCGCCTGAAGCCGGGCGAACGTTGCGCTTCGACCTCGAACCGTAACTTTGAAGGCCGTCAGGGCTTCAAGGGCCGCACGCATCTCGTATCGCCAGCCATGGCTGCCGCTGCTGCCATTGCCGGACATTTCGTCGACATTCGCGAGTGGAACTGACGTTTCCCACCAGATGGGGTGTTTTTAAAGCGCTTCTGGAAAGATCAAACCGCCGGCTCATCCCGGCGGTTTTTCTTTGGCTGTATATTAGCAGCTTTTTCACGCTTTGATTGTAAGGAGGAAAGGGGTGGCTACAGCATCGGCCTGAAAATCGGAATCGATTTTCAGAAAGCACGATGCGTAGGTTCAATGGTTTAGAGCGCCCCATTGTGCGTCCGTAAGGACGCACGGCGCTCTAGCGTCTGGGAGCCTTTGACAGCCAGCACGGGGAAGAGCATCGATGAATGGAGCCGACTTTATCCTCCTGATCAACATGACCGTTTCCGGTCTGTTTGCTTTCGCATTTCTCGGCATTGCCGTCTATGCGCGGGATAATGCGGCCGCGCCTGTCTTCGCCTTCGGTTTTATTTTCGCAATGCTCTATTTCCTGACAGAGCTTGCCATGGTGCAGTAACCTTAACCAACTGCGAGACATGATTGGATATTCAAGGCAGGTATTAAGCGGCTTTTAGGTAAGCGATTTCGCGCCACATGGATGTTGCGGCCTGTCGTAATTCACGGTGGTCTGC
>NZ_WBWA01000098.1 GCF_008932295.1 Brucella tritici | reverse complement strand
CCATTGCGACATCAGCTATAAAGCTGATCCGATTACATCTTCTCTTCACGATTTCATACAGAACAGGCAGACTTCGTAAAGTCCGCAAACTTGGTTCTTTCTCTTGTTGACTGCAAACATCCGTCTCTACACCAAAAAAGTGATGGTGGAGCCGGACGGGATCGAACCGACGACCCCCTGCTTGCAAAGCAGGTGCTCTCCCAGCTGAGCTACGGCCCCTTATCACATATCTGGTGGGCCTGGGAGGACTTGAACCTCCGACCCCACGCTTATCAAGCGTGTGCTCTAACCAACTGAGCTACAAGCCCTTATATCTTCGCCAACATCTCTCAGTCAGCGCTAATACAGGACGCTAGTCCGTCGGCCCCAATGGGCCGCGCCTGCGCAGGGCCAGCAGCGTCAGCTGCGGTACGGCCCGTGAGCAATCAACAATGAAGAAAGAGAAACGAAGGCGGCACGCCTGCAAGCGATCGTCAGGCTGACTGGCCTGCGATCTATGTTCTAATAAGATGGAGAAGGATCATCA
>NZ_WBWA01000097.1 GCF_008932295.1 Brucella tritici | reverse complement strand
CTGATGTCTGCATCGCCAAAATTTACGCCCAAACCGTCAGGCAGGCAACTGCAGCCCAGTTAACGTGACAACACCCGGTGAACTGACCTGACGAAAGCTTCATGCTTGTGCTGTAGTATCTGTAACGTTATGCGATAGCGCCAAATCAAGCACAGAAACGCTGACATGCGTTTTACGCCAGTCAATCAGTGCGCTTCGGACAAGTTGGTGCCGTTGCCGGTAAGCGGTTCGGGATGTCTGATGTCTACCGTCTTCATATAATGAGTTTTCCAAGCCGTTCAGGTAGTTTCCACGACGGCAGATTAACGAGCAGCTATACAGACTTGGAGTATCATGTCCGTGGTTTGCGGATGGCTCTGACTAGGCGAAACACGGCAAAAGCAGCGGAAGCGAGATACAAAAATCCGCCGATGAACATGATGCCGTATACGCCGGCGAACAATTCGCGGGGTGTTGTCACGTTAACTGGGCTGCAGTTGCCTGCCTGACGGTTTGGGCGTAAATTTTGGCGATGCAGACATCAGATATCATCTTCAAGCGTCACCGTTTTCCGCCACAGATCGTTGCTCATGCGG
>NZ_WBWA01000096.1 GCF_008932295.1 Brucella tritici | reverse complement strand
AGGTTTGAGCAAACCATTGCGACATCAGCTATAAAGCTGATCCGATTACATCTTCTCTTCACGATTTCATACAGAACAGGCAGACTTCGTAAAGTCCGCAAACTTGGTTCTTTCTCTTGTTGACTGCCAATATCCGTCTCAACACCAAAACACGCCCATTCTCAAGGAATGATGGTGGAGCCGGACGGGATCGAACCGACGACCCCCTGCTTGCAAAGCAGGTGCTCTCCCAGCTGAGCTACGGCCCCTTATCATGTAACATGGTGGGCCTGGGAGGACTTGAACCTCCGACCCCACGCTTATCAAGCGTGTGCTCTAACCAACTGAGCTACAAGCCCAGATACCGACGCAAACGCTGCTACGCGATCCAGAGGTCCGCCTCGAAGCTAAGCTTCGCAAGGCCGACCGGCCGTCGGCCCTGATGGGCCGCGCCTGCGCAGGGCCAGCAGCATCAGCTGCGGTACGGCCCGTGAGCAATCAACAATGAAGAAAGAGAAACGAAGGCGGCACGCCTGCAAGCGATCGTCAGGCTGACTGGCCTGCGATCTATGTTCTAATAAGATGGAGAAGGATCATCA
>NZ_WBWA01000095.1 GCF_008932295.1 Brucella tritici | reverse complement strand
GATCTTCAGACGCAATTATGCTGCGAGCTCCGCAAAGACCTCGAATGGCGAGCGGTTGTCATTGGCAAATTGGTTCTTGCGGATCATATGTGCCACTTCTATGCCCGCGATTGTCGCTGCGGCTGAATGAAACGCCTTAAAGCCCATCATCGGTTTGGTAATTCGCTTGATAAACCGGTGATCCTGCTCAAGGATGTTGTTGAGATATTTAACCTGCAGGATTTCAATCATTTTGCTGTGACCGGTGATTTTCAGGATTGTGTTTACAGCTTGTGCTCCGGCCAGATTGGCTCCGCTTTTATCAATGACAATTTTGTCTGGAACACCGTTGGCTGCGATGGCTTTCTTGAAGAAACGCCGTGCTGCAGCCAGATTCCGGCGTTCGGAGAGCATGAAATCCAGTGTTTGGCCATCTCGGTCAACGGCTCGGTACAGATAGGTCCATTGACCACGAACCTTGATATAGGTCTCGTCAACACGCCAGGAACGGGCCGTGGGTCGCTTGCGCGATTGCGCCTGGGCAGCGATCAGCGGTGAGTACCGGACAACCCATCGGTTCAAGGTCGCATGATCCACAGCAATGCCGCGT
>NZ_WBWA01000094.1 GCF_008932295.1 Brucella tritici | reverse complement strand
ATATAATCTCCATGCGAGCCATGCCAACCTCTAAGTTCTGATATTAATGCCAGCACTAATGCTGGTTCTAATGCCAGAACATCGCCCAAAAGCCTCCATCAGCAAAATCCACTCACCGGACGCTCACCACAGTCTCGTGTTCGGCACTGGCAATCAACAGATCCTCCAGCGCCAGTTCCAGTTGCGCGATTTCCCGCTCGATCTTTTCAGAAGACTTGCCGAAGACCTGTTTCTTCAGCCGGGCAATGCGTAGCCTCAAGCCCTGAATGAGGTGGTCATGCGCCTTCAACGCCGCCAACATCTTCGCATTCTCCGCCTGCAAGGCGGTGATCATCGCCTTCAGAAAGGCTGGATCATCAGTGAGCGCGACGAACAACCCACCTTTTCTTTTGTGAATGAGGCCGCGAGATAAGCTCCTTCATCGATAGGAGCGGAATGGAATGGTTGGAGAACGCGCTGATGCCATGCTTGAAGTCATGGATGAAGACATGGATGAAGCCAGGCATGAGGGAAAGTATCGTCGGATCGAGGTGATTACCGGCCGGCGGCAGCGGCGGAATTGGACTGACGAGGAGAAGGCGCGGATCCTTGCGGAAAGCGCGGAACCT